>NZ_CP170547.1:0-1229340 GCF_042695135.1 Epilithonimonas sp. UC225_85
ATACCTTCAATTTATGATGTGGGGGATTCGGTATTTATATTTTATCAGTTTTACTTATAAATGTTCTTAGAATATATTTGAGTTTGGATCAAAAAAAATCCTCAATCAAATGAATGATTGAGGATTAAAAAAACTGGCGGCGACCTACTCTCCCGCTTTCGCAGTACCATCGGCGCTAGAGGGCTTAACTTCTGTGTTCGGAATGGGAACAGGTGAGCCCCTCTGCTAAAACCACCCTAAAGGCTGTTTTGTACAAAAGGATGTACAATATATTTATATTATTAGATTTGAGATTAATAGATAGGAGGCAAAAAGACTATTAAAGTCTATCATCTATCAGTCTATCATCTTCTAGTCTAATAATTATCGATAAAAACGTTCACAAAGAGATAACCTTGTTGCGCAATTGAGCAACTGCCAATTAGGCAATAAATCTACGGGTAATTAGTACTACTCGGCTATGACATTACTGTCTTTACACCTATAGCCTATCAACGTCGTCATCTCCAACGACCCTTAAAAGATGTCTCATCTTGAGGCGAGTTTCGCACTTATATGCTTTCAGTGCTTATCTCTTCCAAACGTAGCTACTCAGCGGTGCACCTGGCGGTACAACTGATACACCAGAGGTTTGTTCAAATCGGTCCTCTCGTACTAGATTCAAGCCCTCTCAAACATCTAACGCCCGCAATAGATAGAGACCGAACTGTCTCACGACGTTCTGAACCCAGCTCGCGTGCCACTTTAATGGGCGAACAGCCCAACCCTTGGGACCTTCTCCAGCCCCAGGATGTGACGAGCCGACATCGAGGTGCCGAACCTCCCCGTCGATATGAGCTCTTGGGGGAGACTAGCCTGTTATCCCCGGAGTACCTTTTATCCTATGAGCGATGGCCCTTCCATACGGAACCACCGGATCACTATGTCCTGCTTTCGCACCTGATCGACTTGTAGGTCTCACAGTCAAGCACCCTTATGCCATTACACTCTACGCACGGTTACCAAGCGTGCTGAGGGTACCTTTGAAAGCCTCCGTTACTCTTTTGGAGGCGACCACCCCAGTCAAACTACCCACCACGCAATGTCCTTCTAAAAGAAGTTAGGCTCCAAGTAAGTAAAGGGTGGTATTTCAACGTTGACTCCACAAACACTAGCGTGCCTGCTTCAAAGTCTCCCACCTATCCTACACATTACTTACTCAAAGTCAATACGAAGTTATAGTAAAGGTTCACAGGGTCTTTTCGTCCCATTGCGGGTACTCGGCATCTTCACCGAGACTACAATTTCACAGAGCTCATGGCTGAGACAGTGCCCAGATCGTTACACCATTCGTGCAGGTCGGAACTTACCCGACAAGGAATTTCGCTACCTTAGGACCGTTATAGTTACGGCCGCCGTTTACTGGGGCTTCAGTCAAACGCTTCGCATTGCTGCTAACGCCCTTCCTTAACCTTCCAGCACCGGGCAGGTGTCAGACCCTATACAGCATCTTTCGATTTAGCAGAGTCCTGTGTTTTTGATAAACAGTCGCCTGGGCCTCTTCACTGCGGCCAGCATTGCTGCTGGCGTCTCTTCTTCCGAAGTTACGAGACTATTTTGCCTAGTTCCTTAGCCATGATTCACTCTAGCACCTTAGGATTCTCTCCTCGACCACCTGTGTCGGTTTTGGTACGGGTTGCTTCACTTCGGCTTTTCTTGGAAGCGATTTCACTACAGCAACTTCGCCCGAAGGCTAGGTCTTGACTATTCCGTCAGTCTCCAGTAGCTACGTCACTCCGTCCCCTTTTTAGTGTGAGCAAGTATGGGAATATTAACCCATTGTCCATCCACTACCCCTTTCGGGTTCGCGTTAGGTCCCGACTAACCCTCAGCTGATTAGCATAGCTGAGGAAACCTTAGTCTTTCGGTGAGCGGGTTTCTCGCCCGCTTTATCGTTACTTATGCCTACATTTTCTTTTCTATCCGCTCCACAATACCTCACGATACTGCTTCTGTGCAAATAGAATGCTCCCCTACCAGATGTAATAAATTACAAATCCATAGCTTCGGTAATATGCTTATGCCCGATTATTATCCATGCCGGACCGCTCGACTAGTGAGCTGTTACGCACTCTTTAAATGAATGGCTGCTTCCAAGCCAACATCCTAGCTGTCAATGCAGTCCAACCGCGTTGTTTCAACTTAGCATATATTTAGGGACCTTAGCTGTTGGTCTGGGTTCTTTCCCTCTCGGACACGGACCTTAGCACCCGCGCCCTCACTGCTGAGAAACATTTATTAGCATTCGGAGTTTGTCAGGAATTGGTAGGATTTGACTCCCCCGCATCCAATCAGTAGCTCTACCTCTAATAAACTTGTCTCAACGCTGCACCTAAATGCATTTCGGGGAGTACGAGCTATCTCCCAGTTTGATTGGCCTTTCACCCCTACCCACAGGTCATCCGAAGACTTTTCAACGTCAACCGGTTCGGTCCTCCACTTTGTGTTACCAAAGCTTCAACCTGCCCATGGGTAGATCACAAGGTTTCGCGTCTAATCCTACTAACTAAGCGCCCTATTCAGACTCGCTTTCGCTCCGGCTCCGGACCTTAAGTCCTTAACCTCGCTAGTAAAATTAACTCGTAGGCTCATTATGCAAAAGGCACGCCGTCACAGAATAAATCTGCTCCGACCGCTTGTAGGCGTACGGTTTCAGGTTCTATTTCACCCTTCTATTCGAAGTGCTTTTCACCTTTCCTTCACAGTACTTGTTCACTATCGGTCTTTCAGGAGTATTTAGCCTTGGAGGATGGTCCCCCCATATTCAGACAGGATTTCACGTGTCCCGCCCTACTCATTTATCATCTATGTATGCCTTTCATATACCGGGCTATCACCGTCTATGGCTGTTCTTTCCAGAACATTCTATTAAACATATAAAGACTTTTGGGCTAATCCGCTTTCGCTCGCCACTACTTACGGAATCTCTTCGATTTCTTTTCCTCCGGGTACTTAGATGTTTCAGTTCTCCGGGTTTGCTCCTCTTACGAGGTGACTGGTCTTCAACCAGCCGGGTTGCCCCATTCGGACATCTGCGGATCAATTCGTGTGTGCCAATCCCCGCAGCTTTTCGCAGCTTACCACGTCCTTCGTCGCCTCTGAAAGCCTAGGCATCCGCCATACGCCCTTAACGATTTCTTTCCTAATTATTAATTAGTTCAGTATTTTTGTCTCGTCACAAGTGACGAGACGGTATTTTTATAAACTCAAGCGCTCAATTGCGCTCGGTTTTCTCTTTGTGATGTTCTTATCGTTAATGTCAATGATCTTTTATCTTCTTACGCCTTTAATGAACAGATATTGTTTTTGGCTCTATCCGTAACTTTTAAATTAAAGTCATAAAACAGTAATATATAAGAGAGTCGAACTCTTTACATTCAATAATATGTACATTATTGTAATGCCGGACCCATTTGTCCATAAATATTGTCTTTCGTAAATGTATAATCTTCTGTTCTTGTTACTTTTCAGTAACTTGGTGGAGAATAAGGGAGTCGAACCCTTGACCTCCTGCGTGCAAGGCAGGCGCTCTAGCCAGCTGAGCTAATTCCCCCTGTTTTAGACTTGGAGATGAAAGACATCAGATACAAGACTTAATCTTGACTCTTTTTCTTTTATCTTCCCGTCTTTTCAATTAGTAGTCTCGGGCAGGCTCGAACTGCCGACCTCTACATTATCAGTGTAGCGCTCTAACCAGCTGAGCTACGAGACTCTCTCTAATTACTAATTATTAATTTTTAATTAATAATTGTTAATTATCTCTTGTTCCCTGATACTAATCTTTAGGGGTTATATTTTTATATAAGCAACCGAGTAAAAAACCAAAGCTTTAATAAGTATAAGGCTCTTTAATTTTGTTTATCGTCTAAAAGACGCTCTAAAATGAGATGTTCCAGCCGCACCTTCCGGTACGGCTACCTTGTTACGACTTAGCCCTAGTTACCTGTTTTACCCTAGGCAGCTCCTTTTACGGTCACCGACTTCAGGTACCCCAGACTTCCATGGCTTGACGGGCGGTGTGTACAAGGCCCGGGAACGTATTCACCGCGCCATGGCTGATGCGCGATTACTAGCGATTCCAGCTTCATAGAGTCGAGTTGCAGACTCCAATCCGAACTGAGACCAGCTTTCGAGATTCGCATCCAGTCACCTGGTAGCTGCCCTCTGTACTGGCCATTGTAGCACGTGTGTGGCCCAAGACGTAAGGGCCGTGATGATTTGACGTCATCCCCACCTTCCTCTCTACTTGCGTAGGCAGTCTCACTAGAGTCCTCAACTGAATGTTAGCAACTAGTGACAGGGGTTGCGCTCGTTGCAGGACTTAACCTAACACCTCACGGCACGAGCTGACGACAACCATGCAGCACCTTGAAAAATGTCCGAAGAAGGATCTATTTCTAAACCTGTCATTTCCCATTTAAGTCTTGGTAAGGTTCCTCGCGTATCATCGAATTAAACCACATGCTCCACCGCTTGTGCGGGCCCCCGTCAATTCCTTTGAGTTTCATTCTTGCGAACGTACTCCCCAGGTGGCTAACTTATCACTTTCGCTTAGTCTCTGAATCCGAAGACCCAAAAACGAGTTAGCATCGTTTACGGCGTGGACTACCAGGGTATCTAATCCTGTTCGCTCCCCACGCTTTCGTCCCTCAGCGTCAGTTAAGACTTGGTAACCTGCCTTCGCAATTGGTGTTCTAAGTAATATCTATGCATTTCACCGCTACACTACTTATTCCAGCTACCTCAATCTCACTCAAGACTCGCAGTATCAATGGCAGTTTCATAGTTAAGCTATGAGATTTCACCACTGACTTACGAATCCGCCTACGGACCCTTTAAACCCAATAAATCCGGATAACGCTTGCACCCTCCGTATTACCGCGGCTGCTGGCACGGAGTTAGCCGGTGCTTATTCATACAGTACCTTCAGCTACTTACACGTAAGTAGGTTTATCCCTGTATAAAAGAAGTTTACAACCCATAGGGCCTTAGTCCTTCACGCGGGATGGCTGGATCAGGCTTTCACCCATTGTCCAATATTCCTCACTGCTGCCTCCCGTAGGAGTCTGGTCCGTGTCTCAGTACCAGTGTGGGGGATCACCCTCTCAGGCCCCCTAAAGATCATCGTCTTGGTGAGCCGTTACCTCACCAACTAACTAATCTTGCGCGTGCCCATCTCTATCCACCGGAGTTTTCAATATCAAATGATGCCATTCAATATATTATGGGGTATTAATCTTCCTTTCGAAAGGCTATCCCCCAGATAAAGGCAGGTTGCACACGTGTTCCGCACCCGTACGCCGCTCTCTCTGTTCCGAAGAACAAATACCGCTCGGCTTGCATGTGTTAGGCCTCCCGCTAGCGTTCATCCTGAGCCAGGATCAAACTCTCCATTGTATGTTTGTTTGTCCTTATACTCAACTCAATTAATAAAAATTGACGCTTTGGTTTTTTCTTACTTGGTTGTTATATGTTATGTCAATGAACTGCGTTCTGTTCGCCTCCTCAGGATTCTTAATCTGTCATTGTTGACCCTGATTTGCGAGTGCAAAAGTAAAAAGTTTTTTCTAAACTACCAAAACTTTTTTAAAGTTTTTTTTAATTAACCCGAAAGTTATTTTGATATGTTTTTAACTCGTCTCCTGCGCTTCCTCTTCTCTCGATTTGGGATTGCAAAAGTAGAAAATGTTTTTGAAACTACCAAAACTTTTTTGAAGTTTTTTTCTAACCCCTAAAGATTATACAGTCTCGTTTATTATCAACTCCTGCGCTCCGTAAACCTTTCGATTTGGGATTGCAAAAGTAGAAAACATTTCCGAAACTACCAAAACTTTTTTGAAGTTTTTTTTAACCATCTAAACGGTTATATAATTTCGTATCTCTTATCAACTCCTGCGCTCCGCCAATCTCTCGATTTGGGCCTGCAAAGATAATGTATTCTTTTCTATCCAACAAAACTTTTTTCAAAAAAATTAAACCTTATTAGTAAGACCTAATCCTTCTCGTATACGTTCTATTGGGCTCCTGCGCTGCTCTCTTAAAGCGGTTGCAAAAGTAGTAACTTTTTTATAATCTGCAAATAAATTTATGAATTTTAAACAATCATTTAATTATCGCACTGATTTTCAAGGTGATTAATTTTGACAGAATCCCGTCATTTGGAGAATAGGTTTGTATTTATGCTGTAATCCGCAATAGGGATAGTAGAGGAAATCCTTTTTATAAAGATTTGGAAAGGGAAAGGAGTGGGCAAATCTTTATAAAAAGATTGTATCGGATAGCCCGGTCCGCAAAATTGCGCTGGATAAAGGAGGGGCAATTTTGCGGAATTGCCCCAAATATTATTATTTTAGAATCTATATCCGAATGAAATGCCAGATCTGACACCAAGCCAATCTGAATCTAAATCTATAACCGCACCGGAAGAATTGGTAGTTACCTTATATTTGAAAAGTGTGATATCTAAATCTTCTATGTCTTCTTTCAGTTGATTTTGTTCGTAAGGCGTGAGGGCGCGTGCAGATTTCCCAGTGATGGTTCCGGTTGCTCCGCCATAATGCCCTCCAATAAACCAGACATCCAAAACCCAATTGTCTCTTCTGCCTAACAGCCATTGCGCACCAATCATCAATCCTATATTATTAGAATTGGTTTTTCCTGAAAAGGCAATCGGAATTTTTTTGTCAACGACAGCAGGATCTTCTGACGTGTAGCGGTAAGTAAGGTTGTCTATATTAAAATGAGAGTATCTATAATATGGAGCAACATAAAAGCCATGGCCGTAACCTTTACCAAGATAAAACCTTGGTTCTACCGTAATGTTGCTGCCGCCTAATTTTATATTGTCCACATTATCATCCTTGATGACCTCATCTATCAAAGGAACCTGGCCGGCCGGAATGAATCCGTAAGAGACCTGAACCGAAAATCTTTTGGTAAATAACCTCTCGTAGGCAAATTGGTAATTGCGAAAGGCAATAGCGGTGAGATTCATCTTGACAAGATTCATCTTTTCCTGTTCGTTTTTCTGCTGAGCATTAGCAATTAATGAACAAAGTAGCGATATTGTAATTAATATCTTATTCATAACTTTTAGTTTTTCTCAAATATATAAAATATTTGAAGTATGACTAAAAATTATTTTTTAATTACTTTTTTGAAGTCCAGCAAAATAATCCTGCAGATCTTTTCTTTGTTTTGTTGTCAGATTCGATTTTGGATGGTAACCTATATAAGAAGGTAAAGGCATCTGTAAATCCCGGACGGTGGAAATTGTTTTCTCAACAGCATTTTCTTTGAGTTCTTTATTATATGAAGCCCATTCTGAAAAGTTGAGATGCTCGCGACCATCATTGATATGATCCTTGACAGCCCATGAAATTGGGGCAACGTATGAATAGCCTGGATATTTGGTTTCGTTGGAATGGCAATCGTAGCAGGCATTTTTTAAAATCGTTCTGATGTTCTCAGGTGTTTTGTATATGTCTACAAAATTATCTTTCTTATTTACAGGTTTGTTTTCTCTGTCAACAGGAATAAGTTGAATTCCTAAAAAAACAACGGCGGTCCAAAGTATTATCTTTTTCAATTGGTTGGCTGCTCTTCTTTGGTAAGATCCCAATTTTCATTGATTTCCCACATTGGACGGACATTGATCTTGCTCATTAATTCTTTTTCTCCTGCTTTTCTGAAGAGATACGCATCTTCTGCCAAAACTCCTGTGGCAAAATCTGCATTGTCCCAAATTCCATTTTCATTGTTATCTACCAAAATCCTTAATTTATAATTTCCGGGCTTTAGGTTAATGAATTTGACATCTGCCAGATTTGTGTATTGCTGATAAGCAGGATCATTTTTCTCATCTAACAGCTGAATCCAGAATTTTTGAGAAGGCAGATTTTTGATATGTGCTGTGAAACTTCCGAATTCTTCCGGTTTTGCAACTTCGAAATCGAAACGAACACTTTCACTAGATCTGTTATAAAAAGACCCAACCGTATTTTTCGGAACAGTCAGCTGGTATTTTTTACCGGTTACGAAATTTGATTTGATAATAATTTGTGTTGAATCCAACTCCGAAATTTTTGCTGTGAAGTTTTGTACAATACTGTCGGACTCCAGTTTCCAGTTTTCCGGCTGAATTTTAGTAATAATATAGTTGGAAGAAAATCGGAAATCTGTTTCCGGAGCCAATTTGTTTGAGAAGGGATTTGCGATTGTCATCTCATCTTTTGCAGGTTTCTTATAAAAGATAGACATCGTGTCTTGTTTGGAGCCCGTATCATAAGAAAATTTGAGATTCTCACTTACTGTTGCACCAATATTTTCCTTAACCGCATCAAACCAAATCCTTACTGAGTCCGATTTTGATTTGTGCGTCACTTTATAATCTACCGGCTTTCCATCAACTGCTTTTACAACCACTTTTTCGGGTTTTCCGTCGAACAGCATCGTCACGCCTCCCGTAGAAATAGTCATTTCTTTGTACTTAACGGTTTTTTTGGATGGGAAAGCTTTTAGTTTCAAGCCGGAGATATTATTTACGAGATCAATTTCTTCTTTCTGAAAAGCTACATTTTCCTTTCCGATGTCATATATAGAATTAGAATTCTCATCATCAAACCCGACAATTCTGTATTTGCCCGGCGTGAGGTAATTCAGTTCAAAATAACCATCAGCATCAGCTTTGCTAATATAATATGGCTTCTGACGATAGTTCATCGTATCTTTTACCTGATAAAGACCAACCACCAGATTTTTCTCTTTTCCTTCAGTATTTTTATCATTTCCTAAAGCATCGGCAATTGTACCGCTGATATAAAGATCATCCAGTTTACTTCCTGTTGAAAATGCGAAATTGAAATATGGCAAAACATTATTCTCATTAAGATCAACAATAGAATTTCCGAAATTGAAATTGTAAGTCGTATTTGCCTGCAAAGTATCCTTCCATTGGATCTGTAGATATTTATTACCTGTAGATGATGGGATAATTTTGGTGTAATTGATGGGAGGCGAAATGATCAGATTTTTGCTGACATCCTTCAAAGTGATATATTCATCAAAATCAATTCTCAATTCTTTGATATCTCTTCGAACATTGATTCTTGTGGTATCGATATTGGAACCGATCATTTTTGGTGGGATAGAATCTTTTGCGCCTCCAATAGGAGAACCAACCCTGGCACAACTTACCAAAACCAACGATGCAAAAAGCCAAAGAAGAAACTGCTTCATTATAAAATATAGATGTTAGAATTTAGATATTAGATATTATACTAAAATCTTAATCAGCAAAAATACGCAAACTTTGATATAAAATTGTTTTCCACATCCCGAAAGGAAGCTAATTTTATCTTAAAAAAAAATGAGTTTTAAAATTAAAACTCATTATAGATGTACTTCAAAATATCTTTGTCAGATTCGGTAATTGGAATTTTTCTGCGTTCCATTGCTTTTTCTGCCACTTCATAGGATCTGTCCAGCCGGAATTTTTCGTCGCCCTTCATCCCGCCCCAGGAAAAATTGTCGACAAGATTCGGCGGAAAACCAGATTTGAAGATATTGGCAGCTACACCAACCACAGTTCCTGTATTGAGTTGTGTATTAATTGCCGTTTTGGAATGATCGCCCATTATCAATCCGCAAAATTGTAAGCCTGTATCCAAAAACCTTTTTTTTCTATAATTCCAGAGTTTTACGGAGGCATAGTTATTTTTCAGGTTTGATGAATTGGTATCTGCGCCAAGATTGCACCACTCGCCAACTACGGAATTTCCTAAGAAACCATCGTGCCCTTTGTTGGAATATCCAAAAATGACAATATTGTTGACTTCGCCACCGACTTTGGAATGCGGGCCAATCGTAGTTCCGCCATAAAGTTTGGTTCCAAGATTTATTTTTGAGTCATCACAAAGTGCCAACGATCCGCGGATATTGGAACCTTCCATGATTTCGGCATTTTTCCCGATGTAGATCTTTCCGGTTTTGCAATTAAGGGTGGAAAATTCTATAACTGCGCCTTTCTCAATAAAGAGATTTTCTTTTTCGCCGATAAATCCATTGGTTGAGGATAATTCTTCAGACGTTCTTCCTTTCGTCACCAATTCAAAATCAAAATTGATTGCAAAATCATTGTGAGAAAAAATATCCGTTGATTTTTCTATGAATAATAATTCCTCCGTGATGTCGGTCATTTTACTGATCTGATTGAGTGAGAAATTTTCCATATTGATGTTGGCTACAAGAACCTCGTTGTCATAAACCAAAGCTTCGCCGGGTTGAAGTTCTTTGATTTGCTTCAGCACTTCATCTGATGGGAAAAAGTTCGGGACTATAAAAAGGCTTTGTTTTGGTTCCGGCTTTTGGAATTTTTCCTGAAGATAATTTTCTGTGATGTAAAACACTTCATCAATATTTAGAAGTTTTTGCCATCTTTCCGAAAATGTCAGGATTCCCATACGCATTTCTGCGACAGGTCTTGTGAAAGTGAGCGGAAGAAAATCTTCCCAATATTGTGCGTCTGAAAAAACAAGCTGCATTTTATTAGATATTAGATGTGAGATATCAGATATTAGACAGAAGCGTGAAAACTTAATTTTCTAACCCTAAGTCTAACTTCTAATGGAAGCAAATTTAACAAAAAAACCTCTCGGAAATCCGAAAGGTTTTGATATTTCTTAAAAATCTGCTAAAATTATTTAGCGAATTTTTTGTATTTGTTCATAAACTTATCAACTCTACCTGCAGTATCAACCAATTTGGTTTTACCTGTGTAGAAAGGGTGAGAAGTAGAAGAGATCTCCATTTTGATCAATGGATATTCTTGTCCTTCGAATTCGATAGTATCTTTAGTATCAGCAGTAGATTTGCAAAGGAACATTTCTTCGTTACTCATATCTTTGAAAACTACTAATCTATAATTTTCTGGGTGTATGCCTTGTTTCATTTTCAGAAGTTTTAAAATTTATTATAATATGAGCATCGGACGTAATGGATCCAACAACTCTGGTTTTGAGGATGCAAAAATAGTAAAACTTTTCTATTCTGCAAATTTTTCTTGATTAATATTTACATATAATATAACCTGATGTTTAAAAAAAATTAATCCTTACTTATGGTAATAATAAATATGTTATATTTTAATACCTTGTTTATCATTTATATACTAATAACCAGTTATTAATATTGCTTTTATAGATTTCTTTCTTTAATTTTATCCGAACTAAAATATTGAAAAATTATGGCTATTTTAACTCTTGAGAATTATAATATTACAACCTCTTACTGGAATCTCGCAAAATCTAATTACGCTGAATTACAAAGCATTATATCTCCGGAAAAAGTTTTTACCCTATTACCGGAACAGATCCAATGGCTGGATGAAGAAAACGAATCCGAATCTTACTTTCGTTTAGACATTGGTGTTTTAGAAGAGCAATTGATACTCATATTGACTCCAAGAAGCAGTACCGGCGAGGTGATAGAATTAAGGAACTACGAATATACAACGCTAGAACCCCTGAATAATGATCTTAAACTTAGCCAGACAAAAACTTATACGGTGACAAACAACTATACATTGTCAAAAGATCTTAAAAAAAGTGAAAATGACTCTGATATGAATTTTCCTATTCTCAATCAGCCTGTTGCAAGACAGCAAGCTGCCGTGGATGAGATCGAATCCTGGAGAGAAAACGGAATGGACTGGCTAAGCCTTGAGGTCACGGAGTTCAACGGTCAAAGGATTTTTAATAGTTTCTATGTCCCGAAAGCAGATTTGCTGCAAAACCAGGAAGACGCAACCAGTCTCGTTTGTGCTTTTGGATTGAAGTATTCTTCGGTTTATCAAAGATTGCTGCCTACATTGATTTTTATCTCATGCTTTGAAAATCCAAGTCTTGTAAATGTTGGTACATTGTCTCCTTCCAACACTTATGACTGGTCAAAGGCTTGTCCTCCATATACAGCTTCGACTATAGGTTTTTAATATTGTGGAAGACTATTTTAAAATCAGCGCATTCTTAGCAGATATCTTTTTGACTGCTGCAGTTATTCTTGCTATTATAAAATATAAACTATTCTCGAAAAATGAAAAATGGTATATCTATTATGCCTTTTTCGTCTTTTGTATAGAAATGATAATGTTTTTTGATATAAAAGGAAAGAACGAAATTTTATATCCAATTTATATAGCCGGAGAATTCTTTTTGCTCACAGGGATCTATCTCAAAAAACTGAATCTTGATAAAAAATATTTCCTTTTAACGGGAATCTTAAGTTTGGTTGTTCTAGGCTTAAGCCAACTGGTACCTCAATACGAAAATGACTATTCCAAAGCGGTTTCTAATCTGATAACGGTTGGTCTTATTGCCTACTCACTAATTCAGGAAATAAAACACCACTCCATAAAAAATCATTTTTTAATCTTGGACTCAGCGATTTTTCTATATTATACCGTCAGTATTTTTATATTTATGTTTCAGCATCAACTGGTTGCGTTTCATTTGGATTCTTTTTACATTTTTTGGAATATCAATAATTCGTTACTTGTAATTTTATATTTTACATTTCTATATACCTTTTTAAAATTAAAGAAATAAAACTAAATATCATATTTTTGATTATGTTGATCATTGTTTTGATCATCATTATATCCTTTATATTAATAGCTTATAAAACTTTTATAAGCAGGATCATTAAGGAAAAAGACCTTCAGCATCAGGCAGAAATCAATCATCAGAAACAATTGACGCTGGAAAACATCAAAGGACAGGAAGACGAAAGAAAGAGAATTGCCATTACGGTGCACGATGATATTGGGAATAGGCTCAATATTCTTTCTCTCTGGCTTAATAATCTTGACAGTGAAAATCAGGATTCTTCCAAAAAAGTAATTACTTCACAAATCACAGAGCTGATAGATTCTACAAGGAACATTTCCCATTCTCTATATCCTGTGAACTTGGAAAAGCTCGGTTTGATTTTATATTTACAGGAACTGGTGACAAATCTTTCCTATAAAATAAACCTCTCCTTATATATAGACGGCCGATATCAAAGAAAAGATATTTTTACAGAAGTTCAAATCTACAGAGTGATTCAGGAGTTTACAAGCAACGTCATCAAACATTCCAATGCAGACGAAGTTTCTATTTATATTAGAAATCATTCCGGATTTTTAACATTGATCCTTTCTGACAACGGACAGAGTTTCGATTACAAAAATGCAAGCAAAGGAATGGGACTTAAAAATATAGAATCGAGAATCAATTCCGTAAAAGGTATTTTTAAATGGAAAAATAAAATCGGAAAAGGCAGCCGAATAATCATTAATATCCCTTTTTAAATCATGAGCAAAAAAATAAAACTTGTCCTGGTAGATGATGAACAGCTTATTCTGGAAGGAATAAAGATTCTGCTTTCTATGGAAAATAATATTTCTGTAGAGTATATGACAACAGTTGCAAGCCAACTTGTTGATTATTTAGGAACTCTACAACAAGATAACTTTCCGGATATTGCAATGATTGATATCCAGATGCAGCCGATGGATGGTTTCGAACTCGTTGAGATCCTGAAGAAAAAATACCCGGATCTGAAGATCATTATTCTATCTTCCCATTACAAAAGCAGCGTTCTCGGATATATGGTGAAGTTGGGCGTGTCTGCTTTTCTTCCGAAAAACTCCAGCAAAAAAGACTTTATAGATGCCATAGAAGCAGTTGATAAAAACGGAATGTACTTCACAAAAGAAGATCACGAGATGCTGCTATCTTATATGAATACGCCTTCCCGCAAAAAATCTCTTTTTGACACCGAAGAAACAATATCCAACAGGGAAAGAGATGTCGTAAAGCTGATCTGCCAGGAAAAAACCAATCAGGAAATCGCAGATATTTTGTTCCTGAGTCCTAGAACTGTCGAAAGCCACCGCCAAAGAATCCTTGATAAAATAGGTGCAAAAAACACGGTTGGGATTGTTATTTATGCCATTATCAACAACATCCATTCTATTCCGGTGAGATTATAACTCTACCGGATACTTAATCCGAAAATTCAGTATTTCTACTCTATTACAGCTGATAGATTTGTTATTCCTTTGGCATAATAAAACATAAAATCAATTTTTAATTTTTACATTATGACTTATCAATCAGTAGAAATAATAAATAGCACAAATTATATTATCTCAGGCGAGATATCTTATATGACCGTTTTTTGCAGAGACACCGAGTTTATTTTAAATCCATACTCGGCTTGGCAATCACAAAAACGCATCTGTCCAATTGTAGAAATCACGGCATTTATCAAAACACCTGACGGATTTTTCACTGCCAAACCATTCATTTCTATCGGGACCACACATCAAACATTTGAAGTAATACAAACGGAAAAACAGGATTTTCGTGTTATAAAGGCGAGAAATGTAAAGGTCAAAAGCCATCCGCAAATCTTACAGCCTATTTTGTAAAACAAAAACCAAATTTCATATTTTTAAATCTCATCAATTTTTTGGTGGGATTTTTTATTAAGAAAAATATTGAGCCCGTATAAATACGCAATTTTCAAATTGGTAATTTCCACTCTACCAGAGCTTCTCCTATCTTTCTACATTTGCCATATCAATAACGAACACAATAAAGATTCTAAAAACAAACAACGATGAGAACTCATTTGGAAATTAGTTATAGTAACTGAATCAATTTCCGAATGAAATTTAGCCACCTTTCAGATTTGAAAGGTGGTTTTTATTTATTTTTAAATTGATTAATCGCATTCACCGTAAAATCCGACAGAACCAGTTTCCCACTGATCTCTGCCCGTTCGCTTAGAAGTTGATCCCAATCATCTGTTCCTTTCCAGAAAATTTCTTTCAGTCTTAGCATTGCTTCGGGATTGGAAGTTGCTAATTTCTCTGCAAGAATTTGTATTTCTGCATCCATTTCCTCAGTTGTCTCGTACATATCCTGGAACATATTTTTTTCCCTAGCCCATTCTGCGGCGTAAAATTCAGTCGCATTGATCGCTAACTGAGCAAAAGCCGAAGTCCCGATTTTCTTTTCTACAACAGGCCCAATAACGAAAGGCCCAATCCCTACAGCCAATTCGCTCAACTTAACCGAAGCATTTTCTGTTGCAAAAGTGTAATCCGCCGCACACGCAATTCCAACGCCGCCGCCGACAGCTTTTCCGTGGATTCTTGCAATAATGAGTTTTGGAGATTTTCGCATCGCATTAATGACATTAGCAAATCCCGAAAAAAATGTTTTCCCCGTTTCGAAGTCTTGGATGGAAATCAGTTCGTCGAAAGATGCGCCTGCACAAAATGCTTTTTCCCCAGCACTTTTCAGGATGATGACTTTTGCATCGTCACTTTTTCCCAACTTTTCAATTTCTTCTACCAGATTTTTAAGTTGAGAACTCGGCATTGAATTACTTTGCGGATGAAAAAACTCGATGGTTCCGATTCCGTTTTCTATGGTTGATTTTACGTAGGCGTTCATTTTATTAAATTAAATGATTAAAAAATTAAGACATTAAAAGATTACTTTGTTCTTAATTTACTCAAAATATGAATTTTTGTGTTGAATCCGCAGCCCGGCCTGAGTGGAGCTCATTTTTTGTGGGCTGGAAAAGCTTGGCAAAAAATAGCGGGAACGGAGGACGGATTAAGCTGCCATAATTTCAAAACTTCGAAAATACTTGATTCTTTTTACTTTTATATTGTTTCTTAATTTATTCTTGGTTCAATTTCTTTACCATTGTCAGAATCGTAGCAATCGCAACAGTTTCTCCGGTTTCGTCGTAAACATCCACTAGCCAGCGGACGATTCCTTTGGCAATATCGTCTTCGTCACGTTTTTCCTGATTGATTTTTTCTTTGCAGGTAAACTTCACGCCAATTGTCATTCCGGGATAAACGGGTTTCACGAAACGGCATTCGTCCAAACCATAATTCAAGAGAACCGGACCTTTTCTCGGGTCAACAAATAATCCCGCCGCTTTGCTCAGAATAAAATAACCGTGCGCTACTCTGCCTTCGAAAATCGTTTCTTCCAAAGATGTTGCGTCCATATGCGCATAGAAATTGTCGCCGGAAACATTGGCAAAATTGGTAATATCCGCTTCTGTAACCGTATGTTTTGCCGTGATGTAAGTTTCACTGATTTTCAGTTCTTCAAAATGCTTTCTGAATGGATGAATATTATCTTCAAACTGCTTTCCACCGTATTGGTATTGTTGCGTAATGGTGGTCAAAGTCGTTGGCGAACCTTGGATTGCCGTACGTTGCATATAATGAAGAACGCCACGTTTTCCGCCCATTTCTTCGCCACCGCCAGCTCTTCCCGGACCGCCGTGAACCAGCATTGGCAAAGGCGAACCGTGACCTGTACTTTCTTTTGCACAATCAGAATTGAGAATCAAAATCCGGCCGTGCATCGATGCGGCTCCGATGACAAATTCTCTTGCAAAATCATCATCAGCCGTCACAACAGAACAGCAAAGCGAACCTTTTCCCATTCTCGCCAACTCAATCGCCTCATCAATATTATGATATGGAATAATCGTGCTGACTGGTCCGAAAGCCTCGATATTATGGCAATCTGTATATTTAAAAGGGTCGGAATTAAGGAATAAAATCGGGGAAATGAACGCGCCTTTGTTTTTGTCCGCACCTTTCACATCGAAATCATCCAAATTTCCGAAAACAATTTCCTGAGTTTTGGATAATTCCTGAACTTTCCCGGAAACTTCCTTCACCTGGTCTTTATTCGCCAAAGCGCCCATTCTCACACCTTCGACATTCGGGTCACCGATGATAACGGTGGAAAGTCTTTGTCCAAGAGAAATCTGAACATCTTCGAGCAAATTAACAGGCACTAAAATCCTTCTCACCGCCGTACATTTTTGTCCAGCTTTGGTCGTCATTTCACGAACGGCTTCTTTGATGAACAAATCAAACTCAGCAGTTCCTGGTTTTGCATCTTCGCCCAAAACCATTGCATTTAACGAATCGGCTTCCAAATTGAAAGGCACAGATTCTTCAAGAATTCTTGGGTGAGACTTCAGCATTTTCCCTGTGGAAGCCGAACCTGTAAAGGTCACAACATCTTCGCTCGTCACACTTTCCAGAATTCCGTTGGCTGAACCACAAATTAATTGCAAACTTCCTTCGGGTAGAATTTGTGAAGCGATGATTTCTTTAACGACGACTTCTGTTAAAAAACTTGTTGCTGTTGCAGGTTTTACGATTGCAGGGACACCAGCCAAAAGGTTGACTGCAATTTTTTCCAGCATTCCCCAAACCGGAAAATTAAACGCATTGATATGAATCGCAACCCCACGTTTCGGCGTGCAAATATGATGACCGATAAATGTGCCTTCTTTGGAAAGCTTCACCGATTCGCCATCTATATAATAAGGTAAATCGGGAAATTGTCTACGAAGTGAAGCATTAGCAAAAAGATTTCCAATCCCTCCTTCGATGTCAACCCAGCTGTCGGCTTTGGTTGCGCCGGTTGCCCAGCTCACTTTGTAGAACGTTTCTTTCTTTTCCAAAAGATGGAAAGCGAGTTTCTTCAACATCAATCCTCTTTCCTGGAAAGTCAGTTTTCGAAGAGCCTGACCACCGATTTTTCTCGCATAATCCATCATTTCCGCAAAATCCAAACCTTTGGAAGTCGCCGTTGCCACCAAATCGCCGTTGATGGAATTATATAAAGCCTGCCCTTCTCCCTCACCTTTTGTCCATCTTCCGAGCGCGTAATTTTCTAGTTGCATTTTTTCTGTATTAAGTATTATGTAAAATGTACAAAGTAGAATGTGACGTTAAATGTACTTTTTACTTTGTACATTCTACTTTTTACAACTAATTAAACTTTCTCAATAATCACCGCAAAACCTTGTCCCAAACCAACGCACATTGTTACCAAAGCATATTTTTTATTTTGGTTTTGAAGTTCGTACATTGCGGAATTCAGGATTCTTGCGCCACTCATTCCGAGCGGATGTCCAAGCGCAATGGCACCACCATTCGGATTGATTCTGGAATCATTGTCATCCAATCCCCAAGCTCTGATGCAGGCTAAACTTTGTGCAGCGAATGCTTCATTTAATTCGATAATATCAATATCGTTGAAAGTCAACCCAGCTTTTTGCAATGCCAATTCTGCTGCTTTTACAGGACCAATTCCCATCAATCTTGGTTCAACACCGACAACTGCGCTGGAAACTATTCTTGCTTTTGGTGTTAATCCAAATTCTTTAATCGCATTTTCCGAAGCCAATAAATTAACCGCTGCGCCGTCATTCAATCCAGAAGCATTTCCTGCTGTGACCGTTCCGTCTTTTTTGAAAGCCGTTCTCAATTTTGATAAGCCTTCAATTGTTGTATCGTTTTTCGGGAATTCATCTTTATCGAAAATCAAATCGTCGCCTTTTCTTTGAGGAATATTGACTGCAACAATTTCTTGCGATAATCTTCCGCTTTCCTGAGCAATTTTCGCTTTCTGCTGAGAATTAAGGGCAAACAAATCCTGGTCTTCACGAGAAATTTGGTCACGTTCAGCCAGATTTTCTGCCGTTTCTCCCATTGCATCTACGCCGTACATTTCTTTCATTTTCGGATTGATGAATCGCCAGCCGAAAGTCGTATCGTAGATTTTTGCATCGCCTCCAAAAGGATTTTCGGACTTTGAAATGACCAATGGTCCGCGCGTCATATTTTCGACACCGCCGGAAATCATCAAATCTGCATCGCCAACCTGAATCGCTCTTGCTGCATTAATCGCTGCCGACAAACCAGAAGCGCAAAGTCTATTCACCGTTTCTCCCGGCACGTGATAATCCAACCCGGAAAGCAAAGCCGACATTCTTGCGATATTTCGGTTGTCTTCGCCCGCTTGATTGGCGCAACCTAAAACGACATCGTAGATTTTACTTTGGTCGATGTTCGGGTTTCTTTCCAATAATTTTTTGATAACAAAAGCCGCCATATCATCGGGACGAACGGAAGATAAACTTCCTTTCAGTTTTCCAATCGGCGTTCGGATGCCATCTATTATATATGCGTTGTTCATTTTTTATGATTGATTGTTGATTATTTTGAACACAATGCTCACGAAGATTTTAATTTTGAAGTTTCACAAAGCCGCTTCGCTCATATAAGTATCGAAAATAATTTCTCTTATAAGTTTTACGCCTTTGTGAAACTTCATAATCAAAAGATTTTCTTGTGTACTTGTGTTCAAATAATTAATAAAAAGTTTTATTTTGTTTTACTAAGTTTCTGATAATCGGACTGCATCTGTAGCGGTCTTCGTGGTAGAAATTATATAATTCGTCCAATTCTTTTTCTATATTTTCCAATCCAAATTCATCTGCCCATTTCAGTAATCCTTTTGGATAATTTACACCTTTTGTCATTGCTAAGTCGATGTCTTCTGCAGAAGCGACGTTTAAGAAATAAACATCTGAAGCTTCGTTCATTAACATTACCAAGATTCTTTTGAATATTAATTCTAATAATTCCGGATTATCATTTGGTTTAGGTTGTTCTGCATTTTCATAATAATCATAAAATCCTTTCCCTGATTTTCTTCCGAAATAACCAGCTTCGAATAATCGCTTCTGGGCAAATGATGGTTTGAATTTCGGGTCATAGAAAAACTCTTTGAAGACACTTTCCGTCACTCGGTAATTCACGTCGTGACCAATGAAATCCATTAATTCAAATGGTCCCATTTTGAATCCACCCAGACTTGTCATAGCAAAATCAATAGTCGCACAGTCCGCAATTCCTTCTTCCAAAATTCTAATGGCTTCTCCATAAAATGGTCTTGCAACGCGATTCACAATAAATCCAGGTGTATCTTTTGCAATCACCGGAAGTTTTTTCCAGCTTTCAACGAGACTTTTCACTTTTGAAACTAAATTTTTATCCGTCTGAACCGCAGGAATTACCTCAACCAAAGCCATCAAAGGCGCCGGATTGAAAAAATGAATCCCAATCACACGTTCCGGTTTCTGACAAGCTGAGGCAATCGACGCAATCGATAATGATGACGTATTGGTTGCTAAAATACAATCTTCGGAAACCAGACCTTCTAATTTTTGGAACAAGTCTTTCTTGATTTCCAAATCTTCAACAATCGCTTCGATGATTAATTCTGAATCTTTCAGTTCAGATAATTTATCGCTCAATCTGATATTATCGAAATAAGTCTCCGCTTCTTCGAATGTCATTTTTCTTTTCTCAGCCAATTTCTGAAACTGTGCCTCAAGGTTTTGACCAGCTTTTTCTACGGCAAGTGGATTGCTGTCGTACAACAAAACCTCGTTTCTGGCAATTGCCAAAATCTGTGCTATTCCACTTCCCATTGCGCCACTACCGACTATTGCTATTTTCATTTCTTTGTTGTAAAATGTATAATGTAAAAAGTAAAATGACTTTTTTATTTATTCCTTATAATTTCCATCTTCAATTATGTAACCAATTAAGGTTGAATCAATGTCATAAATTAATTTCAGATTTGTAAAACCATTTGGATCTATTGAACCTTGCTTTTCTTCAATTTCATAGATATCATTTCCTTCGCAATCCCGTA
Organism: Epilithonimonas sp. UC225_85; assembly: GCF_042695135.1. Lineage (GTDB taxonomy): Bacteria > Bacteroidota > Bacteroidia > Flavobacteriales > Weeksellaceae > Epilithonimonas. The sequence continues at coordinate 20,649 of NZ_CP170547.1, forward strand.
TTTTAGATTTTCCAATTAATTGTGCCACTTTATTTTTTGCAGTTCCTTTTTCATTTTTTGTTTTAGGAAAAGTTAGAACATTATTAATTAAATCATCAAGCATTTGTTTTCTATAGTTTTCTCCATACAAACCATTTTCTTCCGAAATCCATTTTGAAGATTCAAATTTTTTATTGCATCCACAAAATGAAAACAACATAATAATTAATAAAAGATATTTTGATGATGAGATTTTCATAAATATAAATAATACTATTTGGCAAAAATTATTCTAATCTTAATGGCATTTAAAATAATCAAAAGGTTCTTTGCAATCATCGCATTGGTATAATGCTTTGCACGCTGTGGAACCAAACTGACTTACCAAATGTGTGTGTTTCGAACTGCAAAGCGGACATTCAACCTCATCTGTTTTTGAAAATAATTCGTCACTATTTTTTGAGTAAACAGGCGGTGCAATGCCGTAAGCTTTCAGTTTTTGTTTTCCTTCCTCTGTCATCCAATCGGTGGTCCAAGCCGGACTCAACTGGTTTGTTATTTTGATATTATTGAAACCTTTTTCAATCAATTTCAGTTTAATCGACATATTAATCATCGATGTGGCAGGACAACCGGAGTAAGTTGGTGTCACTACAATTTCAATTTCATTTTGCTTAACATCTTCGGTTTCGGAAGAACCAATATGTCGCTCCTCTGGAGCTTTATTTTCAATGGATTTTTTATTTTCTACAAACATTTCACTCCTTTGGAGCTTGACATCACGGATGATTCCCAAATCCAAAAGATTGAGAACGGGAACTTCCGGGTCAGGAACTTCCTTTAGGATTTGCCATATGTCGTTTTCTGTGATTGTCATTTTTTATTATAAAGGCTAATAATTATGTCGCCCTTTCAGGGCTCTTTTCATTTTGGTCATTCTACATCGGGTTTCACCCGACGCTATTAACATTAAGCCACTATGTGGCTTGACAAAATTGAGTTATTATATTTTTTGGTATAACTCTACCATTCCATATTAGGATAAGTGCGTTGCATTATTTGCATTTCTGCTAAGATGTAACCCATTTTCTCGGTGTGTTTTCCGTCTTTTCCGCCCGTCAGTTTCCTTGATTTCTCGAAATCGATTGTCAATGTGGCTTCGTTCAGAATTTCCAGAACTTTATTTTCCCATTTGGTTCGGAAGGTTCTGATGTCGGGGATTATTTTTTGTTCGATTAATTCAAATTCCCAATCTGTCGGAATGAACATTTCGTCTGTGAAATCCACCAAATCATTGACTGACTTCTGAATTTTGTTGTGGCTTTCTTCTGTGCCGTCGCCTAATCGAATCATCCATTCGCTGCTCCATTTTAAATGATACGTGACTTCTTTCAAAGACTTTTCTGCGATGGAAGCGAGTTTCAAATCTGAGTGGTGTTTCAGTTCTGTCAATAATAAATGATGATAGGCATCGAAGAAAAACTGTCGTGCAATCGTGTCTCCGAAGTGTCCGTTTTCTTTTTCTACTAGCAACAGATTCTTGAAATCACGCTCATTTCTGAGGAATGCCAAATCGTCTTCGGTCTTTCCTTCATTCTGAACCTCAGCGGCATATTGATAATAGTTGGAAGATTCTCCCAGAAAATCTAAAGCGATGTTTGACAAGGCAATATCCTGTTCCAGAACTGGACCTTTTCCGCACCATTCGCATAAGCGCTGACCAAGAATCAGGCTTGTGTCTGCGAGGTGCAGGAGATAATTGAGCCAGTTGTTTTTATTGTTTTCCATTTTATGTTGAATTTGAACGCAAAGTGCGCAAAGTTTTTATTTATTACAATGTTTTAAGGTTCGCAAAGACGTAAAACTCATCAAAGAATTAGACTTCTAAGTTTTTTGTCATTCCGTAGGAATCTCAACAGTCTAGATTGACTTCGTCGAACCACTTTGTTAGGTTTCCTACGGAATGACAAACTTCGTGGTTATAACGAAATCTATTTTTATGTAGAATCTGCAGCCCGACTTGAGTGGAAATCCTTTTTTATGGCTGGAAAAGCCAGGCAAAAAGATTGGGAACGGAAGGCGGAAATAGCTGCCATAATTATCATTTTCACTAAATTTCCAATATTCCAATTTACCTCTATAAGTCCTTCTGGGAGAGGCTTACAAAACGTCGAAAGGTTTTACCTAAAACGTCGAGACGTTTTGACTAACTCGTCGAAAGGTTTTGGGTAAAAGGCCTCGACGTTTTTTACATAACCTCACGACTACATATTTTTAACTTCCTCCGGAACGTGGTAAAACGTCGGGTGGCGGTAAACTTTATCTTCCGAAGGTTCATAAAAAGCCTCGGAATCATCTGGATTTGTAGCGTGGATATGCTTGGATTCTACAACCCAAATGCTGACGCCTTCCATCCTTCTGGTGTAAACATCGCGTGAGTTTTGGATTGCCATTTCTGCATCAGCTGCGTGGAGACTCCCGACATGCTTGTGGTCGAGCCCTTGTCTGCTTCTGATGAAAACCTCCCAAAGCGGCCATTCTGTATTTTGCATAATATTTCAGATTAGAGACGGATAGATTAGAGATAATAGACTTTAATCTTCCGGCTTATATTAAACTGTTTTTCTGTTTTGTTATTCTCTTAATTTTCTTTTTTCGTGGTAAGCGGTTGCGGCTTCTCTTACCCAAGCGCCGTCATCAAAGGCTTTTTTGCGGGTTTCAACACGTTCTTTGTTGCAGGCGCCGTTGCCTTTTACCACTTTCCAGAACTCATCCCAATCGATTTCCCCGAATTCGTAATGACCGGTTTCTTCATTGAATTTCAAGTCTGGGTCAGGAATCGTCAGGCCCAGATATTCGGCCTGAGGAATGGAAACGTCTACGAAACGCTGTCTCAGCTCGTCATTGGTGAAGCGTTTGATACGCCATTTCATCGAGAGTTCTGTGTTTCCGGACTCGGCATCTTTGGGGCCAAACATCATCAACGTTGGCCACCACCAACGGTTGAACGCATCTTGAGCCATTGCTTTCTGCTCCGGCGAACCTTGTGCTAGTTTCATCATCAATTCGTAACCTTGTCTCTGGTGGAAACTTTCTTCCTTGCAAATCCGAACCATCGCTCTGGCGTAAGGTCCGTACGAAGCGCGACAAAGAGGCACTTGATTCAGAATCGCAGCGCCATCTACCAGCCAGCCGATTGCGCCCATATCTGCCCAAGTCAAAGTTGGATAATTGAAAATACTGGAATATTTCGCTTTTCCGGAATGCAGGTCATTGATAGTTTCGTCTCTTGTAACGCCCAAAGTTTCTGCAGCACAATAAAGATACAAACCGTGACCAGCCTCGTCCTGAACTTTTGCAAGAAGGATTTTCTTTCGGTTCAAAGTTGGCGCGCGCGTAATCCAGTTGGCTTCCGGCAACATTCCTACAATTTCGGAATGGGCGTGCTGAGAAATCTGACGAATCAGGGTTTTTCTGTACGCGTCCGGCATCCAGTCTTTTGGTTCGATGCGGATTTCGCTGTCTATTTTATTCTGAAAATGTTCTTCTAAATTGATTTCTGTTTTTTCCATTTTCTTTATTTTTTTCTTTGAACACAAAGCGCACAAAGTTTTTTTATTACTAATTGTTTTAAGGTTCACAAAGGCGTGAACTTATATAAGAATTAATTTAAAATTTTTTTGTCATTCCGGAGGAATCTAAACTGTCGAGATTGACTTCGTCGAACCACTTCGTTAGGTTTCCTACGGAATGACAAACGTGGTGGTTAAAACCTCCTCTTGTTTTACACCGAATCTGCAGCCCGACTTGAGCGGAAATCCTTTTTTGCTTGTACTCAAGTTCAACTTAACGGAAATCTCGAACAAAAAAGATTGGGAGTGGAAGGCGGAAATGGCTGCCATAATTATTATTTTATTTAATATCAAAATTCACAACCACTTCCTCCGACCTCGGATGCGCCTGGCAAGAAAGGATAAATCCTGCGGCAATCTCGTCCGGTTCCAGGGAATAATTGATGTCCATCACAACTTCGCCTTTTTCAAGTTTGCATTTGCAAGTGGCACAAACACCACCTTTGCAGGCGTAAGGCAAGTCGGCTCCGTTTTGCAAAGCGGCATCCAGAATTGTTGGGCCGTGGTAGGCTAAATCTAATTTCAGAGCGGTCGCATCTAACTTGACTGTGACTTTACTAAAAACATCATCCGATTTATTGATTGCGGATTCGTGTTCTTTTTTCTTTTCGGCTGAGGCTGCGCTGAAGAATAATTCGAAGTGAATCTTCTTGGCATCCACGCCGGAACTGACCAAAGTGTCTCTTACGCCGAGAATCATTTCCTCTGGTCCGCAAAGGAAAACCTCATCGATTTTCTCTGCGGGAATGATATTATCGAGGAATGATTTTGCTTTCTCAGAATTGATTCTGCCACTCAACAAATCTGCATCTGCAACCTCGCGGCTGAGAATGTGATAAATACTGAGGCGTTCCATAAAACGGTTTTTCAAAGCTTCGATTTCTTCTTTGAAGATGATGGTCGCTTTGTTTTTGTTCCCGTAAATCAGGATGAATTGGCTTTGAGGCTCGTTTTTCAAAACTGACTTGATGATGGAAATAATGGGCGTAATGCCACTTCCTGCAGCAAAAGCAACGTAAGTTTTCTTATTTTCGGGATTCAGTTCTGTGTAGAATTTTCCCATTGGTGGCATTACTTCAAGAATGTCGCCTTCTTTTAGGTTTTCATTCATAAAAGAAGAGAACAGACCTTCGGGAACTTTTTTCACAGCGACTTTCAATTCATTTTCGTGCGGACTTGCACAGATTGAGTATGACCGACGAAGTTCCTCGCTGCCATTGATTTGTCGGAAAGTCAGGTATTGGCCTTGCGTAAATTTGAACTGTTCTGCCAATTCTGCCGGCACATCAAAACTCACGGAAACACAATCCTGCGTTTCTTTCTTGACTTTTTTGACTTTTAATTGATGAAAATTTACTGACATTTTATTTTTTTTGAACACAAAGTGCACAAAGATTTTTTTTACATTATTGAAAATATTTTAAGGCTCACAAAGGCACTTCGACAGGCTCAGTATAAACTACAAACTTAACTAAGCTCTCAAATTAATTTTATTAAATCTATTATCTATCTTCTGTTAACATTCCTTTCATTAATAATGTTTTCAAATCATCTTCCAGTTCTTGCGGTGAGATTTCGCGGCTTGGTTTGTACCAGAGTTCAATCCATCTTAAGGAAGATAGCATTGTGAAAAGTGCGACGGAAACGTTCATTTTTTTGAATTCGCCGTTTTGCATTCCTTGTTCTATGATGTTGGCAAAGCTTTTTTCATAGGATTTTCTGGTTTCTTTATACTGTTCTTTCTTGTCATCAGACAAATATTTCCAATCGTTATTTGCTACAGAAACTGAGGCAGAATCTTCGATAATCAGTTGAACGTGAAGTCCGATGATGGCGTTCAGTTTTTCCTGAAAAGTCTGGTTGGTGTTTTCGATTTCCCCAAGTTGGGAAATGTATTGGTTGGCGATTTTGAAGCAAATCAATTCCAGAATTTCGTTTTTGGATTTGATATGATTGTACATACTTGCGGCTTCCATTCCCACTTTTTCCGCAAGGTCGCGCATACTTGTCCCACCGAAACCTTTCTCTTTGAAAAGCATTGCGGCTTCGGATAAAATCAATTCTTTCTTATTGATTTTGTTTTTCTTATTAATTATTAATTCCTGTATCATAATGTGTCACTCCTACGGAGCTCCTTTAAAAATAAAATCGTTTTGCTACAAACATTTCGCTCCTACGGAGCTTAGTATTTCAGCAGTTGTTCTATTTCTTTAATTAATTTCTGTGTGTTTGGCAACATTTCTTTTTCCAATTCTGAATTGATAGGAATTGCCGGCAAATCTTTGGCGCCAACTACTTTTACCGGGGCGTCCAAATGTCTGAAACAGTTTTCGCTGATTCTCGCCGCCAGACTTTGCGCAAAACTATTATTCACAGGTTCTTCCGTCAAAACGAGGCAACGGTTATGTTTTTTCACACTTTCGAATATCCGGTTTTCATCTAGCGGAGCAAGTGTTCTCAGATCAATGATTTCAATTTGATTTTCAAATTCTTTCGCTGCATTGGAAGCCCAATAAACGCCCATTCCGTAAGTGATGATGGTCAAAGTTGGTTTGTCCTGACGATTTTCGCAAAGTAAAACTTCTCTGGCTTTTCCAAATGGAATGATGTAATCTTCGTCTGGCTCTATGGTTTTGGCATTTTCTGTGCCTTCTATTTTTGACCAATACAATCCTTTGTGTTCCAACATTACAACCGGATTTGGGTCGTAGAAAGCGGCTTTCATCAAACCTTTCAAATCTGCACCAGTTGATGGATACGCGATTTTGATGCCTTTGATATTCGTCAAAACACTTTCCACCGAGCTTGAATGGTAAGGTCCTCCACTTCCGTAAGCACCAATCGGCACACGCAGAATCATTGAAACCGGCCATTTTCCATTAGACAAATAATAACTTCTGGAAACTTCTGTGAACAATTGATTCAAGCCGGGCCAAATGTAATCGGCGAATTGAACTTCGACAATTGGTTTCAGTCCAACTGCGCTCATTCCAACTGTTGAACCTACGATGAAGGCCTCCTGAATTGGTGTATTGAAAACCCTTTTTTCTCCAAATTGTGCTGCCAACGTAATCGCTTCACGGAAAACGCCGCCTAACCTCAATCCAACATCTTGACCATATAATAAGGCTTCCGGATGTTTTGTCATCAATTCTCGGATGGCGAAAAGCGCGCAATCTACCATTACCGTTGGGATTTTTCCGCTTGGGGTACGTTCTCCTTTTTCTTCGGTGATTGGCGTTGGCGCAAAATCGTGCTTGTAAGCGTCTTCCGGTTTTGGGTCTTCTGCTAAAACGGCGTTTTCAAAATCGGTTCTTACGAGTTCTGCAACTTCTTTTTCTATGGTTTCAATTTCAGAATCTTCTATGCTGAATTCTGAAAGTTGATTTCTTAATTTGATTAATGGGTCATTTTTTGTGCATTCTTCCAAATCATCGCGGTACCATTCTTTTCGTACACCGGAAGTGTGGTGATTTAATAAAGGAACTTTTGCGTGAATCAGCATTGGTCGGCGTTCTTCACGGATAATTTTGATACATTCTTTTACGGTTTCGTAAGATTTGATAAAGTCTGTTCCGTCGATGGTTCTGGTTTCTATGCCGTTGAAACCCCGCATATATTCTGTAATATCCTGCGCTCGGATTTCGTCTGCACTGGCAGAAATATCCCACTCGTTGTCCTGAACCAAATAAAGAATCGGCAATTGTTTCAAAGCTGCCATTTGAAATGCTTCGGAAACTTCGCCTTCGGTACAGCTTGCATCGCCGAGTGAGCAAACTGCAATTGGTTTGTCGTCAAGATTTTCAGCGATTCCGGTTTCTTCTTTGTACTTCATTCCCATTGCAATTCCGGTTGTTGGGATGGCTTGCATTCCTGTTCCAGAACTTTGGTGGATGATTTTCGGGAAGTCTTCTCGTCTCAGACTTGGATGTGCGTAATAAGTTCTTCCGCCGGAAAATGGGTCGTCGCGTTTTGCTAAAAGCTGAAGCATTAATTCGTAAGGCGTGATTCCGATTCCTAGCAAAATAGAATCGTCTCTATAATAAGGACTCACGAAATCCTGCGGCAACAACTGCATTCCCAAAGCGAGCTGAATAGCCTCGTGACCGCGGGAAGTCGCGTGAACGTACTTTGAAGTGATCTTTTTTTCCTGCTCAAACAAATCGGTCATCGCTTTTGCCGTAAACATCAAGCGATAAGCTGATTTGAGTAAATCAGTGAGAGAAATTTCTTTGTTTAAAAAATGTCTTTTGGTCATTTCCATATTTAAACATTTGACATCCAAATAATTAACTCAAATATTGAATTATGAATGTGATTTAAACAAACTTACGAATTTTTATTTAACTAACAAATGTTAGTTAGTTTTATATTATTTAAAATTCAATAGAAAATTTTACATTTGCATCAAAACTTTGATAACCATTTAAATTAAACTAATTATGAAGAAAACATTTGTTCTAACTTTAATTCTGGGAATTGCAAGTCTTATCAATGCTCAGATTGTCAATATTCCTGATGCGAATTTTAAAGCGTATTTGGTAGCAAATCCTGAAATCAATACAAATGGAGATAGCCAAATACAAGTTTCGGAAGCTAATGCTTTCGCAGGCACGATTAATATTTATAATAAAGGCATTATCAACCTAACAGGAATAGAAGTATTTGTAAATATGACTGTGTTACAATGTCCTGTTAATAATCTTACAAGTCTTGACATTAGCAAAAACACTAAGCTAACTGGCTTATATTGCGGAAACAATCAACTTACAACTCTAGATGTGAGTCGAAACACTGCATTGACAAACATATATTGTGAGAATAATAAAATAATCAGTCTGGATGTGACTAAAAATACGGTTTTGGCGGCCATATCTTGTGGAGGTAATCTTTTGACAAATTTGGACATTAGTAAAAACACAAAATTCACTTGGCTTTATTGTCCACGAAATCCATTACTTAACAATATAAACTTGAGTAATGGAAATAATACAAAATTAAGCTCTATCTATATTGTTGACAATCCAAATTTAACTTGTGTACAAGTTGATGATGTTAATTATGCGAATGCTCAGCCGACCTACTTGTGGCAAAAAGATGCTACAACAAGCTACAGCACAAGCTGTCTACTATCTACAAATGAATCAGGAAAACCACAAATCAAAATTTACCCTAATCCTGCAAAAGACAATATCAATTTCTCAGAGGAAATTAGAAATATCAAAATAACAGACCTTTCTGGAAAAATTGTAAAGCAAATTTCAAATTCAGATAAATCTATCAATGTTTCAAAATTGGTGAAAGGAACTTACATTATTACTGCTGTTTCTAAATCTGGAGAAACAATCAATAAGAAATTTATAAAAGAATAATATTCGTTTTTAAAACGGTCAATCCTTTCAATATTTAATGCATTGGAAGGATTTTTTGTTTAATATCATTAAAATATCTTCCTCATCACAAAATAAAAATTTAAATTTTGTAGTTTTGAAGATTAAACAAGATAAATGAAAATTAAAATATTTTTTGGAATTGCATTTTGGTCACTTTTATTATTAGCGGGATGTAACCGCGATGATATTTCGTTTGAGTCGCCAAGTCAATTACTGCGTTTTTCAACCGATACCGTTTTTTGTGACACGGTTTACAACCAGATGCGCAGCGAAACTTACGCCGTAAAAGTCTATAACAATGAAGATAAAGATGTATTGATTCCAAAAATTGCGCTGGAAGGCGGAAGCGGTTCACTTTACAGGATCAATGTGGACGGAAAAGTCGGGACGAGTTTCGAAAATGTAGCGTTGAGAAGAAAAGACAGTCTGTATGTGTTTGTAGAAATTGCGCCTGTTGCAAACGCTCCGGAAGCAATTGCCGAGGACAAAGTTGTTTTCAATACGCCAGCGGGCGAACAAAAAGTGACGCTTTTCTCAGTTGTTCAGGATGCGGAATATTTTATCAAAACCGATTCAAACCCGAATATCATTTCTGAAAACACAACCTGGACGAAGGACAAAGTAAAAGTGATTTTCGGCGATTTGACTGTTGCTGAAGGAAAAACTTTGACAATGGAAAAAAGGAACCAAAGTCTATTTCCGAAAAAACAGCGGAATGAATTTCGAGAAAAGTTCGAAATTGACTGTGAATGGTGAATTAAATGATGAAGTGATTTTCCGAGGTGACAGAAGCGACACCAAATACGACACATTGCCAATCAACTGGAACGGGATCAAAATGGATGAAGCCACGGTTCTTAATATGAATTATGCCCGTGTTTTTGGTGGAACTGTCGGTCTTCAACTGAAAGAAAATAATGCAACAATCAATAACACGATCATCCACACATTTCAAAATGCCGGAATCTACGGAATCAAAGCAAATCTTACGATGAATAATGTCGTGATGAATAATTGTGGTGAAGCCGATCTTGCGATTGCCGGAGGCGGAATTTACAACCTTAATTATTGTACGATTGCCAACTACTGGAATCTGAATCCATCGATGTCTGCTTTGGGAATCTATGCTACTGATTTTTACCAAAATGATGATGAAATTATTAGTGGCAACTTAAATCTAATAGTGAAAAATTCTATTATTTATGGTGATGTGCCTGATATGATTGAATTTAAAAAAATTGCAAATGGAAGTTTCATTACCGATTTTAAAAATTCATTATTAAAATTTACATCTAATTCAGGATTGAATCCGGACAACTCTAATGTTAAAAACGAAGATCCGAAATTCCAGAATTATTTTACCCAAAAAATGAATCTGAGAGTAAAAACAGGTTCGCCAGCGATTGGAAAAGGAAATCCAAGTTATAATGATATTACTAAAAAAGATATTGTAGGAATTACAAGACCTTCAAGCAATCCAACAATAGGTGCTTATCAATAAATGGAAATAACAACGCTCCAAAACCAAGTTGATGAATGGATAAAAACCATTGGCGTCCGGTACTTCAACGAACTGACGAATATGGCGATGCTGACAGAAGAAGTAGGCGAAGTTGCAAGGATCATCGCCAGAAGATACGGTGAACAATCTGAAAAGGAATCTGATAAGTCCAAAGATTTAGGCGAAGAATTAGCGGATGTTCTTTTTGTAACACTTTGTCTGGCGAATCAAACAGGAACAGATCTGCAATCGGCTTTCGATAAAAAAATGAAAGTAAAAACTGACAGAGACAAGGATAGACATCAAAATAACGAGAAATTAAAATAATTTGTAAAACGTATTAACGTAAAATGTATTCACGAATTGAAATCATTAATACATTAATACTTCGTACATCAATACATAAAAATGATTATAAAAAAATCAGAATTAATCGATAATAAACTAATCAAAATTACCGGTTCGAAAAGTATTTCGAACCGTCTTTTGGTTTTAGGGAAACTGTTTGGGAATATTGATATGCTCAACCTTTCCAACTCTCAGGATACAACTTTGCTCAAAAAAGCTTTGGACTCAGATTCCGAAGTTATAGACATCCATCACGCCGGAACTGCGATGCGTTTTCTGGCTTCTTATTATTCAATTTTAGAAGGCAGAAAAACAATTCTGACAGGTTCCGACCGAATGAAAAACCGACCCATCAAACCCTTGGTAGATGCACTATTATCACTCGGAGCCGATATTACCTATCTTGAAAAAGAAGGTTTTCCGCCATTAGAAATCACCGGGAAAAAGCTAGAAAAAAATTCGGTCAAAATCTCTGCAAATGTCTCCAGCCAGTTTTTAACTTCATTAATATTAATCGGCGGAAAACTGGAAAATGGTTTGACTTTGGAATTGGAAGGCGAAATCACTTCTCGTCCTTACCTGGAAATGACCTTGAAAATCCTGAATGAGATCGGAATCAAATCTCATTTCGCAGAAAACAGAATAGAAATTGTTGCCCACAAAAATCACGTCAGGATGGAACGCTACGAAGTAGAAAGCGACTGGTCTTCCGCCTCTTACTTCTATTCTCTGTCCGCAATCGGCAGAAAAACCATCACTCTGAAAAGTTACCATACGCTTTCTCTGCAAGGCGACAGCGTGATCAAGGAACTTTACTGGAAATATTTTGGCATCAACACGGTTTCGGATTACGCAGAAAATTCGATTTCCCTTTTGCCGGAACCAGCTTTTGAATTTCCGGAATTGATTACACTCGATATGAATGATTGTCCGGACATTGCCCAAACACTTTGTGTAACAGCAACAGCTTTGAAAATCCCATTTGAAATCACTGGACTTCACACTTTGAAGGTAAAAGAAACAGATAGATTGGTTGCGCTTCAAAACGAATTATTGAAAATTGGAGCGAAAGCCCATATCACGGTTGAAAAAATAGAATCTTCGGAATTTATTGAACCTGAAGAAAATATTTCTATCGCAACTTACAACGACCACAGAATGGCGATGGCTTTTGCGCCGTTTGCCTTAATCAAAGAATTGAATATCGAAAATGAAGATGTTGTCGAGAAATCTTATCCTGAGTTTTGGGAGGACTTGTCGAAGGTTTTAAATCCAGTCTAAATGAAAACTTTTCTTTCTTTATTAACCTCAATATTTTTCTCATTCCTCCAATCACAAGAATTGAAAGATTTCACAATCCCAAAAGGTTATGAGAAAATTCTTGAAACAAAAGGTGATTTGGACAAAGATGGAAAAGATGAAGCTGTTATTGTTTTCAATACTGATAAAAAAACGAAATCTGAAGAACTTGAAAGAAAGTTCTACATCCTAAAAAAAGTCAATGGAAGGTTGAAAATCTGGAAGGAGAATTCTAATTTGATATTTGACAGCAAAGAGGGATTTTATCCAGAGGAAAATCAATTGGAACTAAGCATCAAGAATAATTGTCTGGTGATTTTTCAATCCTATTTTTCGAATTCCCGACACACAGTAACTTCAAAAAACACCTATCGATTTCAAAACGGCGATTTTTATCTGATTGGTGCGTTAGTGCAATTTGATGATACTTGCGAATTTAATTTTTCAGATGAAATCAATTTTTCGACTGGAAAAGTCATTGTAAGCGAGGAATATTCAGATTGTGATGATGGCTCGAACAGAAAAATTCCAGAGAATTATTATAAAGAATTCACTTACAAACTTCCCAAATTGATAAAAATGAACGAGTACAAAATGGGTAAGAATGAAATCAAAATTCCTAATTCAACTAAATCTTTTAATTTCTAAATGTCAAAAACGATCATCATCACAGGCACTTCATCCGGAATAGGATTTGCGCTGGCAGAATATTTCGGGAAGAAAGGGAACAAAGTTTACGGACTGAGCAGAAAATCTGTGAGCTCGGATTTTTTCGTTTCGATTCCCACAGATATTACCGAAAAAGAACAAATCGACAACGCCATTTCTGAGATTTTAAAAACAGAAACCAGAATCGATGTGCTCATCAACAACGCCGGAATGGGAATGGTTGGTTCGGTTGAAGATTCCACAAAAGAAGATATTACGAAATTATTTAATCTTAATTTGATTGGTTCTGTCCAAATGATGACCGCCGTTTTGCCGAAAATGAGGGAACAGAAATCGGGAAAAATCATCAATGTTTCCAGCATCGGTTCCGAAATGGGATTGCCTTTCCGAGGTTTCTATTCCGCTTCCAAATCGGCTTTGGATAAAGTAACAGAAGCAATGCGCTACGAAGTTTATCCTTGGAATATTCACGTTTGCTCGCTTCATTTGGGCGACATTAAAACCAATATTGCAGAAAACCGTGTGAAGACGAAAGTTTCTGAACCATATAAAAATGTATTTGATAAAGTTTACGCTTTGATGAATTCCCACGTTGGCGATGGAACTGAACCTTTGGATGTTGCAGTTTACATTGATGAACTTTTAGGAAAATCAAAATGGAAAGCACATTACTATTTTGGGAAATTCGGTCAGAAGATTGGTGTTCCTCTCAAATGGATTCTTCCACAAGGTACGTACGAGAATCTGATGAAGAAATACAATAAAATGGATTGATTTTCTGTTTAACCACAAAGGCACTAAGTTTTTTCACAAAGTTCACAATGAACTAAAATAGTGTCCTTTGTGAAATCCTTACGAACCTTGTGGTTAAAATTAAATATTTCTTCTTCTGTATTTTTTCTATTTTCTGTGTCTTCTCCAACGCGCAGAAAAAAGAATATTGGCTAATCGATAAAGAAACCAACGCCAAAAAAATCGTTTCCGACTCGGCAAAAGCAGTCAAGTTTTTGGATTCATTAACGGAAAACTCTTATTTCTTCACAGAACTGAAAGACGTCAAAAAAATAGAAAACCGAACCGAAATCTATTATAACAAAGGCCCGAATTTCAACAAAGCCAATGTCAAATTCTCAGATTCATTAGTCTCAGAATTAAAACTTTCAAAAAATGAGATCTACATCAAAAACCTGGATTCTCTCAAGAAAAACATTAATCAAAAGTACAGGAATAAAGGTTTCGCTTTCAACCGAGTGAAAACCAAATTCCAGAAAATGGAAAACGGAATTCCGACCGTGAAAATCTCTGTTGTCACATCATCTCAAAGGAAAATCGATGCTATCGTCTACAAAGGTTACACACGTTTACCGAAACAATTCGTTAAAGCTTTGAACAAAGAATATGTCGGTAAAAATTACGAGGACAAAAACTTGGTTTCGATGAATCAGGCTTTGCAAAATCACCAGTTTGTGACCTTGGAAAAACCGCCTCAGACTTTATTCACAAAGGATTCCACGCAGGTTTTCCTTTTCATGCAAAAAAAGAAAACAAATACTTTCGACGGAATGATCGGCTTCGGGAACGATAAAACCGAAAAATTTACCGTCAATGGAACATTAAATGTTCAGCTCAAAAATATGTTCAACAGCTTCGAAAGCATCGGCGTTTACTGGCAGCGAAATCCGGACAAAGGGCAGACTTTCGATTTGCAGACGGATATTCCGTACACCTTTGGAAGCAACGTCGGCTTAAATGTCAACGTCAATATCTTCCGCCAAGACTCGACTTTCGCCAATGTAAAATTGCTACCAGCCGTTTACTATCACCTTTCGCCACGTCAAAAACTGGGTCTCAAAGGCACTTTTGAATCATCAGCCATTTTGGATTCGCTGTACACAGGCGGACGTGATTATAGCAAAAAAGGGATTGGACTTTGGTACCAATATCAGGAAGGAAGCGACATTCCGCTGTTCATCAACAAAAGTAACATCCGTGTAGAGGCCGATTTTCTGAAGACAACTTACGACGAGACGCAGGAAAAATTTGACCAGATCCGGTATTTTCTATTTGCCGAACACAACTTTAATCTCTCCGGAAATCACTTCCTTAACATCAAAGCAGAATCGGCATTGCTCACCGCCAAGAACGAACTTTCCACAAACGAACTTTTTAGGTTTGGCGGCTGGAACTCGATGCGGGGATTCAACGAGCAGAGTCTCATCAGCGATTTCTATGCATTCGCCGGTGCCGAATATCGCTATCTCGTGAATGACCAAGCCTTTTTTGACCTCTTTGCGCAGTACGGACAAATGTCCAACAAAGCTTTGGGAATTACTCCAAAACTCTACAGTTTAGGTTTGGGTTTTAATTTCTTTCTTCCTATCGGTTTGATGAGTTTCCAAATCTCCAACGGAAATCAGTTTGGCAATCCATTCAAATTCAATGAAATAAAAATACACTGGGGAATCCTCAGTCGTTTCTAATCAATGATTGTTGATAAAAAATCATTCATAATTTATAATAACTTGGAGCTATTTCCCGCTATCCGCTATATCTTTTTTGTTTTATGACCATTTGTCATTAATAGAAATCGAAAAGAAAAAACAAAAAAGGATGCCGCTCCTATCGGGGCTATGGATTTTTGCATCCAATCATCATTTTTCTGAATATTAACTATTTATCAAATAAATTGAGAGATTTTCAAATTCCATAAAAATAGCTTAATTTTGCACAGAAAGTAAAGATGTCTATTCATAACAAAATTGTAGAGGCAGCCATCACTTTCGATGACGTTCTATTAGTCCCTTCTTATTCAGAAGTTTTACCTAACCAGGTTTCCCTAAAATCAAGACTTACCGACAAAATTTCGCTTAATGTTCCGATTGTTTCCGCAGCGATGGATACGGTTACAGAAGCAGATCTGGCAATTGCACTCGCAAGAGTTGGTGGTCTTGGATTCATCCATAAAAATATGACGATAGCGGAACAGGCCGCTCAGGTAAACAGCGTGAAACGTTCCGAAAACGGAATGATCGCCGACCCAGTCACACTTTCCAAAGACCACACACTTGCCGAAGCGAAAGCGCTGATGGCAGAATACAAAATCTCTGGTCTTCCTGTGGTTGATAAAAACAATTATCTTATCGGAATCATTACGAACAGAGATGTGAAATATCAGCAAAATCTTGAAGTGAAGGTTGAGGAAATCATGACGAAAGAAAATCTCATCACATCTGATAAAACCACAAATCTGGAAACAGCGAAAGAAATTTTGCTTAAAAACAGAATAGAGAAACTTCCAATTGTAGACAAGAAAAACAAATTGGTTGGATTAATTACCATCAAAGACATTGATAATCAATTGGAATATCCAAATGCTAATAAAGACAAAAGCGGAAGATTAATTGTAGGAGCCGGCGTTGGCGTTGGAGAAGATACAATTGAAAGAATCACAGCCTTAGTAAAAGCTGGCGTTGACATTGTAGCAATCGATTCGGCTCACGGACATTCCAAAGGTGTTTTGGATAAAATCTCTGAAATCAGAAAAACATTCCCGGACTTGGATATCGTTGGTGGAAACATCGTAACAGCAGAAGCTGCAAAAGACCTCATCAAAGCTGGTGCAAATGTCCTTAAAGTGGGTGTTGGTCCAGGTTCTATCTGTACAACCAGAGTTGTTGCTGGAGTCGGCGTTCCTCAACTTTCCGCCATCTACAATGTTTACGAATTTGCTAAGAAGAAAAATGTCGCCGTTATCGCTGATGGTGGAATCAAACTTTCCGGAGACATTGTAAAAGCAATCGCAAGCGGTGCTGGAGCAGTAATGCTGGGCTCTCTTCTTGCAGGAACTGATGAAGCTCCGGGAGAAGAAATCATTTTCCAGGGAAGAAAGTTCAAATCTTACCAAGGAATGGGGAGTCTGTCCGCTATGAAACGTGGCGGAAAAGAAAGATATTTCCAAAGCGAAGCGAAGAAATTTGTTCCAGAAGGCATCGAAGGAAGAGTTCCTCACAAAGGAAAACTGGAAGATGTTATTTTCCAACTGACAGGTGGTCTACGTGCCGGAATGGGATATTGCGGCGCCAAAGACATCGAAGCTTTACAAAAAGATTCGAAATTGGTTATGATCACAGGAAGCGGCTTGAAAGAATCTCATCCGCACGATGTCATCATCACTCAGGAAGCTCCGAATTATTCTTTTTAAATAATTAAGATCATATAAAAAGCCAGACAAATAAAGGTCTGGCTTTTTTATTTAGTTAAGAGAGTAATTTTAAAAAAGATTCATAGGTTCCATCATAATCTTCCCATTTCTCATTATTTACAAAAAACGATGGTGTTCCGTTGACTCCGCTTCTGACACCACCTTCAAAATCTTCTTCGATTTTATTTTTAATTTCGTGAGAACTAAAGTCTTCTTTAAACTTTGTTTTGTCTAATTGTAAATCAGTTACAGCCTGTTTAAGAGAGTTTTCATCCAAAATATTCTGATTGGTATAGATCAAATCGTGCATCTGCCAGAATTTTCCCTGCTTCCCCGCAGCTTCTGCAAACATAGCTGCCGGCAAAGCGTGTTCGTGGGAATCCGATAAGGGAAAATTTCTAAAAACAAAAGCCACATCTTCCGGATTTTCTTCAGCAAATTTTTTCACTAATGGAAATGCACGACCACAATGAGGACATTCATAATCACCATATTCCACCAAAACTATTTTTGCAGTATTAATGTTTCCTGTTATATGGTCTGTTTCGCTGACTGGTATTCTTAATTTTGACATCTTATTGATTCTTGGTTAATGTTTCCAACGCATCAATAATCCCATCTGCACCAGGATTGATGCCATCCGGAGAAAGATAGCTCCATTGGATCACCCCATCAGAATCAATCACAAAAAGAGCTCTTTTTGAAGTTCCGTTTTCTTCATTATAGACGCCATACTTTTTTGATACCTCGCCTTTGGGGTTGAAATCTGCCAAAAGTGGATAATGTAATTTCCGATCTCCCATAAAAGCATCGTGACACCAGGCACTGTCAACAGAAATTCCTAAAATGTCTGCATTATATTTATGAAAAATGCTAAGCATCTCGTTGTAAAGTGAAACCTGGTCTCCACAAACCGGACTCCAGTCTGCAGGATAAAAAACCAAAATCAAATTTTTTCCTAAAAAGTCGGAGCGTTTTAATTTCTGGTCAGGTGTTGCATTGAGTTCAAAATCTGGAGCTGGAGTATTTTTTTGTAATATCATTTTTGTTGAATTGGTTATGATTAAAATTAAGAATAAAAAACTATTATGTAATTAAGGCTATATTAATATTATAATTACGCGATTTTCTGGTATTTAAAATTTGGCTTAATTACTTTATTGAGAAAAATGCCTTTTGAAAATGCCGCCCGGAACTCATCAAATACACTTTGAGAAACATCCTGATAATCATATACTGATCCTGACTGATAGACAATCCTCAGTATTTTTTCGTTTTCAAAATAATAATATTTTTTGATAACAGAAGATGGCATATCTCCTTGGATACAAAAAATATTCCTAAACACAAAAACAAAAAGACCGCAAAATTGCGGTCTTTAATAATTAAAGAAATTAAAATTATTTTTTAATAACTTTTTTGCTTTCTGTAGTTCCATCAGCATATTTGATGCTAACAATGTAAGAACCTTTAGCAAGATTTTCTACGTTGATCGTAGTTTCTGAAGTTGTTTTTACAGCTTTTCCAGAGATATCAAATATAGATACCTGAGCAATTTTGTTTTCAGATTTTACAGTGATTACATCTGTAGCAGGGTTTGGATAAACACTCACTTGTGATTTAGTAGAAACATCAGAAACGGCAAGTAAAGTTGCTACAGCTTTGGTAGTTAAATTGTCGAATCCTGATGTACTTGCACCACTTGCCACGAAGTCAACTTCCGTTGGAAACCAGCCTGGTGCTTTTTCGAATGGTCCATATTCTGTTCCGTTGATAGTCACAGTCATAGATCCAGTGTCCATAACATCATAAGTGAATTTAACTTTATACCAAGTGTTAGCAGTAACATTTAATGGCAATTCCGTCCCTGAAGTTTCATTGTCAAAATCATCCTGGTCCGCTAAAAATACGCCGTTTGTAGGACTCATGTACAAGTCAGCAATCGTATAATAACCAGCGTCTACATCATAAAACTGAATTTCTGAAAAAGTGCTGCCAGTATATACGTCAAATTCTGCTACAAAAATACCATTGGCACTAGATCTTGCAGACCAGTTAGTATCGTGGTAGATAAAAGCACCAGCAGCATTATTGCTAGCTGTACTTGCAAACTGGAACGATTTTCCGTGAGCAGCATCAATAGTTGCAACTTTGGCAACCGCGGCAACGGCGCCATCTCTGTCCCATCCACCCTGAGTTCCAAGATTTCCAACGGTGTAAGTTTCAAAAGTATCGCTCCACAAACTTTGTGAATACGCGCTAAATGCCATGACAGCAGTTAAAGAAAAAGATAAAATTCTTTTCATAATGATAATATTTATAAAATTAAGTTGACAAATCTATAAACAATTTATAAAAAAACAAACGTTCATTTAATTTTTAACATTTAATAATTAAATACCGATTCTTATTCATTGCATAAATAATTGATTACTAAAGTGATAAAATTTATTCTTTAATGAGAAGATATTTTTAAATATTCAAATTTAACACAGCTATATATTTAATTATGAAATCAATAAGTAAAAAGGTATAATTATTGTTAAATATTTTATAAATTTGCAGCTTAGTTATATACCGTGAAGAAGTCCACCATTTTTTCCTTTTTATTTTTATCAGTTTTCGTTTTTGGGATGCTCTCTTTTACATCCAATAAGAAAGTGATAGCCGTTGTTTTCAATAAAGAAATGACGAAAAAAGACCTTCTGAGTTTACAGAAAAACCTTAAAGATAAAAACATCATTCTTGTGTTTAATAAGATGAAGTTTACAAGAAATAAATTAAGTTATATCGATTTCAGCATCGATTTTGGGGATGGATTCGCGGGAACTTCAAAATCTGAGATCACAAAATCAAAAGAAATCGGATTTGTAAGAGATTATAGTGAGGATGCCGAGCAGCCATTTGTTGTAGGTGATTTAAAATAAGAAAAGCTTCCAGATCTGGAAGCTTTTCTTTTATATATCCTGCTTGTCTCTTTTTCTTTTATCAAGATCAGATTTAAAATCATCAATCCGATAATCGGTCAAAACATTTCCTTTTGTAATTTTTTCCTTTGAATAAAGTCTAAAATCGTTTTCTGTCTTTTCCAAAAGATAATCATAGGGGCCAACGTGAGAAATAAGCTTGATCAAAACCGGCGAAATCTCCAGGCAGATGAAAAGTCCCATAATGAAACTTGCTGCCAATGCCATAATTGCAGAGTTTTTCCCCAGCTCATCTAAAGCTTGCAATCTTGCTGCAAACCCATTAAATTTATCTTCAAAAGTTTCTGTGGATTTTCTTTCTGTTTCCAGATTAGAATATACTTTTGTAATTTCTTTATCCAGATATTGCAATCTAGATTGCTGTTGTTTCTGGTAGTTTTCCAAGTCGAGGCGTTTTTGTTCCTTGAGTTCAGCTTTCCTTTTCGCATTGGTTCCGAAGCCTACTTTTCCGCTCGTCAAACCGGATTGTTTCCCAAGAATTTCTTTTTCCAGTTCCACCGAAGCCGAGTCATAAGCAACTTGATAATTTTTGATTTGATTCTGAATTTGTTTTTTTTCGGCATCAAATGGCCCGGATTGTTGAAGAATTCTACCACTCATTTCTGCCTGAAGCTGTTTTTTATTCCTTTGAATGATTGTGTTCAATTGTTTATTAACTTCCTTTTCAAAGATCTTCAGCTCCAATGGTTTTGAAATAATAATCCCCAAGAAAGTTGCCAAAATCAACCTTGGAATAGTCATCAGAATTTGATTCCACCACGTTCCGGTTTTTTTGATTGACGAAACAATATATCTGTCAAGGTTGAAGATCATCAATCCCCATAAAACGCCGAATCCGATTGCCGTCCAGACATTATCAAAAACAGTAAACATGGCATACCCGGCAGAAAGTGTTGCAAAAACTGCTGTAAACAATACGATCCCGCCAATCCCTGCAAACTTATTCCATTCGCTTGGGGATTTTCTCAAAAGATGAATATTTCCTCCGGAGCAGATCATCAGGAAATGCTGGAACCAATTCATTTTGTATGTGTTAGTTATTTTTTTCATATTCAATTATTACAAAATATGTATTCTAAAACGTTAATTTGTTACAAATAGTATTAGGCAAAACCTAATAACGAAATTTATACCAATTTTATTGATCGCAAAAATTATTTTAGGTCTTATATTTGATTCATCAATCGAAAATATTTTATGAAAAATCTGATCTTCTTAAGTTTAGTATCTGTTTTTACTTTTTCTTGCAAACCCATTAATACTGTTGAAAATCTGCCAAAACCTTTACCGGAAAGACCGGATAACAATGCTGGAACTGGTAGTTTATCAAAAGAAGAATCCCAAGAAATGGAAGCTTTGAAAGCGGAAATCACAGCATTGGCAAACAGCGAAAAATGCACCAATCCTGCCGACTGGAAAACAGTTGGCTTGGGTGTAAAAGCTTGTGGTGGGCATGTAAGCTATATTGCCTATTCCAATAAAATAGATGAGAAAACTTTTCTTGAAAAAGTAAATCTTTACAATCAAAAATCTACAGAATATAATAAAAAATACAACTTGGTATCAGATTGTATGTTGGTCATGCAGCCGGAAAATATCGCGTGCGAAAATGATCAGCCAGTTTTTAAATAAGTTATAATTCTTTCGGAACGATTCTTCCCTTTTCTTCTTCAGCGTCTCTGTAAAGTTTAGCTTTGCTCCATTTGGCATGTTTGGAAGGGATGATCTTGTGACCTTTTTTGACTGCATAAACTTTTGTAAATTCGGCTCCGAAGAATATCAGCTGACAAGAATAATTGATCCACATCATTAACAAAATAACGGTTCCTGCAGCTCCAAAAACCGAGGTCGGTTTTGAAACATCGAAATAAAAACTCATCAGCATTTTCCCAACATTAAATAGTAGAGCCGTAACAATTGCACCAATCCAAACGGATTTCCATTTGATTTCGACATCAGGTAAAACTTTGAACATAATGGCGAACAGAACGGTAATAACAGCAAATCCAAGAACAAAATTACTTCCCTGAATAAGCACATACGTTTCCAACCCGAAGTATTTGGTAATCAAACCATTTGCTAAACCAATGACTGATGACAAAACCATACTAATCAACAGTAAAAATGCAATTACCAGAATCATCCCAAGGGAATTCGCACGATCCAGAATAAACTTCTGCCAAGCTTTTTTAGGGGCAGCTTCTACATCCCAAAGGTTATTAAGCGTTGCCTGCATCTGGAAAAACAAACTCGTTGCACCGAAAACCAAAGTTGCTACACCAAGCGCTTTCATCCAGAAATTTTCTTTATCAATCATTGCACTTGCAATAATATCCTGAATACTTTTTGCCCCGTCATAGCCCATTATTCCGGCCAATTGTCTGCGAATTTCTCCGTTTACAGCTTCATCTCCAAAGAAATGACCTGCAGTCCAGATGATGATGATAAGCAAACCCGGCAAAGCAAATATTGCATTGTAAGCCATACTTGCACTGTCTTTTGAAGCTGACGATGAAGTCCACTCATTAAAAGTTTCCTTTAGAATTTCCCAAAAAGATTTGAGCTTTGTCATAGTTTACATTTCTTTGGAAAATTCAATAGTTGTACCAATTTACTCCTGTTTATACCAACTGGCGTATTTAACATAATTATTGGCAATCCTGTCAATCTCGCCTTCAATCAGACTTTGCGAAATATCTTTCACTTTCTTCGCAGGAACGCCGGCCCAAATTTCGCCTTCTTTGATAACCGTGTTTGCCGTTACAACTGCACCAGCCGCAACAATCGAATTACTTTCCACGATACAGTCATCCATCACAATTGCCCCCATTCCAATCAACACATTGTCTTTGATTGTACAGCCGTGAACGATTGCATTGTGTCCGATTGAAACATTA
Organism: Epilithonimonas sp. UC225_85; assembly: GCF_042695135.1. Taxonomy (GTDB): domain Bacteria; phylum Bacteroidota; class Bacteroidia; order Flavobacteriales; family Weeksellaceae; genus Epilithonimonas. The sequence continues at coordinate 43,555 of NZ_CP170547.1, forward strand.
TTTCCAATCGTAGTCGGGCTTTTTTTGTAGGTACAGTGGATCATTGCATTGTCCTGAACATTCACTTTATTCCCCATTTTGATGTAATGCACATCGCCTCTCAAAACGGCATTGTACCAAATACTGCAGTCATCTCCCATTGTCACATCACCAATGATCACGGCTGTTTCTGCTACGAAAACATTCTCTCCAAGCTGCGGTTTTTTACCTAAAAGTTCTTTTATAATTGCCATTACTTTTTAATTTTTTGATTCATATAATTTGGGCGCCTTTATCCGCCTTCCGTTCCCGCTATTTTTTTAAAGAAAAAAATGAGCTTCACTCAAGTCGGGGCGCAGATTCATCATAATTTCATATTTTCTCCTCCGAAACAGCCAAAATCAAACCAATAGAAAAAATCGAATATCCGCAAACCCACTCATAATCAAAACTTAACATAACATTGGGATTCTACGCCTTTTTTGTTCCACCAAATTACGATATTTTTGTACTTCAATATACTTAAAATGAGACAAATCATTATAGAACCAACAGAGAATCCAAAAGTGATGAAGTTTGTGACAGACTACAATCTTATTCCCGGATCTTTGGAGCTCGACAGAGAATCTGACATTTCAGAGATTCCGTTGGCACAAGAACTTTTCAATTATCCTTTCGTCAACAGAATTTTTATCACAGCCAATTTCATTGCAGTTGCGAAAGAAGATACAGTAGAATGGGAACACGTTTCCGAAAGTCTGAAAAATATCATCGAGGACGAGCTTCTTGCAAACCCAAGAATCTATCTTCAAAAGAAAAAAGAACACTATCAGGTTTATTCTGAGATGACGCCGAATCCTGCTGTTATGAAATTCATTTCTAACAAAATGCTGATGGACGGCTTTATCGAGGTAAAATCCAGAGAAGAAGCTGACGAAGTTCCTTTGGCAAAAGAATTATACGCAGCTTTTGATTTTGTAAAAGAAGTTTATGTAAGTGATAATTTCGTGGCGGTTACAAGAGACATCCAGTTTGAGTGGCACGAAATTATGAATCAGGTTCGTTCTTTCATCGCAGAATTTTTGCAGGAAGGAAAAACCATTTCAAATGCTGAACCTCATACCCACGAAAATCCGATGTTGAAAATCATCAACAGAGAATATACGAATGATGAGCAAAAAATCAGCGATATTCTGAACGAATATGTAGCACCAGCCGTAGAAAACGACGGCGGAAAAATCTCATTGATTGAATATGATCAGGAAAACAAAACGGCAAGAATGTTGCTTCAAGGCGCTTGCAGTGGTTGCCCATCTTCCACAGCAACTTTGAAAAACGGCATCCAAAATATCCTGAAACAATTCGTTCCGGAATTGGTGGAGAATGTGGAAGCTGTAAACGGATAATTTATGAAAAACTTTTTTCCTTGCTTGATTTTACTCCTTGTTGTTTCCTGTAAAAAAGAAGCACAGCTGAATGATGGCATTCACGAAGATTTGGTAGAATCAAAATTGGCGAAAGACAGCCTTCAAAAAATGGATGTTGTTTTAGATAAACTCAATAAGAAAAACACCACTTTCCTGGATTATTATGTTCATTACTATTACGGACTGGATCAGAAAGCAATAGAAGAGTTTCACAAGATCTATGGTGAAGATATCTATTATGGCGACAAAGAATACATTACTAAATTTGATTCCATCAGCCATATTTTGAGCGACAAATACAATAAAGAAATTGGTCTTTCCGACGATGAAGAAATGCTTGCAAGAGAGATCTACATCAATCATCTGAAAGTGAAGTACAACCCGACTGTAGAAAGTCAAATGAAATCAATTTACAAATGAAAGGAATTCTTCTGGTCAACCTAGGTTCTCCAAGATCGACGGACGTAAAAGATGTAAAAGAATATCTGGACGAGTTCCTGATGGACGAAAAGGTTATTGATTATCGTTGGATCTTCCGTGCTCTTTTGGTTCAGGGAATCATCCTCAAAACCCGTCCTAAGAAATCTGCCGAAGCCTATAAAACCGTCTGGACAGACGAAGGTTCACCTTTGATTGTGATCTCAAAACATCTTCAGAAGAGACTACAGGAGATCGTGGATGTTCCGGTGGGTCTGGGAATGCGTTATGCTGAACCATCGATTAAAACAGGCATTCAGGAGTTGGTAGACAAAGGGATAACTGAGATCACTCTGTTCCCGCTTTATCCGCAATATGCGATGAGCACAACAGAAACCGTGATTGATAAAGCGGAAGAAGTACGACTGAAATTCTTCCCGGATATTAAGATCAATTACGTGGAGCCATTCTACGACCGCGAAATTTACATCAATGCTTTAGCTGAAAGTATCAGGGAAAAACTCCCTGCGGATTTTGATTTGTTGCAGTTTTCTTATCACGGTGTGCCGGAACGTCATATTTACAAAACCGATCCTACGAACACGTGCAATATGAATAACTGCTGTCAAAAGGAAGACAATCCTTCGCACAAATTCTGCTACAGACACCAATGTTATAAAGTGACCGAATTGGTGTGCAAAAAACTGGGATTGCCAAAAGAAAAAGTGATAGTCACCTTCCAATCCCGATTGGGGAAAGACAAATGGATGGAGCCTTACACAGATGCTACATTGGAAGGTCTTGGTAAAAAAGGCATCAAGAAACTGGCCATCGTTTGTCCTGCTTTTGTATCCGATTGTCTGGAGACTTTGGAAGAGATTTCTGTGGAAGGTAAGGAAATCTTCCTTCACGGTGGCGGTGAAAGATTCGATTATATTCCCTGTCTGAATGAAGAGCAGAGTTGGGTAAATGTTGTGAAAACACTTTGTGAAGAAAAGCTGAATGATTTTTACTTTCATTAATATTCCAATCAAATGATTTTCCGATACGCACGACATACGCAGAATCTTGAGAAACTGATCTACTTCTACACTTCGGTTTTGGAGTTTGAGGTGATTGGAAAGTTTGAGGATCATAATGGCTATGACGGCGTTTTCCTTGGGAAAGCTGATCAGAACTGGCATCTGGAGTTCACGCAGGATGGGAATCTGCCGGAGTCTCAATTTGATGATGATGACCTTCTGGTTTTCTATCCGGAAAGTTTGGAAGAGTTTCAGAAGATTTTAGCAAATCTGGAATATTATAAAGTTCCGACTTTGACGCCCAAGAATCCTTACTGGAAAGTGAACGGCATCTGCTTCGAGGATTGCGATCATTACAAGATTATTATTTCTGACCTTAGAATTGCAAAATAAATTAAACGACCTCAAATTAATTTGAGGTCGTTTTTGTCATTTTGACATTGTGTTTTGATAGGCTATCGGTATACGGTCGGTATACGCTTCCTATACCCAAAATGTGTTTTTATTGTTTTGTAGGGTTGAAGTGTTTTTGACATTTTGACATATTTTTTGGTGGTTAGTGATACCGTAAGTATACACCTTCCTACACACAAATGTGCTGTATAGAGATTGAAGTGTTTTTGATAGTTTGGTAAGTTTTTGTTATTTTAGACATACGCTTCCTATCCGCATATTCTAATCTGTGACTTTCTATTTTAGACAAACTCTTCAACTCCACTCGGAGTGACGTTTCTAATACTGTATTGGGATTGACTTGGTCTAACCATTTCCGTTAAAACGACAAAGTTACTATTGAAGAGAAATGTTGTTTTACACTGAAAACCATAGCCCTGATGGTAGTGGAAATCCTTTTTTGCTTGGGCTTCGAGAACCTCAGCCTGACAACGCTGACAAAAATAGTAACGAAACTGTAACTCCTTAGCCCTGATGGTAGTGGAAATCCTTTTTTGCTTGGGCTTCGAGAACCTCAGCCTGACAAAACGTGATGCAAAAAAGATTGCAACGGACAGCAGGTTCCCGGCTCCTAATTATTTCCTATGGAATACAGTAATATCTTATCAAAAGAAAAAAGCCGTCACGGAATATCGCAACGGCTTTTTTTATATAGAAATATTTATTTCTTGTTGAAGTCTCCGGCAAATACGGAAGTCAGCTTGTCTTCGCTGATATATTTTCTGAGGACATCGTTGACCTGAGCGACTTTGAGTGCAGATACTTTTGCCTCCAAAGCGTCGTAATCTTCCAGCGGAACACCATACTGAAGCTGGGAGTTCACCAGATTCATGAGGGTATTATCATTTCCTAATCCTGTTTTTCTGGAGTTGAGCCAAGAGGTCAGGTTGGATTTATATTCTTCTTCTGTAAAGCCGTCTTTGACCGCTTTGTTCACTTCTTCTTTCAGAGCCTTGTTTACGGCATCTTTTTTAGTCGGGTTGAAGAAGGCGTACCAAGCCCAGGATGCTACGTTGTTATCAATTGGAACATTGATGTAAGAACCTGCACCATAGCTGATTCCCTCTTTTTCACGAAGTCTTGTCGGGATTCTTGCAGTAAGGAATCCGCCGCTACCCAACATTTCGTTAGCAATAACAAAGGCTGGATAATCCGGAGATTTTCTGTCCATAGAGAAACTGATTTTCCCGACCGCTGCACCATTTTCTTTATCTGGTGTCAGATATTCTTTATCCTCTTTTTTGGTTGCGAACAATTCTGGCTTTACAAATTCATATTTGGATTTGGAATTCCATTTTCCAAAGGTCTCTTCCAGTAATGCAGAAGCTGCTTTTCCATCTAGATCACCAACAACTGTTCCTACTCCATTATTACTTCCAAGGATTTTGTTGTAAAAATCTACCAGCTGATCTCTTTTTACTTTCTTGTTGTTTTCGATCTGCTCTTTTGTAGAAGCGGTGTAATAGATGCTTTCTTTAGGATAATTTTCTGTGATCTTTTCGATTTCTGTGAAGGCGATGGATTGAGGATCATTAAGAGAACCTTCCAGATAAGTGTTGTACTCGTTCACAGTTTTAGCTAATTCGGCATCCGGGAAAGTTGATTCGGTAAGGATCTCTTTGATAAGTCCCATTACTTTTGGTAAGTTTTCTTTATAGGTGCTGAAATTAACATACAAAGTCTGACCGCTGAATCCGAAGTTAACGTTCGATTTCCAGGTATCCAGCATATCCTGAATCTGTTCTTTTGTATGGGATTTGGTTCCTGTTTTCAGAACCTGAGCCATTAGTGATCCAACATCAGATTTTCCGCTAAGGTCTTTTTCATTACTCACCGGGAATTTGAAACTGCCGAGAACTTTTCCGCCTTTAATTTCTTTTTTAATAAGGCCGTACTTCATTCCGTTGCTCAGTTTGCCTTCTACAAGATTGGCTTTCAGGTTTTTGATGCTGGCTTCGAAAGGTGCGGTTTCTTTTTCAAGGGCTTTTCCTTTGTAATTGTTGGTAAGTGCTGCAATCTGCTCTGATGTATATTCCAGATTCTTAACTCTTACCTCATCTTTTGTCGGAATGAAAACACCAACTGTTCTATTGTTGTCGCGGAAATATTTTTCTGCCGCCTTTTGAACATCGGCCAATGTCAGCTTCTCAACATTATCACGATACAGCATTTCCAATTTGTAACCACCAGCTCCGATGATCTCTGTAAGACCAATTGCATAATTGATGGTATTATTTTTTGAGTTTTCTATCTGTTTCAGGAGTTTTGCTTTTGCCCTTGCAAGATCCTGTTCGGTATATTTAGTAGTTGCTATCTTATTGAGTTCTGCGCGGAAGTCATTTTCTGTTGCCTTTACATCCTTGTCGTTAGGCACCTGTAAGCCAAAATACATAAAACCAGCATCTCGCAACTGTTGCTGATAGGCATAAACAGAAGCTGCTTTCTTGGAATCTATCATTGCTTTGTAAAGGTAACCGGAAGGATCAGCAGTCAAAATCTCTGTCAATGCATCCAATGCCGCATAATCCTTATCCGCATAAGGAACAGTGTGATAAAGTGCGCCAATCACCTTGCTGTCGCCGGCACGCTTCAGTTCTACAAAACGTTCGCCATCCTGAGCTGGCTCTACAGTGTAGGATTCGTCCAATATTCTTGTTGGTTTTGGAATAATGGAGAAATATTGTGCGATGTAATTCAGTGTTTGTTTTTCATCAAATTTTCCTGCAACGATCAGTGTAGAATTATCGGGCTGATAATATTTTTCATAGAATTTTCTAAGCGTGGGTGCTTTTACACGTTCGATATCTTCTTTGCTTCCGATGGTGCTGTTTCCGTAATTATGCCACAGATAAGCGGTGGAAGCAATGCGTTCCTGAAGAACACTTCCCGGATCATTCTCTCCTATTTCAAATTCATTTCTTACGACAGAAAATTCTTTATCAAGATCAGCTTGAAGAATAGTTGCATTGATCATCCTGTCGGCTTCCATCTGGAGAGACCATTTCAGATTCTCATCATTGGAAGGGAAAATTTCGTAATAGTTGGTTCTGTCATACCAGGTAGTTCCGTTTGCTTTTCCGCCTTTGTCGGACAGCTGCTTTTTGATATCTCCAAGATTCTTGGTGCTTTTGAACAACATATGCTCCAGCAAATGCGCCATTCCTTTTTCGCCATAGCCTTCATTTTTGGATCCAACATTATAAACAATGTTTACGACCATATTACTCTGTGAAGCATCTGGAATCAGTAAAACTTTCATCCCGTTGCTAAGGGAATATTCCTTAATTCCTTCTGTGTTGCTAATAAATTTTGGTGTTTCGGCTTTCTGGGAAAACACAGGTGTATTAAGCCCTGCATAGAATACGACTGCCGCAGTCAGTAGAAAATTCTTCATGTTTGATAGTTATATTTTTTTTGATTTTTAAATTTAATCACTTTTCGTATAAAATCTGTTTTTGCAATCAATTTTTATGAAAATCTTAACGTAATTTTGTTCTTATGCAAGTTGAGAAAATAATTTTAGGAATCGATCCGGGAACATCTATTATGGGATTCGGGATCATCTCTGTGAAAGGCGGGAAAATGGAATTGCTTGCTATGCACGAGTTGATTCTGAAGAAATATGAAAACCACGAAACAAAGCTTAAAGTTATTTTTGATAAAACCTTAGCCTTAATTGATGAATATAATCCTGACGAGACTGCTCTGGAAGCACCTTTCTTCGGAAAGAACGTCCAAAGTATGCTGAAACTGGGAAGAGCACAAGGTGTCGCGATCGCAGCAAGTCTTCACAGAAATATTCCGATTACAGAATATTCTCCTAAAAAAGTAAAAATGGCGATCACCGGAAACGGAAATGCCAGTAAGGAACAAGTTGCAGGAATGCTTCAAAACCTTCTGAAACTGAAAGAATTTCCAACGAAATATCTGGATGCTTCGGATGGATTGGCAGTGGCAGTTTGTCATCATTTCAACTCCGGAACTATTACGACTGATAAATCCTACACCGGCTGGGACAGTTTTCTGAAGCAGAATCCGGATCGGGTGAAGTAGTTGTTGGTTGATAGTTTTAGTTGATGGTTTAAATACTTTTTTATTTAATTATTGTCAGGCTGAGGTTCTCGAAGCCTTGTCTCCTGAGTCTTTTTTCCTTATTTTTGACCCGATGAATGATTCCCTTTTTGACCTGATCGAACACACCAACCGAAGTCTCTTTCTTACCGGAAAAGCCGGAACAGGCAAGACCACTTTTCTGAACGATTTTGTCAAAAAAACCAAGAAAAAACACATCGTTGTTGCACCAACAGGAATCGCAGCAATCAATGCCGGCGGCGTCACCATCCATTCTATGTTTGGTTTGCCACTCAGGACTTTTCTTCCCACTACAGAAAGAATCGATCAGAATATGGCGAATAACATTGCCGATCTGATGGTCCATTTCAAATACCGGAAAGACAAACTGAAACTGCTTCGTGAAATCGAAATTATCGTCATTGATGAAGCCTCAATGCTACGCGCCGATGTCCTTGATATGATGGATTTTTCCCTCAGACATGTCCGCAGGAATCAGCAGAAATTTGGTGGTGTTCAGATCTTGTTTATCGGTGATCTTTATCAATTGCCTCCAGTTGTCCGGGACGAATATGTTTTGGCAAAATATTATAGTTCTCCTTTCTTCTTTCACGCCAAAGCTTTGGAAGAAGTCAAATTGATCACCATCGAACTTACAAAAGTTTACCGTCAAACCGATGAAGTTTTCCTTGAAATATTAAATGCCATACGAAACGGAATCTCAGAAGACATTGATTTTGAATTACTGAATTCCAGATACCAGCCTGATTTTGACTCTAAGGATGAAGCTTATGTTTATCTCTGTTCGCATAACAAAATGGCGGACGATATCAATCAGAAAAAACTGAAGGAACTGGGTGGAAGATCTCATTTGTACAATGCCGATGTGGTTGGCGAGTTCAAGGAAACGCAATACCCGAATGATGAAGTTCTGGAACTGAAAATCGGAGCGCAGATTATGTTCATCCGAAATGATACTTCATCAGACAAAAAATATTACAACGGAAAATTAGCTCAAATCTCTTACTTGGATGAAGATGAAATCTCGGTAGTCCTCGACGGAAGCGAAGAAGAAATCACTTTGAAAGCAGAAACCTGGGAGCAGAAACGCTATTCTCTGGATGCTGACAAAAATATTAAAGAAGAAGTTTTAGGGAGTTTCAAGCAGTTTCCTATTCGTTTGGCCTGGGCGGTTACGATTCATAAAAGTCAAGGCTTAACTTTTGACCGATTGATTATTGATGCGGGAAAAAGTTTTGCTTCCGGGCAGGTTTATGTGGCACTGTCACGTTGCCGGACTTTGGAAGGTATTATTCTTAAATCGAAGATCACGCCGGACGTTATTTTCAGTGACAAACGGGTTTCGAAGTTTCAGGATGAAACGCACGCCAATTCCAAAATGGAAGAGATCATCAATTCTGAAAAGTATGATTACAGCATTCAGAAAGTCATCAGAAGAATCGATTGTGTCTGGTTTCTTTCGGCTTTGGAAAACTTCAACCTTTCTACAAAAACCAGCAAATTCATTGATAAAGACAAGGCGCAAAAGCTATACATCACGCTTAGATCTGAGATTGAAAATCTGACGGTTATTTTCCAGAAGTTCGAGAGAATATTGGTTCAGAAAACCCAGAAATTCCTGAAAGGTGAGGAAGAATGGACCGAGGTTGAAGTTAAGGCAAAAGGTGCTGTCAACTTCTTTTTCTCGAATGTGAATGAAAAAATATTTTCACCACTCAAAGATTTTTACTCCGAAACCAAAGGTGTCAAAGGTTTGAAAGCCTTCAATGAAGATTTCCGGGTTTGGCTCGATGATCTGGAGGAATATCTGAAGGATTTGAAAGATGTACATCTATTGGAAACACCATTATTTGATAAAGAAAAAGATACGGAGATTTCTATGGCGATCAAGAAAGTTCCGACGCACGTTTTGACTTATCAACTATTCCAAGACGGGAAAACGGTTTCGGAAATTGCGAGAGAACGAGGTTTGGTCAATTCTACGATTTTTGGACATTTATCAAAATATGCAGAACAAAATTTACTTGATAAAAATGATTTGCTAAGAATCTATCCGAAAGAAAAAGTTGACGCTTTTGAAAAGGTTTTCAAACAAAGTCCAAAAGATAATATCAACGATTGGAAAGCAGCTTTGCCTAATGATTTTGATTATGGAGAGATAAGGTTGATCTGGAATTATTATTTGAATTTAAAGTAAAAACAATAGCACTTTTATTAATTTCCCAAGTTAGAATATTTAAATAGAATTTTATTTTATAGTAATCTTTATTTTTTGCTATTTTTGAATCGTGGAAGAACAAGGTTACATAGAAATTAGAGTTGATAACATTAATAATTCATTGACTCCTAAAGATGTTGATATTAACGAAATCAAAAACGTTATATCCGACATCGAAACATTCTTATACCCAACACGAGAAGAAAAAAAATTACGTCCTCAAATTTCTTATGATATTGAATCTGGTTCCGCAAAACATAAATTTTATCTTCCAATTTCAGCAGTTATTCTTTTTAATGGACTTACAACAGAGATCCATAAAAGGAAATCTTTAGATTTTTTAGATTATAAACGTCAAGAGGTCATTGATAAATTTCAAAAAAAAGCGATTAAAGAAGGGTTTACAATAGAGTTTAACAATTCACTTTCAGAAGAATCATCATTAATTATTGATACAAATACCAACTATGATATGATTGCTCCGCAATTTTATGAAAGTGAGTTTTATTTGTATGGAGAAATTTATCAAGAAGGTGGAAAAAATCCCAATATTCATATTTCAACATCAAAGTTTGGAAATGTAACAATCTCGGCCACGAAAGAACAAATTTTAGATGGAGAAAAGAAGACTTATAAACCTTATGGCGTAAAGGTTAAAGGAAAGAAAAGTCTTTCGGATGGCAAATTCAATGACTTGAAATTAGTTGAATTCATTAATTATCGTCCTGCTTTTGATAAGTCTTTACTAGATAAAATAATTGACAGAGCATCTAAAAATTTGAATAAAATCACTAATCTAGATCAGTGGATTGATGGTTTAAAAACTGAAGGAATATGAAAGGTATTGAGAGTATTCTTTTAGATAATTCTTTTGTAACCCGATTATTAAAAGCTGACGACGAACATCACGAAACTGTCGTAGAATATTTTCAATATTTTCTAGAGAATAATATTATTTTGTATTTATCCACGATTGTCATTAGTGAATATGCCGTTGCGGACAACCCTGATAATTTGTTAGCTTTAAATGCTTTTCAAATATTAGAATTTGATTACGGAGATGCAAAAATTTCTGGCGATTATTTTGCATTTTTAAAGGATAAAGAAGATGTACGAAATACTGAAGAAAGAAAAGTTATAATTAATGATTTAAAACTTTTTGCACAAATACAAAATAGAGGAATCGATGCATTCATCACTAAAGATAGAAAAGCATTACCTAAAATGATCACGCCTTTGAAAGAAAATAAAGGCTTAAATTTTGAATATTTAGATTTAACAATCCCTCTTAAAGATAGATTGGGCTTATTATTCTAAATTTTACACTTTTATTGAAATAAAAAAAGCCACAAATAAACTTTGTGGCTTTGATATTATTAAGAGAATTTGAATTAATTAATTAATTCAAACTTTGCATATTCTGCGATTTTCTTTGGTAGTCTGATTCCTTCTTCGGTCTGATTATTTTCTAACAATGCTGCCATAATTCTTGGCAACGCCATTGCAGAACCATTCAGCGTGTGAACCAATTGCGTTTTTCCGTCCGCTTTGTAACGGCATTTCAAACGATTGGCCTGGAACGTTTCGAAATTGGAAACAGAGCTTACTTCCAGCCATTTTTCCTGCGCTGCACTCCAAACTTCGAAGTCGTAAGTCATTGCTGATGCAAAACCTGTGTCGCCTCCGCAAAGTCTCAGGATTCTGTAAGGCAATTCAAGATCTTCCAGAATAGATTTGATATGGTCTACCATTTCTTCCAAAACTGCGTAAGAATTTTCCGGTTTTTCAAGTCGTACAATCTCTACTTTTTCGAATTGATGAAGGCGGTTAAGACCTCTCACGTGAGCACCGTAACTTCCCGCTTCTCTTCTGTAACATTGTGAAAATGCCGTATTTTTGATTGGCAGATCTTTCTCATCCAATAAAACATCACGGTAAAGATTCGTCACCGGAACTTCTGCGGTTGGAATTAAATATAACTCATCTGCGTTGATATAGTACATTTGTCCCTCTTTATCAGGCAATTGTCCTGTTCCGTAACCAGAAGCTTCGTTCACAACGTGTGGCGGATTCACTTCCAGATAACCTGCATCCACGTTCTTATCTAAGAAATACTGAACCAAAGCTCTCTGCAGTCTCGCCCCTTTTCCGAAATAAACAGGAAAACCAGCTCCTGCAATTTTTACTCCTAATTCAAAATCGATCAAATTATATTTTTTGGCCAGTTCCCAATGTGGGATTGCGCCTTCGCCAAGACCTTCAACCGTTGTAGATTCATAAATGATCTCATTATCATCCGCAGAAACGCCGGCAACCACTTTCTCGTAAGGAACATTCGGGATCTGATAAAGAATATTGATCAACGCTTTTTCAGCTTCACCAAGTTGAGATTGTAATTCTTTGCTTGATTCTTTGTATTGCGAAGTTTTGGATTTTGCAGCTTCGGCTTCCTCTTTTTTTCCGTCTTTCATCAGAATTCCGATTTCTTTCGAAATTTTGTTCATCTCGGAAAGTTGTGAGTCCAGCTCAAACTGTAGTTTTTTTCTTTCGTCGTCAGCATTGATGGCTGCATCGACCAAATCTAATTCCTTGAAGCTTCTTTTCTTCAAGCCTTCCAAAACGCGCTCTTTGTTCTCGCGCAAAAAATTAACCTGTAACATAGTTTGGTTGTTGGTTGATAGTTGTTGGTTGACAGAATTTCATTTCAATTCTGACTATAATTGCAAATTTAAGGATTTTATTTCACGATCCTGACAATGTTTGGCTGTCCCTGTATTTTTGTAAATTTCAGTTCTTTGTTATACCAAAGTTTTGAGAGCTGAAAGAGAGAAGGTGTCCAGTTGTATTCGATTTCTATCGTGTCATCATCGTTTACGACAACGTTATTAATCGTTTTTGGTAATCTGATAATAAATCTGGAATAATAAGTTTTCTGTTCCGGACTGATAGAAGAATCCCTCAGAAGTCTTATTGCACCGGCAGGATAATCCATATAAACCACTGTGTCTGCATCTTTTGGAAATGTGTATCCGGAAACAGCCTGCTCATTTTCCTCTCCAAGAAGATCAAGCAATGTTGGCGTAGAATATGAGCCCGGTATTTTAGAATTAAGAAGATCCTGACCGTCCGCATTATGCATATAAAGTTTCAGCACCTGATCTATGGCCTGGATTTCGTCCTCGTCTCTCTGGCAGGAAAACAATAGGATAACGGCTGATAAAATTATGGATATCTTGAGTTTCATCTTTGCAAAGATAATTCTAAAAAATAATTTATTAAGTCAGATTTTTCAGATAATTCCTAAAGAAAAGCAGATAAGCGGAGCCTTCCCAAATAATCATAGCCGACAGAGAAATTCCCATTCCCAAAATACCGAAATAAGAAACAAGAAAATACGAAACAATACTTAACAAAACTAAAGAAATGACAGAAACCCAAGTATTAACTTCGATCTTACCGACAGCCGGCAGAAGATTCCCAAACAGATTTCTGGATAACATCCCAAAGGTGAATCCAAAGAGCAAAACCATCATCAGGTTATCATTTTCTATATAATTTTCCCCGAAAAAAAACTTGATCAAAAAACTTTTAAACAGATAAAAAAACAGCAATATGCCTAAACAAATGGGAATGAAAATTTTGTAATAATTCTTGATATATGATGTGAGAAAAGCCTTGTTCTGATAATTTTTGGAAAGCAGCGGATAATCACTCTGCATAAAACTAATCGCCAAAAAAGGGATGTTGGAAGGTAATAATATGGCAACTTTGTAATTGGCAACCGCATTTTCATTCATAAAAAAACCCAAAAGGAGAATGTCCAAAGAAAACAAGGTCTCGGAAATGACTGATGTAAGAGCCGTGAAAATACCAAACCGCCAAAGTTCTTTTTTATTCTCGGGTTCATCCGTTTTTGTAGAAAATATCTCTTTCTTCAACCAGAATAATGACAAATATGGAATAATGGCAATGGCAAAAAGATAACCATAAAACTTCCAGAAATACGTAAAAATCACTAAGATTACAAATCCGCCGATATTGATAACATTGTTGACTCTGGCAAAAACATTATTTTTCCCTGTAATCCGATAATAGGTCTGGATATGGTTTGAAAGATAAAACCCCAACAACCTGATGCCGCAAAACAAAAATATCACATAGACATTTTCATATTTCTCGCCGTAAAAAAATGAAAATCCCAGAAAAACCAAGATCAATAAGACTTCATAAAAAAAACCTTTGAAAAAAAGATAAGACGACAGTTTTCTTTTGTCATCGTTAAGAGAAATAGATCCGTATCTAAGTAAAATCTGATTGCTTCCCAATCCGGAAAAAGGAAGGAAAATAGCAAAAACAGACATTACAATACTTAAAATTCCGTAGTCATTCTCAGATAAAAGTCTGATGATAACAATAGAACTCAAAAAGCCACAAATCTTGGCAATCAAAAAAGACAGAAAAACATAATGTCCTTTGTTTTTGAGAAAACCGTTTAGAAAGTCTTTGAGGCTGTTCATCTTTATTGGCTGTCAGATGTTGAAAGAATATTTTTATAAACTTCGGTGAACTGTCTGCAGATGCTTTCTTTGGAGAAATTGTCTATCACAAATTGTCTCAGAACTTCTGGACTTTGGACATTCATTTTCTGTTCTGCGAAGTTTTTCATTGCCTCATAAAGTTCCTTTTCGTTTGCTTTTTCTATGAGAACACCTAAACCTGGTTTTACAAATTCCGGGACGCCGCCAACTGCTGTAGCAATAACAGGTTTTCCGCACGCATAAGATTCCAGAATCACACAACCCTGTGTTTCGTTGTCGCTGAAGAGAATAAAACAATCGGAAGTCTGCATTTTCTCTGCAACTTCGGAATAACTGATCTCGTCGAAAACAGAAATATAGCTTTCTGCACCTAGTTTCATAACAAGATTATTAAGTGTTTCCGTATCGCCGTCGCCACCAATTTCAAGCGAAACATCGTAACCATTTTGTTTAAGCTGATGAACGGTTTCAATAATTTTATCCGGTCTTTTTCTGGGAATCAGACTGGAAACGTGAAGGAATTTTATTGTTGAATTTTGATCCGTAGATTTGATGTCGAAAATCTCTGTATTTACAACATTTGAAATCACTTTCATCGGTGTTTTGATTCCGATCATCTTCAAACTTTCCAATAGATTTTCGCTTACCGGAAGAATGAAACCCGCATTTTTTGCGATGAATTTTGCAATTCTTTTGATATTTCCGGAAGTTTTGTTGAGATTTTGTTTTTGCAGCGCTGTCCAATGTTCGGTCACAACAAACGGAATTTTATATTTCTTTTTAAGATAAACTGCAAAAAGCATATTGTTATGAAGCACATTAGCATGAACAAGATCCGGTTTCTGCATTTTCGCAAATCCCATTTTGTAAGCTTTCATTCTTCTCAGGAAATTCTGAACCGGATTTTTGGAATTTTTGTAATAAATAATCAAAGTTCTGATTCCGTTGATGACTTTATCATCAAAAACAAAAGTTTCTTTTTGGTCAAAGTCTCCTATTGTATGAAGGATTTCTACCTCGTGCTGCAAAGCTACAGCTTCTGCATGACGCTGTACGAAGTTGCCGTTTGTAGGTTCCAGCTTGTTCGGAAACCAGGAAGAAATGAAAAGGATTTTCAAAGTTTGATTTTGAAATTAATTCTAAAAACTAAGAAATAGACGATGCCCAACTTCTGGCGAAAGGCTGAATAAAATGGCTCAGAAAATCAAGATAAGTATTCTTGGAAAAATCGAAAACCTCGATGTCTTTTGACAGTTCGCCGCTTCTTATTTTATTTTTAAAATCAGAAAGTTTCAAAGTTTTGACTTCGCCGTTTTCTATGAAGCTGGCTTTCATCCTATCGAATAATCCAAGATCAAATTCACCGTCCAATTCTCTCATCACTTTTCCCAAAGCGTCAATACTGCAACCGGAAGCTGCTTCTTTTTCCTCATCTACACAAATGATAATGAACTGATTTTTTTCAATCTTAAAAGAAGAGGACAGTTCTTTCCCGTGAGCTGCCCAATCACCTAAGAAATCATATAATTTCTCCGCAATTGTTTTGCTTTCCTTCGCTGTAAAAGGTCTTGAAGCCGGATATATGATGACGCGATAATCGTTCGTTTCTACAATATTTGATTCCTCGATTTTCATAAGAAGATATTTATTGGTTCAGTTGTCCAATGAAATCACTTTTGGCGATTTCAATAAGAGATTTAAAAGTATAAAATTACGGATTTTTATCCAATTCTATTAAAACGAAAAACCCGGAATTAATCCAGGCTTGTATTTCTAAAAAGCGATTAAAATTTAAAGATCGTCCGCTTCTGCTAAAAGCTCTACGATATCTTTAACCTCAACTTCTGTATTTTTATTAAAATGTTTTACACCATCGGTCATCATCGTATTACAGAAAGGACAACCAGTTGCAATGATTTTTGGTTCGAAAGAAAGAGCTTCCTCTGTTCTCTCAACATTGATGTCTTTATTCCCTTTTTCAGGCTCTTTGAACATCTGTGCACCGCCAGCTCCACAACAGAGTCCGTTGGTTTTGCAGCGTTTCATTTCTACCAATTCTGCATCCAGTTTTTCCAGAAGCATTCTTGGTGCTTCGTATTCGTCATTGCCTCTTCCAAGATAACAAGGATCGTGAAAAGTAATTTTTTTACCTTTGAAACTTCCGCCCTCTATTTTTAGTCTGCCTTCATTCATCAAATCTTTCAAGAATTGAGTATGATGCAAAACTTCATAATTTCCGCCCAGGCTTGGATATTCATTTTTCAAAGTATTAAAACAATGCGGGCAAGCCGTTACGATCTTTTTGACTTCGTAAGCATTCAGAACCTCGATATTGGTCAAAGCCATCATTTGGAACACAAACTCGTTTCCGGCACGTTTCGCAGGATCGCCTGTACAGGATTCTTCCTGTCCCAGAACAGCAAACTCTACTCCGATTTTATTAAGAATTTTGCAGAATGCTTTGGTTATTTTTTTCGCACGGTCATCGAAGCTTCCGGCGCAGCCAACCCAGAAGAGAACTTCAGGAGATTTGCCTTCAGCAGCGTAATCTGCCATTGTTTTTATAGTGAAATCCATTTGTTGTAAAATGTATTTTGTATTAATGTAAAATGTACTTTTACTTAAAGTTAATCTTTCGCCCAATTCAGACGATCTGCCTGATTGTACTGCCATGGTGCGGCATTATTTTCCACATTCGTCATCATAAGGTTTAATTCTTGTGGCGCGGCAGATTGCTCCATTACTAAGAATCTTCTCATTTCGAAAATAATTGACAAAGGATCAATGAGAACCGGACAAGCTTCTACACAAGCATTACAAGTAGTACAAGCCCAAAGTTCTTCTTTAGTAATATAATCGTTAATAAGTTTTTTGCCGTCATCTACAAACTTACCTCCGTTTTTATTGATGTTTTTTCCGACTTCTTCCAGACGGTCTCTGGTTTTCATCATAATCAATCTTGGAGACAGTTTTTTTCCAGTAATATTTGCAGGACAAACCGAAGTACATCTTCCGCACTCTGTACAAGAATAAGCACTCATTAATTGATGCTGATTGAGATCAAAAACATCTTCTGCACCAAATTTCGATGGAACCTCTGCTACACCTTCAGCCGGAGCGGCGTAAGGATCTGCATTTGGATCCATCATCAATTTGATTTCTTTAGTAACAGAATCCAGATTATTGAATTTCCCTTTTTTCTCAAGGTTAGAAAACCAAGTATTTGGGAAAGCTAATATGATGTGTAGATGTTTTGAATAATAAAGATAATTCATAAAGAACAAAATCCCGATAAAGTGAAACCACCAAGCGGATTTCTCAACGATGTGAAGTGTTTCTAAACTAAAGTTTTGAAAGAACGGGAAGATGTGTTTAGAGATTGGAAAATTACTTCCAAATCGATTTGCATCAGAATAATAATCGGCTCCGTTCATTGTGAAGAAAGCCACCATCAAAGCAAATTCGATGATCAAAATCCAATTAGCATCTTTCTTTGGCCAGCCGAAAAGCTCTTTCATCGTCAGTCTTTTTACACCGTAGAAATTTCTTCTGATGAAAAATACCACGACAGCAACAACAACCAATAAAGCTAAAACTTCTAAACTTGATGTAAAAAATGAATAGAAAGAATCTCCTAAAACACCGGATAAAAATCGATGCGTTCCAAAAATCCCATCTATGATGATTTCTAACAACTCTATATTGATAATCACAAAACCAACATAAACGAAGATGTGTAAAATCCCTGCAATCGGGCGTTTTACCATTTTACTCTGTCCAAGCGCTACTCTGGTCATAATTGCCCAGCGTTCTGCTTTTCTATCTGTTCTGTTGATCTCTCTTCCTAATTTGATATTGCGGTAAATCTCTTTCAGACTTTTAAAAAACAGTCCGAAACCAGCAATTAAAAGAATCAGGAAAATAACATTATCAATATATTGCATAGGTTACTTTTTGTCAGCGTTTTTGCCAAAAACCGAGAAGTTCACGTATCTCTTGGGGTTGAGTTTAAAGTCTTCCACCAACTCATTCAGATTCTTCGAAGTCTTAGTTAGATTGTTGTAAAGCTCTTCATCTTTTGCCAATTTACCAAGAGAACCTTCGCCGTTTTGTATGCCGGAAATAACGTTATTTAGTTTTCCAGCCGTTTGGTTGAATTGTTCAATTGTTCCATTCAATTTATCAATATCGACACGTTCTGCAACACCTCCAAATTTGTCAAGTGTTTTGTTCGCCGTCAGCATTGCAGCGTTTGCATTTGCAACCACTTCGTGCAGACCTTTTTCATTACTTGCAAGTATTGAGTTAGTTCTGTCAGAAGTCCCTTTGAAGGATTCGATGGTTCTGTTAAGATTTGAAAGCAACAACTTGATTTCTCTTCTGTTTTGCTCATCGACAATTTTGTTTGTGCTAGCTAAAGTAGAATCTAACTTTAATAAGACATTTGACAGCTGATCTTTTACTGGTTTCACCTGTGATGATAGCGAGTTAAGCATCGATAGCTGATAGTTTCCTTTCAATGTATCGCCATCTTTGGCTGTTTCTCCACCGTAAAATAAGTTGATCTTCATTTCTTTTCCGGACATCAATCCTGGTTCGAAAATCTCTACGGTAGAATTTCTAGAAAACTCGAATGTATCATCAATTGTAAGTTTTACAACGAAAAATAATTTCCCGTCTTTGGCTGTGAGCGGTTTTATTTCATCTACCTGTCCAACTTTCAGTCCATTAATAGAGACCGGGTTGGAAACAGAAAGTCCTTCAACATTATCATATTTTGCATAGAAAACATTGTCTGTTGTAAAAAGGTTTTTCCCTTTCATAAATTGATACAGTACAACGAAACCTATAATGGCAAAAATAGCTATCAGCCCTGTTTTTAATTCTTTACTTAATTTCACGTTTTGTGGGTTTTACTAATTAGCAAATATATGAATATTGGATTTATAATTGATATAAATAAAAAACAACAAAAGCGACAATTATGCCGCTTTTGCTTATTCTTAAATAATTTAAAAATTATTGTTGAACTGTTTTATCCCAAACTTCAATTCTATAATCCTTGATCTTTGCATTATCCTGAAGACTCTTCAGGAACGCTCCTGTAAATTGCTGAGAATTCTGTTGAGTAATAGATTCTGTAATCTGTTTGATATCTCCTGGCAGCTTATTAGTCGTTACTGATTTTTTAACTACTAAATAAACACCTGTCATCCCTTCTACTGGTTGAGACAATTTGTTAACAGCAACTCCGAATGCAGCACCTGCAACCTTAGGTTCCATTGCACCTACTACAGAAGGATTGAAAACATTAACGGCAGCGCTTCCTTTTGTTGCACCAAATGCTTTTGCAGCCTGGTCAAGAGAAGCGTATTTTCCTGAATTAATTTTCTCTACAATTTTCTTAGCAAGAATTTTATTTTTTACGATTGGCTCTATTTGATCTCTTACAGTTTCCGGATCAGCAAGACCTTCATCCTGTTTTCCTACAACGTAAGCTACGATTCTGTCGCCAGTACCGTCTACTGTGAAAATATCTGTATCTCCAATCTCTCTCTTTTTATCAAATGCCCAAGAAATAATGTCTCCATCTTTGTCAGTTCCAAGTCCTGGAAGTGTTCCCTGGAAACGGCTTACCATTTTTGGGTTTTCAAATTTGTATTTGTTTTTCTCAGCGATATTCTTGAAATCGTTAAAGCTTTTCCCCTGAGTCTGCTGGATAAATCTTGTAGCTTGAGTAAGAACTTGATTTTCAGTTTTGTCAGAAGCTTTTATATTTTTCGCAAGGTGAGCAATTTTATAAGTCATTGCACCGCTTTTCTTATCTTCAACATTGATGATGTGGTATCCAAAAGCTGTTTCCTGCAATCCTGTAGCACCTTTTGCGTTATTTGCCAAGAAGCTAAGATATCCAGGCGCAAACTGACTTGCCGGTGTTGTCCAACCAACGCTTCCGTTTCTTTCAACAGCGTTTGGCTCGTCAGATAATTTAAGACCATCTGCAAACTTTGCCGGATCAGCTTTGATTACTACTAATAGACTGTCAGCAATTTTTTTCGCTGCTTCTTTTGTTCTTGTTGCAGTAGATCTTTCTGCACCTTTGTAAGCAATCAAGATATGTTTTGACAAAGTAGAATCCGAAGCTTTTTTATCCAATAATTTTGAAACTACGTAAAGCGATTGCTCTTTGTAAGGACCAAAAGTCTGTCCGATAGCTGCCGTTGCAATTTTATCTTTCAACTCAGTTGGCAATTGAGTCGGGCTTACATACTGAGGAATGAAAGGCACATCAGAATTAAGCTCTACGAACATAGAATCATTCTTGGTATTCTGGAAGTTCTCAGTTCCGTTGGAAGCATCCGTTCCTTTAAGGAAAAGTTTGTTGATTTCGTTAAGTGTTGCTGCATCATCAGAAGCACTTGGCGCCGCTGGGAAATAAGCATAGGCAATATTTCTGCTGGCTGTAGCTTTGAATCTTGTCGGATGCAATTTGATATAATCTGCAAGATCCTGAGTTGTTACTTTTATATTATTTTTCTTAGCAAAATCCAGGTAATCAACTTTTACAAAATCGATGTTTGCCACCTCATCACGGAATTTCACCATCAATTCAGCTTCCTTTTTGCTGGTTGTGATTCCGGAAGTAATGTTACCAAAAAGCATTCTGGCCATCATTCTGTATTCGATTGCTTTTTTATTTTTCATCCAGAAATTATAATCGTCCGGACTTTCTGTCTGAGATTTTTCTATTCTGGATTTGAACTCCTGTAATTTAAAATTCCCTTTCTCATCAAAGAATTGTTGATTCTGAGCGAAAATCGGGTCATATTGCAATTGGCTCCAAAATGTTTCATCTGTAAGCGTAAGACCTGTTTTTTCAAACTGCTGCTTGATCAATTTTGACTGTACAAGAATCTGCCACGCCTGCTCTTCCAAGCCTTTTGTTGGCTGTCCCTGCTGTTGCGCCTGTTGCTGCATAATGAACAGCTGGTCATTGAACTCGTCTCTTGTGATCTCATCCCCATTTACTTTACCCAAAATGTTTGGATTTTTACCAAAAACCTTGTCTATAGTGCCAGGATTTACCAAGAAAGCCAAAAGTGCTAATGCAATAACTCCTACTAATAGCCACGATCTTTTTCTAATTTCGCCTAAAATTGCCATTTTATATTATATGTTTATAATCAGTGTGCGAAAATACATAATTTTAAGAGAATAGGAAAAATTATTTAGAAACATTTGTGAATGTGTGATATAAAATAAAAAAAACCTCTAAAAATTAGAGGTTTTGATTTACTTATCATTTTTCTTATCGAGCATTTTGTCCCGCATTTTTCCTTCTGTCTGGAAAAGCGTCAAAACCTGCTGCGGAGTGAGGAGTTTTAAGAATTTATCGGCATAAGTTCGTCTGTTATTGAGAAGCTGCTGCCCTACTTCGAAACTTTGGTTGAGGCGTTTTGTTGCTTCTTCATTGGATAAATTTTCAACATTTTTATCAACCAGGAATTTTTCCTTAATTTGCTTCTGATTGTTCTGATATTCCGCGTACAATGCTTTAAACTCGTCTTCTTTATCTTTAGAAATATCAAGATCATCAATCACAATATTTTCTTTCATTTTTTGCAGAAAAACAGATCTGTCTTTAGCTGACATATTGTTGACAGCTTCCTTTTTCTCCTGCATATTCATCGTTCTCCATTCAGAAGTTTTAGGAATACTCTGTTGTCTCTGCACGGTTCCAGATGGTGAAAATGAATTTGCAGGACTATTTCTGTATCCGGAGGGTGTGGCTGTTCTCCCCGCTGTATTTCCTGTAGTCCTTTGCTGTCCGTTAACGGTGTGGCCTGTGGATAATCCGGCAATCAAAATAATTAATAAGAATTTATTCATTTTTCTGATTTTTAATTAATTATACAGATCAAGATATACGTCTTGTTCGCTGTTTTTATCTAAGTCTTTCAACTGATCAGGTGTAAAAGCAGCAAGCACTTTTTCAACTTCAGCTTCTGGTCTTTTCTTAGTCTCAAAGGCATAATCCTGCATGTCACTATTATTTCTGGTAACTGAAACATTATTTTTCGAATCAGAAGAAGCTAATGCTGAATGAGATTTCAAATGTTTTGGTTTCGAAATTTCATTCTGAGTTTCTGTCGAAATATTATTTTTTGCTATTAATTCAGTTGATGTCTGCTGAACTGGTTTTTCAATTTCGTAAACACTATCAACAATTGGTTTTTGCTGCGCAATAGAAACTTCAGGATCATTATTAAAGTTAAAAAATGCAGTCAGACCAGCAATCAAAACAATTGCAGCTGCAGCCATCCATTTTATATTCAGGGAAAAAACTTTAGCTTCTTTTTTCACCACAACCGGATTTTTTCCAACAGTTTGTGAAATAACATTAGCCTGAATTTTATTGAAGAAATCCTCCGAAGGTTCCGGATATGGCATTTTTCTATTCAGTTTTTCTATATCTATTTTCATTTCTTTTTATTTTCTATTAAAACTCCTGCGAGTAATTGTCCTTAATATATTGTTCTACTTTGTCTTTAGCGTAATGATAATTCGTTTTCAAAGTCCCGACAGACATATCCAGAATCTTCGAAATTTCCTCATAAGGCAAATCGTCATAATACCTCAGATTGAACACCAGCTTTTGCTTTTCCGGCAGGGTTTGAATTGCCTTTTGCAAAAAAACCTGTATTTCTTCTGCATCCTGCCCTGCATTGTCTGCTACCAGATTCTGCATATGATATTCTGCATCCTCGTCGGTCTTTTTCATCCGGTTCATTTTATTGAGTGCTTGTAAAGCCTCATTCGTGGCAATTCTGTACAACCAGGTGTACAGCTTGCTGTCATTTTTGAACTGATGAATATTCTGATACGCTTTTATAAAGGTATCCTGCAAAACATCCTGAGCGCCGTCGTGATCTACTATCAACCGCCGAATATGCCAATAAAGACGACTCTGATAAGCATCCATCATTGCGCGCAAACCCTTCTCTACCGTTTGTGGTTTAGCGAAGAGATTTACAATTTCCTCATCTTTGAGCTTCATTCAGATGTTCGTAGTTTTGATTAAAAAATAAGACCAAAGTTAAATTATTTTTTGAATTTCTTTGAATAAACCTAAATCTAAAATCGAGCCTTTCCTGATTATAATTAAAATCAAATCATCAAATTCTTATATTTGTTCCTATGAAAACAGTCATTATCGGCTCTGGAAATGTTGCCTATCATTTAGCAAAAGCGTTCACTCAAAATAAAATTAAGGTTCATCAGATCTTTAGTCGTAATGAAGTTGAACTTGCAAAGATTTCTGAAGAATTCAACATTCCTTATTCAATTGAAAATCTTGAAGATGCTGAACTTTATATCATCGCCGTTTCCGATTCGTCCGTTGAAAATGTGTCTGAATTAATTAAAAATGAAAATGCACTCGTTGCTCACACTTCTGGTTCTCTTCCAAAAGAAATTCTGAAAGGCAATTACAGAAAAGCAAGTTTTTATCCATTACAAACCTTTTCAAAAACCAAAGATCTTGATTATTCAAAAATTCCTTTTTTCATTGAAGCTGAAGATCAAATCGACGAAAAATCATTGGTAGAATTAGCGTCAATTATTTCCGACAATGTTGAAATTTCTACTTACGAAAAAAGAAAATACATCCATCTTACCGCAGTTTTTGCCTGCAACTTCGTGAATCATCTGTTTGCCAGAGCAAAAGAAATTTCAGATTCTCAGGATCTTGATTTTAATTATTTTCTCCCCTTAATTAATGAAACTGTTGAAAAAATCCATCATCTGGATCCCAAATCTGCTCAAACCGGACCAGCCGTAAGAGGTGACAAGAGAGTCCTGAAACTCCACGAAGAACTGATTAAAAATGAAGAACAACTCAATATTTACAAGACTCTGAATGAATCAATCAAAAAAATGTATGAGTAATTCTGTAACATTTTCCTTAATCCTGCACTAATTATTCAGAAACAAAAAGTAAAACAATATGAAATCTCTCAAAAAATTATTTATTCTTCCAATTTTGTTATTCGGAACGATGGTATTTGCACAGGAAACTGCGAATCGTTTTTTCTATGAATTAAGCTTTAAGCCCAAAAAAGATTCAGCGAAAATTGATAAGGTGATGGCTACGCTCGACATCGTAAAAGACAAATCCATCTATCAGGATTTTACAATTACTGCACAGGATTCTATCATAAAAATTGCTGTGGAAGAAATGCAGAAAACAAAAGCCTGGAAAGACCTGTCAAAATCTATAAAAATGCCAAAATTTTCTTTCAAGATTTACAAAATATATCCTGATATGAAAGAGCAATACGTTGACAGAATCAGCAAAAACCTTTTCGCTTACGAAGAGTCCATAAAATTCGACTGGAAAATTCTTTCTGATAAAGAAAAAATTGGAGAATACAATACGCAAAAAGCAACCACTGAGTTTGGCGGCAGAAAATGGACGGCCTGGTTCTCGACTGATCTTCCTTTTCAGGACGGTCCATATAAATTCTACGGATTACCGGGACTTATTGTAAAAATTGAGGATGAAGGTAAAAACTATTCCTGGTTATTATCGGGAAATAAAACGGTAAAGGACTGGAAAGAATTCTCTTATGTAGAAAATTTGCAGGCGCAGTCGGGAATGGTAAGTAATGAGAAAAAAATAATTCCGAAAGACAAGTTTGACAAAGCTTACACCGCTTACAAACAAGACCCGATGGCAGAATGGCGGGCTCAGGTTCCGCAAAATATGCTGTCTATGAAAATGCCTGGAAGTGATGTCACCATCGGAGAAATGATGAAGAATCAAGAAAAAATCGCAAAAGATTTCTTCAATGCCAATGACAATCCTATAGAACTGCCAGTTGTTGCAGACAAAAAGAAAAAATAAATTAAAAACCGGGAAATTTTACTTCCCGGTTTTTTTATGATTAAAATCCTTATTTAGATTAATTTAAAACAAGCTATATTTGCAATTCTAAAACGATGAATTTTGCAAAATAAACATATTGATAAATTGTGCTGCTTTCCTAAGAATAAATTGGGGAAGATCACAGGTTATGACAATGATAATCTGCAGATGCCTACAAAAATTCTGGAAATGGGACTTCTTCCGGAAACCTCTTTTCAGGTTCTCTATCAGGCACCTTTTGGAGGTCCGCTTTACATAGAATATGGTTCTGAGAAGACAAAAGTAGCATTGCGGGAAGAGGAAGCAAAATTCATCAAGGTAGAAGTTTTGGGATAATGCAGAGTCAGAAAACACAAAAACAGATTTTATTGGTGGGCAACCCAAATGTCGGGAAATCCACGCTTTTCAACAGTCTGTGTAACAGAAAACAAAAGACCGGAAATTACGCAGGTGTTACTGTTGCAAGCCTTTCCGGAAATTATATTTTCAAAAACGAAGAAGTAGAAATCACAGATCTCCCGGGTTCTTACAGCATCTACCCAACTTCGGAAGACGAGGCGATTTTCTCCAGATATCTGATTCAGGAACAGGAAAATTATGTTGGTGTTCTTTATATTGCCGATGCCATCAATATGAAACGCAGTCTTCTTCTGTTTCAACAGATTCAGGATCTTGGGATTCCGATTTTGATGGTTGTGAATCAAATTGATGAGGCCGAAAAACGAGGCATTAAAATAAACACAGATGCGCTTTCTAAGAAACTGAATGTCGATATTTTAAGAACCAATGCCAAAGAACATATTGGCATTGAGGAAATCCGTGAAACAATTTTTAATAATAAATTCAAGAAATCTTCTCAAAGCACTTTTGAAATTCCGATTGAGCAAAAAGGCTTGGTTTATAAAATATCTCAGAATACAAAAGATCAAAACCTGTATAAAATCTGGACGCTTTTAGCTGCGGATACTTATCTCGGAAAGATCGAAAGAATCAATGAAATTATCACCCAGGAAGATGCAAAATGCAATGTCCCAAAACGACTTCAGATTCAGGAAACAGTAAGGAGATATCAGAATATTGATAAAATAATTTCTGAAACGACAGAAAAAATCCCTCAGAGAAAACAACTTTTAACTGAAAAATTAGACCGGATTTTGGTTCATCCTGTTTGGGGATACTTGATTTTTCTTTTGATTTTATTGCTGATTTTCCAAAGTGTTTTCTTTCTGGCAGAATATCCAATGAACTGGATCGAAGGTTCATTCAGCTGGTTATCAACATTTTCAGCAGACCATCTGCCGGAAGGTCCGATCAATTCTTTGATCTCAAATGGAATTATCCCAGGAATTGGCGGGATCGTGATTTTTGCACCACAAATTGGGATTTTACTTTACTTCCTTTATCTATTGGAAGATTCCGGTTATATGGCAAGAGTTATCTTTTTGATGGACAGATTTTTACGCCCTTTTGGACTTAATGGAAAAAGTATCGTTCCATTGGTTTCCGGAACGGCTTGTGCAATTCCTGCAATAATGTCCACCAGGAATATCGAAAATATAAAGGAAAGATTGATTACGATTCTCGTAACGCCTTTTATGACTTGTTCTGCGAGATTGCCGGTTTACAGTATCATCATCGGATTGATTATTCCGGACGAAAATTTTTATGGCATCAAATACAGAGCGATTGCTTTGATGGCAATGTATCTTATAGGTTTTGGGATGTCATTATTTTCTTCATTAATTCTCAAAAATTTAATTAAAACCAAAGTCAAAAGTTTCCTTGTAATGGATTTGCCGACTTACAAAATGCCTTTGTTTGGATATGATTTCAAATTAGTTTTAGGAAAGGTTTGGGACTTCATCAGTGGCGCCGGAAAAGTGATTTTCACGGTCAGTATTATTCTTTGGACATTAAGCTATTTTGGACCTTCTCAAAAAGAAAATCAAACGGTTGCTTCAAATGTGAAATTAGAGAAATCCTATCTCGGAAAAATCGGTCGTGGAATAGAACCTGCGATTGCACCTTTAGGTTACGATTGGAAAATGGGAATCGGAATTCTGACAAGTTTTGCTGCGAGAGAAGTGTTTGTAGGAACATTATCAACACTTTACAGCCTGGATGACGAAGCTCCGGCAGGACGATTGATAGAGAAAATGAGACTGGACGTCCACCCAAATGGCGAGAAGGTTTTCAGCTTTGCAACTGGTGTTTCGATTTTATTTTTCTATGCATTTGCAATGCAGTGTATTTCTACAATTGCTGTTGTTTACAGAGAAACCCAGAGTTTGAAATGGACATTGCTACAGACTTTTGCGATGACTCTTCTGGCATATTTTTCGGCATTAATTGCTTATCAGGTTCTCAAATAATTTTTATTCTATACCTTAAAAGGGAAAATTAATTAAAATGGAAAACTCAATTATCATACAGTACGCAATCATCGGATTATTAGTTTTGGCAGCACTTTATTTTACTTTCATGAAATTTTCTAAAACATTTTCCAAAAAGAAAGACGGGAAAAATTGCGGACCGGATTGCGGTTGTTCTTAGTATAGAATTATAAATTACGACTAGAGAGATCTTTTCTATTTGCCCAAAAAGATACAATTTCTACTATCGTTTTCCGAATTCTGTAATGAATTGAGAAATTTTCCAAAACTAAAACTCTTCTGACTTCATCTTTTGTACCAAAAACTACAGCACCAATAAAAGGATTCTCCGCTATTAATTTTTCTTTCCTCTCTACTTCATCTATTATTTTCAAAGCATAAGTATTGGATTTATTATGATTAATCCAATATTCTAAGGT
Organism: Epilithonimonas sp. UC225_85; assembly: GCF_042695135.1. Lineage (GTDB taxonomy): Bacteria > Bacteroidota > Bacteroidia > Flavobacteriales > Weeksellaceae > Epilithonimonas. Next base: position 71,440 of record NZ_CP170547.1, read on the forward strand.
TTCAAAATATAATGTTTCTGCTTCTGCAGTCCATTTTATTTCGAACATAATGCTCTAGCTTTTTTATGAACTTCCGAACTGTTAGTCAGTTTATTTTCGTTTGCTTCATCAATTCCTTTATTAATAGAAATTATTTCTTCTGTAGAAACATTTGTTTTTTCTTCAGAAATTTTTTCAAAGGAAAACTTCATTCTTTTCAAAAGACTTTCCAATAAGCTGGCTTCTTCTTGATTTGCAGGATGTATGATAAAGGCATTCATATTTTTGCTTTTTACAAAGTTATAAATAATTATGGATTTTTGGGGAGTTCGTAATTTTCAAATCAACCACCTATTCTGTTATTAATACAAAAAAAGTCACTAATTTTAGCTTTAGAAATTAAAGCTGTTGAAAATAACTTTCACTTTTATACTTCTCAATCTTTGCATTTTTATATCTGCACAGAATGACAGCATTAATGATAAAGTAATTTCATACGACGATAAAATTATTCTCCGCCTGAATCTTGACACAAATGTTGATGATTACGTTATTTCTTCCAAGGAATTGAATATAAAACCAAGACTGGAACTTAATAACCAGATCAATACAAGTTTTGGATTGGATTATAAAATAATAAGTGCAACAGTTTCTTTTGCTCCACATTTTTTTCCTGGAAACAACAACAATTTGAAGGGAAAAAGCAGTTTCACGAGCTACAATTTCAGATTTTTTCCGAAAAATATCATCCAGACGCTTTCTTACAAAAATAGCAAAGGTTATTACATCAGTAACACTCAGGATTTTGTGAGCAACTGGCAAAAAGGGAAAGACCCATATCTGACTTTCCCGAATCTTAGAATTCAAAGTTTTGGAGGTTCTACTTCCTATATTTTCAATAAAGATTTCTCTCTTAAAGCTATCTATTATCAAAAAGAATGGCAGAAAAAGAGCAGCGGAAGTTTTATCCCGTCTCTCAATTACGAATATCTTATTTTTTCTGATAATCAGAACTCGGTCAAATCAAGAGAACATCAATTAAATTTAAGTTTTGATGCCGGATATTATTATAATTATGTAATCACAAAACACATCAACATTGCGCCGTTTGCTTTTGCAGGATTAGGAAAAAAATGGAGCAGTTATAAAAGTGATGTTACAAAAGACGAACGCGAAAAACAAAATTACTTCACTCAGAATTTTGGAGCCGGAATTCATTTAGGTTATAATTCTGAAAGATTATTTTTCGGATCCAAGTTCAATTATTCCGGTAATCATTATGATGACAACGGATCCAACATCCTTCAAAATAATTTTTATGTCCTTTTGTTTTTTGGTTACAGGCTGGATCCGCCATCAAAAGTAAAAAAGGTTTATGAAAAATTTCAGGATAAAATACCTGTACTATAATGTAAAATTGATAATAAAAACGACTTCTTTTTAATACATTTGCATTCTAAATAAAAACCTTAAAATTCAAAAATGTCCTTAATAAAATCAATCTCCGGAATTCGCGGAACTATTGGCGGAAAAGTAAATGATAATCTCACGCCTCTTGATGTGGTGAAATTTGCTTCTGCCTTCGGAACGTGGCTTCAGAACAATAAAAATAAAAAAGATTTAACGCTTGTTATCGGTCGCGATGCGAGAATATCCGGTCAAATGGTATCTTCTCTCGTTGCTTCTACTTTGCAAGGTCTTGGAATTAACGTTGTTGATTTGGGACTTTCCACAACACCAACCGTTGAAATAATGGTTCCAGAACTAAAAGCTGACGGCGGAATAATCCTTACTGCTTCTCACAATCCAAAACAATGGAACGCGCTGAAATTGCTTAATGACAAAGGCGAGTTCATCAGTGGAGAAAATGGTGCTGATGTTTTGACTTTGGCAGAAAATGAAGATTTCAATTATGCAGAAGTGGATGATTTGGGTAGATATGAAACGAGAGATGACGCTTTCGATATTCATATTAAGCAAATATTAGATTTACCAACTGTAGATGTTGAAGCGATAAAGTCCAAGAAATTTAAAGTCGTACTTGATGCGGTTAATTCTACCGGCGGAATTTCTATTCCACCTCTTTTGGAGAAACTTGGCGTTGAAGTTGTGAAGCTTTATTGCGAACCAAACGGACAATTTCCTCACAATCCGGAACCTTTGAAAGAACATCTTGGCGATATCTGCGAACTGGTTATCAAGGAAAAAGCGGATATGGGAATCGTGGTAGATCCGGATGTTGACAGACTAGCTCTTGTTGACGAAAAAGGCGAAATGTTTGGTGAAGAATATACTTTGGTTGCCGTTGCAGATTACCTGTTGAAAGATAAAAAAGGTGTAGCAATTTCCAACTTGTCTTCCAGCCGGGCGTTGAGAGATGTTGCGAAAAATCTGGATTCAGAATATTTTGCAAGTGCTGTCGGAGAAGTAAATGTTGTTAACTTGATGAAAGAAAAAAATGCCGTAATTGGTGGTGAAGGAAACGGTGGAATCATCTATCCGGAGCTTCATTACGGACGTGATTCTTTGGTTGGCATTGCTTTATTTCTGACTCTTCTGGCTAAAGAAAATAAAACCGTTTCTGAACTCAGAGCGACTTACCCAAGTTATTTTATGGGTAAAAAGAAAATTGAACTGACGCCGGGTATTGATGTTGACGCACTATTAATCAAAGTTCAGGAAGAATATAAAAACGAAGAAATTTCAACTGTTGATGGTGTGAAAATCGATTTCCCTGAAAACTGGGTTCACCTAAGAAAATCTAACACAGAACCGATTATCCGAATTTATACTGAAGCATTTTCTCAGGAAGAAGCTGATAAATTGGGCGATGAAATGATTGCGAAGATTAGAAGTTTGATTTAAAATAATTTTATTAATTTTAATAAAAATTCAGCAATGACAATTACCATATATCCTAAAAATAAAAAAGAATTGGCTAAAATTAAGACCATTCTTAAGGCGATTGAAGTAGATTTCATTGAGAGTGAAACGCCATATGATAAGGACTTTGTTAACAAGATTGAAAAATCAAGAAAAGAAATCTCAAACGGCGAAACAAAAAAGATTGCTCTCAATAATCTATGGAAATAGAATTTACCAAACAGGCTGAGAAGGATTTGGAGTTCTGGAAGAAGTCGGGAAATAAATTAATTCAAAAGAAAATTTCCGAAATATTAGAAAGCATTCAAGAAAATCCATTTAAAGGAATTGGTAAGCCGGAACCATTGAAATACAGTTTGACAGGTTCTTGGAGCAGAAGAATCAACCTGGAACACAGAATTGTTTATGAAGTAATTGATGACATTATTTATATAGAATCACTAAAAGGTCATTATTAATTAAAAATATCAGAAACAGATGTTTGAAGAATTAAACAATCAGTTTTCATTAAATTCCGAAGAATGGAATGATTATAAAACCTATTTTGAACGTCTGGAAATCCCTACAAAAACCTCTCTTTTACACGAAGGAGAGGTTTCTTCTTTTGCTTACTTTATCGAAAAAGGAATCGTTAGAGCTTATTATAATAACGACGGAAAAGACCTTACTTTCCAGTTTTTCAGTGAAAAAAGTATATTTTCTTCCATAGAAAGTTTCAGAAAGAATATCCCGAGTCTTGTGGGTTTTGAAACTATTGAACCTTGCATCTTATGGCGAATTCATAAAAACGATGCTGAAAAAATCCTCCAGAAAGTATTTGAAAACGAGGAAATGAGAAATGTTTTCCTGAACAAAGTTTTTGAAAGAACATTCAGTTATATGAAGCACTTTTTCTCTTTCATCAAAGATTCTCCGCAACAACGTTATATCAATCTTTCTAAAGAACATCCGGAAATTATCAAACGGATTCCACAGCATTATATTGCATCCTATCTTGGCATTACAACCGTCCATCTCAGCAGAATCAAAAGTAAAATTTTAAAAGAAAAATAATTATAACTGATAACAAATGTTATCGCCCTCAGGTTTATTGATACTATAATTTTGCACTGTAAATGATATCATTTTACACAATTAATTATAAAATTCAAGAAAATGAAAACAGCCGTTATATTTCCGCAAACCGGAAACTTGCAATTAATAGACTTAACAATTCCGACTCCAAAAGAAAATGAAGTTTTGGTATCAATGAAATGTGTCGCTATGAAACATTTGGACAAAGCTATCGCAAGCGGAACACATTATTCTTCCGAAAATGATATTAGCAAAGCCAAAATTATCGGGAGCGATGGTGTTGGAATATTAGAAAACGGAAATCGGGTTTATGTTGTCAACCCAAAAGGAACTTTAGCAGAAAAAATAATTGTTGACAAAAACTTTATAGTTCCAATTCCTGATGGTTTGGAAGATTCTATCGCATCTGCTCTTCCGAATGCGGTAATGGGTTCTGCAATGGGAATGAAATTTCGTGCAAAAATGCAGTTTGGAGAAACTGTTCTTATCAACGGAGCAACTGGATTTACAGGAAAAGTAGCGGTTCAGATTGCAAAAATATATGGCGCAAAAAACATCATCGTAACCGGACGAAATGAAACCGAAACCAAAAAATTACTGCAACTCGGAGCCGACGAATATATTTTGACAACCGATGAAAACTTCACTGAAAAATTAAAATCAATTCATCAAAATTCACCAATTGACATTGTAATCGATTATTTGTGGGGAAAATCTGCAGAGGATATTCTGGAAGCTATAAAAGGAAATGGGTCTTTCTCGCATCGCACAAGATTTGTTTCAATTGGTTCTATCACAGGAGATTCTGTTCAGTTATCGTCTCAGATTCTTCGTGGAACAGATTTACAAATCTCTGGTTCAGGATTGGGAAGCTGGACAAAACCGGAAATCGGAATTCTTTTAACCGAAATCTTACCTGAAATGTTTGAATTAGCTGTGAACAAAAAATTGAATATTGAAACTGAAAGTATTGACCTTGATAATATTTCTGAAATCTGGAATCAGGAAATGAATTCTAATAAAAGATTGGTCATCAAAATATAGGAAGCAGATTTTGCTTCCTTTTTCTTTAGTTACAATCACGCTTGTTTGTAACCAAAGTAGTTGGTATTTTATTCCAAACACTTTGCGGGAAACAAAAGTAATTTATACTTGATTACAAACAACTTTGTTTTAAAGTTCCTGCGATTGCATTTGGTTACAAACAAGCTTGATTTAAAGTTCCTGCGGTTGCATTTGATTACAAACAACGTTGTTTTAGACTTCCGTACATCTTCTTTGGCTTCAAACAACTTGCGGGAGACTTCCGGAGGATTTCTTTGGTTACAAACAAGGGTGTTTCAAAGTTCCAGAGACTGTATTTTATTTTAAACATTTTGTTTTGAACTTTGTAATGTCTCAAAATATTCTAACAATCAGAATGACAAAATCGATTTAATAAAAGTGAAAATTCTCTTCATCAAGATTTGTATCTAATACTCCATCTTCCTCAATTTCTTAGAACTTGCCCCGATAAATAGTGCCGTCAAAACTGTTAATGTGCCGCCAAAAACCACGGATCTCACAACGCCCATCAGTTTCGCTGTCAGTCCACTTTCAAATTGCCCAAGTTCGTTACTGGACATTATGAAGATAGAATTCACGCTCAAAACCCTTCCACGGATTTCTTCCGGCGTCTTCAATTGTACGATTGTTCCTCTTATCACAACGCTGATTCCGTCCAGCATTCCACTTAAAACCAAGAATACGAACGACAGCCAATATAGTTTCGATAAACCGAATCCAATGATACACAATCCAAAACCAGAAGCAACAAAAAGCAGAATCATTCCCTGATTTTTCCTTAATGGAACTAAAGAAAGAGTAATAATAATCAACATAGATCCAATATCAGAAGCGGCATTCAGCAATCCAAAACCTTCCGATCCAACTTTCAGGATATCACTTGCAAAAACCGGAATCATCGCAACTGCACCTCCAAAAAGCACTGCAAACATATCCAACATCTGCGCACCCAGAATTTCTTTAGTTTTATAAATATAGGCCAGACCTTCCTTCACACTTTCAAAAATTTTGACATCTTTGTTCTTATTCTCAGAAAATTGTTTGTTAATCGTCCAGAAGAATAAAGATGACAAAACCATACAGCTTACAATCACAACCAAAGTCCATTTTATCGTAATCAAAGCAATCAGAAATCCTCCCAAAGCGTGTCCGGAAACAGAAGCAATCAGGAAAGTAGCCTGATTCAGCGTAACGGCGTAAGGCAAATTCTCCTGCTTCACAATCCTCGGAATCATACTTGGAACCAATGGGCCGAGAAATGATCTGCAAATCCCCGTAAAGAAAATCACGGCATAAATAAAATAGGTCGTCTCGTGACCTGTAAAATGCATTTTATGCCCCAGAAAAGCCGGAATCAAAAGTAAACTTATCAATACAACATAAGCATAATTGCAAAGAAGAAGCAGTCTTTTCTTTTCATTCATATCAATGACGTGACCGGCATAAAGTGCACAGGAAACCGCCGGAACAACTTCCGAAAGTCCAATCAGCCCAATAGAAAAAGGATCGTGTGTCAGCTGATAAACCCACCAGCCGAGCAATGTTGCCAGCATCCTGAATGCGATGATGAGGAAAAATCTGCCTGTTAAAAGATGACGGAATTCAATATTTTTTAAAACGCGGAGTGGTGTGAAAGAAATCATTGTACAAAAGTAGTGGATAGCGTTTAATTACACATTAATTTTCAAAATTTTATCTTCGCAGAATGAATTGGATCATACTCATCATCGCCGGATTTTTTGAAACAGGATTTGCAGCCTGTCTCGGAAAAGCGCAGGAATCGTCGGGAAAGGAAAGCGCCTATTGGTGGATCGGATTTTTTGCCTGCCTTTTTACCAGTATGTTTTTGATGTTCAAAGCCATTTCCGGACCGGGTGGATTGCCAATCGGAACGGCTTATGCAGTCTGGACAGGGATTGGTGCCGTAGGCGGCGTGATAGTCGGGATTTTTATTTTCAAAGAGCCTGCAACATTCTGGCGGTTATTTTTCGTCTTCACTTTGATTGCTTCGATCGTCGGATTGAAAGCTGTGAGTCATTGATATTTTTCAGGAGCTAAATCCCGCTATCCACTATATCTTTTTTATTTTTGCGTACGACGTGACGTAATCTATTGAACTTTTCAACAATCGCAAAAATAAAAAAGGATGCCGTTTCTATCGGGGCTAGGGCTTTGTCAATCAGTCAGTGTTTCACTCAAAATCCACTTTGTCAAAGTTCATAATCTTTAACAAAGTTTAAAAAACTCGGCTTACGATTTAAATTCAGATAAAAAATCGCCAATCTTTCTGTCATTCGCCAAACGCGGAATTTTGTTTTGACCGCCCAATTTTCCTTCAGATTTTGCATAATCCTGAAAGGCATTTTTCTTCAGTTTCGTAATCACCAAAGGCTGCAGAATATTCCCGGAAATCAAATCATCATAATAAGTATTGCGTTTTCTGAGTTGCAGATCCAGTTCAGATTTGAAAGCTTCGGGATTTTCAGGTTCTTTTTCAAACTCGAAAAACCATTCGTGGTAAGGCAAACCTTCTGTGGGATTCACTTGTGGTGCGAGATGGAATTCTGTAATCTGAGCAGAGAATTTTTCAACGGTTGCTTTCAATGCTTCTTCCACTTCGAATGCGATTACGTGTTCGCCAAAAGCGGAAGTGAAATGTTTCGTTCTTCCGGAAACCAGAATTCTGTACGGGTTTTTATCAATGAATCTCACAACGTCGCCAATAGAATAAGCCCAGAGTCCGGAATTGGTAGTCAAAATCAATGCGTAATCTTTATTGAGTTCAATATCATTAAGCGTCAATCGTTTTGCATTTGGTTTTCCGTATTCTTCAAGTGCAACAAATTCGTAGAAAATCCCGTGATTTGTCAACAGCAACAATCCTTCTTTGGTATAATCATCCTGGAACGCAAAGAAACCTTCTGATGCTGGAAAGGTCTGAACAATATCGACCGGTTTTCCTAGTAATTCGTTCATCTTATCGCGGTAAGGTTCGTAGTTAACTCCACCAGTTATTATTAATTGAAGATTCGGGAATATTTCTGTGATTCTTTTTCCGTGTCTGTCAATCAACTTTTCGAAATACATAATCAACCAAGGCGGAATCCCGGAAATCAAGGTCATATTTTCTTTCTCGGTTTCTTCTACGATTTTATCAATCTTGGTTTCCCAATCGTCGATGCAGTTGGTTTCCCAGCTTGGCAATCTGTTTTTCTGGAGATAATTTGGAATGTGATGTGCAACGATCCCTGACAATCGTCCGTTTTTGATGCCGTTGATTTCTTCCAACTCTGGTGAACCTTGCAGGAAAATCATTTTTCCTCCTACAAAATCGGCATTGTTTTTCTTTTCGATGTAATGAAAAAGTGCACTTTGTGCTGCGCCAATTTGGTAAGGCATTGCCTCTTTGGAAATCGGAATATATTTGGCTCCGGAAGTTGTTCCGGAAGTTTTTGCGAAATATTCCGGTAAATCCGGCCAAAGGATTTTTGATTGTCCTTTTTTGATTTTCTCGATGTACGGTTTCAAATCTTCATAGTCAGCAATCGGAACATTGGTTCGAAAATCCTCAATATTCTTTATATTTTCAAATTGATGTTCTCTTCCGAACAAAGTTTTCTCAGCCGTTTTTACGAGTGAAAGCAAGAGTTCTTCCTGATGGCGAACCGCATTGGTTTTGAAATCTTTTGTTTTGGCGATATGTTTCTTGGCCCAGGCGAGCGCAATTTTTTTCTTTATAAAATCCAGCATCAATTAAGAATTTTCGATTGTCAAATTTATAAGTATTCTTTTATATAAGTAAGTTTTAAGTATTAGAATTTTTGATAATATATATTTGAACACAAAGTGCACAAAGATTTTTTAACAACTACTTGTTTTTAAGGTTCACAAAGCCGCATCGCTTATAAAAGGTTGACGCTTTGTTTTAAATTCCTGCGGAATGACAAACTTCTTATTTAGTACTAAGTTTGTTTTTATGTAGAATCTGCAGCCCGACTTGAGTGGAAATCCTTTTTTGCTTGAACTTTGGGTTCTCTTAATGACAAAACGTGAGCAAAAAAGATTGGGAGCGGAAGGCGGATAAAGCTGCCCAAACCTTCAGGTTCGACGGAGTCAAATAATTATTATTGAAAAGTTTGTGATATGTGTTTGTGTTTTAGAAAGAAAAATAGTACTTTTGCACCTCGAATAATATAAAATTTATAAACAATGTTTGCAATTGTAGAAATAGCAGGGCTTCAATACAAAGTTGAGCAAAACCAAAAGTTGTTTGTGAACCGTTTGAAAGGAGACAAAGGAGCGAAAGTTTCTTTTGATAAAGTTCTTCTTACTGTAAACGGCGCAATCACTGTAGGTGCCCCGGCTGTAAGCGGTATTACCGTAGAAGTAGAAATCCTAGACCACGTTTTGGCGGATAAAGTAATCATCTTCAAAAAGAAAAGAAGAAAAGGTTATGCTAAGAAAAATGGTCACAGACAATCTCTTACTCAGATCCTTGTAACTGGTATTACTGGATTTGGCGCTGAGAAAAAGAAGCTAAAAAAGCTACTCCTAAGAAAGCTGCTAAAGCTGAAGTAACAGAAACCAGCGAAACTGCTGAATAATTTTTAACCACAAAACCTTAAAATAAAATGGCACATAAGAAAGGAGTTGGTAGTTCCAAAAACGGTAGAGAATCTCATTCTAAAAGATTAGGTGTGAAGATTTTCGGAGGACAGTCTGCGATTGCTGGCAACATCATCATCAGACAAAGAGGTACTCAGCATCACCCAGGTGAAAATGTTGGGATGGGTAAAGATCACACTTTGCACGCTCTTGTAGACGGTAAAGTTGTTTTCAGAAAGAAAGCTAACAACAGATCATTTGTATCTATTGAACCAAACGCATAATTATTGACTGCGTTTTATAAAAATAAAAAATCCTGAGACTTAAGAGTTTCAGGATTTTTTTTATTTGGTATTTGTTTACTAGAGTGTTTTTAACTGTTCTTCTGTAAACTCCATATTGTGGAAAACGTTCTGAACGTCGTCATCTTCTTCGAAACGTTCCAGCATCTTCATATTGGCTTTGAACTGGTCTTCGGTCATTTCCTTGGTACTGTTTGGAATTCTTTGCAATTCGGCACTTTTTACTTCGATCTTTAAATCATCCAGTTTGTGTGACATTGCTCCGAAATCTTCGAACGCTGTAGTGATTAACACTTCTGTTTCATCCTGATCTATCTCTTCTGCCCCACCATCTATCATTTCCATTTCGAAATCATCCCATTCGCTTTTTATCTGCGCTTTTTCGATAGTAAAAATTCCTTTTCTATCGAAGATGAATGCTAATTCTCCATTCTTGCCAAGATTGCCGTCAAACTTATTGAAAATCGCTCTTACGTTGGCTACAGTTCTGGTTGGGTTATTAGTAGTACATTCTACAAAGAATGCAACACCACCTTGACCGTAACCCTCATAAGTGATCTCTTCATAATTTTCGGCGTCTGCTCCACTTGCTTTTTTGATTGCTCGCTCAACATTATCCTTTGGCATATTAGCACCTTTAGCATTTTGAATGCATCTTCTGAGTGCCGGATTGGCTTCAGGATCTGATCCGCCAGCTTTCACCGCCAGAGCTATATCTTTTCCAATCTTTGAAAATGTTTTGGCCATCTTGTCCCATCTGGCCATTTTTGAGGCTTTTCTATATTCGAATGCTCTTCCCATTTTAAGTTTTTAATTTATTATACAAAAGTACTGAAATCTGAAAACAAAAAAAATACCTCCAATAAAATTGGAGGTATTTATATTTAGAAAATTAATTATTTAAAATTATTTTTTCTTTTTAGCTGGAGCTCTTTTTTTAGCTGGAGCTTTTTTAACTACTTTTTTCTCTACAACTGGAAGATCTGATTTTTGAAGAGCATCCCAAGCAGCGCCGTTTACAGCCTCTACTACTACTTTTCTATCAGCTTGTCTTTCAGCATCAGAAGCTTTTTCAGAAACTTTAGCGTCTCTTTCTCCAACTCCAACAGATTTCAATTGGTTTGGATTAACCCCTCTTGTTTCTAAAGCGCTAACTACAGAAGCAGCTCTTTGTCTAGAAAGTTTCAAGTTGTAAACGTCAGAACCTTTAGCATCAGTATAACCGGTTACTAAGAAGTTTGCATCACTAGCACCTTTAAGGATTGAAGCAGCTTGGTCTAATTTACCAGCAGATTCTGGTCTCAAAGTAGCTTTGTTAAAATCAAACAAGATGTTTTGAAGAGCACCTGTTGCTTCAGAAGCATATACAGAAGCTGGTTTAGGACATCCTTGGTATTCTGGAAGACCAGGAACTGTAGGACAAGCATCATCTTTGTCTAATACTCCGTCTCCGTCTGTATCTGGCCAAGGACAACCTTTGTTTTCAGCTGGACCAGGAACGTCAACACAAGCATCATCTTTGTCTAATACACCGTCTCCGTCTGTATCTGGCCAAGGACAACCGTTGTTTTCTTTAGGACCTGCTACATCTGGACATTGATCGTCTTTATCTGGCACTCCATCACCGTCTGTATCTGGACATCCTTGAAACTCTGGTAATCCTGGAGTATCTGGACAAGCATCTTCTTTGTCTGGAATTCCGTCTTTATCTCTATCTGTATTTCCGAATCTAAATAATAGAGATGCGGAAGCTTGCCAGAAGTTAACAACATTAGATTTATCCACCGGAGAAGTAACATAATCTCCCTGAACACCTAAACCGAAGTTTTTAGTAACCCAGAAATTAATACCAGCACCTGTACTAACCGTGAAATGATTAGCTTTTCCTGTTAGATCATTATCTTCATTATAAGTACCATAATATTCTCCCTTAGAATCCGTTCTTGGGAAAGTAAGACCAGTATAGTCATGTCTCAAATAATTAGCACCAACTCTCAAATACGGATCGAACCAAGATTCTTCATCCCACAATAGACCTGCAGCTTTGAATTGAACACCAAGACCTGTCATTAGGAAAAATTCTTTTTCCATAGAAAATCTTTTGTTATCAACATTACCAACAGTAGTCTGCCAGTCAAGAACCAAACCCTTTCCAAGGCTTCTTGCAACTGTCAATTTAGAAAGTGGTGGTGTAATTGAATACTTTGATGTACCGAATAAATTGTCTTTAAAATTGTTGAATGAGAACGTATTGCTAAAGTTTCCTCTCTGAGCAACGTGATTCACTCCATGAGCACCTACGCCTATCACCCAAGGATTGGTAGTAGTTTGCGCAAAAACAGAAGAGGCAACAGTAAGTGCCAAAGCTGTAATTCCTAATTTTAGATTTTTCATAGAATTAAATGATTAAATAATTGATAATGCAAAATAAATATAATTTTTCTTTATAAACAAAGTTTTTTTAACTTTTCTTTAATATCCGCTGGATATTTACTTTATTCTCTCTGTCTTTGATAGCTTCCCTTTTATCAAAGAGTTTTTTCCCTTTAGCTAATGATATGAGCAGCTTTGCTTTACCATTATCATTTATATAAAGCTTTAGCGGGATTACTGTATTGCCAACATCTTTTAACTTTTTTTTAAGTTTTTGCAGTTCGTAATTATGCAGTAGCAACTTTCGTTCCCTTTTTATTTTATGATTGTAAAAAGTGCCTAGTTTGTATTCATCTATCATCATATTAATAACAAAAAGTTCATCGTCAATAAATTGGCAAAAGCTTTCTGTGATTGATGCTTTGGAGGATCTAAGAGATTTTATTTCTGTACCTGTCAGGACTAATCCGGCTTCATATTCGTCTAGAATTTCGTACTCAAAACGGGCTCTTTTGTTAAAGATATTTACAGTTTTTTCTATTTTCATTTTGTTAAATTATTATAAGTAGCGGGCTTTTTTCTTCCCAACTAATTTTTGTAATTTTGCACAAACTTACAAAACAATATGTTAACAGTATCTAATTTATCATTACAGTTCGGGAAAAGAGTACTTTTTGATGAAGTCAATATAAAATTTACAAAAGGAAACTGCTATGGTATCATTGGTGCCAACGGTGCAGGAAAATCAACCTTCCTTAAAATATTAAGTGGAAAGCAGGATCCGACTTCGGGTCACGTTTCTTTGGAAAACGGAAAAAGAATGTCTGTTCTGGAGCAGGATCACTTTGCTTATGACAACTTCACCGTTCTTGAGACTATTCTGAGAGGTAACAAAATGCTTTTCGAAATCAAGGAAGAGATGGATGCGCTCTATGCAAAGGAAGATTTTTCTGATGAAGACGGGATCAAAGCTGGTGAACTAGGCGTTGTTTATGACGAGATGGGCGGCTGGAACTCAGAAGCTGATGCGCAGACTTTGCTTTCCAATGTTGGGATTTCAGAAGATATGCACTATCAGTTGATGGGCGAACTTGAGAATAAAGATAAAGTAAGAGTTTTGCTGGCTCAGGCATTGTTCGGGAATCCGGATGTTTTGATTCTGGATGAGCCTACCAATGATTTGGACATCGCAACTATCGCATGGCTAGAGGATTTCCTTGCAGATTACGAGAATACTGTCATCGTGGTTTCTCATGACCGTCACTTCCTGGATACGGTTTGTACGCACATCGGTGATTTGGATTATGCTAAATTGAATCTTTATACCGGTAACTACTCTTTCTGGTATCAGGCTTCACAATTGGCAACCAGACAAAGAAATCAGGCTAATAAAAAAGCGGAGGACAAGAAAAAAGAATTACAGGATTTTATCGCAAGATTCAGTTCCAATGTGGCAAAAGCAAAACAGGCTACTGCCCGTAAGAAAATGATCGACAAGTTGAACATCGATGATATCAAACCTTCATCCAGAAGATATCCAGCCATTATTTTCGATACGGAGAGAGAAGTTGGAGATCAGATATTAGATGTAAAGGGTCTTGAAAAAACAAAAGACGGCGAATTGTTATTTTCAAACATTGATCTTAACCTTAAGAAAGGCGACAAAGTGGCTGTAATCTCCAGAAACTCTTTGGCAATTACTGAGTTTTTCGAAATCCTTGCCGGGAATCTACCTGCAGATAAAGGAAATGTTGCTTGGGGCGTTACAACAAACCAGTCTCATATACCTTTGGATAATACCACTTTCTTCCAGGAAGATATCAATCTGGTAGATTGGTTGAGACAGTTTACGAAGAATGATGAGGAGCGTCACGAGGAATTTATGAGAGGTTTCCTGGGTAGAATGCTTTTCTCCGGAGACGAGGCTCTTAAATCTTGTAAAGTTCTTTCCGGAGGTGAGAAAATGAGATGTATGTTCAGCAGAATGATGCTTCAGAAAGCGAATGTTCTTTTACTGGATGAGCCTACCAACCACTTAGACCTTGAAAGTATCACCACATTGAATAACTCTTTGAATAACTTCAAGGGAAATATTCTTTTGTCTTCTCATGACCATGAGTTGCTTGGAACAGTTTGTAACAGAATCATCGAGCTGACGCCGAAAGGGATCATCGACAGAGATATGACTTACGACGAATACTTGTCTGATAAAAAGATCAAAGAATTGCAGGAGCAGATGTATTCTTAATCCTGAATTAAAAAATAAATTTTCAAAAGCATTTCGGAAACGGGATGCTTTTTTGTTTTAATTTATCGAAAGTTGCCTTTTTGCATTTGAATCGTGCTTTGTTGCTTTTAAATCGTGTCTTGTTGAGTTGGGATCGTGTCTTGTTGCATTTTGATTGCCTCTTGTTGCATTTGAATCGTGTCTTGTTGCTTTTTCATGATGCTTTGTTGAGTTTGCATGATGCCTTGTTGCTTTTACATGATGCCTTGTTGTAATTAATACATCCTTTGTTGTTTTCAAATAATGCCTTGTTATAACTTACATACGGTCTTATTAAATTTAAATTAGAGAAAAAAATTAAAATATTTTAAGAACTTAATCAGGCTTTTTTTAATTTTAGAGAAATATATAAGCCTTATGAATTCATTAAAGTATTTACTCCTGGTCCTGATGATTCCGTTTCTCGGATTCTCTCAGACCAAAGACGCACGCTATCAGCCAAAACCTTATGTTGAGATCAAGCATCCCGAATGGAGTAAGAATGCGACAATCTACGAAGTCAACATCCGACAATACACCAAAGAAGGCACTTTCAAAGCTTTTGAAAAACATTTGCCGAGACTCAAAAAAATGGGCGTTGATATTCTTTGGCTAATGCCTATTCATCCTATTGGAGAAGAGCATCGGAAAGGAAAATTGGGAAGTTATTATTCCGTAAAAGATTTCAAAGGTGTGAATCCAGATTTCGGCACTTTAAAAGATTTTAAAAACCTGGTTGATAAGATCCACGCAATGGGAATGTACGTGGTTATAGATTGGGTCGGGAATCATTCCGCTTGGGACAATCCGCTGGCAAAAGAACATCCGGATTGGTATACAAAATCAAGGGAAGGTAATTTCCAGCCAACACCTTGGTATGATTGGGATGATGTCATCGATTTTGATTACAACAATCCTGACTTCCGGGAATATATGACGGGCGCTTTGAAATACTGGGTAAAAGAAGCCAACATTGATGGTTACAGATGTGATGTTGCAGGCTTTATCCCTGTTGATTTTTGGGAAAATGCGAGAGAAGAAATGGTTGAAATAAAACCCATTTTTATGCTGGCAGAATGGGAATCCAGGGATCTTTACAAAAAGTCATTTGATATGACTTATTCGTGGTCGCTTTGGGATAAACTGAAACTTGCAACCACTGGTGGAAAAGGAGCAAACGCACTTTATGAATATATGGCGCACGATGTTGGCAGCTTCCCATTAGATTCTTACCGAATGCTATTTACAGACAATCACGACAAAAATTCCTGGGAAGGAAATCAATTTTCCAACTTCGGAAAGGGATTGGAAACGGCGATGGTTCTTTGTGGAACAGCCAACGGAATGCCTTTGGTTTACAGTGGACAGGAAGCGGGACTCGACAGAAGCCTGGAGTTTTTCGAGAAAGACGAGATCGTTTGGAAAGATCATAAATTCTACGGAATGTATCAGAAATTATTTGATCTGAAACATAAAAACCAGGCACTTTGGAATGGGAAATATGGCGGTGAAATGATAAGAGTGACGAATAACCAAATGAATGATGTCTTATCTATCTACCGGGAAAAGAATAATGATGCGGTTTTATCCATTTTTAATTTTTCGGATAAAAGTCTTCCTACTAGTCTGGATACGAAATATTACAATGGGCAATACAGAGAATTGTTTACGGGAGAAATCTATAACATCAATGCTGAAAAGACAACTATAACTTTGAAGCCTTGGGAATATGTTGTTTTGGTGAAGAATTAAAACCATCAAATTTTCGCAGATCAGGCAGATTTTGCAGATTTGATTTAATATTAAAATTATTTATTTTTTATTCAGCTTCGTTTATACGAGGCTGTTTTTGTCTGCGTAATTGAGTTTGAAGAAGATAAACGTCATGATCGAGAATGCCAAAAGAGAACTTCCGCCGTAACTGAAAAATGGCAGCGGAATCCCTACAGTAGGGAAAAGTCCCATTACCATCCCAAGATTGATGGAAAAGTGAATCAGTAGAATCGACGCAAAACAATACCCGAAAACCCGATTGAACGTGGATTTCTGATTCTCGGCGAGATAATAGATCCTGCCAATAAAAACAGAATAACAGAGAATTAAAATAGAGCTGCCCAAGAAACCCCACTCTTCGCCAACGGTGCAGAAGATATAATCGGTTTCCTGCTCGGGAACAAATTTTCCCTGCGTTACAGAACCTTGCTTGTAACCTTTTCCCATTATGCCGCCGGAACCAATCGCAGTTTTAGAATACAATAAGTTATATCCGGAAGTATCACGGAATGCTTTTTCGCCTTTGTATAAAACCTCGATTCTCTCCCGCTGGTGTTTAGGCATTTTGGAAAGAATATAAGTGGAAGAATATGATAATCCGCTGAGAAAGCCCACTGTAAGGACAATCCCGATAATCAACATTACATTTCCCTGGATCTTATAAAAATTAAGAAAAACATAAATCGCCGCAATAATCAGAATTGCAATCGTAATATATAAAGGATTGACTGCAATTGAAATTAGAAAAACAGCAGCAAAGACAAAGATGATCCCGAACAACCAACCGGAAAGTCCCTCTCTGTAAAGTGCCATCACGAAGGCAAAAAACACCAAAAGTGAACCCACATCGGGAATCATCAAAACGACAACACCGGGAATACCCACAATCGCTAAAACGGTATAAAGAACTTTTTTATTTTTAAGATTAAAATCCGGACTGGAAACGTAATTCGCCAACATCAGGGCTGTTCCTATCTTTGCAAACTCGACCGGCTGCATCGTAAACCCACCGAATTTGTACCAGTTTTTCTGACCAAGAATCTCTGTCCCAAATGGAAATAATCCAATCAAAAGCAGTACGCCACCGACATAGATTATCGCCGACATATTTTCGAAGAATTTGGTTCTCATAAAGAATATGATCATCCCGACAAACAATGAGATTCCGAAGAACATCAATTGCTTGCTTCCCAACTTGGCATCCACACTATTGATATTAATAATAGCGAAAACACAAAGCAGGATATAAAGTCCAATCCCTAATTTATCTATCCCTTCTGCCCACTTCATTTTTTACCGGATTTTAGAGGTTTAATTTTGGAACTGTCTTTCTTTAATTTTCTATTTTCGATGGCCTGCAGGCTGTCTTTTATCCTCTTAAGTTTTACAGTATCCTTTGGCGGTTCTTTGTACCAGCCTTTTCGTTTCATTTCTGAAATATACTGGCGTTTATATTCCGGCATAAAGCTGGACGTGATCATTTTCTTGTAAAGATTTTCTCTTTTCAGTTCTCCTGTAATGTACTTTTCTGCAATTACGGTACAAGCAGGACCGGCCCACGTTGCACCAAAACCAGCGTGTTCCATAACAGCAACCACTACAATTTTCGGTTTGTCAGCAGGTGCTATCAATACAAAGATCGAATTATCTTTTCCCTGAGGAACCTGTGCCGTTCCAGTTTTAGCCAGCTGTGTAAAATCTTTAGATCTAAGGCTTCTTCCGGTTCCTTTTATCATAACGGCTTCCATCCCCTGAAGAACTACGTTGTAGTAATGCGGATTCTGGATCATCGTCATGTGTTTTTTCTTGAATCTCGGATCCGGATTTGGTTTTCCATCGATACTTTTCACAATATGAGGTGTGTAATACCAGCCTTTATTTGCAATGGCACCAACGAAATTTGCCATCTGCAGCGGTGTCAAAAGAACGTCGCCTTGTCCCATCCCGTTGTATAAAGCGCCGGTTGGCATCTCATCCCAGTTTTTAAAATCTGTACGTTTAGAACCACTGGCTTTGTAGATGGATTTCATTCTCTTTTCATAAAACTCACCGGAAGGGATTCTACCTTTTGCTCCAACTGCTAAATCGTTATTAAGAAACTCTCCTACTCCAAAACTATTGATGATCTTTTTCCATTCATTCACACCTCGTGAAGGATCTCCAGGATATTTTTTGATGATGGCCAGATAGGCATACGTAAAATAACAGTTACTGGAAACCTGTATAGCAGGAATAAGCGGATCTGCACCACCGTGACCTTTGATACTTTTCCCGCGGTAGAAAAATCCTCTTCCGCAAGGAAAAATAGTCTGATCTGTCATCACGCCCATCTCCATCGCTGTGAGAGCGGTCAGCAATTTGAAAGTCGATCCTGGCGGATAAGCAGCCTGAACAGACCTGTCGAAAGTCGGTTTGTTTTCAAAGATTGTATCGGTGGCTAATTTATATAGGTTTCGTGATTTATTTGGTCCTGTAAAAAGGTTCGGATCGATGTCCGGTCCGGTTGCCATCGTCAGAATTTCACCGTTATTGGGATCCAGAGCTACGACTGCGCCGTGTTTGTTCACGAGCATTTCTTCAGCCATTCTTTGAAGATCGTAATCGATGGTCAGAGTTAAATCTTTTCCGGTAACCACTTCTTTGTCCAATTCTCCGTTTTTGTAAGAACCGATGCTTCTTTGGCGAATGTCTTTCTGAATATATTTCATTCCTTTTTCGCCACGAAGTTCTTTTTCATAAGATTTTTCCACCCCACTTTTCCCGGCAAAATCACCTGGTAAATAGTAGAGTGAATCTTTCTTGATATCGTTATCATTCACCTGATTCGTATAACCCAAAAGGTTTCCTGAAGTATTAATTTCATATTGTCTCTGCGGACGAGGAACGATGCTGAAAGCCGGATATTTAAAGATCAACTCCTGGATTCTTGCCATTTCTTCACGACTTAGATTTTTCATAAAAGTCATAGGCGTCAATCGGGAGTAGTATTTTTCCTTTTCAATATTTTTCATCGTCTGGATGAAATCGGACTTTGTAATTCCTAATAATTTACAAAATCCTATGGTATCAAAATCCGGTTTGAGAAGTGCTGCAGTGTAAGAGATCTCAAAAGACGGCTGGTTGCCAACCAATATTTTTCCGTTCCTGTCAAAAATGACACCTCTTGGAGGGATGACATATTCTATTTTGATAGACGTATTTGCAGCATTCAAAGCATATCGGTCGGTGAGTAATTGCAAATAAGAAAGCCTTGCAATAAAAATTAATGCAATGATAGAAAGAGCGAGAATGATCTTGAGATATTGTGACTTCATATGTACTTTTATATTTTTTCAGAGGACATATGCAAACTCAATGTGAGAGCTTTTTTTGTTTTGTTAAATACATTCTT
Organism: Epilithonimonas sp. UC225_85; assembly: GCF_042695135.1. Classification (GTDB taxonomy): domain Bacteria; phylum Bacteroidota; class Bacteroidia; order Flavobacteriales; family Weeksellaceae; genus Epilithonimonas. The sequence goes on from NZ_CP170547.1 coordinate 91,151, forward strand.
TCGGTTTCAGACTTTTTGCTTGATTTTAAATGCTAATGCATAGGCTAATATAAATACAAACGAAATTATACTGGTAACTATTACATTAAATAAAATTTCAAAAAATCTGTCGAACTTAAAAAACTCGATGTACTGAACCAAAAGCTGATGGATGAAAATACTGGTTACAATAAAGAAGATGAACTGTGTCCACTGGATACTCTGGAATGAGAAAAAATCTGTCGTTGTATCTGTGGAAGTTCTGAATATTATCGTTCTGAAATAAGCGACAACCGTGGTTGCAAAAGCATTGATTCCCCAGGTTCCCAAAAACGCATCAACGCATAATCCTAAAATAAAACTCAATGCCAAAAAATGAAATCTATTTCTGAAAAACGGATAAAACATTACAAAGACAGGATAAAGCACAGGAATATATTGCCCAAAAAGAGCCACTCTGTTCAGAATGAAAATCTGAAAAGCCGTCAGCAATGCGATCAAAACAAGATCTGATACAACGTTTCTACTGATCATCTTTTTTAATTTGAGCTTTTAATGTATCATCGATTTTCTGAACTTCAGATTTCTTCAAATTTCTTACGACATAAACTGTACTTAATTTTCCAATCTTCTCGCTGAGTTCTACGGAAATATCCCAAAAACCCGTTTTGCTGTCCACTTCGTAGCCTGCAACTGTTCCCACCATAATTCCGGCAGGAAAAATAGAGGATTTGCCATCGGTCACAACGGAGTCACCAACTTTCAGAGGAACATACTTTGGAATATCGGAAAGTGTCATCGTTCTTGTATCGTCACCTTTCCAGGATAATGTTCCGAAATAACCGGACTTCTTAAGAGCGGCACTGATCTTTATTTTATTGACACTTAGAATTGATTTGACCAAAGAATAATTATCAGTTGTATTGATAACGATCCCGGCAATTCCACGAGGCGCAATAACACCCATATTGGAACTTATGCCTTGAAGACGTCCGCGGTTGATTGTGTAATAATTATCTCGCCTGTTGATGCTGTTGAAAACCACTTCACCATCTACAAAAGTGTAGATCTGACCGCCACCAATGGTATCGTAAACTCTTCGGAAACTTGGATTTTTTGCTTTATCTTTTCCATAAAGTTGCACCATCAAAGCTTTGTTCTGAGTGACAAGATCTTCATTGATTTGTTTCAGTTTCAGGTAAGAAGTTCCTTCATCAATGTAGCCAGAAACCCACGAATTGAAAGCTGCAGTCTTGGCCGCAATGAAACTTTGCTGCATTGTATTTTTGCTGAAAATAAGTACAATTGCTACCAATTGCAAGAATACAAAGAACACAAACAAAGCATTCTTAGAAAAAAATCTCAGCAAAGCACCCATCTAAAAACTTGAGAAAAATCTTAATTATTTGATAAGGAAATTGAATTTGTCCATATTTTTAAGAGCAATTCCGGTCCCTCTAACTACCGCTCTCAAAGGATCTTCTGCTACGAAAACAGGAAGTCCTGTTTTTCTGTGAAGTCTGTCTGCCAAACCTCTTAGCAAAGCTCCGCCACCGGCAAGATAGATTCCGGTTTTGTAGATATCAGCAGCCAGTTCCGGAGGTGTAAGAGATAACGTTTCCATTACCGCATCTTCGATTCTGATAATCGATTTATCTAATGCTTTAGCAATTTCTTTATAGTTCACCATAATCTCTTTTGGTTTTCCGGTGATGAGATCACGCCCTTGTACAGGAATATCGTCAATTGGAACATCCAATTCTTCGACAGCAGAACCAACTTCGATTTTGATTCTTTCCGCCGTTCTTTCTCCGATGTATAAATTATGATGCGTTCTCAGGTAATAAGCAATATCATTGGTGAAAACGTCACCTGCAATTTTTACAGATTTGTCACAAACAATTCCGCCAAGCGCAACCACAGCAATTTCAGTAGTTCCACCACCTATATCGATGATCATATTACCTTCCGGTTTCTGAACATCAATCCCGACTCCTATTGCAGCAGCCATTGGCTCATAAATCAAACGAACTTCTTTCGCATTCACTTTCTGAGCAGAATCTCTTACAGCTCTTTTCTCAACCTCAGTAATTCCTGAAGGGATACAGATCACGATTCTAAGAGCAGGCTGAAAAAGTTTCCCTTTGATACCCGGAATTTGTTTGATGAATTCCTTGATCATATGTTCTGAAGCGTGGAAATCCGCGATAACACCATCCTTCAGCGGACGAATGGTTTTGATATCTTCGTGGGTTTTTCCCTGCATATGTTTTGCTTGTTCACCAACGGCAATCGGCTTTCCAGTTGAGCGTTCTATTGCAACAATAGACGGCTGATCCACAACTATTTTGTTATTGTGTATGATAAGCGTGTTAGCAGTTCCCAAGTCAATCGCAATCTCTTGCGTAAACATATCCAATATACCCATTTTGTTCAGTAATTATTAAGTTTACAAAGATATAAATTTAGACGCATTCTCTATCTTGAATTGAAAATAATTTGGTTAAAATTTCCTTAAAATTTCAATAAATTATATTGCTGAATAATTCTGAATATCAATTAGAAATCAAAAATTATTACTCTTACATCAAATCTTTGAAATTTTTATTATTCTTATACGATTCATGGTTTTGTTTATAGATTTTATCAATTTCTCAAAATGATATTCGGAAAGAGTCTTTGTATTAAATATTGTAAATTTGCACACTGAAAATGAGCACTAAAAATAAATTCCATCAAACATCCGATCTCGCCGTTCTCAGCATCAGTTATGAAAAAGCCGATGCCGAAACCAGGGGCAGATTTGCTTTTTTTGATGACCATATCAAAGAGTTTGTTAATCAGATCCACGAGCAGGATTTTGGTGATGCCTTTGTGGTTTCTACATGCAACAGGACAGAAATTTATTCTACCACAAAAAATTACCTTCACATCGCCGAACTCTATTGCAACACGGTTGGCGTCTCGCTTTCCGAATTCCTGAATTATGTGAATGTAATCCAAAGAGAAGATGCCTTGTTTCATCTTTTCCGTGTGGCTGCCGGTTTGGAAAGTCAAATTATTGGTGATTTTGAGATCGTGTCTCAGATCAAAAATGCTTATCACAGATTCAAAACTTATAAAGATTTTTCGAATCCATATCTGGAACGTGCGATTAATTCGTCAATTCAGATTTCGAAGAGAATTAAAAATGAGACGGGTATCAGCACAGGATCTGCTTCTGTTTCTTACGCAGCTGTTCATTATATCCTCAATAATACAAGACATATTCACGAGAAAAATATTTTACTTTTGGGTGTTGGAGAAATTGGTCAAAATACCATTGAAAATCTTGTAAAACATATTTATCAGCCAAAAATAAAGATTGCAAACCGCTCTTTTGAAAAGGCAGAAAAAATTGCCGACAAATATAATATCCCTCAAATCGATTTTGAAACTTTCCCGGAAGAACTAAAGCAAACTGATGTTCTGATTGTTGCAACCGGCGCACAGAAATATATCATTGATGAAACTAATTTTCCTAAAAATAAGGAAATGCTTGTCATTGATCTTTCGATCCCGAATAATGTTCAGAAAGAAATCGGCAAACTTGAAAATGTAACATTAATCGATGTGGATCAGCTTTCGCAGAAAATCAAGGAAACGATGGACCAGCGCAAAAAGGAAATCCCAAAAGCTGAAGCGATCATCAAAGAAATGGCGAAGGAATTTGCCGATTGGGAAAAGAAAAGAAAATTAGCACCTCAGATCAATCATTTCAAAAATTCTTTGAAGAAAATCGAGGAAAACGAGATGCATAATATTCATAAGAAGTTCCATTATGCCAAGATCGAGGATATGGAATTGTCCAACAATTTGATTCAGAAGATCACGAATCGTTTTGCAAAATACATTCTGGAAAATCCTTCCCGTGCTGATGAAATTACAAAATTAATGGAAGAAATTCTTGACATTCATAAACAAGATACCAATGATAAGAATAGGAACGAGAAATAGTCCGCTTGCACTTTGGCAGGCTCACGAAGTAGAATTTAAACTTCAGAATCTTGGCTTTGAAACAGAGATCGTTCCGATAATCAGTTCCGGAGATAAAAATCTGAGCCAACCACTTTACGCATTGGGAATTACCGGTATTTTCACCAAAGATCTGGATATCGCTTTATTGAATAATGAAATTGATATTGCTGTTCATTCTCTGAAAGACGTTCCGACGCAATTGCCGAAAAACATTCAGATTTCTGCGGTTTTGGAACGGGATTTTCCAGAAGATGTTTTGGTTAGAAATAATGATTCCGAACCTTTGGATCTTAACGTGCTTAAAATTGCAACCAGCAGTTTGAGAAGACGTGCATTTTGGCTGAAGGAATTTCCGGAAACCGAATTCACGGACATCCGTGGAAACGTTCAAACCCGTTTGAAGAAACTGGATGACGGTATTGCTAATGCTACCATTTTTTCTTTGGCAGGAATCAAAAGAATGAATCTTGACGTTGATTATGAACAGATCCCATTTTTGCTGCAGGCGCCTTCGCAAGGTGTGGTTGCAATTGCCAGCAGAATTGATGATCAGGAACTTAGCGAGATTTTAAAATCAATTTCTCACAAGGAAACTGAGATCTGCATTACCATCGAAAGAGAGTTTCTGAAAACTTTAGAAGGCGGTTGTACTGCTCCAATTGGTGCAAAAGCTGAATTATTGGGTGGTCAAATCAGATTCCTTGGAAGACTCTGTTCGCTTGATGGAAAATATTGCATCGAAACAGATGAAATTTTTGACTGGAACGATTCTGAGAATTTTGGAGAGAAATTGGCTTTAAAGGTTTTGGAAAACGGCGGGAAAGAATTGATGGACGAGATTAGAAAAAGCTTGTAGCAGATTTAACGCCAAGGCGCAATTAATTATTCATTTGAAATGTTCAAAGTCGCCAATTTGAAATTTGTGACTTCTATATAAATACCGATTACTAATTTTTTTCGCCTTTGCGTTAAAGACCATATGAAAATCCTTTTTACAAAATCACTGGACCAAAAAAAAGTTTCTGAGAAATTAGGAACTGTCACACTGAGCGGAGTCGAAGTGTCGGTTGATTTTGTAGAGGTCATAAAAATGGAATTCATTAAAACGAAAACTTTCGGTTTGAAGAATTATTCATTGATTTTCACAAGTGTAAATGGCGTAAAAGCGTTCTTCGAAAATGGTTTTGAAGCGAATGAGAATTTTGCTGAAAAGAATTATAATAGAATCTACGCAGTTGGTTCGCAGACAAAAAAGGAATTGAGGAAACATAATTTTGGAACCTTCAAGCTTTGTAAGAATGCGAGCGAATTGTCTCAGTTTATCACAGAAAATTCTGTGAATGAAAAGTTTTTGCATTTTTGCGGCGATTTGGCTTTGGATATTTTGGATAAGAAATTCCCGTTGCAGAATATTTCTTACAAAAAAATCCCTGTTTATAAGACCAAATTGCTGTTTCCGAAAATCAATGAGAAATATCAGGCTGTGGTTTTCTTTAGTCCGAGTGGAGTTCGTAGTTTTGCGAAGTTTAATAGTCTTGAGGATTTGAAGATTTTTTCGATTGGAAAAACGACGACATCGGAATTGAATAAACTAACTGAAAATAAAATAATTACAAGTCATAAAAATACGTTAGCCGATTTGTTGAATTTGATTTTGCTAAACCTAACAATCTAAGCTTGTAATAATTATTATAAAAAAAATCAATAGGAATGGGCTTTAGCCCATTTTTACAAGCGAAATGAAAGTGGCTTTAGCCGAAAGCTAGTTTAAATTTTGGCTAAAGCCTAATTAGCTATCAATTTTCAACATCGGGCTGAAGCCCGACGCTATTGATATTTTTTTGCATAGATATAGATGTTGCTTATTTTGCAACAACTCGAATTGAAGAAGTTTTGAACTGTTGCATATTTTACAACAGTTCAAATAAATAAAATAATTTTAAAACTAATTTTTCGGGAAAGTTCAACTGCTTGGAAATCTGATTTGGAAGACTAATATTGAAACTTTGCGAAGTGCGCCCCGACTTGAACGAAGCTCTTTTTCTTTTTGTTGCATTGGACTAAGCTCGGGCAACAAAAAGAAAAAAGCGGGAGTGGAAGGCGGAAAAAGGCGCCCAAAAAATTTAAGAAAATGATAAAGAACGACCTATACCTGAAGGCCTTGCGAGGCGAAACCGTGGAAAGACCGCCTGTGTGGATGATGAGACAAGCCGGAAGATACCTGCCGGAATTCATTGCGTTGCGCGACAAATACGACTTTTTCACCAGATGCCAGACGCCGGAATTGGCTTCGGAAATTACGGTTCAGCCGATTAGAAGATTTCCTTTGGATGCGGCGATTTTGTTCTCCGATATCTTGGTGGTTCCGCAAGCGATGGGCATTGATTTCAAAATGAAAGAATCTGTTGGACCATGGTTGGATGAACCCATCAGAACGGCTCAACAAGTTGACGATGTGGTAGTTCCGGACGTGAATGAAACATTAGGTTACGTTTTCGACGCGATAGAAATGACTTTGGAAAAGCTAGACAATGAGATTCCGTTGATTGGATTTGCTGGTTCTCCTTGGACGATTTTCTGTTATTGTATCGAGGGAAGAGGTTCTAAGGACTTCAATATTGCGAAGTCATTTTGTTTCTTGCAAACGGAAGCGGCGCATAAATTATTGCAAAAAATCACGGATACGACCATCGCTTATTTGAAACGAAAAGTGGAGAAAGGCGTTTCTGCCGTTCAGGTTTTTGACAGTTGGGGCGGAATGCTTTCACCAGCTGACTATCAGGAGTTTTCCTGGCAATACATCAATCAGATTGTTGAAGCTCTGGCGCCGTTGACACACGTTGTGGTTTTTGGGAAAGGCTGTTGGTTTGCGTTGGAAGATATGACGAAATCTAAAGCTTCTGCTTTGGGTGTGGATTGGACCATTACGCCGGAACTGGCAAGAAAATTCACGAATAATTCTGTGACGCTTCAAGGGAATTTTGACCCATCAAGACTGCATTCGACGCCGGCGACGATTAGGAAAATGGTTCACGAGATGATTGACCGATTTGGAAAAGATAAATACATTGTGAATCTCGGACACGGGATTCTACCAAATATTCCGGTTGAAAATGCGGAAGCTTTTATACGAGCTGTTGTAGATTGGAAAGCATAAAACAAAACCAGAGCAAGTCGCTCTGGTTTTTTTATTCTAATTGTCCCGGAACCGGTTTTGGCTGGGAAGGTCTGGCAGCCTCATTATTTAAGCCATCTTTTTGAGGAATTGTTTGTCTTTGCAATTTTTCGTCTGCTCTCTTTTGTCTTTCTTCAATATTCGCTGTGTCTACCATTTTTGGTTTGTTGTTTTGCTGAACAGAAGTTTTCGATTTCATTTCCTTCCGGACAGTTGATTTTTTATATACCTTTTTTGAACTATCTTTTGTTGTCTGAGCAGTCATAAATATGGTACCAAATAACAAAAAAGCTGTTGTTGTGATTAATTTTTTCATAATAATTTATTTTAATGATTTTATTATCTAAAGCCAAATATTAAACCAATTTTTAAAACAGCTTATTTTTTATGCTCAATTATCCGGAAACCATCCTTTAACTAATACCATAAAAAAACCAGAGTAAGTAGCTCTGGTTTTTATTTAAATTATCTTGTCGGTTTTGCCGGATCGACTGGACTTACAGGTTGTACCTGCGGTGTCGCCGTAGAATTGTTTGGCATTGTCGTATTTGGAGTTTGAAAAGTGCCATTATTTTGTATAGTCCCGTTGTTTGGCAACGTTTGATTTTGCTGCATTCTGTTTGGGTTATTCTGCATTTTTGATTTATTATTGATTGTTGCAGTATCAACAGTTCTGTTCATCCCGTTTGGCTGGACAGGCGTATTCAATTTCATTTCTGTGCTGTTGGCAGGTTTCTCCGGCATTGTTGTCGTGTTATCTTTTTTCTTAGTTGTCTGTGCAGAGATAAACATGGTTCCTAACATAAGAAAAGCGGCTGTTGTGATTAACTTTTTCATAATACTTTATTTTTAATGATTTGATAATCAATGCCAAATATCAAACCAACTTATGTTAAAGTTATGAAATGCTAAGATTTTTAATAAAACTTTAAGACCTTACTTTTCCAAGACTTTTCTTAGTTTTTCTAAAAAGACATAGGTTGCAGGACAGATCAAAGTGTTTTGAACCGTTAAATTATTGATCTGATATATTTTCTTTCTGTCTGTATGAGGATATTCGCGACAGGCTTTTGGGCGAACCTCATAGATAGAACAAGTATTATCATCATTCAGGAAAAAGCAAGGTAGATTTTGTAAAACTTTGTCCTGATCTTCATCTACTCTTAGAAATTTCCCCTCGAAATCTGCGGGTTTCATTCGCAAATGTTTGGAAATCCTTTCGATATCTTTTTCTGTATAAAGCGGACCTGTCGTTTTGCAGCAATTGGCACAGCTCAGGCAATTAATCTCTTGAAAAGTTTCTTCGTGAGTTTCCAAAGTCAGATAATCAAGATTTTTTGGCGGTTTCTTCTTGAGTCCGTCCAGAAATTTTCTGTGGTCCTTTTGTTTTAGCTGGGCTTGTTTTTTATAAAATTCGAGGTCCATAATTAAGAAATTTCCGGCAACGGAGCGGGCAGATTTGTGTTGATTTTATCAAGATTCAGGATTGTGAATTGATTGGTTTCATCCGGTCCGTACATTTTTTCGAATTTTGCGCCATATATAATTTCGTCCGATGTGTAACTCGTTCTTTGCACCACATCACTGGAAAAAATACTGTCAAATGCTTTTACATGAACAATGATTTCGATGTCAATATTTTTGAGATCATCTGGTGTCAATCCATAAAAAGGAGATTCCTCATCTATATAATGAACGATGGTCCAGTTCAGAATCAATGATGTGATTTTTGTAACTTCTAACTTCAAAGTATAAAATGAGCTTTTCGTTTCGCCGTTTTCTGTAATTTCAAAAGAAGCTAAAACTGTAATGCTTGCGTCTGTAAGCGATGTATTTTTGAATGGCGCCATCCGGAACATCAGCCCGGATTTATCTTTGTAAGGCGAGATCAGCGCAACATCACTGAATTTCAAAAAAGCGCGCGGACGTGAGAATCTTCCGTAAAACAGACCTGTTGCAATCGCAAACGCCAATAATCCTAAAAATGCTTCGAAAGTTGCCACCAAACTTGCCAGAAAGCCAACAGGCGCAATCCGGCCATAACCAACAGTCGTAAATGTCTGTGAACTGAAAAAGAACACATCTGTAAACTCATTTGAAAAATTGCTTTTATCGATCCCGGTAAGATGCTCTATTCCTATTGAGTAATAAATCAAAGCGAAAATAAAATTCACAATAATATAACTCCCAACCAAAAGTCCTATGAACTGCCATCTTTTGAGATCCAGCATCGTGTGATACCAGCTGAAACGATTCAGGATATTGACTCCTCTTTTTTTGATATTTGGATAGCCGTTTTTATTGATGAATCTACCGGAAAAATTATCTCCAAAACCTGTATCTTTAATTGGCTTTAATCTGGAAAAACTGAATTTTGACATAATTGCAAAATTAGCTGTTTTCTCAAGAAAATACTAAATAATATAATCCACACCAAAGTGCAGAAAAAAAGGCAGCAAATAAAAATGATGCTTTCAAATCCTGTCTGTTTTTCTTAACAAATTGTTTGTAAAGTGTAACCGAAATAAAACCAATAAGCACTAAAGCCGGTAAAACTGTGAATGTGAACATAATCCTATTTTTCCCAAATGTACAAAAAACTGATAATAATCTTATTTTCAACTTGATACAAAACCCATAACTTTGTCATATGAAAGATATTACAAGGCGAGAAGATGTAGAATTATTGGTCAAAAATTTTATGATAAAGTAATAAAAGACGATTTGATTGGATTTTTCTTTACAGATGTTGCGAAAATTGATCTCAGCAGACATCTTCCGAAAATGTATAATTTCTGGGAAAGTATTCTCTTGGGAAATCCCGTTTACGAAGGTTCTCCGATGGCGAAACATTTCCCGATAAATGAGATTGCTGCGCTGGAAGAAAAACATTTTAACCGCTGGCTGCAGATCTGGGAAGAAACCGTTCACGCAAATTTCGAAGGCGAAAATACCGAAACAGCGATTGCCCGAGCTCTTAACATTGCCAGAATTATGCATCACAAAATGGTGAATGCAAGATCTTAATTTATTTTCTGAATAAAATCAACCATTAGTTTTCAACCGTAAAATTTTTCACATTTCCAGTTCTCTTCAGAAAACCCCAGGCTTCCATTTCGCCTTTGGATGCGTGTTTAAAACTTCGGAACAAAACAATATACATCAACCACCGGTAGCCGAATCTCTGAGGAATAATATAAAACAAATCTGTCCATTTTTCTTTTTGCAATAAGAAAGCTATCAATGCTAAAGAAGCATCGACCAAAAGAAACATCAGATAATAAATAAAAATCTTATGCCCATTTCCAGACAAAATCCCAAAAAACATAACTAAATCGGCTATCGGAGAAAACAAAGGAATGATATATTGAAAGAGCAAAATATTCGGCATTGCCCAGAGTCCGAGTCCTTTGAATTTTGGATTCAGAAATGTTTCGCGCTGTTTCCAGAACATCTGCATGATTCCGTACGTCCAGCGGAAACGCTGTTTCAGAAACTGAGTTACAGATTCCGGAGCTTCGGTTATCGCAATTGCACGATTCTCATTCGCAATATTATATCCTTTCTTTAGAATCTTAACTGTCAGATCACAATCTTCTGCCAAAGTATCGGAAGAATAACCGCCAATCTCATCTATCACAGATCTTCTGAATGCTCCAATAGCTCCCGGAATAACCGTAATTGCATTGATATTTGCATAAGCCAAACGATCAAAATTCTGACTGGTTGTATATTCTATAGACTGCCATCTGGTGAGCCAATTCACTCTGTTTCCCACTTTCACATTTCCGGCCACAGCAGCGATATTTTCTTCATTTTTAGCATTTAAAAATCTGGCAATCAGATATTTTACCGCATCTTTTTCCAGCTTGGTATCAGCATCTATACAAACTACATATTCTGCATCGGTTTGAGAAATGCCGAAATTGAGAGCCGTTGATTTTCCGCCGTTGGTCTTTGTAAGAATTTTTAAAGTATCTACATCTGAAAATGAAGTCCTAACTTTTTCCAAAGTAGAATCTTTGCTGCCATCATCGACAAAAACTAAATCATAATTGGGATAAGTCTGACATAATAAATTTTTAATAGAAGATATAATGTTTACTTCTTCATTATAAGCAGGAACGATGATCGAAACTTTCGGATAACTTTCTAAATTTGGAAAACCACTCAGCTTTTTTTCTTTTTTATACTCGCATATCGCCCAATACAGCATTATAACCAACCGGATAATTCCTAATACTATAAAGATTATAAATAACGCAACCAAAAAATGACTGATTCCATAGATTACTGTTGCAAGCATCAAATTGAGCTGCATAATATAATAGGATTTGGTTTTGGGAACAGCGGGCATCAATTCTTCTCTTTTTTTGTGAAGAATGCTTGTAATGTTTGTAAAATGATAGTCTTTCTTTTGGAGCATCGGGATCAGGATATTCAAAGCTTTTACCGTTTCTGCTCTTGTTTCTCCGCCCGCATCGTGCAGCAGGATGATATTTCCTCTTTCTTTTTTAATACCGTCTAATACCCTTGCCACGATCTGATCGGCTTTTACGCCGGGCTGCCAGTCTTCCGGGTCAATATTCTCTCCAATGTCCAGATAGTTTTGCTGGCCTGCCAACGCTACCGGAATAATCTCCTCGGGAGTTGTAGGTTCAGAATCAGCATTGTATGGAGCACGGAATAAGATCGTACTGTGTCCAGTGACACATTCTATTAACAGACGGGTCAGCTTCAACTCGAGCAAAGCTCTTTCAGGAGTTACTTTAGCAATATTCTCGTGTGTGAAAGTATGATTTCCTATTTCGTGTCCTTCCCGGTAAATACGTTTTACCAAAGGCAGATTTTTCTCCGCATTGATTCCCACCAAAAAGAAAGCTGCAGGAACGTGATATTTTGACAAGACATCCAGTATTTGTGGCGTATAAGTTTCATCCGGACCGTCATCAAAAGTTAAAACCAATTCTTTTTGCGGAGCAGCTCCATATTTTCTTACCTCATAAGAACTTGGATAAGAAAGATAGTTTTCATCGGTAATTATTTTTTCATCCGGGTCTATCTCCAAGGCGATTTGTCCGTCGTGTGGTGTATTCAGAACTTCCAGAACTTCTCCGTCTCCAATATAATCAACCATCGTCTGCCCTTTGACATTTTCCAGATTTTTCATATTGAATCTTGCTAAACCATTTGCAGTCAAGTCTTGATTATAAAAATTCCAGATACGGCTGTCCTCACTTCCCAGACGCCACAGAGCCGTTCCCGCCAAAGGATATTCGGAAGAAAACCGCATCGTATTAAAAATTGAAGCGGCATCATTAAAGAAAACAGTATGCGTGTTATTATTGTTGTCGTTGTAAGAATAATTAAGATTAAATGTATTATCATCGAAATTGATCACCGCTTTGCTTGCACTGGCTTTTGTAATCGCCTGCATATAAGTTACGGATGTGTTTTGATCCACATTGCTGCTCCAGTCGTAGCCGTAAGCTCCCAAGCCTAAAATAATCTTTTGCGGGCTGGTTTTTTCAATCATCTTATCCGTTTGCTGTTCTATCCATTTTTGGGAAGAAATAGGTCCGGAATCGCTGTCTGCTGAGTACTCATCGTAGGCCATCAGCACAAAGTAATCTACATACGGGTTTAGTTTTTCAATGTTGTAATCGTCATTATCCGTCATTACATCCATTGAAACAAGAAGCTTGTTTTTTTTGAAAACGCTGGAAAGATCCGACATAAAATCAATAAGAATCTGATCGCTGTCCAGGTTCAAATCTTCAAAGTCAATATTAATTCCTCTAAAATGATATTTCAAACACTGTGATGTCACTTTATTAATCAATACCATCCTTTTAACAGGATCACTCAAAACTTTACCAATGCCTTCTGAATGGAATTCCTGATTAGAATTGTTACTCAGGATCGGAAGCACAGCAATGCCGCTTTTTTTGATCACTTTGAAACCTTCCGGATCCACATTGGTCTTCAGGGCACCGGTTTTTGGGTCTATAAAAAACCATTCCGGAAATACCAGATTAATGTTTTTGATATTTCTCCGCAACGACATCAGCGACTGTGGATCCCAGGCAACATAGAATGCAGACCGGATACCTGCCGGAAAGTTGTCCCAGTTTTTATTTTGATTTTTCAGATGCTCTTCACGCGATTTTTTCACTTTTTCCTCAATCGTGTGCATTTTTTTTGCGTGAATAAAACTTCGGAAGCCCTTGTATTCTTTGGATATCTTATTCTCCTGAAGATACGGTTTGCTGGCCGTTATTACTGCTTTGTAGTCTTCGTGAAAAGGGAATTTTGGACTTTTGTCCATCTTCATCATCAGAATCAATGCACAGAAAAGCAGAAGAACGATGAAGATAATAACCCTACTGCTCCATTTTACATTTCTCCAGCGTTTTTTATTTTCAGTCTGAAATATTTGTCTTGATTTTTCCACTTGTGAGTTTGTATATAAATTTTCACAAAACCTTTTAAATGCATCAGAATGTTTTAATTTTTCTAAAAAAAGGTTTTCTCAGGAAAATTAAACAAACATATTTTCCCCAAAGCTATATTTACTTTTTGAAGGAATTTAAAATATTCCTTTGTGAAATTTAAATTTTTACCAATTTATAAAGAATATCCTAATTTTAAAATATCAGAAATACCGTTAATTCAACCAAATAGAATCTATCCAATCCGTCAACATATGGAAGAGAAGACCAACACCAATAATCCTCAGATTTCCCTTGAAAAATAACAGCAGTACATAAATTCCCATTGCCCAATAGGTGTGCAGCAAGTGAAAATTGATGCTGCTGCGGTCGGGAGAAAAAACTGGTGTGCTCAGCAAATGATCTGCATCTACCAACATTGTCGCAAGCATAATGAAATAAGCCTTTTTCCAGTCTTTCCGAAAGAAAGCGTAAGCAATGACCAACGGAAAGATCAAGTGTAAAAAGTAATGATTTACTGTTCTTAAAGATAATATTTCTAAAAAATCGATCTGCATTTTATTTCTGTTTTATCATCTTAAAATGATCGGTAAATCTCCTTTTTTGAATTTTAATTTTAAATAATAATTCTCAGATAAGTTTCCATAAAAGACATATTCTAAATTAGAAATTAATTTCTTTTCGGTTTTCGAAAGTGTCTTTAATGAATTGTTGAGGAATGAACTATTTCTAATGAATACAAAATTTCCTGCTCTGTTTTTTTCTAATCGAATGGGTTTCCTGGTAGAAGTTATTGAGATCTCATTGCCATTTTGGCTGATTGCATTTGGCTGAAACGGAATCAACGTAAATTGATTTTGAGCATTGATCCATTTTTTATTTTTGAAATAATCCCAAATTTTAATTGGTTCAGAACTTTGAAGATTTATAGCATAATTTGGCTGAACAATCTTCTGGTAACTTACTTTTTCTACCTCGTTGAAGTTGTCGTCATAACCATAACTAATGATTTTATCATTCACCAATTCTAATTCTGAAACCGCGAAAACAGATTTTATTTTAAGAGAATCATTCAGTTTTTTATTAAATAATCGTGAAACTTTCTGAATGTTTTTTGAATCCAGTTTCAATTTTAAAAACGAAACTTTCTTTTCTAAATCTGAAATAATTGATGAGAAACGATTTTGATCCGAAATATTTTTAATTTCGATATCGTCATCATTCAAATCAATGGAAAAATTCCAAATTTGAGAGCCCGAAAGATGAGAAAGACTGCCGATTGAATTATTAATAAGTTGGTCTGCATTAAGTTTTTTGTAATCTTCAGAATTTAAAAATTTGCTTATCGAGTTTTCAAAATCTTTATTTGAAAAACCGACAATACATTTTGAACCAGCAATTTTTATTGAGAATTGATCTTTTGAATAGATGTTATTTTTTGTAAGTTTAAATCCTTTTGCTTTCAAATATTTCTGGAAATCATCTTTATCCGAAATTTCAAAAATGCTATACCATTCGGAGAAATCGGTCTCTTTTAAATGAAAGATCTGAATAAAATCAGGGACTTTAATCCCATTATTTTTAAAGGTCAATTTTGAATCTCCAAACCACAATGACGGATGTTTTACCAAACTGAAAACATATTGCTGTGATGTTTTTTTCACATCAATCATAACCACAAAATCTGCATTTTCCGGAATGAATTTCAGGGTTTTATCTTTATGAAACCACATAAAATAGCCGACAATTGCCAACAGAATAAGCAGAATAAAGATTAATTTCCTTTTCATTTATAAAGCGGTCGGCGTTTCTGGCTCTGTTTTTTTTATCAGATCATTACAAAAATCGAAGAAGTACATCAGGCTGTTTTCGGAAGAGTTTGGCGTTGTGTAGTTAAATTCTGTTTCGATACTTTCGCCTTTCACATCGGTTTTAAAATAAACATCGCCCACATTTTTTCTGAACAGATCGAATCCTTTTTTCTCAGACATCGTTTTGAATTCTTTCTCCAACCCATTCATCAATCTCTGCATATTGATACTTCCTGACGCCGGATGTTTTACCGCATCTTTTGCCCATTTTTCGGAAACCGAAGATTGCTTTTTAATCACCAGACTTTCCAAAGACGTACTCAGATAAACAATGCCGTCTTTCACTGTGAAATAGATTTGATCGATATAATTGCTGTTTTTAGGATCTTTTTTCAGATAATAAATGTCGCCGTTTTTAGAGAATTTTTCCGACAGCTCTTTGTTGGTCGTCAGGACATCAAACACGCGTTTCCAATAATTGTCGTTCTCCGTTGCAAAAGCGAACGTAAAATCCGGGATCACAACATCTTTCGTTTTTTTGATTTCCTTGCTGTTGTAATTTTCATCATATTCATAATCTGTATAATCTACTTTTTTGGTATTCAGCGCATTCAGAACAAAAACTCCATTTCCGGGTGCAATTTTGGAAATCGCTTCTTCGTCCAGAACAATTTTCACAGTTTCCATAATTAGCGCCAGTTCTTTTTGATATTTTCCGTTTCCGTTGTTACTTTCGAACAAGTTGTACATCAAATCAAAATACTTGTATCCATCTACGTTGATGGCATAGTATCCCACACTTTTATCAGAAATTAATGACATCAGTTTTTTATTCTTTTTCCCTTGATAAATTGCCGAAAAACGTTTTTGAGTTTCAGCATTTCTATGCTGGTAATTATTGACAAGCCTTACTTTATTCTTGTCAAAATATAAGTTGTAGTAGGAATTTGAATTGTAGAGATTATCCAGAAGATCGCCAAAACTGTAAAGATCCATCACACTTCTATAAGTCCCGTTTTTGAAAATCTCGCCATAGTTTGAATAGATAAAGACATCAGAATTAGGATCCTGAAACCTGGTCATTTCTTTCGGAACTTCGATTTCCATATTGGAATCAAAATATTTATCAAACTCTTTTTCTGCAAAAGTCTGTATTATTTTAAAATCCGCTGCCTGGATAGAATCTATCTCCTTTTGATAAGCCAGATCTTCCTTTTCCTCATCATATTGCTCGGTTGGTTTTGCAGAGGCTACTTCCTCAGCTTCAGCACTTTCTGCCGGGTTTTTTTCTTCCGGATATTTGTGATGTTTTTCAAGGTATTTGATATCTTTTTGCATCCGGACAATCTCGTCATTATGTTCTTTGATGTCCTGTTTTTGGTATTTTATCTCGTCTTTCAGATATTTTATTTCATCTCTGTAATTGAACGGTTTTTTTTCTTCATAATAGGTAGAATCCGTTGCTGCTACAGCACTATCCACTATTGCTGCTGCAGAATCTACAACAACAACTGTGCTGTCAGCTGGATTTTCATCCCAATTCATTTTAGGTAATTTTTCTGTGTAGCTTATTCCGGTTATTATGGCTCGTTTATCGTTCCAGGCTACAAAAGTGTCACTGTTCAGATGAGCAAAAGAATAGTTGTTTTTCTTAGTAATTTCCAAATCCTTTTTTGCTGAAACCTTGATGAATTCCAGAAACTTAACCGCATCTTCCAAAATCAAATGTGCCGTGTAAGCCTTAACAGAATCATTGAAACTGATGTAATGATATTGCTTCGCATCTTTCTGGATTCCCGTTTCAGAGAAATCTTTCCAAGTTGGTTTGACAATATTATTTTTATTTAAATTCTGCAAAATCGGATTCAGTTGTTGCCAGTTGGTTTTTGCATTCAGTTGTTTTCCATTTACTTCCATATAGAAAATGGCATTGGACGGAACTTGTATTTTATTTTGTGAATAGGCAAAAATTAAATAGAAAATTGAGAAAAATAAAAGGTGTTTTTTGAGTAAAATTGATTTCATAGTTTATGTTTTTTTATTGAAGCGAAATGGTATTTTGGATCTGTTTTTTCTGAAGAATAAAATCTAAAATATTGCCATCCAATTTGAGTGACTTTTTGTTTGGCGACATTGCATAAGAAGAATTTGTCTGAGATTTTATAAGATTTTCGAATTGTAAAATTGAAGTATAAGTCGCATTACTGAAGACCTCTTTATCCGCCTTGCTCAGCTTGTCATAATCGTTTTTGTAGCTTCCGATTTTGTTTCTGACAAAGGTTTTCTGTGCTGTATTATTTTTATACATCTGAGTAGGAAATGATTTTCCAATGATGTTTTTCGCTTTCAGCTGTTCCAAACCAGCGTTAATATTTTCAATTTTTTTGAAGTTACAGCTCAGTTTTATAATAAAATTATCAAAGTCCAGACTGGTTTTCACATTGCTGATTCCGGGAACATTTTTGAAAATATCAGAAGCATGATTGAGCTTATTTTCGATTTCCTGTTTTGTGGGAACTTTTTTACCGTTCACAGTTTCCATTTTCGAGATGGATTGGAGACGGGTTTTACTTTTGCTGGCATTCAGGATTACGGCATATTCTCCGCTTCCGTCGGCTTTCAAACTTATTTTGTCAATAATATCGAAACAACTTGTGAGGCTGATAAAAATGCAGAAAAGAAAAAAATATTTAATAATGATCTTCACAGAATTAGGGTTTGGTTTTTAACAAAGATAATTGTTTCGATTAAGCTTAATGATTTATTCTTGTATCCGGTTTTTTAAATCCATTTCTGCGCCAAGAATTCTGATAACTTCAATTTCATTAAGATTTAATATTCTGAAAAAAATAAGATGTCGATTGGCTATAAAACCTGATATTTCGGGATCAATTTCCGGATAAGCTTTTCCGATTTTCGGGCTATCTGCGAGCATTTGACAAAAATCAATAATTTCCAGGTAATACTTATCTGCCTGGGATTCCGACCAAAAATTAAAAGTATATTCATAAATATTTTCCAGATCCTCAACTGCTTTGTTGCTAAGGAAATATTTACCCATTCTTATTCATTTTGGCTTTCAAAGAAGCAAGGTGGTTTTCAGGGTCAAAATCTTTTGCAATTCCACTTTCTTCACCTTCCTGAATGGCATTTTTCAAAATCTGGATTTTGCTTTCTTCTTCTTCTAACAATCTCAATCCCGCTCTGATAACTTCGCTGGCATTTTTATATCTGCCTTGTGTGATCTTATTGTCAACAAAATTCTCAAAATAGTTCCCTAAAGAAACAGAAGTATTGCGTCCCATTTTTGTATGATTTTAAATTTAAACAAATCAAAATTACCAAAAATTGGTAACTTATCAAATTCTTCCTTTCAAATAATCCTGACGCAAATCTTCATCCAATTTTTCTATAGCATATCGAAGACAAGTTCTCGGCATTTCTTTGTAATGAATATTAAGAAAATTCAATAATTCGGTTTCATTTTTATTTCCCATTTCGCGAAGAAGCCAGCCGTTTGCTTTGTGCATCAAGTCGTGTGGATGATGTAGATTTTTCCTGGCAAATTCTCTAGTGAGTTCAAAACTTCCTTTTTTAATATGATACATTGTCCCGACAATCGCCATCCGTTTGTGCCACATATTTTCGGAATCCGACAAATCAGTTAAAAGCTTTGTTTCTTGATTTTCAAAACAATACCGACCTAATATCTTGTAACACGATGTATCTACCAAATCCCAATTATTGATAAACTGAAGATGATTCAGATAAAAATCGATGATTTCTTTTTGCTGAGCTTTTTCTTTGGATCTTTCAAATTTCAGAATCAACATCAGTAATGCCGTCAAGCGATGTTCGTGTATTTTGGAGGACAATAATTCGTTTAATTCCTTGAGAGAAATTTTATTGTAAAATTCTTTCGCAACCTTTCTCTGATCCGGAACTGTAACGCCGATAAAAATATCGCCTTCACCATATTCTCCTTTTCCGGTCTTGAAAAATTTAGGAAAGAATGCTGCTTTTTCCGGGATCGAAAGAACCTGAAGCGCTTGTCTGATATCAAGGACAATCGTTGATTTCATCTTAATTATTCGATGTTTCCAATACTTTCTCTTCTGTTGCAATCTTTTTAGGATTAGCAACTTTCCCGATTGTAAGGCCTTGAACAACAATTGAAAACACAACCACACAATAAGTGATGCTGATGATGATTTTATTATATTCGTTTTGAGGAATGGATAAGGCCAACGCAATGGAAACGCCGCCGCGGATTCCGCCCCAAACCAGAACTTTCACGGTCTGCGGACTGAATCTGTATTTAAAAGCCATAAATTTTGTCGGAACGAAAATCGCAATCCAACGGGCAATCAATACAATTAAAATGCAGATTCCTCCTGCAACAAGATATTCATTTAAGTCTTTGATTAACAGCAGC
Source organism: Epilithonimonas sp. UC225_85 (assembly GCF_042695135.1). Classification (GTDB taxonomy): domain Bacteria; phylum Bacteroidota; class Bacteroidia; order Flavobacteriales; family Weeksellaceae; genus Epilithonimonas. Next base: position 111,020 of record NZ_CP170547.1, read on the forward strand.
TCAAAACCAATAAACAGAAACAGAACAGCATTCATTATTTCGTCGATGAGTTCCCAGAATTTGATCAGATAATCCTGCGTTTCGGATTTCATTTTGAAACTTTCACTGAAATTTCCCATAAACAATCCGGCCGCAACCATCGCCAAAGGTGCAGAAATGTGCATTTCGTGAGCAATCAGATAACCACCCATAACAACTGACAGAGTAATTAAAACTGAAATAATATAATCATCTACAACACGCATGGCACGAGACGCTGATAATCCAAGAAGAACACCCAAAAGCAATCCACCGCCAGCTTCGCGAAGCAGGAGTAATCCGATGCTTTCAACATTAAGGGCAACTTCTTTCCCAATTGCCAATTGTAAGACAACAGTGAAAACTACGACCGCCATACCGTCATTAAACAGAGACTCACCGGCTACTTTCGTTTCCAGAGATTTTGAAACATTCGCCTGCTTCAAAATACTGAGAACAGCCACCGGATCTGTAGGAGAAATGAGGGCTCCGAAGACAAGACAATAAATAAAAGGCAATTGAATACCAACCAATGGAAGAAGATAAAAAGTACCAAAACCGACCGCAAAAGTGGAAATGATAACGCCAACTGTAGAAAAAATCAAAACTGGTCCGAATTGTTCCCGAAGATCTTTGATATTAATGTGGATTCCGCCTGCGAAAAGAAGAAAATTAAGCATAGCCCCCATCAAAACTTCGGTGAAATCAAAACTATTAATCAATTCCGTAAGATGAGTTGTCGTCTTTGGTAAAAAATTGTCACCCGAAGCTACTAAAGTCACAGAAACGATGATTGCAATCACCATAATCCCAATTGCGCTGGGAAGTTTTAGAACTCTATGATTGATATAAGCAAAGACAGAAGCTAAAACAATAAGTACTGAAAATGAGTAATATAACTCCATTAATATTAGTTGTTGGTTGATAGTTGACTGTTAATGGATTTTCTAACACAACCGAATGAACATAATTCTATTTATTAGCAATTAGACTAATTTTCTTCCTCATCCTCGAAATATTCGAATAAGAGGTCGTTGTAAGGGAAACGGGAAATATGAATCCTGTGAACCTCATCGTAGATCATTTTCTTCATTTCGACAAAATTTTCCTTTGTCAAAGCAGAGATGAAAACGGTTGGATATTTGGATTTTCCCATCCATGTCTTTGTCCATTCTTCCAAAGAAATATTTTTATGGGAGCCGGGCGTCAAATCATCATCATCTTTTTTCTCATAGCTGAAATCATCTATTTTGTTGAAGACCATAATCATAGGCTTCTGATGCGCATCGATTTCCTGAAGAATTTCGTTCACAGAATTGATATGGTCTTCAAAACTCTCGTGCGAAATATCAACCACGTGGATCAACAAATCTGCTTCACGAACCTCATCCAAAGTTGATTTAAAACTCTCAACCAACTGAGTCGGTAATTTTCTGATGAATCCAACCGTATCTGTCAAAAGGAAAGGCAAATTCCCAATCACCACTTTTCTTACTGTTGTATCCAGTGTTGCAAACAATTTATTTTCAGCGAAAACATCAGATTTTGACAAGGCATTCATCAAGGTAGATTTTCCAACATTGGTATAGCCAACAAGCGCAACACGCACCATTTTTCCGCGGTTGTTCCGCTGCGTTCCCATTTGTTTGTCAATGACTTTCAGTTTGTCTTTCAACAAAGTGATTCGGTCACGGATGATTCTTCTGTCGGTTTCTATTTCCGTTTCCCCAGGTCCACGCATTCCGATTCCCCCTTTTTGTCTTTCGAGGTGGGTCCACATTCTTGTTAATCGGGGAAGAAGATATTGATATTGAGCCAATTCTACTTGCGTTCTAGCATAAGAAGTCTGCGCTCTTTGGGCAAAAATATCGAGAATCAAATTGGTTCTGTCCAGGATTTTGACTTCCATTTCGCGCTCCAAATTCTTTAATTGAGAAGGCGATAATTCATCATCGAAAATGACAGTCCCGATTCCGTTTTCCTTTGCATAATCACGGATTTCCTCCATTTTTCCTTTCCCGACAAAGGTTTTAGAATCCGGCTGAGTCAGTCTTTGGGTAAAACGTTTGGCAACTGTAGCGCCGGCTGTGAAAGCCAGAAACTCCAGTTCGTCCATATATTCTATCAGTTTATCTTCGCTTTGATTCTGGGTAATTAAACCTACCAAAACCGCTTTTTCGTACTGATGTTCTTTTTTTTCTAGCATTAAATTTTATAATTTCTGATTCTGACAAGATACTATTTTTCGACAAAAAAACCAAAGATGAACTTTGGTTTTTGATTTTATTTGTGCATTTTTTATCGCAAAGGCGCAGGATTATTAACTCTATAATTATAAAAAAGTCGAAAAGTTGACTTTCAAAACAATTATAGATTTGCGACTTGAAGCATAACGATTTTCAAAATTTTTGTGCCTTTGCGATAAAACAGTTAGCTCAAAAGCGTCGCCGTCAACGTTTTTTCGAAACTGAAAGCATTGCTGACAGGGCATTTTTCTTTGGCGTCGTGTGCGATTTTCTGGAAATCTTCTTCGGGGATTCCAGGCACTTTTGCATTAAGCGTCAATTCTGATAAAGTAATTTTCCCGTCCAGAAGTGTGATTTTGCAATCGGTATCAAGATTTTCCGGCGTGAAACCTGCTTCTGATAATAAAGCCGAAGTCATCATTGTAAAACACCCGGCGTGAGCCGCAGCTAATAATTCTTCCGGGTTTGTCCCGACACCTTCTTCAAATCTGCTTTTGAAAGAATACTGAGTGTCATTTAGAACTGTACTTTGTGTAGAGATTACACCGCTTCCTTCTTTTACTGTGCCTTTCCAGACAGCTTTTGCACTTCTTTTCATAATTTTCTATTTTGGATTTATATTAATACTTTATTTTTAACACAAAGGCGCAAATTATCTTTTTAAATTTTTAATGTTTTCAAGTCACAAATGAAATCATTCATCATTTATAATTCATCATTAATTTTCTCAATCCCAATCTGCAGCAACGAATTTCATTTTGCCACCGTTTGGATTTGTTAAAGTTAAGAAATGTCCTTCGATTTTGTACTGATTTAAGGTCGGTAAATCTTTTCCGAACAATTCTTCCAGCCTCATTCTTCCTTCACAGTACATCATTGTTGAACCAACGCCAGAAAATTTCGCTTTTCCTTTATTAAATTCTGCCGTAAAAAACATTCCGTTGCAACCCATTTTAGCAGTGTAACGACTGGGAGTTTCAGGATTTTTAGTTAAATCGATGTAAGATTCAAGGTTTGTTAATTCCTGTTTTGTAAAATCTTTGTATTCAACCAACATCCATTTTCGGTGAATATTCTCCATGGATACGGATGTGCTACTTGACGATTTGCAAGAAACTGTAAGAATTAATATTAATGATAAAATGCCGATTGATTGTAGAAATTTCATTCTTTTGACTTTGCCTGATCTCTTAGCCAAATTCATACCATTGGATTTAAAATAATGATTAAATTAGCCTCATTAAAATAATTTTTACTTATGAAAAAAATATTATTAGTCTTAACCTTGTTTGTAGGTTATACGCAGATGAGAGCAGACGAAGGAATGTGGCTTCTGATGCTTGTAAAACGTCTGAACGGCGTGGATATGCAGAAAGAAGGTCTGCACTTGACGCCGGAAGAAATCTATTCTGTAAATAATTCCAGCCTGAAAGATGCCATCGTAAGTTTCGGCGGTTTCTGTACGGGCGAAATGGTTTCCAGCCAGGGTTTGATCTTTACAAACCACCATTGCGGTTATGATGCAGTTGCGGCAGCTTCGACACCTGAAAAAGATTATCTGAAAAACGGATTCTGGGCCATGAAACCAAATGAGGAATTCAATGCAAAAGGACTTTACATCAGATTTTTGGTAAGAATGGATGATGTTTCTGCAAGAATCAATGCTAAACTTAATAATAATATGTCTGCTGCTGACAGAAAAGCAGTGATCGATGCAGAATACAAAGCCATCCAGACAGAAAATTCTGAAAACGGAAAATATACGGTTGTTGTAAGAGATTTCTTCAACGGAAACGAGTTCTATTATTTTGTATATCAGGATTATAAAGATATCAGATTAGTTGGCGCACCACCTTCATCATTAGGGAAATTCGGTGGTGATACAGACAACTGGGAATGGCCGAGACACACGGCAGATTTCACGGTTTTTCGTGCTTATGCCGATGCCAACGGAAATCCGGCAGAATATTCTGAAACCAACGTTCCTCTAAAACCTAAACATTTCTTACCGGTTTCTCTAAAAGGTTACAAACCCGGAGATTTTACAATGATTCTTGGATATCCGGGAAGAACAAACCGTTATTTGACATCTTATGGAATCGAGCAGATGGTAGACAAAGATTATCCGGCTTGGGTAGAAGCTTCTAAAGTAACAATGGACGTTTTGAAAAAGTATATGGACAAAGACAAAGCGACTCAGCTCGATTATGCTTCTCAGTACGCAAGTGTTGCCAACTATTGGAAAAACAGAGCGGGAACTATTGATGCCGTTAAGAAAAACGGAACCGTTTCAGAAAAACAAAAAACCGAAGAAATATATAATCAATGGGCAGCCCAGGCTCCTAACGAAAGTACATATTATGGCGTTTTACCGGAAATTAAAGCTTATTACCAACAGATTTCTGGAAGAAATGTAGAACGTAATTATGCTTCTATTCTTCAAAGAAATGCACATTATCTTGGAACGACTTTTCAGTTGGGAAGTCTATTCAAAACATACGCAGATCAGGACGAAGCCGGAAAAGCATCAATGAAGCCTAAAGTTCTGGAAGCCGTTGAAAAAGCTTATGACGGATTCCACGATAATGTAGAAGGTGATATGCTGGTAGCGTTGACTTCTCTTTACAAAGCGAAAGTTGCCAAGGAATTTGCTTCTCCAACAATTTTGGCAGCAGATGTCAATAACCTTTCAACTTTGGCTTACGAATCTGTTTTTGCCAATAAAAAATCAGCTTTGGCATTTGTAGAAAAACCTGACAGATTGAAAATCGATGGCGATAAACTGAGACAATTTGTAAACGGCATCGTGGAAGAACAAAAATTAGGCGTTGAAAAATATTCTAAAATTGATGAGAATTTTGCCAAAAACAGCAGACTATTCTTAGACGGACTTAGAAAAGCGCAACCCGAAAAAGTATTCTATCCGGATGCCAACTCTACAATGAGACTGACTTACGGAACTGTGCAGACACTTCCGGAAAGAGCCGACAGAAACTATAAAGGCATTAAAGAAAATTACTACACCGACATCAACGGAATGGTTGCCAAGTACAAAAAAGGCGATGAGGAATTTGACCTTCCTCAAAGAGTTCTGGACCTTGCCAAGAAAAAAGATTACGGACAATATGCTGATAAGAAAGGCGGATTTATGCCAATCAATTTCTTGTCAAACAATGATATCACAGGTGGAAACTCCGGTTCTCCAATCATTGACGGAAACGGAAACTTACTTGGTCTTGCCTTCGACGGAAACAGTGAAGCCTTGAGCGGCGACATCGTTTTCGAACCGAATTTACAGAGAACAATCAATGTGGATGTTCGTTATGTACTTTGGGTAATCGACAAATATGCCGGCGCCACAAGACTCATCAGCGAACTGACTTTGGTGAAATAATTTTTATCAAAATATATTTACAAGCCACCAGATTTGGTGGCTTTTTTGTTGCCTATTTTTGAAAAAACTGCTTAACTATTTTTTTGTAAATTAGAGAAATCATTTTTTATGAGTTTAAAAACTTTACTTCACTGGTCTTATATTTTCCCGATATTATCTCTCGTTTATTACCTGTTCGGAGTTGTAGATGATAGTCCTTGGCTGGCTGGCTTAGGAGGATTATTACTCATCGCATCGGTTCTGGGAGCCGTTCATCACGCCGAGGTTGTTGCACATAAAGTTGGTGAGCCTTTCGGAACAATTATTTTGGCAATTGCGATCACTGTTTTGGAAGTTGGGTTAATAGTTTCCTTAATGGTAGCCGGCGGCAAAGAGACCGAAACATTGGCAAGAGACACCGTTTTTGCAGCAGTCATGTTGATTTTAAACGGAATTCTAGGTGCCTGTCTGTTACTTGGTGGAATCAAATTCAAGGAACAATTCTTTGCGAGAACTTCAGGAAATATGGCGCTGATAAGCCTGGTAGCCATTGTTGTAATGACTTTGATCTTGCCAAATTATACCACAAGCGAACTTTCTGCAACGTTCAGCAAGGCACAGCTTATATTCTTTTCTGTTGCATCACTGGTTATTTACAGCACATTTTTGATGGTCCAAACTGTACGACACAGAAACTATTTCCTGCCGGAAAATGACGATGAACCTCACGCTGATCCGCCAAATAACTTTACCAGCATCATGAGTCTGGTTTTTTTGATCATTTGTCTGGGTGTCGTTGTTTTTTTAGCAAAATCATTGTCACCAACAATAGAAGCTGTCGTTCATAACTTTGGAGCACCAAAAGCTTTGGTCGGCGTCATCATCGCCGCAGTCGTTCTTTTACCGGAAGGTATGGCCGCAATAAAAGCAGCCAGGCGAAACCAATTCCAGACAAGTCTCAATCTTGCTTTGGGATCGGCAATTGCTAGTATCGGACTCACAATTCCGTGTGTAGCTGTCGTCAGCCTGGCTTATGATCTGCCTTTTCTTCTGGGTCTGGATGTCAAATCTATGATTCTACTTGGTCTTTCACTTTACACCGTAATGCTTTCATTAAATCGCGGAAAGACCAATGTCCTTTACGGCGTTGTTTTATTGGTAAATCTTCTCGCTTATATTTTCACTGTGATAGTTCCGTAAAATTTTTTATTTTTAATTAATGAAAAACTTTGAAACCGAAAGATTAACAATGAAACCCGCAGACTTAGAAGATGCGGATTTTTTCCTGGAATTGTATAATTTACCTTCTTTCATAAAACATATTGGCGACCGAAATCTCCGAACAAAAGAAGACGCTGAAAACTATATCAAAAACAGATTTCTTCCTCAAATTCAAAAGTTAGGCTATGGGAATTATGTGGTTATTCATAAGGAACTTAATAAAAAAATAGGCGCAGTTGGCGTATTTGTACGAGATGGAATTGATATTCCCGATATTGGTTTTTCTTTCTTTCCGGACTTCGAAGGCAAAGGTTATGCTTATGAATCGGCTTCAAAACTAAAAGAAATTGCAGCATCAGACTTTGGATTGAAAAAACTTTCTGCGATGACCTCTGACGAAAACCTCTCTTCTCAGAAATTAATTGAAAAACTCGGACTCACCTTTCAGAAATATGTCATTTTCCCTGATGATAATGAGGAATTAAGATATTATGAAAATTAATTTTTAACAAAATGTCAAAAACTTACGAAACAGAACGCTTAATCATAAAGCCGGTTGACATCAATGATGCCGAATTTATGATGCAATTGGTCAATACAGAAAAGTGGCTCAGATATATTGGTGACAGAAATATTCACAACCTGGAAGATGCCGAAAAATATGTGCGGGAAAAGAACCTTCCTCAGATCGAAAGGCTGGGTTTCGGAAATTGTGTTGTGATTTTAAAATCAAATCAGGAGAAGATCGGAACGGTTGGCTTGTACGATCGTGAAGGAATCGAGGGTGTTGATATTGGTTTTGCATATTTGGAAGCGTACGAAGGAAAGGGTTATGCTTACGAAGCGGCGAGGAAAATAATGGATATCGGGATCAATGAATTTGGTATAAAAAAAGTAAGCGCAATCACTTTGCCGGAGAATTTTTCTTCCATCAGGTTAATAGAAAAATTGGGGCTGAAGTTCAAAGAAGTGGTAAGAATCCCTAATGATGATGTGGATCTCAATCTCTACGAACTCGTTTTGTAATATGAATTTACCTCATCGAATAGAGACCATCGAACCCAAGAAATTGATTGGTTTCAGTATGACAACTTCTTTTCAGGAAGATAAAACACCGATGGTCTGGCGAAAATTTATGATGCGGAGAAATGAAATCTCCAATCGGATTTCTGACAAACTATTTTCTCTTCAAATCTATCCAGAAAATTTCACACCTGATCAATCCTTTACAAAATATGCATTTGCCGAAGTTTCTGATTTTGAAAATATTCCGGATGAATTTGAATCGTTTGAATTAGAAAGTGGAAAGTATTTGGTTTTCAATTACGTTGGAAAAGCTGAAAACGGACCGGAAGTTTTCAAATATATTTTCCAGACTTTTATTCCGGAAAATCGATTTGAAATTGATTACCGACCACATTTTGAGATCTTCGGAGAAAATTATGATCCTGCCAGCGAATCTGCTGAAGAAGAGATCTGGATTCCGATAAAGTAATTACTCTAAAATCTGCGCTGCTGCCGTTTTCGACGTTACTTTTTCTATAACTCTTTCGCAAACGCCTTTCTCATCAAATATAAAAGTGGTTCTCACAATTCCCATATACGTTTTTCCGAATGTTGTTTTCTCCTGCCAAACCCCAAATTTATTAAGGATCTCGTGATTTTCGTCTGCAATAAGATCATAAGGAAAGGCAAATTTGTTATGGAAATTTTTCTGTTTTTTTACAGAGTCTCCGCTTACGCCCAAAAGTTGAAATCCGGCTTTTTCCAGCAGAGAATAATTGTCGCTCAGATTACACGCTTCTACCGTACAAGTTGGCGTGTTGGCCTGAGGATAAAAGAAAACAACAAGTTTTTTCCCAATCAGATTTTTTGAATTAATAGTTTCTCCATCTTGGTTTATTCCTTCAAATTCTGGTAATTTGTCTCCTACTTTAAGCATAATTTTTAAATTAAAGTTAAATTTACAGTTCAGATTTCTATTAAACAAAACTACTTCAAATATGACCAAAAAGCAAAGGGCAAAAATCGTTCAGGAAGAACTGGAAAAATTATATCCGGAAGTTCCTATTCCACTGGAGCACAAAGACGCTTATACTCTGATGGTTGCAGTCGCTCTTTCTGCACAGACGACGGACAAAAAAGTGAATCAAATCACACCAGGACTTTTTGCCGTAGCCGATACGCCTGAGAAAATGGCAAAATTGAGCGTCGAGGAAATCAAAGAATTATTAAGTGGTATTGGACTCACCAATTCAAAAGCCAAGAATCTGAAAAAGATGGCGGAAGTTCTTGTTGAAAAGTACAACTCTGTTGTTCCGCAAACCTATGAAGAGCTTGAAGAACTCGCTGGTGTCGGCCACAAAACGGCTTCTGTGGTGATGAGTCAGGCATTTGGATTTCCGGCTTTTCCGGTTGATACACATATCCACAGACTAATGAAACAATGGAAACTGACCTCTGGAAAAAATGTTGTAGAAACAGAACGCGATGCGAAAAATCTCTGGGATGAAAGTCTTTGGAACAAGCTGCACCTCCAGATCATCTATTACGGAAGAGAATATTCGCCGGCGAGAGGAAGTCAGGAGAGAGATCTGATTACGAAAATGCTTTTTGAGAAACCATAAAAGCATTTTCCGTCAAAATTTCATTTAAATTCCTAAAAATAAATACAAAGATTTTATTTTTCCGCCTTCTATGATCGCTATATCTGCACCTTTTGCTACCGGCTGCTGAGTAGGAATTCCCAATTGCCAAAGAATATGCTGAATATTGTGATTCGATTTTGGAGTTTCTGTTAGGACGAATTCAAATTCCGAAGGCCAATCTTGCTGTATCTTTTGAATAAGTTCGTCTATAGCTTTGAATCCCACAAAAGGTTCGCTGTTGTCGCTTTCGAAGAATGAAATGTCGGATGCGTAGATTTTCTCCATCAATGCAATTCTTTCTGCTGAATTGCGGTTGTTCCAGATTAATAATAAACTGTCCTGTAAAAGTTCTGATGATGTGTCCATTGTAATTATTTTGTTGATTAATTTATAGGAACAAAATTATCAATTGCACAGTTATCAAACCCTTGACATTTATCAAATAAATTAATTGACCTTTATCAAATACACGCATTTCAATTTACTTTTTCAAATTGTTTTTACGTATTCTGCTCAGCGTTTCAGGCGAAATTCCAAGGTATGAAGCAATTAAGCTTTGAGGAAAACGATTCAGAAACTCCGGATATGACTTGATCAATTGATCATAACGTTCCTCTGCACTTTGACTTATCGAAGAGTGAATTCGTCTTTGTGTGGCAACCGCTCCTTTCTGATCAATATTCTTCACCATCAGATCTATCGCCGGTATTAAACTGATGAGTTTCTGCATCTGCTGGTGGCCTATCATCAGCACTTCAGAATCCTCCAGGACTTCGATATTGTAACATGAAGGCGTATTGAAATTATAACTTTCATAATCACCCAGCCACCAGTTTTTTATGGCAAACCGAATGGTGTGTTCGTGGCCTTTTTCATTGACAGAATACATGCGTCCCGATCCTTTTATTAAGAAACACATATACTTGCAAATCTCGCCTTCCTCCAGCAGGTATTGTTTTTTGCGCAGATGTTTTGCCTTAAAAGTTGATTGTAATAGTTCTTTTTCGGCCGCATTTAAAATCAATGAAGATTTGGATTCGACATATGTAAAAAAAGCTTCGAAGGAAATTGTTGCCAAAAGAAATATCAATTAAAATTAGAAAGTAAAAATTATGATTAAATATCAAGAAGTCTTCTATGATAATTAATTTGTCCTAAATGATAACCCAAATGTCCAAACAAATGAATCAGAAAATATTCAGTCGTCATTTTGTAACCTAGTGGTTCGATTGGATAATCTTTTTCCAGATCTTCTTCAGATAATTGACTGAGCGTTGACTCTACAATTTCTATTAAGGATGCAATTTTTTTTAGAAGTTCAGTTTTAGGAATATTTTTCAGTGAAAACTCCAAATCCCGTTGTCTGATATATCCTGTATTTCCGAGTTCTGCGCCGATGTAAGTGCTAAGATTCCCAATCAAATGGAGACAAAGATTCCCTCCTGAATTGGAAATGTTCTTATCAATTTTCCAAATCGATTCTTCGTTTTGATAAGACTCAATTTCAATTTTCAATTTATTTAAATCCCGATTGTAGAGCGATTTTAAACTTTCCAACATCATTATGTAATTTTTTTAACTAAATATCTACTTCACATCCTTCGCCCAAAGATCCATCTTTCTCTCAAGAACCTGAAGCGGAAGGCAACCCTGGCTTAGAACTTCATCATGGAAATCTGCAATATTAAATTTCTTTCCTAATTCCTTTTTATATTTTTCTCTCAACTCACGGATCTTCATCGCGCCTGTTTTGTAGCTCAACGCTTGTCCGGGCATCGCCATATAACGCTCCACTTCTGCCGTTGCGCCGGCTTCATCATAAGCGACATTACTTAGAAAATATTTGATGGCTTCTTCGCGGGACATCTGTCCGGTGTGGATTCCTGTATCAATTACGAGACGAACTGCTCTTAACATTTCATCACTCAAAGATCCCATTTTCTGATAAGGATCTGTATAAAGCCCGAGTTCTGAACCTAATGATTCACAATACAAAGCCCAGCCTTCGCCATAAGCACCAATCCATCCGAATCTAAGAAATTTTGGTAATTTCAAATTTTCCTGTTGTAGAGAGATTTGATAATGATGACCAGGAATAGCTTCGTGAAGAAAGAGGGACTCCATTCCGGATGTCACATTGAATTTTTTTGGATCGGGAATTGGTGTGTAAAAAATCCCGGGACGTTTGCCATCCGGACTACCCTGGATGTATTCTGCACTCGCGCTGGCTTCTCTATATTTTTCTGTTTGACGAATTTCGAAAGGTGTTTTCGGTGTTACGTTGAACATCGTTTTCAGCTTCGGCGTGATTTTGTCTAAGATGGATTGGAATCCTGCCAAAACCTCAGCCGAAGTTTTGTAAGGCATTGCTTTCGGATCGGTTTTTACAAAATTCAGGAATTCTTCCAAAGAACCTTTGAATCCAAGCTGATTTTTCACTTTCTCCATATCATTTCTGAGTCTTTCTACTTCTGCAAGTCCTGTTTTATGGATTTCGTCCGGTGTTTTATCTGTTGTTGTCCAGCTTTTTACATAATAGGCATAGATGTCATCTCCTTTTGGCAGAGCATTGTAACCATCTGTAGTCCTGGCTCTTGGCAGATATTCTGTTTCAAGAAACGATGCCATTTTAAGATATGCCGGGATGATTTTATTCTTGATTGCATCCTGATATAGCTTAGAATATTTGTTTGCCGTCACAGGCTTAAAATCTTTCGGAAGATTTCTGATTGGTCCGTAGAAAATATTTTTTTCGATTTCAAAAGTGGTGATTTCTTCCGCTTTCATCTGAGGAATCATTTTTATGACTAATGATTTTGGAAGGACAACATTACTTTTCATTCCAGACCGGAAGTTTTCTATTGCTGAGTCCATCCAAACAGGAAAAAGTTCGATTCTCTTCAGCCAGTTGTCATAATCTTTTTCAGTTTTGAAGGGTTGTATTCCGCTTCCGCTTCCCAACATCGGAAAATCCAACGGCAATCCTCCAAACTGGGTGAAAGGAATATATTCCGGATGATAGGCATAACGCTCCTGTTTGTCGATCAATGTATATTCCAAAACATCGAAAACCACTTTATGGTCATTATCCAGACTGTTGTAATCTACAGACTTTAACTGATTCTGAACTGAATTATAGAATGCTATCTCGTTTTTAATAAAATCCTGGCTCAGATTATTCGGTAAGAGGTCATTATACCGCTCGTCTCCTTGTGAAGTGGCTTCCAAAGGATATAATTTGAGATATTCTTCATAATATTTTGCTGCAATCGTATCAAGATCGGACGAACTGGACATCGTGATCTTCATCATCGGAGAATCGCCTTTTTTGCAGGAGACTATTGAAAACAGAGTTGCAAAAAGTAATATTTGGTAAAAAGATTTCATTCTAAATTTTTTAGGCATTGTAAAGATAATATTTTAATGATTACAAAATCGCACCCCTTTTTGTACGAGGGTTGACTCTTGTATATTAATACAATATCAACAATTTGATTAATTTCAATGATTATTATCAAAAATAATTAACAAAAATTTTTCACATTCATTCTATTTTTTATCTTTGTTAAACACTATTAAAAATATCACTTCATAATTTATTATCCTTATAATGAAAGGAATACTAAAGATCTATCACCCGGAGGAAACTCTGAAGTATTTTATCAAGAACACTTATTGCAAGGCTGTTTATATTAATGCGCAGAATTTTCTGGAAGTAGAGATCATTACAGATGACTCTTTGGATCACGTAGACGACGACTCTTTACAATACAAATTCCCTCAGTTATCATTAGATATCATCGAGTTTCCCATAACAACCTCTGAGCTGGAAGGTCAGACTTTTGTAGTAGAAGACACAGATGATGAGATCTATACAGAAGTTGATCTTTTTGATGATGATGAAGCTTTTCTGTTTGAAAACGAACTTACATTTGATAAAAATGAAACGGATGACCTCCAACTTTGCTGGAAAGGAAACATCACAGATTTTTATACGGGTTCCGAAAATCCTATTCCGTTCAAGCTGAAATGCCATTTCCGTCCCGATGAGATAGAAGTTGACGACTAATTTTTCCGGAAATAATATTTATATTTACGAATCGTTATAAATAATTATAACGCAAACAAGTTATTGCCAATGTATCAGGATCTGGATGATATTATTTTCGAAGACCGACATAAAGCTTACGGCGCTTATGAATTCCGAAAGCATTATGATTTTACACTTACCAAAGCTTTGGTAGTTGGCATTTTTATTTTCTCCGTTTTATTTTTTCTTCCGGCTTCTTTTATTAAATCCACAAAAAGAACTGCGGTCAACAGTGAAACTATTATTCCTGTTGAACTCACAGAAATGCGCATTAACTACGGCGACAACAGAAATGGCAAAGGTCTGGAAGAGCCAAAAGAGGAAGAAGGAAGCGCTGCTCCAATTGTTGAAAAGAAAGATGAAAAAGAAGTAATTACCGAAGTTGCGAAGGCATCTAAAGAAAAAATAGAAAAAGACATTCCTGAAAATACAGTACCAATCCCTACCAGAACAAAAAATCCACCTGTTGCAACGAAAAAAGCGAATGAAAAAACTAATTCTCCTGCAGTTGCAAATTCTACAAAAAATACAATAGGCAAGACCAACACCAAAGGTGACATCAAAAAAGAAAATGCGACCGGAGACGGCCGTGGAAATGCAGCCATAGGAAATCTTCTGAAAGGAAGAGGAACAAAATCCGGATCTCAGGGAAATGGTACCGGACCTGGAAATTACGGCGACCCGCTTGGTGGAGATGGCGACGGAAACAGCTTAATTGGAATTGACAGAAAACTGGTCGGTTTCATTCCCGGAACGATGGGCAGAGGCGGCGCACAACCTAATCACGACTGTACAGCCAGCGGAAGCATCAGTATTTCTTATACAGTTGATAAGTCCGGAAAAGTAACTTCTGCAAAACGTCTCAGCGGCGTTTCCGATCCTTGTGTCACGAGTACGGCAATAAGCTGGGTGAAGCAGTATGTGAAAGCAGAAGCCTCGACTGTAACTTCGAAAGGAACTTACAAAATTGTTTTTTAAATATTCCTATCAATAATCATTTTACGTAAATTTTTCCGTAATCTACCCTGATTAATCCTTAAGTTATTCATAAATTTGAAACTGTAAATACAATTAAAAACTATGGCAAATCAAAATATCTCTATTTGGGAATTCCTGTTTGGTGGAGGCTTGTTAAGCGTTTCTCTCATCATTATTCTTATTTTTTCGGGAATTGCGGCCATCCTTTTTTTTGGACAGAAATTATACGCACTCAACCGGGAAAATCAGGTTGATCCTTATCTGCTGAAAAATGTGAACGATCTTTTGAATGACGGCAGAATCCAGGCTGCAGTTGATTTTTGCAGAAGAGACAATTCTCCAGAATCCAGAAGTGTGGAAAAAGGACTTAACAGATTAGGCCGTCCAATCAGCGAAATTTCCAACGCAATGGAAACACACGCACAAATAGAGCTCAATAAAGCGGAGAAAAACATCGGTTTCCTGGCAACACTTTCCGGTGCAGCGCCAATGCTGGGACTTCTGGGCGGTGTCTTAATATTAGCTTCGACTTTTGGAAGTTTGTCAAAAACGCAAACTGTCGTTTCTCAAAGTGTTTTGGCTGCTGACTTTTATAAAGCATTAGCTCCGACAGTTATTGGACTGATCGTCGGGTTTTTATCTTATATTTTTCACAATATTCTGGTGGCAAAAGTTGATTATTTACTAATGAAAATTCAGTTTCATACCAACGAATTTTTGGATATCATCAACAAACCGGCATAATAGAAATTAGATTTTAGTCTTTAGAAGTTAGACTGATAATTAATACTTAAAATAAAAAATACAAATGGAATTCCGAAGAAGAACGAAAAAATTATCAGGCTTGCCAATTGCATTTTATGTAGTTGCGCTGGTTTTTTTTGTGCTGTTATTCTCGTTCAATTCCCTTTATTACAAAGCTTCTGAACAGCCAAAGCCTGTCGTTACAGAAATTCCGAGACCAAAAATTGAGCCTAAAAAAGATTCTGTCATAAAACCGGAGATCTACGTTCCGGATGTTGAGGTTCTTCCTGCAGATACTGTTTCTATCGCTAAAGATATCACTCCTGTTAAAGAAGATAAAAAGGAAATTTCTAAAACTGATAAAGCGAAAGCTGAAGCTGAGGATAAAAACTCGCCAAAAAAGACGAGAAAGTTGAAGATCCAAAAAAAGATAAAATCACTCAAATAGGAAAAGACAGAATCCTGACAGCTTTTATTCCAGGAACGATGGGAAAAGCCGGAAAATTACCTTCTCATAATTGCAAAACCAAAGGACAATTGGTCATGTTCATTACGGTTGATAAAGCCGGAAACGTAACTTCTGCGGGACGAAGCAGCGGAATTAAAGATGCCTGCAATATTACAGCCGCCGTAATTTGGACCAAAAAATATGTGAAAGCTAAAAAATCACAGAATATTTCTCAAGGGACTTACACGATTGTTTTTTAATTTCTTGAAATGAAAATTGCTACACTCAATATTGATTGGTGTAAGAAAATTAAACCTGAAATAATTGAATATTTCTTAAACCAGCAAGATTTTGATTTCCTAATTTTGACAGAAGCTGTCGATCTCAATTTACAAAACTTTGAATTTAAATATTTCTCAGAACAAATTCCTGAAAACATTGATTATGAAGGCTTAAATTATTCCAAATATTTAAAAAGAGAAAAAGCCTTCAGAACAATTATTTATTCTAAAATCCCGATTAAGAGAAAACTGCCAGTAAGTGATGCTAAAACGTGTCTCGCTTTAGAATTCGAAACAGAGTTTGGAGATTTAGTATTTTTTGCAATAATAATTGGAACTCAATTCAAAAAGAAACCTTACGCGAAAAATGAATTGGAAAATTGCATCAAGGATTGTAAAAAAATCTATGAATCAAATCCAAACCTAATCATAGCCGGTGATCTCAACACTTCTTTTTTAAAGAATGAAAAATATTTCACAATAAATTCTGAAACGACAGAATCTCTAAAAACATTATTTCGAGATTTGAACCTCTTAAATGCTACCGAAAAAATTACTGAAAACATTGACCATATTATTATTCCCAAACTTTTGGGAAATAAGATACAAGAAGCAAAAACATTTATTAAAAAAGGGATTTTGAGCGATCATAAAGGCATTTGTATTTCACTGGTTTGATTTCGATACGATTAATTGCAATAGTTTCTTCTTATTTATAAATTTGTACTTTCATCAAGATTATGACCCCTCAAGATTATAAAAATGCCGTAGAATGGCTTTTTGCACAAGCTCCAAATTATCAACGAGATGGATCTTCAGCTTACAAACCGGGGCTGGATAATATCATTAAATTGTGCACTTTTTTTGGAAACCCACAGGATAAGATAAAAACAATTCACATTGGAGGAACCAACGGAAAAGGTTCTACAAGCAATATGCTGGCTTCGGTTCTTCAGGAATCAGATTATAAAACCGGACTTTATAATTCGCCGCATTTGGTAGATTTTACGGAGCGGATAAAAGTAAATGGCGAGAATTGTGATAAAGAATTTGTCTATGATTTTATCCAGAAGCTAAAAGAACTTCCGAGTGAGATTCAACCTTCTTTTTTTGAATTTACAACCATAATGGCTTTTGAATATTTTTATCAGCAAAAAGTTGATTTCGCTATAATCGAAGTTGGACTGGGCGGACGTCTCGATTCTACGAACATCATCACACCTTTGGTCTCTGCTATTACGAATGTACAGTTAGACCATCAGGATCTTCTGGGTGACACAGTTGAGCAAATTGCTTACGAAAAAGCCGGAATCATCAAAGAAAATACACCTATTATTTCCGGAGATGAAAACGACGTTGTAAAAAACATCATCACAAACAAGGCTGAAGAAATGAATGCTGAAGTGATCGATGCAACAATTATCAATAGTCATTGGGAGTCTGATCTTAAGGGAAAATACCAGAAGAAAAACATTCAGGTTGTTTTGGCTTTGGTTGAGGAATTGCGAAAACGAGGCTTGACTATAACTGATGATAATATCAGATCAGGACTTCTGAATGTTTCAAAAAACACCAACTTCATAGGACGATGGTTTGAGTTTTCAAAAAATCCATTGACAATCTGTGACACCGGGCATAACAAAGCAGGACTGGAAGAGGTTTTCGCCCAATTAAAGGAATATTCTCAACATAAACATATTGTTCTTGGGTTTGTGAATGATAAAAAAATTGATGAAGTGTTAGAAATTTTACCAGCTGATGCAAACTATTATTTTGTAAAACCTGCCGGAATCCGAGGCCGGAATCCGGAAACTTATGAAGATCTGTTAAAAAAAAGTAAAATTTTTTATAAAATTTTTCAAAATGTACAGGATGGTTATCTTTCTGCAAAACAAAATGTTAAAGATGGCGAAATGATTTTTATTGGCGGCAGCAACTTTGTAGTGGGAGATTTTTTAGAAAAAAATTTGCAGAAATAAAAAAAGCTTGTATATTTGCAACACCAAAAACAAGGGCTCTTAGCTCAGTTGGTTCAGAGCATCTGGTTTACACCCAGAGGGTCGGGGGTTCGAATCCCTCAGGGCCCACCCTTGAAAAGAAAATCTCAGAGAAATCTGAGATTTTTTTATTATAATACTTAAAAAGTTTGGGCAGTTAGCTCAGTTGGTTTAGAGCGTTGCGTTGACATCGCAGAGGTCACTGGTTCGAATCCTGTACTGCCCACTTTCTTAAAATTCTGTTAAATTCTTAATACTCTCTTAACATAATCGTTAAACTTTCACAAAAAATTTAATCATTTGTTTAACTTTTCTTTTTAGGAAAGATTTTTGATGTGTGTTGCGGATAAAAATGTTAAAACATTCTATGGTTTAGAAAACTCTTTTTTATTACTAATCCTCAAAAGGAAACCTATGAAAAGATATTATGCAGTGTTAATTCCCTTTTACACTATTTTCTTGTTATATATGATGTTTTACGGTTGTGGAAGGCATCCAGATTTGGGATTCTTACAGCTCAATCCCCTTCAAAGCATTACATACTTCTTTCGTTATAATGAATTTTTTTCAGAAACTTTTATGGTGAATATTGTAGGTAATATATTTATATTTATTCCGTTCGGATGGTTAGGATTGTTATCCAAAAAACTTAATCATTTGCCGTTATTATTCTTTCTTTTTATTTCGGGAATATGCATTATCGAACTAGCTCAATATTACACGGCAAGAGGAACTGCAGATATAGATGATGTTTTCCTCAATACTTTTGGAATGCTGTTGGGATATTTTGCACTTAAATTAGCAACCTGGTTGAATATAGCGAATATAAGATTGGAATTCGAGCCAATTACCGCTCCTTATTCATATAACCGATAAGCTGCCCTAATTTATAAAAATCCAGGACTTTTAGTGATGCATGTCCTCCTAAAAGCTTTTTTTGTATAAATGATTTTGATAATTTATAAATCAATTGATATAGAAAAATCCCACCTGTTTTTTTGAGTCTGAAATAAGCCTTTGCCAATTTTATCTTAGAGATTCTTTCAACGTTTTTATCTTTCTTTATCAATTGAGCCAGACTTTTTGCCGATTGATCTGCTTTGATAAGGAAAATTTCATTTGTTTCCACATCATTGTTGAAAATTGGATTATCAATATGGTCGATTTTTACTTTTATTTTAAAAAGATCTTTGGCAAATATAGAATCTTCATAACCATATTGAGTAATGCCTTCGTTGAAAGGATTTTTCTTAAGGATAGACTTTCGGACAATAAAATTATTGGTCTGAAAACTTGAGTATGGTGTCTTAAGTCTTTCTTTTAAAGTTAAATTCTCTCTTTCGGTAGCAAATTTCCATCGGAGACCGTATTCAGGATTTGGTTTAATTTTATCTACTTTTCTTCCTCCAAAAACAACGTCAGGATTTTTTTCTTTGATAAAATCAGAATAATTTTTCAGGAAATTTTTACTAATGATTTTACCATCACAATCCAGAAAAAGCAAATATTCGGATTCGGAAAACTTCAAAAATAAGTTACGGATCTTGGACCGTCCGATATTATGATCAAGAAAAATAAACCGACTGACTTTGTTCTCTAAATTTTTATTTCTATCAATAATTTCTTTAATAGAAGCATCATCAATCAAAATAATCTCTGCATCCAATTGATCAGAATCAATTTGGTTTTGAAGATCGCTAACCAATTGATTCACATCAAAATTATAAACAGGAATACAGATACTCAGCTTCATATTCTGTCTATTATCTTCTGAATATTCAATTCTTGCAGGCAGGCATAATCGCCCCGGAAACATTCTTTATCTCCGAAAACAGAGCAAGGCCTGCAGGAAAGATCTTTGACCTGAACGATATCTTCCTCATTTTGTCCATAACCGAGAAAGCCCGCAAAATGATGCGTAGACCCCCAAACAGAGACACATCTGGTTCCCATAAGACTTGCCAGGTGCATATTTGCAGAATCCATAGAGATCATAACTTCCAGTTCCGAAATTTTTTTCAGTTCTTCTTTTAAAGTTAATTTTCCTGAAAGGCTAAATGTATTCGGAATCTGGCTTTCCCATTTTTTGAGAATTTCATCTTCCTCCTTTCCGCCTCCAAAAAAATAGACTTTATGAGATTTTGCTAATATTCTTACAAGTTCGAGCGATTTTTCTTCAGGCATCATTTTACCCTTGTGTTGGGCAAAAGGTGCGAATCCAATTCCTTTTTTATCATGGGATACAGAACGGTATTTATGCGATAATTCTAATGGAAATCCCATTTTCCGGAAAACATCGGCATACCTTTCTACAGTTCTTTTCAGAGGGAATTTATTCAGATTCCAGATGTCTGTGAGCTTTTCTTTTTCGTCTTTGCCTTTATTGATTTTATAGACTTTGTAACGGTGTCTTCTAAAAATAGAATTGACCATTTTTGTTCGTATCACATCGTGAAGATCGGCGACATAATCCGGTTTGAAATCTCTAATCAGTTGTCTAGTCAATTTTCGGATCCCAAAAACTCCTTTATAATCATCAAAGCTTATCCCTTTGAAAATCAATCTTGTGTGACCATCAAAAAGGTCTCTGAAATGTTCCCGACTGATGAATATAATTTCTACATCAGGATTCTGCTCCAGAAACTCAATGCATACCGGAACAGCCATTGCGACATCCCCGAATGCGGAAAAACGATATGCTAATATTGTCTTCACCTATTTCTTTAGTTGAAATGCAACTGCATAAAATTTGATTTGTTTCGTCATCGCCATAAGTCCGTTTGCCCGGGATGGCGACAAAAACTCCTGTAAACCAATCTTTGATATAAAATCAAAATCAGAATCCAAAATCTCCTGTGTAGAATGCCCGCTATATATCCTAACCAAAAGCGAGACAATACCTTTTGGTAGGATTCCATCCGAATCTGCATTGAAAAATAATTTCCCATCCTTGTATTCTGCATCTATCCAGACTTTGGACTGACAGCCTCGGATTAGATTTTCATCGATTTTTTTATCTTCAGGGAATCCTTCTAGTTCTTTTCCAAGATCGATGATATATTCATATTTCTGTTCCCAATCTTCCAGAAAGGAGAATTCTTCTATTAATTCTTGTTGATTTTCTTTGATTGTCATTCAAAATTTTTATTTGATTTAATGAATCAATTATTTTACCAATTGAACGATTTGAACAATGACGTTAGTTGCAGCCACCATACTTTCCAAAGGTACAAATTCGTAAGGACCGTGGAAATTGTGCCCGCCGGCGAAGATATTCGGGCAAGGCAATCCCATATAAGATAGTTGAGCGCCGTCTGTTCCGCCTCTGATAGCTTTAATCTTAGGTTCAACACCAGCATTTTTTAGCGCTTGTTCAGCAATATCAATGATGTGCATTTTACCTTCGAATTGTTTTTTCATATTGAGATATTGCGGTTTGATTTCTATCTCAGCCGTTTTATCTCCATATTTTTGGTTGATAGCTTCAACTTTTTCTGTGATGAGTTTTTTCCTGTCTTCAAATTTCTGATCATCATGATCTCTGATGATGTACTGAAGTTTAGCTTCGGACACATCGCCTTCAAAATCTGTCAGGTGGAAAAATCCTTCAAATCCTTTTGTGGTTGCTGGTGTTTCATTTTCTGGTAACGAACTGATGAACTCAGAAGCCACCAATCCTGCATTCAGCATTTTACCGAAAGAATAACCTGGATGAACGGATAATCCGTGGATTTTCACGACTGCTCCGGCCGCATTGAAGTTTTCATATTCCAATTCGCCAATTTCCCCACCGTCCATTGTGTAAGCCCATTCTGCGCCGAACTTTTCAACATCAAAATGATGTGCGCCTCTTCCAATTTCCTCATCCGGATTGAAGCCGATTGAAATTCGTCCGTGTTTGATTTGAGGATTTGCAAGTAAAAATTCCGCAGCAGTTACAATCTCCGCAACACCGGCTTTGTCATCTGCACTTAATAAAGTAGTTCCATCTGTTGTGATGATGGTTTGTCCGACGTATTTCTTTAAAGCTTCAAATTTGGTTGAAGACAAGGTAAATCCTGTTTCTTTGTTCAACAACAAATCTTCGCCGTCATAATTTTCCCAGATCTGCGGATTTACATTCTCGCCGTTAAAATCGGGAGAAGAATCATAATGTGCAATGAATCCAACTTGTGGAACGGTTTCCCCAACATTAGAAGGAATGAATCCAAAAACATAACCTTTGTCATCAATACTGACATCTTCCAAACCGAGTTCCTGCAATTCTTTGTGAAGGTAATTCGCTATCTCCCATTGTCTTTCCGTGGAAGGCGTGGTCTCACTTTCTGCGTCGCTGGTTGAAAATATCTTGATGTAGGTGATGAATCTGTTCAGGAGTTTTTCTTTCCAAACTCCGTTCAATTGGATGTTTTCCATATAATTTGCTATATCTCCGCAAAGTTATATATTTATGGAGTGAACAACAAACAATTCGGGGTTAGAGTTCACCGATGTTTAGTAACTAAAACGGTGATTGATTGTTGAAAAGTAGTTGTACACTGTCACCGCAGCCCGACTTGAGTGGAGCTCTTTTTTTGTAATGGGAAAAGCTCGGCAAAAAAAAAGCGGGAACGGAAGGCGGAAAAGCTGCCCAAACCTAACAAAGTGGTTCGACGAAGTCAAATTAAATTTAAAAACAGATAAATGTTCTTAACCGAATGTCCTAGAGACGCGATGCAAGGCTGGGGCGAGTTGATCCCGACGCAAACTAAGATAGATTACATCAATAGGCTGATGGAAGTCGGTTTTGATGTGCTGGATTGCGGTAGCTTCGTCAACCCGAAAACGATGCCTCAAATGGCAGATTCTGGGACCGTGCTGGACGAAATTGATAAATCACTTTCCAACACAAAACTGTCTGTCATCGTTGCCAACCTCAAAGGTGCAGAAAAAGCTTTGAGTCACGAGCAGGTTGATATTCTGGGATTTCCGTTTTCTATTTCGGAGACTTTTCAGCATCGGAATACCAATAAAAGCCGTGAAGAAGCTTTCTCGGAAGTCATAAAAATTCTGGAATTGGCAAAGTCTGAAAGCCGACAACTCAATCTTTATTTTTCTATGGCTTTTGGAAATCCTTATGGCGAAAGCTGGAAATGGGAAGATGTTGATTTCTGGGCGAAACGTTTTGAAGAAATCGGAATCAAAAATATTTTACTTTCTGACACAACTGGCGTTGGCGATGTAGATAAAATTTCGCTTTTGTTTAATAAAATCCCTACAAAATATCCTGAAATTAATTTCGGAGCGCATCTGCACAATCGATATGAAGATTCTTATAAAAAACTGAAAGCTGCTTATGATGAAGGCTGCCGAAGATTCGACAATGCCATAAAGGGAATCGGCGGCTGTCCGATGGCAAAAGATGATCTGGTTGGAAACATGCCGACTGAGAAAGTATTCACCTTTATGTCATCAGAAAAACTGGACATCAAACAGAATCTTCTCCACTTTGAAAGTGCTTATAATATGGCAAAAGATATTTTTCATTTTTAAATTGATGAATGAAATATAAATTTTATCATATTTTGATAATTATTAATATTTGAAATTTCAAATTCCGAAAAAATGATGTAAATTTATTACAGAAAAAATAATTAAAAAACTATCGTTATGACTTCTAAAACAACTTATTTAGGCGAATCTAAAATTGAATCTGTACACGAAGCTTCTGGCGACGTTTTCTCAACTTTTGTTCCATCCAATGATTTTACAGTAAGAGAACACTTTTCTCCAACTGATATATTCGCAACAGCATTGGCAGAAAGTGCATTTGCTTCTCTTGTTGTTTTGGGAAAAGACAGACATGTTGATATCACAGGAGCAACGTGCGAATTGAAAAAAACAATGTATTTTGAACCAAGAAGAATTGGCGAAATTTTCGCAGTGTTCAAGTTTCCTCATTCCTATACTGCGGAAGAACAAGAATTTATCGAACATACTGTAAAAAACAGTCCTGTCTATCTAAGCTTACATCCGGATATCAAGAAAATACTTCTTTTCGAATATAAAGACTAAAATAAAAATCCTGCTAATTGCAGGATTTTTTTATAACATACCAAGCTCAAACTTGGCTTCTTCACTCATCATTTCTTTGGTCCAGGTTGGTTCAAAGGTGAGTTCTATTTTAGCAGATTTCACGCCTTCTACACCTCGTACCTTATCCTCAACTTCTACGGGCAGAGTTTCTGCAACCGGACAATTTGGAGACGTTAAAGTCATTGTTACCAAAACATCCGCCTCTTCGGAGATCTGAACGTCATAAACCAATCCTAATTCGTAAATATCAACAGGGATTTCTGGGTCATAAACGGTTTTGAGTTCTTTGATTATTTCTTCGCCAATATCTGCAATTTGATCGTCTGTCAGTTTCATTTTAATCTAATCTTTTTAATAAATCTTCCTGTCGCATCCGCCGGAAAATGTTTGCCAAAGTTAATACATCTTTTTCACAATAATGAATGATTCTGTCTATATCACCGTCCTTGTAGTATATATCGGCAACCATACTTCCGTCGATATCATCCTTTGGGGTAGGAATTCCGAAGATATGAGCCAGTAATTCCAGAGAAACATAACTTTTCCAGTCTCCGAATTTCCAAAGTTCCATCGTATCAATATGCGGAATTTCCCACGGTTTTTTTCCAAACATTTGAAATGGCATCGGCGGTTGGATTCCATGAACCAGTAGTCTTCTGGCGATGTAAGGAAAATCAAATTCTTTCCCATTATGAGCGCAAAGGATGACATTATTCAATCGAGGACTGTTGAATAATTCACAGAAAGAAAGTAACAGGTCTTTCTCCTCTCCAGAAAATGTTTTGATCTTCAGCAACCCGGAATTGTTATCAATCATTCCAATAGAAATACAAATGATCATCCCAAATTCTGCCATGATTCCTGCGCGTTGTCCGTAGAAATCAGAAGCTTCAATTTCTTCTTTTCTCTGGGATTTGGTTTTTTTATCCCAAAGATATTGGGTTGTGGGATCCAAGTTATTCCATCTGTCAATTTGAGGAACAGTTTCGATATCCAGAAAAAGTACGTTTTCTATAGGAATTTTGTGAATCATCTATGTTTGTTTTTTTAAATATAATAAAAAAAACCCAACATTACTGTCGGGTTCATATTTTTTGTTTTTAAAATTAATTAAAATGGATATTCGTAAATCTCTGATTCGTGGAAGAATGGATTTCCAGTTGGCATTAACTTCAGTTTTGATAAAGCTGTCATTACCACAAAAACAAAAATACCTACTACGAAAACGAATGCGCCTAATACTAAAAACAGCATCGGAAGATTATTCCAGTAAGGACCAACAGTTCCCGGCATTACCATATTAAAGTAATCTACAGCGTGACCAAATATTACCAGACAAGCCATAAATGTCACCACTTTGTAATTTCTCTTGATGCTGCTGCTTACTAAAACCAATAATGGTGCAAGGAAGTTAATGACAAGCATCGGCAAGAATGTAGGTTTGTAATATTCGAACCTTCCAAAGAAATAATTAATCTCTTCCGGTACGTTTGCATACCAATACAACATAAACTGACAGAACCATAAGTAACTCCACAACATGCTGGTTGCAAATAAGAACTTACCAAGATCGTGAAGGTGATTATTATTGAATTGAGGATAAACACCCTTTTTCTTAATATAAACACTTACCAAAATGATACAAGCAACAGCAGTTGATAAACAGCTAACCATCGAATACCAAATATAAAGTGTAGAATACCAATGCGGATCAATAGACATCAACCAATCCCAAGCCCAGGCTGCAGATGCAAACCCGAAGAATGCGATATAGCCTACATTCCAGCTATACAGACTAGCATATATTTTTCTGTTTCCTTTGTTCTCATCTACTTTTTTAGAAAGACTTTTCAATTTCCATACAAAGAAAGAAGCTCCAATAGTATAAATTAAAGTCCTTACAGCATAGAAAGGGATATTAAGGAATTTTGATTTTTCATATAATATCACATCAAATTCAGGTGAAGTTGGATCGGTAAGATTTGGATCCATCCAATGGAATAAGTGTCCCTGATGTGTGATATTCAGAATCGTAAGAATAATTAAAAGTGCACCTCCATAAGGAATATATGAAGCCACAGCTTCCATTACTCTTGTCACAATAATAGACCAACCAGCGTGAGCCGCATGCTGAATACTGTAAAAGAACAGCGCACAACAGCTGATTCCAAAAAAGAATACTGCAAATGTATGAACTGCTGCCAAAGGCTGATTGTGAATCTGATGTTTTGCGTGCTCCAAATGAGCATCTTGATCCTGTGGACCAACTAACTCGCTGGAGTGAGAAGGCGCTTCGTGACCTTTTGAATGAACAGACTCCATCCAATGAGAAATTGTAGCATCATCCAAACCATGGTTAAGAGCATAACCAATCCCGAATAAAACAACTCCTACAACAATGAGTATGATAGAATACAATTTTAATTTAGGTGAAAAACTATACATTTTTTTCTTTTTTTATTTAGCATTGGTTTTAGCTTCCGGTGCAGTTGCAGTAGAAGTTTTTTCTGTCGTAGCAGTTGGTGCTGGTGTAGCGGCAGTTGTTACACTTTTAGCAAGACTTGGCGCTTTGAATGTATTATAAACATATAAAGCGACTCTCCATCTATCTCCTACATTAAGCTGTCCTGCGTAAGATCCCATCGCATTTCTACCATTCGTCAAAACATAATGAATAGATCCGATCGTAATATCTCTATCTGCATATACAGGAACTCCTGAATAAGCACCGCTTTTTACAATTGGTCCTTGTCCGTCACCTCCTGTTCCGTGACAAGCAGAACAAGTATGATCAAAAAGGATTTTTCCTCTTGCCAGATCTTTTTCGAGGTTTTCTGCTTTCAAAGGAGAAGTCGTAATTAATTTTGAAGCATCATAACCAGCGTTATATTCATCTACATTTTTCGGCAGAGTTTCTTCACTTACGATTCCATCTTTATTTTGTGAAACAGTGCCTTCTACAGGAGAAAGTCCTGTTGCACCATTATGTGCTACAAAAGCAGGTATTTCATTTTCGTGATCAGAATAAGCATCTTTAGCCTTCATCAAAGGATCATAAGCTACTGGAAAATACATATCCGGAAAATATACCAAAGGTGGATTATCTTTTGGTCCACCGCAAGAATTCAGTAAAACAGTAGTTAAACCAAAGATCGCCGTAATTTTTAATATACTATTCTTCATCTTAAGCATCTTTAACTGTTATTTCTTCAACACCTGTATCAATCAACAGTTGTTTTATAGTTTCAACATCATCAGAAACAAACTCCATCATAAATTTGTCATCCGTAGTTCTCGGATCCGGATTCTGAGGTTTTGCGCCCGGATACATTTTGTTTCTTACAAGAAAAGTAAGAGACATCAAGTGAGCCGAACAGAAGACCATCAATTCGAACATTGGATCAATGAATGCCGGAAAATTGTGTATCCAGTCAAATGATGGCTTACCACCAATATTCTGAGGCCAGTCGTGGTTCATAATCCAGGCGGTCAAAGTAATACCAATTGTAACTCCGTAACAAGCATAGATAAATGCCGCATCAGAAATTCTGGTTTTCTTTAATCCAAGTGCTTTATCAAGTCCGTGAACAGGAAATGGCGTATAAACTTCGTTTATGCTGATTCCTTTATCTGTAAAGGCTTTTACGCCGTGCAACAAATCATCATCGTCGCCGTAAAGTCCGTATATAATTTTAGTGGTGCTCATCTCCTTCTTTTGCTTTATAAGTTTCACCGGAAATTTTCAAAATACTCTTCAATTCTGCCTGTGCGATTACAGGGAATGTTCTTGCATACAATAAGAATAATACTGAGAA
Source organism: Epilithonimonas sp. UC225_85 (assembly GCF_042695135.1). GTDB lineage: Bacteria > Bacteroidota > Bacteroidia > Flavobacteriales > Weeksellaceae > Epilithonimonas. The sequence goes on from NZ_CP170547.1 coordinate 138,954, forward strand.
GAAACCAATTGTTCCAAGATATACCCCAACGTCAATGATCGTCGGTTTGAACATTGTCCAAGATGATGGTAAATAATCTCTTGACAAGTTGATTACGATAATATCAAAACGCTCAAACCACATTCCGATATTAATGATCAATGCAATGATGAATGTCCAGAAGATATTAGTTCTAACTTTTTTGAACCAGAATGCTGCCGGAACAACCAAATTACAAATAATCAATGCCCAGAATGCCCACCAGTAAGGTCCAGTTGCTGCACCCGGAGAAAGATAAGTAAAATCTTCAAATCTTGATCCGGAATACCAACCTATAAAATACTCAGTTGCGTACGCTACAGTTACCATTCCACCCGTTACTACGATTACGATATTCATAATTTCGATATGATACATTGTAATGTAATCTTCTAAGTGACAAACTTTTCTTGCAACCAACAATAGTGTCTGTACCATTGCAAATCCTGAGAAGATTGCTCCAGCAACGAAATATGGTGGGTAGATAGTCGAGTGCCATCCTTTGATTACCGATGTAGCAAAGTCAAATGATACCGTCGTGTGTACCGAGAATACAAGTGGCGTTGCCAAACCTGCTAGAACCAAAGATAACTCTTCGAATCTCTGCCAGTGTTTTGCTTTTCCACCCCAACCGAATGCTAGTAGCGTATAAATTTTCTTATTGAAAGGAGTCTTAGCTCTATCTCTGATCATTGCAAAGTCAGGAATTAATCCCATAAACCAGAATACTACTGATACTGAGAAATAAGTCGAAATCGCAAATACGTCCCAAAGTAATGGCGAGTTGAAGTTGACCCAAAGAGAACCAAATTGGTTTGGCAAAGGGAAAACCCAATATCCAACCCAGACTCTACCCATGTGAATTACCGGGAAGATCGCCGCCTGGCAAACTGCGAAGATCGTCATCGCTTCTGCAGAACGGTTTACAGACATTCTCCATCTTTGTCTAAATAATAATAGTACGGCAGAGATCAATGTTCCTGCGTGACCAATACCTACCCACCAAACGAAATTGGTAATATCCCAACCCCAGTTAATGGTTCTGTTTAGTCCCCAGGCACCGATACCGGTTCCGATGGTGTATGCAATACAACCAAATCCGTAAACAAACAGAATTAAAGCTGCATACAATGATGCCCACCATAACTTCCCTGCGCGTTCTTCGATAGGTCTTGCGATATCCTCTGTGATATCGTGATAAGTCTTGTGACCAATAATTAAAGGTTCCCTTATCGGAGCTTCGTAATGTCCTGACATTTTTTACCTATTTATTATTTAAACTTTCTTTTCTGTTTCTGATTTTTGTATGATAGAAAACGTTTGGTTTTGTACCAATCTCTTCTAACAACACGTATTTTCTATTGCTATTGAATAAGCTGCGAACTTCTGAAGCCACATCATTCATATCTCCAAATTTCAAAGATCCTGTAGAACAAGCTTTAGAACAAGCCGTCTGGAACTCTCCGTCAACTACCTTTCTTCCATCTTTTTTAGCCTCAAGAATTGTTGTCTGAGTCATTTGGATACACATAGAACATTTTTCCATTACCCCTCTTGTTCTTGTAACAACATCCGGGTTGAGAACCATTCTACCTAAGTCATTATTCATATTGAAGTCAAACTTGTCATTCAATGCATAATTGAACCAGTTGAATCTTCTTACTTTGTAAGGACAGTTGTTCGCACAATATCTTGTACCGATACATCTGTTATAAGCCATTTGGTTTTGACCTTGTTTACCGTGAGATGTTGCAGCAACAGGACAAACAGTTTCACAAGGAGCATGGTTACAATGCTGACACATCACCGGCTGGAAGATCACATCCGGATTATCCGCAGGGTGGTTCAAAATACCTTCTGAGAAAGGACCACCATAAAGTTGAGGCGCATTAAGACCTCTGTCAATTTGCTCTTTTGTTTCTATTTTCTCGATTGCAGAATAGTAACGGTCAATTCTTAACCAGTACATATCTCTTGACATTCTGATCTCTTCTTTACCCACAACTGCAACGTTGTTTTCTGCCTGACAAGCCACAACACAAGCGCCACAACCAGTACAAGAGTTAAGATCAACTGACAAATTGAAGTGAGGACCATCTGTATCATCATAAGAATCCCAAAGATCCACTTTTCCTAATGGAAGCTCTCCTCCAATTGTATGCATTGCCAATGGAGCGTTCCAGTCATCTACAGGTTTGTTAATAAAATCTTCCAAAGAAACTTCTTTAGCGATCTCATAACGACCCATCAATGTATTTTGAAGCTGCATTCCTGCAAACTCATAATCTTCTCCTGTTTTTTCAATTTTTACATTGGTAAGAACTGTATTATAACCATCAAATAACGGATAAGCGTTTACACCTGCATTAGCAACTTTCCCTGAATCTTTCTTACCATATCCTAGAGCAAGACCCAAAGATCCTTCTGCTTGTCCGGGCTGGATAAAAACAGGAACATCTTTCAATGTAACACCGTTTACAGTTAAACTAACAAGGTCACCATCCAATTGCATTCTTGCATTAAGGCTATTTTCAAGACCTAATTTTTCTGCATCTTTTGGAGAAATTGTCAAGTAATTATCCCAGGATAATCTGGAGATAGGATCCGGAAGTTCCATCAACCAAGGGTTGTTAGACTGCGTTCCGTCACCAATTGCTGGTTTTGTATAAAGTTGTAATTCTAATTGAGCAGGTTTGAAAGCTGATAATTCAGCGACAGCCTGAGCTGCGTTTCCACCTGTGTAAGCCAATCCTGTAGAAAGACCACCAGTCGTGAAACCGTTATATAAAGTCTTATTGAAAGTTTTCCCTTCATTAAGCGTTAAAGCGTTTGCTTTAAGATATTCGTAGTAATTGTTAGCCGGGCTGTTTTTTCCATTGATCCACAACAATAGAGATTCTTCAACTTGTCTTGATGTAAAGATTTTTTGGATCGTTGGCTGCATCAATGAGTATGCACCAGTTTCCGGCGTGATATCTCCCCAGGATTCTAACCAGTGTGTAGCAGGAATAACTGCTTTGGAAGCTTTATAAATATCATTCTTTTTATCTGTAATTGCTACAGAATAAGGAACTTTTGATAAAGCTGCCTTTAGAGATTCTCCTTTTGCGTGGGAATAGATTGGATTAACATTATTGGAGATTAGAACTCCAACCTGTCCGCCATTCAACCAAGATAAAAACTCAGTGAATCTTGCGTTATCGTATTCTTTAAGGAAGTTAGCTTTACCAGTGAAAGCCTTAGATCCCAGTTTTTGATTAATTAAATGAGCCAGAACATAAGCTGCTTTAGATCCATCAGCAAAAACAACAGCATTGCTGCCTTTTGCCTGAAGTTCTTTTACGATTTCGGAAGCTGTTTTATCAGCCGTTCCACCGTTCAATCCATTATAAACTTCTACCAAAGTTTTGAAAACAGCACTTGGTTTCAATCTGTATCTAGAATCGGCGTTAGCTCCGGTCAAACTCAAGTTAGACTCAACCTGAATGTGTCTCAACATTTCCGGACCTGGCTTTCTTGCCGCAGCATAAGAAACTTCTAAACTTGACGCATTAAAATCTCCTAAGAAATCTGCCTGAAAAGAAACGACCAATTGAGAACTGCTAAGATCATAAACCGGTAATGCTCTTTGTCCGAAAACTTCCTGAGCTGCGTCTAATGCTGCAGCGTAAGGAATCGCATCATAAGTGATAAGTTCAGCAGAAGGATATTTTGCTTTGAAATCTCCAAATAATTTTTTGAAAGTCGGGCTTGGGAAAGAGTGTGATAACACAACGATCTTTTTACCATTAGCCTGAGACTCTGCCAAACCTTTTAAAACAAAATCATCAATTTTATTGAAATCAGTTTGCTCATCTCCATTCAAAGCCGGCAATTTCACTTTATCATTATCATAAAGAGAAAGTACACTTGCCTGAGCTCTCGCATTAGTCTTACCTAATGTTCCAGCGGTTGGATTAGGCTCAATTTTAATTGGACGCCCTTCTCTGGTTTTAACTAAAACACTAGCGAAATCGAACCCGTCAAAATATGAAGATGCATAATAGTTGGGAATCCCCGGAATAATATCATGCGGTTTTACCACATAAGGGATTGTTTTAAGAACCGGAGCCTCACAAGCTGCTAATGTAACAGCAGCTGTAGAAAATCCTAATATCTTAAGAAAGTCTCTACGAGAAGTTCCTGAATTACCAGCATCTTCCAAGAATTCATCTACCGGAATCTCATTCTGAAACTCTTTCAGCGCCAACTTCCCGTTAAGGGTTGGATCTTTTAGTTCGTGAATACTTCTGAATTGTATTTTATTTGAAGCCATTTATACTTCTAATTTTTGTTATTAATAATGACATTTACCACACTCAAGACCTCCAATTGCATCTACAGTGATCTTACTTCCTTCACCATATTGTTTTTTCAACTTATCATGCAGATTTTTGAAGTATTCTTTATTGTAACCGTTATTCATATCTACTTCTGTAGTTCTGTGACATTCTATACACCATCCCATTGTGAAGTTGTTTGCCATTTGAACGACGTTCATTGTATCAATTTTTCCGTGACAAGCTTTACAAACCACATCAATCTTGTTCGCCGCATCTTTCTGTTTCGCATTAAATGAATTGATGATCGCCTGCTCACCTGCTACAACGTGCTGAGCGTGATTGAAGTAAACAAAATCAGGCATATTGTGAATCCTAGTCCATTCTACAGGTTCGGTTTTACCGGTATAAGCCTGCTTATCCTCATCCCATCCAACATGCTGATAGATCTTTTTGATCTCTCCTGTATAGAACTCTCTGTCTTTACCAGGCTCCAGATATTTTCCTTTGTATTCAGAAATAGAGCGGTGACAGTTCATACAAACGTTAAGAGAAGGAATCTCGGACACTTTACCATATTTTGCACTTGAGTGACAAAGCTGACAGTCGATTTTATTCTCGCCTGCGTGGATCTTATGAGAGAAATAAATTGGCTGCTCCGGAGCGTATCCTTTGTAAACACCAATCCACATCAACCAGTTCCAGATGCCATAAACGGCAAATAGTGCTAGTAATCCTACAAGACCTTTTCCTACATAGCTGTATTTTTCATACAATGCGGAGAAAGAAGTAACTCTGGTAGAATTAAGTTCTGATAATTCTGGTGATTGCTGTAATTTTACCAGCTGACGAATTTTTATCAATAGCCAAACCAACAAACCAGCAATGGCAATAAGTGCTGCAATTACTATTTTAGAATTCAGTTGCTGGGCTTTTTCAGCTTCAATAGATGCTGTATCGTTAGCTGCAGCTCCGTCTGCTTTTGCATCTGCTGCAGGCTCTTCTTTTGGAGGATCAGTTGTGTAAGCTAAGATATCATCAATATCCGTATCTGAAAGCTTCCCTTCGAATACCTGCATCGCAACTTTTCCATTTTCTTCATAGATTTTGTTTGCATATGCATCGCCAGAAGCTCTAAGCTTTTCATTATTGGTGATCCATTTATGAAGCCAGTCGGTGTCTTGACCATCTTTTTTGACTTTTTCAACAACACCGCCAAGTGCAGGCCCTACAACTTTTTTGTCCAAAGCGTGACAAGCGGTACAGTTCGCCTTAAACAGCTCCTGTCCTTTTTTCGGATCGCCTTGTGCATAAACGGAAGCGCCGGTTGACAACAATAAACTAATTGCTATCAGACCCTTTTTGTAATGCTTTCTCCAACTAATCATTTATATAATCTTGGGTTAGTAAATTCTATTGACTGTTACATTCAATTCCGCAAAAATAGCACTTTAACAAAAATTAAGACGACCTTATCGGATGCTTTTTATCAAATCCAATTAATTTGTAATTGTTCTAAATAACAGGGTTTGCGTTTCATTCAATTTATTTTAAATTTGCTGAAAATAAATATTAAATGAACAATCTGCTTAAGCTTTTCATAATAGCGACTGTGTTTTCTTTTTACCAAATTGATGCTCAATACATTGTGAAGAAAGACACCATCTCGGGAACTGAGCTTTCCTTCTCTTTGGATGAACGTATTAATGATGCTTTGGAAAAGGTAGAAGGCAATTGCAGCCGTTCTTCTGACAGTTCAGTCAAAGCGCCGCCAAAAATTTTAGTAGCCAACAGGGAGCTTACAAATGCTGAGATCTGCAGAAAAAATCCGAAAATTATGGGATTCAAAATTCAGGTTGTGGTGGTAAAAAGCAATGAAGAAGCTACAAAAATCAGTACAGAATTCAGAAATAACTTTAGAAATCTGAAAGTTGAAAAAGATGCATCGCTCAGACCAAATTATAAAATCCTCGCAGGAAGTTATTTCTCAAAACAGAGTGCAGCCGACGATCTGAAAAACATTAAGAAGGTCTATCCGTCTGCAACGGTAATTCCTTACGCCGTCTTTTGTGTTGAAGCTAAATAATAAAAAACGCCGCTAATTGCGGCGTTTTTTATTTGTAGTAAGTTTCCAGAAATTGATAGAACTCCGTCAATCTGTAAAAATTATTGAAGCCCAGATAAACTGTCAATATCATTAAAGTTCCATACAAGAAAGTTAATGGCATTTTTTTGTCTTTGAAACTGAAAAACAGCCAGCCAAACAACAACGGATAAACAAAAATAAAATGGCCGCCGTAGATGTAAGAGGTGTGCAGACCAAATTTCAGTACGCAATGAATCAGAATATCAACGAAAAAAGAAATAACCAAGATCCAAACCAGCCTATTTTTGTAATTCCTGAAAATGCTCCAGATGAGCATTAATAAAATTACTCCTATGAAAATATAAGGAATAATGGACGAATAAACATCCATAAACAAAGCTTTGTAATAAAAGGTTTTGTCTTTGTTATGATAATCTCTGATCTCATAATTCGAGAACAAAATATTGCCACCGAAAAACCAGGAACAGATCATATCCCAAAGCGGCGTTACTTTCGGAGTCGAGAATTTATCATACTGTTCTTCGGTTTTGGTAAAGAAATTCTGAATATTAAAATCGAGTCTCAACAAAAATAAAAAGATGAAAATGCCGGCAGAAACCGCTACTTTCGAAACTGCAATTCCAATTTTTTTCCAGTTCCAGAAGATCTTCTTTTCAAAAAGAAATGGAATGTAAACTTTCACAATATTTGTGATCGTCAAACCGCCGATAAAAACAGAACCAAAAATTGTTGCTCCAAACGAAACTGTCTTTTCATCCTGAATTTGCTTCGCCGAATAATAATTAAATATCGATAAGAAAAGTAAAGTATAAGTGTAGGTTTCCGGCGTGAAAGACAACAGAATATTGGTCACAAATAAGCCATAAAAAAACAGAATTAACAAACTGATTTTCAGTGGAAGTCTAATGATATTATGAAGATATTTGAATATCTGAACATTCGCTAAACTAATAATTAAAGTTGACAACAATGCCAAAACCAAACGGAAAGTTGAGTTGTAATGATTACCGGAAATCAGCAAAGCAAAATTTCGGATTTGATCAAAGAAATAATTGGACAAGGGATGTCTCTCGAAACCGCCACCAGTTTGAATAATTGCCCTGTTATCAAAACTAAAATAAGCATCCCACGGAATTCTGTCGTCATAAATTATGCTGAAATTCTCCGCAATAAACCACGCATTTGCGCCGTAAAGAATCGCAAAAAAAAGGAAAATAAAACCTTCTGTTTTGGTAGAAGGGAAAATGATTTTCAGGAAAGATAAAATTTTGTTCAATAGTTTCAAAACTCAAATATTTCTGCAAAAATAAAGAAACTTTATATCAAAAACTTTGTAGAACTAAGAAAAACAATTTATCACTTCGATTAAGGATTAAATACCATATCGAGAATGTCAATTATTTGTTTTGATACAATTTCTTTCCTGCATCGATCCAAATAATTTATCCGAGCCTGGCTAAACTTAAAAAAAATCACTCCTATTAAGAACTACAAGACAATTGGCTGCTTCCAGTCTGATTATCGTACTTTGAAGGTCTTTTTTGATTGAATTCCGGAAAAAGGTTTTCGTAAGGATTCTCCAAAGCTTTTTTCAGTTTGAAGAACATCTCGTAATTCCCGTTTTCCGCATCCTGGATCGCTTCAAACAAGAGATAATTTCTGAGGATGAATTTCGGATTTGTCTTTGACATTAATTCTAAAGACTCAGTTTCCGAGATATTGTTTTTACCTTTTCTTGCCTGATATTTTTCGATGAAATCTGATATTTTTTTTAATTCATTCTGACTTAAAATTCGATAAAAACAATCTTTGAAATCGTCGGTTTGAATTTCAACAATCGGTTTTTCGAGTTGTTGGAAAAATAAGGTATAATCCAAATTCAGATCCTGCATCAACTGCTGCCATTCTGTGAAAAATTTTTCATCTTCTTTTAAAACCTCATCAAAACCAAATTTCTCCGCAAGCATTTTATCATGTTTTACCCAAAACTGCTTTCCAAAATCATCGAGAATTTTCTCTAAAACTTCCTGATCATTAATCAAAGGAAAAATCGCATTAGCAAAAGCCGCCAGATTCCAATGTGAGATCTGACCTTGCTTGCCGAATGCATATCTTCTTCCGGGCAGATCGGTTGTATTGGGGGTGAATTCCAGATCATAGCCATCCATCATAGAAAAGGGTCCATAATCGATTGTCAAACCAAGGACAGACATATTATCGGTGTTCATAACGCCGTGAACAAACCCGACACGATACCAATCAATAATCATTTTAAGAGTTCTGTCGCAAACAGCCTGAAACCAATCAATATATTTTGTTGGATTATTGTGTGCGGAAACTTCCGGAAAGAAATTTTCAATTGCATAATCTGCCAATTGTTTGAGAAGATCATTCTGTTTTCTTGCCGATAACAATTCAAAATGTCCTAAACGAAGAAAAGATTCGGCCGTTCTTACCACAACCGCACCCGGCTCCTTTTGCGGATTCCCGGAATACTGGATATCGCGGATCACATCTTCACCCGTTTTGGAAAGACTCAGAGCTCTGGTTGTAGGAACTCCCAGATGAAACATTGCTTCGCTCATCAGATATTCCCGGATTGATGATCTTAAGACTGCTCTTCCATCTGCATTTCTGGAATAAGGTGTTGCGCCGGCTCCTTTCCACTGTATTTCGGTTTGTTTATTATTACTTAGAATTTCTCCGGCATAGATTGCTCTTCCGTCGCCCAATTGTCCTGCCCAATTCCCAAACTGATGTCCTGCGTAAGCTGTTGCGTAGGTTTTTACATTTTCTGGGAGATTCTGCGCAGCAAGAAAATCTTTGTCATTCTCTAAATTGCCTAAACCTATTTCCTGTGATAATTTTTCATTAAAATCGATCAATTCTGTATTGGAAAAACCGGCAGGTTTTACAGTGCAAAACATCACGTCAGGCGTTTGTCTCTGCATTGTGTTTCCGGAAAAATCTCCCGGGAATAGTGACGTGAATTTTTGAGTAATGAGGTTGAGTTTCATCTGTATAAAAAACCCACATCCTAAATGTGGGTTATATTTTTATTTGTTAAAATCTGTATCTTCTTCGGAATTTAGCGTTTCGTTAGAATGATCTTCTTTTTTCACGGGTTTGTCCGGAACGATCTGCGTTGGATTTTTGAGTTCGTCTATTGACTGTAATCCGCCTTCATCACCATATCCGTTTCTTAGATTATTAAGATCGGAACAGCTTCCTGTCCAGTTGGCTGGTTTTATGAATTTGTCATCCATAAGGATATTCAAAGCTTTGTCAGCAAATACTTTCTTCATAAATAACGCCCAGATCGGCAGACCCATTTTTGCACCCTGCCCTTCTCCTGTACTATAGAAGTGGGTTGCTCTGTCTTCCCATCCTACCCAGACTCCGGTTGCCAGTTTTGGAACGATTCCCATAAACCAACCGTCGGAATTATTCTGTGTAGTTCCTGTTTTACCTGCAATCTCTGTAGTCACCGGGATTCCCTGTCTTCTAAGTTCGCCGGAGGCGGTCCCGAATTCTGCTACACCTTTCATCAGATCGATCATTGTGTAGGCGTACATCTCGTTCATCACTTCTTTTACAACAGGCTTCACTTCTTTGATGACGCGGCCGTTTGCATCTTCAATTCTCCAGATCATTTCCGGTTTGGTGTAATTTCCGAAGTTAGCAAATGTACTATATGCACCCAACATTTCGTAAATTGTAATATCTGAAGTTCCCAATGCCATTGGCAAACTGGTAGAAATATCTGTTGTCACACCAAGATCTCTTGCGGTCTGGATAACGTTCTGAGTTCCTGACATCTCTGCCAAACGCAGCGCCACAGGGTTTTGGGATTGTGCTAATGCGTTTTTAAGCGTCAGCATTCCACCTCTACCGGGAACATGGTAAGTTCCTTTATTAAAACTTGCGTTTGAGACAGTAGAACACGGTGTCATCCCAAGATGCATAATTGCTGTTGCGTACACAAAAGGTTTGAAGGTAGATCCTACCTGACGTTTCCCCTGCTTCACGTGATCATATTGAAAATGCTGCCAGTTGATACCACCAACCCAGGCTTTTATATCACCCGTTGCAGGTTCCATAGACATCAATCCCGCCTGTGCAATCTGCTTGTGATAGCGTATAGAATCCCAAGGTGACATCTCTACTTCTTCTTCTCCCTGCCATGTAAATCTAGACATTTTCACGGGTTTATGGAAGTCCATCATAATAGAATCCTCGGACATCCCTTCAGCTTTCAGTTGTTTATATCTGCCTGTTCTTCTTACGGAAGACATCATCAGTTTGTTAATATCTGTTTTCGACAAATAATAATAAGGACGGTTTGGATTACGTCTCATTTCATTGTCAAAATTTCTTTGAAGATTGGTCAGATGTTCCTTAATTGCCTCTTCTGCATAATGCTGCATTCTGGAATCTAAAGTCACGTAGATCTTCAACCCGTTTTTGTAAAGATTAAGCTCTTTTCCTGTTTCTTTCTCGTAGGTGTCAAGATATTGCTGGATTTCTTTTCTCAGATAGAATTTATAATAAGAAGAAAATCCATCCTCCACAGTTTTGATCTCGTGAAAATCAACAACTATCGGAGTGTTTACTGCTTTTTCATAAGTTGCATTATCGATGTAACCTGTGTCCAGCATTTGCTTCAGAACTACATCTCTACGGACTTTTGCTCTTTCAGGATTTCTGTAAGGATTATTTCTTCTCGGCGCTTCCAGCATTGCTACAAATGTGGCAGCTTCAGGCAAAGTCAACTGACTTGTTGTTTTATTAAAATATACTCTGGATGCCATCTCAATACCTTTTGCATTGAAAAGAAAATCCATTTTGTTGAAGTACAAAGCAACGATTTCTTCCTTAGTATATCGTTTTTCCAGACTGACAGCAACGCACCATTCTTTCAACTTTTGAAAAGCTCTTTCAATTTTATTTTGAGAAGCATTGCCTGTGAATAATAATTTTGCAAGCTGCTGAGTGATCGTGGATCCACCACCTCTTTCTCCTCCAAATCTGATTGCTCTTAAAATAGACTTCAGATCGATGCCAGAGTGTTCCTTGAAACGCTCATCTTCTTTTGCCTGCAAAGCGTAGACAAGGAATGGCGGCAACTGTTTGTAAGTTACCGGCTTGGTCTTTTCTTTTTCAAATTTTCCCAAAAGAACATTGTCTGAAGAATAGATTTCTGATGCTACATAAATATCCGGATTTTCCAACTCTTTTACATCAGGCATATCTCCCACAAATCCCTGAGCAACAGCAAAAAATGTCGCAGAAATCCCTAATACGACGGCAAAAAATCCAATCCAGATAATCTTGATCCATTTTTTGATGCCGGATCTGTCTTTTTTCTTGTTTGGCAGAGGAAAAGTTTTATGTTCAGTTTTCTTATTTTCCATTAATAAATTATGGCTTTAAGTTTTGAATTTTAATTCCTATATCTTCTATTCCCGGTAATACATTTCTTCTCATTGCATGCACAACTTTGACAGAATAACTACCGTTTTGCGGAAATTTATAATTTAATTTATACTGAAAAAGAATTTCTTTAGTATCTCCGAATCCTGTCCCGATCCATTCGCCATTCGGTTTTGCTAATACAAAATTGAGCGTATCGGTAGAGATATTCTTTTTGTTGTGTTCGATTTTTGCAATCAGCCTAAGATTACTATATGGATAATCGTTATTATTCCGAACTACAAATATCAGATTTTTCTGATTCTGAGCATCTTTCACTTCAAAATCAAATGTTTGGGCATCATTTTTTTTCCAATGATTTTCTATATCATTCACCAAAATTTTCTCGTCTCCGTTTTGGCACGAACTCAAAGATAAAAACAGGATAAAAACAACTATTGATCTAAGCATTACCTTCATTTTTCGGCGGAAATTTCTTTTTCGGTTTTTTGAACGGTTTTTTTTGCGTTTTATTTTCCGAAGACTGATTCTCTGTCGACTGAACTTGTGGAACAACTGTTTTATTTTCTACAGGTTTCTGCTCATTGGAACGAGGTCTGTTATCAGCTTGTTTTGGATTTCTATTTTCAGGTTGTCTCGCAGGCCTGTCGGACTGTTTTGCAGCTTTGTTATCAGATTGTTTCGGGTTTCTGTCTCTGTTATTATTCGGTCTTGGTTTTCTGTTTTTCTTTTCAAAACGGTCAACGCTGTTTTCCTGAATCAGATCAGAAGTTATCATACGGTTCTCAACCACTTTGAGATCTTCCAGAGCCTGTGATTTCTCGCCTTTTTTATTAATGGCAATCATCTTTTGAACTTCGTAGATATCAATGTCGTACCATGTCATAGAATTTTCTACATAAGCAAACCACATTTTCTTTTTAAAAACGTCTATCTTGATGCAGAATGCTCTCCCTTTTTCTGTATTGAGAACCGTGCTGGATGAAGGGAAATCTCTCAACACATCCAGATAAGTGTCTAGTTCATAGTTGAGACAACACTTCAGTTTGCCGCATTGCCCAGCCAATTTCTGAGGATTGATGCTCAACTGCTGATATCTCGCCGCATTGGTATTCACCGATCTGAAATCCGTAAGCCAGGTAGAACAGCAAAGTTCTCTACCGCAGGATCCGATACCACCAACTTTTGCAGACTCCTGACGGAAGCCTATTTGCTTCATATCGATCTTCGTTCTGAAAGCGGAGGCGTATTCTTTGATCAGCACCCGGAAATCTATTCGGTTGTCCGCTGTGTAATAGAATGTTACCTTGGATCCATCACCTTGATATTCTACATCTGTGATTTTCATCTCAAGCTTTAGTCCGTAAGCAATTTTACGGGCATCTACTTTGATGGCATTTTCCTTATTTCTAAGGTCTTGCCAGGTTTCAATATCCTTTTGATTCGCAAGGCGATAGACCTTTTGTATGCTGTCTTCGTGCACGTTTTTTTTCTTCATCTGGATTTTTACCAGCTCTCCTGAAAGACTTACTACACCTATATCGTGACCCGGACTGGATTCTACAGCAATGATACTTCCTATATGTAAAGGCAGGTTGTTGACGTTTCTATAATATAATTTACGTTCGTTTTTGAAACGAACTTCCACATATTCTGAGCTTTTTGAACCCGATGGATTAACATCAGAAAGCCAGTCAAAAACACTTAATTTATAACTATTGCCACATGTATCTACACTACTGCACCCACTGGCACTCTTCGTACCGCAAGAGTGGGAAGAATCGCCGGATGTTTTGCATCCACAACTCATATTTTATTTTTTTTATGTCTGATTGCAAAGTTAATATAAATTTTATTTAAGCTTGATGAATATATTTTTTAAAAACGCATTTTTGTTAATTTTTAGTTAATATAGGATTAATATTAGCAATTTATCATATAAAGCTATATAATATTACGATATATTCAAAAGAAAATTAGTCATTTTACTATGGTTTACATTATATTGTTTAAAATTAAACATCGATTTAATTTTTCTAAAATACATATCTAAATACATAATAAACAGTCACTTAATATAAATAATTAATTAAACAATTATTCTAAGAATAGCAATGTTTAACATTTTTTATGTTTTTTTATAATTGTTATTAAAATAATTATAAATTTGGAACATTAATAATAACTATATGAAAAGAATTTTAATGACCATGGCTTTAACAGCCGGAGTAATGGCATACGCAGGAGGATTCCGAGTATCTCTTCAAGGCGTTAAGCAGTTAGCGATGGCTCATACCAGCGCTCACGCAGAGGATGCAAGTGTTGCGTTCTTCAACCCTGCGGGTATTTCTTTTATCCCTGCAAAACTAAGTGTAGCTGCGGGAGGTTTTGGAATTTCAAACAAAATTACTTTCCAGAACACAAGCACTCTACAGCAGACTCAAACAGATAATCCAATTGGAACTCCAGTCTATGCAGCAATTGCGTACAAAGTAATGGATCAACTTTCTGTAGGGTTTAGTTTTTCAACACCTTTTGGTAGCACAATAGAATGGCCAACAAATTGGGAAGGTGCGGAAATGGTAGAAAAATTAGAACTTAAAAGCTACTTCTTCCAACCAATGATCTCTGTGAAATTGGCACCTTGGGCATCTTTTGGAGCCAGTTATATCTATGCAAGAGGAAAAGTGGACTGGACAAAAAGAGTAACACAATTAGGCGGATCTCTTAATCTTTTAGATGACGAAGCTACAGGTCACGGTTTTGGTTTTGGATTCTATTTCCAGCCGGACAGCCAGTGGGATGTGAGTGTCGCATACCGCTCTCCTGTTGATATGAAAGCTGAAAATGGAAAAGCGACGTTTAATATTTCTCCAGCGTTATATCCTAATATTGGACTGGCAGCAACTGGTGGTGTTGACAACTTCAAAGCGACTCTGCCTTTGGTAGATGAAATCACTTTGGGTGCTACATATAAAGTGACACCAAAATGGTTGGTTTCTGCAGATTTCAACTATCACGGCTGGGAGAGATATAATAAACTGACTTTGGATTTTGCCAATGCTCCTGTTGGGAATCAGGCATCTGATCCTACAATTTTGGTAGCTCCTAAAAACTTTAAAAATACGAAAAGTATACGTGTTGGAACGCAATATATGGTTACAGATATGATTGCAGCAAGAGCCGGATGGTACTATGATGAGTCTCCATATTCTGATGAAAACTTCATTCCGGAAACACCTTCTTTTAACAATTATGTATTGACTGCAGGTATTGGACTTAAATTTAACAAATTAGGCGTAGATCTTTCCGGAGCTTATGCAATGCCAGAAAGCAGAAAAGTAAACAATGTTTATAACAGTTTTTACGGACAAGCAAAGGCAGATGTATTTTACTTTGGTTTAGGATTATCTTACAATGCATTTTAAAAATTAGAATTAATAATTATGAAAAAGATATTTTTATCAGGTATAGCGGCTTCTCTTTTATTTGTGGTAAGCTGTCAAACAGAATTCGATAATGATACGGAAGATGTTGCTGTAACGTCGGGAAATGCGAATTTTTCAAAGTATGTTGCGTTAGGTAACTCTTTGACATCCGGATACAGAGATGGTGCATTATACTCCAGCGGACAAGCAGAATCTTATCCCTTGATGCTTGCAACTCAAATGAAACTTGCAGGTGGTGGAGAATTTACACAACCCATGATGCCAAATGATGTTGGTGGTTTTATAGGAATCCCTGGATTTGGAGGAAAATACACACTGAAAGTCGTATCCGGAGCAATATCTCCAGTCCAATCCGATGCTGCGGCTGCTTTGGACATCATCGGAGGAGCAGGGAAATACTTCAATAATATGGGTGTTCCCGGAGCAAAATCTTTCCACCTTGTCACCCCGGGCTATGGAAGCGCGGCAAACTTAGCAGCAGGCAAAGCCAATCCATATTTTGTAAGATTTGCAACTTCTGCTTCAACAACAGTTCTTGCAGATGCGATGGCACAAAAACCAACCTTCTTTTCTCTCTGGATTGGCGCAAACGACGTATTGAGTTATGCGACAAGTGGAGGAAGTGGTGTGGATCAAACAGGAAATACAAATCCGGCAACTTATGGATCTAACGATATTTCTGATCCGAATGTGGTAGCAGCTTCCATAAAAGGAGTTCTTGATGGATTAAAATCAGTAGGTACAACTCAAGGAGCGATTTCTAACATTCCTTATGTATCTTCTGTTCCTTATTTCACAACCGTTCCTTATAATCCTTTAACGCCGGCAGCTTTAGGTGCAAACCTTGCAGCATTGAATTCAGGTTTATATGGCCCTCTTAAACAAGCTTTAACAGCTTTTGGTGCAGGAACCAGAATTAACTTATTATCTTCTACTTCTGCAAATCCTGTATTAATTAAGGATACTTCGCTTACGAATTTATCTGCTCAGCTGACTGCTGCTTTGACTCCTTCCTTAGGTGCTGCTACAGCTGCTGCATTTGGACAAATTTATGGTCAGGCAAGACAGGCAACTTCTGAAGACTTCGTATTGCTACCTGCAAGTTCAATCATTGCCAAAACAAATCCAAGTGCACCTGCTTCTATAAATGTATATGGTGTATCTTATCCATTAGATAACCAATATGTTTTGACAAAAACAGAATCAGCTTTGGTTACAGCTGCAACAGACGCATATAACGCTTCTATTACAAGTCTGGCATCTTCATACGGTTTGGCTTTGGTAGATTCAAAAGCAAAAATGATGGAACTTAATTCCACTTCCGGAATTCAATGGGATGGTGTAAAATACACCTCGAAATTTGTAACAGGTGGCACGTTCTCTCTTGATGGCGTTCACCCACTAGGACGTGGATATGCAATTATTGCCAACGAATATCTGAAAGCAATCAACTTGAAATATAGATCTAATCTTCCTATGGTAAATCCAAATTCCTACACTGGAGTTATGTTTCCTTAGTTAAGATTAATAAATCAATAAAAAAGCCGTCTCATTCTTATACGAGACGGCTTTTTTATTTGAAATTAATATTATTTCTGATATATAAAATTTTGATTATTTTTACAGTATGCTTTCAAAAAGAGTCAAATACGCAATCAAAACTTTGCTTTTCCTGAACAGGAAGGACAATTCCTCATTATTCTCTGCTAAAAAAATATCGGAGAACGAACGTATTCCTCTCAAATTTCTGGAACAGATCCTTCGCGAACTCAAGCAAAACAAAATTCTTAAAAGCGAAAGAGGAGCAGAAGGTGGTTATACATTCATGAAAGATCCGGCCGACATCAAAGTTCTGGATGTGATCAGAATCGTAGACGGACCTGTTGCAATGTTGCCTTGTGCATCTCTTAATTTTTATGAAAAATGTGCCGACTGCACAGATGAAGCCACTTGCAGCATTAGAAAATTACTGATCAATGTCCGTGACAATATGTTGCCAATTTTGGACACAAGTATTGCCGATATGACAAAATCTGAAACTTTACCTATATAAATGTTCACCGACGAATATTTTATGAAAATGGCCTTTCAGGAAGCCGGATTAGCCTTAGAAAAAGATGAAGTTCCCGTTGGATGTGTCGTTGTTTCCAACAACAGAGTCATTGCAAAATCACATAATCTTACCGAAACTCTGAATGATGTGACGGCTCACGCAGAAATGCAGGCCATCACTTCGGCCGCCAATTACCTCGGTGGGAAGTATCTTCAGAATTGTACGTTATATGTGACTTTGGAGCCTTGTATTATGTGCGCTGGTGCGCTCAACTGGTCACAGATTACTAAAGTCGTGATTGGAGCAAGAGATGAGCAAAGAGGTTTTATTAATAAAAACTTATCGCTCCATCCAAAAACAGAAGTCGTAACTGGAATTCTGGAAAACGAATGCTCCCAGATTGTGAAAGATTTTTTTAAAAATAAGAGATAGTTACAGATCCTTGCCTAAAAAATAAAGTCCTTTTAATGTGTGAAGTCTGTCGCCGATGTTGATTTTATCAGTCAATGGTTTATAAACATGGCTCACACCGCCGGTTGCTATTACGAAACAATCATCATTCACCTCATCATTAATTCTGTCGATAAAACCTTCCACCATCCCGAGATAACCGTAAACCATTCCGCTTTGCATACATGTAACAGTGTCCAACCCTAAAACAGTTTTCGGTTTCACCAGTTCGATTTCCGGAAGCTGAGCCGTATCGTGAATCAGACTATTAAGTGACGTAATAATTCCGGGGGCGATGATAACGCCTAACGTTTCGCCATTCTCATCAATGCAACTAGCTGTAAGAGCCGTTCCGAAATCGATAATGATTTTCTTCTTTCCAGAATAGAGATTGTGCGCTGCAACAAGATTGGCGTAGATATCAGTTCCCATCTGTTTGGACTTCGGAATGACATCAGAAGGTGTATTTCTGTCGACGATGATGGGAAGTTTATTATGGATCTTCTTGATCCCGCTGCTCACCACTTTCGTTAATTGGGGAACTACTGAACCGATGATGATTTTATCAATATTCTGAGGGTCAATTTTATAGGTCTGATACAACATCAGGATCTGAACATACAGTTCGTCCGTTGTTTTGTACGGTTTTGTATTGATGACCCACGAGATGTCACAATTGTCATCATCAAACAATCCAAAACGGATATTCGTGTTTCCTATATTGATTACGATAGAATTCATAAATTTTGTATTAAGCATTAAGTAAAATGCACGAAGTATCAAAAAGTCATTATACTTAATACATTTTACTTTTTACAATTTTTATTTTACTTCCAGATAATTATCCTCAGAATTCACATCTGCCAATCGCTGACTGAAATCAATGCCGATTGCAGATAGCTGAGCTTTCGTATAAGGAATTGTAAATGTATATTCCTGCTGAGTCCACGCCCAATAAGGTAAAGTTTTGAAAGGTCCGTAAATATCTTTTGTTTTCCAGTTTCTGGTAAGACTTAATGGAATATTATAATTAATAACCTTTTTGTCTTTTGTCAAAACACTGAAATCGATCGGCATTGGGACGTCGCCTTTATTGACTAACGTAATTGTAGTAGACTCCGGGTCATATTTCACATTCTTGATTCCGTAATCGATAGTTTTTGTTGTATTGATCCAATAATGCTGAAACCATTTCAAATCCATTCCGGTAACCAGTTGTGCGATGTGGATAAAATCTCTTTCTGTCGGATGTTTCATTGCCCATTCGTCATAATATTTCATCATAATCCTGTTGAGATTTTCCTCTCCAACGATATAACCTAGCTCCACCAAAAACGTTTCGCCTTTGATGTAACTTGCGTAGGTATAAGCAGTTCCGTTGTCGTGGTGGTCTGCCAGCCAGACTGCAGGTTCTTCTTTCCCCGATTTTGCAAAATTAGCATAAGCCTTAATTGCTCCAACAAAAGGATTGGGTTGAGATTCTTTTGGCGGGAACAATCTGTATGACACATAATCCTCGGCATACTGCGTGAAACCCTCATCCATCCAAGGTCTCACGCTTTCATTGGTCGCCAGCATCTGCTGAAACCAGGAGTGAGCGCCTTCGTGGAACATCAATCCGCAAAGTCCTTCCAGAGTTGTTGCTTCACCCAAAACCATTGTGCACATACCGTATTCCATTCCCCCGTCACCACCTTGAATGAAGGAATAACTTGGCCATTTGTACCGCCCGAAAGTGGCGTTCATCAATTGGTAATATTTCGTGATGTAAGGTTTAAGCTCCGACCAGTATTTTGTCTTTTCGGATTTTTGATAAACTAAGAAAACCTTTGGCCCATCAAGCACTGAGAAACTGTCCACCGAATAATCTCTGTCTGCAGCCCAGGCAAAATCAAGGATATTTTTCGCAGTCCATTTCCAGGTTACTTTGTTGGAAATATCCTGTTTGATGGTTGCATTGCTGTCGTAACCTTTCACTTCAGTTGGATTTTCCAGATTTCCGCCGGCTCCGATGACATAATTTTTATCGATTTTGATATTAACCTCAAAATCAGAAAACGGGGCGTGGAACTCTCTTCCGATGTAATCGAAAGCTGCCCAGCCGTCATAATCATATTCAGCGATTTTCGGGTACCATTGTGTCATTGTCATATCTACGCCTTCTCGGTTGTTACGTCCGCTTCTTCGGATCTGCATTGGGATGACGGCATCCCATTCCATTGTGAAAGTGGTGGAAGAATTTGGTTTGATAACATCAGCAAGGTAAACTTTCATTACCGTTCCCTGAATCTCGAATTTCAAATCTTTTCCGTTCTGTTTTATCCAGCGAATATTCTGTGCGCCTTCCTCATTCTTGGGAATTTCGGATAATCTGGAAACGACTGTATTTCCAACTCTTTTTGCTAATCTTCCGTCTGCATTCACGCCTTGACCTTGCACACGCTGATCCATCATAGAACCTGCTTTGAAGGCATTCCAATACAAATGGAAATAGGCAACTCTCAGCTCGTCCGGAGAATTGTTTTGATATTGCAAAGTCTGCTTCCCTTGGTAAGTGAAGTTGGCAGCATCCACATCAATATCCATTTTATATTTTGCATATTGCTGGGAGTAAGCGTTTTGCTGAGCAAAAGAGAATAAAGAACAAAGCGTAAAGACTAAAGAGTAAGCAGTTTTTTTCATAGAATTATTTTTGTGAACCTTTTAGAGATTTGATGCTCCTAAAGGTTTTCTATTTTTAATTGTCTCAAAAATACTAAGTTTTTGTTGAATGGCAAGTGGAAAGGCGGGGAAGGTTGATGCCTCTTTATTGGAAAATGGTATATTTGAATGTTAATAACAAATTAAAATGGCTTTTGATAAAGAAGTAAGAGACAAAGTAATAAATTTTGTAGAAAATTTTTCGGTTAATATTGGTAAAGTATTATATTTTAAAGAATCCATTTGTACTCATAAAGATAATTTTGACAGACATTTCACGACGTTTTCAAGTACAGAATTTATTTTGAAAAATTTTGCAGGAAGAATTAGTGGTGCAAGATTAATGTTTGATGGCGATAAATTAAGTTATGAAATTGGTGCCGATTATATTATTCAGTTTGATGAAAGGGAAAATGAATTTGAATTTATTGAAGCGTACTCGGAAAAAATATATCGAAGAACTATTTTAAAAATATCAAATGAGAGTAATTGATTTTGAAGCTCATTTTTGGTTCTTCTTAACTAATGAAGATAATTTTTTCATTGATGTTAATTGCAGTAATTCATCTGTTGGTTTTAGTAGATTAATAGAATTAAATGAATCAGAGAGTAGTCAGTATAAATTGAATGGCAAAAATTATTTAAACCAATTAGCAAATGATATTCAATATTATGCTCTTACAAAATACAGTGAAAGAAATATTGTAGGAGAAATCGACAAACAGGTTCATCAAACTATTATGAAATTCAAATCTGATAATTAGAAATGATATTTTAATCTGGATTCTTGCGGAATTACAAACTTGTCTTTTAGTACAAATGCTGTTTTGATGTTGAATCCGCAGCCCGACTTGAGCGGAAATCCTTTTTTGCTTTGATTAAGTTCTATTTAAACTGAAAACTTCTGCAAAAAAGATTGGGAGTGGAAGGCGGAAAAGCTGCCCAAACCTAAAACGTGGTTCGACGAAGTCAAATTCTAATTAATCCTAAAAACCTGATAAAGCCGATGCGTTTTCTCGTAATACTCGGAATGTTTGTAAACCCAATCCAGCTGTGCTTGTCCGTCTTCGGCAAATTTTGGATTAATCGATTTTTCCATTTCGAAAGCAGTTTTCAAAGCTTTGTTTTCTTTCAGAAGTTTGGCCGCCGTATCTTCGAAAACATAAGGCGAATAATATTCTTTTTGACCCAGCATCGCATCAAAGAAATTCCAGTTGAAGTAAGAATCTACCGCTTCCGGCTCCAAAGTTTCTAAGAGAAATTTCACGCCATCCTGATTTAGCGGAACCAGAAAATCGCCCGCTCGGAAATTCATTTTGCCAGAATCTTTGGTCACAAATGTGTCGTAATGCAGATAATGGCCTTCGTAAGGATTGGGAACGGTTTTGAAATCTTTGATTCTGTAACTTTCCACCACAATCGCAGAATCCTGTTTTATCGGAATCATTTTGATCTGGTTAAGTTTCAGTAAATCAATTACTTTCCATTCGGATTGTGGAATGACATAATATTTTGGGATTGCGACTTCTTTTGCCGGAACGTAAGTATTGTAATATTTCACGGGATTCGAAAACGGTGATTTTCTGTCGTACCAAAGTCTGGTTTTTCCGGAAACGTCGCTTGGTTTGTATTTCGCTTCAAATCCTTTGAAATCGATATTTTCATATTTTGTAGAATCGAGTTTCCACGAGATTGTGTATAGATTTCCGACTTGGTACTGTTTCAGATTTTCGGCTCTTTTTTGCTGAATGGTTTTGAAATTTTCATCGATATAATTAATGTTATCCACCATATAATCGTAAGTCACTTTCACGCGGTCTTTGTACGGCTTTAACATATGCGTTTCCACAACCGTCCCGATGGTATTGAACAGCGTCGTGTAACCTGTCGCATATCTCGGAGAATCGATGAACGCCGGGAAACCGCCATCCGGAACATCACCGTGAATGTTGACATAAGGCACGGAAATGATGCCTTTTTTCTCCATATTTTTCAGAAGTGTTTTCTGCATTTCGCCATTGAAATAATTGCCGAGAACATTTCCCAACCGTTCTTTGTTGGTCGAAATATAAGTGAAAGTGTATTGATAATCAGCGCCATTGCTCACGTGATTGTCTATGAAAACATCAGGTTTCAGCCATTGAAAAATCTGCTGAAAACTTCTGGAATTTTTGGAATCTGTTTTGATGAAATCTCTGTTCAAATCGTAATTTCTGGCATTTCCTCGGAAACCATATTCTTCCGGACCATTTTGATTGGCTCTGGAAAAACTTCCCCGGTTCATCATTCCGCTGATATTGTAACTTGCAATTGCTGCGATGATTACATTTTTCGGAGCTTTGATTTTTCCGGTTGCTAAGTCTCTCATTAATATCATTGTTGCATCAATGCCGTCCGGTTCGCCTGGATGAATGCCGTTATTGACGAACAAGACCGATTTTCCTTTTCTTGCTTCTTCGAAACTTTGTTTGGTTGGGTTGAAAATCACAACATCGATTGGCGCGCCGTTGTCATCTTCACCTTTTGTTTCATAACTGATGGATGGATATTGTTTTGTTAATTCCTGATAGAACTTTCGCATCTCATCAAAAGTGGTGGTTTGATTACCATTACCTTTTTCGTAAGGTGTTAGGATTTGAGAATAACCGAAAACCGAAATGAGGACAAATAGGATGGAGAGATTTTTCATAATACAAATGTAGAAAATCGGTCAATAAAAATTCCTTCCTTTTTCATTTGGATATAATGACGGAAGCGAATCACTCTGCCAGAATTCTTTCGTATAGATATCCATAATAGACAAGAAGCCAGCAAAACCCGCTCCAGTATCCAAGTTCCAAATGTTAGCTTTGTTGATAGGTTCTTTGATTCCCAAATATAAAGTTGGCGTGTGACCGATGAAAATTTCTTTATACAAAAGCAGTCTTTTCGGATACAATTCTGAATTTTTTGACAACTTTCTATCCATCGCAACAGCCGTTTCCCACAAAGTTCTGTCCCAACGATAATTGCTGGAATACACTTCTTTTTCCGGTCCGTGCATAGAAGAATAACCTGCGTGAATGAACAAACGGTTTTCATCGTCAACATAATAATTTTTCATCCGTTGAAAAAATTCAAGATGTTTTTCCAAATCTTCCGAAGAATAATCTGAATAACTCTCAACTGTACTTTTCCCGCCATTGAAAAGCCAGACATCGGGTGCTGTTCCGAAAGCAAGCCAATTTTCCGTCCAAGCATCGTGATTTCCTTTGATGAAAATACATTCCTGCTTTTCTGAAAATTCAATTAAAAATCGAATGATTTGAGAAGATTCGCTCCAACCATCGACGTAATCTCCAAGAAAGATTAATTTATCATTCTCTGTGACTTTGGCTCTTTCCAAAACTTGTTTCAAAGCTTTGAATCCTCCATGAATGTCGCCGATTGCTAATGTTCTTTTCATTTATTTCGAAATATATTTCGCATCCACAAAATCCGTCAGCCAAACATTATTATCTGAAAGATAAAAGAGACTTCCGTCTTCAAACATTTTTCCAGTTTTGATGGTCAAAATCATTGGTTTTCCGTGGCGCATTCCGACTTTGGTAGCAGTTTCTTTTTCCTGACTAAGATGTACGTACTGCCGGTTTCTTTTTTCAATTCCGTTTTCCAAGATAGAATCAATATTACTTTGAGCAGTTCCGTGATAGAGAAATTCTGGTGGCTGTTGTGGAGTCAAAGCCAAATCAACATCAATCGAATGTCCCTGATTTGCTCTAATTTTAGTTTTATCTTCATTGAAAATAAAACGTTTCTTATCATTGGTCTGCACAATCTCGTCCAGTTCTTCAAAAGTAAAACTTTGGGAATAATTTGTAGATTTTGTAATCAGCTCATCAACATCCGCCCAGCCGTTTTCGTCTAAAGTTAAGCTGATCGTTTCCGGTTTGTGCCGAAGGACGAAGCTTAGGAACTTGCTGATATTTTTCTTTTCTGGTTCGGTCATGGCTATTAGTTTTTAATGCAATAATTTATTTTCCAATCTAATGCAAAGATTTTCAATATCATCTTTTCTTACCAGTTCAGAAATCCATTCTGCAGGAATATTTTCAAAACCATTGTATATTCCGGCAATTCCGCCTGTGATTGCTCCGGTTGTATCAGTATCTTCTCCTAAATTGACAGCTTTCAAAACCGCTTCGGAATAACTTTCAGAATTCAGAAAACACCATAATGAAGCTTCTAAACTGTGAAGAACGTAACCACTGCTTTTAATTTCATCTTCGGGATAATTTGAAATATTATTCTTTAAAATTCTTTCGAAAAGTTCAACTTCTTTTGGATTAAATTCTTGATTTACAGCATATTCCAACACTGTTCTCTGCATGTAACTATAAGCTTCTATTTTGCTTTTTCCTTTAATTAATTCAATCGCAAAAACAATATAAATAAAACACGCAAAAACTGAACGGAAATGTCCGTGTGTAATCGACGAAACTTCTTTTACAGTCTGATATAATTTTCCAATATTTTCTTCATCTTTAAGATAAAAAGCCAATGGAAGAATTCTCATTAATGAGCCGTTTCCGTTATCTTCTTCAAAAATATTTCCTGAAAAATTTGCGCTTTCTCCCTTAATTAATCTTGCAATTGAATGTCTGGTTGTTCCGCCTATATCAAACAATTTCCCGTGAGCAGTCCAGTGTCCATATTTTACCCATTTCACAAAGCTCAGTCCTATTTTTTCCAGATCATAACCTTTGGTCAATACGTCTGCAAGGCAAAGCGTCAAAGAACTGTCATCGCTCCAAGTTCCTTTTGGCTGATTCCAAGACATATATTCTAAATAATCAGTCACAGGAACTTTCTTCAAATCTTCTCTTTTCTTAAATTCCACAGGAACACCCAAAGCATCACCAATGCAAACTCCAAAAACAGCGGCTTTTATACTGTTTTTCATTGCGCTAAATTTACAAGCTTATCAAACAACAACTTCATTCCTCTTGTTGCGGTTTCTTTTATTACAACAGCTCTTTGCCCGTATCCAAAACCTGTCTCATTTGGATTGATAACAATTAAAAGACAATCATCTTTTATATCATGAATCAATCCCGCAGCCGGATAAACTTGTAAAGAAGTTCCGATAACTAAAAAAATATCTGCTTCTTTCGCTTTTTTTGTAGCTTCTTTCATTAGAGGAACATCTTCTCCAAACCAAACAATAAATGGTCTCAACTGAGCACCATCTTCCGCTTTGTCTCCCAAATTGATATCTCCCTTTTGGTCATAGATCAGAGCCTTATTATTGCAGGAGCAGGATTTTAATAATTCTCCGTGAATATGAAGAATATTTGATGACCCAGCTCTTTCATGCAAATCGTCTATATTCTGCGTGATGATTTGAACCTCAAAATGTTTTTCTAAATCGGCAATTAATTTGTGTGCTTCGTTTGGATGCACTTCGTGAATCTGGCGGCGTCTCTGATTATAAAATTCCAAAACCAGAGCCCTGTCTTTTTGCCAGCCTTCCGGACTTGCCACATCTGTTATACTATGATTTTCCCAAAGACCATCTCCGTCTCTGAATGTTTTTATTCCACTTTCTGCACTGATTCCAGCACCGCTTAATATGGTCAGTTTTTTCATCGTTTTACTTTAATAATTTTTTATAAATCTCCAAATTCTCATCATCAAAACAGACAAAAATAACTTTCTCAATAACGTCAGATTCAAAATTCTGAACCTCATGAACCGCAATTTTAGCAGCCAGATCTTTTGGAAAACGGTAAACGCCGGTGCTGATATTCGGAAAAGCGATTGTTTTTACGTTTAGACTTTCTGCTAATTTCAAAGAATTTTTATAGCAGTTTGTCAGTAATTTGGAACACTTTTCTACATTATTATTCCAGATTGGTCCAACGGTATGGATGACATAATTTGCAGGAAGATTTCCTCCTGATGTCACCACCGCTTCTCCGGTTTTGCATTTACCTTGCCGGTTTCTGATTTCCATACATTCTTCCAGAATTCGTTTTCCGCCTGCACGGTGAATTGCGCCGTCAACACCGCCTCCACCAAGCAAAGAAGAATTGGCGGCGTTGACAATTGCGTCTGCATTGATTTTTGTGATGTCGGCTTTTATAATTTCAATTGTTAGTTTCATTGAGTTTGAGTTTTTTATTCAAATTTCCATCATCAAATAACAATGCCTTTTCTTCAGGAATTATCAGTTTATCCAAATCATTGTTCAATATAAATTGATGCTGCTCCTTTACAAAGTCAGAAATATCCTCAATCAAAAGAATATCATTTTTGGCAAAAGAACGGGTAAATTCATTCCTTAAACCAATCTGTATTGCTCTTCTTTCCAATTTGTTTCCGAAAGGGTTGTGATCCGGATCCCATTGCAATCTCACAGAAGATTCATTGATTTGCTCTTGCCACTCTTCTCTCGAAAAATCCATAGATTCGTCATAAGAAGAATAAACTGCATTTTCAAGATATCTTTTAAAAGCATCAATTTTTAGATAAATTGCCAAAACACATTCCTGATTTCCCTTCGTTCCCCAGCCATTTCTGTACATCATCCAAAGAAAGTTTGGTTTGATCCAGGTCATTCTTTCCAAACTGAATTCTCCGCCAAAATATTGATTTTTAACGGCAAACTTTCCAATTGATTTTCGGTAAGATTGATAAACGACAATTTTTTCATCATCAAATTGCGCCATAATGTGATGTCCCGTTTGTGGCCAATCCTGTAATTGTTCTGTATATTTTTTTAATTTAAGTTTCATTGTTTTTAATTTATCACCAAAACAGCCATCTCCTCAGAAAGCCTTATTTCCGCCGTTGCGCCACTGTTGAACTGCAGAAAATCCTGCTCGATTCCGTCACTAAATATAAAACCATTATTTGGCATTAACGATTCTACAATCAGTGTATTACCACTTTTTATGGTTCCGCCGCAGATCTCGGTTTGCGTTCTTATGCTTTTGAAAGGTTCTCTAACAGCAAAATAAAGATCGTCATCGTTCAGTGATGGGTATTTCAGTTTTTTTGAGCCTAAAATTCCAAAAGCCATATTGAAAATCGAACTCAGCCAGCCTGTACTTCCTGTTTTTGTAGAAACGATGATTCCGCTGGAAGAATGCATTTCTTCTTTTCCATTCAGTACAATTTTATATCTTGCCGAGCTGTGAGACGACATCCCGATGAAGAGATCATTGACTGCCAGTAGTTTTTGTCCGTCGTTCAGAACGGCTTCTGCAAACCTCATTTTCTTAGAGTTAAAACTTTCATTAATAACTGAAGTTATGCCATTCAAAAAGTTTTTCACATTGAAAGGAAGCAAAGTCCCATCATATCTTTCTTCGTCAGGATTGATCGCAATGATCGGAATATTTTTAGAATATTTGGCGACATTGGCTACCAAACCATCCTGTCCGATGACGATAATCAGATTCTTTTCGGAGAAAATATAAGACGGAACAAATTCTTTTTCGATCACCTTGTTTTTGATGACTTTGGAAAGCTTGGTTTGGACTTCCAGAAACGACTGATAGAATTTTTCGTGTTCAGCCACATATTCCTGAAAATCGCCTCCCGAACTTTCTATATAAAACTGAGCCTGCGCTTTGGTATTGAATCTTTCAATTAAAGCTTCAAGTCTCGTTTTATTTTTGATAATGATGGCATATTCTATCTTCATAATTTTATTTTTTCAAAAGATTTTCCAACAGATCGGGACTGATATTCAGGTTTCCAATTTTACCTGCATTTTCTGCTAATTCTCTGAAAGCTAAGGCAATATTTGATCTGGCGTCCTGATTTCCGTTGAGAGCTGTGAGAATTCTCCAGTCCATATCTTTGTAAACTTTTAAAGAAGTTTCTAAAACATAACCTTGCGTTTCCGCTTCTTTTCGATCATTTTCGGTTTTTTGTTCAATCAGTTGTTTTCTTTGATTTTCTACAGAAATATCAGCGGCAATTTTCATTTCTCTCAAGATTTTGTTGTTTTCTTCCTGCTGAACTTCGGTTTCCATTCTTTTTTCCTCGATTTGTTTTTGTTTTTCTTCAACCGCAATTTCGGTATTTAGTTCAGATTCCTTGATTTTTCTTTCCTGTTCTACGGCGAAATTTCTTCTTTCGTAGATTGCTTCATCGGCTTGCTGCTGGAGTTTTTCTCTGGTTTCTGTTTCCAAAGCTCTAGCCATTTCGGGAGTCGTCTGAACTGCTAAAATATTGACTCCTAAAATTTCGATTCCCATTGTCTGGATGGCTTCAGAAGATTTTAAACCTTCCAGAATATTATTTTCGATTTTCTTCGCAGAACGGATCGCATCCTTCAACGTCAGTTCATGAATATATGATGATGTGGAAGTCTGCGCAAGATTGATAATTCTTTGATTCAGCTTTTCAATTTCATTTTTTTTGTAGACGCCGGCTTCATTTACCGTGAAATCCAAGGTGTTGGAAAGTGCTTTCGGGTCTGTAATCTTGTAACTTATCTGTCCCTGGATTTTCACTGTCTGATAATCAAAAGTATTTTCATTAAATATAAAAGGCAGATCATTGCTTCCCATCGGAATGGCGGCGATTGATGAGTTTGGCGTGAAATAAAAAAATGATAACCCTCTTCCTTCTTTCGCGATTTTGCCGTTTTTGAAATGAAGAACGTAAGTCATTGAATCGAATTTGATGTGTCTGAAACCGAACATAGCTTTAAAGTTTTTTAATTAATATTTGTGTTATATTTACGCTAATTTAAAATTGCAAGGTAAAGTTATACAATTGCTTTGCAGTATATAATTGCGTTATTGTTACACAAATGTAAGAGATTAAAGCTTTATCAACCAAATTAATTTGCGTTTAATTTACGCTAATTAATTTAAATCATTGATTATCAGTAGCTAAAATTTATTTAATTTCGAAATAGAAACCTTCCTCTTCCAGTTCTTTGTACTTTTCCTGATTGAAAGTAAACAGTTTCCCCGGACGTCCGCTTCCTTCCTTTTTAAATTGAGACGTTTCATTCAGAAGTCCATAACTCATCATTTTTTTTCGGAAATTCCGGCGGTCTATTTCCTTACCGACAATGGTTTTGTAAAGATTTTCAAGGTCAGAAAATACAAATTCCTCATCCAAAAGATTAAAACCTATTGGTTGATACTGGATTTTTGTCCGAAGTCTTTTTAAAGCAGTATCAATAATATTCTGATGGTCAAAAGCCAATTTCGGAAGCTGATTCACACTAAACCATTGTGCATCGTCGGCATCAGAATCTGCAAATAATTCGTGATAAGAAGGATTTACCAAACCCAAATAGGCAACGGAAACTACACGATTTCGAGGATCGCGGCCAACATTTCCGAAAGTAAATAGCTGTTCTAAAAAATCCGGCTTGATGCCTGCTTCCTCGTGTAACTCTCTTTTTACAGCATCGTCAAGATTTTCATCATCCAAAACCAAACCGCCGGGAAGTGCCCAACCACCTCGGAAAGGATCAACATTTCTTTTGATTAAAAGAATCTGAAGATCTTTCTTATCAAAGTATCCGAAAATAACAGCGTCTACAGCAACTTTGATATCCTGTATTTTGTTTGGAGAATCCATAATTTAGTTTGCGTTATGAGTACACAAAAGTAAACTTTTCTACTGCTGCAACAAAAAAATCCACCGGAAATTCGGTGGATTATATTTATTTGGAGTTAGATATTATTAGTCATTCAACTTCAAAACAGCCATAAATGCTGACTGAGGAACCTCAACCCTACCAATCTGTTTCATCTTTTTCTTTCCTTCTTTCTGCTTTTCAAGAAGTTTACGTTTTCTGGAAATATCACCTCCGTAACATTTTGCGGTAACGTCTTTTCTCAACGCTTTGATGGTTTCTCTTGCGATAACTTTCGCTCCCAAAGCCGCCTGAACAGCAATATCAAACTGTTGTCTCGGAATCAGTTCACGCAATTTCTCACACATTTTCTTACCTATGTGATAAGCATTAGAATCGTGAATCAAGGAAGATAAAGCATCTACCATATCACCATTGATCAAAATATCCATTTTTACCAACTTCGAAGCACGCATCCCAATCGGCGAATAATCAAATGAAGCGTAACCTTTGGAAATAGATTTCAGTCTGTCGTAAAAATCGAAAACGACCTCTGCCAATGGCATATTGAAAGTTAGTTCTACTCTGTCAGCTGTCAAATAACTTTGGTTAACGATCTCGCCTCTTTTCTCAATACAAAGCGTCATTACACCTCCAACGAAATCAGATTTTGTAATAATAGAAGCTTTAATGAAAGGTTCTTCTACTCTGTCCAGACTAATTGGATCCATCATTTCTGAAGGATTATTAATCAAAATTGGTGTTTCCGGATCTTTTTTTGAAAACCCGTGGTATGAAACGTTGGGTACCGTCGTGATGACATCCATATTGAATTCACGATCCAGACGTTCCTGAACGATTTCCATATGCAGCATTCCCAAAAATCCGCAACGGAAACCAAAACCAAGTGCTGCAGAACTTTCCGGCTCGAAAACCAAAGAAGCGTCATTCAGTCTTAATTTTTCTAATGAGAATCTTAATTCTTCAAAATCCTCAGATTCAATTGGATAGATTCCCGCGAAAACCATTGGTTTCACTTCCTCAAAACCGTCGATTGCTTCCAAAGCTGGATTTACGAAAGAAGTAATGGTGTCACCCACTTTTACTTCACGCGCATCTTTGATTCCGGAAATAATGTAACCCACATCGCCACATTCGATGGTTTTCTTTGGAAGTTGTTTTAGCTTTAAGGTTCCAACTTCGTCCGCACCATATTCTTTACCTGTAGCAAAGAACTTGATTTTTTCGTTTTTGGAAATACTTCCGTTTACAACTTTAAAATAAGCTTCAATCCCTCGGAAAGGATTATAAACAGAATCAAAGATCAAAGCCTGAAGTGGTGCTTTTGGATCTCCAACTGGTGGCGGAACTCTTTTTACGATCTGCTCTAGCAGTTCGTGAACACCTTCACCCGTTTTTCCTGAAACTCTAAGAACATCCTCGTATTTACAACCTAAAAGTCCCATAATTTCGTCGGTCACTTCTTCAGGATTAGCAGAAGGAAGATCTATCTTATTAAGGATTGGAATAATTTCCAGATCGTTTTCTAAAGCTAAATAAAGGTTACTAATTGTTTGAGCCTGAATACTCTGAGCCGCATCCACAATCAAAAGAGCACCTTCGCAAGCTGCGATGGAACGGGAAACCTCGTAAGAAAAATCCACATGTCCCGGTGTATCAATAAGATTAAGGATATATTTTTCACCATTCAGCTCATAATCCATTTGGATTGCATGTGACTTAATGGTAATGCCACGTTCTTTTTCCAAATCCATATCATCCAAAGTCTGCGATTGCAATTCCCTTTGGGTAACGGTGTTGGTATATTCTAAAAGACGATCTGCCAATGTACTTTTACCGTGATCGATATGTGCAATAATGCAGAAGTTCCTGATGTTTTTCATTTAAAATTCTTGTAATTTGCAAAAATACACTATTTATTCAGATGTTAGAAGTTAGAATTCAGATATTAGATTTTTTTATTTAATTGAAATCTACAATCTTCCATCCTCTGACGTCAAACTTCGGACATCAAAAACGTTAATCTTTCATAAAAAAAAAGTTTTGGAGAAAAAAGTTTTATTTTTGCAAATTAATTACAATCAAGTGACAGATTTATTCTGGCGGGAATTATGAAGAAATATATTAGTTTATTAGTGTTGTCTGTGATTTTGCTGTCTTGCAAAACAGAAATGGATCAGGCTATGAAGAGTGCCGACAAAGATTTTATCTTGAAAGTTGCCAATGAAAAATTCGCAAAGAAGAAATGGTCCGATGCCCTGGCGTTGTATGACAGGTTACCAAACCTTGTTGCTGGAACAGATGATGCACCCAATGTGGTTTTCAATTCGGCTTATGCCAATTATTATGATAAGAATTACAGATTAGCGGCTAATCAGTTTAAGAATTTTGTGATCAGTTTTCCTCAGGATCCTAGAAAAGAAGAAGCAGCTTACTTATCTGCACTTTGTTATTACGAAGGATCTTTGCAGTACAACCTTGACCAAAGCAATACAGAATCTGCAATTACAGAATTACAAAATTTCCTGAATGATTATCCTGATTCCGAGCGTTCAAAAAACATTACCCAATTGGTAGATGAATTAGCTTACAAATTGGAGTTCAAAGCATTTGAAAATGCTAAGCAATACTACAAAATGGGCGAGTATAAAGCTGCTGCGGTAACTTTTGAAAACGTTCTGGAAGATTTCCCGGCTACCAAGCTGAGACCGAAGATTTACGACATCATTATGAAGTCGAAATATGAATTGGCTGTCAATTCCATATATGATCTTAAAAAAGAAAGACTAGACAATGCTGCTGCTTATGCTAGAAGAGTTTCTGCCGAACTCCCAAATTCTGAATATTCCAAAACTGCAGAAGATCTTTCTGTAAAACTGGAAGCCGAAAAAGTAAAATTTGCGGAACTACAGGAAGAGGTAGAGAAAAGAAAAGCAGAATACGACGCAAAAGTGAAAAATTCTGAAGCTAAAGAAAGCGAGAAAAAAGAAATAGCTCAGGAAAAAAATCAGCTGAAAATGGAAAACTCCGCAGAACAGGCAAGAAGAGATAGTGCAAAGATCAATTCACCTGAGCCACAAGCTACTTTTAAGTTTAAAAGATAATTTGTATATTTGCAACCCTA
This sequence comes from Epilithonimonas sp. UC225_85, assembly GCF_042695135.1. GTDB lineage: Bacteria > Bacteroidota > Bacteroidia > Flavobacteriales > Weeksellaceae > Epilithonimonas. The sequence goes on from NZ_CP170547.1 coordinate 172,220, forward strand.
AACAATTCGTCCAATGAGCCTTAAAGATACAAAAGCAGAAGTAAGTACAATCACTTACGACAAAGATAAAATCGAAGCAAAAGTAGCCAGCATCTACGAAGCTATCGTGATCATGGGTAAAAGAGCAGAGCAAATCAATGCAGAAATCCGCTCGGAACTACACGGTAAATTAGATGAATTTGCTGTTCATAACTCTACTTTGGAAGAAGTTTTTGAAAACAGAGAACAGATAGAAATCTCCAAGCATTACGAAAAAATGCCAAAACCAACGTCTATTGCCATCAGAGAATGGCTGGATGATGAGATCTATCACAGAAAAACTGACGAAAAGAACTAATCTTCTGATTTAAAAATATAAAAACCGTCTCGTTAAGATATTCCTTAACAAGACGGTTTTTTTGTTAATAAAATTATTAATACTTTCGTTAATAAAAATCAAAGCAAAATGAGCTTGCAAGGCAAAAAAATCATTCTTGGGATTACAGGAGGAATCGCTGCTTACAAAATGAATTATCTCGTTCGGGATCTAATAAAATCCGGAGCAGAAGTAAAAATTTTAATGACAAAATCAGCGGAAAATTTTGTCTCGCCTCTCACGCTTTCTACACTTTCAAAACATAAAGTTTACACCGATTTTTATGACGAAAACAAAAGCTGGAACAACCACGTTGACTTAGCACTCTGGGCAGATCTTATCCTGATTGCTCCTTGTACAGCAAACACTTTGGCTAAGATTACAAACGGCCTTTGCGACAATTTTTTGATGGCAGTCTATATGTCCGCAAAATGTCCTGTGATTATTGCACCAGCAATGGATCTGGATATGTATGCACATCCAACGGTCACACGAAATCTTCAAACAGCAGAAAGCTTTGGACACAAAATAATCCCGGCAGAATTCGGTGAATTGGCAAGTGGCCTTTCCGGACAAGGCAGACTGGCAGAACCAGCAACGATTTTATCCGTTTTAGAAAATCAATTCTCCGATGCCGCACAGACTTTTGAAGGAAAAAAATTTCTGATCACAGCCGGTCCAACGTACGAAAACATAGATCCCGTAAGATTTATCGGCAATCATTCTTCCGGGAAAATGGGATTTGATCTTGCGAAAGAAGCCTCAAAAAGAGGAGCAGAAGTGATATTGATTTCCGGTCCATCTTCTGAAACGGCAGATGACAAAAACATTACCATCAATAGAGTTACCTCAGCCCAGGAAATGTTTGATGAAGTCTTCAAATATTACGAAACTACAGATGTTGCCATAATGGGCGCAGCGGTTGCAGATTACACTCCGAAAGTGAAAGCAACAGAAAAGATCAAAAAAAACGAAAACGAACTGACGATTGAATTGATCAAAAACAAAGACATTCTCAGAACAATGGGCGAGCAAAAGTCCAAGCAATTTTTAGTGGGATTTGCTTTGGAAACTCAGAATGAAGAGGAAAATGCCAAAGGGAAATTAGTGAAGAAAAATCTTGATATGATCATTCTCAATTCACTCCGGGATGAAGGCGCCGGATTCGCAAATGCTACCAATAAGATCAAAATTTTTACCCCAACGGAAGAGCAGTCATTCTCTCTAAAATCAAAAGAAGATGTTGCAAAAGACATTCTGAATTTTATTGAACAGAAATTGTAACAAAACCACCAATTTTTCGTTCTAATTCGTATAATAACTTTGATAAAGTTTTATGCGGACGGCTACTAACTTTGACAAAGTTTTCCATAAATTTACAAACATTTTATAACTGGATGAAAAAACTACTTTATATAATCTGCGCATTATTTTTTGCTCAAATGGCTTTTTCACAGGAGCTTTTAGCAAATGTGCAGATCAACAACCAACAAATTGCAGGAAGTAACACACAGGTTTTCCGAACATTGGAAAAATCTTTGCGTGACTTCATCAATAATACAAGCTGGACAGGAAAAAAACTCCAGAATTTTGAAAAAATCAAATGCAATTTTGCCATCGTCATTTCCGAACGAACCGGCAACAGCAGCTTCAAAGGAAGTCTGGTTGCACAGGCAACCCGTCCTGTTTTCAACTCTCAGTACGAATCGCCATTGATGAATATTAATGATACAAATTTCTCTTTTGAATATAATGAGAATGAAAATCTGATCTTCAATGAGAGACAGTTTTCCGGGAAAAACCTCATCGACGTAATCAGCTTTTACGTTTATGTAATTTTAGGATATGATGGCGACAGTTTCCAGTTAAAAGGCGGACAGCCCTGGTTTGACAAGGCTTTCAAGATCGCTCAGAACTCCCAGAATCAGAACTATGAAGGCTGGAATCAAATAGAAAGTCAAAGAAACAGAGGTGCACTTATCAGCGGGTTACAAAACGAAAACACATCTACTTTGAGAACTGTTTTCTACAGCTATCATCGTGCTGGCCTTGATAATCTGGCAAAACCAGATCAAGGTCCGGCTAAAAAAACAATTGCAGAATCTCTTATGCAGCTTAAGTTTTACGAAAATAATTTTCAAATGAATTATCCTTTCAGCGTTTTTATAGAAAGTAAAAGCACCGAGATTTTTAATATCTTCGATTCCGGAAACAATGCGTCCGTCAACATCAGTGAACTCAAAACGCTAATGAGCACTTTCTCTCCAAAAGACATTGATACTAAGTGGAATAAGTGGAAATAGTTTCAATTACTAATTGTAATTATTAATTACAGAAAACGATGCTTTCAAGAATTTTTATTCAGAATTTTGCTTTAATTGATAAGCTTGAGATCGATCTTAAGAAAGGTCTTCAGGTGATTACCGGAGAAACAGGTGCCGGAAAATCTATTATTCTTGGTGCACTCCGTCTCATAATGGGCGAAAGAGCTGATGTTAAGTCCTTCGCAAAATCCGATGCTAAAAGCATTGTAGAAACCGAATTCCATATCAGTGAAAATTTTAAAGATTTCTTTGAAGAAAAAGACCTGGACTTTGAGGAACAAACAATCATCCGGAGAGAAATTTCTTCTGGCGGAAAGTCGCGTGCTTTTATCAATGATGTTCCTGTAACATTGGACGTTCTGAAAGAATTATCTTCCAGGTTGATCGATATCCATTCGCAATTTGAAACGTCTGACCTTTTTACGGAACAGTTCCAGTTCGGGATTCTGGATGGCTTGGCCAAGAATAAATCTTTATTGTCTGATTATCAAAGACATTACTTCGGTTATCAGACTACCAAAAGAGAAATTGAACATCTGAAGTCTGCTCTTGCAGAAAACAATAAAGAATCAGATTATAAAAGCTTTCTTCTTTCGGAATTGGAAGAAATGCAACTGGATAATCTGGACTTTGAGGAGATTCAAAATCAATTGAATACGCAGGAAAACGCAGGACAAATCAGTGAATACCTTGCTGAAATATTATCAAAACTCAATCAGGAAGACTTCGGAATCTTGTCCGGACTTTTTGAAGTTAAAAATAAAATTGCAAAACTTTCAGAATTATCTTCGGATTATCAAGAACTAAGTCACAGACTGGAGGCTTCGTATCTTGAACTGAAAGACATTAATATAGAAATCGAAAACAAAGCGGAAAGTCTGGAAATCGATCCAAATCTTTTGCAAGCTTTATTAACGACCGTCAACCGATTGAATTCACTTTTTCTAAAACATCAAGTGAATGATGTTAATGGACTTCTGGAAATAAGAGAAGAGTTATCTGCAAGTCAAAATTCTCTTGAAACAATTGAAAATCAAATCGAAGAGAAAGAAAAAAGCCTTAAGCTCATTGAAAAAGAACTTCAGATATTAAGCAACAAATTGTCTGAAAACAGAACCAAATTTTCCGGAGATCTTGAAAATCAGGCTAAGGAAATTTTCTCAAAACTCGGATTGGAAAAAGCCATTCTAAAAATCGATCTTTCAGAATCCACCACTTATAATCTTCACGGGAAAAATAATATTCAGATCTTATTCCAGGCCAATTCAGGTTTTCCTCTGAAGCCAATTCAAAATGCTGTTTCAGGCGGAGAAAGATCCCGCGTAATGCTTGCCATCAAAAAAATAATGGCAGAGAATAATGATCTCCCAACTTTAATTCTTGACGAAATAGACACTGGCGTTTCCGGACGAATTGCCGAAGAAATGGGAAAACTGATGCAGGAAATGTCTCAGGATCTTCAACTGATCGTGATCACGCACCTTGCACAAGTTGCGGCTAAAGGAAATGACAATTACAAAGTGGTTAAATTTGACGAAAATGCGGTCACGAAAACTACCATTATCAAACTTTCTGATGAAGAAAAACTGAATGAAATTGCACAATTGATTTCGGGTTCCAAAATTACGGACGCTGCTATTTCTCAAGCAAAAGAACTGATTGGATAGTTAGAAGTAATTAGCTTTTGGGCTATAATCTTAATAATACTTTATAAAATTCAAAATTTTTATCCGGAAAAATAATTAACTTTGGTATAAACATCTCTGTTATGGAAACTATTACATTACAATATAATCAGGCAATCAAAGAAGAATTATTAAAAGTTCTGGAAAAGTTCTCTAAAAAAGATCTGGAGATTATTGAAGAAAATTCGAGATTTGATCAGGTAAAAGAAGAATTGCACAAGGATTATGCTGCTTATAAAAATAGAGAAACAAAACTCCAAAGCATAGATGATTTTGAAAAAGAAATGAACCTCCTCTTTCTTGAAGAATGAGAGTCGAAACAACTACCGAATTTCGCAGAAAAGTAGCAAGACAAATCAAGTACATTTCTTTTGACAAACCGAACGCTACAAAAAATTTTAAGAACATTATTTTTTCAGAAATAAAAAAACTGAAAGAAATGCCGTATAAAAATAAACAGAGTAAGTTTTTTGATGACGAGAATATAAGGGAATTAATTATTAAAGGATATTCTATTATATATATTGTGGAAAAAGAAGATAAAAAAATCGTGGTTTTCGGTTTTCACAAATGGGAAGAAGATGTGCGATATTAGTTTAAACTTTCAATTCATTTAAAATCAGCAAAGGATCTATATACTGTCGGTCATTACTCAATCTTGGTACTTTGTTCTGACCACCAAGTTTTCCACGGCTTGCCATCCATTCGTAGAAGAGATTCGGTTTTGCTGAGTGAATGATCGGACATCTCAGCGTGATGTCATTATATCTTTTGGCCTCATAATCAGAGTTAAGAGTCTTGAGGGTTCTGTCAAAAACTTCTGTAAACTCGTCAAGAGACTTTGGCTTTTTTGTGAATTCGAAGATCCATTCATGGCAGCCTTTGTTTTTGTTGGTCATAAAAACAGGAGCACCCGTGTAATCTGAAATGCTGACATCAAGATGTTCACAGGCAATTTTAAGGGCTGTTTCCACATTATCGATCATTAGTTCTTCTCCAAACGCATTGATATAATGTTTTGTTCTTCCGGATACTTTGATTCTGTAAGGATTAACAGACGTGAATTTAACCGTGTCGCCGATAATATAACGCCAAAGCCCGCCATTGGTTGTAATGACAACCGCATAATTCTTGTCTATCTCAACTTCCTGAATTGGAATAGCTTCCCGATTTCCGGAATAATACTGATCCATTGGAATGAACTCGTAGAAAATACCGTAATCCAACATCAGCAGCATTTCATCACTTCCTGCCTGATCCTGAATACCGAAAAAACCTTCGGACGCGTTGTATATTTCGTAGTAGCGGATTTTCTTTCCGACAATCTCTTCGTACTGGTTTTTATAAGGTTTAAAGCTGATTCCGCCGTGGAAAAACACTTCCAGATTGGGCCAAAGTTCTGAAATAAAATCCTTTCCCGTTTCCTGCAGTGTTCTTTGAAGCAAAACCATCATCCAGCTTGGAACACCTGTGAGACTACCGACATCTTCATTCTTTACTTCACCTATAATGGCTTTCATCTTGGTTTCCCATTCGGACATCAGGGATGTTTTCTTGCTTGGTGTGTTGATGATCTCTACCCAAAACGGAAGATTCTCGATCAAAATCGCTGAGAGATCTCCAAACTTGGTATTGAAATCCTGGTACATCTCTGCACTTCCTCCCAATCTCAGGTTTTTGTGCTGGAAAAGTTCACTTTCAGGATGATTGTTGACGTAAATAGATATAAGGTCTTTACCAGCCTTGTAGTGGCAGTCTTCCAGACTTTCTGCAGTGATGGGAATATACTTGCTTTTGGCATTGGTAGTTCCGGAAGACTTGGCAAATTGTCTGATAACGCCTGGCCAGAAAACATCTTTCTGCCCCTGACGTGCTTTTTCTATGTAAGGTTCAAAGTCTTCGTAGCAGACGATGGGCACTTTTTTCCGGAAATCTTTGTAATTGGAAATGGAACTGAAACCATACTTCATCCCGTATTCGGTTTCTTCTGCATTGAAGAGCTGGGAGAACAACAATCCTTCCTGCGTTTCCACAGGATATTTTATAAAATGTTCAATCTGATCTATCCGCTGCCGGATAAACCAATTGACGACAGAATTAAAAAGTGCTTTGGTTGCCATTCTTCACAAATATAACAAATTTTGAGAATGGAAAAGGTTTTGATTTCTGTTTTTGAAAATCCTCTGTTTTCTGCTATTGTTCCGGAGAAAAATCGTCGTATTGCCGGATAGATTCTTTGAGGGTTTCTTTCACTTTTTCCGCCAAAGATTTAGGTTCTATCACTTTTACCTGCTTTCCGAAGGATAAGATCTCCTGGATAAAATCATAGGTCGGAAAGAGATCGTAGGCAAAATCTACCGACTTTTCTGTCTCTTTCTGGATCTGCTGAGAGTGGTGAAGCGGCGAGCTTTTGATGTATTCTGCCTGTTCTTTTGTGGATCGGATGATGACCTTTACCGGTTCTTCTTCCAGATTCATGATTCCGAAAGCATTTTTGAAATGTTCTTTGAGGTTAAATTTTTCCTGGGTTTTGAATCCTGCTTTGCTCACGGTCAATTCGCTGATCCTGTCCAGTCCGAAGGCTTTTAGTTTCTCATCTTTTGTGTCCAGAGCGATGAGATACCACCGGTCTTTGGATTCTTTGAGTGCATAAGGATGAACTTTTCTGGAGCTTGTGCTTTGGTCTTTATATTTGAAATGCTGGAACTCTATGATCCTTTTGTTGCGGATGGCGAACAGGAGATCGTAGAAATTCTGAATTCCGCGTGGATTGCGACTTTCCAGATAGACGAACTCTGCAAAGTCCGGCTGGGCGTTGACGGCGTTCATGATTCGGAAGGATTCCAGAAGGCGCTGGTTGTACTCGTCTACTTCCATCACGGGGCGGCTTTCTATATAATAGCGGTTGTCGCCTTTTTTCTTGTTGTGAATGTCAAAATTAAAAAGATTGGCGATGTCCTTGATATCTCTCTGCAAGGTGCGGATGGAATAGCTTCTGATGCTGGCATCCTGAAACTCAAATGAATTAAGCAGATAATCCTCCAGCTCCGGATAGGTGGCCGGGGAACGCTCCAATCGTTTGATGATCAAAGAATATCTGGTAAGGTAAAAGTCTTTCTTCATTTTGTTGTTTCCTTTTTGTTATTTGTTTTTAAAGCCTATAGTGTTTTGAACGCAAAGTCCACAAAGATTTTATTTAAATTAAACTGTTTTAAGGTTCACAAAGCCGTAAAACTCAACAAAGTTATTAAACTATGAATTCTTTCTTTTAATGGTCAAATGGAACCTGACGGGTTTCATTTGTCTCTTTTATTTTTTTTGATGGTCTTTGCTTTCTTTTCTTTTGTTAGACAAATATAAATTCTTAATGCGACAAACGGTGTCGTGTTTTGAGAATGTGGATAAGTTTTGTCCTCACCCTAAATCCCTTTGCCTCATATTATTATTTTCTTGAATCGGCGAATCTGAGATTTCCAGAGGATAGAGACTTCGCAAAGGTAAATATTATGTCCCACCGACAGCTTTGAAACAGGCACCAGCAACTTTGACAACGTCAAGCGTAAAAGTATAAACGCCACCGGTAACTTTGAGACGGACACCGGAAACTTTGAAACCGCCATCGCTAATTTTGAAACGGACACTGGCAACTTTGACAATGCCAACGGTAAAAGTATGTCTGCCACCGGTAACTTTGAAAAAGACATTGGCAACTTTGAAACTGCCAAGGGTAAAAGTATAAACGCCGCCAGTCATTTTGAGAAAGGCGACGGTTTTATGATATTATTTTCTTCTGACTTTAAATTCGAGGCTGCTGACCTGATCGTATTGGGGACTATTGGCTCCGAATACACTTTTGACATACTGCTTGACTTCTCTCGAAATCTGAACGAGTCCTGTGACTTTATTATACAGGGTCTCATTCCTGGCGATCATGGCGTTGCTCTTGGCAGTGGCGGCATTGATGAGATTTGTGTTTGTGTTTTTCAGTTCAGTGAGTTTGGTCTGTAATGCTGTGATTTTTAAATCTTCTTCGTTGGGTTTGTAGAGTTCGTTCTGATTCAGGAGTTCTATGAGGCTGGTGAAATGGTCTATGAGGCTGTCGTAGGACTGCTGGGAAGTGGAGATGCTGTTGCCGGGGTTTTCTGAAGGTGTGGGTGTTTCTGCGCCCGGTGGTTTTCTGGAAGATGCTCCCTGGATTTTTTTGTTGATGGCTTTGGCGTCTGCTATGGCCAGGGCGTCTGCGCCGGAAACGGAAATGGCATTGATGATCCTGGTAGAGAGGGTTTTGAGGTTTGCGAAGGCGTTCTTCCTGTCGTTGGTGACGTTGTCAAAAGCTGTTTTTTGTGTTTTGAAGCTATCGAGTTTGTCGTTTGCTTCCTGATAGAGCAGCTGTAAATTCGGTATTTTAAGGTTTTCATTTGTTGGGTTGTAGGCTTTGTCATAGCCCTGGCAGAAAGAGATAAGGTCCTGGAAATTGGCCACGTTCTTGGCGTGGCCTGTTTCGAAAATTGCTGTCATTTGTATTTGTTTTTAGGTATTTGTAATGACAAATGTAAATTTATTTTTAATTACAAGCAATTTCATTGTAAAATATTTTAATAAATACATTATGTTAAATAAATTGTTCTGTTTGTTGGAAAGGCCCCCGCTGCCGCACGAATCCTTTCGTGTGGTCTAATTATTACAAATCAAACATTCTAAAAACTACAATGTCATCCAAAAGACCTTTCTCGCCAGAATAATCAATGGCACTGCTATATTTGTAATCCTCAGCACGAAAAACCAAACCCTCTTCTACAGGATTCTGATGTACATAAGTAATTTTCTGATTGATAACTTTGTTGCTCCACAATTCTATAGGCTTATTATCGTGTCTCCAAAACTGATATTTGCTGACATTTGAACTTTTGGCTCCTTCTTTCGAAAAGAAATCAAGTAAAAATTCTTTCCTGCTTTCTTTGGGGTTTTCCATAATCGCTTTTACAATTGTGGTGCTTGTAAATCTTTTCAAATCTCCAATCAACAACTCCGGTTTCTGACCGTTGATACTGCGAAAAACCAAGTGAACATGACTGGACATAATGCACCAGGCGTGAATTTCTAAACCTTTAGTTTTCTGACAAAACCTTAAACTTTCCAGCAGTAGCTCTTTATACTCATTTCTGATAAATACATCTAGCCAGCCTACTACGGCAAAGCTTATAAAGTATAATCCTTCAGGATTATGAAATTTATAATTTCTACTCATCTTTATGTGTTTTTGTAAAGATATAAAAATGAGATAGTCTGCGAAAAACTATTGTTTACAAAAATGCCACACGAAAGGATTCGTGCGGCAGCGGGGGGCATTCTTTATAATTTATTAGGAAAAGAAAAGAGACCATCTTTTTCGATAGTCTCTTATAAATTTAATCTCTCGGTAATCCTACGCGGAAATATCCTCTTTCATCTTTTTCCACATCAAAAATAAAAGTATTGAAATTCTGATAAATAAGGGGTTCCCCTGTTTCGTCAGAGATTGTCAAAAAATCTGAATTATCTGCTAATGATAATATACCTACTGTCCAAGTTGAAAAGGTTTTTCCTTCATTTTTACCAGAGATCATTTTATCATTTTTTTTGTAAAAAGCGCCATCTACACATTCTTCACGATAATATTTACCTCTGAAATCTTTCATTATTTCTTTTGCTTTTGCTAGTATTTGCTCTTCTGTATATTTCATAATTACTGTAATTTTTTAATTATTAATGTTTGTCCTGCCCTTTCTCTTTCTTGGTTCACATACCTTAATGCATGCTCTAATTCTTCTTTTGTCCAAAGGTGTTTCTGTTTCCAAATTTCTTCAAAAACATAGGTTTCTCTTTGCCAAGCTTTTAATGGTAAATAAGAATTTCCTATCTCTTCAAAATGTTTTAGATGCGCCATCTCATGAAACATCAGATATTCTGTAGGATTTTTTGTTAATATTAATTGTTTTGAATGATGGTCAAACAAACCTGCAAAGTTTTCTTTTCTCATAAAGTAAAACAAATCCTGCAAACTGTCAAACTTTATTCCGGATAAAATTACGGGTTTAAAGTTTTTAATTATATCTTTATTAGCTACCCTACCAAAATCATTAAGCTTTATGTCTTCTTCTAAAATTAGTGTAGTTCTTCTTTTCTTTAAGTCTCCTCTAAATTTTCTGATTTGTGATTCTTTTAAAATTTTCCCACCCAAGTACTTATCAATATCGTGAGGCTTTGCCATTTTAGCAACTTCCTCCAACTGCCGTTCAGTTTTATAGAAATTGCTTCTTAAAAAAAGACCCGCTTCTTTATCATTAACAGTTTTAATGGCTTCGCCTTTATAATAAATATCATAAAGATTCTCTCCTGATTTTTTTACTGAAATATTTCTTTTATGAAGTTGCTGTAAAATATATTCAAAATTAGCATCTTTTCCTAAAAAAGGTTTCAACAACTTTTTCAGAAGATTGTTTTGTCCTCCAGTGATAACTACTTCTTCTATTGCAGTGGTGGCATTCTTTGCCTGGTAGGCATCCAGCTCTGTTATCAGCTTCTCCAGTTGTTCTGTAAAAATACGGTAATTTGCTTTTAGATTTTTGATGTTTTTCAGTTTTTCTACAAGTGCGGGACCGTAGGTAAGGATGCCTTCTATCATTACCACACTCAAGATCCCCATCCCGACCAATCCGTAGATGACATCCCAATTTTCTACAAACCATTTCCCTTCGGTATATTGTGACAAAAATTGCTTTACATCTTTGTCCATCATTACCAGATCCACTGATGCCAAACCAAGGTCTGCAATTGCAAGAACTGATGCCTGACCTGTAATTCCCATTGTAAGCAATCCTGCAAATATTGCAATAATATCTCCACCAATGCGGATGCAGCGCATGACTTCTGCCCATTCTTTTTCGTCTGCCACCGCTTTTAGGAAAAGAGCGGTTACCAAGTCTGCTTTTCCTGTTTCCCGATCCAGATAGTGAACCAGATGGAGCGGATGATAAAGGTAGCCCGGATCTGCATCTTCATCACTGGTAAAAGTTTGTTCTGTTGTAGTTCCCCCTTTGCCAAACTCATCTGTTTCTTGCTGTTCTCTGGTTTGTGTAACAGTTTTCTTTTGCTGAAGGAAAATGCTGTCTTTGTAATCGAAATCCCAATCTAAGCTTAGAGCTCCTTTTATGATATTGAGTGTATCATTCAATTCAAGGATATTAGATTCTATGAAGTATCCTTTTCCGCTTAACAGCGCATTTTTTGTTATTCTGTTTTCCCCGTCTGAGCTGCTTCTGGCAATATTATTCAAAACTGAAGTGAAGATAATCCTGTTTGATAACTTAATTCCTAAAACTTCCGAAGCACCATCGAGATTATCATAAATCTCTGTGAGCAGCTTCGGGTTTTTCCAGAAAAAGTCGGCTACTTCTTTATAATTTCTGAACATTCCCATTACTTTTATTAAAAGAGAACTGGTATCTTTTGTCCAGCTGAGCCATCCTGTATCATCTTCTTTCGTAAGAATTACTAAATGAGTTATCACCTTGTAGGTGGTTAGGCTTATATTTTTCAAAAAAGCATTTGGAAGCTGGCTATAGACTACAGACAACTCTTTTGCTGTATTAGAATTATTGAGAAAATAGGTGAAATCTTTTGTAAAAAACTGAGCTGAGTTTTTATCTGTTTCTATATTTCCGTATCCTATATGCAGAAGCAGATATTTAAAATCTTCAAAAGATTTTGTTTTCAGCACAATTGCAATGTCTTCCGCTTCTTCATATTTAAAAGATAATGTGAAATTCAGTTTATAATCTTGATCCAGATACATTTCCATAAATGGTCTGTCCCATTTTACAAGATTTGAAATCTGCACAGCTCCATCTTTCAAAGATATTCTTGCAGAGATGTCTATATGATGGTCTTGATTATCTAAAATATATGTTTGTGGTAAATCGTTCAGATATTTTTTAAACTCAAAAAGCAAATTACTACCCTTACCCGATTTATAGGCTGCTCGTAAATCATCTGTTAATAATGTCAGGTTTATATATTCATCGTCTTTGTAATTTATAGATTTGGAATTATTTATACTCCTTTCTACTAATGACTTACTCATAACAGGATTGGAATAAGAATCTTTGCTTACTAAACTTTTGTAAGAAGCTAATAGCACCTTTTGGCTTTCCTCGTCAAAGTCATCAAAGTCCTTGAAATATTCTTTGTGTTTCATTTTATTATTTTAAATTAAAAAGGGCGGCTTAGAAAAACCGCCCTTATTGGATTAAACAAAAAGTTATTATTCTAAAGCTTCTTTAAGATCTTCCAAAGAAAGCTGTGCAATGACCTGATGAGGATTGTCACTGTTGGTCAACTGCAGATAATCGTTGTTGATCTCGATATTCTCGACCAGTTTGCTTTTCTCTGCTTCCATCATTGCATCTACCGGTACGAAATTACTTTCTGTAATTACTTCTTCCGGATTTTCGAAATCCATTGGATCTTCTTTCGTAAATGGTAAAGCATGCTGCACTTCCAATCCAATGCTTTGTGCCTGGAGGATCGTAAGCGATGTCGGGATTCTTGTGATCCAAGGATTGCCTTGGGTTTCTCCTTTTACATCTTTCAATTCATCTACAATAGACAGATACATTGGATCTCCGATGACAGGAACTTCTCCGCCACTCCATAATCTGCCGGTTGACATATAGAACTGAACGGCATCTTCGAAGCCGGGACGAACCGTAACCACCACTCTTGCCATCCCACTTCTAAGGAAAGAACGGAACAGTGGATCTACATTTTCTGAAACATACATATCTCCCCATTCTGTTTTGTTTGCCCAATAATATGGATACAGGTTATAAGACATAATATCCCATTCGAAGGCCTGCTCCATAAATTTAGCGAAAGAAGTATATTCGTCGATATCTGTTCTTTCTACTTTGAAATCAATTAGCTTATCACCAGTGTACATTTTTGTTCCAATATTCTTGGTTTTCGATTTGTCATCTGTGAGATATGCAATACAGTTGTGCTTAAGAACTTCCTGCTCGATCTGGCGGTAGAACATTGGATTGGCTCCTTTGATATTATCTGCTTTGGCATCTTCTTCTGCAATTTGGTTGTTGTATTCTGTCATTGCATCTTCGTAGGCCTGGATGATGGCGTTGAAGGTTTTTTGCTGCCATTGTTGTTTTAATTCATTTACTATTTGTAATTGGATAACAACATTTAAATTACCTGCCCAATATCTGTCGAAATATGCTGAAACAGATAAACTATCAGAAACATTTGGAAGAACATTATGCGTTGCATCAACACTTCCATTTCCAGTAAATGTTTTATCTCCAATTACAACACCCCAATTAGCACTAATGTATGGTCTTCCTGTAAAAGCAAGATTAAAATTAGTTGCATTATATCCAGTAGGAATAGCTAAATTTTCACTCTTATTTTCACTCATCGATTCTGTATTTAATTTAGAAAAAGAATGACTCCAAGCGAGTGTTTTGTTATCGACTGGTTTTTCGCCTATCTCAACATTATAAACACTAGCCCAATGTTTCAAAACATCTTCAGTATTTAAAGCTGTATAATCGGGCATTGGTAAATATTTTGATTCTCTAGGGTCAATAGGTTCTGAAATTTTTTCACGAGAGTTCATTGCAAGCGTATGCATTTTAGAAGGTTGCGGAACTGCAAACTCGAACATCAGACGTTTTCCGTAGTTCCAGACCTGGTTTTTCATCAGTTTATCCACCCATCTGTAAACGCCTACGACGTGCTTATCACCTTTTCTATTATCAAAACCGTGAGAGTTATTTTCTTCAAACTCTTCAACAATTTTCTCGATTCGTTCCTGATGAACTTTGGTAACCACTCTGTCCAAAGCTCTCGCCGTGACATCCTGAGCCTGAGTAATCGCTTGTCTCATGCTTTCTTCTTTGTTGCGATGGTTGGCGTAGCTTGCACTTAATTGTGCAGAGAAATTTCCTCCAACACCGGTATTATAACTATAGCTAGTATTTGCGTTGATGCCTTTATCTGTTGCTTCCTGTAAAATTTTCGCCACTTCGGACTGCATTTCGAAACGGCTGGATGTGGTTGTATCGGTCAGCTGTTCTCTTTCGGTATCGGAAGAAGAGGTCTCCGTCACCTCGCTTCTGCGTAATCTTCTTGTGGATTTTTCACGGTACTCACGGGCCATAATATTTTCGATAGCCGCTACTTCTCCTTCCACGTAAGCGTGTGTAGATTGTTCTACTTTGAGGTAATCTGCGATCCCTAATCTTTTGATTCCGAAACCTTTTGGGATGAAAGAATTGTTTGTGCTGACTGGGGTGGTTGGAGTGTCTGGGTTATCCGGAGTGTCTGGATCATCATTGGGTGTATTGGTATCATATGGTGATAAACTTGAGTCTCCAAAATAATGTCCTTCTGCTGCACTAGTAGAAACATTGGAATTTCTAATCATAGTAAGACCCAGAGAGTACTCATTCCCATCAGACAGTTTGATTGTTCCCTGCACAAAAAAAGCATTAGGATCCACAACTCCTACTGCTAGAAAAGTTTGATTATTAAAAAGTTTATAAGATCCATTAGTCGTTTGTAAAAAATAGGTATCATTAATATCCCCTGAAATTCCTCTGGTTTTATAGTTTGCGTTAATAATACTAATGGAAGAATCTAAAAATGTAATCAAAACACTCCATTTATTCGGTGCTACAGCAATTGTTTTGGCTAAAAACTTTACACCTTCTGTTTTATCAGCAACACCTTTATTAACCGGAATCAAAACACCGCCAACGCTCACATATTCTTGTTTTTCGATCTCTGTATTCTGATAAATTTCTTCATTCAGAGCGGATAATCTTTCATCGATCGTTTCAAGCATCTCTCCAAAGCTCAGGTTTTCGTCTTCCGGAAGAATGAACTGGTCATGATCTATTTCCAGAATGTTTTCTTGTGGGACATTGCCATTAGAGATCCCAGCCATATCTTCAGCAGGCACATACTCTCCTATTAATTTTGCAAATGATGTAAGGGAATCCTGTGATAATTTGGCTTGTAAAAAAGCAGTATCTCTTTCCTGTCTGAATTCAAATTCAAAATCAGGAACTTCGGGTTTTGCTACCTGGCTCAAAGCTAACTTTTTAGCAGCTTCTGACATCTCTTCTGTAAATGTGGCCTCGACCTGCAAAAGCTGAGCATCATAAGCCTCATAAAGCGGTTTTACAAGATCCTGATAATCTTTGAGAGCGAGATCATAGGATTTTGCATATTGCTTTCTGTAAATTTTTTCAGCTTTGGTAAGGTCTTTTTTCAGCTCTTGCAACTGCGATTTTTCATAAGAAGCTATAGCAACCTTTTGGCGTTTCAAATCAGATTCCGTCGGGAAATATGCTGTATTTGTACTTCCCGTAACATTATTGTTTGTCTCTCCTGAAACATTGTTGTTTGTCTCTCCACCACTAATGTAATCTGATGATCCAACATGACTAGCGCCAACAGTATAAGGATTTGCATTAATACCCACAGGAACAGAATCTACAAAAAGAGATTCCGGAAGGACAACTTTTGCAGTTGAGATTTCTTTTTCCTTTACTTTCTTCTTCTTTGTATCAACTTCTGTGGAAAAAGTATTGTAATTGTCAATATAGTGCAAAGTTTGCAACATCTGGGTTATAATCTCTTTAACATAAAAATCTTCCTGTACCAGAACCTGATAAATCAAACTATCCCAAAGAGAAGTAACAACTACCGCATCAGCAGTAAGATCAACTATTTGTTCAGATGTCAATGATTCATTTTCTATTAAAATCTTACTTAAATCATATAGATCTGTAAAATCTCTTTTTAGTGCCCCTTCAGTTCTATAGATTTTAGTTAAATCAAAACCATCTGTTTTTACTTTGTCTGTCAGAAAATCTATTTTTGTCTTTCCTGATGATGCCCAGTCATTATTATTAAAAAAAGCATCAAAAACGCCTTTATTGAGATCTTCATCTCTGAAAATAAATTTTTTATTACCATCTCTTTTTGCCAACTGCGGGTTTCTAAGGCTTACGAAACGGAAAAGTGTTTGTGTGGCAGGATTGGATGTTACCTGCGAATTGTTATCTGGATTGGTTAAATCGCTCATTTTGTTTGTTTTTTAATTGTTGTTTGTTTTGTTTTTTGGACATTTCTCTGGCTGTTCCAATATTTGTAGTGACTGGAATATCTTTAAGAAATGATATTGTTGTTGTTTAATTTCTCGTGTGCGAGAAGGGCAAATTATTCTGTGAGATTATGTTCTGAGATGTAATCTTCCAGTTCCTGTTCTGTGTCGAACTCTACGCCTACAGCATCTCCTGCAGGATAGGTGGGAAACTCCGATGAGTTATTATTGAGTTTAAAAATTATTGCTTTAGACTCTTCATCATACACCAATGCATATTTTTTTGTAAGTATTTTCATCGTTTTTGAATTTTAAGAAAATGATAAAGTTATTCCTAACCCACTTGTAGCCGCACTTCCAGTTATCTTTGTAATCGCAGCTAAAGCCGTTCTGATTGGTTTATTGGTATCAGGATCTTCGTAAGCCGAGTCATAAGTTGATCCACTAAATTGCATTTTTTTATTTACTGATGTGACTGATGTTACTTTGTTAGCAAAATCAATAAGAAACCTTGATAATGCCGTCCCTGTAAGTTTTGTTCCTGTATTTATTCCATGATAGTAGATAAAATCAACATTAAAACCTCCTCCATCTGAAATTACTTGCGGAAAATTAGCTCCTCCTGTATAAGTAACAGATGTTCCAGCAAAATCTCCCATATTTACCGACATTCTATTAGGGTTACCATTCCAGAATTTTCTTAAATCTAGTCCAATTATTAATCCTGATAATTGCCTTAATTCCGGAAAATTTGAAATCTGAGAAAACTCGTCATTGATTGTGGAATTGAAAGTTACGTTTACATACAATCTTGTTAAAGCCTGTAAACCTTTCAAAGCTGAGGTATAGGTTCCTGAGAACATTCTTAATTTTGGTAAATAAGATACATCCTGACTCGGGCTAATACCTGCATGCAAGCTTCTAATATTATAAAAAGCAGTCACTGTCGTTAATTCCGGGTGTGGGAGTTTGAATATCATATTATTCAAACTTCCATTAGCATACTTCCACGTAACAGTAAATGAAGTAATCGTCGAATATCCTGGAAAAAAAATGTAAGCTGGATTACTTGAATTAGAAGGATTTAGATAATCGTCCTGAGAGTCTGAAATATCTCTTATTACTGATGCAACATTTTCTCCCGTCGTAATTTTATTCACTATATCCTTAAAATAAACCATAAAATAATTTTGACTGGAATTTACTGTAAAGGTGTAAGCTATATTAAATCCAGAGGATGATGGTTTTACTATGTCTAATATAATATTAGGATTCCCAGAAACAACCTGTCTGTTTTTATTTATCCCTAAAACAATAGGCGTGATTCCGTCTTTATATTTTTTACTCATTTTTTAAGGCATTACATTTATTATTTTAACTGCATTTTTTTGCTCAGCACTCAATCCATTCCATACAGCAGTTGTTACTGTCCACTCTGTAAGCTGGACGCCGTTGAATAAAGCTCTCTGTACCTCTGTCCCTGTAGACGAACCGTTACTGGTCTGAACATAATAATCACCCCTTTTTATTGCTAGATTTGTCAATTCTGTCAAGTTTGGTGGGTTTTGTGTTCCATATTTTAAATTTGAAATCGGAGCAAAAGTCGTATTTAAGTTGATGTCCAGACTTTCTGCAGGGATCAAATCTTCCTTATGCCAATAGGAATCCATCCATTCATAAAAAGCATCCTGATCTGGTGTATCATTGGTTTCAAAGTAGGTTTTTAGTACTGTTTTTGTTGTCATTTTGTTAAAATTTAAAGTGTTAATAAATAATGTTTTCGTTATAATCTTCCCGAAAGAAGTTTTCTATCTCATCCAGATCATATTCATAATCCAGATCTGTGTTCTCAATATCTTCCCACTCGATGCTGTAGATCGGTTCGTGGGAAAATTTTTCTATGGTGTTTTCTAATGTGTTTTGCATTTTAATATTTTGTGATTGGGTAATAGTGGTTTTCATCAGCTTTTTACGGCTAACATTCAAGTTGATTTTTAAAAGTGATTTGATTATTTAATTAAGGCCTTAATTATAATCCAAAAGTAGTTGGCGCTAACGCCAAAACTCGTCGTAATAAATTTTATTTTTTGTCTTCATCAATTGTGTTTTGTCCTTTTTCTATAAGCCAAAGATATTCTGCGGAGACGCCAAAACTCGTCGTGTTATATTTTATTTTTAATTAATTTATCCGCGATTTGGTTCAGCAATATGTTATTCTCCTCCACATAGAATAATCCTGCCTGTATAAGAGCTTCCAGGTTTTTCTTTTTCACATTATCCATCTCCGGAGAAGCGGTTTTGAGGGAAGGATTGATCCTGTAATAATTCTGCTGATTGCGTTTTCCCAAAGTCATAAACATCTGGCTGAGTTGATAATCCACCGTCTCGGCATTGGCAGAAAGCAGAATATCTATAATTGGCCCTACCCAGGCGAGCTTTCCGATGTTTCGATATTTCTTGATTGGGTAAGTTTTCATTTCCGTCCCTGTTCCAATAGAGACAATCATCATATCGTTTACAGACGGATAATTTGGTTTGAAGGGGTTTTGGAAGATCGTTGCAAAAGGCATTTTTCTGGCTTCTGCATAGGCGCACAGAGCAGGATTATTGGCAAACATTCCGCCGTCTATAAGACTGAAAAATTGTCCGTATTTTGATTTGATCTGAACCGGCGCAAAATAAGTCGGTGCCGCAGAAGTTGCACGGCAAACATCCCTCACCAAAAAATTCTGCTGGCTTTGCTGGGCATTAATTGTATTAAAGAGTTTTGCCTTTCTGTTCTCGATATCATAGCTGGTGATGAGTGATGGTTTTATAAAATCCTTGAGTTCCAGATCTCCGAAAAAATCCTTGAGCTGTCTCTCCAGATTGTCCTGAGAAATACGTTCGCTGAACAATCCAAACGGATTCACAAGGCTTTCCCAAAGAGAAACATTGAAGATGTCTCCTCCTTTTTCGGTATAAAGTTCAAAAGCTTTTTTGATGGAATATCTGGCTTTTTTATTCTCATCAGGATAGAGTAAAACTGAGGCGAGGATTCCGCCGGTGCTGCTTCCCGCAATCATATCGAAGTAGTCTCCGAGTTTTGCATTCGGATGGTCTTTCTGCTGCAGAAGTTCTTCCAAATAACGGAGTATGATGCAGGAAATAATCCCTCTGATACCGCCGCCATCCAAAGAAAGTATCGTTATCTTTTTCATTTGCATAATATGTATTGATTTGATATTACAAAAGTAGATGTGGATAGCGACAGAAGTTGACGTGATATATTTTGTTTTGGATTTTTTGAAAAGAAAAAGCCGATCAAAAAAATGAACGGCTTGTAAATATTTATTTTGTTTTAAGGCTTGGTTGTTTTGGACTTCGGAGAGTCATCTATATTCACGCCCCAGTCTGCCAGTTTTTTGGGATTGTCCCCGAAGGTGGCTTTCAGCAGGGCGATGCTTTGCTTCACGGCTTTGGTTATATCCGGCATCTGCAGGTCTCTTGCGGCGTACTGCTTCTCCATCTCTCCTTTGTGAAACTCGGCGTCTGTATGGGCCTGGAGACCGACGGCTATTTTGGGGCCTGTTGTTTTCCAGTCGATGTCGTCTAACAGCAGCAGTGGGCTTTGTCCGCCTAATTCTAAATGCTTGTCATAAATCTTTTGGGCTACGTCGAGATTTTCTTTTGGGTTTTTACCAAGGACTACCCTTCCTTTTGTTCTACTCATTTGTGTGGTTTTTATTGTTGATATTAGTAAACGAATACACACAAATATATTAAAATAATCATAGGCAGGATGCAAATCAGCAATATTTTTTATCGAAATAGTCAACAGAAAACAAAAATAATGAATTCCTTGGTATATTCTTTTTAATGTAAGAAATGGCAAATCTATTAATGGAAATGGCAAATCATATTTTGGATTTGACAATTCCATCATTGGAAACAACATATTTATTAGCGGAAATGGCGAATCTTATATTGGATCTGGCGATTCCATTATTGGAAATGGCATATCTGATATTGGAGATTGTATGTCTCTTATCTGCAACATCGAATATCATAGATGGTTGTATCAACCGCATTAATTTTATTTATGTTAAAGCACAGGTTGCAAATCTATGCTATTTGGGAGTAATATAGAATTATTCATTTTTTGTTTGTTTTAAAATGAATTTTTCTAATTTATTGACATCAATAATGTCCGAATCAATAGAAAAACAAATTAATTTTTTATCATTTTCATAAATATACCAAGTGGTTTTGCTTTTATAGGGATTGAAAACTAAAATACCGTTCCACTTTTCCCATCTACTAAATGATTGGGTGTGCTTTATGTTATCACCTATTATTCTTTCTACACTTTTTAGAACAGTATTATCATCATTTTTTTCAAAATTCAAAACCAATTTAGAAGAATGTCCGTCTTCCGATATATATGTTTTTTGAAATTGATTTTTAGAATCAGATTCTGAAGGTTCATAACGTTTCAAAGTGCCTTGATGACTAGATATAATGTTGGCATTTTTTAATATTAATTTCTCTTCTTCAGTTTTAATTTTTAAGTACCTCTCTATGGTAGGGAAGCCTGTATAGATATTTTCTAAAAATCGAAATGATATTAGTTTTCTTAATTTTGAATAATTTAATCCAACATTTATAATGTAATCATTTTTATTTCTTCGTTCACTAATTAAAATCTTTGCGTTAACAAATTTTTCAGTTTTACTATTGCTATCGGATGGAAATTCTTCGATTAATATTTGCTTTAATTCTACACGATTCCAATCTATTCTCAATTTTTTATCATCATTCAAATAATCTTTTCTGCAGTCAAGAAAACTTCTAAGAATATTATCTTTATAACTTGTATTATAATATTTATAATTTGAGCTGTCCGTCAATTTGTTATAACTCAATGTATCTCCTTTTATTAGGTAGGTCGTGATATATTGGTCATAAGTTTCAAACTTATCATAAAATGAATTCAAATTATCATCCTTCAAATAGCTGACAATATCTTTTATATCATTTTCGATATTCTGTTTACTTTGTGAAAACAACATCATGCTCATTCCACAAGTAATCAATAAAGAAAAAAAGCTTTTCATCTTATAACAATTTATTAAATATTAATATTACGGTTATTTTTTATAAAAAACCACTTCTTATTATTTTCGGAAGTAGTTTGTTTTTAAGTATTATGTTACTTTAAAATCTTATACGTTGTATAATCTTTAATAGTCTTTAATTCATAAATCTCCTGCTTATCGGCATCTATAATCCTAATATTACCTAAAGGGACATTTTGACAATGGATAAAATTAATGAATTTTCCTGCATTAAATTTACCCTTTACAATAATATCAAACCCTTTTTCTACTTCTAATGAACTATACCATTCCCAGTTCTTGAGTCTTTGATAGTCATCAATATTAGAATTAACGCTAAATAATAATTCATCATATTTTTTATCCTCACTATTCAATTGTTCCAATTTATCTGCAATTCCTTGAGGAATTAATTTCTTCCATTCAGGGTCTTCGTCATTTAAACTTTTGTTTTTTAAAATTACTAAAACAGCATTCCTAAAATTATCTAATACTTCTTTAGCATTATTAATATTTCTTACTCTTACAATTTGATAACCTTTCGACGGTTTTTCCCCTTTTATGTTATATCGTATTTGCCCTTGTTCTGTCATTTTTTTATTTTTTTATAATTACTGCTTTTTTATTGAAGATATTTTCAAAATCTTCCATTTTCATAACATAAGAAGCTCCTTGATTTATAGGCAATGGATCCCTCAAAAAGACCTTTCCATTTTCAACTTTCTCTAATACTTTTGCATGGGCACTTCCAAATCCATCTTTATATACACTTACAATTGCCTTATCTCCTTGTTCTAATTTCTCCAATAGCTTGGCAAATTTAATATCTTCTTCTGCAATAGTTGTCATTTCATAGTAATACAGCTTCTCATCAAAAAGTTTTGGTATATCCAAAATAGAAGCTCCATCATTTTTTTGAGTTTCTAACAATCCTGCTAAATAATCTTCACTCAATACAAAACCTCTATCATCCATTGCCATTCTTAATGAAGTTGCAGCACAGGTATTATCAGCAGACTGTCCAAAAACTTTAGTTTCACTTATCCATCTTTCTATTTTAATTCCTGCATTTTCCGCAAAAGTTTTATTAATATCTCCTCCACCTTTCTGTAGCTTTTTACCTTTCAGTATTACCTCTTCAATATCCTGCGCTTCCTCTGCCAGATCTTCTGCTTTCGCTCCATTCTTTGTTCCCTGCAACAATTCTTCTATAAATTTAATAAAACCTTTAAAGCCTTTCGCACAGGCTTTCGTAAAAAAACAGAACCACTTTTGAAGTAAAAAATGGTTCTGTTATAATAATTAGATTAATTCTCTATCGGGAAAACTTGCCTTATAAATTTTAAGAGTTCTTCAATGGTTTTGAATTCTTTTTCTGTTGAAATCTGACCAACTAAGTAACTTATTATTAATTTATTTGAAAGAGTAATACCAAATGTTTTGTTTAAAACAAATGTTCCATCAATAGGTCCAGAATCTCCTTTAATTCCGGAAAACAATGCACCATTTTTTTGATAACAATAGTATCCTAAACTCTCTAACTCTTCTTGTAATTTATTAATGTTCATATTTTAATTTTTAATTTTTAAACCAAAAAGCATATTTACCTGTTCTATTCCAAGCGCTTTCAAAATCTTCAAGTTTTATAGTTGCTTTCACTCCTTTTCCTTTTGAAATTCCTTCAATTGGCCAAGGGTCTCTAATATGTACTAATCCATTTTCAAATTTATCAATAATAATTGCGTGGTTTCCTCCATTGGGAGATTCTTTTATCCACGCAATCCAAGGATTTTTTTTGCTTAATATTTTAATTAATTCAGATGTTTCAACTGGAATGTGGTCTATTGTTCCTTCACTAAACTCATTATCTTTGAAAATCTTTTTTGCTGCATCAGACATTCCTTTTTCAAAAGTCCCCATTTCTTCAGTAGTTCCAGCCAACTTTCTTATTGCCGCCTCACTCATTTCAATTCCTTTATCTTTTGCTAATTGTCTGATACAGGCTGCTGCACAAGACATACTATGTTCCTGAGCAAGCATATCTCGGGAAAGAACTTCAAGATATTTCAATACTCCTCCAGTTCCAGTCCTTATTTTAGGTTGCAGAATCTTCTCCCAAAAATATCTTAACTCTCTGTGGTCTCCTTTAAAGATTGGTTTTTCTTTCCATTTCAGAAGGTA
Organism: Epilithonimonas sp. UC225_85; assembly: GCF_042695135.1. Classification (GTDB taxonomy): domain Bacteria; phylum Bacteroidota; class Bacteroidia; order Flavobacteriales; family Weeksellaceae; genus Epilithonimonas. The sequence continues at coordinate 196,027 of NZ_CP170547.1, forward strand.
GCCGTCTGCTTTGGCAATTATTTCTATGCCTAAGTCCCTAAACCCAAATCTAACATTTCTGCCAATGTCAAAGATATTTCTTGGTTTCTTACCTTTCAATATCACTTCCTCAATATCCTGAACATCCTCTGCCAGATCTTCTGCTTTCGCGCCATTCTTCGCACCCTGCAACAATTCTTCTATAAATTTAATAAAACCTCTGAAACCTTTTGCACAGGCTTTCCCAAATCTAATAATAAATTTTGAGAGAAAAGCCAATAAATCCGTAATCCCCATTGTTACCACAGAAACAGTTTCTTTGCCCAATGTCCTCAACAGACTTGCCATTTTCTCCACATAAGTAGCACCTTTTACCACATTGCCGGCTCCTTCTGTAAAGAAAAGAAGCAGAACGTTTATCAGAACTTCAAAGCCAAGAACGCCTACATAAAAAGCAACCGTATAACGGGAGACACCATCCCAATAGGCCTTCATCTTGTCCAAAGCGCCCTCCATATCGGAGAGAGAAAAATCTCCGCTTCCTTTAAAAAGATCTTTTACGCCTTGCAGAAATTTGGGTCCATTTTCATGTATCCAGTCCAGTACATCTTCTGCTTTTTCCAACAGGTCTCTTCTTTCCAGATATTGTTTGTAAGAAAATGTAAGAGTAGGCTGCAGAAGAAATTCCAGAATATAAAGCAGACATTGCAACAGGCTAATAAGACCACTTATAATCCCGCAATAAAAAGCATTCGCTAATTTCAGAATTTCTAAGTCTAAATCTATTATGGAATCTATAGCATCCGACAGGAAATCCTTAATCGTATTAATAATACCATTGATTTTGGTGACAAGTTTTTTAAAAGATTCCGGCAGATGTTCTATAGAGGCATCTTTTATTTTACTTGCTGCCTGTTTTACCAAGTCCCAGACTTTTGTAAATGCGGCGTCTGCTCCCTGAACAAAAGGATTATCCCCCAAATTTTCGAAAAACTGAGCTGCTTTGCTCATATTTACAGGAACAGGAACTCCCAAAACAGGAATTATGGGTGTATATTCTTTAGACTCAGGATCGTAATTCTTTTCCGAAGGCTTAAGATTTTCTAGCTTATCCGCACACCAGCCAATGGCATCTGCAGGAATGGAAGATATATTTCCAAGAAGTTCATCAAGCTGTTTATCATTTGTCAAATACTGATATTCTCTTCTTAAAGCCTGATAAACAGCTGTTGCATCAATCTTATCCTTTTCATAAGTATAAGCAAGCTGCGACAGATAGGAAGCTTCATCCTGCAAAGAGGTAATATCTTTAAAAAACTTTCCATTAATCTTGGATGGAATGGGTTTGGGAAAATACTTAAACATCGAAACAAAATAACCGCCCATTCTGGCTATGTAAAAAGGTCCTGCAAAATTGGATTTCGTAACATCAGGCTTCTCATAAAACAGAAAAAGAGCCTGATCTTTTCTGGCATTAGCTTCAGAATTACGATATACTTCAGAGCCGTTTTTGCAGGGCTGAACTTCCGCATAATATTCAATCCCTTTTTCTCCTTTTTCATTAATACCGGTAGAAGCAAATATGGAAACCGGGTTGTCTGTGAGATAAGAATAACCCAATGGTGTTTCTCTGTAATCGTGGAAAGGGCTTCTGTAGTCAGTAGAATTATTTTCTAATGCTATACTTTTAAGAGTTCCTGGCTGATTTTTAAAGTTAAGGGCTTTTCCAGAACTTGCTATGTCTTTTAAAATCTTCTGACTTTCTTCATCAAAATCTTCAATATCTTTTAATAAGTTATTCATACAATTGGTTTTAAAATTATTATGATCCAAAAGTAAATGAGGGTAACGCCAAAACTCGTCGCAATAAAAATTGATTTTAAAAAATTACATATCCATTTTTGTCTTTCGGAAGTTTGATGAGTTTTCTCCAGGAAATTTTGATTTCGGAGGTTTTGGTTTTGATGGATTTCTTTTCGAAGTGAGGAAGGTCTTTGAAGGTTTTCCAGTTTCCGCCCCAATCCCAGCCGTGCTTTGCGAAGATCTTCACACATTCGTACCAATCGGCGATCTGATCATTGTCCCAATCTTTTGCGGTGTCCCAGCTTGCTGTTTTGCCATCGATTATCAAGCAGATATCCACTGCCAATCCATAATTATGGATGCTTTGTCCGGGTTTTGCATTGGTTACTTTCTTGCCGGGTTTTGTTCGTCCGATTGCATACAGTTGGACCTGTTCTTCGAAAGTTCGCAGCCCTTGTGTGATTCTGATTTTTGCTCTGCCGGTAAGTGCAGAATCACATTCGGTGATGATTTTTTGTACCTCATCTCTTATAAGCGGATGAAGTTTTTCTATTCTGGTTTGTGTAATATTGTCCATTTTTTGATATTTAATGAGACAAAATTAACAATGGATAACGACAAAAGTTGTCGTAAGAAATTAAATCTGGGCAAAAAAAAAGGATCACTTTATCAAGTAATCCTTTGTAATTTTGAGTAACTAATATTATTTTTTAATCATTTTTTTGCTGATAGTCCCCGACTTGGTTTTAATGGAAACTGTATAAATTCCTTTTTCAAGATTAGAAACATCGAATTTGTTATCAATTGATTCTAATTGTGTTTTAACAACTTTTCCTGAAAAGTCATAAATTTTAACAGAAACAACATCAGTTGCATTATTGATCGTGAAAAAATCTGTTGCAGGATTTGGGTACAAGGTTAAATCTTTTTTATTGATATCATTTACAGCCATTAGAGGTGTAGCTTCGACATCAATATCATCTATGCTCAGAAGATTTCCGTTAGTATAGTCATTGACCCAAGCCAGATAAACTGTTTGACCGGCATAAGCAGATAAGTCAACCTGATATGGATTAAGGTCTATAATTGGAGAATTGACCGCATGTGCTACAGATAAAACATTTGTAAACGAAGCTTTTGCAGTATTGGTTGTGGAAATTTTCAGTTTGAAGCCATCATCATAAGGGCTGGTATCGTGAGACCTTGCAAAGAACTCCAAGGCAATGGCTGAATTTGTCGGCAACGTAATAGCTGGTGAAATGAGCCATCTGTCAGCCGGCGCAATCGTTGTAAACCAAGACGGCGAGGTCGCAACCGTATTTCCGCTTTCTGCTGTCCAGGAGACAATTTCCCAGGCATTAGAAAATAAAGAAGCATAAGTTCCGTAAGGTGTATTGGCATCATTATACAAAGTCCAGCCTGCACCATATAAATCTGTTACATCTTCAAAGCTTTCTGTATAAACAGTTTGAGCACTTCCCATAACCGAGGCCAATAAAATAGAAAATAAAAGTTTTTTCATAAATTAAAATTTTTATAATTGACGTAAATATAAAAAAACCGTCTCGTAATAAAACGAAACGGTTGATATTATTTTTACAGATAAATAATTACTCTGCAGAAGTTTCTTCAGTTGCAGCTTCTGCTCCACCTTCTGTTACTTCTTCTTCGTCATCATCATCCATTGCTGCTGCAGCATTTTTACTAGCATTTCTAGACATTTTAACAGCTACTACTACTGCATTGTCCGGGTGCATAAATGTGTATTTGTCATTTTTAAGACTTTCAACATAAAGTTTGTTTCCGATCTTAAGCGGTGTAATATCCACAACGATCTCGTCTGGCAAGTTAGCAGGGATTGCTTTTACTTTTAGTTTTCTGTAAGTTTGTCTAAGAACACCACCGGCAACCACACCTTTGGAACGACCTGTAACTCTTACAGGAACTTCCATAATAACCGGTTTGTCTGCACTCAACTGATAGAAATCAGCGTGAAGGATCTTGTCTGTAAGCGGGTGGAACTGGATGTCCTGAAGAACAGCAGGGATAGTTTGTCCGTCAACTTCAATAGATACCGTGTGTGCTTCAGGAGTGTATACCAAACCTTTGAAAGATCTTTCTTCAGCAGAAAAATTCAATGGTTCTGTACCTCCGTAAACAACACAAGGAACTAATTCAGCATCACGTAAAGCTTTAGTAGACTTTTTGCCCACGCTTTCTCTTTTTGTACCTTGAATTGTAATAGATTTCATTTTGTATAAAATTATTTTAAGGGTGCAAAGATATTAATTTTTTTTAAATAATAAACTTCTCACTTATGGATTTGTGCTCGTGCACCATTTTCATCACATCAGCAAATAATTCTGCACAAGACAAAACTCTGATTTTTGAAGATCTATTTTCTTTCAGAGGAATAGAATCTGTTACAATAACTTCCAAAAGCTGAGAGTTTTCTATATTCTCATAAGCCTTGCCGGATAAAACACCGTGCGTGGCCATTGCTCTTACAGACTTTGCCCCTTTTTCCATCAGGATATCTGCTGCTTTGCAAAGTGTACCTGCTGTATCGATCATATCATCAATAAGAATCACGTTCTTATCTTTTACATCACCAATGAGGAACATTTCCTCAATAACATTGGCTTTTTTTCTTTCCTTATAAGCAATTACAACATCGGCTCCCAAATGTCCGGCATAATTTTTTGCTCTTTTTGCACCACCCATATCTGGCGAAGCAATCGTCAAATTATCAAGGTTAAGAGATCTGATGTAATCTACAAAAATGGTAGAAGCATATAGATGATCCACAGGAATCTCAAAGAATCCCTGGATCTGATCTGCGTGGAGATCCATCGTCATAATTCTTGTCGCACCGGCCGCAGTCAAAAGATTGGCAACCAGTTTTGCTCCGATTGGCGCTCTTGGTTTGTCTTTTCTGTCCTGTCTTGCCAAACCGTAATAAGGAATAACAACTGTAATATTTTTAGCAGATGCTCTTTTTGCAGCATCGATCATTAACAACAATTCCAGAAGGTTATCTGCTGGCGGAAACGTAGATGCAATAAGGAAAACACGAGCTCCTCTTACAGACTGCTCCAATACCGGCTCGAATTCTCCGTCACTGAAATGTTGAAAATTAATTTTTCCAAGTGGCTGCCCGTAACTCTGGGCAATCTTTTCCGCCAACTCGTGGCTGGTCCTTGTTGAAAATAGATAACTGGCTTGATGGTCTGACATTTTTACTTTTTTGCAAATTTAAAAAATTATAAAAACTATAAAGAGTGATTTTCATTTATAGTCATAAAAAAACCAAAATATTTCTATTTTGGTTTTTCGTTTTTTAACAATATTCTTCGAAGGCGGCCTGAAGATTCGCAGCTATTGCGCCCGCAGGATTACCTTCTATATGGTGTCTCTCAAGCATATGCACCAATTCTCCGTCCTTGAAAAGTGCCACTGCAGGCGAACTTGGAGGGAACGGCGCAAGTAATTTCCTTGCTTCTGCTACAGCTTCCGTATCAAATCCGGCAAATGCTGTTACCAAATGGTCCGGTTTCTTTTCGCCCGTAAGAGAATAAACTACGCCTGGTCTTGCTGCTCCGGCTGCACATCCACAAACGGAATTGATAACTAATAAAGTTGTTCCCGACTGTTTAAGTGCGGCATCAACTTCTGCTGGTGTTGTAAGGTCTTCAAAACCTTTATCTGTAAGTTCTGCCTTCATTGGCAATACTAAATCTGCTGGATACATATTAATATATATTTTAGGTTAATTCTTGAAATGCAAATTTAATCAAATATTACTTTGATTATTACATTAATGATTCTATTAAAACTATACCGAAAATCTATTGAGCCATTTTGGCCTGCTATTTGGAAAAATGAGGCGTCAGGAAAGCCAATGGAATGTCTGCGCCAACTCTGATTTGATCAAAGGGGAAATATCTTATGCCGTGCTGATATTGCACAAATGCCGTGAAATTTTTATCATAATAATTAAGTTTTGAAGCGAAAACAACAGGCTTATCTCCATAATCAGGAACCCTTCTCAGCCAGCCGGAATATCCGGAATAAGTATTTTCCCAACCGACCTTATCATTTCTGAGAATCAGTTTTGCGCCATACATTATGGCATCATCCTGAACATTAAGTCCCGGAGTCTGGACATCCCAGGAGAAAAATCCAAGGTTGCCGACAAGCCTTATTTCTTTCAGAATAGGATTGTTGACATGAAGAGATTTACCAATTTCGGTATCAAAATAATATCCGGCAGTATTGAAAAATCTTCTGTCTTTGAAGTTACTCCCGGAAGCGGTTTTAAGAGTTGCATTGAAAATTATTGCTGGTCTATATTTCTTTTCCGAAATCAGGGAAACTCTGGTTTGTACATATAAATCTCCACTTGCCGTCCCCGATTTTTCCACCAACATATTCCGTCTTTTAAAAACTTCATCCGTCACATTATATTTCTCAAAAGGAACGATCCAGGCTTTTACGGAAACTTTGTTTGAGATCAGAGGGACTTCTATTTTTGCTGTAATACTTTGAGTTTTGTCGCCGTATCCATAGTAATAATCTCCAAAAACGGTGAAAATTGTCTTTTCCGGGATGGTTGCATTTGTAAATTCCGGGACAGGATTGGCATTTGGGCCGAACCAATTGGTTGTGTGATGAACAAGTGGCGGAATTGGAGGCTGTGAATAAATTACATTTATGAAAAACACAACATTTATAAATAAAATACATTTAATCATTAAACAGATTAAAATATTTGTTCTAAATATTAAACATTTGATTAATTTCATTGTTGAATTAGTTTTCTCAAATCTAATAAAAAAAACAATTCAAAAATAAAAAGCTCAAAATCCTGGGATTTTGAGCTTCAATCAAATCGATATGCAAATTAAGTATATCTGTGTTTGGTTGTTTGTTTTTAGTTGATTGTTGATAGCCAAAATACTATCAACTGACAACTATCAACCGACAACTTTTTAAGAAAGTAATTTCTTGACCATTTCGGAAATACTTTTTCCGTCAGATTTTCCTGCAAGCTTTTTAGATGCAGTTCCCATTACTTTTCCTAAATCTTTGATACTTTCTGCGCCGGTTTCAGAAATAATGGTTTTAATTTCCGATTCCAATTCTTCTGCAGAAAGCTGTTGTGGAAGAAACTTCTCGATCACTTTGGATTGCGCTTCCTCAACTTCCGCAAGATCTGTTCTTCCCTGCGCAGTAAACTGATCATAAGAATCTTTTCTCTGCTTGATCATTCTTTGCAAAATTGCAATTTCCTGCTCTGCTGAAACTTCTGCACCAATAGCTTCGGTTTTCAGTAATAATATTTGCGCTTTCACGGCACGAAGAGAATCCAGAGCAATTCTGTCTTTTTCTCTCATTGCAGTTTTTATCGCCTCGTTTATAGTAAGTTCTAAACTCATAATTTTTTATTTTAATAATATATCAATGTAACATTTTACCAATATGAAAAATTGTTAGACTGGTACATTTAATACATTGTTAAATTGATTAATCTACATCTTTATTAAGGAAACGATTTTCTCTCAGCTGCATACTTCCGTTGTTATCAGACAAAAAAGTGTTGATATTCTGGTCTGAGGCATTAGCACCGTCGATAACGATATTCTTTCTCTTGAAAGCAGGAACTGTTTCGAACACGTTCTCATTATCCAATTGCTGGTAACGTGAATTGAATTCTTTCAGCTTGTTTCTTCTGTCCAAAGCTTTGGAAGCGTCGGGCGTTTTATTAAAAAAAGTGAATCCACTTTCTGTTTCCTGTACCGGTTCTGATCTTTTTTCTTCTACAATTTCTTCTTTAGTTTCGGCTGCGAAAGAAAATCTATTTGGTTGAGATTCATTAATTTTTTCTTCAACAATCTCATTTATGATTTCTTGTTTAACTTCAGAAACGATTTCTTTGTCGATGACAGGAAATTCTTCGTAAGTCGAAGACTCATTAATTGTAAAAGTCACTTCTACAGGCTTTTCCACTTCTTCAGTTTTGAAAGATGCTTTTGGCTTTTCCTCAACCTCGAAACTAAAAGACTGCGGTTCTAAATCAAAATCCTCATTATGATCTTCTTCGAATGTGAAAAGATTGTATTCGTTTTTTTCTTCGTTCACATAACCATTAGAATATTGCTGAATTTCTTCATTTTCAATCGTTTCGATTTCTGTCATTGGTTCTTCAACCAAACTTTCGGCTAATGAATTAGTAGGAAAGTTAGAGGATCCGAAATCCTCATCATCTTCTAAACGAAAAAAGTTTTTCCCGGATTCAGTTTGTGGTTTTGACTCTTCCTGAAGTCTGCTTTTGAAAGGGGATTCTCTGTTTCTTGAAAACGAATTTGGTCTGTCGTCCAAAGAATATTTGATAGTTTCTGTTGTTCCTGTATGCTTTTTATCTTCGTTGGAAAAACCTGTTGCGATTACCAAAACGCTTACTGCATCGCCCAATTCCTCATCTGTTCCAACCCCAAAAATAATGTCTGCCGTATGACCAGCTTCTTTCTGGATATAATCCATAATAACGCCGATCTCGTCCATCGTCACTTCGGAAACACCGCTTCTGATCAGCAAAAGAACATTTTTAGCGCCAGTGATTTTGTTGTCATTCAATAATGGGGAATCCAAAGCTTTTTTCACTGCCTCTTCCGCTTTTTTCTCGCCGGTTGCAACGCCGGTTGACATCAATGCAGTTCCGGAATTTGCAAGGACAGATTTTGCATCACGGAAATCGATATTAACATCAAAATAACCTGTGATTACTTCTGCCATTCCTTTTGCAGCATTTGTCAAAACTTCATCGGCTTTAGAAAATCCTTGTTTGAAACCAAGATTTCCGAATTGCTGTCTTAATTTATCATTATTAATGACAATCAAAGAATCAACATTATTTCTTAATTTTTCAAGACCTAATTCTGCCTGGTCCAATCTTCTTTTTCCTTCAAAACTAAAAGGTACGGTTACGATCCCAACGGTAAGGATTCCCATTTCCTTTGCTACTTTTGCAATCACAGGCGCAGCACCAGTTCCCGTTCCACCGCCCATTCCGGCCGTGATGAAAACCATTTTGGTGTTTTGTCCCATAGCCGCTTTGATCTCATCGATGCTTTCAATCGCTGCTTTTTCGCCTACTTCCGGATCGGCGCCTGCACCAAGACCTTCTGTCATAGAAATCCCTAGCTGCACTTTATTAGAAACCGGATTGTTGTCCAACGTCTGAGCATCTGTATTACAGATCACGAAATCTACACCGTAAATCCCTTTCTCGTACATATGCTTCAAAGCGTTGTTTCCGCCACCTCCGACACCAATCACTTTGATGATGGAAGAATTCCCTTTTGGCAGGTCAAATGAAAAACCTTGTGTGTTTGTTATATTGTCCATAGTGTTATATTTTTTAGTTGATAATTGATTAATGATAATTGACGATACGCTTGTCATAATCAATTATCTCTGATCTTTATATATATTTTACTCTTCTACTTCTTCAAAGAATTTTTTTACTTTATCCAGAATTGACTGTCCGAAGGTTGGTCTGTTTCTTTTGACCTCTTCCTTATGTCTTGCAATTTCTTCTAGTTGATTCTGCTGAGGTGTTTGAATCTCCTGAGGCGGAACCTGATTTTGGATTGCATTTTCGATTTGAGGCTTCAGTTCTTCGATAATTTCTTCTTCTGTTACTAAAGTTTTTTTATCTCTGATCTTCAGACTTTCCATTAACAAACCGATGGAAGTTGCAAATTCAGGACCTTTCAGATATTGATTCTTATCATTTGCAACATATTCATTAGCAAAACCAATTCTGCTATCGAAACCGGTTGTATAGTTCGCTAACTGACGAAGGTTTCTCAAATTGGAACCACCACCTGTCAAAACGATTCCGGCAATCAGTTTTTTCTTTTGTTCGAAGGCACCGTAAGCTTTCAGTTCTGTATTCACCATTTCAAGAATCTCCTCAACTCTTGCATTGATAATCTGAGCCAAAACCTTCAACGAAATCTCTTTGTCCGGACGGCCGTGCAATCCTGGAATCGTCACATACGTACTGTCTTTTTCAAGTTCAGGAACAGACGAACCGAATTTCACTTTCAGTTGTTCTGCGTGTTTCTCGATGATTGAACATCCTTCCTTAATATCATCGGTGATAATCCCGCCACCGTAAGGAATCACGCAGGTATGCCGGATGATGTTGTCTTTGAAAATCGCAATATCAGTCGTTCCACCACCGATATCAACAATTGCGACACCTGCTTCTTTTTCTTCTTTAGTCAAAACCGCTTCGGATGACGCCAAAGGTTCTAAAGTCAAAGCTTCCATTTCTAAACCAGCTTCACGAACGCATCTCGCGATGTTTCTAATAGAGCCCATTTGTCCCACAACTACGTGGAAATTAGCTTCCAATCTTTTGCCGTGCATCCCGACTGGTTCCTGGATTTCGCCTTCGGAATCTACTTTATAATCCTGAGGTAAAACGTGGATGATTTCTTCACCTGGAAGCATTACCAATTTCTTCACCTGGTCTTTTAGTTTCTCAATATCTTCCTCCGTAATGTACTGGTCCGGATGATCTCTCATAATATAATCCGAATGCTGAAGCGAACGGATGTGTTTGCCTGCAATTCCAACCGTTACCTTATGAATAGGAACGCCAGCGCTGGATTGCGCTTCTGCAACAGCGGACTTGATGGAGTTGATGGTTTGGGAAATATTATTGACAATCCCTTTATGAACGCCTAAACTTTTTGCTTTCCCAACGCCCAGAATTTCAATTTTCCCGTGAGCGTTTCGTCTTCCGACAATGGCAACGATCTTCGTTGTTCCAATGTCCAGACCTACTGAATACTCTTGATTTTCCATTATATGCTCGATTTGATTTTTTAATATTTTAAAATAGCTTTCTCTACATTCCCCAGGGTTTCACCCTGCGCTACTAACATTTGTCCCTCTGGGACTATTCTACAACTACTCTTGCTTTTTTCTTTTTATCACTTGTTTTGGAAGCTGTTTCTTTTTTCTTGGTAGAAACTTTTTTAGCTTCTGGTTTTTTCTCTACTTTTTTCGGTTTTGCAGTCTCCTTTTTGGGTTCTGCTTTCTTAATCTCTTTTTTTGGTTCGGGCTTTTTTTCCTTTACTTCCCGCTTTATTGGAATTGATGCCAATGTATGAGTTTGCGTTTCTTCCGGTTTTTTGATTTCAATTTTTGGTGCATTTTTCAGAATGCTGTCATTTTCCTTGAAATATGGATTCAGTGTTGTCACAATCTGATTCTCATATTTCAATGATATTTTTTTGTATTTCTCCGGACTTTGATCCACCAGGTATTTCTCAACGAATGTTTTAAATCCTTTGACCTTAAAATCAATATTATCAAGGTCGCCGATTTCAACTTTGTAATTTCCCTCGCTTGTCAGTAAGTTATAATCTTCCTTTTCCTTAGTGATTCCAATGAAATATCTCTTGCTGAAATCATCTTTGTCTATTTTTTCTATTAATTCTCCTAATTCTTTATATTCTGAAGGTTTTACATCACCCATTACCAACATACTTGGAAGAGAGAAATTCTTCGAAATAGGGAATTCAACGCCTTTTTTATCGACGTAGAAATCTTTTCCGTTTTTATTCAATCTGAAAGCCGGAACTCTTTGTTTGATGTCAACATTCAGATTTCCATTTAGATTCAAATAAACATTGGCACTGTCCACAAAAGGAATTAGATTAATTTTTTTCTCCAATTCCGGAATGTTGATGTCTCCAATTTTTCTTGTCGGATTGTATTGTTTCACCAATTCCTTTATGTCTTTCTCATCCACAAAATAAACCGGTGTTTTGCCTTGGTTCATATTGATAGACACCTTCTCCATCTGGGCGTCGTTGAAACGCTTCAATGAGAAACTGAGCAGAAATCCAAAAAGGACCACTGTTACGAGTATCTTCAATATTCTCCACTTGTTTTTCATTTCTTATACTATTTTTGAACACAAAGTGCACAAAGTTTTTTTAAATTTTAAGTCTCACAAAGCCGCTTCGCTTAGATAAGATTTAGTTATAATTTCTTAGTCTGTTATATACCCGTTTACGATTCTTCTTATTCCAGTTTTAAATAATTTCGAATTAAAATTTAATAACAACCCGAGTTTATAATTACCCAATCTCAAATAATTAAGAAGTTGAGCTGCATTAAAATCTGTAAGGATTTCTTGTGCTTTTATTTCTATAACGACTTTATTTTCTATCAGCAAGTCAATTTTAAAAGCATTTTCCACTTTCATTCCTTCGTAATTGATTGATAAAAATTTCTGTCTTTCTACATTTAATCCTCTATTTTTCAATTCAAAATCCAAACATTGATCATAAACCGTTTCATAAAGTCCCATTCCTAATTGGCGATGAACTTTCAGCCCTGCATCAATAATAATTTTTGATAATTCATTTTCATTCATTTGTTTTTTACTTTTCTAAGCGAAGCGGCTTTGTGAGACCTTTAAAAAATTTCTCTTTGTGCGCTTCGTGTTCAATCAAACTCTCGGAAGCCATTCCACAATGCCATCATAAAGCGTATCGATATTTCCGGCTCCTACTGTCAAAAGAATATCAAATTCCTTTTCTTTTATCAATTCAAAAGTCTCCGGTAATGTGCAGACTTTCTTGTTTTCAATTTCAATTTTATCCGATAACCATGCTGAGGTAACCCCTTCATAATTTTCCTGAATTTCCCGTGCCGGATAAATGTCCAAAAGCAAAAGGTCATCAGCTTTTTCCAGACTTCTTGCAAAATCTTCCGCAAAATCTCTTGTTCTGCTGAACAAATGAGGTTGGAAAACCACCAACAATTTCTTCATCGGATAAAAAGTTTTTATCGAACCAATAACCGCATTCAGTTCTGTTGGATGATGCGCGTAATCATCAATATAAATTTTCCCGTTATCGAAAATATGTTTTGTATATCTTCTCTTGATTCCTTTGAAATTGGCAATTGCTTTCTTCAAAGTTTCGAAATCAACACCCAAATTGCTCAAAATTGCCAATGCAACCGTGGCATTTTCAACATTATGAATTCCCGGAATTTCCCAAACAAAATCTTCGATTTCTTCTGTTGGCGTATGGAAATCAAAATAGATTTTATCGTGATCCATTCTCAGGTTATCGGAGTAATAATCTGCCTCCTCATTCACCGCATAAGTCAAATGCTCTCTTCCGATCGCAATTCCTTTTCTGACATATAACTGATTATCATTCGGAACTAAAGCCGCAAAATCTCTGAATCCTTCCTCAATCTGAATTCTGTCACCATAAATATCCAGATGGTCTGCATCAATGGAAGTTACGACTGCCCAATCCGGAGAAAGATTTAGGAAACTTCTGTCGTATTCATCAGCTTCAACTACGGAAAACTGGTTTCCATTATAATCGAAATTCGATTTGAAATTCTCGGAAATGCCACCCAAAAATGCGGATGAAGGCATATTGGCTTCTTTGCAGAGATGAGCGATCAACGTTGAGGTCGTCGTCTTCCCGTGCGTTCCTGCCACTGCGATGCAATCTGTATTTTCTGTAATTAATCCAAGAACTTTCGCTCTTTTCAGGATCTCAAAACTTTCGCTAGCGAAATAATCTAAAATTGATAATTTTTTGATTGCCGGTGTGTAAATCACTAAAGTCGATTCTTTGTCGAACGCTACAATTTTCTCATCAATCACATCTTCAAACGAAATATCAATCCCTTCAAAACCAAGTTGAGCCGTAAGTTTTGTAGGTGTTTTGTCATAGCCCAAAACATTTTTGCCGTTTGCGTGAAAAAATCTCGCAAGTGCACTCATTCCAATCCCACCGATTCCGATGAAGTAGAAGTTTTGATATTTATTTAAGATGCTCATTTTTTCTTTATTGTATTAATGTAAAAAGTATGATGTACAATGTACTTTTTACACTTTACTTTGTACAGTTTTTATTATCTCATCCACAATTCCTTCGGCTGCTTTTGGTTTCGCAAAAAACTCCAGATTATCCGACATTTCATTTCTGACATTCTCACTCTCACAAATCTCTGAAAGCGTGTTCCAGAATTTGTCTTTCATCTCAGAATCTTTTACCATTCTTGCTGCATTTTTCTCCACCAGAGTAAAGGCATTTTTGGTCTGATGATCTTCTGCTGCAAACGGAAACGGAACTAATAAAACCGGTTTTTTTGCAACCGCCAATTCCGAAATTGCAATTGCGCCAGCTCTGGAAACAATTACATCCGCAGCCGAATAAGCCAAAGCCATATCGGAGATGAATTCCTTTATTTGGATGGAAGCTGGAGGTTGGATCCTGGAAGTTATCTCAGCGAAATCAGTTTTTCCAGTTTGCCAGATGAGTTGGTAATCTTTTTCTTTTAATTTATCTAAATTGTCTTTCCAGCCGTTGTTCAGAGTTCTGGAACCGAGTGAACCGCCGACGGAGAGAATCGTTAATTTATTTTTATCTAAGCCTAATTTTTCTTTCGCTAAATCTTTATCAATCAAATCGGTAATGATATTCTGACGGATTGGATTTCCTAAGAAATAAGTTTTCGTTCCTGAGAAGAATTTCTCCATATCCGGATAAGCCGTGAAAACTGCTTTCGCTTTTTTCGCATTGAAGACATTGGTCTTTCCCGGCAAAGAATTCTGCTCCTGAATGAACGTCGGAATTCCCATTTTCGCTGCGATATATAAAGCTGGTCCGCTCGCAAATCCACCGGTTCCAATCGCAAAATCCGGTTTGAAATCCTTAATGATTCTTTTAGCTTTCAAAAGACTTGAAACAATCTTTAATGGAAGTCCGAGATTCTTGAGAATATTTCCTCTGTCGAATCCGGCGATGTTCAAACCTTCGATCTTAAATCCGGCCTGAGGCACTTTTTCCATTTCCATTTTTCCGTTGGCTCCAATGAACAAAAACTCAGCGTCAGGCAATCTCTTCCGTATCTCCTGGGCAATCGCAACCGCCGGGAAGATGTGTCCACCTGTTCCGCCGCCGCTTAGTAATATTTTCAGTTTTTTGCTCATATTTTCCATTGGTTTTAGCAACGGTTATTAATATTGAATCCTACGGATTCGTTGTTTTTATTTGCTCATTCCATAGGTTTCACCTACGGCTACTATTGAATCCTTCGGATTCTCAACCTGTCTCTTTTACTTTATCTTGATTCTTTTAAGCGATGTCATTTATTTCTTCCAAACTTTGTCTTTTGCCCAAACCTTCTTCGTCATAAACCTGTATTCTTGAACTTACATTGAGAATAATTCCCAACTGAATATAGGTTACCAGCATCGATGTTCCTCCGTAACTTATCAGCGGCAAAGGCTGCCCTGTAACCGGAATCAGATTGACAGCAACAGCAATATTAACCGTTAACTGAATAAAGATCATTAACCCAATTGCCAATACCAGCAACGATCCGAAGAAAGCTGGCATCTTACTGGCAATCATCACGATCCTGATAATCATTATCATATAAAGACTGACCAGCACAAATGCACCCATCCAACCATATTCTTCCACAATAATTGCGAAAATAAAATCCGAAACCGATTGTGGTAAAGTCTGTTTCAAAGCACTTTTCCCGGGTCCTATCCCATTGAATCCACCATGAACGATCGCAGCTTTTGCCTGCATTACCTGATAATTTTTCGCCTTGATACTTTCGTCTTCAACATCTGTCGTTTTCTTGGAATTCGTAAAGGTTTCTATACGGCTCATCCAGGTGTGAACACGGTTTCCACCAAGCATATTGGTGTTAAGCGCAATTACCAAAAACAATACAACAAAAACAACCGATAACGAGATGAATCCTGCAACATACTGCCAAGCCAACTGACCGACAATTAAGATCGCAATTGAAACCATCAAAATCATCAAAGCTGTGGATCCGTTGTCTTTCGCAACCAATCCGAAAACAATTAATATCGGTCCGAAGATGTATAAAATGTTTTCAATCGGTAATCTCTCCCTTTTTATCTTTTTGGTCAAATACCTGCACAGATAGATAATCAGCATCAAATAAGCAAATGACGATGGCTGAAACGAAATCGGCGTTCCGGGAATCTTGAGCCAGCGCGATGCACTTGCGCCTTCAATCTTTTGTCCTGTAAACATTGTAATCAGCAATAATCCAATCGTGAACAAAAGCAGAATAGAGCTCAGTTTTCCAATGTATTCATACTTCACTGTTCCTACAAAACGCATGATACCCAAACCAATCAATACAAAAATGATATGCTTGATAACGTGGCCTGTCGTGGTTCCGTTATTAACAATATATTCCAGATTCGAGCTTGCAGAATAAACCGGAAATACCGAAAGCAGGGAGATCAAAATGATCACCGACCAAAGGACCTTATCTCCTTTCAGCAGCTCGAATTTGTTATCTGTATTTTGGTTTTCCATTTATTTTCAATGTATTAATATAAAAAGTATGATGTACAATGTACTTTCTACATTTTACTTTGTACAATTCTAATTCTTAATTGTAATATCTTCTAAAACTTGTTTTTTGAATTGATTTCCACGGTCTTCGTAACCATTGAAAAGATCAAAACTTGCACAGCAAGGCGACAATAAAACAATGTCTCCTTTTTCTGCAACAGACTTAGAAATTTCAACTGCTTTCTGCATACTTGAAGTATCATAAATCTGTGCTTTCTTGCCTTTGAAAAAATCAATAATCTTTTGATTATCAATTCCTAGACAGACAATCGCTTTTACTTTTCTTTTTACAAGATCCTCTATTTCTGTATAATCATTTCCTTTATCTTTTCCGCCAACAATCCAAACGACTGGGTGCTTCATGCTTTCCAAAGCGAAATAAGTGGCGTTCACGTTGGTCGCTTTGCTGTCATTGATGAATTTCACGCCGTTGATTTCGGCCACAGGCTCTAATCTGTGTTCCACTGCCTGGAAAGTCATTAATGAATTCCTAATGCTTTGATTGCTGATTTCCAATAGTTTACCAGCGATGCTTGCTGCTAAGCTGTTCGCCACATTATGTTTCCCGAGCAAAGACAAATCATCAATATCCATTGTAAAACCGTCATTGATATTCACCACAAAATTCTCATCAATGGAAAACGCACCTTTTTCTAATCTTTCGTTTAATGAGAAAGGCACTTTAGTCACTTTCAGATCCAACTTTCCAAGGAGAGATTTACTCATTTCGTCATCTTTATTATAGATGAAAAAATTATCGGCTTCCTGATTTTCAGCAATTCTGAACTTAGCCAAAGCATATTCTTCATAATTGTAATTGTACTGATCGAGATGATCCTTAGACAAATTCAGCAACAAAGAAATATGTGGTCTGAAGTTCTGAATATCATCTAACTGGAAACTACTTACTTCCAAAACATAATAATCGAAATTCTCCTCAGCAACTTGTTTTGCAAAGCTTTTTCCAATATTTCCACCCAAACCAACATTGAAACCGTCTTCCTTCAAAATGTAATAAATCAAAGAAGTAGTCGTCGTTTTTCCGTTACTTCCTGTAATCGCAATGATTTTTGCATCTGTAAATTCCGATGCAAATTCTATCTCAGAAGAAAGTCTGATTCCTTTTTCCTGAATCTTCAAAATCATTTCCGCTTTTTTCGGAATTCCAGGGCTTTTGATAATCCAGTCCGCATTGAGGATTTTCTCTTCAGAATGTTTTCCATCTTCATAATCAATCCCAAGCTCGTCCAATTCTTTTTTGTAATTCTCACGGATAATTCCCATATCCGAAAGAAAGACATCAAAGCCTTTGGCTTTTGCCAGATACGCAGCACCAACGCCGCTTTCGCCTCCTCCAAGTATTACTACTCTCATTTTTTTGTATAATGTATGATGTACAATGTAAAAAGTACATTTTACTTTGTACTTGATACTTTTTACATTTCTATTGGTTATTAATTTTTAATTTATTCTGTAAAAAATACATTGTACATTATACTTTTTACATTTTACAATTCCTTATCTAGTTTTTAAAGTGATTAAACAAATAATTGCCAGCATTACACCTAAGATTATCATCCGGTTCACGATTTTACTTTCGTGGAAACCTTCTTTCTGATAATGGTGATGAAGTGGTGACATTTTGAATAATCTATTGTTTTGAGCATATTCCAGCCCATATTTTTTCTTTCTGTATTTGAAAACCCAAACCTGTAAAATCACAGATAAAAGTTCGATCAGGAAAACCCCACATAAAACCGGAATCAATAATTCTTTTCTCAGGATAATTGCCAGAACAGCAATCACTCCACCTAACATCAAACTTCCTGTGTCGCCCATAAAAACCTGCGCCGGATAAGTATTGTACCAGAAAAATCCAATGACTGCTCCGACTAATGCAAGGGCAAAAATGGTAGTTTCCCCCATATGCGGAAGGAACATAATATTCAGATAATCAGCGAAAATAATGTTTCCTGAAACGTAAGCGAAAAATGCTAACGTGAGTAAAATTACAACGCTGGTTCCGGCGGCTAAGCCATCAATTCCATCGGTGATATTAGCTCCGTTGGAAACTGCTGTTACAATGAAGATTACAATCGGGATGAAAACAATCCAAGCCCATTCGTGCGCTTTTGCATCATCCATCCAGAATAGAATTCCACTGTAATCAAACTCATTATTTTTTGTGAAAGGAACTGTAGAAACGGGGATTTTTTCCTCATCCATAAAGTTCTGTTCCACATTATTTCTATTGATAACCGTTGCGTCCGCATACTTCCTCTTAACCTCAATATCTGGGTGAAAATACATTGTAACCCCGACAATTAAGCCTAAACCGACTTGCCCGATAACCTTGAATTTTCCACTTAGTCCGTCCTTATTTTTCTTGACTTTTTTGAGATAATCGTCTAAGAAACCAATGGCGCCCATCCACAAAACCGAAATAATCAGAAGAACTATGTAAACATTAGTGATTCTGGTAAATAACAAAACCGGAATAATGGTTGCCAAAATGATGATCAAACCACCCATCGTCGGCGTTCCTTCTTTTTGTTTCTGCCCTTCCAGACCAAGGTCTCTCACCAATTCTCCCATCTGTTTTTTTCTGAGGTAATTGATGATCTTTTTTCCGTAAGCCATCGCAATAATCAGCGAAAACAAAACTGCCATCGCCGCACGGAACGAAATGTATTTGAACAAGTTCATTCCCGGAACGTGGAATCCGTGAGCCGTTAAATATTCATATAGATAATACAGCATATTTTTCTATTTTCCCATTAATTGTAATAGTTCTCTAATCGTCTCTTTGTCATCAAAATGATGTTTCACGCCGTTGATTTCCTGATACGTTTCGTGGCCTTTTCCTGCCACTACGACGATATCTTTTGGCTCAGCAAACTTGATGGCCATTTTTATTGCTTCTCTTCTGTCCGGAATCGAAGTGTATTTGCTAAAATTCTGAGGTTCGATTCCAGCTTCAATTTCTTTAATAATTTGTGCCGGGTCTTCCGTTCTTGGATTGTCCGAAGTGATGATGGCGAGCGTCGATTTTTTAGTTGCAATGTTACCCATCTCAGGACGTTTTGTTTTATCGCGATCGCCTCCGCAACCGAAAACGCAGATCAGTCTTTCATTTTTTGTTCTGATTTCATTGATGCTGTCCAGTACATTTTCCAAGGCGTCCGGCGTGTGCGAATAATCGACTACGAAGAAAATTCCGCCGTTGGATTTTATCGTTTC
This sequence comes from Epilithonimonas sp. UC225_85, assembly GCF_042695135.1. Classification (GTDB taxonomy): domain Bacteria; phylum Bacteroidota; class Bacteroidia; order Flavobacteriales; family Weeksellaceae; genus Epilithonimonas. The sequence continues at coordinate 215,520 of NZ_CP170547.1, forward strand.
GAAACGTCCATTCACGCGATGAAGAACAGAAATCGCCTGCAAAACCTCATCTTCGTTCATTCCTAATTCCAAGGCAATTCCGTAAGCTAAAAGTAAATTTGAAGCGTTGAATTTCCCTGTCAATGTAGTCCAGAATTCTTTGTTATTAAAATTCAATAACATTCCGTTGAAATCCACCTCCAGCACTTTTCCATGGAAATCTGCCATTGTTTTCAAAGCAAAAGTTTTCTTTTTCGCTTTGGTATTTTGAAGCATTACCAAGCCGTTTTTGTCATCAGCATTGGTGATTGCAATCGCAGAATCTTCTAATTCATCAAAGAATCTTTTCTTTGCATAGATATAATTCTGAAACGTTTTATGATAATCCAAATGATCGTGTGTGATATTTGTAAAACCTGCAATTTTGAAGTGTAAACCTTCAATTCTATCTTGAGAAATCCCGTGAGAACTAACTTCCATAAAAGCATATTCACAGCCGATTTCAACCGCTTTTGCCAGCATTTGATTAAGTCTAATAACATCCGGCGTTGTATGAGTCGAAGGGATAATTTCGTCTCCGATTCTATATTCAACCGTAGAAATCAAAGCGGATTGATAACCCAACGTTTTGAAAATATCGAACAACAAAGTTGTCACCGTCGTTTTTCCGTTGGTTCCAGTAACGCCGATTAATTTTAATTTTTCTGAAGGATTTCCGTAAAAATTAGAAGCCAAATGTCCTAATGCCTTTGAGGAATCTTCAACTTTAATATAAGTTACCTCATCATTAATTTCTGAAGGCAATTCTTCACAAACAATCACTTTTGCACCTTTTTCGATACTTTGATTGATGTAAGAATGTCCGTCGGAAACTGTTCCTTTCAACGCTACATACAAAGAACCTTCAACAACTTTTCTGCTGTCGAAAACCAATTCTGAAACTTCTCTTTCAAGAGTTCCAATTGTTTCCAGAACATGGATTCTTTGCAATAATTCTTTTAATTCCATATTTCCTTACCCTAACCCTCTCCAAAGGAGATGGAACGATTCCGTTTTTATATTTTAATTCTGAAGTTCCAGATATATTCTTTGATTTTTTCCGATGTAAGCGCCTTCCGCCGGAAACTGTCCTTTAATCTTGCCTACACCTTTGTAATCAACTCTATATCCCATATTTTCCAATTGTGGAATGATATTCTTACCAATCAGTCCAACCACATTTGGCATAGAATCTTTTCTGACACTTAGTTTTACATTTGGTTCCACCATTTTGCTGAGGTTGACTTTATGCTCTACAAGCATCTCTTTTTCAACATTAAGAGGTGTTTTCAGGAATGTTTTCCCTGCAATCTCTTTGAAAACCGGTGCTGAAACTGAACCTCCATAAAATCCTTTCGAAGTATCTGGCTGATTTACCACTACGATACACGTATATTTTGGATTATCTGCCGGATAAAATCCTGCGAAAGAAGCCTGATATTTCATCGGTCCGGGTTTCCAGTATTCAAATCTGGCTGTTCCTGTTTTACCGGCGATTTTTAAATTCGGCGTATAAATACTTCTTGCCGTTCCTTTTTCTACAGCTTTTGTCAAGGCATTGGTCATCATTGTAATTGCTTTTTCGGACGCCATTTTTTTGACCATTACTTCCGGTTTTGCCGTGTACAAAACGTTTCCGTCTTTCATGATTTTATCAATGAAAAGCGGTTTTACCATTCTCCCTTTGTTCGCAATTCCGTTATAAAATGTCACCAATTGTAACAATGGAAAACTTGAGGAATATCCGTAAGCCAAAGATGCCAAAGTTGCTTTATTCCATCTTTTACTTTGTGGTGTCTGGATGGATGGTTTTGCAATTCCTGGTAATTCGATCTGCATCTTGTCAAACATTTTCCAGCGTTTCAAATGATCCAGAAACACTTCCGGTTTGTCTGCATAATGTGCCGTAATCAATTTTGCTGCACCGACATTGCTGGATTTTGCCAAAACATCACTCACATCATAAGTCCCACCGCCGTGGCCGTCTGTAATTCTTTGCCCGGCATAAGTCCAAATCCCGTTTCCGATGTTGACCTTCGTATTTTCATCAATAAAACCATCGTCCATCGCTGCCAGAAGTGAAACGGTCTTGAACGTTGATCCCGGTTCCTGTGCATCCTTTACGGTATAATTGTAAGCATCCGCATAGATTCCCGGTTCTGTTCTTCTAAGGTTTACCATCGCTCGGATTTTTCCGGTTCCGGTTTCCATTACAACAACACAACCATGATCAGCATCAAATTTTATCAATTGATTTTCTAAAGCTGTATGTGCAATATCCTGAATCCTGAGATCTAAGGTTGTGAAAACATCCTGACCATCTACCGGCTCCTGAACTTTCCAGTAATCGATTGGTTTCCATTGAGAAGAGTTGATTCTTTGCTCTAGCCGTTTTCCGTCAATTCCCGTTAAGAATTTGCTAAAAGCACCTTCCAGTCCGGATTTTGATTCACCATTATCAGCTCCTATTGTTCCCGCACCAATCTGGACTGTTGCCAGTTCTCTGTGAAAATTTCTTTCTACGATGAAACCGCCTTTGTTCTTTCCTTTAATGAAAATTGGAAAATGTCTGATTCTGTCATACTCATCGAAATCTAAACCTTTTGCCAGGGGATAATATTGGTTATTTTTCTTGTTCTGGGCGTCTAATTTTGCACGGAAATAACTTCTTGGTTTGTCAAACATTTTACTGAGAGAATCCGTCAACACCGCTACATTGTTGGAATAAATGGTATCTCTCATCGATTTAAAATCCAGATAGATGTCATAACGCATCACTGTTGTCGCCAAGATAGAACCATCAGACGCATATAGATTTCCGCGAGCCGCTTTCAAAGTCGCTTCACGGTAATTTTTGCTGATATAATTATCCTCAAACTCCTGAACATTAGTATTTTGAAGAACTAGAATTCTCGTTAAAAAAACAACAAACAGAACAAAGGCCCCTAAAACAAAAAGGTAGCCCCACTTGAGTGCGTTGGCCCGTTTCTTTTCGTAATCGTTATTCTGACTTCTCATTGGTGCTGTCTAGTTTTATCAATAATTTTAGCGGATGACTGTCCAAACTCACCAGTGAATCCTCGACCATTTCTTTTCCCAGCTCGGATTCCATTCTTATTTTTATCAGTCTGCTTTGTGCATAAGCATTTCTGGATTTGTACTCTTCTGTCTCTTCTTTCAGCTTGTTAACTGTTTCGATTTTTGTATTGACGTGGTGATTTGTGTAAATCATAACCAGCAACAATCCGAAAATAAACAGGAAATATTTGTAATGCGCTCTTACCTCATCACGGTTAAGAAAATTCCCTTTTATGATGTCCATAAAAGTGAGTTTCTTCTGTTTGCTTTGAGTTAATTTTGCCATTCTCTTTAAGTTTTTAGTTTTTGGCATCATCTAAAAACCAAAAACCAGTAACCAAAAACTATAATTTTGTTCCTATTCTCATTTTTGCGCTTCTTGCACGCGAGTTCTCTTCTATTTCTGCATCATCCGGAATGATTGCTTTCGTTTTCAATAATTCGAAAGTCTTCTTGTAATTTCCGTAAATATCACGTGGAGGTTCACCCTCAAACATTCCGTTTTTCAAAAATCTTTTTACCAATCTGTCTTCTAATGAGTGGTAAGAAATCATTACCAATCGACCTTCCGGTTTCAAAATCTTGTAAGACTGTACTAATAATTCCTTTAAAACTTCCAATTCCTGATTCACTTCAATTCTGATTGCCTGAAAAATCTGAGCAAAGAATTTATTCTGTTTAAAAGCCGGGATATAACTGAAAAGTGCTTTCAGTTCATCCGTTGTATTGATCTTTTTAATTTTTCTGTGATGAACGATTTCTCTGGCTAACTTTCTGGATTCTCTCAGCTCACCATAATTATATAATACGTTGGCGAGATCTTCCTCTTCATATTCATTAATGATTTTCTTAGCATCAAGACCTTGCATTACATTCATTCTCATGTCGAGTGGCGCATTGCTTCTGATAGAAAATCCACGCTCCGCTTCATCAAACTGATGGGAAGAAACGCCCAAATCTGCCAAAATCCCATCAACGCCAGTTACGCCATAAGCCAATAATGAATTCTCTAAAAACCTGAAATTCTGATTGATCAAAGTGAACCTAGGATCATCAATATTATTTTTCAAAGCATCAAGATCCTGATCAAAAGCATACAACTTTCCTTTTTCCGAAAGTCTGCTTAGGATTTCTTTGGAATGTCCGCCCCCACCGAAAGTGCAGTCCACATAGATTCCGTCCGGATTGGTTACCAGACCATCTACACTTTGTTTCAGCAAGACAGGATTATGATACATAAGATAGTTTTTAGTTGATAGTTGTCAGTTGACAGCTTTTTTTTCTTGGTTATTCTTGGTTCTTAAAATCTTCAGAATCCAGGTTTCCCATTACGTCTTCTGCGAGATTTGCGAAATCAATTTCGCTTACTGCAATCACTTGTTCGTAAGACTCTTTGTCCCAGATCTCAAACAATTCGCCGGCACTTGTAATGACAATTTCTTTGTTGAGGTTTGCAAACTGCGTCAGATCTTTGCTGATCTGCAAACGGCCAACATTGTCCATCTCCACGGTTTTTACACCAGCTGTAAACATTCTGATGAAATCTGCATTTTTCTTCACGAAACGGTTGAGGGCATTTATCTTTGCCATCAGTTTGTCCCACGGTGCCATTGGATAGACTTCCAGACATTTTTGGAACACCGAACGCTTGATTATAAATGGCTGATCTGCAAAATGTTCCATCTGCTTCGTCAGCGAAGCAGGCAGTTTGATGCGCCCTTTGTCATCTATTTTGCACTCGTATGTTCCAATGAAGTTTTTCATTTGGAGCAAATTTATATAAATTTTTACCACTTTTTACCACTTTTACCCACAATTGTAGTTAATGTTTATAACTTTTTGATTTAAGGACAGTATTGGCTAATGATTTGATTTAAAATAGATTAAAATGAATTATTACAAAAACCTTTGTCATAAAGCCTTTGCAATGAATGATTTAAAAAATCCGGTTAGAAATGTTTCATTATATAAAATGATTCTAACTAAAATATCTAATTACCTATATTTGTTATATGAACTATTTGGAAGCACTCAACTGGCGATATTCTGTAAAAAGATTTAATGGAAATAAGATTCCTTCGGAAAAACTTCATTCCATTTTGGAAGCAGGTCGACTTTCTGTCAGCTCTTTAGGTTTGCAGCCATACCATCTCTTGGTAGTTGAGAATAATGAGACGATTCAAAAGTTAATTCCGGCCTTTTACAATCCATCTCAGATCTCTACTTGTTCACATTTGATTGCTTTGGTTTCTAAGACCAATATTAATAAGGAATATGTCGATAATTATTTCAGTCATATTATTAATGAACGCGGTGTGACTCTGGAACAACTATCGGCTTTCCGAAATAACATTAATTCACTTTTGGAAACTCAGACTCAGAAAGAACTGGAAAGCTGGTCGGAAAAACAGAGCTACATTGTGCTGGGTTCTTTGATAATGGCAGCTGCACTGGAAAATATTGATACCTGCCCGATGGAAGGTTTCAAATCTGAAATAATTGATGACGTTTTGAAAATTGATAAAGAAAATGAAAAAATCGCCGTTGTCCTCGCTTTAGGTTATCGTGCGGAAGACGATAATTTTCAGAATTTCAAAAAAGTAAGAAAACCTGCGGATAAGTTCATCAAATTTCTGTAATTTTAATTTTAAATTCAAGATAAAATGAATGCAATCAGACAAATCGTGGAAGTAAAAGACCACAAATTGAATATCGAACTTCCCGAAAATTTTGACTCTGAATATGCAGAAGTAATCATTTTCGCAAAGGATGAAAGTTTTGATTTTGAGATTCCTGAAGAGGAAAAGGAATTAATGCGAGAAAGAGTCAGAAATGCAAAACCAGAGAATTTTGTAGCTTGGCGTGACGTCAGAGGCAAATATTTGTAATGTTTGAAGTTAAACTCACAGATGAAGCCTTAGCCGATTTAGATTTGGTTGACGACTTCTATTCTAATATTTCATTTGAACTTGGAATTAAATTTTTAGAGCATTTTGACGATTGTCTTTTGCAATTAGAAAATATTCCATTTTTCCAAATCCGATATGATGAAATTAGAATTAGACAAATAAGAAAATTCCCTGTACTTCTGCATTATATTCTTTATGAAAGCACGAAAACTGTAGTTATTTTCGGTATTCGTTTTGCTAAATCTGACCCTGAAAATTATCCTTCAATTTAAATTCTTATTTTTAATCTTACAATTTCATATATATAAAATGATAAAAACAGACGTTCTCGTAATCGGTTCCGGAATCTCGGGTTTATCTTACGCCATCAAAATATCCGAACAATTACCAGAAACAAAGATCATCATCGTAACTAAAGGAAACGAAGATGAAAGCAATACAAAATACGCTCAAGGTGGATTAGCTGTTGTCACAGATTTTTCCAAAGATAATTTCCAAAAACATATAGACGACACATTACGGGCAGGCGATTACATCAATGATCCCGAGATCGTGAGAACTGTAGTTGAAGAAGCACCACTCAGGTTCAATGAAATTGTGGAATGGGGCGCGAAATTTGACCAGGAAAAAGGTCAGTATTCACTTGGAAGGGAAGGCGGACATACTGAAAACCGAATAGTTCATCATAAAGACATCACAGGTTTTGAGATTGAAAGAGCACTTTTGGAAACGATTAAAAACTCTCCGAATATCGAAATGCTGGCGCACCATTACGTCATCGACCTTATCACGCAGCACCACGTTCCCGGAAAAAAAGTTGAAAAAGAAAATATCGATTGTTACGGCGCCTATATCCTGGACGAGGAAAATAAAAAAATAAAAAAAATCACTGCCAAAATCACTTTGGTGGCAACCGGAGGCGCAGGTCACGTTTATAAAAACACAACCAATCCAATCATCGCAACAGGAGACGGAATTGCTTTTGTTCACAGAGCGCACGGCAAGGTTTCCAATATGCAGTATTACCAATTTCATCCAACGGCAATGTATTCCAAACGTGACGGAATGTTGTTTTTAATTTCCGAAGCTGTTCGTGGCGATGGTGCAAAACTGAGAACGAAATCCGGCAAACCCTTTATGCAGAAATACGATGAGCGCGAAGAATTAGCTTCCCGGGATATTGTTGCAAGAGGAATTGACAATGAATTGAAAATAAGCGGAGACGATTATGTTGGATTGGATTGCCGGGAAATGGATAAGGAAAAATTCATTCATCATTTCCCAAATATCTATCAGAAATGTATGGATGAAGGCATCGACCCGATGAAGGAACTGATTCCCGTAGTTCCGGCCTGTCATTATCTTATGGGCGGAATTGATACTGACAAAGAAGGACAATCCTCCATTAAAAATCTTTTTGCGGTTGGAGAATGTACCAATTCCGGACTTCACGGCGCGAACAGATTAGCATCGAATTCTTTATTGGAAGGTTTGGTTTTCGGTCATAATGCAGCAATGAAAACAGTTGAATTATTAAAGGAAAATGATTTCAACTTCGATGACCTGAAAGCCGTTCCGGAATGGAATGAAGAGGGAATGAAAATGATGGACGAAATGGTGCTTGTCACGTATATGAGGAAACAACTTCAAGAAATGATGAGTGATCTGGTTGCCATCGTAAGAAGCAATGCAAGACTGGAACTCGCCAAGAAAAAACAACGCGAAATCTATGAAGCTGTGACGGAACTTTATAATTATTCCATACTTTCGCCGCAACTTTCTGAGTTGAGGAATCTCGTAAATGTGTCTTACCTTATTATCAAGCATTCTCTTGAAATGAAAGAAAATAAAGGTGCATTTTACAATAAAGATCTGGCTACGAAACCATTATTGATCAAAGAAAATTAAAATGAAAAGACCATCATACGCCAACGATAAAGTTTTAAAAGAATTCATCAGAACCGCTTTGGAAGAGGACATTCAAAATGGTGATCATTCTACACTCTCTACTATTCCGAAAGATCTGGAACAGAAAGCACAACTTATTGTTAAAGAAAATTGCATCCTTGCAGGAGTAGAATTAGCTGAAATTATTTTTAAAAATTTTGATAAAAATCTGAAATTGGAAGTCTTTATTAAAGATGGAGAATCTGCAAAGAAAGGGGACATTGCATTTGTAGTTACCGGAAAAGCGAGATCCATACTCTCAACAGAAAGACTGGTTCTGAATTGCATGCAAAGAATGAGCGGCATCGCAACAATGACACACGATTGGGATTCCAGATTGATTGGCACAAAGACAAAACTGCTTGACACAAGAAAGACCACCCCTAATTTCCGGGTTTGTGAAAAATGGGCAGTTGCCATTGGCGGCGGAACCAACCACCGATATGGTCTATACGATATGATAATGCTGAAAGACAATCACATCGATTATAACGGAAGCATCACCAATGCTGTTAAAATGGCAAAGGATTACATCAAGAAAAATAAACTTAAGCTTAAAATAGAGGTCGAAACCCGAAATCTGGAAGAGGTAAAAGAAGCCGTAAAATCTGGAGCCGACAGAGTGATGTTTGATAATATGCCTGTCGAAATGATGACGGAAGCCGTTAAAATTGTTAACGGAAAATCCGAGACCGAAGCATCTGGCGGAATTACGCGTGATATGTTAAATTCGGTGGCAAAAACCGGGGTCGATTTTATCTCTGCAGGTGCTTTGACCCACTCTTCAAGCAATATTGACCTGAGTCTCAAGGCATTAAAAATTTAACACTCTATTAACAGAACCTATTGATTTTTTTAAGACTTTTGCGGCATAAATCTTAAAGAAATGAAAATGTTATCGAAAAAACCGGCATTTGTGTTAATGCTGACCATGAGTACGGCAAGTTTCTACTTTGCTCAATCGACTCAAGATACGCTTACAAAAGACAACGAAATTGAACAAGTTGTAATAACAGGAGTTGCTGATATCGCTAAAGATAGAAAGACTCCTGTTGCTGTTTCTACCATCAAGGAAGCGCAGATTGTCGAAAAAATGGGAAATCAGGAATTCCCTGAAATCTTAAACTCAACGCCTTCTGTATATTCAACAAAAGGTGGTGGAGGTTTTGGAGACGGTAAAACTGTTATCCGAGGATTTACCCAAGAAAATATTGCTGTCATGGTTAATGGTATGCCTGTAAACGATATGGAAAACGGGGCAGTTTATTGGAGTAACTGGTCCGGACTTTCTGATGTAACTTCTTCTATGCAAGTTCAAAGGGGTTTAGGTTCTTCTAAATTAGCCATTGCTTCTGTGGGAGGTACTATTAACATTTTGACTAGAGCTGCTGATAAAAAGCAAGGAGCTGTGGTATCTATTGGTGTCGGAAATGACGATTTTCACAAATCTTTATTCGCTTACAACAGTGGTAAATCTCAAACAGGCTGGGCAACATCTTTCTTGATGAGCAGAACTGCAGGAAGTATGTATGCAGATGGAACACAGTTTGAAGGTTACAATTATTACTGGGCTTTAGGTTACCAAAAAGGAAAGCACGATTTTCAATTCACGATTACCGGGGCACCGCAATGGCATAATCAAAGATCAACTTATTCAACTATACAAAATTACATCAGATACAACCCAGATAATAACGGAGATCCAAACATAAAGTACAATCCGGATTGGGGATGGAGAGACGGAGAAGTACTTTCTAACCGCGTAAACTATTATCATAAGCCAATTTTATCTCTTAACTGGGATTGGAAAATTTCTGAAAAATCCAAATTAAACTCTGTATTCTATGGATCTTTTGGTAGAGGTGGAGGAACAGGTGATTTAGGAAGCGTAAGAACAATAGCACCCGGCACAACCACTGCGGCTAACTATAATATAACATCATATCCTAGAACTACGGACGGGCAGATAAATTATGACGGGATATTTGCTGCAAATGCTGCTATTAATTTGAATACTGCGGGCGCTTCAAGTACATTGATTAGGAGATCGTCTATCAATTCACATAACTGGTTTGGAACTATTATTAGCTTCAATCATAAGATTAACGATAATTTTAATTTTACAATCGGTACAGATGACAGATATTACTATGGATATCACTACCAAGTAGCTTCTGATCTTTATGGAGCCGGAGGTTACAAGGACGCAACAAATCAAAATTTCTATACAGCGCCTGGAAATGTTTATACAGCTACTCCAAGAACTGTGACTAATACTTTTGCACCTAAACCAAACTGGAATCCTTTTGGAGGAAAAATTAACAATCAAGATGATATGATTGGTTACAACAACGATGGTGAAGTTCTATGGTATGGTGGTTTTGGACAATTAGAATATTCTAATGAAAAATTGTCTGCATTTGTATCCGGAGCATTATCAAACCAGTCTTTCCAAAGAATTGACAGTTTCATCATTGACGGTGTTACTTTACTTAATGGACAGAAGGCAGGTTTCGCAACATCTGCAACCAACCCGACTATTATCCAGGCGACAGCAGCTAATCCAGCTTTGAATACAAAAACAGGCTTTAAAGACATAGTTGGTTACAATGCAAAAGCTGGTGCAAATTATAATATAAACGATCATCATAATGTATTTGCAAATATTGGTTATTACTCCAAACAGCCATTCTTAAATGCAGTTTATCCAAACAATAAAAACTTTTTAAATCCTAATCTTACCAATGAAAAGATTTTTGGTATAGAAGCTGGATATGGGTTCCGTTCAGGCATCTTCAATGCAAATGTAAATATTTACAGAACTTCATGGAAAGATAGATTCCAAAGAAGAAGTAATATTTCATTAACTTACCCTGACCCAAGTAATCCTGCAAATACCATAAGTACTACATCGGCTTACGCAAACATTCAGGGAATTACAGAAATCCATCAAGGAGCAGAATTGGAACTTACTGCAAATGTTCATAAGATGTTATCTTTAACAGGTATGATATCTGTGGGAGATTATTACTATGAAGGAAATGCACAGGGTAACTTATTTACGGAGACAAATGAGCAGATCGGTTCAGATTCTCAAACTTTATATTTGGACAAAGTAAAAGTAGGCGGTTCTGCACAACAGACTGCTGCCGTAGGATTTGTTTTCAAACCGACAGATTGGGTAAGCTTAGATGCTAATTATAGAGGAGCAAAAAATCTTTATGCTAATTTGAATCTTCTTAATTTCGGAACAGAAAGAGCAGGACAAAATGGAGCTCTTGAGCTTCCAACTTTTGGATTGGTGGATCTAGGTCTTACTTTTAAAATAAAACTGAACGATCCTAAGCAATTCTTCACCTTGAGAGGTAATATTTACAACTTGTTAGACAAAGTATATATTGCTGAGTCTAATACAAATGTATTAGCAAATCTAACTCAAGATGATTTTAAAACAAGCACTGGAGCGAATGATACAGCGGCATTTGCAGCTTATCAAGCAATTCCTACTTGGAATGGCGTTAAACAATCCAATCAGGTTTACTTCGGTTACGGAAGAACCTGGGCGGCTACATTGTCATTCAACTTCTAAAACAATTAATACTTTTAATTATAACTCAAATCCCGGCTATCTGTCGGGATTTTTTTATCTTTGTCATTCTAAAATCTGAATATGGACTTTTTTAAAATTTTTCTTAGTGCTCACAAAGGTTTTGCTTACCTGGAGCTTGCGCTGGTAGCAGCATTTTTGGTATTCTTATTAGTCACTATGTTTGGCTATAGCGGCAAAATATCTAAAGCTTATAGAAAAGTAACGCTTTTCACAATGATCTTCTTCCACGTTCAGTTTCTGGTGGGAGTTTCTTTATTATTTATTTTCTCGCCAGGCTTCAAAGCTGCCTTGGATGCAGGAACCTTGATGAAAGATCCTTACTCAAGATTCCAGTATGTGGAACACCCTTTTTCTATGTTGATCGCAGCGGTTATTATGACCATCATCAACAAGAAAGTAAAATCAAACGAAAAATTAACGATTCCTGTTGTATCATTAGGAGTAGTAGCGGTTGCACTTTTCGTGTTCGCATTTCCTTGGGCAAGAGTTTTCGGAGCTTAAATTATTTTAATAAAACACAATTCACTTATCGATTATCATTAATCATTAATTACTTATAAACAATGAAAGTAGCTGTAGTAGGCGCAACCGGAATGGTTGGACAAGTTATGCTGAGAGTTTTGGAAGAAAGAAATCTTCCCATTACCGAATTAATTCCTGTAGCATCAGAGAGATCTGTTGGCAACAAGGTCAAGTACAAGGACAAGGAATTCACTATCGTTAGCATGGACGACGCTATTGCAGCCAAACCCGAGATCGCCATCTTTTCTGCTGGAGGAAATACATCATTGGAATTTGCACCTAAATTTGCAGAAGTTGGAACCGTTGTTATAGACAATTCTTCTGCGTGGAGAATGGATCCAACCAAAAAATTGGTAGTCCCGGAAATCAACGCAAATGTTCTGACGAAAGAAGACAAGATCATCGCCAACCCAAATTGTTCTACAATCCAACTGGTAATGGTTCTTCACCCTCTGAATCAGAAATACGATATCAAAAGAGTTGTGGTTTCTACTTATCAATCTGTTACAGGAACTGGTAAAGCAGCGGTAGATCAATTGAATGCCGAAATAAAAGGCGAAAGTCCTGAGAAAGTTTATCCTTACCAAATCTTCAAAAATGCATTACCGCATTGCGATGTTTTTTCGGATGATGATTATACAAAGGAAGAAATCAAATTGATGAAAGAGCCTAAGAAAATTATGGGCGACGACACATTTAATTTGACAGCAACAGCCGTAAGAGTTCCCGTACAAGGCGGACATTCTGAAAGTGTGAATATAGAATTTGAGAATGAATTTGATCTTGATGAGGTTAGAAAAATCCTTTCCGAAACTTCTGGCGTAACACTTCAGGATGATGTGAAAAATAACGAATATCCAATGCCATTATATTCCGAAGGGAAAGATGATGTTTTTGTAGGAAGAATCAGACGGGATCTCTCCCAGCCGAAAACGCTCAACCTCTGGATCGTGGCAGACAATCTGCGAAAAGGCGCTGCTACAAATGCAGTTCAGATCGCAGAATATCTGGTAGCAAACAACTTAGTTTAAACTAACAAAAATCAAAGAATCTTCGAAAACCTCGAAGATTCTTTTTTTAGCAATGGAAAAAAGCAAAGAACAAAACTCCAGTATTGCATTTCAGAAATGGATCGCGGCTGTTGGCATTATCCTTTTTATCGGTAAAATAACCGCGTGGAAACTGACGAATTCCGACTCGGTTTTTTCCGATGCGATGGAAAGCATTGTGAATATCATCAGTGCTTTTCTTGGTCTTTACGCCTTATATCTTGGCGGAAAACCCCGCGATGAGAATCATCCTTACGGCCACGGAAAAGTGGAATTTGTAACCTCGGCTATCGAAGGCTCTCTCATCAGCATTGCAGGAATAATGATTATTTATGAAGGCACCAATAGTTTGATCTCAGGAAAAATTCTTAATAAAATAGATTGGGGAATCTGGATCATTGCGGCAACTGCTATTGCCAATTATGTCTTGGGATATATTTCTATACGGAAAGGAAAAGCGGAAAATTCTATCGTATTGATTTCTTCCGGAAAACATCTGCAGTCCGATACTTTTTCGACTTTGGGTGTGGTTGTCAGTTTGGTTTTGGTTTATTTTACGAAGCTGGTCTGGATAGATTCTGCTGTGGCTTTGACTTTAGGGTTTTACATTATTACAATTGGTTACAAAATCATCCGCCAATCTCTCAGCGGGATAATGGATGAAGCTGACCCTGCAATGTTGGGAAGATTAGCCGAATTCCTTAATGAAAACCGAAAAGCGGAATGGATTGATGTTCATAATATGAAAATCCAGCAATTTGGAAGCCGCCTTCATATTGATGCGCACATCACTTTGCCTTGGTATTTTGAACTGAGGACAGCGCACAATGAAATGGAAGAAATGATCAAAGAGATTGCAGAAAATACCGATAGAAGTGTTGAATTTAATTTTCATATGGACGATTGCAAACCCACTTCCTGCCCAATCTGCCAAATAAAAAACTGTCCTGTCCGCCAATTTGAATTTGCGAAAAAAGTAGAATGGAACGGCGAAAATATTTCTCAGCCGGATAAGCATACGGTAGAGAATTAATTCAAAAGCCTTCGGTTGATTTAACTTGAAATCTTAATACTCAAGGATCATCACCTGAAATTTTCCGGTAAATAAAGAATTCGCACTGGCTCCAACGTTCATCATGTAAATTCTGATCGTGCTGACATTGAGCAGCTTTGAAGATATCACACTGAAATTTGCATCAAAACTGCTATCCGGCGCAACATATACAACAGAATCTGTAGAACCTGGCTGATATGCAGGAGGAATTGGAACATCTATATATTCGGTTTTGCCATTGGGAATATTTATCAGAGAAAAGTTAGCTGATGTATTAAAGAGGGTTTGTTTTTTCTGCACCACTCCGTTTTGACCTAATTTGAAAGTTCCATTGACATCTAACTTTGCAGTGACATTCGGCGTACTTGTCCCTATTCCTACATTGGCATTGGCATTACCCAAAATAATTGCATTTGCCTGAGAAGTTGTCGCCTGATAGCCCACAGCAGTAGAATTTTGTCCGGTAGCCGATGCGCCAGATCCCAAAGCTGTAGAGTTCTGCCCGTTGGTGACTGTATTCAGACCCAAAGCCGTTTCTCCATTAGAATTGGTCTTGGCATTATTCCCGACTGCAACAGACTGGTAGCCGGCAGCATTAGCAAAATTACCCAATGAACTGGCTTCATTAGCATTCGCCTGAGCATTAACTCCCACGGCAAGCGACCTGTAACTAACTGCCTTAGAGTTTATTCCAATCGAAGTTGCTTCATTACCGGAAGATTGGGAACCCATTCCTACGGCTAGCGCCTGGTAGGCCGCACTGGAATTTTCTCCGATATTAATGGCTCCATTTGTACTCAGACGTTGTGTTATTTTATTGTTGGTTTTGATAACAAAATCATCACTGGATGATGTTCCTATAGATAAATTAGTGGCCGAGCCTGCGAAATTACCAACATTATCTCCTGTTGTTTTCCAGGCATCTGAAAGTGATATTGAGGAATTGCTGATGAAATTCCACTTGTTATCATTCCAATAAAAAAATCCTTTAGTGGCCAGACTTCCGGATCCGTTATTCCAGACTAATAATCCCGTGGGTGGAGATGGGACCGTGACATTATCCGTAATAGAGTTAAGTGCAACTCTTGTCATTAAAAAGCCTTTGTTTGTGCTTTCAAGATGTAACATGGCCGCAGGATCTGGCATTGATGTGCCAATTCCGACTTGCCCCTTATACGCTCCTATAGAGCATATAAGGATTAAAATTATTTTTTTCATCGATTTGTGTGTTAGTTTGAAGTTAAAATAATAAACCAAAAAACTAATACAAATATAATTTTTTTAACGTAAAAAACTAATCTTTAATTCTATTTCGATAATAAAAAATGGGAACAATCAGCAAAAGCGTCAGTGGTTGGATAACAAACCTCCTGATATAGAAGGAAAACAAGTATCCAAACTGGAATTTGTCATAGATACAGAACAGATAGATCGGGAAAATAATTACAAAAATTAAGACAATAAGAACAAAAGCCTGCTTCGTCCATTCTCTATTCTGGAAAAGAAAATGAATAATCCATAGTGAAAAGAAGGCATTAAGCCCAAATCTAAAAAGATAAGAGAAAATTAACTTCCCCCAATGAAAATCCGGGAAAATGGCACTATGGTCTGCAGATTTGAAGAACATCAGGAAAGGATCATAAAAAACCATGTCTTCTAATACCCTGATTCCAATCAATCCTAGAATGCCTAATAAAACAAAAAAATACCTAAGCATTTCTCAAATTATTAGAGCATTGCAAAATCGTGATAAAAACAATCATCTTTTATAAAAATTTAATCGTGAAAAAAAATAATTTCGTGACAACTTTAACTTTACAGTTAAAGCACAAAATCAATAATCATTCAAAAAGGTTGAAATTTTTAAAAAAAGAATCGTAAAGTTCTTGGATCCGCTTGATTCAAAAAGGAATTATTGAAAACGGTTATTGGGATGATAAATTTATTTTTCATTGTCAATGTGTGTGTTAGGCGATAAAATTACAAAATAAAAAATAACTACTGTCTGTTTTACCTGGAAAATTTTGCCGGAAAAAACAAAAGACGAAAATCAATTGAATTTCGTCTTTTTATGCTTATTTAATTTTAATTCAAATTAGCTTACGTATTTTCTTTCTTTTTAAGCGCAAAAAACTGGATCCAAACCAGCCAAAGCACGATCACTCCTCCGTAAATGATTGCCGGGAAAATATAATCGTGACCAATTTTTTCGTATTGAGGATATTTTATAAGAATGATATTAAGTAAGGTAATTCTTAAAACATTAAGGATATGAAGGATTATCAAACCTGCGAAGACGTATAAAAAAGTTTTAGCACCTTTATAAAAAGCAAAAATAAAAGCCGCAAAAAGAATCGCAACAGAAATCACGTTGCAGCCCTCTACCATTCGTGTTGTGTATTTTCCTGATGTTTGGAACAGGACACTGTGAAGCTTGAGATTATCAACCAAAACTGTCGGAAAACCAAAAATACTTTGTAAATAGCCAACCTGGTTTGCAACCCATCTCGTGAACGGATCGACGACATCATTTTCGTAATTATTAAGATATAACTGATAAAGCAGCACAAAAACGATATAGATGACGACAAATCGCAACAAAATCTTCAGAACCGGCAGAAAATCTTTCATAGTGTAAAAATACAATTTTTCGTGTTTCAAATTCTATTATTAATTAACTTTGTAATATGCAGCATCATCAGGAATTTTTCGAGGATTTTTCAGGAAACAAAGCCGATTCTTTTATTACACTTCCGCAGAGTGGATCTTCGAGGATTAATTATATTGCTTCTTCCAAAGGAAAAAAATATGTTGTTACGTACAACGAGAACATCCGTGAGAACGAAGCATTTTTCTATTTTTCAAATTTGTTTGATAGTTTGGATCTGAATACGCCAAAAGTTTTATTGATTAATGAAGAGAAAGATCTTTATGTACAAGAATTTCTTGGCGATAAAACTTTGTCAGAAATTATTTCGGGGGAAGACTTATCCGAACGTGTTAGAGATTTGGTAAAGAAAAGCCTGAAAGCACTTTTTAAACTTCAGAATAAAACTTTGGGCGTCGTCGATTTCAGTAATAGTTTTGAATACGAAAGCTATGATGATCTTCCGATAATGCACGATTTGTATTATTTCAAGAATTTTTTGGTTGATGTTCTTGAAATTGAATATCATAAATCGACTTTGTTAAAAGAATTCAGGAAAATATCGGGAATTATTCAGCAGCTTGAGCCAAAAGTCTTAATGATTCGGGATTTCCAGTCCAGAAATATTTTGGTGAATGAGAACGATGATGTTTTTTTTATCGATTACCAATCTGCGATGGAAGGTCCGGCTGCTTATGACGTGATCTCATTTCTTTATCAGGCAAAAGCGAACTTTCCTACTCATTTCAAAGAAGAAATGCTGGAATATTATCTATCTTTTTGGGGAAATGAGTCGAACAAAGAAACCCTCAAGAAATCTTTCAACTGGATGAAGATGATTCGTTTTCTGCAAGTTTTGGGCGCTTATGGATTCCGAGGATTGATCCAGAGAAAACCTCATTTTTTAGCAAGTCTTTTCCAGGGAATTGATAATATTTTTGAACTGAGTCAAAGCTGGAAAGAGATTTCTGATGAGTTTCCTGAATTGAATGCCGTGATTAAGAAATTAAAAACGCAGGATATCATGTTGAAAATTGAAGGGCTTATTATTGAATAATTTGTAATTTTAATGTCTTCGAGAGCCTCAGACTGGCAAAATTGCTTCCCTTTTGAAGCGGCATTCATTTTATTATTGTGGAAAATTTGTATTAATGCCTTGCCTCGTTCTCAATGACAAAAAATACAGCCGAAGCAGGATTAAGCTCACAAAAAATATTACTCTATTAAAAATAAAAACCTCAGAAATGAATTCTGAGGTTTTTTCTGAATATTTTCAGTCTCTCTAATTATTTAATACAGTTAATCTGTTCTCTCTGACAATTCGCTTTGCGAATCTGAATTTTGGTCCCCAATAGTTATCATCAAGAGATGAAACCATCACGCCTTTCGATGTTGCAGCGTGGATAAATTTAACTTGCCCATCAGCTGTCACTTCTTCTACAATCCCAACGTGTGAAATTCTGCTTCCTCTGTGAGAGAAGAAAACCAAGTCACCTTTTTGTAATTCGTTTCTTTCTACAGAATCACCTTCTTGTGATTGCTCTGCTGCGACTCTTGGAAGATCCATCCCTGCTGCTGCTCCAAACACAGACAATACAAATGCTGAACAGTCTATTCCGCTTCTGGAAGTTCCTCCGAACCTATAAGGTGTCCCTAAGTAACTTTCAGCTTCGGATAAGATATTATCGATCGTGTTGCTGTGGATGATTGCGTTTTCTATCGCAGATCTTTTGATGTAGTCGTTTGTGTTCGCAATAGAAGCTAAAACCTGTTGTCCTTGATTATCAGATTTTTTTGATACTGCTTTTACATCCAAAGATGCAAATTTGGCATCAGTTTTGTATGTTTGATTGTTAGAAACCACATAGTTGGAAACGCAAGATTGCAGTGAAAAAAATGTGGCGACAAATAAGAAATAAACTAGAACTCTTTTCTTCATATATATTTAATTATTTGTTAAACTTGAGTAGGTTTTTTGTGATTGCATAGCAAATTTAGCCATTACTCTTGGAAGGGTCTCCCAATTCAAACAGGACACTCTCCAGTTTAACATATTTTAACAATCTCAGGTAGAATGTTAAAGAAAAACAAACCGCAAAGCCTTTATTTAGACTTTGCGGTTTTATTTTTAGTTAAGATTTTTTAACGTTTTCGAGTTTGTCTATCTCGTAAATAACAATTCTCTATACTTTGTCATTGGCCAAAGCTCATCATCAACCATCATTTCCAAAGCGTCAGAAGCGTCTCTGATATTGTCAAATAAAGGCTTCACCTTGTTGCAATATTCCTCCGCCTGTTTCTGGCTTCCTGATGTATTTTTAGCTTTTTCTTTCGCTGTTAATAGTTCATCGACACCTAATTTAATAATTGAAACATTGCCTGAAATATCAGAAATAAGACTCAATTGTTCTTTTGCCAAAGTCTTGAATTCTTTCTCGCTGAAGATTTCTTTCAAACCTTTAACATTCTCAATCAATCTGTTTTGATAATTCAATGCAGCTGGAATAATGTGATTTCTTGCAATGTCTGCCAAAACTCTGGCTTCGATGTCGATCACTGTGGAATATTTCTCCAACTTGATCTCATTTCTAGCTTCGAACTCCCTGTGAGAATAGATTCCCAATTCTTCGTAAAGGTCAACGAATTTTTTATCTAATTCTTTTTTAAGCGCTTCAGGCGTCGTTTTTAGATTGTTCAAACCTCTTTTCTTAGCTTCTTTTGCCCAATCGTCAGAATACCCGTCACCTTCGAACATAATGTTCTTAGACTGCTTGATATATTCTCTAAGGATATTGAAAATTGCCTCATCTTTTTTAAGACCAGTCTCGATCAAAGCATCAACTTCAGTTTTAAAAGTTCTCAATTGTTTTGCAGCGATCACATTCATTACCGTCATTACTTCCGCACAGTTTGCAGAAGAACCAACCGCTCTGATCTCAAATTTGTTTCCTGTGAAGGCAAAAGGAGACGTTCTGTTTCTGTCGGTATTATCCAAAAGGATCTCAGGGATTTTTCCTACAACATTCAGTTTCAATTCTGTTTTTCTTCCGGAGATAATTTTCCGTCCGTTACTTTTTCCAATTCCTCAAGAACTCTGAACAACTGACTTCCGATAAATGCAGAAATAATTGCTGGTGGTGCTTCATTAGCTCCTAATCTGTGATCATTGCTTGCAGATGCAATTGATGCTCTTAATAGATCCGCATAATCGTGAACTGCTTTCAAAGTATTCACAAAGAAAGTCAGGAATTGAAGGTTTTTCTTTGGATTTTTTCCCGGACTCAAAAGATTTTCTCCTGTGTCTGTTCCAAGAGACCAGTTATTATGTTTTCCACTTCCGTTAACACCGGCAAATGGTTTTTCGTGAAATAAGATATGGAAATGGTGTTTGTGAGCAATTCTCGCCATAATATCCATCAATAATGAGTTGTGGTCAACCGCAACATTCGCTTCTTCAAACATTGGCGCCAACTCGAATTGATTTGGAGCAACCTCATTATGTCTTGTTGTTACAGGAATTCCCAACTTCATACATTCGATTTCCAATTCCTTCATAAAGTTCATAACTCTTGTAGGAATAGAACCGAAATAATGGTCATCCAGCTGTTGTCCTTTTGCAGGAGAATGTCCAAGCAAAGTTTTACCTGTCAAAACCAAATCCGGTCTTGATTGAAACAAAGCTGTATCTACCAGGAAATATTCCTGTTCCCAACCAAGAGTAGGAGAAACTTTTGAAACATTTTTATCAAAGTAAGACTTCATTACGTCCGTAGCAGCTTCGTCTACAGCGTTCAATGCTCTTAAAAGTGGTGTTTTATAATCTAAAGTCTCACCAGTGTAAGAAATAAAGATTGAAGGAATACACAATGTAGTTCCCATAATGAAAGCCGGAGAAGTCGGATCCCAAGCAGTATAACCTCTCGCTTCAAAAGTATTTCTGATTCCGCCATTCGGGAAAGAAGAAGCATCTGGCTCCTGCTGGATCAACATTCCGCCACTGAATCTCTCGATTGCTCTTCCACCTTCAATGGGAGTGAAGAAAGAATCGTGTTTCTCTGCAGTTGCTCCTGTCAAAGGCTGAAACCAGTGCGTGTAATGTGTTACACCTTTTGATAACGCCCAGTCTTTCATTGCAACAGCAACCTGATCAGCGATGTGTCTTTGGATTTTTGTTCCTTTTTTAGACGCTTCCATTAGTAGCTGGAAAGCATCTTTAGTAAGATATTCTCTCATTGTTTCTTCAGAGAATACGTTTTGACAAAACAATTCGGATAGTTTTGCAGGAACTTCTACGAAATTATCTTTTCTGTAATTTCTGAAAGGAAGCTCGGCTAAGGCTTTAAATCTTAATGTTGACATAAAATTTTGTTGTTTTAAACGGGGCAAATTTACAAAAAATATAAATCAAAATTAAATTACCCCTATAAAATTGCAATCAGATTTGTTAAAAATAATTTTAAATATTTGAACAACCCCTAAAACAAACAGGCTAATCAAATTCATTATTCAAAAACTTCATATTTTAAAATTGTTATTGAAATATGAATAAAATTTATTCTGAAAATTATTTTTCCGTATTAAGGAGAAAGTTTAATTTTAAAATCGATTATGAATTTCAAAACAAATAATTAACAAATTGATTATCAATAAATTAATCATTTAATTAAAATTTTGTATCTTCGCAGACTTTTATAAAAATTTTAATATATGGCAAATTCAAGAGCAAGAGAAACCACAGAAGCTATCGAAAGATTATATGTGTCTATGAGACATTTATTTTACAGAGGATTTTTCAAACCTTCAGGTGTTTCGGGCGAGTCATTAAGAAAACTCTTAATGGTCATCAATCCTGAAATCTATGGAAGTATGAGCATTCCTAATAAGATAGAACTGGACGGTTTACTTTATGTTCTTGACCGTCTTCCGGAAGGCATCGAGGAATGTTCTTTCATCCACCTGACTTCAGACGAAGGTTTTGACAAAGGTAGTTTTGAACCAATCGTCCCTAAGAAAAGACGTAGAAATTGCTACAGAATAGATGAACACCAGATGAACATCGAAGTTCTACTTGGTCGTTCCGAAATTTACGATATCCTGACTCACCTTACATTCTTATATCTCGAAGCTGACAAAATCAGAAACATCGGTTTTGATCTGAGCGAAGATGGCCGTCCAAGACGCATCTGGAAAATCATCGAAGAAGTTGCGAAAGGCGAGAAAAAACACAGCCGAAAAGAAAAAGAAGTGGCATTGATCCATCTTTCTTCTTTCTTGGGAAGAACGTTTGATGAAACGTTGAATGCTTATAACAGCTTCGGTGATGACAACAACCCTGACCGTTTGTTCAAAATTATCTATTGGCTTGGACAAGTAAGTTTGACCGATTGGAAAGAAATCAGCGAACGTGAAATCTATTTTTCATCAATCCTGCAAGAAAGAGTTGGCCATCACCTTTTCGGAGAGAAATGGGCGAATAAGATCAAGCAGATTTTGGTAGAAAACAACCTTCATATGCGTCCGCTTCACATCATCAGTGCTAATATGCACTCTGTGAAAAATATGTTATTCGCAAATGATGCACTAAGCAAAAAAGGCACTAAAGAAGTTGATTATAAATTATTCGCCGACATCAGTAATAAAAAAGATCTTCAAACCAAAGTTCTGGATCACGCCTTGAAAGAAGGAATGATCTACATTGATGACCACAGTGGAAGTAACATTGACGTTCAGATCATCGACCTTGCTAAGACTGAACTTAAGAATTCGGTTTTCGCAGGACAAAAATATAAAGGAGAAGACGTTATTTTGGTTTTCGATTATGCTTTCGGAGAACAAGCTTTTGAAGTAATGGACGAATTATTAAGACCTTACGAAGTCAATGGCGAAGTTTATATGATGAAAGTAAAATCGGTTTCCATTATGGGAAAAGCCGGAATCTTGACTGGCGGAAAAGGCGACATTATGATTCCAACGTCTCACATCTTTGAAGGAACGGCAGATAACTACACTTTCGAAAACGCTTTGAAATTGGATGATTTTCAAGACGATGAGATCAAAGCTTTTGAAGGACCAATGGTTACCGTTTTGGGTACATCGCTGCAAAACAAGGATATTTTGTCATACTTTATGACAACTTCCTGGAAAGCCATCGGACTGGAAATGGAAGGTGCGCATTATCAAAAAGCAATCCAGGTAGCGAGCAAAATCCGCCATCATATTTCTCCGGATTTGTTTGTAATGTATGCTTATTACGCTTCGGATAATCCTTTGGAAACGGGAAGTACACTATCTTCCGGTGGACTTGGATTGACTGGTGTGAAACCAACTTATATGATTACTCATAAAATTATCGAGAAAATTCTTGAACAGAAATAAAATTTGAAAGCCTCCGGATTTGGAGGCTTTATTTATATAAAATTCGCAACAGTATAGATAATCAAACCAACCAAACCGCCAACAATAGTTCCGTTGATCCGGATAAACTGAAGGTCTTTCCCGACTTCCAGTTCCAGCTTTCGGCTAAGTTCTTTTCCTTCCCAATTCCCAACGGTTGTACTGATTAATTCTCCGAAACCTTTGGTGTTTTTCAGAATGTATTTGTAAGCTGTTAATCGGACCCAACTATCAATTCTATTTTGGAATTGCTCATCATTTTGAAGATTGAAAACAAACTCGTCCAGGTTTTTTTTGATGTAATATTTTAGCCTGGAGTCTGGTTCCGATAATTCTTGCATTAAAGATGATTTCAAAGATTGCCAGATATCATTGGAATATTGATTGAGTTTTTCACCTTGCAGAAATTCAGATTTAATATTATCAAATTCCGATTCCCATTTTGCCTCTTCTTTCAATTCTTTTGAAAATTCGAAAATTTTATTGGTGATCTCCGTTCTTAATGGATGTTTTAAATTCTCTTCCACTTCCCGAAAATAATCGCTCAAACCTTTTGTTATTTTCTCTGATATTTTTGAATCCACAGATTTCGGAATGAAGAAGAAACTCTCCTTTTCAACTCTTTCAGAAACAATTTGCTGATTTTCTAGAATATAGTTTTTGATTTGAGAACTGAGTCCCGTTATCAATCTCTGATGATCATTTTTTGTTAAAAGATATTCGATTCCGTTTCCGATGATAGAATTGAGTTTGATTGAATCTGCCATTTCTTCAGCTTTATTCGTAATGAATTTCACCACGGTTTCGTCATCCAGTTTTTGAATAATATTAGTAAGGATTGATGACAATTCATTGATCAAAAGATTCTGATTTCTGCCTTTCGAAAGCCAGTCGCCTGCGTAAACCGAAACTTTTAGTTTAGCAATATAAGGACGAATATTCTGAGGCGAGAGAAAATTATCGACAACGAAATTTCCCAGATTGTCGCCAATTTTCTCCTTACTATTTTCAATCAAATTGGTGTGTGGAATTTTAATCCCCAAAGGATAATTGAATAATGCAGTCACAGCAAACCAATCTGCCAAAGCACCAACCATAGCCGCTTCTGAAAATGCACGTATATAACCAATCCAATGTGAATGATTTTGTTTCTGCAGAACAGTCATCGCCACAAACGTAATCGCCATCAGAATAAACAATCCTGTTGCAAGCATTTTGTGGTTCCGGAGCTGTTGTTTTTTTAAGTCATCATTCATAATACAGGAAATTCGAAAATCATTCCAAACAAATTTAGCCAAATTTTCAGGTGATGCGTTGAAAATCATACTATAAATTAGATACGGAATTTTTATTTTTTTAGTTTTGTGGCAGAAAACAATTCCATGAAAAAACTTTCCATTCTGTTGACGATTTTCCTGTCATCAATTCTATTTTCACAATCTCAGGATCTTTATGCGCTGGCAAAAGGCGAATATCTTGGTTTCAATGCGATATTTGATCAAAAAGAAAATCTTTTTGGTTACGTTTCTCTGTATTCTTACGGTAAAAGCAGTGATAAAACAAAGAAATTCGAATATGTAATCCTCGACAAAAACCTGAATCCAATTGCCAATAAAGAATTCGAAGGTGACATCACAGCCGGCGATTATTTCGGATATATGGATTTCCGAGGAAACATTATTTTGAAACCTTCCAGTCTTGATCGGGAATTTGTGACAAATAAAACAGTTTTCACGCCTTCTTCTATGATCATCGATCTGAAAGATAATTCTATCAAAAGAAAAATCTATTATGATTATGACAATGGAAATTTCAAAGAAATAACAGAGCAAAAATCCTGGAAAAGCGCCAAAAAAGAAAACAAAGAGGAGAAAAAAACAAAAGGTTACAATTACATTTCTTATGTGGTGGAAATCAAAGAAGGCGGCTACATTGCTGTGGAATATAATGATTACGGAAATTACATTAATCAGAACAGTCTGATCAAATTTGATGAAAACAAAAAGGAAGTCTGGCGATACAAATACAACGAAACCGGAAACAAGAAACAAGGCGAAGAGATTTCTTTAATTGATAAAGATGAAAAGAATCTGTTTTTCCTTGTCAAAAAAACTGTAGAAAAAAACAAACAGTATTTCCTGCTAGTTCTTGACACAAAAACCGGCGAACAAACGAGTATGAAAAAGATAGATGTTTTGAACAATGAAACTCTGGATTACATTACCAGCCTGTTTTCGTACAGCTTCGGTAATATTGATAATGATAAAATCATCGATGATAAAATTGTCATGCTCGGGAATCACATCACTAATAATTTCAGAAAAATTGGTTACACAAGATTGCTGATTGACAAAAAATCTTTTGAGACCAGCGTCCAGGATCTTGATCACCTAGATCTTACTGTAGAAATTCCAAAAATAAAGGAAAACGGAATGGTAGAATCCGGATATTTCCTGGAACCGAGAGATGCATTTTTCTTAAAAGATGGTAGCGTGGGAATGATATTGGAAAAATACAAACCTGAAGGCGAATACAGCGCGCCAAAGACGACAGACCTTGTGTACGTCTTTACAGATAAGGATTTCAAGAAAAAAGGCGTTAAGATTTTTGAAAAAGAAAAATCAAAGTGGTCCAACTCCGATTATCTTTTCTCGCAATATTTGAATGATGGGAAAGACGTGGTTTTCTTCTACAGAGATTACGTGAAAGATTCTGCTACGAAAGAAAAAAACTGGAATCTTTACATCAACACTTTGATTGACGGCAATTTTAAACAGGAAATTGTTCCGATTTCTGCCAAAGACGATTTTACGGTTTTGCCTTATGTTGGAAAAGAAGGTTACATCTTGCTTAGAGAATTCAATAAAAAAGAAAAGTACAATAAGATCCGTTTAGAACGACTCAATTACTAAAGTAAAAGTCTCTGTAAATCAGAGACTTTTTTTATAATATTCGGCAATATATTTGATGTCATCCAAACTCAGATTCCACATAAAATTGAGAAATTGCTGATAACTTTCGGTTTGATTTTTAGGATCTACTCTGTCCAGATAACGGTTTAGTTTATAGCTTTTCCTGGCCTCGTAGATTTTTTCAAAGTTCTTTCCGAGCCAGTATTTATAATAACCTTTTTCAGAATCTTCGTTTTGCAAAAATTGTAGGGCAGAATAAATTCCGGCACCATAATCTTCTGACTGATAGAAATTAGGAAGGATCTCCAGCTTTGCAATTTTCGCCAGATCTTTGAATTCTGCAGAAGGTTCTTCATTTTTATTTACAATATTCTGTTCGGGAAACTGTTTGTCCAGATATTTAATTCTAAGATCGATTTCCGGATGAGAAGATACAGAATCCTGATCGATTCTTTCTTTGTAATGAGAATAATCGTAGGTCGAAAAATCTTCCTTCTGCAGCCATTTTTCTTTAAAAGGATGATCCGGCAAATCGAAAAACTGTTTGTACATTTCGGTTTTCAGAACCCGTGGAGAAATGGTATCGAATTTCTTCAGAGCTTGCAACGCTTTTTTAAATTCCGGCTTTGAAAACTGAGACTTGCTGAAAAAAACATAGCCCAAAGAATCTGCCTCGTTCTCGTGGCGTCTCTTCTGTGCACTGAATTTGTACAGTTTTCTCTTATAAACCTGATAGGCTTTTTCGCCCTTATTGTTGGGTGTCAAGGCCAGACTTTTCACTTCGTCTTTGCCGCTTTTCTCGAGTTTCATATCCGTTAGCTGAGTTTTTATAGTATGATCTAAAAAAAGATGTCCCAACTCGTGACAAATTACCGAAGCCAGCTGATCCTGATTATCCACCCAATTGAAAAGTCCCATATTCACAGCCAGAGTCCCATCGCCCAGGCAGAATGCATTTGGAGCATTATCTTTTGCAACCAAAACCTTTAGATTTGGAAAGTTGAGTGAATTGCTTTTCAGAATCTGATTTACAGTCTGGTCAACAAACTTATTGAATGGCGTGTTGAAAACATAATTCTTACTTTTAACCTCGTCCTGAAAATATTTTTGATATTCCGATAGAGTATTTGAAAGATCTCTGCCTGTTTTACCACCGTATTTTTCCTTTTGTTTTTTATTATAAGCCTCACTGTCTTTTATATAACTGGTCAGGAAATTTTTCCGCATTAGGTAATCCGCTGTATCAATCGGTTTATAATTCTGAGCGGAATTAAAGGAGAAAATGCCGAACATCAAAATCAGTAAAATTTTTCTCATCAATAAAATTTTAACAAAAATAATCTTTTCCCATTATCATGATTACATAATCTATATTTTTGTAACTAAACTCCTATTCCAATGCAAAAAGTAATTAAAGCGATCCTGCTGATATTAGCCTCGGTAATTCTTGTGATCTATATTACAGGTTACAATTACCTTTTTCGTGGAATAAGATTGACCTATCTAAAAGGAGAAAGTAGTTCTACAATAGACGATGGAGAGTATTTTTCTTCTCATACCATTTCTAAAGGCATTTCAAAACCCTGGCCGGAAGATATTAATTACAATAAAATAACTTTGTCTCCGAAATTGGTAAAACACCTGAAAGAAACTGAGTCTGTTTCTTTTCTCGTGATCCAACACGGGAAACTTCTACAGGAACATTATTGGGATGGATACAAGAAAAATACTGCCAGCAATTCCTTCTCTATTGCAAAAACAATAACCGCTTTACTTTTGGGAAAAATGATAGATGACGGGAGAATCGCAAATATTAACCAGAAATTCTCAGACTTCTATCCGGAATTTTCCGAAAAAGAATTCGGTAACAATTTGACTTTAGCTAATCTCGCTTCTATGGAAGCAGGACTGGATTGGAAAGAAGATTATAAAAATCCATTTATGCCAAATGCATCTGCCTACTATGGATTTTCTTTAGCTGAAGTTGTGTTTCAGAATAAATTCAAACAAAATCCCGGAGAAAAATTCGAATATCAGAGTGGCGCCTATCAATTATTAGGATTTGCGATTGGCAGAGCAACAGGAATGCCGCTTGCTTCCTACGCCTCTGCAAAACTCTGGAAACCTCTCGGAATGGAGCAAAATGCAGAATGGTCGACGGATGATCTTGGCATTGAAAAATCTTTCTGCTGCATCCAATCCAACGCAAGAGATTTTGCAAAAATCGGATCATTACTTTTAAACCGAGGAAAATTTGAAGGAATGCCCTTGATAGACGAAAATTTTGTTGACAGAATGATCACGCCAACAGAAAATTCAAATGGTGTTTATGGCTTAGGTGTCTGGACCAATTATGATTCCCAAATTCACCACTATTATCTCCGCGGACTTTATGGGCAATACGTTATAGTGGTTCCGGAATATGATATGATCATCGTAAGACTGGGCAATAAAGAAGGCGCAGAGAAAGATTCTAAAAACCGTCCAAAAGAAGTTGAGTTTTACATCAACGAAGCTTTGAAACTGTCCCAAAAATAATAAGTTAGTTTTATAATTAAAACCACAACAGGCACAAAGAATTATTAGAATTTGAAGATTAAAAAAAATTTGTTTCTTTTATAGTTGAAAAATATTTAGTCTGTATCATAATCCAAAAGGGCAAAAACACTCAGCAGAATGCTGCCTCTCAGCTTTTGCTCCGCTTCTTTCATATATTGCGCATCTGTAGTTGCGGGAATATAGAGTTCATAAAAATTCCTGTTTCTTATCACAAATAATGTGGAGCCAATGATCATCGTCAAAATATCTTCGGATTTTGGTGCATTATGAAAAACACCGGAAACGATTCCTTTTTTCACGATATCATCTATCCTGGTCACACAGATCTGATAAAATTCCAAAAGATCATCTTTCACGTTTTCCAAAGTCCGGATTTCCTGAGTTACAAAACCGTGGAAATAACTGTATTTGAAAAGCAGGGAAACAATATAATTAATAATTTCTTTCATCTGCATCTCCGGCTTGCCTTCTTTGATTGTTTGCGCAAATTCAGAAAAACTTTCTTTTGTCCGCTGAACACGGTACTGGTAAAGATAAGACATCATCTTTTCTTTGGATCCGAAGTAATATGAGATCATTGCCACGTTGATATTGGCCTTTGTACAAATATCCCGTACAGAAGTCCCATCAAAGCCTTTTTTGGCAATTAACTCTTCTGCAACATCAAGAATGTTGATTTGTTTTTCTGTAAATTTTTTCCTCATTTTTTGTGAAAGATCTTATGTAAAATTAACAAATTTTTTGAATAATTAACAGATAATTTACAATCATTTTTAAGATGATTACACTTGCGTCCTTGAAGATGAGATTATCTATTCCAACCTGAAATATCGGTAACACAATCAGGCCAGGCTGCAGCATTCTTCTTTACAAAAATGCTTTAATTCCTTATCTTTGATTATGGATTTTTTGGATTTTCATCATCATCAACGTGGTAAAACCGGGATTTATAATCTTGGTCTTAACGGAGAGACCCCGATTGGGAAGTTCTCCGTTGGTCTTCATCCAAAAGATATTACCCATAACTGGAAACTGGATTTTGATAAAATTAAAACAATTTCTCTTTCCGAAGACTGTCTTGCGATTGGAGAATGTGGATTGGACGGATTAATTAACGTTGATGAAGATCTTCAAAACCAAATTTTTCATGCTCATATTTCGTGGGCAGAAGAAATCAAAAAGCCGATCATCATCCATTGCGTCAGACGATTTTCCCAGCTTTTACATTTCAAAAATGCAAAAGTCCCTTTGATTGTCCACGGTTTCAATAAAAAAGAAAATATTGCTCTGGAACTTTTGGACGCCGGCTTTTACCTGAGTTTTGGATATGCAGCATTAGAAAACTTATCTTTGCAAAATATAATTAAAACTATTCCCATCCAAAGATTGTTTTTGGAAACAGACGATTCTGATTTTGAGATTATTAAGCTTTATGAAAAAGTGTCGGAACTCAAATCAATCTCTTTGGAAAACTTAAAAAACCAAATGTGGGAAAACCTGGAAAATATTGTTAGCAATGGATAAATTTTGGCTGGAGCGCACCGAATTATTGATAAAAGAAGAAGGCATAGAAAAACTACAGAACGCAAAAGTTTTGGTAGTTGGTTTAGGAGGCGTTGGCTCTTTCGCAGCAGAATTTTTAGCGAGAGCTGGTATCGGAAAGATGATAATCGTTGATGGTGACATTGTTGATATTACTAATATTAATCGGCAATTGCCTGCTCTTCATTCAACAATTGGTCAGCACAAAGTAGAATTGGTTGGCGACAGATTGATGGACATTAATCCTAAACTCGATCTGACAAAGATCAATGAATTTCTGGAGCCGGAAAGGATGGAATCGCTTATCAAATCAGAAAAATTTGATTACGTTTTGGATTGCATCGATTCTTTAACACCAAAAATCGCTTTGATCATCGCGTGCCGAAGAAGTAAAACCAAGCTTGTTTCGTCTATGGGCGCTGGCGGAAAATCTGACCCAAGCAAAGTTATGGTGCGTGATATTCATAAAACCAACAACTGTTTATTGGCAAGACAAGTGAGAAAACGTTTGAAAAAACAGAAAATTGACAAAGGTTTCCGATGTGTTTTTTCTACTGAATTACAGGATGAAGAGAGTTTGAAAATGACGGATGGAAGTAATTTTAAACGTTCATTTTATGGAACAATCAGCTTCATTCCGGCCATATTCGGGTTGTATGCCGCTGCAGAAGTTATTAATTATCTAACCGGAAAAGAGTAATTTTCCAAATGAAAATAAACAGCTTTCCAACTCACGAAAAACTGAAAAGAAAATCAGAAATAGACCATCTTTTTAAAAAAGGTAAGTGGCTGACTGTAGAAAACATCAGAGTAATTCATATCAAATCTTCTGAAAGTTTTTCTGTTCCTTCGCATAGAGTTGGCGTTTCTGTTTCTAAGAAATTTTTCAAAAGAGCGGTTGACAGAAATCGTATAAAACGCTTACTTAGAGAATGTTACCGATTAAATAAATCCATTTACATAGAAGCATTCGGGGAACGATCTATCGTGATGCTTTTTTGGGCTTCTAAAGATATGCCTGATAATTTTTCCGTCGTTGAAAAACAGTTTCTCAGTCTCTGCAAAAAGAAATCTGAATAATATCATTAATTAATTTGTAATTTTAATCATAAACAAAATTACAAATGGCTGATATTTTACCTTACTTATTAAGTGCTTTTATAGGAATTGGATTGGCGGCAGCTTCCGGTTTCCGTGTATTTTTACCTTTATTTGCAGTAAGCCTGGCTTCTTATGCAGGCTGGATCCCGATGGGTGATAACTTTGCCTGGCTGTCCGGATTGCCAACGCTCATTACCACAGGAGTAGCAACAGTAATAGAAATTCTTGCCTATTACATTCCCGTGGTTGATAATTTTCTTGATACCTTGTCTATCCCATTGGCCACAATTGCCGGATCTGTTTTATTTGCCAGTCAGTTTATGGAATTGGGGACATTTCCCCAGTGGGCATTAGCATTGATAGCCGGCGGCGGAACTGCTGCAACTATTGCTTCCGGTTTTGCCGGGACACGAGCCGCCTCTACAGCTACAACTGCAGGAATCGGAAATAATCTGGTTGCTACGACAGAAACTGCGGGAGCCGGATTGATGTCTGTTTTATCAATATTTCTTCCTGTGATCGCTTTTATTTTGGCGATCACGTTAATCGTTGTTGTATTATTTTTCGGACGGAAGCTTTGGCGGAAACTCAAAACAAATAATTCCGGAATATTCTAAAATAAAAAAAGACCGCTGATTAGCGGTCTTTTTATTTACTAAAGATAAGATTATTTTGTTACAATAACTTTCACATTATCAATCTCCCAAGTTGCCGCAGCAGAAGTAGTAGATGTATATTTGAAAGCAACATTTACGTTTTTACCTGCGTAAGCTGTAAAATCAATAGCACCAGAATTTACAAATCCGCTAAAAGAAGTAGTTGTATCTAATATTGGATTCAGTTTTGTCCAAGTTGTTGTGCTTGGGTTTCCTGTATAGTTCTCAGTTACAAATACTTCGATTTCATTTCCTGCATAACCTCTATCAGTTTCAAAAGAGAAAGTAGCAGTTTTTGCACCGGCAAGAGAGATCGCTTTTGAAACCAACCAATCTTCATTGGCTTTATTTCCGCCATTGAATCCGTTCATTGCAGCACAAGGTTTTGGATTTCCAAAAGCAGCGATGTACCAAGATTCTGCACCGGTAACACTCACTGTTGACCAGCTGTTTGTTGCAAAACTATTACTGGCAAAAGTGTCTTCAAAAACTGTTGCTGGTTTTGGCAGTCTGTCTTTTGTGAAATTGATATCACCAGAAGCTCTGATTACATTTTGGTATGCAGAATTATATTTACTCACTACAAATGTAATATCACCACTTTTATTTGGAATCTGAAAAGCTGGTTTGAAGAAACCGTCTGTTCTTACAACAGCAGTTTTTCCTGCAAGATTCTCAATATGTCTGTCTGTATCAATTGGTGTATTAGAAGCATCAACATCCATTAAGTTTTTACCAACTTCAGAATCGATGAACTGAACATCTTTAACAGTAACCAAAGTATTGATGTACTTGTCATTTGCAATCTGATCAAGAGTTACAACTGTAGGCGTAATTTCTACGATATCTAATCCATTTCCATTACAAACTCCGGACATAAATCTACCTACAATAGATCTGGGAATTCTTCCGATAGCATAGTTAGGATCAACTGCTCCCAGTTTCAAAACACCAGCATCTTTACCAAGAACAAGTCCATTGGCTTTGATTCTGATGTGCGCTCCTGCTGGAAAATCTGCAAAGTTACCTGAGTTATCAATTTCTATTTGCAGTCCAACAGTTGGATTAACTGGTTTATCCTGAAAAGAAATAGTTTTGTAGAAGTTTCCGCTTTGGTCAGACGATACTACATAACCATCAAAAATTACAGGAGCAGAATCTGGCAAATTTGGGAAAAGCTTTGTCCCACTTGCCGGAGCCATTGCAACAACTTCTGCCATTGTATAGGTAGTTGCATCAAATTTGTTGTTACAAACAATCTCTGGAGCATCCCAATTATCATCCTGGATACAAGAGATCTGGGTCGCAACTAAAACAGCCGCACCAAGACTCATTTTGAAATATTTTTTTATATTCATTTTATTGCTTTTTTAAAATTATTAATTTTTTTTAGAATCTAACTTGTAAGTTTACGAAATATGAACGCCCTTGAGTGTACCAATATTTTGGTGCAAAGTTTGGCGTTTTGCTGTTATAATCATTTTCGAAATCTACGTTTCCGTTGGAGTTTCGTATTTGCTCAAATCCACCTGTTATATATTTTGTGTTATCCAAAATGTTATTAACAGAAGCAGAAATCAATAAATAGTATTTTCCAAAGATCCAAGATTTCCCAACATTCGCATTAATGAAATGCGCAGATGGAAGTTTTTTCTGTCTCATATAATAATCGATCTTTTCCTGAGTCAAATTAGTATATGGTGTACTGCTTGCGTTATTTTGAATCCACTCATCACTTCTGGTAATAGCATTTGGGTCCAGATTATTATCATCCAGATAGTTCCAGTTTGCACCAACCCACCAATAATGAGGATCACTGTAACGCAACCCTGCAGAGAATGCTTTTTGAGGCGTTCCACCAACTTTCATTCCCTTAATGTTAGTTTTTCCATAAGCAACATAAGGTGCTGCAACCACATCAGAAGCAAAATAAACAGTCGGATTGTTTCTGTAAGTATAATCACCCCAGTTGGCAACCCCTTGGAAAGATAGTGTTGGTAATATCTTATAATCCACGCCGAATTCGGCACCCATATTTCTCTTGTCTACATTAGACATTGTCTGCACTACAAATGCACTAGCGGTTTGATCTGCAACACCAGTATTCTCGTCATTGGTACTTGTGGCAAGGCTAAGTCCGTCTGCAAAGAATCTCTGCACATTTGTGTCATCCTGAGTATCAACAATGTAACCAGTTACTCTCATTTTAATTCTAGGTGTAGACATTACATAGCTCAAATCATTAGCATTGATTTTGGTATTTTTAATACCCGGAGCTGCATAATTATTATTTCTTGGATTAATGAAAATATCTTCCAAGAAAGGTGCTTGTGTAAAATAGGCACCGTTGTAAACCAAGAAGTTTCTACCATTCAGTCGATATACGATCTGGCTCTTTAACCCATAGTTCCAATAGTTGAAATCCTGGCTTTTTCCAAGAGATGTATTTTGATATAAATAATGCTGGAATAAACCTTCTCTGTTAGAAGTCGAATATCCGAATAAACCGCTTACGAAAACATCAAAATTTCCTGTCGAGAATTTAATACCTGGATTAACTTTTACTTCCTGTCTTCTCAGGATATAATTATAACTGATTCTATCTCCTACGTGTTTTGCAAGACTAGTATCGTTCACATCATAAAGACCGGAAGA
This sequence comes from Epilithonimonas sp. UC225_85, assembly GCF_042695135.1. Classification (GTDB taxonomy): domain Bacteria; phylum Bacteroidota; class Bacteroidia; order Flavobacteriales; family Weeksellaceae; genus Epilithonimonas. The sequence goes on from NZ_CP170547.1 coordinate 250,172, forward strand.
ACCTTGTCTGTTAGATTGTGCAAATGGGTCTACTGCTAATACATAGTCAGCTCCTAACATATCATTAACTTCTCTGTAGTATTCTGAACGGTAATTTTGGTAAGAGACATTCAGCAAGAATTTAGACTTGTCAGAAAAATTGTATGTATAATGTGTAGCCGCATTCCAGATTTTATCATCGCTTACATCATCTACCAAGAAATATTTAGCTCTTCTTCCTGTTAAACCATATCTTTTTGCCATATCAGCCTGATCCACAGCATCATTAGACATGTTGGTTTTATACATAGCATTCCAATTCAGCTGGGTAACATCCTCGTTATTATTTTGCCAGTCACTCAATGCAGCAACACGGCCAGCTTCTAATGTTGCATATAATGCAGGATCAGTATTATTGTGATATGCATTGTAATCTATACTATTAGAAAAATAACTTGGCAACTTTTTATAATAAGTTGGCGATGGATTTTGTACATTCTGCCAATCCAATCTAGATCCTCTGTCTTTTCCAAACTGATAAGAAACAGAAGTCCAAAGATTAGAATTTTTATTAATTTTTAAGAAATCCTGTAATTGAAAAATCGGCTGGAAAGCTTTTCTAACTCTTTCATTTCTTTTCTCTCCATTCTGCCATCCCCAATATGAGTTGTAATGTACGCCTCTATAGTCATACACTTCTTGCGTATTTGGGCTAGAGGTAGATCTTCTTGTTGGTGAAGCAAAAGCATTGAAAGTAATGGTATGGTTATTACTGATTTTTTTCTCAACACCCAGGTAAGTTCCGTAAGCATCATAGAAAGTTCCATCCTGGATTCCCTCTTCTGCCCATCTTTTAGCACCCATCACTGTAAATGCCCATCCGCTTTTTGACATTCCGGACGTATATCTCAAAGAGACTCTTTGTCTGTAATTTCTATTCGTAATGGAATAAACTGCCTGGAAACCTTTTCTGTACTCGCTGGCCTTTGTATTTTTGTAAATTACGCCGCTAGCACCTCCGAAAGCATATTCAGACGGGGAATGATTGGATGCAATTTCCGGATATCTTACAATTTCGTTAAGACCTCCCCAGTTAGAAAAATCTACATTTCCATTATCAGATTTCACCATAGAAACGCCATTCAGTATATTTTCGGAAGTTCTTCCGTCAACACCTCTTGGTCGGAACCAGTAGGCACCAAGGTCAAAACTCGCAATTCTGTTGAAAACATCTTGCGAAGATTGTAACAGACCAACGGTTGAAGATTGGTTGCCTCCTTCATCATCACCATTATCAAGGATTGCAAGACCTTGATCTGCTCCAGTTAGTGTAGAATAAAGGGTAATAACACCCAGGTCTTTTCTTTTTTCTGTGGTGATGTCAAATTCCAATGTTTTTGTTTCGAAATTTGGTTTGGTTACCACAATCTGATAATGTCCGGTTTTAAGATCCACAAACTGGAAATATCCAATTTTATCTGCCGAAACACCATTACCTTCTCCTTTTAGATCCACTTGTGCTTTCTCCACCGGTTTCCCGTCAGCATCTTTCAGGTATGCAAAAACCGTAGTCTGTGCATAGTAAAATGATGCCGGAAGCATTGTAAATAAGGAGATTAATGATAATTTTTTAATCATAAATCAATTAGGTTTTGTTTGCTCTTTTTTTCTAATATACAGTCCGTTACGCACGGAACGCAAATGTAAATAAATTTTCGATAATTAAAACTTTTTAACATTTTATTTATTTTAACAAATTGTCAATTAATTGCGACTTTATTATGAATTTTCAAAAACTTGAAATTTTTATTTTGCAACAATCCAAAAAAAATTACTTTTGTAGCCTTACATATTTTATTTATGAAAAATATTTTAAGCTTAATTGCTTTATTTAGTATCTCATTATTATTTGCACAGCAAAAGAAACAAGTTCGCGCTGCAACGGTTGGATTTCTGAATGTGGAAAATCTCTGGGATACCGTTCGATCCGCTGATTATATAGATGGAACAAAGGATATTAGCAATCCCGCTTTCCACAGAAGTGTGCCTTTGGATTCTGTAAAATATCTGGAAGTAACAGAGAAAGATTACAAAGGACCCTGGAATGATCAATCTCTGATTGGCAAAAAAGTCGTTAGAATCCAGGGCGGTTCTGAAGAGTTCACACCAAAAAGTGGTAAAAATTACGACTACAAAATCTATAAGCAAAAATTACAAAACGAATCAAAAGTGATTTCCGAAATGGGAAGGGCTTATACAAACACAGCTCCTGTTGTTGTAGGGATGATAGAAGTTGAAAACCGTCAGGTAATGGAAGATATTGTAAAAGAACCTTCACTTGCTAAATATGATTATGGTGTTATCCATTATAATTCTTATGATTACAGAGGGATTGATGTTGGTTTCATTTATCAGAAACGAAGATTTACACCTTCAAAATCCTGGAAAAAAGAAGTGAAAATCTTTGGAAGCGAAGGGAACAGAGAATATACCAGAGATATTGTGGTATTAACCGGTTTTCTTGATAACGAAAAAGTGGCATTTTTCCTAAACCACTGGCCATCCAGAAGAGGTGGTGAAGCGGCTTCCCTTCCAAAACGTAATGCTGCTGCTGCAATCCTGAAACAACAGATGGATAGCGTAAAAGCACTAGACCCTTCTACCAAAATGTTTGCAATGGGTGATTTCAATGATGATCCTATCAGTCCAAGTTTAAAAAATTATCTGAAGGCTGTCGGCAATCCGAAAGATCTTTCAGAAACAGCACCGTATCTTAACCTGATGTATCCTTTGTATAAAAATGGCGTGGCATCTTTGGCATACCAGGATTCTCCGAACCTATTCGATCAGATTATTGTTTCTTCTAATTTATATTCTCCGAACAAAGAAGTTAGAAAAGATTACACGGTTTTCAAAGCTGAGATCTATGCACCTGCTTATCTGGTAACAAAAGAAGGTAATTACAAAGGTTATCCTTTCCGATCGTGGAGTGGAGATCAGTTTACCGGCGGTTATTCCGACCACTTTCCTGCATTTGTGGTTCTACAAAAAGATCCAACTCCTTAATTAATTAATTTCAATCATATGAACCGTTTCAAATCTTTGGAACGGTTTTTTGTTTAATTAAGTTATATATTTATTCCGACGGTTATAATGACTTTTGTAAGATATATTTGTCACTTAGTAAATTTCAAAAAATGAAAAATTTAATTATTATGATTATACTTTCCGCATTCATTTGGTCTTGTTCTGCTAGCACCAAAAAACTGCCGGAAAACCAGAAACCATCAATTGCCACTCAGAAGAAAACAGATTCTGCCGACGAATGGGAAATAACCGTTTTCGATGCAGAGTATGAAAATTTTGTAGCAACTCGAGCACAGCCAAAATCCATGTTCACAGAATCCAGCCTCAAATCCAGAAATATTATTTTGGTCAACGAATGGAATTCCAGATTCTATTCCGGTGTCAATCCAAATTTTTATGAGGTCGCCATAGATTATGATCAAAAAGAAAACTACGGGCTAGATTTCGAATACAGACTGTATCAATTCTTTGCTTACTGCAATTGGAAATACGGAATCCGCTTTACCGGACTCAGAGGAATTGATAAAGTCAAATAGAAAAAAGACTGCAAATGTGCAGTCTTTTTCATTTTATATAAATTGAGAATATTAAGAAATCCCCTCTTCTTCTCCTTTCAATTTCTCAGCATTCTCCGCCATAATTACAGCGTCGATCATCTCAGAAATATCGCCGTTCATATACGCATCCAGATTGTACATCGATTTGTTGATTCTGTGATCTGTCACCCTTCCTTGTGGATAGTTGTACGTTTTGATCTTTGCAGAACGGTCACCGGTAGAAACCATAGATTTACGTTGAGCCGCAATATCACCAACAGATTTCTGAACTTCGATATCATATAATTTGGTACGAAGCATTTCCATTGCCAATTCACGGTTAGCCAGCTGAGAACGCGCTTGCTGACAAACTACCACCATACCAGATGGTTTGTGTGTCAACTGTACTTTCGTCTCAACCTTGTTTACGTTTTGTCCACCAGCTCCACCGGAACGGGATGTTTGCATTTCGATATCTGCAGGATTCAGTTCAAAATCGATTTCTTCAGCTTCTGGTAAAACAGCAATCGTAATCGCAGATGTATGAACACGACCTTGAGATTCTGTCTCCGGAACACGCTGTACACGGTGAACGCCGGATTCAAATTTCATAATTCCGTAAACGCCTTCTCCTTCAACTTTTAAAATTAGTTCTTTGTAACCTTTGGTAGATTCACTGGAATCTGTAATCTCGTGTTTCCAGCCTTTGGTTTTGAAATACATTGCATAGGCTCTGTAAACATCTTCCACGAAAATTGCTGCTTCATCGCCACCTGTTCCGGCACGTAGTTCCACAATCACGTTTTTATCATCAGTTGGATCTTTTGGGATCAAGAGAAATTTAAGTTGCTCTTCATATTCCGGCAATTTATCCATCGCTTCGTACTTCTCCTGCTTTGCCATTTCTACAAATTCTTTGTCAGAACCGTCCGCAATGATTTCGTCAGATTCTGCAATTGTATCAAGTGCTCCTTTATATTCATCGAATACTTTCACAATCTTTCCAAGATCGCTGTATTCTTTGTTGAGAGTGGAATATCTTTTTTGGTCAGTGATCACATCTGGTTGGATGATAAGATCCGCGACCTCATTATATCGTTGTTTTATCGCTTCCAGTTTTGGAATTAATGACTTGGACATATTAAATTTTTAAAGCGCAAAGATACGGAATTAAGATTTAAGTTGGAAGTTGGAAAACGGATGTCAGAAGTTGATTCTATGTAATTTTCTTAAACTACAAAGACACAAAGTTTTTACACAAGGCTCACAAAGCTAAGTTTTTTAGAAACTGAATTTTAATTGTGCTCTTTGTGGATTCCTTCGTGTCTTTGTTGTTAAAAAAATAAAAAATCCACTCTTTAAAAAGAATGGATTTAAATATATATTGTTTCGCTTTGAGTGCAATCTCTCACGAAAAGAAAATTGCCAGATTAATGGTGGTGACCGTGGCCTAATGGTTTTTCACCTGCAGGTCTTTGGTAGATTACTTCTACACCTTCCTGCTCATATAGCTTTTTGTATCTTATTTTTTCCGGATCAAAATTTTTGTTGATCTTTCCGAAATATTCAGCAACACCCTCTGTCAACCAAAGTGGTACGATGAATCCGAAGAACATCAAAATACACCAAAATCCACAAATCATCATTGTGAAGAAATAAATGGTCCAAAGGAATTGGTAAACCGGCCAGAATGCTGATAACATCATAATGCTATATATTTTTAGCAAAAGTAGATGATTTTACCAAAACTCACAAAATTTCTGACTTGATTTTTTTCATTTTGCTGAACTTTTAGTTTTTAGTAATTTCGTAAGGTTGTAAAAATCAATATAAAGTTGATTGGGGAAAGTTTTAAAACAGTCTTTTATCAACCAGCCCCGATTGTAGTGGAAATCCTTTTTGCGAGAGGCTATGCCGAGCAAAAAGATTGTAACGGAAAGCGGGATTAAGCTTCTAAAAATAATAAATATAAAATAATGAGTTTCAGAATCGAAAAAGACACAATGGGCGACGTGCAGGTGCCTGCAGAGAAATTTTGGGGTGCACAGACGGAGCGTTCCAGAAATAATTTCAAAATCGGGCCGGAAGGAAGTATGCCTCGCGAAATCATAGATGCGTTTGCTTACCTGAAGAAAGCTGCGGCATTTACGAATGCAGAATTAGGCGTTCTTGATAATGAAAAAAGAGACCTGATCGGAAAAGTTTGTGATGAAATCCTTGAAGGAAAATTATACGACCAATTTCCACTCGTGATCTGGCAAACAGGCTCTGGAACGCAATCCAATATGAACGTGAACGAGGTTGTAGCTAATAGATCGCACGTTTTGAACGGTGGAAATCTTGGCGAGAAAACTTTGGTTCACCCGAATGATGACGTTAACAAATCCCAGTCTTCCAACGACACTTATCCAACGGCAATGCACATCGCTGCTTACACGAAAGTCGTGAAAGAAACTTTGCCGTCTCTGGAAAAATTGAGAAATACGCTGGACGAAAAAGCGAAAAAGTTTCAAAACATCGTGAAAATCGGAAGAACGCACCTGATGGATGCAACGCCTTTGACGCTTGGACAGGAATTTTCCGGTTATGTTGCGCAATTGGATTATGCGAAAAAAGCGATCAACAATACGCTTGACCATTTAAAAGAATTAGCTTTGGGTGGAACTGCAGTTGGAACCGGACTGAATACACCGAAAGGTTATGACGTTTTGGTGGCGAAATATATTGCAGATTTCACCGGACTTCCTTTTGTTACCGCTCCGAATAAATTCGAGGCTTTGGCAGCACACGACGGCATTGTTGAATCTCACGGTGCTTTGAAACAACTGGCGGTTTCTCTTTACAAAATTGCTCAGGACATCAGATTATTGGCTTCCGGACCAAGATCCGGAATCGGTGAAATTCATATCCCTGAGAATGAGCCAGGCTCATCAATTATGCCAGGAAAAGTGAATCCTACTCAAAACGAAGCTTTGACAATGGTTTGCGCGCAAGTTCTTGGAAACGATACGACGATTTCTTTCGCAGGAACTCAGGGAAATTATGAGCTTAATGTTTTCAAACCAGTAATGGCATATAACTTCTTACAATCTGCACAATTATTAGCTGATGCGATGGTTTCTTTCAATGATCATTGTGCGGTTGGAATCGAACCAAACGAACCTAGAATCAAGGAATTGGTTGACAAATCTTTGATGCTGGTTACTGCTCTTAACACACACATCGGTTACGAAAATGCGGCGAAAATTGCAAAAACTGCTCATAAAAACGGAACAACTTTGAAAGAAGAAGCTGTGAATCTTGGACTTTTGACAGCAGAACAATTCGACGAATGGGTGAAACCGGAAGATATGGTTGGAAGCTTGAAATAAATTATAAACTTAAAATCTTTATGCATACAAAAACTCCAGAGAACTTCTTTGGAGTTTTTTATATCAGAAAGTTTCGCTCCTACGGAGCTCAAATCCATAATTGCTGTTTTTGCTACAAACGTTACGCTCCTACGGAGCTTTTTAAAACTTTATTTTAGGATCTTAAACAACAGAAACCTGATCTGCAAAATATTGCTCAAGATCTCTTAGCGTTTCCGGAGAAGTTTCAATATCTCTTACCAATTCACCTTTGTTGATGACCACAATTCTTTCACAGACTTCGGTGGTGTGAGCCAAATCGTGGCTGGAAATTAGAAATGTGGAATCGGAATTCTTTGACCAGTCTCTAATTAAATTTTTGAGTTTGATCTGTGTTGAAGGATCCAGGTTGGCAAATGGCTCATCAAGGATGATGATCTGAGGCGTTCCAATTAACGCGCCGATGATCCCGACCTTTTTCATATTTCCTTTGGAAAGGTCGCGGATGTATTTTTTGGCGTTCAGGATTTCGCCGTTGAAGAAATCGTTGAAGTTTTTCAGGAATTCGTCCACGTTGGCTTTGGTTTGTCCCCGCAATTCGCCGAGGAAATAGAAATATTCTTCGGGCGTGAGATATCCGATTAGAAAAGTCTCATCAATAAAAGCACCGACTTTATTTTTCCAGTTTTCGGACTCATTGACTTTTTCTTGCTCTATGGAAACGAAACCGGAAGTCGGTTCTATCAAATCTAAAATTAAACTGAACAGAGTGGTTTTCCCTGCACCGTTGTTCCCAACCAGGCCAATGGTTTGACCTTTCTGAAAATCAAGATTTTCGATGCTTAATACTTTTTTGTTTTCGTAAACTTTGGAGAGGTTATTTATTGTGATCATTTTTTTTAGAGATTAGAAGTGAGAGTTTAGATGTTAGATTTAATTTCCTTTGAAGGCTTTGATGGTGGAATATTTTTCCTTTTTGTAAAGTTTGACAATGAAATCAAAGAATTTTTCTCTGAAAACAAAGCCAATCAATCCCAAAGCAGCCAGGCTCGCAACCGCGGCTGCCGTTCCGAAGAAGTATTTTGTTCCTGCGAAAACAGCCATTGGCAAAAGCATTTGTGGCATAATCAGCAAGATGTTTTTGAAACTAAAATTGTTTTTCTTACCTAAAGATTTTCCCCTGGAATTAAGATCGACAGGATTTTTATTGAAAGCTCCAGATAGCAGAACAATCTGGGAGTTGACCCCGATATTATAAAGTCCACCGGCGAGAAATGTAAAATATAATTCCCAGCTTACAAACGCATAAGCCACCGCCAAAACCATACTCACGCCAACTGCGCTGACTATTAGCCACCATTTTGCCTTCAGATATTCTTTGTAAGGCACATTCAAAGTCATCATCAATGGATAGTAAGAACTGTCGAACGACGGCACTCTCTGCCCGAACATAAACAAGAATCCGCCAGTCACAAAAAGCCCCATAAACAGTTGCATATAAGCGGTTTTGTAAGTCGGGGAACTGAATAAAAGCAATCCGTAAAACAAGAACAAGAAACTTCCCAAAGCGATCGATTTTGCAGCTTTGCTACGTTTGATCATTCTAATGTCATTATTGATGAATGTTCCGAGGACGCCATATTTATTAAGGAATTGGATGCTTTCTGTCTTGCCAACTTCCTGTTTCATTTCCAAACCTTTGTCAAGGTAAAAATTTTCTTTGATGAATTTTTTAACAATGAAGAATCCTGTTAACATTAATATTATTGGAATAATAATCGTCCACCAATGATGATAAAATTTAATAAAAACCGATTCCGAAAACGATGATAAAGAAATGATCTTGTAATAGTCTAAGCCTATAAACGCCATCAAAAGTGCACCTATGATCCAGACAACCAAATCTTTTCCATTGAGAAGAATGTTAAGAAAATTGCTGCAGAAACTTAAAATGATAATCGAAAATATCCAGGCAAAACTTCCCACAACAGAATGGTCGTTGTAAAGCAAAATCCCTAAAAGCGGAATATAAATGAAAAGCCCGCCCCAACTGAAAAACGATGAAAAGGTTTTCCCAATCATATAATTGACGAGCGCGTTTTTTCTGATGTTCATCGTCAGAAAAGGTTTGATATTCTGAGTTGGCATCTGTTGGAAAAAATATCTGAGGAAAAGATCGGCTACTAACCAGTAAATTAAATACCCGCTGATGAAAGAAACCGGATCAATATGCAATTCTTTCTTTGGGAAATAATAAGCTCCGAAAGCGATAAAGACAAACATTGCCAAAAAATACAACATTCCCAAAAGCTGGAAAATCTTGACAACGATATTAGCCGCCAAAGAACTGGATCTGAAAAAACTTTTGAATTCTAGCTTGATAAACCGTTGTAGCATAAGAGGATATTTTGGTTAAATTTAAGGAAATTTAGAATTTGATAATGTTTCTATGTATTAAGTTCAATTTTTCTTTGAAATGTTACAGAAAATCTAAGAATATTAATTTACTAACAATAAGATTCTTTTGAATAAAGGATTTCTATTAATTGTTAATAATTTTGTTAGCATCTTGATTCTGTCAAAATTCTAAAAAAACTATCTTTGTAGAATGGCACAGAAGGATACATTATCATCTCTTACGCATGGTAATTTTGCAAAGGAACTCTCTATTTCGGATGGCAAAATGCCGCCAAATGCATTAGATTTTGAAAAATTAGTGATCGGAACTTTTCTTATTGACAGAAAAGGGCTCGACCATTCTATAGACTTATTGACAGCGGAAGTTTTCTACGACCCAAGACATCAAACGATTTTTGCAGCAATCTTAAAATTGTATGAAAGCAATTCTCCTATTGACCTTATGACTGTCATTCAGGAACTTAAAAGAACTGAAAAACTGAATCTTGGCGGTGGCGACCATTACATCATTGACTTGACGATGGGCGTCAGTTCATCTGCTCACATCGAATATCACGTTAGAGTAATTCTTGAAAAATATATTCTTCGTTCATTAATCAACGTTTCTGCAAATGTGATCGACAGTTCTTACAAAGAAACGACCGATGTTTTTGAATTGCTCGATAAAGCAGAACAATCGTTCTTCGAAATTACCAACGGAACCATCAAGAAAGGTTTTGACACCGCTAATTCATTGGTAAAAGAAGCGATAGACAAGATCAAATCTCTTAAAGATAAAGAAGGTCTGTCCGGTATTCCGTCAGGATTTTCTGCTTTGGACAAAGAAACCGGAGGCTGGCAAAACTCAGATCTTATCATCATTGCGGCAAGACCGGCGATGGGGAAAACAGCCTTTATCTTATCAATGGCGAGAAACATTTGTGTGGATCATCAGATTCCGATGGCGCTATTCTCTCTGGAGATGGCCTCTGTTCAGTTGATTACAAGAATGATCTCTTCCGAAACCGGAATTTCATCAGAGAAATTGAGAAAAGGACAAATGGCAGATGAAGAGTGGCAAAGACTGTTTACGAACGTTTCTGCTCTGGAAAATGCGCCGCTTTATATCGACGAAACACCTTCACTTTCCATCTTTGATTTCCGTGCGAAATGCCGACGACTGGTAATGCAGCACGGTGTAAAGATCATTATGGTCGATTACCTTCAGCTGATGACTGCCAACTCCGGAAAAGGTGCGGGAAACCGTGAGCAGGAAATTGCGATGATCTCCAGATCTTTGAAGGCCATTGCAAAAGAACTTAACGTGCCTGTGATTGCACTTTCCCAGTTATCCAGAAGTGTGGAAACACGTCCGGGGAAACGTCCAATGCTTTCTGATCTCCGTGAATCCGGAGCCATTGAGCAGGATGCGGATATCGTTTCCTTCATCTTCCGCCCGGAATATTATAAGATCGCAGTTTGGGATAATGATGAGGAAGGTGCAGAAACAAGTACAGAAAACCAAGCTGAGATCATTATTGCAAAACACAGAAATGGTGCTACAGCAGACGTCCGACTGGCTTTCCACAAGAACATCGGTAAGTTTGCAGATCTCGGAACCAATTACGAATACACGCCTTCCAACTTCGGGCAGAAAGATGAACCTTCAGGTTTTGACAGAATTACGATCACGAGTGATCCACATTCTGCTTTTGGAATTCCGAACAACAATCAGGTGTCCGGCTCTGCGATGAATGATGATGACGATGACAGCATGCCTTTCTAATTTTTTGTTTTGAGTTTAAAAGTCGAAATCTTTACAGACGGCGCCTGCAGCGGAAATCCCGGACCAGGCGGTTACGGCATCCTGATGCGTGTCCCCGAAAAAAAATATCAGAAAACCTACTCCAAAGGCTTCCGGAAAACCACCAACAACCGTATGGAACTGATGGCAGTAATTGTTGCATTAAGCAATCTAAGAACTTCTGACAATGAGGTACACATCTTCACCGACAGCAAATATGTTGCAGACGCCATCAATCAAAAATGGATCTATGGCTGGATCAAACGTGGTTGGAAAAATGTGAAAAACCCCGACCTTTGGAAAGAATTTTACACTTTGTATCAACTTCACAATCCAAAATTCCATTGGATCAAAGGCCACGCCGGACATCCTGAAAATGAGATTTGTGATCAATTGGCTGTTGCCGCAGCGAAGTCTGGGAAATTGGACATTGATACTTTTTTCGAGAATCAGAATGAAGGCGGATTGTTTTAAGTTATGCCGTTCTAGTGTTGTTTTTCAAATTTATCACACTACATTTCATCAGACGGGAAGCTACTCACAACAAAATGAGAAGCTACTCATGATGGATCTGGAAGCATCATATTATATCAAATCAAGCTTTCTTTCTGAAATTTATTCCTTTGAGGGCTTCCAAAATACGTTTACCAGGACGGTAGATTGTCTTTACACTTTTGATATTTGCCGCTGTAAAATCTTCTTCATTGTCCACACCTTCCGTGGATAATGACGGATAGAAACTTCCCAAGACATCGAGACGGATGATTTTTCCATTGGTAATTTCTTCCTTGATCACATTTTCCAAAGAGACAATGATTCCCCGTATATCTGGTTCGGAAAAGGAGGAAAACTTTTCAATCTTTTTGACCAGATCATCTAACGTTAACTCTTCATCCAAAACAGCATTCGCATACCATTTCTTCACTCCGCCACCTGCAACACCTGGTTGTGGCTTTTGATATAATTTGTAATGTATGGACATAATAGAAATATGTAAGGCTATTATTTAATAAGATTTAAACACTCCAAAAATCACGATCGAGGCTTCTGTATTGTATCGCCTCCGAAATATGATCGCCTTGGATATTTTCAGAATTTTCCAGATCGGCAATCGTTCTCGCAACTTTCAGAATTCTACTGTAGGCTCTTGCGGAAAGATTGAGTTTCAGCATGGCAGCTTTTATTAATAACTGAGAATACTCGTCCAGTTCGCAATGTTTTTCCATTTCTTTTGATCCCATTTGGGCATTATAGCTGATGTCGGAATCTTTATATCTCTCATTCTGAATATCTCTTGCTTTATTGACACGGGCTCTAATGCTTGCGCTGCTTTCACCTTTTTTCTTTTCCGTCAGTTGCTCATATTCTACCTTCGAAACTTCGATGTGAATATCGATTCTGTCCAAAAGTGGTCCGGATAATTTGTTCATATAGCGCTGCATTTCCATTGTAGATGAAGTATTGTTGGGATCATCGGGGAAGTAGCCGCTTGGACTCGGGTTCATACTTGCGACAAGCATAAAACTTGCCGGATATTCTATGGTGAATTTAGCCCGAGAAATGGTAACGACTCTGTCTTCCAACGGCTGTCTCATCACCTCCAATACAGTTCTTTTGAATTCGGGCATCTCATCAAGAAAAAGAACACCGTTGTGAGCGAGGGAAATCTCACCTGGCTGAGGATAACTGCCACCTCCGACCAATGCGACATCCGAAATCGTATGGTGTGGCGCACGAAAGGGTCTGATTGTTATTAATGAAGTTTCGGCACCCATTTTACCTGCCACCGAATGGATCTTTGTGGTTTCTAAAGATTCTTTGAGACTGAGTGTCGGCAAAATACTTGGCAACCGTTTGGCGATCATTGTTTTTCCGCTTCCGGGAGAACCAATCAGGATAATATTATGACCGCCAGCTGCGGCAACTTCCATGGCCCGTTTGGTTGCTTCCTGACCTTTAACCTCATCAAAATCAAATGGGAAGTTATCTATCTTATCCTGAAATTCTTTTCTGGTATCGATCTCAAATTTTTCTAACTCACCGTCTTCATTAAAGAAATCTATGATCTCCTTGATATTGTCAATCCCATAAACATCTAATTGATTTACGATTGCGGCTTCTCTTGCATTTTTTTTCGGAAGAATGATGCCTTTGAAACCATCTTCTCTCGCTTTTATTGCAATTGGCAAAACACCTCTTATGGGTTGCAAACTACCATCAAGAGACAGTTCTCCCATAATAATATAGTCGCTGATAGTTTCATATTTGATCAGATCAGAAGCGGCTAAAATCCCTAAAGCAAGACTCAGATCATAAGCCGCACCTTCTTTCCGGAGATCGGCCGGAGCCATATTGATGGTAATCTTCTTCCCCGGAATTTTGAATCCGGAATTTTTAAGTGCTGCGGAAATCCGGTAGCTGCTTTCTTTGATAGCATTATCAGGAAGACCAACAAGATGATAGCCTACGCCCTGATCGACATTAACTTCTATGGTAATAATCTGTGCAGAAACGCCGTGGATAGCTGCACCGTAAATTTTGACAAGCATTTGTGTTTTGTTTTGTCAAAAATAAAAAAAACTCTTTGATGTAAACCAAAGAGTTAAATGTTTTTTAAAGAATTAATTATATTATATAAATCGTTCTCCTTTTTTCAGGTTTTTCAGATCCAGAACATAGTCTTTAATGAGTTGATCATTGTCCCTTGGACAGATAAGCAATGCTTTTTCTGTATCCACAATAATATAATTTTTTAAACCATCTATCACTGCTGCTTTGTTTTGGTTTTTGATCCTGATCACATTACCATTGGAGTTATAAGTCAGAACATTTTTCGAACTTATGGCGTTGTTATCATCGTTCTTATTTGCATTGGCATAAACCGAAGACCACGTTCCCAAATCACTCCAGCCAAGATTAGCCGGGATAACATACACGTTATTTGCTTTTTCTAAAATTCCGTTGTCAATAGATATTTTGCTGACAGTTGGATAAATCTGGTCTATGCATTCCTTTTCTGCTGCACAGTTGAACTCACAGTTGTTAAACTGATTTGTCATTTCCGGAAGGTACTTTTTAAACGCAGCAAGAATACTTTTTGTACTCCATATAAAAATACCGGCATTCCAGAGAAAATCACCAGATTCGATAAAGCTTTTTGCAATGTCAAGGTCTGGTTTTTCCGTAAATGTTTTTACTTTGGAATAGTCCTCATTATTTTCCTGAATAAACTGAATATAACCATAACCTGTATCCGGTCTGGATGGTGTAATCCCCAGTGTAACCAGATAATCATTGTTTGAAGTAATCTCAAAAGCTAATTCTACTTTCTCCAGAAACGCCTTTTCTTTCAGGATCAGATGGTCGGCAGGCATTACAATAATATTGGCATTTGGATTTACATTTTCAATCTTTTTAGCCATATACAGATTGCAGGCAGAAGTATTTTTCATTGCAGGCTCTCCTACAATATTTTCAACTGGAATTTCTGGCAATTGCTGTTGGCTGAGTCCTACATATTCCTGATTCGTAATAACATATATATTTTCTGTCGGGATTAATTGACTGATTCTGTCAAAGGTCTGCTGGATCATTGTTCTCCCGGTTCCTAGGATATCGTGAAATTGTTTTGGTAATTTCTGAGTACTCATTGGCCAGAATCGGCTTCCGATTCCACCGGCCATTATTACACAGTAGTTATTTTTGTTCATCTATTGTTAGTTTTTCGACCTTTGCGAGAGGACGGAATAAATATTTTTTCGAATTTTTTGAATTGATGCAAAGATATAACTTTTTCTTTTTTTCCAACAGCCGATATTCTTCCTCTTTATAACGAAATCTATCATTAATTAACAAATCCTCAATAAAAACAAAATTGTCCTCAGGATTTTCTATATGGAAATATCGCACAAGTTCCGGACTCGCCATAAAATTTGCTTTTGGGTTTTTTGAGAAATTTATAATAATGGGTCTAAGATCTGGTGTATAGATATCAATACTATCTAAAAGCATTTCTCTAAAAGTGTCTTTCCATTCTTTTCCGTGGGCACTGATCCTGTTTTTGAATTTCTCAAATGCAATAAGGTGAGCCAACTCATGGGTCAAAACAAAAAAGAAAAGCTGTCTGTCAAGCGTAGAATTTACTGTAATCTGATGAGATTTGTCCGGTAATTTTCTATAATCTCCTAGCTTACTATTCCTATTTTTGGTAATTTTAATATGAATATAATAATCCGAAAACCATTTTTTGAGAAAAGGAAAAGTGTTCTCCGGAAGATACTGTTCTAAAGTACTGATTGACATTGAAATATTCGAACTTTCAACAAAAATAATCATTCAGAATCATTTTATGTTTAATTAATAGTCATTTATTCTCTTTTTTCTTAAATTTCGGATAAATTGTAAAATTTGTACAAATCTATAATTTGTTTTTTGTTATTGATTTTAATTGGATGCTCTAAAAAAGAAGCTGCTCATCAATTAACGACAAAAAAACAAACCAATCCTTTTTACGAAAAAGCTTTTGTCTTTATTGATAAAGATCTGGACAGCGCATTTTATTATCTCAGTAAAGGAAAAGATTTATATCAAAAGAGGAACGATAGTTTTGGCTTAGGTAAAAGCTTTATGAATATGGCTATCGTTCAGGAAAACGCCGGCGACAACTTTGGAAGTATAGAGACCAGCCTGGTTGCGACCAAATTTCTAAAAGAAAAAGACACCGCTCATCACGCCGTACTTTTTTGCAATTATAACAATCTGGGCGTAGCTTCCTGCAATATGAAAAACTATACAGATGCAAAGCGCTTCTATGACAAAGCTTTTCTTTTTACGAAAGATCCTGTTGATAAGATGATGCTCGCAAACAATATTGCCATCGTATTTCATGACGAGAAACAATACGGAAAAGCTGTTTCAATCTACCAAAAATTACTGGACAGCATTGGCTCTAAGAGTGAATTCTATCCAAAGCTTTTACTGAATTTTTCTCGATCAAAGTGGTTTGCAGATCAAAATTATAATCCCGTAAGCAATTATCTGTTAGCTGAAAAGCTGAGCAAAAACTTCGATGATGAATGGACAAAAGATGCTGCATACGCCTATTTATCTGCCTATTACTTAAATAGACATGCCGATTCTGCCAGATTGTACTCTATCAAAATGCTGGAACTTGCCAAAAAATTAAAATATCCTGCTGACCAATTAGAAGCTTTGCAAAATCTGATAAGAATATCGGATCGTAGAGGGTCTCAAAAATATTTTGAAGAATATTCCAGGATCCAAGATAGTTTGGTGAATGCTCAGAATAAAGCGAAAAATCAGTTTGCGCTGATCCGTTTTGAAAGCGAAAAATCAAAAGCAGAGAATTTGAACCTCCAAAAAGAAAAAACGCTTAATGAGTACAAGATGCTGCAGCAAAAAGTGATGTTTTGGTCTGTCATTGTTCTAATTCTTATTTTTGCTGTTTTCGTTTTTCTTTGGATCAAAAGAAAACGCCAAAAACTGATTTCGCAAGCCAAAAACAGCCTACAAGAACAACGTTTGGATTTTTCCAAAAAAGTGCACGATGTGGTTGCCAACGGGATATACGAAGTAATGACAACTATTGAAAACCAAAAAGATCTGCCAAAAGAAAAAATCCTGGATAAGCTGGAACTGATGTACGAAAAATCCCGGGATCTCTCTTATGATAATAATCTGCAGCAGGAATTCAACGAAAGGATTTTTGGGCTGATAAGTTCCTTTGATAATGAAACTACTAAAATCATCATCGTCGGGAACGATCCTGATTTTTGGGAATCTGTTACTATTGATTCAAAAGAAGAACTGTTACAGATCATCCGGGAACTGCTTGTCAACATGAAAAAACACAGCCAGGCTAGTCAGGTGATTCTAAGATTTATAAAAGCAAATAATTTTCGGGAGATCAAATATATAGATAATGGAATTGGACTTATGGAAGATTTTGTCGCCAAAAATGGATTCTTAAATATGAGATCACGGTTAAAAAAAATGAATGGAAGGCTGGAAATTTCAGAAGACAATTCCGGTGGATTAAAATTATCAATCAAATTTTAGAAAATGTTCAGTAAAATATTAATTGCAGAAGATCACGAGAGCAGTAATTTTTCTGTGCAGAAAGTTTTGGAGGAACTGAGAATCACAAACGTAGATCATGTCTATTACTGTGATGATGCGTTTTCTTATCTAAAAAAATCGTTGGAATTTGTACCTTATGAAGTGTTGATTACTGATCTTTCTTTTGAAGAAGATCACAGGAAACAACTTATAAAAAATGGTCGTGAACTGATCAAATCTTGCCGGGATCTTTATCCGGAGCTAAAAGTAATTGTCTTTTCTGCAGAGCACAGATTGGGAGTTATTGACCTGCTATTCAGCGAATTGAATATAAATGCATTTGTAAGAAAGGCACGCTCGGACTCTAAGGAACTGAAAAAAGCAATTGAAGCAATTTACAATAACGAAACCTATATCTCTCACGACCTCAAACTTCCTGTCAAAAGTATAAACACGCTGGAGTTCAGCAATTATGATATCATTCTCCTTCAATTATTATCTGACGGGATATTGCAAAAAAACATTCCTCAAATCCTTCAGGAAAGAGATATCCATCCAAATAGCCTGAGCAGTGTCGAAAAAAGGATGAATGCGATGAAGCTTGCATTGACCGCGAAAAACAACGAACAACTGATCGCTTATTGTAAAGATTTAGGAATAATTTAGAAATATTTTAATATTTTTTCTGCTTTTACGGTTTCCCGTAAGGAAATATGAAATTATGTGTCTAATTTTGCCACAGATTAATAACCGTAAGAACACAGACTTAAGAAACTTCATTTCCAAAATAGCCTAAAGTTTTGCTTTAGGCTATTTTTATTTTCTAAACATTTCTGTATGAGGAATATTGTCTTCAAGGTATTTTTTTCCAGTATCCTGAAATCCGAAATCAGAATAGAATTTTAACAGATAATCCTGAGCAGAAATCCGGACTTCCGAAGTTCCCAACCGGTTTTCTATGATTTCCAGAGCATATTTTATCAATTGTTTTCCAAGTCCTGTTCCTCTTCCTTTTTCCGTCGTTACAACCCTGCCAATAGAGGTTTCCGGATATTTGATACCTTTGTCAAAAATTCTGCAATAAGCTAAAACTTCATTATCTTTTTCTGCCCAAAGATGAATGGCTTTTTGATCATAATCGTCCAGATCGGGATAAGGGCAATCCTGTTCTACCACAAAAACATCGACTCTGGCTTTGATAATCTGGTAAAGTTCTGTTGTAGTAAGTTCGGAAAACGTTTTAATTTTCCAATCCGCATTAATCATCGAATCGTACTTTATTTTTGATCAGAAACTGATTGGTTTCTGAGATAAATTTCAGAATATTATCCGTTCCCATTTTCTTCTCAGCAGAAGTAACATAGATTTCCGGCAGATCTTCCCAGGTTTTCAGCAGCTCAGTTTTATAAGCTTCCACGTTTCTGTCGGCTCCGCCCGGTTTCATTTTATCTGCTTTTGTGAAAACAATGGAAAAAGGAACGCTGCTTTCGCCACACCACTGCATAAATTCCAGATCTATTTTCTGAGGAGCAAGACGCGTATCAATCAGGACAAAAAGGTTGACAAGGTTTTGTCTGTTCAGAATATAATTGGTAATTAACTTTTCAAAATCTTTTCTAAGGCTTTTGGAAACTTTTGCATAACCATATCCCGGTAAATCCGTCAGAAACCAGCTTTCATTAACCAAAAAATGATTGATGAGTTGTGTTTTTCCTGGCGTTTGGGATGTTTTTGCAAGATCTTTGTGATTCATCATTGCATTGATGAGAGATGACTTCCCAACATTGGAACGTCCTATGAAAGCATATTCCGGCATCTTTGGTTCGGGACAATCCTGCCATTTCTGGCTGCTTTTTACAAATTCTGCGGTTTTAATTACCATTTTGATATCATATAAAACCATTAAGAGATCAAATTATTTTAATGAAAAACTCAATGTCTTAATGGTTTTAATTTATTTAATAAAATATTATTTTATATTACTCTCTTCAGCCAACTGTAGAGAATTTCATTGAACTCGTCCGGCTTTTCCATCATCGCAGCGTGGCCGCATTTTTCTATCCAATACAGTTCTGAGTTGATGATAAATTTGTGCATATCTTCTGCAACTTCCGGTGGCGTAACATTATCCTGTCTTCCCCAGATGATGCAAGTCGGGCAGGTGATTTTCGGAAGATCATTCAGCATATTGTGTTTGATGGCACTTCTCGCAAGCATTACGGTTTTGATGCCTTTCATTCTGTCATTCACAACTGCAAATACCTCATCTACAAGCTCATCTGTCGCAACAATCGGGTCATAAAAAACCTCCTGTGTTTTTTTCTTGATATATTCTTTATCACTTTTTCTGGGAAAGCTGTCTCCAAAAGTTCTCTCGTACAAGCCTGAACTGCCAGTTAAAACCAAATTTTTAACCAATTCCGGGCGGGAAATCGTAAGGATCAAACCTATATGTCCGCCCATAGAATTACCAACAATGGTCACCGGTTTTCCGATAACATCAGTAATAAACTTAGCTACAAATTTCGAAATCGAAGTAAGATTGGTATTAAGGATAGGCAAATCGTAAATTGGCAACTGTGGAACAATAACACGATACCCCTTATCCGCGAAAAAGTTAATCATCTTATCGAAGTTGCTCAACCCTCCCATCAAACCATGCAAAAGCACCATTGGATGACCTTCACCCGCTTCCACATAAGTGTATTTCGTGTCCTTTTTAGTTTTAAAAATCATAATGCTCTCTCGATAACGCGCCAAAAATACAAATAAAAGAATTATTTTTTATTTTAATCCTACTAAAGTGGTCAATTTTAATTTATTTTAACACACTAATTAATTCATTGATGCGGTTGATGATTGGCATTGCGAATATCCCGCTGGTTTGCAGATAAAGTTCATAAAAAGTTTTTGCTTTTTCTGCAAAATCAACCTTAGCCTCTGTCCGAAAATGAAACATAAAAACATTGCCAAGCATCTCGTAGTAATCTGCGTGATCTTTAGATTCCCGAAGCTTTACCATTTCTATAATCTCCTCTTTTGATTTTAATGAGACTTCAGTAAAATCCATTTTGAAAATATCCTTCATCAGAGAATCGAAATCCAATTCTTTCTGCATCAGACTTTCTTCCGGTTTTCCGAGAAGTAATTTTTCCAAGGCTTGTGTGAGTTGTCTTATTAATCTTAATGTAAAATCTTTATCCTGAATCATAATTTCTTATCCAAAAAATAAATACGCCAGTATTATCGAAACTACAACACCGACAAGATCTGCCAACAACATCGATCCAATTGCATATCGTGTATTCTTAATCCCAACTGAACCAAAATAGACAGCAACTACATAAAAAGTAGTATCAGAACTGCCTTGGAGAATAGCTGACAATCTTCCGGGAAAACTATCTGCCCCGAAAGTGTTCATTGTATCCACCATCATTCCTCGTGCTCCGGATCCTGACAATGGCCTGATAAGCGCAGTTGGCAGTCCGTCCACAAATCTTGTATCCAGATTAGATGCATTTGCAATCCATTTCATTCCGTCTATAATTACATCAAAAACGCCGCTTGTTCTTAATAGAGAGATTGCTATCAACATTCCTACCAAATAAGGAATTATCTTTATACAAACCGTAAAACCCTCTTTTGCACCGTCTATAAAAGCATCGAAAATATTAATTTTTTTGTAAACTGCTCCCAAAACAATAGCCAGAAAAATCAACAGGATAATACCGTTGCTTAATACTTTACTGAAAGAATCCAGTTCCTCTTTACTTAATTTGACCAAATATATTACCAGCAAAGCTATAACTGCGGAAATACCTCCTACATAAGCCAAAATAACTGGTTGAAACAGATTAATTTTTTGTCTGATCGCAACTATTGTCATTGCTGCCAACGTTGCACAAAATGTTGCAATCATACATGGTAAAAAAATATCTGTTGGTGTTTGTGACGGTATTTTGGCCGATGCACGTATTGCGATTATTGTAACCGGAATCAATGTAAGTCCGCTGGCGTGCAGGCATAGAAACATAATTTGAGCGTTGCTTGCTTTGTCTTTATCAGGATTAAGGGTTTGAAGGCTTTCCATTGCTTTGAGTCCGAATGGTGTGGCAGCGTTGTCGAGTCCTAATAAATTGGCACTGAAATTCAGCATCATATGTCCGAATGAAGGATGGTTTTTTGGAATGTCAGGAAATAGTTTTGAGAAAAATGGCTGAATCATTCGGCTAAGGAAATTGATGCCGCTAGCTTTTTCGGCGATGCTCATAAAACCCATAAAAAGTGCCATAATTCCAATCAGTTTCAGGCAGATGTTTACGGCTGTCTCACTGGTACCGATGACGCCATCGGTTTCTGCAACTCTGTAAATATTCACGTTTTGAAGGGAATCCATTTTGTAATGAATGTGATTTTCTTCAAAATCGGGAGTCGCCTGCAAAGATCTCTGAATATCAGGAGAAAATTGGGCCAATGGTTTTTGAGAAATCTGGATTGTGTCGCCGCCTTTTCCCACAACCATA
The DNA here is from genome assembly GCF_042695135.1 of Epilithonimonas sp. UC225_85. Lineage (GTDB taxonomy): Bacteria > Bacteroidota > Bacteroidia > Flavobacteriales > Weeksellaceae > Epilithonimonas. The sequence goes on from NZ_CP170547.1 coordinate 271,926, forward strand.
TCGTTGAAGATCTGATTGTAATTCTCGGAACTGAAATATTTTATGGACGCAACCGCAATGGCGATGATGATGAAGGCCGACCAAATCCTGCTTAGAACCATTCTGGAAATTAATTTCAGTAAATGTAAGAAAAATGATAATAGATTTTAGGAGTTGGGCTTTAGAAATTATTTAAAGTATTAGACACAATATTGTCATTCTGTAAGGAATCTAAGCAAACATTGTAGAAATCATTTTAGTTGAGATTCCTAGGGAATGACAACATTATGGTTTTATACTTCTTAAATTTTTATTTACCACTCAGTTTTTAAAACTGATTTTTGTCATAAATCCAAATTATACTTGTTTAGTATGAATTGAATTTATACCTTTGCGGAGGCTTTTTTTAACACTATCAATGTTGAAATTTTGTTTTGTTTGTTGCAGTAATATATTTCTGAGAGATATAATGATGTAGAGGATAGTGTGTTTATTTCGAAAACCTTTCATAATCCCATTTGAAAGGTTTTTTATTTTAATTAATTGATAAAAAATGATAGAACTTTTAAACGTTACCAAAAGTTTTAAGACCAAAAATAAAACGATCCAGGCTTTGGCAGACGTTTCTTTGACGGTGGAAAAAGGCGAGATCTTTGGTGTCATCGGAACTTCCGGTGCCGGAAAAAGTACGCTCATCCGTTGCGTAAATCTCCTCGAAAAACCGAATGACGGTAAAGTAATTGTTGACAATATTGAATTGACCAAACTTTCTGATTCTCAACTGACGTTGGAACGAAGAAAGATTGCAATGATCTTCCAGCATTTCAATTTGTTATCTTCACGAACGGTTTTTGAAAACATTGCTTTTCCTCTGGAACTGGAAGGAAAATCTAAGTCTGAGATTAAGGAAAAAGTAAATAGTCTTCTGGAACTTGTTGGATTGAATGACAAAGCAAAAGATTATCCCGCCAATCTTTCCGGTGGACAAAAACAAAGAGTGGCGATTGCAAGAGCGTTGGCAAACGACCCGAAAGTTCTGCTTTGTGACGAGGCGACAAGTGCTTTGGATCCAGCAACCACAAAATCGATTTTGAAATTGCTGAAATCCATTAATCAAAAACTGAATTTGACCATCCTTCTGATCACGCACGAAATGGAAGTCATCAAAACGATCTGCGATAAAGTAGCGGTCATTGATCACGGAAAATTGGTGGAACAGGGCAATATTGAACAGATTTTCACCAATCCGCAAGAGGAAATTACCAAAGGATTTATCCAGTCTTCTTTGAATGTGGAATTGCCTTTGGTTTACCAAAATTCTCTCAGCAAAATCGATAACGGAAATAATAATCCATTGGTGAAATTTATGCTTACAGGAAGTAATGACCAGAGTTTTGTGATCAGTAATTTGTTTGAAAAATTTCAGGTTAAAGCAAAGGTAATCAGCGCTCAATTGGAATATGTAGGCAATCTGAGTTTCGGGGTTTTACTTGTGGAATTGCAAGGTGAAAACATCAACGAGGCTTTGGCTTATTTGGAAAATGAATATTCTAACACAGAAATTTTAGGTTATGTCGGATAGTATTATCAATTTGTTATTTCAGGGGACAATAGAGACGATCGTGATGACCTTGGTTTCCGGATTTTTTGGATTTATTTTGGGATTGCCAACTGGAATATTTTTATTTCTCACGAGAAAAGGCCAATTGCTGGAGAATAAAGTTTCTCATCAAATTGTTTCTGTGATAGTTAATATTTTCCGTTCGATTCCTTTTATTATTTTGATTGTCTGGATGATTCCGTTTACGAGAACGATTGTAGGAACTTCCATTGGTGTTGCGGCAGCTTTGGTTCCTCTGAGTGTTGGTTCCGCACCATTTATTGCACGATTGGTAGAAAACAGTTTGCTGGAAATCCCGTCAGGATTGATAGAAGCTGCAAGATCGATGGGCGCAAAACCTCTTCAGATCATCAGAAAAGTTCTTTTGCCGGAAGCATTGCCTTCACTTATCAATAATGTCAGTATTACATTGATTACGCTTGTCGGTTATTCTGCAATGGGTGGCGCAGTTGGTGCCGGCGGATTGGGACAGGTCGGATATCAATACGGATATATCGGCTACGATTTTGCGGTGATGAATGCCGTTTTAGTTTTACTGATAATTCTTGTATTCATCATTCAGATTGCAGGAGATTTCCTATCAAAAAAGTTCAATCACAGATAAAAAATTAAAAATGAATAAATTTAAAATAATTGCTCTGGCATTTGCTATCATCACATTATCAGCGTGTAACAAAAAAGAGTCAAATCCGAATGTTTTAAAAGTAGGTATCGCTTCCGGTCCGGAACAAAGTCTGGCAGAAGCAGCCAAAAAAGTAGCTAAAGAAAAATATGGTCTTGATGTAGAATTGGTAACATTCAACGATTATGTAGTTCCGAATGAAGCTTTAAACCAAGGTGATGTGGATGCCAACGCTTTTCAACATCTGCCTTACCTGCAAGAACAATCCAGACAACGTGGTTACAAACTGGCGGTTGTCGGGAAAACTTTTGTCTATCCAATTGTAGCTTATTCCAAAAAGATAAAATCAATATCTGACCTTAAACCCGGACAAACGATAGTAATTCCAAATGACCCGACCAATGGCGGAAGATCACTTTTATTACTTCAAAAACAAGGTTTAATTAAATTAAAAGACGGCGTTGGCTTGCTTCCAAAAGTGACCGACATTACAGAAAATCCTAAAAATTTCAGAATCCTGGAATTGGAAGCACCACAGATCCCAAGAGTTTTGGAAGATAAGGAAGTTGTGCTGGCGATCATCAATAATAATTTTGCGGCTCAGGCAGGGCTTGATCCTGAAAAAGAAGGTTTGCTCACGGAAGATAAAGAGTCTCCTTATGCAAACCTGATCGTTTCAAGAGAAGACAATAAAAATGATGAAAGGATTAAAAAGTTTGTAAAAGCATATCAATCTCCGGAAGTAGAATCCGTTGCCAAGCAAACCTTCAAAGGAGGTGCTGTGAAAGCGTGGTAAAACTTCCTATTTTATATCTAGTTTTTTTAAGTTGGCGATTCTTATGAATCGTCAATTTTTTTACTATTCAATAAAATTTCGATTATGCTGCAAAATCATCAAAATTAAACAACAAACAAAATAGACTGTAAGTCAATCCCATAAAGCAAAAACCTTCATATCCCCTTATTATGATTTAAATCATTTTGTTATTTTTATTAGTTCTAAATAAATAAGTTTGCAAAAAAATTAAATTATATGCTTAACAAATATCTTTATTTAGGATTATTAGGATTAGTCATTAATGTAAAAGCCCAGAACTGTACCCCTCAAACTGCGGGAAATAATGTCGGTGATAATGGATGTGTAAGTTTAACTTACCTAAACAAAACCGTATCCTATAAAACCGTGAGAGCAGCCGACGGATATGAATGGCTACAACAAAACCTTGGAAGCTCAAATGTAGCGACAACTATTGCTGATGAAGGTGCTCGTGGCGACTATTTCCAATACGGACGCTGGGATGATGGCCATCAATTAAAAACTTCCCAAACCAGCGAAACTTATCCAACGCCAAATAATCCTGTTGGTTTGGGAAACGGAACCTCAATTTTTTATATCGGAGGAGGAACGCCCTGGTCTTCTAATTATACAGGTTGGTTTGCCAATCCCGATCAAAACGATACCTGGTCTGCAAAAAACCTTTCCGAAGTGACTGAACACAACGGAATAGATCCTTGCAAAGCTATTGGTGACAATTGGGAAATGCCGTCAGAAGCTGATTGGGATCTTGTCATGACTAAAGAAAATATCTTTCCAAAACCGGCTGGAGCAACTACTGGCGGAATAGTAAGAGGTTTTGAAAGTAATCTTAAAATTGCCGGAGCAGGCTCCCGAAAAGACGCTTCCTGGGCTTTCGAAGGAACTCGTGCCTATATCTGGACAAAATCTGCAAGTGCCAATCCTAATTTTTACCGTTACGTTTATTTAGGAGCAGCAGCATCCAGTACAACAGGTTTTGGCGGCGATGCAAAAAGCTTCGGCTATTCTGTGAGATGTGTTAATAAGTCCAACAATACTTTGGCTGTCAATGATTTTGGTAAAACAGATTTTTCTTTCGGACCAAATCCGGCTGATAAATTCATTAAGATCCATACAGAAAACGCTTTGAAATCGGTAGAGGTTTTATCTATCACAGGACAGAAAATTTCTGAAACCAAGGAAAATACAGTAGATGTTTCCCGTTTAACAAAAGGAAATTATTTTATCAAAATAACTTTTGAAAACGGAAAAACGACGACTAAGAAATTCATCAAGAAATAAATTTCATTTGGAATTAATAATTGAAAAGAACGCCTTTTGAGCGTTCTTTTTTATTCTAAGTAGATCAAGATATCTCTAGCAACTTCTTCATCAACCGAAGTTATCAAAACCGCATCTTTTGTTTTTTTCTGAAGCTCCTCAATGAAAAAAGTGCTTTCAAAAAACTGGCGGTGAACGCTCGGCAAAAGACTCATAAAATAATCCATTCCAAGTTGATTGTTATGTAGATCCATTTTGGTTTCCAGAGGTTTGTTCGGGAAAAGATCTTCGTGCATATCAGTTAACCTCTTACACCATTTTAAAGACTTTTCCGGTGAAGAAACTTTGCAGAAATACATCATAATAATACAGCACCAGTAAGCGTGTCGGAAAGCGTTTCCGATACCACTGTTGGAATTGGATTCCGGATACAATTCTTTTGCTATTTTGAAAGCTTTGACACTTGCATAAGTATAAAGAAACGCAAACAACGGATGCATGAATCCAATGGAAAAAACCTTCAATAATTTATTAAAGGTTAAGGATTTTAATGCTCTGAAAAATATGCCTATAAATCTCATCAATAAAAAACTCTCCCAGATTTGAGAGAGTATATTTTTTGTTCAATAACTTAGTTAATGATATTCGTGGATCAAAAGTTTTACTGCTCTTGAAACTTGCTGTTTGATCTCAGTTCTTTTCACGATGAAATCTACAAAACCTTTTTCCTGCAAAAACTCCGAAGTTTGAAAACCTTCCGGTAAATCTTTACCAATGGTTTCACGAATTACTCTTGGTCCTGCAAATCCGATCAATGCGGTTGGTTCAGCAACAATCAGGTCAGCAGTCATTGCAAAAGAAGCGGTAATCCCTCCAAAAGTTGGATCCGTTAAATAAGCAATGTATGGCAAACCGGCATCAGAAAGCTGAACCAGCTTTGCCTGAACTTTCGCCAATTGCATTAGAGAATAAGCAGCTTCCTGCATTCTAGCTCCACCTGACTGACAAATGATCATATATGGTAATTTGTTTTTGATACAATAGTCAATTGCTCTGCGGATTTTCTCGCCCATTACAGACCCTAAAGATCCACCAATGAAAGCAAAATCCATACAGGAAACCACCATTTCCACACCATTCACTTTCCCTGTCGCATTACGGATAGAATCGGTGAGTTTGGTTTTGGACTTCACTTCTTTCAGACGGTCTGTGTAAGATTTGGTATCTTTGAATTTCAGGATATCCACACTTTCCACATCAGCATCCAATTCCTTGAATTTCTGATCATCAAAAAGCATATCAAAATATTCTCTACTTCCGATCCTTACGTGGAAACCATCTTCCGGGGACACAAAATTATTAGCTCTCAGTTCTTCAGCTTCTATAATTTTGCCTGTTGGCGTCTTATGCCAAAGTCCTTTTGGAACGTCTTTTTTGTCTTCCGTAGAAGTGGTAATGTTTTGTCCTTTCCTTTTAAACCAATCAAATGCCATTTTCTCTATATTATGTAGAATGTAGAATGTACAAAGTACAAAGCAATGTTATGAGAAATACATTATACTTTGTACTGTTTACTTTTTACAAATATTTTAAAGTGTATTAATATTGTTCAGGTCTTCAAAAGCCTGAGTCAATCTTTTAATATAAGTCTCTTCTCCTTTTCTTACCCAAACTCTTGGGTCATAGAATTTCTTGTTCGGTGCATCTGCTCCGGTCGGGTTTCCGATCTGATGACGTAGATATTCGATTTTCTCTGTCATATAATCTCTGATTCCTTCAGTGTAACCGAATTGTAAATCTGTATCGATGTTCATTTTTACAACACCGTAACCAATTGCTTCACGGATTTCCATTAAAGTAGAACCTGATCCACCGTGGAATACGAAATTCACTGGTTTCTCTCCCAATCCGAATTTTTGCTGAACATATTTCTGAGAATTGTCAAGGATTTTCGGTGTCAGTTTTACGTTTCCTGGTTTATAAACACCGTGTACGTTTCCGAAAGCTGCTGCAATGGTGAAATTGTCAGAGATATTTTTCAGAACTTCGTAAGCGTGCGCTACTTCTTCTGGCTGAGTATAAAGTTTTGAGCTGTCAACATCAGAGTTGTCAACACCATCCTCCTCACCTCCTGTTACACCTAATTCGATTTCAAGCGTCATTTCCATTTTCGCCATTCTTTCGAAATATTTTGCAGAAAGCTCCAGGTTTTCTTCAATTGGCTCTTCTGAGAAATCCAACATGTGGGAAGAATATAGAGATTTTCCGTTTTGTTTGTAATACTCTTCACTGGCGTCTAAAAGACCATCTACCCAAGGTAAAAGTTTTTTAGCACAGTGATCTGTATGAAGAATAACTGTAGCTCCGTAAGCCTCAGCCAAAGTGTGAATATGCTTTGCTCCGGCAACAGCTCCTAAAACTGCCGCTCTTTGATTATCATTGTTCAGGCTTTTTCCAGCGTTGAAGATAGAACCGCCATTAGAAAATTGAATGATTACAGGTGCATTCAGTTTCGCAGCAGTTTCCAAAGTTGCGTTTACATTACTAGACCCTATTACGTTAGCTGCCGGAAGCGCAAATTGCTTCTCTTTGGCATAATCGAATATTTCTGTTACTAAAGAACCAGTGGCAACTCCTGCCGGAAATTTTCTGCTCATTTTGAATATATTTTTAAGATTTTTTTTGAACGGTAAAGTTACTAAATTATTAACAATTTAAAGTTTTGAATTTTTAGTCTTATGCAAAGACTAATATTTTATGTGCTAATTCCTTTTATCATTTCCCCAAAGTAATTTTTGGCGAATGGTTTCGTAGAAACTGAATTTTTTGGGTTTGATGAGAAATAGGGAGAAATCTGCTTTTTCTATGGTAATTTCACTCCCGACTTCCATATGATAAAGCCTGGAATCCAAAGCTAAAGTATATTCCTGAACCCGGCTTTCCACAATTAATCTGATTTTCGCATCATCTTTTACAATGAGTGGGCGAACATTCAAATTATGTGGAGCAATTGGTGTGATAACAAAATTATCATTGGCCGGCGAAATAATCGGTCCGCCGCAACTTAAAGAATAAGCCGTAGAACCAGTTGGCGTTGAAACAATTAATCCATCGCCCCAGAAAACATTCAGGAAATCATCATTGATGTAAGATTCAACAGTGATCATTGATGTTGTCTCTTTTCTTGAAAGACTGACATCGTTAAGGGCAAAAGGAAAATCGATCCCGTTTTCTATATTCGTAGAGATCTTGATGACTGATCGTTCGCTAATATTATAATTTTTTTCGAGAATAATAGAATCCAATTCGTCAAAGATCTGATCCTTTCTGAAATTTGCTAAGAATCCTAATCGTCCCGTATTAACACCAATAATCGGAATTTCTAGATCCTGAATGAAAGTCAAAGCATTGAGAATTGTCCCATCGCCTCCAAAACTGAAAACGATATTGACATTTTTATCCCTAAGTTCATCCTTACAGGAAAACGTTTCGAAATCCTTAGAAAAATTGAGTCTTTCAGCCATATCAGAATGAAGAACCACCGAAACATCTCTGAGCGCCAATTCAGAAATGAACTTGTTGAGATACAGAAACGTATCAAGGTCTTTTTTTTGAGAATAGATAGCTGCCTTCATAAATTATATCTCCAAAAATTTCTGAAAAAACCCGAAACGGTCTTTCAACAGTTCTTCTTTCTCATCGTCATAATGTTTATTTACTACATTGTAGCCATATCTCTCAAAGGTTTCGTCTATTGAACTCAGATTTTCATTACTGATTTTGAGGGTAATTTCTATGCTGTCTTCTTTGATGGCACTGATGAAAGTTCCATAGATCTTTGCATTGTTACTTTCCACAATCTGAGAGATCTCTGTCATAGAATAATGCAAACCAGTCGTCTGAATCGTCAAAATTGCGCCATTCTCGGAAAACAAAGGATACTTTGAAAACTCATTGAAGATGTCATCACAGGAAATGTATCCCAGATATTTTTCTTCCTTGGAAATTACCGGGATTACATTCGCATTGAAAGTATGGAAAAGCTTTATACTGTCAAGAATACTGCTGTCCTCTATAATCGCAAACCTTTCATAATGAATATTGAGACTATCTAGTTTTCCTTCCGGGCTGTCTTCCAGAAAAGACTGACTGAGTCCGCCAAGGAAAACACCTTTGCTGACAATGAAAACATGAGAATACCCGAATTCTTTGGCAACTTCAGAAGCTTCTTCTATAGAATCTTTTCTGCTGAAAGCGGGATAATCTTTGGAGATGTAGTCTTTTATAAACATTATGCTAATTTACAAAAAATCCCTACCGGGAAAAGGTTTTAAAAAAAATTATAAATTTTTATAAAAAGTATTGCTTTGTATCAAACAAAAAATATATCTTTGTCGCCTTTCATTTTTACTTTTTATTAGATTTATTTCAAACTGCAGCACTTCATTGTGTTTGCAGTTTTTTATTTTATAATCTCTTGTATATTTATTAAACGCAAAGATTTATTAATTAATATCATATTTAAAGAAAACAAAAGATTATTTAAGAAGATTATGCTTTAAAAAATCTGTTGCAGATTCTTTTTAAAATTAGAACTTTGCGCAAAATTGATATTAATTAAAGACCTAAAGCTTTCGCAAATTCCCAGATTACAATCCCACCACAGACACTAACGTTCAAAGAATGTTTGGTTCCCAACTGAGGAATTTCTAAGAAAACATCTACGTTTGGTAAAGCTTCGTCGCTTATTCCATCGACTTCATTTCCTAAAATCAAAGCATATTTTTCATCAGATTTAATTTCAAAATCAGAAATCATCCGACTGTCTGACGTCTGTTCGATTCCGATGATATTGAAATTATCTTTCTTAATATTTTCAATCGCCACATTGATATCTTGCTCGTAGATCCAGTCCACACTTTCAGTTGCTCCAAGCGCGGCTTTATGAATTTCTCGGTGAGGTGGCTGAGGTGTGATGCCGCAAAGCACAACTTTCTGAATCAAAAAAGCATCGCCGGTTCGGAAGATTGCACCAACATTGTGCATACTTCTCACGCTGTCAAGAACTATAACTAAAGGGATTTTTTCTATTTTTTTAAAAGTTTCAACGTCAATACGTCCTAACTCTTCGAGTTTTAATTTTTTTGTCACGGTTAAGATTTATTTAAAATTAAATCAATGTTTCTTTCGATATTTTGTGCGATTGATTCCATCGGGATATCATTTTCATCGTTATTGAACGGATCTTCTATTTCTTCGGCAATCAGTTCCAGACTCATCAAAACATAATAGACAAACATCGTAATCGGAATCATAAAAAATCCAAGATTGACAACATTCGCAATCGGAAGCGCCAATACGTAAAAAACAATGAATTTTTTGATAAAAGATGAATAAGAATATGGAATCGGGGTATTTTTAATTCTCTCGCAACCGCCGCAAACATCAAGAAAACCAGACAATTGAGTATCTAGAAATAACATTTCCGTATCAGATATCTTTCCTTCTTTTTTGAGGTGAAAAAGTTTCCTGGTCAAGAGAAAAACCAATTCTGCCGGCGGATGATGTTTCAGTTCCTTTCTCAGATCTTCAAAATCTTCATCCAGAACCAGTCCCGTAGCTTCCTTCGAAAGATGAGTTGCTAATAAGTGAGGGAAAAATTTGAGATATTTTGCAATCTGAGTTTTCGTTTTAAGATCCTTATCATCCAGAATACTGCTGATCTTGATCATAAAATTTCTGCTGTCATTCATCAATTTTCCCCAAAGTTTCCTTCCTTCCCACCAGCGGTCATACGCAGTATTCGTTCGGAAAACCAGCAACAAAGACAAAACAAATCCCAGAAGAGAATGTAGCATTCCAATATGGCTTACTGTTGATTTTGATGTCAGATGCAGATATTCGATTTCCAGATAATACATCCCGTAAGAGTAGATTCCTACTAGCAGCATTGTTGGAAAAAGGATGCTCAGCGTATCACTTTTATGAAGACTGATCAGGATTTTCAGGAAATTTTTTGTGTTGTAAGCGCGCATACAAAGCCATTTGACTACAAAGATAATTTATATCAAATAAAAACTTAGGATTGCTATGTAATTAGTTCAAGTTTTAAAACCGGTTCTGAAAATTATTTTTAAATTTAAGCATTGAAAAACCAAACGATGGCTGATAAAGAAAAATTCATAACCGATCTCAACGCAAAATATAACCCGAAAGGAGAACACATCATTCTTGGAAAAGGAATGCTAAACGGTGAAATAATCACAGAAGTTAATGTCTCTATTCCACTGAAAACTGTTAACAGGCACGGCCTCATTGCCGGCGCAACAGGAACTGGAAAAACCAAGACACTGCAGGTTTTCGTAGAACAATTATCTCACGCAGGAATCCCGACTTTAGTAATGGATATTAAAGGTGATCTATCCGGAATCGCCGAATCCGGTGTTGAAAATGATAATATTAAAGAAAGATATTCAAAAACAGGATTACCCTATTCTCCACAGAATTTTCCTGTAGAACTAATGACCATTTCCGGCGCAAAAGGTGTAAAACTGAGAGCAACAGTCTTGGAGTTCGGACCTATTTTATTAAGTAAAATTCTTGGACTTAATGATACCCAGCAAAGTATAATGTCCATCGTTTTCAAATACTCTGATGACAAAGCTTTGCCTCTGGTTGATTTGAATGATCTGAAAAAAGTGCTTCAATATGTAACTGATAATCCAATTGGTAAGAAGGAATTGGCTGATAATTACGGCTCAATTGCGCCGGCATCGTTGGGCGCAATTCTACGATCAATTGTTGCGATGGAACAGCAGGGCGCAACTGCTTTTTTCGGTGAACCAAGTTTTGATGTTGAGGATCTTTTGCAGACGAGAGATGGAAAAGGCGTAGTCAATATTTTCCGTGTAGATGATATCCAAAGCAAGCCGAATCTCTTCTCAACCTTCATTTTATCATTGTTTGCAGAGATTTATATGACGTTTCCGGAAGAAGGCGACAGCGGAAAACCGAAGTTGGTTTTGTTTATAGATGAAGCACATTTGCTTTTCAATGAAGCGTCCAAAACTTTGCTTTCCCAGATCGAAACAATGGTAAAACTGATCAGATCAAAGGGAATTGGAATTTATTTTATCACACAGATTCCGGGTGATGTGCCGGAAAACATATTGAGTCAGCTTGGTCTAAAAATCCAGCACGCATTGAGAGGTTTCACCGGAAAGGACAAAAAAGAAATTGACAAAGCGGTGGAGAATTATCCAACGACCGAATTTTATAACGCCAGTCAATTGATCCAGAATCTGGGAATTGGCGAGGCTTTTGTAACAGCCCTTGATGAAAAAGGAATTCCAACGCCATTGGTCCAGACTTATTTGATTTCGCCGGAGAGCAGAATGGATATTTTGACTTCTTCGGAAATTGATGAATTGACAAGAAACTCGGCGCTGGTAAGAAAATATGAACAAAATATTGACAAGGAAAGTGCCTACGAGATCCTGAATAAAAGAATACAGGACAATACACAGACCGAAATCCCAACACCTACCAGAGGAAGAACCTCTCAGCCGAAAGAAGAACCGGGAATGTTCGAACAGGTCATACAAAGCCGGGCCGGAAAAACTTTTTTGAATACTCTGGCAAGGGAAGGCGCAAAATTCATTTTGGGAATGTTCAGCAAAAAAAGATAAATAATAGCTATCACCGTCAATTCTCCCAAATATAAAGCCTCAGCAATGAGGCTTTTGTTATTTATTATTATTAGCTACTATAAAAATACTTATTTCGAATTGTGTTCTTACTGGGATATTATAAATTTTTGCTGATGCCCAATGATCTAATTCTTTTAGCTTAAAAACTTCTTCAACAGCAGCTTTCGTATTGATATCAGTATATTTAAGAATTTCTATTTTTTCAAGATTATTGTTCTTTCCTACAGTTACACGAATACGATTTTCTCCTTCCAATGCATTTTTGGGAAGCTTAAAATTATTAAATAATACTTCTCGAAAATTATTTGCTCCTCCTTTAAATTCTGCCCAAGTTTTAACTTCATCAATAAAACAACTTAGATTTTCTCTTTTACATTTTTCAGAAAATTCATTTGATTTTTGATTTAACGAATCTATTATTTTAGATTCTTTTCCAGTTGGCGGAAGCTCTTTTATATTATCCAACGTCGATATATAATAACCCAATTTAACAGATTTTGCAGTACAGCTACAAAAGATAAATAATAGTAATATGAGAATCCAGTTTTTCATTATTATAGAATAAAGCCTCATTTCTGAGGCTTTTGTTATTTACTGTTTCGTTAACACAATATCCTTAGGAAAGTTAATGGGCCAGTCATTGTATTGTTCAATATAAGCATTATGCTGGCAGGTGTCATCCTTAAAATTTGGCAGATACTCCATATGCAAGGTCATTTGTGTTCCTGTAAAACTCATAATATCCAATGTTGCCTGCAACCTACACATATTCCTTGGATAAAAATACATACGTTTAATATTTCCATTTTTCAAATTTGTACTCATACCCCAAAATTCAGGATCTTGTAAATCAAAATTAGAAATCCTGTCAATTTCGACTATACCGTTTGAGGCAATAATTTTCCTCTCTCCATAAATTCTATCTTTATAATAAGAGCTGCTTCCAGAATTAAATGTTTTAATTTTCCTCAATTCTAAATAAATCGTTTTTCCATTCCAGCCTCCTTTCCAAAGGCCTACATATTTATTTAGTTCTCCATTTAAATCTTTATAATATGCATTATTTGGAACATCTCCTTTATAATCTAAGGGATATTCCTGTGCAAAATATAGTTGTGATATTATGATTGCAAATATTAATATTATTTTTTTCATTTCGTTTAATTTTAAAATTATGGACATTTTTTAGTTTTTCTGTTGCCATTTTCCAGATATATTTCTGTATTAGTTCCATTACTTTCGGTTTTATAGAGCTTCATACCTTGTATATTCATTTTGTCTTTTACAAATTTGAGAAATTCTTTTTCGAGCATATCCATATCAAAGTTTACATCACCACTTACATTCCCAACACTTTTAGCTTTGTCTAAATAATCATTTACTTGCTTCCTATTCAAATCATCAAACTCAGCTTGCGTATATGTAGGCAACTGGTTAGGCGTCATACTTGCATCAAACCTAAGCATATAATTGCCGTTACTTGTAACTAAGGTAAAGAAAATATTTTCTAAAGGAGGAATAGGAGTGCTCGGATTGGTTACCTGATTATTATTGTAAACATAATTAACCCATTGATTAAAGAACAAAATATCTCCTGGGGAAAATATAGGAAACAAACCATCATAATGTGAGTGCATAATCCCATAAGTATTTGCAAAAACCTTCATATCTACGTTATTACTACCCGGTATATTTTGAAGCAATTGGTTAAAAGCAGCATTGGGAGCAGGAAGATTGGTTCGGAAGCCACTTTCATGGTCATCCCCAGTTTTGCCTTGCAGATAGGTTACATTATTTTTATAGGTAGCATTATTATTAGTTAGTGATTTTATTTTTTTACAAATATCCTCCTCTGTTGTAATCACTACACCACCAGCGGGGGTGTCATCCTCATTGCCACAAGTAGGAGCCGCTATTCTGTTAGCAGTGAAGGCACCAGTGCATGCCACCATAATCGTATGAATACAATTATCTTCATCGTCCCAGCCATCACATTCTTCGCATTGCTCACCTCCTCCACCGGTTGACCCTCCACCAGTTGTTCCTCCACCCGTTGTTCCTCCACCTGTTGTGCCTCCGCCAGTTGTTCCTCCTCCAGTTGTTCCTCCACCCGTTGTGCCACCACCTGTTGTGCCACCACCTGTTGTGCCGCCTCCAGTTGTGCCTCCTCCGGTATCTGGATAACCTACAGGTCCACCAGTTCCAGTGGGACCATCACCTCCAGTTCCGCCACCGCCAGGATTTCCACCGCCGCCGCCAGTACCGCCACCGCCGGTTCCGCCGCCTCCACCGTTACCCGGTCCTCCTCCTCCTGGCCCTTGTGGATTGGTAGGACAATCCGGACAAGGAGGATCAGGAGGACACTTAGGAGTTCCGGTAAGATACGACACACTGCCTTCCAGATTCCCGTCCAAAGAATAATAATTCACGGTGCCCGAATATTTTAGGTAATCATTATTTCCCCTCTGCTGCCATTCGGAAGTGGGTACATATTCCACCACTTTGGCAGATGCTATATCCTCGCTGTTGTCTGCTTTCACGACCAGATTATAAGCTTCAGAGTCGTCTCCGGATTTTGGAAGTATGGGGAAAGTGTAATAAAGATCATCGCTTTCGTTTTTGCTTTCGATAATGTAGCTTGTGATGACATCCCCAAAGACGGTTTCCGTCTTCCCGGTGGCGGAAGAACGTTTTTTGAGAGGGACTTTGAAATTGTTTGTTTTCGCCTGCAACGCATTCATAATCTGCGGGATTTCAGATTCGGGGATGACCCGGAATTTCATAGCCTGCTGACTGCTGGAGTCATTGGGGTTAAAATTATCATTCCTGCAGGAAAACAGAAACAATAAAAATGCTAACGCAAAAACGCGTGCATTGCATAATTTTTTTCTCATAAGTGTGTTTTAAGTTGTTAAAAGTAATTTATTTTTTTCAAATATATAAAATAATTTTAAATAGCGCATATATGCGTTTATTATTTTATTAATCATCTCTCACTTTTGCTAAGTGAACAATGTGAGAGACATAGAATATATAAAGGCTTTTGGTATTAATCTTAAAAAATTAAGAACCGAAAATAAAATAGCTCAAGAAGAATTAGCCAATTCTTCAGATATACCAATTTCTCAAATAGGCAGGATTGAAAGAGGTGAAATAAATACCACAATCAGTACTGTTTATGCACTTTCAAAAGCGCTGAAAATAAACGTACAAGAACTTTTTAATTTCAATATAGAAAAGAAGGAATAATCAATTACTTAATCCAAAAAACACAAATCAACATGTCAAACCTTACCAACAATCGCCTAAACATTACGGCAACCCCCGCACAGATTGCTGCAGTGAAAACAGCACTTCAAACCATCCTTACCAACCTGCCATTTCTTATCGGTCTTACAACGGACGAGCGTATCAGCCTTCCTGCGATCGATGTGAGCAACAAAGCTTTTACAGAAGATGCCATCTCGGCAGGCGTCAACAATGCCAGCGTCTTGCCCGCCTACGTTGCTCCCTCTGTGATGCAAACCGACCTCAGCCTCTTCAGTCAGCTGGATGAGGTGATTGCTCTCGTAAAACAACTATTGGAAAAACTGGAGGATACACAGCTGCTTGCCGGCAGCGAGGCTTACGTGGGCGCACTGACCCTATACAAACTTTTTGCATCCGCAGCAGAAGCCGGCGTGCCGGGAACCGACAGCATCTACAACCAGCTGAAACAGCGTTTCGCCGGGCAGGGCGGCGCAGGAACACCTCCTACCAATCCCGGATAGATCATAAAAATTAACAGGCAATAGTCGGAAAGTTTACAAAAACATTTTCCGACTTTTTTTTTAATATTTTTTGATTGTCCGTGCAAGCTGCCAACTATGTTATAATTGGACTAAGCAAAATATTTTCCGGCAACGAGTTTAGAGTCACTAAATTTAATTATAAATCATTTTATTGGTTAATTAAACCAACTAAATTATGCTTAATAACCAAGTAATATGGTTATAAAACATTATTTATTATATATTTTAAACCAACTAAGTTGGTTATTAAGCATAATTTAGTTATTTAAAAAACACATTAATATTGTGTTTTAAACTAACCTAGTAGGTTTTTAAACCAGAATTAATATCAAAAAACACCAACTGAGTTGGTTATATAAACCAATTTACAAGAATTTATTTTAAATTTGCTCAACAATACTTCGATAATGATAGAGTTAAAGAAAAAATATCTTGAAAAGCGACTGGATGATCCGCCTGCCTTGGGTAATTTTATCAATTGGCATTTCAAACAAAACAATACCAGGAAAAAGGAAATCTCTACTTTTCTGGATATTTTGCCAACAACGCTCAACCAGTATTTCAAACAACCCTCATTTCAGTTTGGGATCCTCTGGCGCATAAGTCAGGCGGCGAACCATAACTTCCTGATGCAGCTTGGCGAACGCCTGGGTATAGATTACCAGACTAAAAAAGAAAAAGAACTGCTAGAGCTGCTTCAGGAGAAGGATGCAGAGATCAATAGTCTAAAAACGCAGTTGGGCGTTTATAAACAGATTCATAAAATAGAAAGCTAACAATGGTAAGGTTGCAAATAATTTAAAAAGCATGTTGCTTTTTTTAAAAAAATTGATAGTTTAGCAATTATATCAGAATCTGCATAAAGTTGCATTGAATAATAAATAATGCTTTTGCAATTGTAAAAAAAATCAGAACAATAAATCTTGATACACAAGGATAATGATTAACCAACGAAGAACATTTTGTTATCGCATTACACATATCAACAATTTGTCTCTTTTGTTGCAAAACGGTATTGTTAATAAGCATCATCAACAAGCTAATAATAATTATATAAACATTGGTAACTCAGAGATTATAGATATCAGAGATACAACATCCGTTAGAATTGGTAATTATGGTATGATTGGTGATTATGTACCCTTTTACTTCACTCCGAAATCTATAATGTTATATAACATCATCACAGGTTATTGGCATCCTTTAGTCCCCAAAAGAGACCGAAGCGAAATATTGGTTGTCCGCTGTTTAATTTCTGATCTGGCAACATTACCAAAGTGGTTTTTCACAGACGGTCAAGGGAACAACAGTTTGACAAAGCATTTTAATAATTTGAATTTTTTGGATGCAATTGACTGGGAATGTATTCAGGAAAGTAATTTTAAAAATGATGCAGATGATCCTGATAGATCACGGAAGTATCAGGCAGAGTTTTTGGTGCAATCACAAGTGCCGTTGACAAGTGTTGAGTCACTGAATGTATACAACCAGCAGGCAGCAGAAATCGTAACTGATGTTCTAAAACAAAATAATATTAATCTGGCTGTAAATATCCAGCCGCTATATTTCTTTTAAAATGATAGATACATTAAAAGGTGATATGATGCAATCTGGGGCAGAAGCATTGGTAAATACCGTGAACACAGTAGGTATAATGGGTAAGGGGATAGCATTGCAATTCAGAGAAGCATTCCTAAGCAATAACAAAGCATATAAAGAAGCATGCAAAAATAAAGAGCTGGAACCTGGGAAACTCTTGGCCGTTTGGGATGAAAACCTACAACTGGGCAGAAAATTAATCATCAATTTTCCTACTAAAGTGCATTGGCGCAATCCCTCTAAATATGAATATATTGAAAGGGGACTTATAGCGTTGCGAGAATTACTAATAAAAGAAAATATCAAAAGTGTAGCAATACCTCCCTTAGGAAGTGGCAATGGCGGACTAGACTGGAATAAAGTAAAACCAATGATTGAGAAAGCTTTACAAGGAATGGATACTCATATAATGATATATGAACCCAACGCAGATATTAAAGCTATTTTACAAAAACAAGAAGTAAGAAAAGAAATAAAATTGACCCCCGCTCGCGCATCATTACTCTATGTCATGTTTGCATTTGAAAGTATGGGCGAATACAGCACTTTATTTGCAGCAAATAAATTAGCGTATTTTTTACAACGGAAGGGACAAAAACTAAATCTTAATTTTCAACCATATCACTATGGACCTTTTGCTATAGGTGTAGAGAAAGTTCTTTATCACATGAATGGCGTATATCTTAAAGGAATGGAACAAGGAAATGCAAAGCCATTTGAACCGTTACAATTAAATTACGAAAAATGGAATGATGTCAAAAAATATGTCAATAATGAGCTTTCTTTTCAAGATGCTCAAAGGGTAAAAAGTCTTGTTCAATTTCTTGCTGGATTTACTTCTGAACTTTCATTAGAAATTTTAGCAACCGTTGATTTTATAATAGCACAAAATCCGAATTACTCTTTCGATGAAGTGGCTGCTGCTGCAATATGGAATACACGTAAAAAAGAACTTTTTAAAGCAGAATACATTCAGGCATCATACGATTATCTAAAAAATTACTCTTCTACTCTTTTTGCTTAAACAATTAGTCAATATCTTTATAATTATAATGCAAGACAGTAATTTATACCTTCTAATAAAAAACGATCCAATTTCTGCAAAAACCAATGTATTCAGTAATAGACATAGAAAGTAACGGCGCTCCTTTCCGGAAGGAAAGCATCATAGAAATTGCGATCTATCGTTTTGACGGTCACGAGATTACAGACCAGTTTATCTCCCTCGTGAATCCGGAAGATGAGATCTCGGCTTTCGTTCAGAAATTGACAGGAATCTCGTCAAAAATGGTGTTAACAGCCCCGAAGTTTCACGAAATTGCAAAACGTGTGGTAGAAATCACGCAGGATTCTACATTGGTTGGCCATAACATCGACTTCGATTACAGGATGCTTCGCCAATCGTTCAAACGCCTTGGTTACGACTTCAATATCAACACTTTGGATACAATTCCTTTAGCTAAAAAACTAATCCCGGAAGAGAAAAGTTATTCCCTGAGCAAGCTTTGTAAATCTATAGGAATTCCACTGACAGAAGCGCACCGGGCAAGCGGGGACGCAAGAGCAACTTTGGATCTGTTTAAATTACTGATGATCAAGGACAACAAGAACGAAATCATCCAATCTCAACAGGAAGAAAATCAGGCAAAAAATTACCTTAGCAAAATCCAGTTGTTGACAGAAGATCTTCCGAATGAACGAGGTATTTTATATTTCCAGAATTCGGAGGGGAAAATTATTTATTCCGACGTAGTTGAAGATCTTTATAAATCTGCAAAAAAAATATTTGAATCTGACCTGAAAAAGTATAAAAGCATACAGGAAGACACAGAGTTGACCTCCTACGAATTGACCGGTACAGACCTGATTGCCAAACTAATGATTCAAAATAAAGGCATCAATAAAAGACAACTGTTGCCTTTCGGATTATTCTACAGAAAGAACAGATATATCCTGGAAAAGATCAAAAAAGACATGGAAGAAAAACCGTTGTTGAGGTTCAAAAGTTTTACACAAGGTTTGAAAGCCATCAATTATATCAAATCGAAACCGGAACTAAAAGATTTTATAGAATTCACGCAGAAAATCAATCTCAAAAAAAGAAATGAGATCTGGACTTCATCGGGTAGAACTTTGGGTGAAAAGTCTTTTCTGATTCTGGAAAACGGAAAACTAACCGGATTTGGGTTTTACGATTTGTACCATCAGATTCAGTCTTTGGAGAAGATTAAAAAACTGATGCTGCCCGTTTCAAGATTCTCTCAGGATTTACAAAATGATTTGCAGTTGGCACTTTTGAGGAATGAGTTTGAGATTTCTCCGCTTCCTGGAAAATAAAATTTAATGAGAAGAATATTTCAATTTTTTGTTTTAATCTTTTTGTTTGCTGAATACCAATATTTCTGCTCAATCTGTAATAGATTCAATAAAAACCGAAAAACAATTATCAGTTCTTACTGGAATTAATTTTTGGAAAAATTCTCTCTTTGCAGAAGTTGGTTTGGCAAAATACAAGAATTCTACAGATGGTCATCATCTGCTTTCTTCCGCTTATTTTATTTCGACTGAAGTTAATTTGCTGACTGGAAAGAACTTCATCATCGGTCCAAAAATCGGAGGTTGGATTTCTGGAGGAGTTGGAGCAATAGCTTTAGGGGCCAATCTGATTTATTATACGGATTTTAAAAATTCTAATTTGTACTTCCGTCCGGAAATCGGATTTGGACTGATGCGTGTGAAAATCGTGTATGGATACAATGCTAGATTGACAAAGAACAAATTGGAAGGTATTCCAAAAAGTAATATTGGGATAATTTATTTGCTACCTTTGAAAAAGAAATAATCATTTATTAAATCACTCTCTATAGAATAATTTTTAGACAAATCGGATTTATCTTTAAAACAAAATGATAACAGGCCACAAAAAATACGACCTATTAGATAAGACTTTTATTGAAGTGTTAAAGTTCGATTCGCCATTCCAGCATGAAATGCCGATTGCCGAAAATGCCTGTTTCCATTATATGTTGCAGAATGATTTGCAATATACCATAGATGATAAAGTAGAAAATATTCCGGCGCAGGAATCCATTTTGCTTAATTGCAGGAATATTGGAAATACGATGGTAAAAGTTGGCGAGAAAAGCAGCAATGAGATTTTACTGATACACTTCCATCCGGAAATTCTAAAAAAAGTGTACGATAGAGAATTGCCTGCCATCTTACAAAATCCGAAAAATACGATTACCCGAAAAACGAGCGAACACATCAGCAATGATTTTCTCATTAATAAATATATAGAAGGTCTTTTATTTTATTTTGAGAATCCAGCTTTAATCAATGATGATATTTTGATTCTTAAATTGAAAGAAATCATTATTCTACTCTCACAAACCAAGAATGCAGAAGCCATTCAGGTGATTTTATCGCAATTATTTTCGCCGGTTATTTATACATTCAAACAAGTTATTGAGGCCAATATTTTCTCGCCGATTACAATGGAAACGCTCGCTGATTATTGTAATCTAAGCTTGTCGTCTTTTAAAAGAGAGTTTGCGAAGCTCTATAATGACACGCCTGCAAACTATATCAAAACCAAACGTCTGGAAAAAGCCAGCGAACTATTGTTAAAAACAAATAACCGAATTACTGATATCGCGTTTGAAAGCGGCTTTAATGATTTGGCCAATTTTACCAAGAGTTTTCACGATAAATATAATGTTTCCCCTTCCAATTTTCGATTGAACCAAATCGACAAATAATTGAACTTTTCTACAAAATACTTTTCTTTTTTGCATCGCATCTTTGTACTGTCAATAACGACAAACAATTTTAAAAATAAAAAAAATGAAACGTACAGCAAATGCACATTGGGCAGGAAATCTAAAAGAAGGAAAAGGAAATCTGTCTACACAAAGTGGAATCCTCAATCAAACCAACTACAGTTTTAAAACCCGTTTTACCGGAGAAGAAACCGGAACCAATCCGGAAGAATTATTAGCAGCAGCACACGCAGGTTGTTTTACAATGGCAGTGAGCGCCATTCTGACAGAAAAGGGTCTAAGCGCAACAGCACTCGACACGGAAGCTACAGTATCAATGGAAGGCTTGAGCATCACAGCGGTTCATCTCAACATTACAGGTTCTGTATCTGGAATTACAGCAGAAGTATTTGAAGCGATTACCAAAGGCGCAGAACAAAATTGCCTTATCTCTAAAGTTCTCAATATTCCAATCAGCTCAGAAGCGCATTTTATAGCTTAATAAGCTGATGGTGGTTAGCTTTGGCTAATAGCTTCTAAATAAACCTTTCAAACAAATCCATTAATTTTAAATTTAAACAAAATGAAAACAATAAAAAACTTCGCACTTTTAGTATTAATGCTATTCAGCACTGCAATTTTTGCACAACAGAAAACAGATGAAAAACCAACTATTATTTTCGTACACGGAATCTGGGCGGACGGCTCATCTTGGAGTAACCAAATCACAGCATTGCAGGCTAAAGGATATCCTGTAATGTCTGTTCAAAACCAAGTGGCTTCACTTGGAGGAGATGTAGAAGCTACAAAAAAAGCCATCAGTCTGGCAAAAGGGAAAGTGATTTTGGTAGGGCATTCTTGGGGTGGAATCGTCATTACACAAGCAGGAAATGACCCGAAAGTTGTAGGTTTGGTTTATATCGCTGCGTTGGTACCAGATTTAGGAGAGTCAATTAGCAGTTTATCTGCGACTGGCAAACCAAATGATTTAGGAAAATATTTGGTTCCTGTTGATGGTACATTGTATTTATCAGAAGAAGGCGTGAAAAATGCCTTTGCACAGGATTTACCAATAGTACAGCAAAAATTCATCTATGCTACACAAACGCCGGGAGCACAAAGCGTTTTTGGAGAAAAAAGTGGTGAGCCTGCCTGGAAAACCAAACCTAGCTGGTATGTAGTAGCAAAAAGCGACAGAAGCATAGACCCAGACTTGGAAAGAACAATGGCAAAAAGAGCCAATGCAAAAATTACAGAAATCGAAGGTAGCCACGTGGTAATGCTTTCTCATCCAAAAGAAGTTTTGTCAGTAATCGAAGATGCTATCAAATCCTTGAAATAATTAAAGTTTAAATCGTTGAATACCATTTCAGAAGTGATTATCATATCTGAAATGGTATTTTTATATTAATAGAATTTCTTTCTCTAAAATAAAAATCAATCCAAAAATTGCGAGATTTACAGATAAACTCTAATTTTGCCAAAATTTTATTAACAACAATTCATGCAATATTTTAAACAAAGCAAAATCGGAAAAAAGGGAGCTGTAAGGTTCTCTAAGGTTTGGAATGTATAAGGAGTTGCGTGCATAAGATATCTATTGCGGCAGACTCTTTATATAAGAATCTGCCTTTTTATTTTTAAAAATCTACGATTATGACCAATCAGGACTTGCTAAGTATAGCAAAAGAATTCGGGACGCCCGTGTATGTTTATGACGTTAATTCCATCAGCGAGCAGTATAAAAAGCTGACCTCTTCTTTCTCGAAGACCACGCGTTTTTTCTACGCTGCAAAGGCTTTGACCAACATCAATATCCTGAAGTACGTAGAAAAACTCGGCGCATCTTTGGATTGCGTGTCTATCAACGAAGTGAAACTGGGCCTGAAAGCTGGTTTCTCAAACGACAGAATCCTCTTCACGCCAAACTGTGTTGACTTGGCTGAGATTGAGGAAGCAATGTCTCATAAAGTTCACATCAATATCGATAATATCTCGATTCTTGAGCAATTTGGAAACAAATATGGTGGCTCTTATCCGATTTTTGTGAGAATCAATCCGCATATTTATGCCGGCGGGAATCACAAAATCTCGACTGGACATATCGATTCCAAATTCGGAATTTCGATTCATCAAATGCGTCACATCGAACGTGTGATGAAATCTACAAACTTGAATGTTGAGGGTCTTCATATGCACACCGGAAGTGAGATCAAAGACCCGGACGTTTTCCTTCAAGGTCTTGAAATTATGTTTGAACTGGCAGAGCATTTTCCAAATTTGAAATATCTGGATATGGGAAGCGGCTTCAAAGTGCCTTACCAAGATGGCGAAATAGAAACTGATGTGAAAGCACTTGGAAAAAAAGTAGGAAATGCCATCAAAAAATATGAAGAAGAATCTGGGAAGAAATTCCAGCTTTGGTTTGAGCCAGGGAAATTCCTTGTGAGTGACAGCGGTCATTTCTTAGTAAAATCGAATGTCATTAAGCAAACTACAGCGACAGTTTTCGTGGGTGTTAATTCCGGTTTCAATCATTTGATCCGTCCGATGTTCTACGATTCTTATCACATCATCGAAAATCTATCCAATCCGAAAGGGCCGGAAAGAATCTACACAGTTGTCGGAAACATCTGTGAGACAGATACTTTTGCCTGGGACAGAAAAATAAATGAAGTAAGGGAAAGTGACATCATTGTTTTCAGAAATGCCGGTGCTTATGGTTTTGAGATGAGTTCTAATTTCAATTCCAGACTGAAACCTGCAGAAGTGATGTTCCTGGATGGGAAAGCACACCTCATCAGAAAAAGAGACGAGTTCGAAGATCTTCTGAAAAATCAGATCGAAGTCTTGTAAATAATTCTGAATCAGCGTTGTTTGGCATAAATTTTCTTTCATAAAATTCAAAATCAAATTCTATGAGATCATTATTACTTTCATTAAGCTTATTGATAAGTTCATTGGCTTTGGCTCAGACCAACAATGACGTTGAAGAATCTTTAAATGACATTCCATTAATGGATAACTCGCTGAGTTCTGTTGGCTACAGTGTGAGAGGTATCTATCAGATTAAAGATAATACCTGTGATCCTGCGAAATTCAAAAGTCTAAAATATCCGGGAGGTTCTGCTGCCTACATCAAAGAACTGAAAGAGAAACTCCAGGAAAATGTCAACTGGAATACTTATGTTGTGAATGGATTATTTTTCGTGAAGATGGATATTACAAAAGACGGTGTTCTTTCCAAATTGGAAGCCGGTCCCAAAGTTGAAAAAAGTGAAACATTCCTTAATGATCTGAAAGAAGCAGCAAAAAAAGTAAACAAAACATGGACGCCAGCAAAATGCAATGGAAATCCAATAGATTCTAAGGCAATCCTGAAAATCGATTTCTCATCTATGACTTATGATAATGCTTTTAACTAGATTTTAGGTATTAAATCAATAATAAAAACCGCCTTTAAATTGGCGGTTTTTTAGTTCTTATATAGTTTCACGAGATACTGATCATTTTCATCCTGATAGATTAATTCTGTTTTCCAGCCTTCTTCAGAAGCAATTTTTTCTAAAGTCTGTTCATCAATATAAAGCCAATTGAACCAATTGGTTACTTCCTTTTGATATTCGTACCGGCAGGAAACTTCGCCGTAATATTTATCTTTAGGAAGTTCATCATCTTCGTACATATAACCGATATCAGAAGAATCAAAGATTAAAATACCATTTTCCTTAAGCAAAACTTCCGCTTTTCTAAGGAACTTTCTTAAACCGGATAAATCACCGCAAAGACCAATTCCGTTCATCAAAAGGAGAAGCGTATCGAATTTTTCACCATTATAATTGAATATATCTTCGCAGACCACTTTCTGTAAACCCCGGCTCTCCATCACTTCACAGGCAGCCGGAGATATTTCTAAAGCTGTAACATCAAAATTGTTATTTTGAAGAATCAAAGCGTGGCTTCCTGCGCCGGCTCCTATATCAAGAATTTTTCCTATGCAGAGATCAAGCGCCTTTTTCTCAAGTTTTGGCAATTGTTTTTCGTTCCGGAAATAGACAGAAACCGGCATCTCTACCTTTGGCCCAAAAGTGTCGTGGACATATAGTTTTCCCCTGCTTGTTTTGTTGAAAAAATTTTTGATGGCAAGCCCTGGCAGATCGATCATATTAAAAAAACTTGCTGCAAAGATAAATAATAAAAAAAGCATCCAGATTTCCCTGAACACTTTTCCTCGTCATTCGGATCTTGAGATCTGAATTAATCCTTACAAATGTAATTCTTATTTTGTTCTCCTGAAATGAACCATGGTTAAGAAATTCGTCTTCTTATCCTGCTGAGAGCCTGTGGTGTGATTCCAATATAGGAGGCAATATGTTTAAGTGGAATCTGTTGAAAAAGTTCTGGCTGTTCTTTCATCATTTTTAGATATCTTTCTTCTGCAGACTCGCTAAGGAAAGAAAATTCTCTGTCCAGTTTTTCCACATACAGTCTTTCAACCGTAAGTCGCCCAATGAGATTGCCGACAGTGTGCGATCTGTACAGTTCCTGCAGATCATCGTAATGAACTCTCCAAACGACCATATCCGTCAAAGCTTCCACATTGCATCGGGAGGGTGTTCTTTGTGTTAAGGAATCATAAGCGGTAAGATATTGATAATTAAAGACAAACCTGATGGTCAACTCTTTGTTTTCTTTAATGAAAAAAAGTCTGGCTGCTCCTGTTTCTACAAATGACAGATAATTTTCGACTTCGCCAACTTTCAAAATCAGATCTTTCTTTTTATATTCTGTTCTGATATTCATTTTTGTGAATTCTTTCCATTGTTTTTCGTCCAAAGGAATATTCTTGGAAAGAAGAAATTGTTTGATAAATTCCATCCAATAATTTTTATTGATAGACAGAATTCAGTTCCTGCATATATTCATAAGCGGTCATATCAAATTTCACAGGAACAATGCTTAAAAATCCATTTGCCAAAGCCGTTTCATCAGCATCTTCGGACTCATCCATATTATTGAAATAGCCCGTCAGCCAGTAGTATTTTTTACCGTGCGGATTGGTTCTTTCGTCGAAGCTTTCTTCCCATTTTGCATTGGCCTGCTTGCAGACTTTGATCCCTTTGATCTCTTCTTTTTTAAGGTTAGGAATATTAACATTCAGTACAACTCCTTTTGGCATCGGATTTTCCAGAGTTTTCAGAATAATTTCCCTGATGAAATCTTCAGCCTGATCAAAATCTGCTTCCCATTTCAGATCGGCAAGAGAAAAACCAATCGCCTGCAGACCTTCGACGCCGGCTTCTACAGCAGCAGACATCGTCCCGGAATAGATAACATTGATGGAAGAATTCGCACCGTGATTGATTCCGGAAACCACCAGATCCGGTCTTCTTGGAAGGATCTTGTCCAAAGCCATTTTCACACAGTCCACAGGTGTTCCGGAACAGGAAAAATCTCTCTGAGGACCATCAAGATTCAGTTCTTCAAAACTTAAAGTTGAATTGATTGTGATAGCGTGTCCTTTGCCGCTTTGAGGGGAGTTGGGAGCGACTACTATGACGTCGCCGATTTCGTTTACAATGCTAATTAATTTTCTAATTCCAGGTGCTGTGATGCCATCATCATTGGTTACCAGTATCAATGGTTTGCTCATAAATCTTATTTTATATTTTTCGCTTTTTGCGACATTTTCAAAATTATCTCAAAAATAACCAATTTATAATGAGTAAAATAAAATAAGGTGTTAAATTTGGTTTCGTTTTTGAATACCAACGTAACATTCAAAAGAAAATTTTGACTAATCAAAACCAAAGATTAAACAACTTTTCATATTTTTATAAAATATCGGAAATTTATTCGAAGATTATATGGATTTAGCAGATCAGGATTAAAGTTTAAATCTGCAAAATTTGCTTAATCAGCAAAAAAATAATATTAAAAAATCTAATTTAAATAGATTGTAAAGCCACTTTTAAAATTTATGTTCAAAAAAATCAAGTTCAAGAAACTGCTGATGTTTGCGCCGCTGATGACGCTGATGTTTTGTTTCAATTCTCCTCAAAATGATGATGAAAAAATGCAGACCATTATGGTAAGCGTTAAAAATACACTTTCATACCTTCATTACAGTCCGAAACCTATTAATGACGCTTATTCACAAGATGTTTTTGATAAATATATGGAAGATGTAGATGCATCCAAAAGATATTTTCTGCAATCCGATATGGACGAGTTCAAAAAACATTATACAAAACTGGATGATTACCTGAACAACGGGAATCTTGTTTTTTATAAACTGACTGTTGACCGTCTCTACCAACGTGTAGATGAGATCGATAAAATGGCTCAGGATATTCTTTCCAAACCAATTAACCTGGATGAAAACGATGAATTGATCCTTGAACCAAAGAAAAGAGTAAATCCTGCTGATGCAAAAGAACAGTACAACGAGTGGAAAAAATACATCAAGTACAACATTCTTCAGGAAATTGAAACGCTGAATAGCAAAGAAGAATCTCAGAAAAAAAAGAAAGATTCTGTTGTTAACAATAAACTGCCCGACACTATAAAATATGCGCCGCTTTCTATGGAAAAGAAACGTGAGAAAGCAACGGCAGAAGTAAAGGACCTGATCACTGATTCTTTCAGAAGATTCAAGAAAAGAAAAAAAATGGACTGGTTTTCTGTTTATATGAATGCATATACCGAAACATTTGATCCTCACACCAGTTATTTTTCTCCAAAAAGCAAGGAAGAATTTGATATGAATTTTACCGGAAAAGTAATTGGAATTGGTGCTTTGATCCAGGAAAAAAGAGGTTTTCTATATTTGGGAGCGCTTACAATTGGCGCACCAGCCTGGAAATCAAAACAATTGGCAGAGGGCGATAAGATATTGAAAGTCAGATCAAAACCTAATGAAGAACCGGTAAATGTTGTCGGGATGTTATCTGACGAAGCAGTAAGGCTGATCCGTGGCGAAAAAGGAACACCTGTAACTTTGACTGTCGAGAAAAAGGACAAAACCATCAAAGAAGTGACCATGATCCGTGAAGAAGTGGCTATAGAAGACACTTTCGCAAGAAGTATCGCTGTTACAGGAAAAAACGGAAAAAAATATGGATTCATCTATCTTCCAAGTTTCAATGTCGATTTTGATGACCCGAAAGGAAGGAATGCATCTGACGATATCAAAGCTGAACTGATCAAGCTTAAAAAAGAAAATGTAGAAGGCATCATCCTGGATCTTAGAAGTAACGGTGGAGGTTCTTTGACAGAAGTTGGCGACATTATGGGATTGTTTATGAATGCCGGTCCTTACGTACAAGTGAAAGACAGTCGTGGAAAAGTTCAGGTTCTGAGCAACAAATCCAACGAACCCATCTGGACAGGTCCACTTGTAATTATGCAAAATGAATTATCTGCATCTGCATCCGAGATTCTTGCTGGTGCTATGCAGGATTACGGAAGAGCTGCTATAATAGGTTCACCAAGTTCTTTCGGAAAAGGAACTGTACAAACCTTTGTTGAACTTAACAGGTTTTTGAATACCAATGATGATTTCGGTTCTTTGAAGCTGACCATCCAAAAATTCTACAGAATTACCGGAGAATCTACACAGAGAAAAGGTGTGGAATCTGACATCAAAATGAAAGATTTCTTCTCTTATGCAGAAGTGGGAGAACGTTTTGATCAGTTCGCTTTACCTTGGGATAAAATTGAGACGGCAAGTTATAAGAAATTGACGACGTTAAATGTCCCTCAGTTACAGGCAGAGATTGACAAGCAACTTGTTAATAACATCAATTATAAATTGTTACAGGAATCTGCAGAATGGAAAGAAGCACTTGACAAAGAGGAAACCATCACGCTGAATCAAACCAAATTCAATGAGCTGATGAAAACGCGTAAAGCGCAGATCGATAAGTTTAAAGGTTTGGACAAATTCAATAACGGATTGAAATTCACACTTCATCCGGACGAAATGGAAAGAATTAAAAAAGACGAGGCATTTGCTAAGAAAACCGAAAACTGGAGAAAAAATCTTGAAAGAGATTTCTATCTGGAAGAAACGGTAGATGCATTATCGAAAATTAAATAAACAACAAAAGCGTCCCGAGATTTCAGGACGCTTTTTTTTATTGAAAAGTATATTTTTATTTCTTTATAATAATTCCTGTTTTAATATAACTATTAGATTTGATCTTATAAATATATGAGCCAGAGACGAAATCAGAAATATCAATGTTGTAGATTTCTATTCCTTTTTTAATATTCTTATTAATAAGTATTTTCCCGCTCGCGTCATAAATTTCAAAAATAAAACTTGTGTCGTTTTGTTTCCCAAAAGAAATATTGACCAATTGTTCCGTTGGGTTAGGGTAAACCTTTATATTAAACGGAGCATCATTAGAAACAATATTTATTTTTTGAGGAGCCAGGCTCCCACATTCTAAAGTTTGTGCTACAAAAGCTCCTGAAGGAGATGGCGAAGCTATGAAGCCGGGATTCATTAAAACATATCCATTAACCGGATCGCCGTCTAGCTCTACACTACCGGCACCATTAACGGATGAACTGATCGTAACATAAGTACTAGATTTTGTCACACCAACTGAGTAATTATCTGTTACAATGACGACATCAGATAAACAAGTCTGTCCACAGACAAAATGTGAGAGAAATATAGAACTGTAATATATATATTTCATATTTAGTTGTTTTTATATTTTTCTTTCAGTTCCTTATTTTGTTTTTTCAGATCCTCTATTTCCTTTTTCATTTCGATGAGGTAAAGTGTCAGCTCCTCGATCTTTTCCATTTGTTTAGCCTGCATCTGTGCCAGGTCTATTCCACCGTCTTTGATGATCTCTTCGGAAGAAGGGATGTTCGGAAGGTGTTTATTTGCGAGGATATATTGTTCTACTTCTTCCAGTGTTTTCAGCTTATAATTTTTATCGAATACATAATCTGACCATTGAGTGCTTGTTGTCACCGCGGCTTTGAACTTTTGTGATAAAATACCTCCTGTGACGTATAATCTATAATCACCCGGGGTTGCGGGAATTGTGTTATCCGAGATAACTACCTTTCCCCCGGAAGGATTTATGAGAAAAGTTCCTGGTAATTCTGAAGTTGTTATCATTTTTAAATCAACGTGATTTGCAGTTCCTCCATCATAAATTTTTACACCTCCAGTTCCTCCTCCATAATCTTGAGCATAATTTAAGTAAACAGAAGATTCTGGACTGTTAGTATTTGGATGTCCCGAATTTATAATTAAATTTCCTTCTGTTGCCCTCTGGATGATCGCATCACCTGATGTAGTTGGAGTGGTTAATCTTAAAAAATTTCCTGATAGATTGACATTGCCATTTACATCCAACAAAGCTTTGGGATCTGTGGTTCCAATTCCTACATTCCCATTTGCACTGATCTGCATTCTTGTTATGGGTGAACTTCCATTAGCTTTAGGACTTGTTAAAAACTGAAGGTATGTGTCCAAATTATCTCCTCTAAATGATCTGATCTTTGCTTTTCCGGCTTCAGCAAATTCAAAAGAAATATCTCTGCTGAAATCGGGAGTATATGTTGCATTTTCATCAGGGTAATTACGATTATTGGCACCTATAATTACTAAATTATTAAGATTATTAAGACCTGTATCTTCAATATTACCCATTCTCACACCACCTTTGACATCTAACATTGCTTGTGGATTAATTGTGCCTATACCAACTTTTCCATCGTGATTAATATGCATACGTACCTGAGGAACATCTGAAGTCGCACTGTGTAAATTAGTTAAAAATTCAAGATAAGTATCCCAATTATCTCCTCTGAACGACCTAATTTTTGCGCTCCCTGCACTTGCAAATTCATAAGAAATATCTCGGTAGCTGGTAGGGGGAATATTAGGCGTATTAAAAGTCTGATTAGGCTGATTTGCTCCGTGAATAACTAACTTATTTATATCATTGCCTTGGTTATCAATTACATTCTTATTAAAAGAAAATAAATTCTCACCACCAAATAATAGATTTAGATTCCCATCAGAATTTTCGAAACATATATTTTTAGCTTGTGTCGCTCCCTCCAGGCAAACGTCAATTGCCTTCGGAAAATTAATTGGACATTGAGAAAACAAGAGATTAGCTGATATGACACTAATGCCGGTAAGAATAATTTTTAAGTTGTTATTTTTCATTTTTATAGTTTTGTTTTAATTACAGTTTACATTTGATTTGACTCCGGAAGCATTCATAATATCTTTTGCAGCAGCGGGCATTTGATCCATTATATTTATTTGAGTATTATTATTAACGGTTATATTTGAACACGCCGGGTAACAAGTTAAGTTGCCCGGTGGAGGAGGTAAATAAGAAGACTTAAAATAATTATCTATAATATTAACATATTCGGACCCAGAATAAAACACAATGCTTTTTACATGATTAGCATTACAATCTATTTGATCAGGAATATCCGATGAACTGTCCGTATCTATTAAATTGCCAGTTACATCAATAAAACTAGCATCATTATCCATATAAATTGCTCCTAAATAAACACGCTGATTTAAAATATAATTACCAGAAATTTGCGTTTTATGAGTCGCATCTCCCTGAGCACTTTGTGTGTAGATTCCTCCACCATCTGGCATAAATTGATCTGTACAATCTATTTTATTATATTTAATACAATTGACTCCTACGTTGTATATTTTTTTCCAACCCCAGCCAACAGATATTCCTGTATAAGGAAACTTTGTTAAAGTATTGTGATTTACAGTAGTATATTTAGCATAAGGAACAAAAATACCAACTGATCCAGAATATTCATTAGCAATATTTGTGATCGTGTTATTTATAATTTTATTTCTTATTACCGATTCAATTTTTGTATTGTCCACAGTTCCTACTCTTATGGCGCTTGCAGCAATATCTTCAAATTTATTACTGCATATAATATTATCTGCGGAACTTTCTCCAAAACTTAAGGCTGTAGAGCCAATACTTTTAAATTCACAATTAAAAATATTTATATGGGAAGCGTTTTTAAATGATATTGCGGCAGGTATTACATTTGTATTTCTACTTCCGATTGTAGGTACACAATACCAATCAGCTTGTTCTGTGATAAAACCATTATTGGAGACAGAAACACCCAAATAACCATTATTTTCAGAAGGTTTATTCCAGGTAGTATGGCTGAAGATTAGATTGTTAAATTTAATATATCCTGCTCCATCTTCTCCTGATATTAAACTTTCCAAAGTTGGTATTACAACATTTGTTGGAATAGTATTAGAGCCCAAATAAATCGTATGACTGCCAGAATTTGATCTATCTATATACCATTCATCAGTCTGATCCAGTAACTCAAGAGCATTTTCTACCCATTTTACAGGAGCCGTCTTAAAATGGTTTTTTTCCGGGTCACTATAATTATCGTGCAGTATATTCCAAAAATTATTATTAATAATAATCTGTCTATAATTGCAAACAGACTCTACAGGAATCCTATAGCTTTTCCAAAACATATCAGAAACAATTTCAACGTCTTTGATATTTGCCCAACTTGAAAAATCTGTACAAGAAGTAGAAAAATAACCTGTACTGGTTTCAATTAATCCCATATCCTTTTCACTTCTTGCTCTGATTGCTTTATGTCCATTTACATAAACTTGCCGAGAATATAAATTGCCAATATTAGCTTTGTATATATCCTTATCTTGAATTTTTGTCCATCCTGTTGGAATAGTTTGTCCACTAGTAATAACCGGCTTATTTGCGGGATCTTCTGCCTGATATATAACAAAGTGTCCATTTTTGCCGCTATCATCAGAAGTGAATACTAATGTAGATTCTAAAAGATAGCTTCCTCCTGCTATATGAACTACTATGTCTTGAGTCATAGGATAAGTATTTATTTGGTTTCTTATTACACTTTTAGCCTTGTCAATAGTTTTAAAAGGATTTCCAGAAGTGCCGTCTCCTGTGATGTTGTTCCCATTAGTTGATACATAGTAGTTATACATCTGGGAATTTACTTTGATTAGCAATAGGAGACAAATTAATAAAAATTTATATTTCATTATTCATATTTTTAATTTATTAAATTAATACTTTTTTTGGACTATTAACTAAAATTAAAAATAATTTTTGTTAACTTAACAGAAATAAAATAACACTATGAAATAATGTTTATAAAAAACACAAAAGGCGGAACTAAAATTTAGTTCCGCCTTTTTATATTAAAATAAAATATTATTTACTTCAAACTCTCAAAACTACGTTTGATAAAATCCGTCAGTTCTTTTCCTTTCAAAAGATTCTGAGACAATTTCGCCAGATCCAAAGCCTGATTGATCATCGCACTTTTCTCTTCAGCATTATCTTTTTTCAATAATTCTCCGGCAAAATCTGAGTTAGAATTTACTACCAGATTATACATTTCCGGGAAACCGCTCATTCCGAACATTCCGCCGCCGCCACCGGTTGCCTGCATATCCTTCATTCTTCGGAAAAATTCTGGCTGAGTCAATGTAAATGGCGCGTCTGTAGAATCCAGATCTTCTAACTGAACCGTGAATTTTTTGTCACTAATAGACTCTTCGATACTTTTCTTCAAAGTTTCTTTGTCAGAATCATTCAGTTTAGAAATAACAGGTTCATCTTTTTTGATCAGATTATTGATGTGATCTGCATCTACTCTCGCAAAAGAAACGTTCTCTTTAGAACCTTCCAATTTCTGGATCAAGTGAGGAACGATTGGAGAATCCAACAGCAGAACTTCATAACCTTTATCTTTTGCAGATTCGATGTAGCTGTGTTGCTCATCAGCATTAGTTGCATATAAGATGACGGTTTTTCCATCTTTGTCCGTTTGAGTCGGTTTGATTTTCTCAACCAATTCATTCCAAAGATAATATTTGCCTTCCGTTGTTGGGTAAAGCACAAATTTGTCAGATTTTTCATAGAATTTATCTTCAGAGATCATTCCGTATTCGATCACGATCTTGATGTCATTCCATTTTTGTTCGTAATCTTCACGGTTTTCATTGAAGAGAGAAACCATTTTGTCCGCCACTTTTTTCGTGATGTAAGAAGAGATTTTTTTCACCGCACCATCAGCCTGCAGGTAAGAGCGTGAAACATTCAAAGGAATATCCGGAGAATCGATCACACCTCTCAGCAACATCAGGAAATCCGGAACAATACCTTTCACCTCATCAGTCACATAAACCTGATTTTGATACAATTGAATTTTATCTTTCTCAATATTAAGGTTATTCGCCAATTTTGGGAAGAACAAAACACCCGTCAAATTGAACGGATAATCCACGTTCAAATGGATATGGAACAACGGATCCTCAAATTGCATCGGGTACAATTCTCTGTAGAAATTGTTGTAATCCTCGTCTTTCAGTTCAGACGGAGCTTTTGTCCACGCCGGATTTGGATTATTGATGATGTTATCCACTTCAATTGTTTCTGCTTTTGCATCTTCCGCAGAACCTTCTGGTAAAGGCAAAGTTTCAGTTTTCGTTCCAAATTTGATTGGAATCTGATTGAATTTATTATACTTCGTCAAAAGTTCACGGATTTTAGATTCTTCCAAAAATTCCAAAGAATCTTCTGCAATATGAAGCACGATTTCCGTTCCTCTGTAAGCTTTTTCCGTTTCTTCCAAAGTATATTCCGGACTTCCATCACAGATCCAACGAACCGCTTTGCTATCTTCTTTGTAAGACTTTGTAAAGATTTCCACTTTCTCCGCCACCATAAATGCCGAATAAAATCCAAGACCAAAATGTCCGATAATTCCCGCATCTTTTGCAGAATCCTTATATTTTTCAAGGAATTCCTCCGCACCCGAAAATGCAACCTGATTGATGTATTTCTCAACTTCCTCACCCGTCATCCCAAGACCTTGATCCTTGATCGTCAGCGTTTTCGCCTCCTTATCAATTTTCACCTCGATAATCGGATTTCCGTAATCCACTTTCGCTTCACCAATTACGGTCAGATGTTTCAACTTCGTCGTCGCATCCGTCGCATTGGAGATCAATTCACGTAGAAAAATCTCGTGATCACTGTAAAGAAACTTCTTGATCAGCGGGAAAATATTCTCCACCGACACATTAATACTTCCTGTTGACATATTATATTATTTTTTGTTAATTTTCTATTTCCAAACTCCCGAACCCTCAAACTCTAATACTCTCAAACATAATTTCGGGCGACTGCCAAAAGCCAAAACTTTCCCTACGCTATTTTGTCACCGGGCTATCCCTTGCAATCTTTTTTATTGCCATCGCTTCGCTCGGCAACAAAAAAGGATTTCCACTTCTATCCCTGTCGCGGGTTTCCAGTGTCAACCAACATTTCACAAAAAAAAGACCATCCAACAATTAATGACAAATTGTCGTGTTATAAATATCAATAGGAATGGGCTTTAGCCCATTTATGACAATGATGATAAGAAAGGGGTTTAGCCGAAACTTACTTTAAATTTCGGCTAAAGCCAATATTTGTTTATCATTTTATCATCGGGCTAAAGCCCGACGCTATTAATAATAGTAAAAACTTTTGTGTCTT
The DNA here is from genome assembly GCF_042695135.1 of Epilithonimonas sp. UC225_85. Lineage (GTDB taxonomy): Bacteria > Bacteroidota > Bacteroidia > Flavobacteriales > Weeksellaceae > Epilithonimonas. Next base: position 307,688 of record NZ_CP170547.1, read on the forward strand.
TTGTGGTTTAAAACCTTCCCTAAATTTCTTACATTTACTTTCCACAACAAAAAAGCAAAATGCGCCACAAAATCCAAAACCAAAATCCTGATTTCAAGAACATTACCTTCGATTCCAATTCGGAAAATTACACTTTTGAAAAAGACGGGTTGGAACTGAAATCAAAATACACCAGCAAAGATGTCAAAAACAAAGACATCAAAGCTGGCTCCGCAGGGATTGCGCCTTTTCTTCGTGGCCCATACTCAACAATGTATGTCCAGAAACCGTGGACAATACGTCAATACGCCGGATTTTCCACAGCCGAAGAATCAAATGCTTTTTACAGACGAAATCTCCAGGCCGGACAAAAAGGACTTTCCGTCGCTTTCGATTTGGCAACTCACAGAGGTTACGATTCCGATCACGTAAGAGTTGTGGGCGACGTTGGAAAAGCAGGCGTTGCAATCGATTCGGTGGAAGATATGAAGATTTTGTTTGACCAAATTCCTTTGGACGAAATTTCAGTTTCGATGACAATGAACGGCGCCGTTTTACCTATTTTATCTTTTTATATTGTCGCTGCAGAAGAGCAAGGCGTTTCGATGGATAAACTTTCCGGAACAATCCAAAATGATATTCTGAAAGAATTTATGGTTCGGAATACGTACATCTATCCGCCAACGCCATCGATGAAGATCATCGCCGATATCTTCGAATATACTTCTAAGAATATTCCGAAATTTAATTCAATCTCGATTTCCGGCTATCATATGCAGGAAGCTGGCGCAACGCCGGTTTTGGAAATGGCATATACGTTAGCCGACGGTTTGGAATATGTGCGAACCGGAATCAAAGCCGGAATGAATGTGGATGATTTTGCCCCAAGATTGTCATTCTTCTGGGCCATCGGAATGAATCATTTTATGGAAATCGCCAAGATGCGTGCAGCAAGATATATTTGGGCAAATCTTTTAAAACAATTCAATCCACAGAATTCAAAATCTTTAGCTTTAAGAACGCATTCCCAAACTTCTGGCTGGAGCTTGACAGAACAAGAACCTTTCAATAATATTACCCGAACAACGATTGAAGCGTTGTCTTCGGCTTTGGGTGGCACTCAGTCTCTTCACACCAATGCTTTGGACGAAGCGATTGCTCTTCCTACAGATTATTCAGCGAAAATTGCTAGAAATACCCAAATTATCCTCCAACAAGAAAGCGGAATTTGCGATGTTGTCGACCCAATGGGCGGAAGTCATTTGATTGAGACTTTAACCCAACAAATGATTGAAGAAGCAATGAAATTCATTAATGAAGTGGAGAAAGAAGGCGGAATGACAAAAGCCATCGAAGCCGGAATCCCGAAAATGAGAATCGAGGAAGCATCGGCCATTAAACAGGCAAAAATTGACAGTGGCGAAGAATTTATCATCGGAATCAATTCCTTCAAATCAGATTTAAAACAAACCGAAATCGAAATCCTTGACATCGATAATACAGAAGTCCGCAGAAAACAAATCGAAAGATTAGAAAAAATCAAAATAAAAAGAGATTCAGAAAAAGTCTCAGAAATTTTAAATAAAATCCGAGAAACTGCAAAAACAGGAAAAGAAAATCTTCTAGAATTGTGCATTGAAGCTGCAAGAAGAAGAGTTACTCTCGGCGAAATGAGCGATGCGATGGAAGAAAGTTTCGGACGCTATAAAGCCAATATCAGAACCATATCAGGAGTTTACGCAATGAATGCAAGCAAAAATGAATACTTCGAAAAGGCAGTTACTTTAAGTCAAAAATTTGAAGACCAGGAAGGACGACGACCAAGAATTATGGTCGCAAAAATGGGACAAGACGGTCACGACCGTGGCGCAAAAGTCGTAGCAACCGCGTTTGCAGATATGGGATTTGATGTCGATGTTGCGCCGCTTTTCCAAACGCCGGAAGAAGTGGCGAAACAAGCCGTGGAAAATGACATTCATATTTTGGGTGTTTCGTCTTTGGCAGCAGGTCATAAAACTTTGGTTCCACAAGTTGTGGAAGAACTGAAAAAACTTGGAGCGGACGATATTACAATTGTTGTGGGTGGCGTCATTCCACAGCAGGATTATGAATTTTTATATCAAAATGGAGCGCATCATATTTTCGGTCCCGGAACGAATTTGCCGAAAAGTGCGGTGGAGATTTTGGAGAAGTTTTTAGCTTAATTTTTTTTGCCAAATGACAAATCAAGAAAGAATTATAGTCCCTAACTTTCCACAATGAAAGAATTATTCGATTTTATTTTACGGTTCGGGAATCTCAATCAGCAGCAGATTGACTTTATGTCGACAAAAGCTAAAGAAATTGATTTCAAAAAAGATGAATATTTCTCAGAGGCCGGGAAAATTGCGAGTCAGGTTGGATTTGTGGTTGATGGAATCCTGCGTGTCTGTTATTACAATAATGAAGGCGAAGAGATTACAAAGTATTTCATTGACGAGAATAATCTGGTTGTAGATTTGGAAAGCTTTGATAATCAAATCTGTTCCAGCAGCTATGTTCAGGCAGTTACGGATTGTAAAATGGTAGTTTTTTCCAGAAAAGACTGGCTGGAACTTTTACAGACCATCGTCGGCTGGGATGCAATCGTCAATAAGATCATATCACGAGCATTGATGCAGAAAGTGGAAAGAAGAAGTCCGCTGGTTACCGAGGACGCAACAACACGCTATCTGAGATTTTTGGAAATCTATCCGAATGCTGTCAATCGGATTCCGCTTTCTTACGTAGCATCTTATCTTGGTGTGACACAATCTTCACTTAGCCGAATCAGGAAAAATATTAATTAAAATCGCTTTTTGTCATTTGGCAAATGGTATTGTTTTTAATTGGCTCAATTTTACATCATCAATTTAAAACAAGAAAAAATGAATTCGCAGAATCACGAACACGAAAAAAGCAATGTACAAAAAGTGAGTACAACAGTATTAATAACAGGCGCCAACAGAAGCATTGGTCTCGAAACGGCAAAACAACTTTCACAAAGAGGATTATTCGTTTATTTGGGAAGCCGTAATCTGGCGAAAGGTGAAGCAGTTGTAAAAGAATTAGCAGACCAGGGATTCAATAATATAAAAGCAATAGAAATAGATGTTACCAATCCGGAATCAATTTTAGCAGCAAAAAACATCGTTGAATATGAGCAAGGAAAACTTGATATTCTGATCAATAATGCAGGAATTCTTGGACCACAGCCTCAAACGGCAATAGAAACGCCTGTTGTTGATATCAAAGAGGTGTTTGAAACTAATTTCTTCGGTGTTATCAATGTGACGCAGGCATTTTTAGACTTGCTTAAAAAATCTGACAAACCTAGAATCAGTAATATCACTTCCGGACTTGGCTCATTAACGCTTCATAGCGATCCGAACTGGAAATATTATCAGGTAAAAGCCGCAGCTTACGGACCTTCAAAATCTGCTTTGAATGCTTACACGATTGTTTTGGCTTATGACCTTAAGGATTCGAATTTCAAAGTAAATGCGATCGATCCCGGTTATACCGCGACGGATTTTAATGCGCACAGCGGTCCTGGCTCTGTGGAAAGTGCAGCAAGCTTCATCATCAAACATACTTTAACCGATGAAAATGGACCAACAGGACAGTTTTTCAGCAATGATATTGAAGACGAAATCGGAATCAGTCCGTGGTAATTTTTTGGTAAAACGTAAAAAATATAGTGTATTAAAAAAATCAAAGAGAAACTTTCGGGTTTCTCTTTTTTTATATCTGATTATTATTTCTTAGCATTCGTATTCACATAAGCCAAAACCCAATTGGTTTCGTCCGTATTTAGCTTTGCTTTAGGTGCCATTCTTTTCATAATGGGCTGCCAATCAGCAACGGTAAATTCGGAAGGTGAAGGTAAACCGTGACATCTTCCACATTTCAAATTGAATAAATCTTCTCCTTTTTTAAGCATTTCTTCTTTAGTAAGATTTGCTGTAGGTGTAGAAGGCGTTGCAGGAACGGTTGGTGTCGTCGTCGTAGTTGTCTGTGTTTTACAAGAATACACGATAACCCCTAAAAGGCACAAGCTGTATATGTATTTTTTCATTATTTTTGAATTTGATTTTCATCAAAATTAATTAATTTGAACACAGATTAGAACTATATCATCTAATTTGTAACAATTCCAAATATCCAAAATGGCAAAGCAATTCGGTATCGACGATTACATCACAGGGATCAAAGCGTCTGATAAACGGATTCTTGGAAAAGCCATTACCCTTATCGAAAGCAAAAAACCTGAACATAGAGATCTTGCCGATCAACTTCTGAAACGCATAATTCCTTTGACCGGAAAATCAATCAGAATCGGAATTACAGGTGTTCCCGGCGCCGGAAAATCTACTTTCATTGAAACATTTGGAAAACTAGCGATTGAAAAAGGGAAAAAAGTGGCAGTTCTCGCTGTCGATCCAAGTTCATCTATTAATAAAGGAAGTATTCTTGGTGACAAAACAAGAATGGAAGAACTAGCGAAAGATCCAAATGCTTTTATCCGTCCAAGTCCGAGTTCCGGTTTTCTTGGTGGCATTGCGAATACGACTTACGAAAGTTTATTAATTTGTGAAGCTGCAGGTTACGATTATATTCTGATTGAAACCGTTGGCGTTGGTCAAAGTGAAACCTTGGTAAATGATATTGCCGATGTCTTTCTTTTCCTTAAAATAATTGGTGGTGGAGACGAATTACAGGGAATAAAACGCGGGATTATGGAAATGGCAGATTTGATTTTCATTAATAAAGTCAATTCCGAAAATCTTGCAAAAGCCAAAATTACGAAAACCGAATTATCCAGAGCATTACAATTTATCACAGCAAAAGAAAAAGACTGGAAAGTCCCAATAATTCTTGGTTCAGCTTTAGAAAATGAAGGTCTTTATGAAACATTCGAAAAAATAGAAGACTTCATCTTACTTAAAAATAAAAATGGAACTTTTCTCGAAAACCGAAAAATTCAGGCTGAAAAACGATTCGAATTCTGGGTAAAAGAATACATTCTGGAAAAAGCTAAGAGAGATCATTCATTAGAAAATTCTTATCTGGAACATAAGAAAAACTCTTCGGAACTGACTTCAAATTCCAGTTCGGAAGCCAGAGAATTTGTCAAAAAATTATTTGATAATTAATTGCTGCCAGCTGAGATATTACCATCGTAACTGATTGGTTGTCTGTCATTAGAGTTAACCGACAGAAACGCACTTCCATTTTTGAAAATCTCAAGATTGAAAGTCATACTAACTTTTTGATCTTTCGGCGTAATCACTAATAATGTATTTCCTTTTCTCGTCGTCGATTGTTTTATGTAAAAATCTTTTGACTCGAACCTGAATCCGCCATTATTCGGATCGCCGGGCGTACTGTTAAAGGCACGACCAAAATAAGGAAGTGAAACACTAAACAGATCCTTCTTCAAATTGAAGCCATAACCGGGATCAAGGTTCAAAATTCTGCTGGCACCACCGTTTGGCAAAGAATTCATGACGCCAATCACGTCGCCGCCGGTTGGAAAAGCTTTGGTTGCATTGAAATTAAATTCTTTTTTTTCAATAACAGAGGTTAAAGTTGTTGGGTCCAGATAAGTTTGACTTCCGCAGCTAATAGCCATTATGGCTAAACTAAACATTAATATTAAGGATTTCATTTTCATTGTTTTAGAAAATTGTTAATGCAAGAACGATGCTACTTTTAGATGCAATAAAAACGCAAAAGTTAATGGCTGTGTTCCAATTCTTTTCTGGAATCGCTGAAAAGCTTAAGGATTTTGTCTTCTTCATTTTCCCAGCAAAGTTCGTCAGAAGCCACGTTTAGGTTATGAAGATAAAAGGCTTTCCCGTTATTTAAAACAAAATTAATTTTTTCGGCAAGGTGCTCAGGTGAGTGATTTTCTATAATCTCGCCGACTTCGAAAGTTGTCACAATATTTGCCATTTCCGGGAAATTGGAAACCACAACAGGAACGCGCGATTGGATATAATCTGAGATTTTGTTGGGTAAAGAATAATAATAACTGAGACCTTTATTTTCTTCAATACTTAATCCTACGTCAGCTTTTGGCGTGATTTCCCGAAGTTGTTCCGGCGAAAGTTTGCCAAGGAATTTTATTTTTTGTTCAACTCCGGCTTGCTTGGCAATATTCCAAAATTCTGATTCCAAAGGGCCACTTCCGGCAATCCACAGTTCGGCATTATCAATAAAATTCATCGCCAGAATGGCTTTGTCTATTCCGCGGGAATAATTGAGCCAGCCTTGATAAAGAATCACTTTTTTAGAATTTTCTTTGGTTCCGGTAAACTCTATTTTTCTGGGAAGATTGGTGATAACCAATGGTTTATTGATCTTATATTCTTTCACAAACCAGTTTGCATAGGAATTGCTCGCCGTTATCATCCGTTTGACTTTTGGGACAAATGTCTTTTCGATTTTTTTCCACACGTGTTTTACCCAGCGTCCCTGGATCGTTGGCATTTCTGTAAAGATCTCGTGGCTGTCAAAGATAATCGGGATGTTGAGTTTTTTAGAAATCAGATAATTTGGCATAAGAGTTTCCAGATCATTCGCTAATAAAATGGTCTTATTGTCAGCATATTTTATAAGCTCTTTGTATAATTTTCTCTGGAATTCTATATAAGCAAACCGCAGTATTTTTGATTTCAGCTCGATCCTGAAAAATGGATACGGGCGTTGCAATTCTGGTGTTCCCAGCCAATTGCACCCAATAAGAACAGGTTCATAACCGTTATCATAAAGTGTCTTACATACCTTCTCCACACGCTGGTCGGTATATAAATTATTGAAAACACTTACGATAACCTTCATGCTAATCTTTTTTTATGATATGATAAACCTGAATAAAAGCAAGAATAGCGTTTGGAATGATGATTGGCCAAAGCATTCCGCTGTAAACACCATAGATCACAAAACAAATACATCCTAACAAATTTACTGTTCGAAGTGTGGTTATATTTTTCAATAAAAAGCTCACTACTACAAAAGCCGAAGCTAAATAACCAACATATTCTGACCAATTCTCCATTAATAATTTTTTAAGGATTACAAACCTAAACAATTTTTAAAAAAATCAGGTCATAAAGTCCATTTTTTTCTGATGGCAATCTATTTGCAAACAAATATTTAAATTTTACAATAAATAATTGTAGGATTTATCATAAAAAACATAACTTAGTGTATAATTTTTAATTATGGATTATAAATTTTCAGACGGTTTGAACCGCGTGTTCAAACAAAGCAAAAATGAAGCAAGGCGTTTGCAGAGTGAATTTCTGAATACTGAACATTTCCTTTTAGGAATCATCAAAACTGAAAATTCTGCAAAAGAGATCCTCGAAAGTCTTAGCGCGGATCTTACCCAGATAAAGAGAAAAATAGAAACCCTGAGTGCCGTAAACTCTAATCCGTTTACTGCAAATATGGGGAGTATTTCTTTTACAAAAATGGCAGATCAGGCCGTAAAAAGGTCAGAGCTGGAATGCCGCCAATATCAATCTTCTGACATCAACACCGTGCATCTTTTGTTAGGAATCTTGTACAAACAGGAAGATCCTACGGCTAATATTCTTCAGGCTTATGATATTGATTATGATGCCGTTCAAAAAGAATACAGAACGATGTTGAAAAATACAGATCAATTGCCGCAGAACAGTGCCTATGATGATGACGAGGAAAAAGAAGAACCGTACAGCCAAATGAAAAAGCCGTCCGGTAATCTTGGTGCTCAGAAAAGCAAAACGCCGACTTTAGATAACTTCGGTCGTGATTTGACTTCTCTTGCAAGAGATGGAAAACTGGATCCTGTCATCGGGCGTGAAAAAGAGATTGAAAGAGTTTCTCAGATCTTATCCCGAAGAAAGAAAAACAATCCGCTTTTGATTGGTGAGCCAGGAGTTGGTAAATCTGCAATTGCAGAAGGATTGGCATTGAGAATTCAGCAGAAAAAAGTTTCCAGAGTTCTTTATGGCAAGCGCGTAATTACTTTAGACTTAGCAAGTTTGGTTGCCGGAACAAAATATCGTGGACAGTTCGAAGAAAGAATGAAAGCGATAATGACAGAACTTGAGAAAAACAGAGATGTCATCCTTTTCATCGATGAGTTGCATACGATTGTTGGCGCCGGAAGTTCCACAGGAAGTCTGGATGCATCAAATATGTTCAAACCAGCTTTGGCAAGAGGTGAGATCCAATGTATTGGTGCTACAACCCTTGACGAGTACAGACAGTATATCGAGAAGGACGGCGCTCTTGAACGTCGTTTCCAAAAGGTTATGGTAGAGCCGACTACGGTTGACGAAACTATTCAGATTCTTCATCAGATCAAAGATAAATACGAAGATCACCACAATGTTCATTACACAGATGAGGCGATCAATGCTTGTGTTAATCTGACAGCAAGATATATCACAGACAGATTCCTTCCGGACAAAGCGATTGATGCAATGGACGAAGCCGGATCAAGAGTTTATATCAAAAACATGAAAGTTCCTTCCGAGATCATCGAGCATGAAACACGCATCGAAGAAGTGAAGGAATTGAAACAGCAGGCAGTAAAAGCTCAGGATTATCTTGAAGCCAGAAAACTGAAAGATGAGGAAGAAAGACTTCAGATTGAACTTAATCTTGCTCAGGAACAATGGGACAAAGACGTCAAAGAGAAAAAAGAAGAAGTAACCGAAGAAAGCGTTGCGGAAGTTGTCTCTATGATGAGTGGTGTTCCGGTAACTAAAGTTGGTAAAAATGAGCTTGATAAACTGGCTCAGATGGATCACAAACTGAATGGTAAAGTAATCGGACAGGAAGATGCTGTTAAAAAAGTGGTGAAAGCCATTCAAAGAAACAGAGCTGGTCTTAAAGATCCGAACAGGCCAATTGGAACATTCATTTTCCTTGGAACAACTGGTGTTGGTAAAACCGAGCTTGCTAAAGTAATGGCACGCGAATTATTCGATTCCGATGAAGCTTTGATCAGAATTGATATGAGTGAGTATATGGAAAAATTCGCGGTATCCAGATTGGTTGGTGCGCCTCCGGGATATGTTGGATACGAAGAAGGCGGACAATTGACAGAAGCTGTCAGAAGAAAACCTTATGCAGTCGTTCTTCTTGATGAGATTGAAAAAGCACATCCGGATGTTTTCAATATTCTGTTGCAGATTTTGGATGAAGGTTTCGTTACGGATTCTCTTGGAAGAAAAATTGACTTCAGAAATACAATCATCATTCTGACTTCAAATATTGGAACCAGAGACCTGAAAGATTTCGGTGATGGTGTAGGATTCGGAACCAATGCGAAGAAAACGAATACCGATGCAAGAGCAAGATCTACGATAGAAAACGCCTTGAAGAAAGCATTTGCTCCGGAATTCCTTAACAGAATTGATGACATTATTATCTTTAATTCTCTTCAAAAAGAAGATATCAAAAAAATCATTGATCTGGAACTATCCAAATTGTATGGTCGATTAGAAAAATTAGGATACAAAATTGAATTGACGGAAGAAGCAAAAGATTTCATTTCTGAAAAAGGATGGGATAAAGATTTTGGAGCGAGACCTCTGAAACGTGCGATTCAGAAGTACATCGAAGACCTTCTTGCAGAGATGCTTGTCAATAAGCAATTCAGCGAAGGAGAAACCGTTGTCCTAAATGTGAATGAAGCCAAAGATGGATTGGAAGGAGAAACGCAGACTGAGAAAGAAAGCGTAAAATAAATTACATTAAAAAACGATATGACCACCTTTTTTTAAGGTGGTCTTTTTATATAACTATGGAAGAAACCTTTCTAATTTTCTGACACTTTACATTTTATCTCATAACGATGAATAATAAGAAACTTTATCTTTTATAACCCCACTACAAATCCCACACTTGGGATAAATCCTGTACTGAAAATACTCGTTTTGTCTTTCCAAAGCACATTATACATCAAGCCAAACTGTGCAAATGCATTATTTCCCAATGGCTGCATGTAACCTCCTCCAAGATAAAGTGCGGTCTCATCTCTGTCAAATTTATACCCTGTATATTTTTCCTCAGAATTAATGAAATATTGCTGGAGATTACCACTAATAAAGAATGATCTTCCAAAATAATAATTCACAAAAGGACCAACACCAACCATCGTCGATTTATAATAATCCGAAGTCTGCCAGGAAACATTTCCCATTAATCCGCCTTCCAATTGTTCTGTTATTTTGTATCCAATTCTCGGGGAAACCTGGAGATTGACATAGCTATTGCTTCCAAAACCAACGCCTAGACCGCCTCCAAAAGTCCAGCGGTTGAATTGAGTTCTGGACGTCATTTTAATTTGAGAGAAACTATTTATACTAAATATTATTAAACTTAATGTGAAAATTTTCTTCATAAGATTGTTTTTATCAATGTTTAAAATTATGGTTTTTTTGCCAAAGTTTTAATTGTATTTTTGCAACCTCAAACTAAGAACTCCCGTCAAGAGTTTCGTAAAATTGAATCAAATGAAAATAGTAGTTGGCCTCTCCGGAGGCGTAGATTCCAGCGTGACAGCTTATCTTTTGCAACAGCAGGGTCACGAAGTTATTGCACTTTTTATGCGAAACTGGAACGATGCATCGGTCACATTGGAAGATGAATGCCCTTGGATCGAAGATAGCAATGATGCGCTTCTCGTCGCACAAAAATTAGGAATTCCTTATCAGGTCATCGATATGAGCGAGCTCTACAAGGAGAGAATCGTGGATTATATGTTTGATGAATATCAAAAAGGACGAACACCAAATCCCGATGTGCTTTGCAACCGCGAAGTAAAATTCGATGTGTTTATGAAAACGGCTTTATCGCTTGGTGCTGAGAAAGTTGCGACCGGACATTATGCTCGAGTTGAATCGACAATTGACGAAAACGGGAAAGAGGTTTTTCATCTCTTGGCAGGAAAAGATAATAACAAAGACCAAAGTTATTTCCTTTGTCAATTGAGTCAGGATCAGCTTTCCAAAGCGTTGTTCCCAATTGGAGAATTGACGAAACCGGAAGTAAGAGAAATCGCGAAAGAAATCGGTTTGGTAACGGCGGATAAGAAAGATTCGCAGGGACTTTGCTTCATTGGAAAAGTGAGTTTGCCAACATTCCTTCAGCAACAATTGGTTCCGAAAGAAGGGGAAATTGTGGAAATCCTCAATGACTTTGCTGAGTTTCATAAAGAAGTGCCAACTTTCTCTTCAAAATTAGAAGAGCTGGAATATCTGTCGGCGAAAATCAATTATAAAAAAGAAGACGGAAAAGTGATTGGAAAACACCAAGGTGCTCAGTTTTTCACAATAGGTCAAAGTAAAGGTTTGGGAATTGGTGGTCACAAAGAGTCTTGTTTCATCATCTGCAGAGAAATGGAAAACAACATCATCTTTGTTGGTGAAGGAAAAAATTTCCCCGGACTTTTCCGAAAAGCTTTGAAAATTGAAAATTCGGAACTGCATTGGGTTCGCGAAGATTTGAGGTTGAAAAATGGAGAATCTATGGAAGTGATGGCAAGAATCCGTTACCGCCAGACTTTGGAGAAAGCAACGATTCATCAATTCGAAAATGGATTCTATATGGAATTTGAAAATCCGCAATCTGCTATTGCTGAAGGGCAATTTGCGGCTTGGTATATCGATGATGAATTGATTGGAAGCGGCGTGATTGCTTAAAAATAAACAGAATTAAATAATTGAACAGGCTTCACGGAAATTTCGTGAAGCCTGTTTGTCTATATAATATTTACGTTCGTCTATACAAAACCGAGTTCTGTCTATAACCGCAAACATCTATGAATAAAGGAATGTTAATTGTTCAGTATCATTCAACAAAAACATTTTTAACACGCAAAATTATTTATTATGAAAAAGTTATTAGTAGTTGCAGGTTTATTTTTAGCATTAACGATAAACGCACAAGAAAGACAAGACAGAGGTCAAAGAGCAACCGCAGAGCAAAGAATGAAAGAATTCGATAATTACAATCTTTCTCCCGTTCAGAAGCAAAAAATACAGGCGCTTTATAAAGACCGGGAAGCGAAGTTTGCAAAAAACAAACCCAGAGGAGATAAAGGCCAAAGACCGGACGATTCTAAAATGAAAGCGAAGTTTGAAAAAGACAGAAAAGATTTTGACCTAAAAATTCAGAAAATAATGTCTAAAGACCAATATGCAAAGTTCCAGGCGGATCGCAAAGAACATCAAAAAGATGGTTTTAGAAAAGACGGACAAAGACCTGAGCGTAAGAAAGCTTAATTATAAAGTTTATAAAATAATTTAAAATGAAAAAACCTTCAGATGCTCTGAAGGTTTTTTGTGATCAAAGGTTTAATTTCCAGCCAGCCAATCCTTAAAATCTTTTACTCTGTCCCGACTGACCGTGATCTCTTCGTTTGGCTGAAAGTCCAGATCAACTTTATAATTCGGAGAGGTATGTATGTTTTTGATATAATCTGAACTGATGATGAATTGTCTGTTGACGCGGAAAAATTTTGATGGTTCCAGAACATTTTCCAGTTCGTCCAGCGTAAAATCTGTTGGGAAATTACGTTCTTTGGTTTGGAGATAAACGATTTTATTTTCGCTGTAGAAGCAACTGACTTCATTGATGGAAACGACCTTCAGATTATAACCGATTTTAACCAGAATCCTGGAAAGAGTTGCCTGATCTTTTTTAACGATTTGCCTGATTTCCTGAGAATTAACAGCGCCTTGTTCCGGTAAGAACGATTTGAATTTTTCAATTGCTTTTTCCAAATCTTCTTCTTCAATCGGTTTTAGAAGATAATCGATGCTGTTGAGTTTAAAAGCCTTCAGAGTATATTGGTCAAAAGCCGTTGTATAAATGATAAATGCTTTTGTCGAAACTTTATCAAAAATATCAAATGACAATCCGTCGCCGAGAACGATGTCCGAAAAAATCAGTTGTGGGTGTTCATTATTCTGAAACCATCCGACTGACTCCTCCACAGAATTAAGGCTCGCAACCACTTCTAAATCAGAGAATAAACTTAACAATTTTTCCAATCTTCTGACTGCTGGTTTTTCATCTTCTATGATTATCGTTCTTATTTTCATCGGTTTTAGTAAATAAATGGAATCAGTTTTTTGGTTTGCTCTTTATAATCTGTATAATCCTTTCCGAACTGCTCCGTCAGAGCTTCTTCTTCGATTTTAATTCTATACAAAAATGCTAAAAAAGGTGGAATAAAAGCAACTGCCAAAGCAAACCAATTGTTAAGATATAATCCGAGACCTAAAAATGTAAGCAAGGATGCAGAGTATGATGGGTGTCTCAAAATACTGTAGAATCCGTCTTTTTTTGATCTTGTGACCTTCTCTTATCGTTACATCTACCGTAAAATATTTTCCTAAAGATTTAATAATGATGAGTCTTCCAAAAATTCCTAGAATCAAAAACAGCAAGCCGACATAATTGATCCAGTTGTCTTCGGAAATAAATGCTCTGACCACATTTCCTGCAAAGATTGCTGATGTAATTGACAAAACAATCACTATCCATAAAAGGTTCAGAGTTGATTTGTCTTTTCCCTTTTATCAGTTTCCACAGAAACCATTGATTGTTTATAATAGATCTCGGTTACAAGCCAGAATGCCATCAGGACATAAAAAACAATATGCATAGTGCTCATTTTATTTATATTTCTCCATTAGTTCTCTTATTTTTTTCTCCTCCCAATCTTTTCCTAAGAAAAATCCGGGGCAGAAGACGCCGGCAGCGTGGGCTAACAAACCTATTCCCCAGAAAAAAGGTGTTGCCCAGATGTCCCAGGTCCGGATCGTCTCACCTTTTTGGAAATCAGTCAGATTAAGGATTATCAGGAAAATATTGACGAAGATATAAACCATCAAATGAATATAAAATCCTTTCAGTTTCTTAACTTTTTTTACAGCTTGCTGATACTGGATATCTTCTTTTTTATCTATAATTTCCATTGCTTTGTTTTTTAAGTTCTTTATTAATCATATCTTTTTCCCATTCAGGATTAAATAAAAATAGTTTAAATCCTTTGAATGCTAATATCAATCCCCAGATTGCGAAAATTGCAAACCCATTGAAATCGTACCAGAGTGAAAATTCACCCTTTAATAAACGATTCCCGTAAACTAAAACAAATACTAATGAGAAAATGGTCATTCCCGTATAGAATTTTTTGATTTTTCTGACTCTTTCTGCAGCCATCTCGTAGTGGAATTTTTCTTTGTTATTTTCCATGATATTAATGATTTTCTTTGTTAAGTATTTTCTGAATTTTTTTCTCTTCCCACTTTTCACCGAAGATCAATGGAAGCGCAAACACACAAATCAAATGGATTGACAACACCAAAGTCCATATAAAAAGTGTCATAAAATGGTCCAAGCTCAGGAAATCTTCCCAACTGTCAGATTGTACATATCTCATTATTAACAAGCCAAGGTCGATGATCACATAAGCCAGGATATGAAAATAAAGATATTTTATCCTGTTTACTTTCTCTCTTGCAAGCTGGTATTTAAGACTCTGATTTTCCATAATTTTTGTTTTTTCTCATGATCTTTTCTATCTCTTTTTCTTCCCAGTTTTTTCCGATTGCGAAGGTTTTCACCGCCTGGATCGCAAGTCCCATTCCCCATCCGAATAACGGAAACCAAAACCACTGATAAGAAGAAGTCGTGACATTGATAAATATAAGGAGCGGAATTATTACACAGTAAGAGACAAGACTTATATAGAATTCTTTTAGCTCTTTTACTCTTTTTACTGCTTTCTGATAAGCCAGATTTTCCGTTTCCTGAATTGGTTTTATTTCTGATCGCTGAGACATTTTTTCTGTCAGTACCGGGATTTTCACTTTAAAACTATGTTCAGATTTTTCGACAAATACATTCTCTTTTGTGAGAAAAGAATACCGCTGAACAATGTTAGCCAGTCCAATTCCGGCACTTTCCTTAAGCTGCTCTCTCACCTGCAGATTATTCTCAATGGAAAGAAATTTCCCCTCCGTAAAGACTTTTACCTTTAATGGTCTGCTTGATGTTGCAAAATTATGTTTGATGCAGTTTTCCAATAAAAGCTGAAGAGACAGTGGGACGACAAATTTCTCTTCATCTTCTTTTTTGACTTCAAACTCAAAATCCACACTGTCTTCAAATCTGGTCTTCAGAAGGTTACAATAGGTTTTCGCAAATTCTATCTCGTCCGAAACCGTTACCAGTTCTTTATCTTTCTGCTCCAGAACATATCTGTAAATTTTCGACATCGATGCCGTGAATTTCTGTGCCTGGCCTGGATTTTCATCAATCAATGCTGATAAGACATTCAAGGAATTAAAAAGAAAATGTGGATCCAGCTGATTCTTAAGGCTTTCAAACTGAGCGTTGGCAGAATTAGCGATCAATTTCTGCTGAACCACTTCTTTTTTTGATGTCTTTTTCAGTTCCTCCATAAAACCTTTGGCGTGGAGAAAAGCAGCGATCATCAATGCAAAATTGACAAAAAACCAATTGGTGAAATTATACTTGCCCGAGAAAAACTCTTCCGGTGTAGAGGCTTTCTGGATCACCACAAAATTGATATAATTACAGAAATAAACGACCACAAAATTGACAACAATAGTCGCAACTATTCCTAAAATCGTTCTATATGTAGTCTGCTCTGTCCAAGAGAACTTTTTGTTAAGATATTCATTTACAATGCCATTACTAGGTCCTAAGCTGAAAGCATAAAGTGCGGAAATCAGGAAACTATAGCCAAAACTTTCAAAACTTTTTTCATCGGAGAAAAAGGTAAAAAAGAACAAACTAGATCCCAGTGTGATCCAAAGTAATGATATGATGCTTTTTCTTTTCATTGTAAATGATTTTTGATTAGAATAACTTCAATTGCTTTATTCTAATTTCTGAGTTCAAAATTATGTTAGATAGAAAAGTTAAGCAATTTTATATGACCGAATTGTTAAAAAACTGTACTGAGTTGTAAAAATAAACTTTTGGAGTCTTAAATTTTTATTAAGATCAATAATCAAACTTAAAAAAGGAACACAATTTGCTTTTTAAAATTTATAATTATTAATTTATATGAAGAGAAACGTAGAAATAATATTCGCCGGACTCTTTGGGACAGCAGCTGTTCTGGGAGTTTTGGCAGCGAGAAAATATTTAAGAAACAGAGTTTACCACAGCGACTATTCTGACCATCATTTGTTATTTGGTAATTCCAAAAGACGCCCTTATGCAGCGTCGGATGATGGTATTGAGTTAGACGCATTTCTATAACACACACTATTTTTATTATACAAATTTCCGGTTCCAGTGAATCGGATTTTTTTGTGGAAAACTTTCCGGAATTTTAAGAGAGATTTTATTTTTCTAATGATAATTTTGAAGAAAGATCTTCTGTTCAAAAATGTCAGATTTCATCCCAAAAGGGCAAGGCGCTCAACGTAATGTCGTCAACAAATTTGACCGGTTCACTCACGAGCCGGAAGATTATGAATTGGATAAAATCAAAACGCAGGTCACAGAAGTTTTCCCGAAAAGCATCATTAATATTATAAAAAGTCCCGATTTGCCGATGGATTACTCTATGAATCCATATCAGGGCTGTGAGCACGGCTGCTCCTATTGTTTTGCCAGACCAACCCACGAGTTCTGGGGTTACAGCGCAGGCGTTGATTTTGAAAGGAAACTGATGGTCAAGAAAAATGCACCCGAACTTCTGGAGAAAACTTTTCAGAAAAAATCTTACATCCCAAAACCGATTATGCTTTCCGGAAACACAGATTGCTATCAGCCGATTGAAAAACAATTCGAGATCACCAGAAAATTGCTGCAGGTTTGTCTGGATTACAGACATCCGGTTTCCATCATTACCAAAAATGCTTTGATTATGAGAGACATTGATATTCTGGAAAAAATGGCTGACAAAAATCTTATTTCTGTTAATATGAGTATTCCAACTATTAATGAAGATCTTCGACGCGTAATGGAACCACGAACATCAACAGCAAAAAACAAACTGAAAGCGATTGAAGTTTTGTCCGAAAAAAACATTCCTGTGAATGTGATGATCGCACCTGTAATCCCAGGATTGACGAGCGATGAAAGTCTGAATATTATGAAAGTCGTTTCCGAAGCCGGCGCAAAAAGCTGCGGTTATACTTTGGTAAGATTGAATGACACCGTTGAACCAGTTTTTCTCCAATGGCTGGAAACGCATTTTCCCGACAGAAAAGATAAAGTCCTGAATCTCATCCGATCTATGCGAGGCGGAAACCTCGGTGAAAAACGTTTTTTCCAACGTTACCAAGGCGAAGGGAACATCGCAGAAATGATCCACAAAACTTTTGAAATCGGGAAGAAGAAATTTTTCGCCAATAAAGAAAGAGCAAGTCTTACAACCGAACATTTTACAGGAAGCAGGTCGCAGCAATTGCGATTGTTTTAGTAATTTTTATCGCAAAGTCACAAATTATTTTTAATTCTAACTTCGTAAAAGTCTCAAATTGGAAATCACTCTGCAATCTTTGCGACTTAGAACGATCGATTTGTTTATATTTTTTGTGCCTTTGCGATAAAATACAACATCTTGATTAAAGGTTTTGATTAAATTTGCAAACTGATTTATTTCTCAGTAAATTTCTACAATGAAGCAATATTCCGCAAAACGAAGCATCCAGATTCTCGCACATATTCTTGAACAATACGGCATCGATAAGATCATTATTTCTCCAGGATCCAGAAACGCACCTTTGGCAATCCATTTTTCGGAAATCGATGCGTTCCAGTGTTACAGTATTGTGGACGAAAGATCGGCTGCTTTTGTAGGGTTGGGAATTTCAAAATCAATCAAGAAACCTGTCGCAATTACTTGTACAAGCGGTTCTGCGGCAACCAATTATTATCCCGCAGTTGTAGAAGCGTTTTATCAGAATATTCCGCTTTTGGTTTTGAGCGCAGACAGGCCTTCGGATTTTGTGGATATTTTTGACGGTCAAACCATTCGTCAGAAAAATCTTTTCCAGCAGCATTCTTATGGCGATTTTGAATTGCTGGAAGATGAAAAAGACGGCGCAGATGATTATAACTTTGATACCATTAAAAAAGCGGTTGAGCTCTGTATTGAAAAAAGCGGTCCGGTTCACATCAATATTCCGTTGAACGAACCACTTTATAATTTGGTAGATGAGTTGCCGGTTCTGCCAACTTTAGAAAAAACAATTCAGAAAAAAGTTTATGAAATCCCGTCAAATCTGATTGCAGACTGGCACACTTCAAAGAGAATTATGATTCTTACCGGAACATTGGCTCCAAATCCAGAATTGGAAGCACAACTTTCTCAACTGGTTAAAAATCATACGGTTGTCGTTTTGACAGAGATGAATTCAAACCTTCGGCACGAGAAATTCTTCGCTCACATCGACCGGTATATTACAGATTTTACGGAGGAAGATTACAGAACGTATGCGCCTGATCTGCTAATTACAATCGGACAAAATGTAGTTTCCAAAAGAGTAAAACAATTCCTCAGAAAGGCAAAACCTTCACAACACTGGCACATCGATGAATATTGGCAGCCAGACACTTACTTTGCTTTAACTCAAAAAATTGAAGTTAAATCTGAGATCTTCTTCTCCAAATTATTGAAATCCATCAATCTGGAACCGAGTCCTTTCTTCAATCTTTGGGACGTTCTGAAGGATAAAAAAGATGCAAAACACGAAGAATATCTGAACAAGGCACCATTCTCCGATTTCTATCTTTTCAATCAACTGTCAAAAAACATTCCCGAGAATTATAAAATTCATTTCTCGAACAGTTCGGCAATCCGCTATGCACAATTGTTTGAATATCGGAAATATGATGTTTATTGTAACCGGGGAACAAGCGGAATAGATGGCTGTACTTCTACCGCAATGGGGTTTGCAATGATGGAAGATGAACCTACGATTTTAATCACTGGAGATTTATCATTTTTCTACGATATCAACGGTCTTTGGAATCAATACATTCCGCCTTATACGAGGATTGTGATTTTTAATAATGGCGAAGGAAATATTTTCAAAATCATTCCCGGACCAAGCGGAACGAATGCTTTGGACGAGTTTATAGCAACCACGCATCACAGAAATGCAGAGTTATTAGCAAAAAATTTCGGTTTTGATTATACAAAGATTGAGGACGAAATTACACTGGACCGTGTTTTACCAAACTTTTTCAAGCCCAATCCGAAACCAAAAATCCTGGAGGTGATGACTTCGGAATGTAATAATGCGGATATTCTGAAGCAGTATTTTGAAGAGTTAAAGTAATTAAAACTCCCAATCACTTTCCTCTTTCGGAAGATTGATGATCTTTTCAATGGGGTAAATGAACATTTCATCAAAATCATTCAGCGCATTAATCAATTGGAAATGAGAAAACGCTTTGATATTATCAATTGTAATTTCGGTTTCCTTGATTTTTTTCGAGGCTAATAAACTTTGTCTCATTACACCATTCAAGAGATAACTTTTCGGCGTGAACCAAGTTTTATCTTTCAGGAAAAGAAGGTTGGAATACGAAGTATCTGTGATCTGATTTTCTTTGATGATGATAATTTCGTCGGATCCGCTATCATTTTTTAATTTTTGGAATTGAGTTCTGTCGGCTGATTTGAAAATGTAATCAATTTCATTATCAATAACTAATTCAAAATCATCATGTTCCGAAATAGCGTAAGGGATAATCTGTGTTTTGAAATCGTTCTGCAAATCATACTCGATCCGGAATTTGTAAAGGCCGTCTTCGTCGTGTTCAAGGTTTAAGAACAAACTTTGAATATCAATCTTACATTCCTTTCCGAAATGGAAAAATGTCTCATTCATCCTTTTCTGATGAAGTTCTGCCAGGAAAATCCTCTGATCTTCTACTTTTATACTTTCAATAAATCGGGACATAGATTTTATTTTTCATTTCTTCATATTCACTGATTAAGTCGCTTTGATGCGTGACTCCGCCTCCACTTTTGAAAAATAACTTTCCGTTTTCTTTTTCAATAAATCTTATCATCACACAGGAATCGAGGTTTTTCCCATCAAAATAGCCGCTGATTCCGGTGTAAAAACCTCTGTCATATTGCTCGGCTTCCAATATTATTTCCAAAGTTTTTGTTTTTGGAGCACCGAGAATTGATCCTGCCGGTAATAATTTTTGAAGGATTGATCCTATTTTATTTTTGAAATCCGGCTTTATTTCACCCTCGATTTCGGAACTCATTGCAAGGAGA
The DNA here is from genome assembly GCF_042695135.1 of Epilithonimonas sp. UC225_85. Classification (GTDB taxonomy): domain Bacteria; phylum Bacteroidota; class Bacteroidia; order Flavobacteriales; family Weeksellaceae; genus Epilithonimonas. Next base: position 327,987 of record NZ_CP170547.1, read on the forward strand.
TTTTTCTGTTTTGTTTTAAGGTAATCTATTCTTTGAAAATCTTTAACTTTCACATTATCAGCAACCATACTCAGATCATTCCTCAACAAATCGACAACCGTGTAATGTTCCGCTTTTTCTTTTGGATCATTCTTCAGAATATTTTCTGCATCTTCAATTTCTGCATCGATGGTTCCTTTCATCGGATGCGTCAATATTTTATTATCAATGATTTCCACGAAAGTTTCAGGTGAAAAACACACAAATTTATTAGGAACAAGGATTTTATATTTAGCTTTTGAAAACCGGAAAATTTCTTCTAAAGTCAAGCTGGTTTTGATTTCCGTTTTTCTGGTATAATTGGTAAGGTAAGAATTTCCTTTTCTGATATTTTTCTTAACAATTTCGAATCCTTTTTGATAATCTTCTAATGTTTCCGGGAAGGATTTCCAGTTGAAATCAGGAACTTTTACGTGTTCATTAATTATGTTTGTAACATTCGGAAAATCAATTAATAAACTGTTTTTTTTAATTTCGTTTTCAGTAAAAATCTTTATATCTTTCATCAAAAAATCGATCAGGAAAAAGAAAGGTTCTTTTCTCTGCGACAATTCGTCCATTATTTGAAATTGAGGATTCTGAAACATTAAACAAAAATAGGAATTTGTATTGCAAAGGCACAATTTAATATTCCGACTAAGCTATAAGGTTGCAAAGGTTGCAAAGTTGAGCAATTTTGCGACTTACAACATTTGGTTTAAAAAACATTTTGTGCCTTTGCGACAAATTTCCAAAACAATTATAGTTACTTTTGCAAAAACTTTGACAATGACGACGCCAAAACCGGAGATCGGAAAATTGCTGACAGAAGCCTATCAATATTGGATGAGAACTTTGCCGTTTCAGTTCCTGTTCTCAGTGATTTATTTTTCTGTAACCATGTTTGCTGATTCTTATGCGTTCCGATATTATGGGCTTTTTGAAGAAGTCCAGAAGTTTCAGAATTTATTTTATTCAGATTTTGAAGGTTTTATGACAAAGCTGGAAGTTTTGATGCAAACACCAAACGGTAAACTGTTTGCGGTTGTCGCATTGATTGTAAAAGCTGTTATCTTTCCTCTTAATCTTGGTTTTCTAAAAATTTACAGAAAATTGGATATTGGAGAAAAATTAAACACCAGCGATCTTTTTGCGGGTTTTCGTGGTCATTATTTCTTTTTGTTTGTGATCTACTCGTTTGTTTGGAGCATTATTAACAATTATCTCTCAATTTTTACTTTCATTTGGATCCCGATGATGCTGTTTGTGCCGGCATTGATTTTTTACAAAGGTTTTAATTTTTTGAAGTCCTTCCAGATCAGTATTCAGACTTTTCAGAAGTATTTTATTTTGATTTTTGTTGCTACAATCGTTTCAATTCTATTTTCTTACTGCGGATTTATTATGTTCTTTTTCGGAATTTTTCTAACATTTCCTTTTTGGAATGCAATGATCTATGTGCTTTACAAGCATCTGATTGCTGATTTTGACGAATAATTGTCTTTGAGTTAATTCTATTCAGAAATTTTTTGTGTAGATTTGGTAATAAACTTTAAAATCAAGCTACTATGGAAAATTTTAATGAATTCGAGTCGAAAGGCAATGTTCCTAACAGAGACTCTGGAAGCATTATTTCACACGCATTTGGAATTTATAAGGATATATTTATTTATCCTTTAGTTGCCGGACTGATATTTTTTATTGTTATATCAATTTTACTATCATTAACAGGAGTCTGGGCGATTTTTATGGATGCGAGCCAAAATTCAGGTGGAGGTTATAATCCTGATATCTATAGAGAACTTTATCACGGAACGCCTTTTTTAACTTTTGCAGGGAGTGCTTCTTTGTTCAATATTTTACTTTTTTCTCCTCTTGTTGTAGGGACGATTTATATTGCTCATAAAAAGAATATAAAGCAAGATATTCAATTTTCAGATTTGTTCATTGGTTATAAACAGAATTTTTTGAATATCGTCCTGTTTGGATTGATTTTCGCCATAGTCAGCGGAATCTGTTCCTGGTTATTCTATATTCCAGCAGTTTTTGTAATGCCTTTTTTGTTTTTCGGTTATCCTTTCTTATTATTTCAAAATATATCAGCAATAGAAGCTCTCAAAAGATCTATTGATATTGTGAAAAATAACTATGTTGATATTTTAGTAATCAATCTGTTGGCTTATTTATGTTCTTTGCTTGGATTTTTTGCTTGCTGTATTGGCATAATAATTACTTATATGTTTTATTACTCTACAATGTATTCTGCCTACTGCGCATATGTTGCATTGCCAAGACAACTTGAACAAAATTAAACCATAGATAAAATATGTCAGATTCCGGTAAACCAATAGATTCTGTTGTTATAAAACAGGTAGCTCTAATTCTTATAATATGTGTTTTAGTCGGATTGATTTGCTGGAATCTTGCATTATTCATTCCTTCAGTTTTAGGAGCGGTTACTTTATACATCGTCTGCAGAAAATATAATAATTATCTGGTTGAAGAAAAAAACTGGAAACCCTGGGCAGCAGCATTGGTTCTAATGCTAGCGTCACTAATTATCCTTATCCTGCCAGTATATTTCATTGTTGATATGCTTGTTGCAAAAGCAGGAAATGCACAGGCTTATATGGAGAAATTCAATATTTTCCTAGAGAAGATTCATGTATTCATCTATCAGAAAGTCGGTTTTGATATTCTTAGCAAGGAAAATATTACTAAAGTTACCAATTTTGCCGGAACACTTTCTACAAAGGCTTTGAGCACAACAGTTAACACATTTACGGTCATTGTTTCAATGTATTTTATTCTTTATTTCATGTTTGTAAAAGCACGTTTTTTTGAAAGAATGGTGGCGAAAGTAATGCCTTTTAAAAGAGCTAATACACAAATGCTGGGAGAAAAATTCAGAAAACTGGTTCTTGCAAATGCGATTGGGATTCCTGTTGTAGCGATTGGTCAGGGCGTGGTTGCATTGATTGGATATTGGATCTTCGGAGCACCAAGTCCGATGCTGCTGTTTGCATTAACGGCTGTTGCATCTATGCTTCCTGTTGTGGGAGCAGCCATTGTTTATGTTCCTGTAGGGATTTTTATGATCGCAGAAGGAAATGCTGGTCCCGGCGTTGGCGTTTTGATTTATGGACTGGTAATCGTTGGATTGACGGATAATTTATTGAGATTTACATTATTAAAAAAGCTGGAAGATATTCATCCGTTAGTAACCGTTTTCGGTATCATTCTGGGAATGAATATTTTCGGATTTATGGGATTGATTTTTGGTCCTATTTTAATGTCTATCACTGTTTTACTGATTCAGGTTTACCGCGACGAATTTGACGAAGATTCTCCGCCTTCTTTACAATTGCCTCATGACAATAAGGATCTCGAAGAAAAAATTGACTTGATAATATAAAATGGAAGGTTTGAATCCTGAAATCCTGAAAGAAATCTGCGAAGTTAGAATGCCTTTCGGAAAATATAAAGACACTATATTGGCGGATCTGCCAATCAGTTATCTGGAATGGTTTCAAAGCCAGGGAATGCCAAAAGGCAAGCTCGGAATGCAGCTTTCCACGATCTACGAAATCAAAATTAACGGATTGATGGAGCTATTAATTCCTATTCGTGGTGAATCTACTTACCAAAAACCTAAAAAAACAACTTTTAAGTTTTAAATTTGTAAAATAATTTACAACTAAGTTTTTTAGTTAAGGGAAAATTCATTCGACAAACCTATTTATGACAATTAAGAAAAGAATCAATGTTATCAGAAAACGGATTATGCAAAGCCTTACCAAAAATATTGGCAAGTCACAATCCGGATCTAATCATAATAAAGATGTTGAAATCAAGAGAATATTGATCTCCAGACCCAATCACAGATTAGGGAATCTTTTGCTTTTAACACCTTTGGTTCAAGAGGTTATGAATACTTTTCCAAACAGTAAAATCGATCTTTTCGTAAAAGGCGGCGTGACACCAATTATCTATAAAAATTACGAAAATATAGACCGATTCATTCAATTGCCTAAGAAACCATTCAGCAATCTGGGCAAATATATCAAAGGCTGGTTTCAGTTAAAATTCAGAAAATATGATCTGGCGATTAATGCCAATCCCAGTTCTTCTTCAGGCAGATTATCTATTCTTTTTACAAGTTCCACTTACAAATTCTTCGGTGATTCTGATGATGAACTTCAAACAAAATATTCTGATTATCAGCACGACGCCAAGAAAAACATTTACAATCTCAGAAAATTTCTGACCGAATTAGGCTATCCGGAAAATACATCTAAAATCCCTTATTTAAAAATAAAATTAGATAAGGCAGAAATTGAAACGGGAAAGGAAAATTTATACAAAATAGTTCAGAATAATAAGAAAACAATCTGTCTTTTTACGAATGCAACAGGGGCAAAATGTTATTCTGAAGAATGGTGGAATGCATTTTATGACAAACTAAAATCTGCTTTTCCGGATTATAACATTATTGAACTCCTGCCAGTCGAAAATATTTCTAAACTGAACTTTAAAATTCCTAATTTCTATAGTACAGACATTCGGGAAATGGGCGGATTCCTTGCAAATACCGCTGTTTTCATTGCTGCAGACAATGGCGTAATGCACCTTTCAAGCTCTGTAAATACCCCGACAATAGGACTGTTTTCTGTAACAGACGCGAATGCTTACGGACCTTACAATGACAAAAGCTTCTCCATAAACACAAACGAAACCGATCTGGATAAAGTAATTAATCTAATTAAAACGTCTTTAGAATAATATAGATCTGAAAAATGAATTTCTAAAATAAAACACAATTATATGAACCTGGTTCTTTCAGAAACGTATTCTAGATACAAAGACGACATTTTAAACATTTTAAAGAATTTTAAAAATGATGGCGTTGTTGTTGGTCACGGAAATAGAAATGTCGTTAAGTTCTTCGTTGTTGATAATTTAAAGTTAAATTTCAAGTCGTTCAAACAGCACAATATCATCAACAGGCACGTCTATAAATATTACAGAAAATCAAAATCCAGACGTTCTTACGAATATGCTCAAATGCTTATCGATAAAGGCTTCTTTACACCAAAACCTATTGCTTATATAGAGAATCATGATTTCATTGGTGTCACATCCAGCTATTATGTGAGTGAACAACTGGAAGATGTTTTTACCTTAGGCGATGTTCTTTACGATCATTCTTTTACAGACCGGGAAGAAATCATTAAAGCTTATACTCAGCTGATTTTCCAGCTGCACGAGAATGGAATTATTTTTATTGATAATGCTTCCGGAAACTTTTTAATCAAAAAAATTGACGGAAAATACCGTTTCTTCCTGGTAGACCTCAACCGGATGAGTTTCTATGATGAAATCTCCATTTCCAAACGATTACAAAATTTTGAAAGATTGACAAATGATCTGGAAATCATCAAATTGATCAGCGCCGAATATGCAAAGTTATCAGGCCAGACTTCGGACTTCTGCTATAATAAAATCGTGGATTTTGCTAAGAAAAAAGCTTTCAAACTAAAAGTCAAAAGAATTTTGAAGTTCTATAAATTCTTTCTTAAAAACTAACTTTTCAACGCAAGAATCTCATCCCGCAGTTTCGCAGCTTTTATAAAATCGAGATTTTTAGCAGCAGCTTCCATTTCTTTTTGTTTCTGCTCTACTATCTTTTCGATATCTGCACTTCCGTAGCTTGCTTTTGTTTCTGCAACTTCCTGCAAAAGAACTTTTTGCGTATATTTTTCGTCCGGGAAATCTTTGCTCCTGCCAACCAGATTTTCACTGATTTTTTTATTGAGTGCCATCGGAACTTTGCCGTGTTCTGTATTGTATTGGATTTGCTTCTCGCGGCGGTAGATGGTTTCATCAATAGCGGCCTGCATAGATTTTGTCATTTTGTCGGCATACATTATGGCGCGGCCGTTTAGGTTTCTGGCAGCTCTTCCGACAGTCTGGATCATTGATCTTCGGGAACGCAGCATTCCTTCCTTATCAGCATCCAGAATCGCAACCAGGGAAACTTCCGGCAGATCCAATCCTTCTCTCAAAAGATTCACACCCACCAAAACGTCAAACAAGCCCAAACGCAGATCCTGCATAATCTGAATCCTTTCCAAAGTCTCGACATCAGAATGGATATATCTTGTTCGGATTCCGACTTTTGTGAAATATTTGGTCAGTTCTTCCGCCATTTTTTTGGTTAAAGTTGTTACCAGCACCCGCTCATCCGCCTCTTCTCTTTTATGGATTTCCTCGATCAGGTCATCAATTTGATTCATTGTCGGGCGAACTTCAATAATTGGGTCCAAAAGTCCTGTCGGCCGAATGATTTGTTCGATATAAGTTCCTCCCGATTTTTCCAGCTCGTAATCTGCAGGTGTTGCGGAGACATAGATCACCTGGTTCTGCATATCCTCAAACTCAGGGAATTTCAACGGTCGGTTGTCCATAGCTGCCGGTAACCGGAATCCGTGTTCTACCAAAACTTCTTTCCGGCTTCTGTCGCCTCCGTACATGGCATGAACCTGCGGAATCGTCACGTGACTTTCATCAATCACCATCAGGAAATCTTTAGGAAAATAATCCAAAAGACAGAAAGGTCTGGATCCCGGCAAACGACCATCCATATAACGGGAATAATTCTCAATTCCGGAACAATAACCCAATTCACGGATCATTTCCAGGTCGAGTTCTGTGCGTTCTTCCAGACGTTTGGCTTCCAAAGGTTTCTCGATTTCCCGGAAGAAATCCACTTGTTTTACCATATCATCCTGAATCTGACGAATGGCACTCTGCATCGTTTCTGGGGTTGTTACAAAAAGATTGGCAGGATAGATATTAATGATATCAAAATTGGAGGTAACATTCCCGGAAACCGGATCAAAGCTCTGAATCGCTTCAATCTCATCACCAAAAAACTGAATCCTGATCGCAGAATCTGCATAAGCCGGATAAATATCAATAACATCACCTTTTACCCGGAAAGTTCCTCTTTGAAACTCATTCAACGCTCGGGAATAAAGTGCGCTTACAAGTGAATGAAGTAATTTTGTTCTGGAGAGTTTTTCGTTTTTTTGAATCGTAATTAATGATTTATGGAATTCTGAAGGATTACCAACACCATAGATACACGAAACCGAAGCAACGATCAAAACATCCCGCCTGCCCGAAAGCAGACTTGCAATAGCAGAAAGTCTTAGTTTCTCCACCTCTTCATTGATGCTGAGGTCTTTTTCAATATAAGTATTGGTGGATGCAATGAAGGCTTCCGGCTGGTAATAATCATAGTAACTGACAAAATATTCCACCGCATTGTCCGGAAAGAACTCTTTGAATTCCATAAAAAGCTGAGCCGCCAATGTTTTGTTATGCGCCATCACAATGGTTGGTCTTTGTACGCTTTCTACTACATTCGCCACTGTAAAAGTTTTCCCGGAACCTGTAACACCGAGAAGGGTCTGATATTTTTCGCCAATATTGATGCCCTCTACCAATTTTTCGATGGCTGTCGGCTGATCTCCGGTTGGTTTGTAATCTGATTGAAGTTTGAATTGCATAACACAAATTTACGAAATAAAAAGACGTTAGCAATTCCTGATTGCCTCAGAATTGCGCTTCAATATGCATCATTTGTCCTTCAGCATATCTCTTATTTCATCTAAGCTTTTGCGCCTAAAAAGATCCCTTGGATCTAATATCTCAGCGTTGATATCCTGTAGTTTGTTTAGTTGATGGTCTGCTGGCAACTGCATCTCCCGGTTTACAAAAAGGTCATTTGGTGTGCAGTTGAGATTCTCGCAAAGGGTGGTAAGCTGGCGAAAATTGACTTGTACAGCATTGCCGCTGAGAAGTTTGGTAGCAGAAAATCGGTTGATCCCAATTTTCAACAGGAATGCAGTAGGATGCACGATGCTCCTTGCCTTCATTATAGGTTTTAAATCCAAAATAATACTACTTCGGTGTGGTGTAAGCTTGCCACGCTTTGATCCTCTTCCGTATTGCATATCAAATGTGTTTTAACAAATATAGAAAAATGTAATCTCAGGTGAAAATTAATTTTTACAGATTTACTGTAGATTCTTACAGATCTAATGAAAGGACTTACAAATCTAATGAATCTTTTTACAGATCTAATTGAAAGGTCTACAGATCAACTTTAACCTTATACAGATCAACTTTCATCTAGTACAAATAGACTAAAAAGATATACAGATCAACTTACACAGATTACTGTTATACAGTATTATATCCGTTCTATCATTTATTAGCTAATAAAAAAAGGATCCAAAACAATTGAATCCTCTTAATAAAAAATAGTTAGTTATGGTTAAAATTTAAAATTCACTCTTGTGAAGATCTGTCTTCCGGAGAAACCCATCTGAACCGGATCAAAGATTCCGCCTGATTCGGTATTACCTTCAGAAACAGAGGCATATTGCAGTGTAGAATATCTGTTGAAGACATTTTTACCACCAATTGTCCAGGATAAATTCTTAGTAAAGTCATAACCGACAGAAAAATCCGTAGTGACTCTTGGGGTATATATTTGATAATCATCTGGACCGTTGTATCCAACCAAAGTCACTTTGTCAAATCTTACCAATTGCAGATTTGCATTGAATTTCTGGATTTTATAATTCAGATTCAGATTAACTTTAGTTTTCGGAGCCGAGGCCAAAATGAAAGCTCGTTCTCTCGCACTCAGAAAAACATCTTCTTTTCCGGCTAATTCAGCTGGCGTATGGACAGCGGTAATTTCCATTTCATTATAATTTCCTGCCAGAGTTGCTGCCAGTTTTCCGAAACCTAAATCTGTAGTATAAGTCAAAATCACATCTACACCTCTGGATTTTGTGTCCACAGCATTACTGAAAAACTGCGCCTGATCCACTTTCAGATCGGCAAGGATTCCTCCGATAGCATCATCACTCTGATCAAAAGTTCCTGTCAAAACGATTCTGTCTTTTACTTGTATATAATATCCATCCACTGTTGCCGTGAATTTTCCTGTGTTGAAAGTAAATCCGGCACTTCCGTTGAGAGAAGTCTCTTGTTTTAGCTGGGCAATATGCGCTTTTTGTGCCAACTCGCTGTCATTAGAAGCTAACTGAATCGTAACCAGATCTCCTCCCTGAAAGTTGGTAAACTGCAAGCTGTAATATTTCTGAACCAAAGAAGGCGCACGGAAGCCTGTAGAAACGGAACCTCTAAGTGCAAATTCCGGCGTAATAGCATATCTGGTAGCGAATTTTCCATTCATCGTGCTTCCAAAATCACTGTAATTTTCAAATCTTCCGGCTGCGCTTACCATCCATTTCTTTGTGATATCCAATTCTGTATCCACATAAGCGGCAAAATTATTTCTGCTTTTCCCCACTTGTTGAGAATATCCCGGAAATCCCTGAGATCCGCCTGGCCTTATATCGCCTGTCAGTGGATTAATAACCAGCAAATCCGGATTTGTATTGGCCGTAACCACATTCCCATTAACATCGTACATAGCATACGAACTTTCTTCTCCTTTGATAATATTGAATTTCTCGTATCGGAATTCTGTTCCGAGTGCAAGATTAAATCCTTCCAACAAATCGAACGCTTTGGTTGTACTAAGTCCAGTTACATTTTGTGAAAGCGAATGTCCGCCGGCATTAAAACTTGTAGGCGAATTCACGCCCAGTGTTGCGTTGATTGTATTGTCGATCTGATAAATGAATCTGTTGTTTCCAAAAGCATTATAGAAATCAAAATCCCAATCTCCAAGCTTGAATTTCAGACCATTATCAAATGTAAAATCAGAAATTTTTGTATTCTGAACCGGATTGAATCCGTCTGGATAAATTTCAGGGATATTCCCATCTGCGTCTGCGGATCTTGTCCAGGCATAAGCATGGGTATTGCGGTAGGAAAATCCGGGTTGAGAATAAAACTTTAATCCATCCGTTAATGGAACTTCTATATTCCCAAAGAAATAGACATTATTCGATTTTGCATCACCAAATCTTTGTCTCGGTGCGTCATATTTATTCGGATTTGCATTTCTGATCGCATAATCTTTATTGATAAGTTCCAGCGTAAAGTTTCCAAAACCACCTTTGTTTCCAATTTTTGTTCCAAAGTTTCCACTAAAATCAAATGTATTACCGTCTAACTTTTTATCCGAAACCACATCATTATCTCCCGGACTTTTAAACAGGTTTCCACCATAAAAAGCACTGCCTTCAAACCCGTGATTCCTGTCATTCAGAACTACGTTGATTACGCCCGCAATAGCATCAGAACCATATTGAGCAGAAGCGCCATCTCTTAAAATCTCTACACGTTTTATCGCAGCAACTGGAATTGTATTCAGATCAGAACCCGTATTTCCACGGCCTCTGGTTCCAAATATATTGACTAATGATGACTGGTGGTATCTTTTTCCATTTAACAATAATAATGTCTGATCAGGACCCAAACCTCTCAAAGTTGCAGGGTCAACAGCATCCGCACCATCGGAACCTGACTGCTTATTAGAGTTAAAAGAAGGCGCTGCAAACTGCAAAAGCTGGTTTACATCTACCTGTCCTGTCGATTGACTTATTTGTTTCACGTCGATAACATCCACCGGGACAGCTGTATTGGTAACTGTTCTTTTTTTATTTCGGGTTCCTGTTAAAATTACCTCATCTACGGCAGTCTCTTTAGAAAGAGTATCTGTTGTAGATTGAGCAAAATAAAATGCGCTTGCTCCTAAAAAGAAAAGGACGCTTATTTTCTTGATTCTCATATTCATTAGTCAAATTTTAACCAAAAATATAATTTTTTCAGTTAACTATTGAATAAATCACACCTTTTAATGTAATTTACAACAAATTTAAACACAAACCCCCATAATAAACGGGGCTTATTTAAAAATATTGACTTTTTATATTCGGCACCTTCGTTTTAATATCAAACTAAAAATATTCGCTGGCATTATTTTTTCATTGACTTCAAAAAATAAAAGTTATGCTAAAATCCACATTACCAATTCTTTTTTCTTCATTTGCGGTTTTATATTCTTGCCAAGGAAAAGGAAAACCAAGCGAGCCGACCGCAAAAGAAGAAAAAGCCAATACTAATTACAAACCTGCATTTGCCGGGCAAACCAGAATTACACCTGTAAAAACAGCAACACCTTACAATGTTGAGGTTATCAATACTTCTCTAGGTAAACCCTGGGGAATCATTAATTTGCCAGACGGGAGATTCCTTATTACTGAGAAATCGGGATTTGCCAATGTTGTTTCTGCAGATGGAAAACAGGTTTTCAAAATCAATGGTTTCCCAAAAGTTGACAGCAAAGGTCAGGGCGGACTGCTGGATATAGCTTTGGACCCGGATTTTAAAACAAATAGCATCATTTACTTCAGTTTTTCAGAACCTTATGCGGATGGGAATCATACTGCAGTTGGAAAAGGAAAGCTGTCATCAGATCTTAAAAATATTTCTGATGTTACCGTAATTTTCCGCGCCACGCCTACTTATGACGGTGACAAACATTACGGAAGCCGTTTAGCTTTTGACAAGGACGGAAATCTTTTCGTGAGCACCGGGGAAAGGTCCGATAAGCAAACCAGAATCTATGCCCAGAAAACAGATAATTATTTAGGCAAAATTTTAAAAATCACCAAAGACGGAAAACCCGCTCCAGGAAATCCATTCATCGGAAAAGATGGTTACAAACCCGAAATCTATGCTTACGGAATCCGAAACCCTCAAGGTATGGCTCTTGATGAGAAAGGACAGCTTTGGGATATCGAAATGGGTCCAAGAGGCGGCGATGAAATCAACCTGATCCAGGCTGGAAAAAATTATGGCTGGGGCGATGTGACTTACGGAATTGAATATACCGGCGAAAAAATCAACAACGGAACGACACAGAAAGCCGGAACAGAACAACCAGTTTACTATTGGGACCCAGTGGTTTCGCCAAGCGGCGCTACTTTCTACACCGGAAATATTGAAGAATGGAAAAATAATCTTTTTATAGGCTGTCTAAGTGGAGAACACATAAACAGAATCGTGATAAAAGACAATAAAGTGGTAGGTGAAGAGCGATTACTGCTTGACCAGAAAGAAAGATTCCGGGATGTTTTGAATGGAATGGATGGAAATCTTTATGGCATTACTGACAGCGGGAAGTTGTATAAGGTTTCTAAGAAATAAATTTAAAATCCTGATTAATTCAGGATTTTTTTATGCGGTCAGCTTTTTTAATGCCCTGAAAATCCTTGAGATAAAACGGTTCAAAATAAGCGGTGTCTTCAAATTGTTTCTTATTGAATTTCTCGACGGAACTTTTAATCAATCCTTTTGCGGATGGATAAATATCGGATTTAAATTCTGCATTTGGAAGATTCAGAATTTCCTCAGCTTTCTTCGCACCATCACCAATGAAAAGCACTTTCTTATCAGCAAACTCCGAGAATGAATTTTCATCCAGAATTTTAGCTTCGGTTTCTTTAATCATTTCGCCGGAAGTTCCATCGAAAAGTGCGGTATAAACTTCCATTCTTCTGGCATCAATCAAAGGAATAATAAATTCAAATCCTTGATTTACAAATTCCTCAACCATAGAATCCAAGGAATTTATAGCAATCAGAGGAAGTTTCAAACCATAGCAAAAACCTTTTGCAGAAGCCGCACCAATTCTAAGACCAGTGTAAGAACCAGGACCTTTGCCAAGCGAAATCGCATCCAAATCTTTCAAAGAAATCTCTGCACCTTCCAAAGCCCATTCTACAAAAGAATGAAGACTTTCGGATTGTTTGTAATTATCGGAAACCTCTTCGCAGAGACAAAGCATTTCTTCACCATCAGAAATGGCAACAGAACAGTTTTTGGAAGAGGTTTCTATGTGGAGGATTTTCATTTTGCAAATGTAATAATTTAGAGTTTTACGATTTCAATGTCACACTCTGCCGGCTCCACAATTTCCACATTCCTTTTTGCTTGATCCAGAATTCCAGGACGGAAAGTTTCATTTCGAAGAGCTCATTTTTGTAAAGTCCTTTTACTGCGACGATTCTTCTGATATTGGCGAAATTATTTTTGATTTTAAGTTCTTTCAATTCGGTTTGATTGACGGATTGGTATTTCACTTTTCCGGACTCGAAATCGGTTTTAAAATCCTGATAATTCTGAACCCAGCCATTGGAATGTCCAAACGAAACATCAGCTGAAAACAATTCCAGTATTTTGGAATCATTGTTCTGCATCAGAGAATCAAGCTTTGAAACTTGTAACAATAATGCTTTTTCCTGCTTAGAATTTTTCTGAGAAAATCCGAAAACAAAACAAACAAGAAATATAAGACCTAAAACCGATTTCATCATTTCCTGTAAATCGTTCTCGGTTCTGCCTGCGCTTTCGGATAAATCGTAAATTCTGCAACCGAAACACGTTCCGGAACATTGATGCAGTAAGCAATCGCATCCGCAATATCTTCCGCAATCAATGGCTCGTAACCTGCATAAACAGTCGCTGCCCTTTCATCATCACCTTTGAAACGCACCTTTGAAAAATCGGTTTCTACGGCTCCAGGCTGGATATTCGTCACCCGGATTCCGAATTCTGTGAGTTCAAGCCTCATCCCTTCGGAAATAACATCAACAGCTCTTTTTGAAGCACAATAAACCACGCCATTGGCATAAGTCTGTCTTGCTGCAACCGAACTGATATTGATAATTTGACCGTTTTGTTTTTCTTTCATTAATTTAATGATAGGCTTAGAAACATAAAGTAAACCTTTCACATTTCCGTCCATCATTGCATTCCAGTCGTCGAGATTTCCGTCTGCTATTGAGTCCAGTCCGTGAGCATTTCCGGCATTGTTAATCAAAACATCAATGTTTTTCCAATCTTCTGGGAGTGAATTGATGGCTTCAAAAACCTCATCCGAATTTCTGACATCAAATCTTAAGGTGAATACTTCTGTTTCTTTTGATAATTCGGTTTTAAGTTCTTGTAAAACGGTTTTATTTCTTCCGCAGAGAATGAGTCTGTTTTTTTGTTTTGCTAATAGAATTGCGGTGGCTTTCCCGATTCCGGAAGTTGAGCCGGTGATGAATATTGTTTTCAATTTTTATTAAGATTTAAAGAACAAAATTAAAGTATAAAAATCTGATAAAAGAAAAATCCCGAATAATTGCGGAATTGAATTTAAAGATATGAAAATTCCTTATTTTTAAATAGTTTTATAATTAAATTGCCAATTTCTGACGTTTTGAAATTAATTTTATAATCTCCACGCAAAACCATTCTATCATCTTTTTCTGGCTTTAAAAATTTAAATGTGATTAAGCCTGCATTTAGATAAGCATCTGAAATGTTCTCAGAACGAGAATATCCATTATTTATAAACAATTTTAAATCTATAATATTAATTTTGTTTATGCAATTTACACATCTTAAAAAATCATCATAAGAGATTACTTCTTGTAAAAACTCTTTAAAAATTAAACCAATATATTCAGATTTTTCTGCGTCTTCTGCACTATCCAATAGATATAAAATCTTCTCTCCCACTTTAGTTCTATAATTAATATCATTATCAATTTTTTCGATTTGGGTAATACGTTTATGCGCAGACGTATTTTCGAGTTGTTTTAGAAATGAATATAATTTTTTAGTAAAAAGTTTTTCTTGAATTGTTCCAAAAATATTTTTGGTTTTCAAAAGTAAACCTAATATTGGAATATCTTTAATAATTCCATCATCAAGAAAACTATCTAAATAAACTTCAGTAATATCAGAAATATATTCTTGGAATTTTTCATTTTTGATTGCTTCAGTAATTTCTGTAGATATATTCATTTTACTCCTTATCTCTCTGGAAATCCAGACTAACAGAGTTCATACAGAATCTGGTTCCTGTTGGTGGCGGACCGTCATTGAAAACGTGTCCCAAATGAGAATCGCAGCGTTTGCAAAGCACCTCAATTCTTTCCATTCCGTGAGAGGAATCTCGTTTGTAAATCACACCTTCTTTGTCAGCTTCGTAGAAACTTGGCCAGCCGCAAGTGCTCGCAAATTTGGAGCTTGAACGAAACAAATGATTGCCACAAACGGCGCAGTAATACTCTCCAAGTTCATCAAATTCATTGTATTTTCCGGTAAAAGGATATTCTGTATTGGCTTCTCTTGAGATGGCGTAGACTTCTGCCGGAAGGATTTTTTTCCATTCTTCGTTGGAAACGTTCAGTTTTGTTTTATCGGTTCTTGAGTAATAAGGATTGTTTTTGTGTGTGTTATCTTCCATTGTTTTTTGTTGTGGTTGTTTTGTTAAATCAACTTTTTTCTGCGCACAATGCTGTAGAAAGAATGTCATAAATGTTAATATAAATAAATTTTTCATCTGTTTTTTTGATTTTTGTAAATTTACGAAATATAGAACTAAATTCCATTAGCATAGGTTATTTTAATTTATACAAAAGCACTCATTCCGGTTATTGAACGCCCGACAATCAATGAATTGATTTCTTTGGTCCCTTCGTAAGAATATATCGCTTCTGCATCAGCTACAAATCTTGCAACATCGTGTTCCAGAAGAATTCCGTTTCCGCCCATCACTTCTCTTGCCTGTGCTACAACATCTCTAGTTCTCAGACTACAAAATACTTTTGCTAGTGAAGCGTGTTCGTCTTTGAGAATACCTTGATCCTGCATTTCCGAAAGTCTGAAAACTAGGGTTTGCATCGCAGTAAGATTCGATAACATTTCAACCAAATGTCCTTGGATCAACTGGAAAGAAGCAATGGGTTTCCCAAATTGTTTGCGATTTCTGGTATAATCCAATGCACTTTCATAAGCTCCTCTAGCGCAGCCTGTTGCCATCCACGCAACGCCGGCTCTCGTCATTTGGAGAACTTTTGCAGTATCTTTAAAACTATTAGCATGTTCCATTTTCTGAGAATCTGCAAGGAAACAATCTGTCATTGTTATCAATCCGTTTTGCACAATTCTGAGTGCCATTTTCCCTCTGATTTTTTCAACCGAAAATCCTGGCGTACCTTTTTCTACAATGAAACCTTTTACTTGATTATCATCTAAATCTCGTGCCCAAATGATAATTACATCAGCAAATGTGGCATTTCCAATCCATTTTTTTTGTCCATTCAGAATCCAGCCGCCTTCTACTTTTTTACAGGTTGTGGTCAATCCGCCGGCTGCTCCGGAGCCAACTTCGGGTTCGGTTAGCCCAAATGCGCCAATCAAATCGAATTGCTGCATTCCGGGAAGGTATTTTTGTTTCTGCTCTTCGGATCCGCATATGTAAATTGAACCCATCGATAAGCCGGACTGAACACCAAAAAATGTCGCTAAAGAAGCATCAACTCTGGCTATTTCCATTGCGATAACGCCTTCCATTAAGAATGGCAAATTCGGGCAACCGTAACCTTCGTAAGTGACGCCACAGAGATTCAGTTTTTTGAATTTTGGGATGAGTTCGTGTGGGAAATCGTCGTGAAGCCAATAATCGTTGACCAAAGGTTTTGCTTCTTTTTCCATAAACTCGCGGACTTTCAGCTGAATGGCTCTTTGTTCATCTGTCAGTTTCAAATGCAGTTCATAAAAATCGCCGTTGATTGGTGGTAATTCTCTTTTTTTCCCGGAAGAATTTAGCATTTTTGTCAGACTGTTAAGTTGATTTTCGTCCAGTTTTGAGAACTGATTCATCAGTTTTGGAAGATCAACTTTTTCAGATATTTTGGAAATTTGATCTATATCGATATGTCTGAGAAGGTTGAAAATTCCTTTGATTTTGGAAATCGTGCTGTTCATTGGATTTATTTTCCTGTTGAATGCAATTAATATTCCTAAAAAGCTTTCACAATTCCTTAAATGCGATAGTTTCTTTAAAAATCTATTTTACAAAATACTCATTATCAATATTTTGAACAGAAGATTAGTTTACAATTACTTTCGGATTGATTTGCAGAATTACTTTCATCATAATTATCAATTTTGAAATATTAACCTCAAAAAAATAATTCAATATGAAAACGAAAATCTTATCAATCAGCCTGATTGCAATGACTTTGGTTGCTTGCAAAAAAAACGAAAAGGTAGAATCTGCCTATGCAACTGCAGACTATGTAACTGATAGTGCAACTGTTATTTCCGACAGCATTTCTATGGCTGCAACACAAAATTTAAAAGACCGCCAATTTGTAAGAACAGCGGAAGTGGATATGGAAGTGAAGGATGTTTATGGCGCGACAATATCAATCGAAAAACATTTGAAGACAATCGGTGGTTTCGTCACCAATAGCCGAATGGAAGCTCATACTTTGTCGGAAAACACTTATAATACTTCCGATGAATCATCGATATTGATTAGGAAATTTCAGAATCAGAATAGAATGCAAGTGAGAGTTCCGACCGAGAAATTGGGTGAATTTTTGGATTTCATTAATGATAAAAAAGTGTTCCTCAATTCCAGAATTATCTCTGCAGAAGATGTTTCTGCCGGAATCCGATTGGCAAAACTGGAGTCTGAAAGACAGGCAAAAACAAAAGCCAATATTTCTCAGCTGAAAGCCGGAAAAGACAAAGTAAATCTTGACGACAACAATATGTCCGAAGCAAATGTCCAAAAATATTCCGACGAGATTCTTGCTGATAATCTTAAGTTTTCAACCGTTGATATTTTCATCAAAGAACCAAAAACTAGTGTCGCGAAAATCCCAATTGTCAACACCAAAAATATTGATAATGAGTTCAAATACAATTTCTTCTTTGATGTGAAAAATGCTTTTGTTGAAGGCTTTTATTTGATTCAGCAGATTTTTGTTTTGCTGATTTCTATCTGGCCAATTGTTTTGCTTGGTGGATTAGTGTTTTATTTTTGGAGAAGGAGAAAACCTATTGTAAAAACTAATGTGGAAAAATAGAATTTTATCGCAAAGTCGCAAGAGATTTAATCTCAATTGTTTAAAAAGTTGCAAAGTTTAATTTGCGACTTTTATCATTGTTAAAGGAAAATATTTGAGCCTTTGCGATTAGATATTTTTTATTTCTTAATTTTGCAAAGTGATGTTGAGAAAACTGCAACTTTTGATGATGATTTTCTGTTTGGGGATTTTTGTATTTCCAAAGCAGAATTTCGATGTTCAAGTTGCCCAGACTTCTTGCTGTAAAGCGAAGGCTCAAAGTTCTGATTGTTGTAAAAAAGAAGAGAAAAAATCAGATTCCTGTCATCACGACACTAAAAAAGAAAAAGACTGTAAAGACAATTGCACCACTTGCAAAACCTGCAGTTCGGGATTCGTTTTTTCTGTTGTTTTGAATGACTTCTACAACAAACTGAAAACACCGGTTTTCGAAATCAACAATCAATATTCTTATTATTCCCAATCGACTTTAACAAGGTCTTTTAACATTTGGCAGCCGCCGAAACTTGGTTAATTTTTATTGAATTTTATCTTTATAGAGTCTTCGAGAGCCTCAGACTGACAATTCGGTCGATGATTTTTGCAAAGGCTTTATCATTAAACAAATTAAAATTAATCAAAATGAATACAATCATAAAATCAGGAATTTTATTCCTTTCTATATTTCTATTTTCAAATTTTTCTGCGCAAACCAAAACCTTCAAAGCTAAAGTAGAAGGCAATTGTGGAATGTGCAAAGAACGCATCGAAACAGCGGTTAAAGCTGACAAAAACGTTAAATCAGCCGACTGGAGTATGAGCAAAAAAGTTCTTACGGTAAGTTATGACGCTTCCAAAACAGACAAAAAAACCATCCTAAAAAGCGTAGCAGAAGTTGGTCACGACAACGAAATGTTCCGTGCTTCCGACAAAGTCTATGATGATTTGGATTCTTGCTGCCAGTACGACCGTCCTGACAACAGCAAAAAGATGGCGAAAAACAGCGACACCAAACAAGTTTGCGAACTTAAGTAATTAACTTAAATTTTTGACGATGAACAATTTAAGTAGAAAACTTATGTTTTTTATGCTGTTGCTAACGTCTTTTTTTTCCTTTGCGCAAGCTGTTACAGAACAGTTTTTGGTAAAGGGAAATTGTGGACAATGCAAAGCAAGAATAGAAAAAGCAGCCTTGAAAGCTGGAGCAACTTCTGCAAACTGGACTGCAGAAAACCAAACTTTGACAATGGTTTTAGACGAATCGAAAGTCACTTGCGACACAATTCTAAAACAAGTTGCAGAAGCTGGTCACGATAATGAGAAATTCAAAGCGTCGGAAGATGCTTACAAAGCTTTGCCAGCATGTTGTCTGTACAGTAGAGGTTCTGATTTTGAAAAACCCAATGACACTGCTCAACACGATGCAGAATCTGATGCAAAACAAATCGAAGGAGTAAAATTGACGAGAGAAAAAGAAGCAACCTCAATAAGTAAAAAAGAAGCTGGATTGATTTTTAATATCAGTTCCAAAGAATTACTGAAAGCCGCTTGTTGTAATCTCTCAGAAAGTTTTGAAACCAATGCCACTGTTGATGTTTCATTCAGTAATGCAGTTACTGGAACTAAACAGTTGAAAATGCTCGGTCTTGACCAGAAATATACACTTCTGACTAAGGAACAATTGCCGGAAATCCGAGGTTTGGCTTCGGCTTACGGACTGAATTTCATTCCAGGAAAATGGATTGGTGGCATCCAGCTTACAAAAGGCGGAAGCACCGTTGTAAATGGTTACGAAAGTATCACGGGACAAATTAATACCGAACTTTTGAAAACCAAAGACAGCGCTAAAAAAACTGAGACAGAAATCAATTTGTTCTCTGACAACAACGGACGAGTTGAAGCCAATGTAACCAGTAATTCACCAATATCTGACAAATGGACACAAAGTGTTTTGTTACACGGAAACGGAACTTTTGGTGATACCGATATGAACGATGACGGATTCCTGGACAGGCCAAAAGGAAGTCAGTTAAATGTAGCATATTTATTGAATTACAATGACTTGGAAGACTCTGGATTCGGTTCGCATTTTGGGATTAATTTTCTGAAAGATGAGAGGACGGCCGGTCAAATAGGATTTAACAAAAGAATTCCTCAGAAAGACCAATCGCTTTATGGTGTTGGGATTGATATTTCGAGGTTTCAATTATGGAATAAAACGGGTTATGTTTTCAAAGGAAAACCTTATCAGAGTTTGGGCTGGATGAATCAACTGACTTATCATCAGCAAGATAGCTTTTTTGGATTGAGAAATTATTTCGGGAAGGAAACGTCTTATTATTCTAATTTAATTTTCGAAAGCATTATCGGAAATACTAATAACAAATATAAAATTGGAGCTAGTTTCTTATATGATAAATACAATGAAGATTATCTTTTGGACAATTACAAAAGAACCGAAACTGTTCCGGGATTGTTTGCAGAATACACTTTGACAGGCGAAAAATTCACTTTGGTAACGGGCGCTCGTGTAGATTTTCACAATCTTGCAGGAACGCAGTTTACGCCGAGAATGAATTTCAAATATGATTTGACGCCAACAACGATTTTCAGAATTTCTGCCGGAAGAGGTTTCCGAACTGCGAATATCTTTGCAGAAAATCAGGCTTATTTTGCATCCAACCGACAAATCCAAATTATCAATAATGGCGGAGAAATCTATGGTTTGAAACCTGAAATCGCTTGGAATTATGGCGTAAGTATTCAGCAGGAATTTAAATTATTTGGAAGAAAATCAACCTTGCTGGCAGATTTTTTCAGAACGAATTTTCAAGATCAGGTTGTTACAGATTTGGATGAGTCTGCGCAGAAAATTTTATTCTATAACCTTGAAGGAAAATCTTTTGCGAACAGTTTCCAGACACAATGGGATTTTCAGCCTTTGAAAAATCTGGAATTTCGAGTGGCTTATAAATATTACGACGTGGCTTTGGATTACTTGAGTGGACTGAAAAAAGTACCATTTATGGCGAAACATCGTGGATTTGCGAACCTGGCTTATTCAACCAATAAAACTGAAAAAGGCAGATTCTGGAGCTTCGATACGACTTTAAATTTAGTTGGAAAACAAAGACTTCCAAACACAAAATACAATCCTGGAGAGTTTCAGATTGGAGATTATTCGCCGAGCTATTCTACTTTGAATGCTCAGATTTCAAGGAATTTCTCTGAGAAAATCAGAGTTTATTTTGGAGGAGAAAACTTAACCGGATATCAGCAAAAAGTTGCGATTTTCGATGCAGGAAATCCTTTTGGAAATTACTTTGATGGCGGAATGGTATATGCACCAGTGATGAAACAGAATTTTTATATTGGTGTGGATATTAAGTTTTAAAAATTTTAGAAATATCAATAAGAAACCTCGTCAGATTTGGCGAGGTTTTCTATTAATTGTCTTTATTATAAAATTCAGTCATCAAATTATTCGCCTTTTCAAAGTCATTTTCTGAGACTTTCAGCTGAACACCGCCGCTTGTTGTGTTGAACAAGTTGTAAGTATTCGCTAAGACATTTCCGAAGACAAAAGCTTCAACTTCGTTTGTTTCTAAGAAAATCCTAAGCATTTCTGCTTCTATTTCTGTGTTGAAAATCTTGAGTGTGATTAATTCCATTCTTATATTTTTTCGAGAATTGCCTGATTGATTTCGTTAATCAATTCCGGACCTTCGTAGATGAATCCTGTGTATAGCTGAACAAGACTCGCGCCAGCTTCCAGTTTTTCAATCGCATCCTGCGCTGAATGAATTCCGCCAACACCGATGATTGGGAATGCTTTGCCACTTTTTTCAGACAAAAATCTGATAACTTCCGTGGAACGTTTTGTCAATGGTTTTCCGGAAAGTCCGCCGGTTTCGGTTTTGTTTTCTGAGATTAAATTTTCTCGTGACAAAGTTGTGTTCGTTGCGATCACACCAGCGATTTGAGTTTCTTTAATGATATCAATAATATCCAACAGCTGTTCATCTGTCAAATCCGGTGCAATTTTAAGAAGAATGGGCTTTTGTTTTGGCTTTTCGAGATTGAGATTTTGAAGTGTTGACAGCAATTCCGTCAAAGGTTTTTTGTCCTGAAGTTCGCGAAGATTTGGTGTGTTTGGCGAACTGACATTGACCACAAAATAATCTACGTAGGGAAATAATTTCTCGAAGCAGATTTTGTAATCGTTTACCGCTTCTTCGTTTGGCGTGACTTTGTTTTTTCCGATGTTTCCGCCGATGAGAACATTTTTATTTTTCTTTAATCTTTCAACAGCTTCGTCAACGCCGCCGTTGTTAAAACCCATTCTGTTAATAATCGCAGAATCTTCTTTTAGTCTGAATAATCGTTTTTTATCATTTCCGGCTTGAGGTTTTGGTGTCAAAGTTCCTATTTCTATGAATCCAAATCCAAGGTCAGAAAGCTCATTGAAAAGTTTTGCATCCTTATCAAAACCCGCAGCGAGACCGACAGGGTTTTTAAATTTAAGCCCGAAAACTTCTCGTTCCAGACGTTTGTCTTCAATTGGTTTTGGTAAAAATAATTTGGTTATAAATCCGAAATTCTTCAGAATAGAAAAGGTAAAGTGATGAACTTCTTCGGGATCAAATTTGAAAAGAATCGGGCGAATAATGCGTTTGTACATCGGAGAAAAGTTTTACAAATTTAAGTTTTTGTAATGATAATTCAATATTATTGGAAAGATATACTTTCGAAAATTATAACCAAAAAATCTTATTATCTTTACTTGTTTTTAGCCAAAATGAAATGATGCCAAAGTGTTTTCGCAGAAACTTAGTTTTTATATTTTTTCTGCTTTTTCTGCCTTTTCAAATTTTTGCAATCACGCCCAAAGATTGCGAAAAGATGATTATTGAAGGTGTCGAGGCCATGAATAAAAAAGACTTTGCCAAATCCTTGCAAATCCTGACCAAAACCAGGAAAATTGCTCACGACAACAAATGGTACCGCGAAGAATTCCTGGCTACGAATAACATTGGGGCTAATTATTATATGAGATTGGATTACGGTGAAGCCCTCAATAATTACCTTGATGCTTATAAAATTGCCGTTGTTCATCTGGACGAAAAGTCCGAGATGACGGTTCTCAATAACATCGCCATTCTCTATTCCAGAGATAAAAAACAAGACAAAGCAAAAGAATACTTTTCAAAAGCTTACGAACTTGCAGGTAAAGTTAACAACAACGTTTCCAAAGGGTTATATGCTATAAATCTCGCAATAGTTTCCAATGAAAAGAAAGATTACACAACGGCTAAAAAATACATTGATGAAGCCCTGAAACTGACAGAAAACTCGCCTTATGCTTTACTCGCAAAAGCAACTTTGGTGGAAACTCTTGTCAATTTAAAACGATTCGACGAAGCTGAAAAGATCTCTGCGGAACTGTTGCCAAAATTGACTGACGTAGAATATTCTGAGCATAAAACATCAATTCTTTACAACCTTTCAACGATTTTTGAACAAAAAAATGATTTGCCAAAGGCTTTTTATTATTTGGGACTGGCGGAAAAAAGTAACCTCAGCTATGATTTTAAGGAGAATATTTTTGAGAAATTCAGTCAGTTATACAAAAAAGCGAATAATATAGACAGAGCCGTGTCTTACAAAGACTCTGTAATGATCATAAAAGATTCTGTGAACAAGATCAAAAACGGGCAGCTTTTTGAAAACAGCAAAATTAAATTTGAACTTCAAAATTCTCAAAAAGATCTTGCTGAAAGCCAGGAAAAGCTGACAACAGAACGTTCATTTTTCATCAAGGGTATTTTGCTTGCCATCTTTTTGATTATCATTATTTTCTGGGCTCTCAGAAACAGTATTGTCAAAAATAAACAACAAAAGATCATCGAGCAAAGCAACGCCGAGATCACAAAACTGGAACTGGAAAAAGAGAAAAAGAACAAGGAAATCCTTGAAAATCAATTAAAAGAAAAAGAAGTCCTCGCTCTACTGGAGGAAGAGAAATATAAAAACGAAATCGAAGCCAAGAACAGAAAACTGACAACCAAGGCTTTGCAACTTTCCACAAAAATAGAACTGATAGATGATCTTATAACTTCTCTTTCCCGTGAAACAGATGATTTTGAAAAGCCTGATATCAGTAATACCATCAAGCAGCTCAAAATTTTGCAGAGACAAAGCCGCGAAGAAGAAAGTTTTTTTGTCCATTTCGAAGATGTGAATCAGGGTTTTATTTCCAAACTGAAGATGCTCCATGCTGATCTTAATTCCAACGACATCCGTTTTCTTTCGTATGTATATATGAACCTGTCGATGAAGGAAATTTCTTCCCTTCTGAACATCACAACAGAAGCCTGCCGCAAGAGAAAAGAACGCATCATCAAGAAAATGGAGCAGGACGACAATGTTGATCTATATAATTATCTTACAGGCATTTAGCGAATTTGTCACACTATTTCTGAAGGCCCGTCCGACTATTTCCGCTTTATTTTTTTGCATTGCTGATTTTTATCACAACATTTGAATATAAAAATTAGATATATGAAGAAAATTACTTTTTTAGCTGGCTTTTTGTTTGTGCTTTTTACAAGCAATGCCAACGCCCAAACAGAAGTTCTGAGCAAAAATGAGTTCGGAAGAATCTTTGACCTGACTTACAGCGTAAAGGATCAAAACACCATTTATGCAATTACCATCACAAGTCATATTGTGGTTTCTCACGATAATGGAGCGACTTGGGAAGTTTTCTATTCTATTCCGGAGGCAGGCGGCGGAATCAGTTTGTCTAAACTTAATATTAGCAACGATGGTTCTTTTCTTTCCTTTACAACACTTCAGGGTGGTGTTGGAGAACTGCATATCCTCGATATTCCTACCAAGACTATTACCAAAACATATTCTTTACCAAATCAATCTGAGGTACCTTTTGTCAATGCCTATAACTTTTTCGGAAACGATAAGGATAATCTGATTGTAAGTTCTCAGTTTCCTTTTGGATGGGGAACAGCAAACAGAGTCTATACAACAAACGATGGAGGGCAGAATTGGAAAGAGATCTATTATTCCCCGGATAATAACAACATTATTACAAATTATGTAGCCTTCAATCCGGCTGATAAAAACAAAGTTTACATCGCCAACGGAAATGGCAGCGAAGGTGTTTACGGCGGCTTGCTTGTTTCTAATGACGGCGGCGATAATTTTACCGAAAAACTCACGGGAAGTGTTCTTAGCACTTTGGAATTCAATCCAAATAATCCCAACGAGATCTATGTAGGAACAGGTATCAGCTTTGGGGCGGCACCGGAAAATCTTCATCATTCTGCCGATGGCGGCCAAACTTGGGAGAATGAAAATATTACATTCGGAACCAACGGAATCCTGAATGATATTATTGATATCCAATTTGATCCGCACGATAACAATCACGTGATCGTTCTGGAGGAAGACGAGATTATTTCTACAAAAGACGGCGGCGCAACCTGGCAGAATGTAGAATATCCTTACGACAATCTGGACAGCTATTATTACGGAATCAAAGCGAGTTTTAATCCTTTCAAGGCTGGAGAATTATGTATTACTTCCAATTACAAACCTTTGTTCTCTTCTGATAATGCAGCGACTTTGACACAGATTCAGACGCCTTTTTACAGTTCTACAGGAGGCGTTAATATGTTTGAAAATTCATCAGCGAAACATCTTTTCTACAGTGTTCAGGGCGGTTTTGTTCACAGAAATCTTTCTGACAATTCTGAATCTGCGCATAATATCATCCCGCTGAATATCGTAAGTAATAACAACGCAACTGTTTACCTGCCGGATTCTAAGAAAGAAGGCCGTTTTTACTCTTTTGCCGGTGGCTTTAATGGATCAAAATTATCTCTGAGTGATGATTTTGGCACGACTTTCAAGTCGATCTTCGAGACTTTTTCTGCCGGTCTTACAAGCGTTGTTCCGGACCCGCAGGTGACCAATCAGATTTGGGCAACGTTCAGCAATTGGGATCAAGGCGAATTGGATAAGATTAACTTTAATGATCAGAATAACATTATCGTAACCAATGTTCCTCTGCCAACCCAAAGCACAGTTTCCAAAATATTGCACCCCAACAATATCTCAAATGAATTTTTTATCCTGATTGGATCTGAGGTTTATAAAACTGTTGACGGTGGAGACAACTGGACACCGGTGGCTATAGGAGATGATGTAACATCCGATACGGCAGTTTATGATATTGTCCAAAATCCAACAAATTTGAATCAATTGGCTTTGGGAACGTCTGCCGGAGTTTTTATTTCAAATGACAAAGGTCTGACCTGGAATATCGTTTCACAATTTGTAGCAAACAAGGTTTCTTATTCCGATTTTAATCCCGGCGTTCTTGTGGCAACCACTTATACTAGTCAATATGACATTTTTAATATTAATTATTCTGTGGATAATGGTATAAACTGGAAAACAGTCCCTCGGGCTGATCTTTTTGATACCGAGAGCAACTCTGTCAGCATAGACTTTTCTGATAAGAAAGCTTACATCTATATTGCTTCAACAGATTTGGGGCTTTTGGGATATAATTTGAATCTGGATGTTTTAGCAACTAATGATGTCCCTGAAAGAGCAAAAGTTCTGGTTTATCCGAATCCTGCTGTTGACGTTATTCATATTGATGATAAGAATCTGAAATCTGTTGTTCTTTACAGTATGGAAGGCAAAAAACTATTGGAAACCAAGAGCAATGCAATGAATGTCTCTCAGTTGCCAAAAGGTGTTTACGTTCTTAGAATCGTAACTTCTGACAACTCTGTCGTAAGTAAGAAAATCATCAAAAAATAAATCTAATTCTTCATAATTCTAAAGCGTCCCGAAAGTTCGGGACGCTTTTTTTATTTAAATATGTAACATTTTCTTTTACTTACACTCTAAATTCTAAAAACAGCAATGCAGGTTTTAAACTTCGAAGAAATATACCACGATTACTGGAAGCGGATCTTCCGGCTCTGCATGGGTTATGTGAATGATGATGATGCGGCAAAAGATCTATGTCAGGAGACGTTTGTAGCGGTTTTCCAGCAGCTTCCGAAATTCCGGCAGGAATCGAGTGTCGGAACGTGGATCTACAGGATTGCGACCAATATTTGTCTAAGGCAGATCAACATCGAAAAGCGAATGCCGAAGAGCGAACTGCCTTATCAATTAAAAGATAATTCCGAAAAAGACCAAAAGCTGGAGCAGGATAAAATGACGGATTTCCTCTATCAATGCATTTCAGAATTACCGGAACTGGAAAGAATTATTATTTCTCTGGAACTTGAAAATATGAAGCAGGCAGAGATTGCCGAGGTAGTTGGGATTTCGCCAGCTAATGTGAGAGTCAAAATACACAGAATCAAAGAAAAGTTAACCGAAAAATTCAAGAATTATGTCAACTGAAAATATTAATTTCCAGGATTTCTGGAATAAGAAAAATGTAGAAATTCCTAATATCAAAGAAATAAAATCGTCTGCAGATAAGTACCGAAAGAAACAATTGAGTTCTACATTCTGCTATATGCTGGGACTGGTGGCAACAGCCGTTTTAATCATTTTTATTTGGACGACAATTGATTTTAAATTGATGACAACCACCATAGGAATTGTATTGATTCTGATTGCACTGGCACTTTACATTTATTTGTTTTCTCAAAACATCAATGTGATGCGGAAAATAAATCCTTCGGTGAGCAATCAGAAATATCTGGCTTCGTTGAAAAAACTGCAGAAGCAGCAGGCTTATATGCAGACGATCGGCATTAGTATTTATTACATTTTACTCACGCTCGGTTTTGCTTTTTACTTTTATGAGTTTGCGCTTCGGATGTCTCCTCTGGGCGGAATATTAGCTTATGGTTTAACATTTTCGTGGCTCGCAATTGTCTGGTTTTTCATCAGACCAAAACAAGTCCGCAAGCAGAATGCAAAGATCTCAAAAGTAATTGATTCTTTGGAATTGATCGAGAAAGACCTGGAAATTTGAGGGAATAATCTCCCAAAACTGAAAACGTAACTAGCCCTGATGGTAGTGGAAATCCTTTTTTGCTTGTGCTTCGGGAATCTCAGCCTGACAAAACGTGGTGCAAAAAAGATTGACTACGTCGAACCACTTCGTTAGGTTTGCAGCGGACAGCAGGTTCCCGGCTCCTGATTCTTCGGCAAAACTTGAAATAAATGTAAAATTTTCCGTGCTTTTTAAAAACTTCCATCTTCCATCATCTCACTTCCAGCAAAATCCTTATTTTTGCACTTCAATTAAACTAAATATGGCAAAGCAAGAAGATGTTTTCAAGAAAGTGATTTCTCACGCAAAGGAATATGGTTTTATTTTCCCAAGTTCTGAGATCTATGACGGACTTTCTGCAATCTACGATTACGGACAAAACGGAGCGGAACTGAAAAACAACATCAAACAATACTGGTGGAAAGCGATGGTTCAGCTGAACGAAAACATCG
Source organism: Epilithonimonas sp. UC225_85 (assembly GCF_042695135.1). Taxonomy (GTDB): domain Bacteria; phylum Bacteroidota; class Bacteroidia; order Flavobacteriales; family Weeksellaceae; genus Epilithonimonas. The sequence continues at coordinate 356,423 of NZ_CP170547.1, forward strand.
TGGGCATCGACTCTGCCATCTTTATGCACCCAACGATCTGGAAAGCTTCCGGACACGTGGACGCCTTCAACGATCCATTGATCGACAACAAAGATTCTAAGAAAAGATTCCGTGCGGATGTTTTGGTGGAAGATTACTGCGCGAAAATTGAAGACAAGGAAAATAAAGAAATAGAGAAAGCGGCAAAGCGTTTTGGTGATGCTTTCAACAAAGCTGAATTTGAGGCGACGAATCCAAAAGTGTTGGAATATCGTGCAAAAAGAGCGGCGATTCTTACAAGACTGGCAAAATCTCTTGAAACTGAAAATCTGGCTGATGTAAAAGCTTTGATCGAGGAATTGGAAATCGCTGATCCGGACACAGGTTCTAAAAACTGGACGGAAGTTCGACAATTCAACCTGATGTTTGGAACTAAATTGGGCGCTTCTGCTGATACGGCAACGGATCTTTACTTAAGACCAGAAACGGCTCAGGGGATTTTTGTGAATTACCTTAATGTTCAAAAAACTTCCAGACATAAATTACCTTTCGGGATTGCACAAATCGGTAAAGCGTTTAGAAATGAAATCGTTGCGAGACAATTTATCTTCCGAATGAGAGAATTTGAGCAAATGGAAATGCAATATTTTGTAGCTCCGGGAACTGAACTGGAATTCTACGAAAACTGGAAACAGACGCGTCTAAAATGGCATTTGGCCTTAGGATTGGGTTCTGAAAATTACCGTTTCCATGACCATGAGAAACTGGCGCATTATGCGAATGCGGCAGCTGATATTGAGTTTAATTTCCCATTCGGATTCAAAGAATTGGAAGGAATCCACTCCAGAACTGACTTTGACCTTAAAGCTCACGAGACTTTCTCAGGAAGAAAATTACAGTATTTTGATCCGGAAAGAAATGAGAACTATGTGCCTTACGTGGTAGAAACTTCGGTTGGATTGGACAGATTATTCCTGGCTTTGTTCTCGACTTGTCTTAAAGATGAGGTTTTGGAAGACGGATCGGAAAGAACAGTTCTAAGTTTGCCACCAGCTTTGGCACCGGTAAAAGCAGCTATCCTTCCATTGATGAAAAAAGATGGCCTGGCAGAATATGCAGAAACGATCTTCAATGATCTGAAGTACGATTTCAATTTGTTCTACGAAGAAAAAGACGCTATCGGGAAACGTTACAGAAGACAGGATGCAATCGGAACGCCAATTTGTATCACAATTGATCACGACAGTTTGGTGGATAATACCGTAACCATCAGAGATCGTGACACGATGAAGCAGGAAAGGGTCGCTGTAGCTGATCTGCGAAGAATCATTGATGAGAAGGTGAATTTCAGGACTTTGCTTTCTAAGATTTAAGAAGCTAATGTTTTTATATAATGAAAATCCCGATTTGATGTCGGGATTTTTTATGTTTTAAAGCAAAATTAATTACTTAATTTTTCCCAAATGAATCACATTATTCCCCTGAGAAATCAATAACGAATCTTCCGAAGATTCTGCGGAAATACTGTTCCTTTCGTAGATTTCTCCGGTCGGAATAGCCCTTTTGAAGTCCAGAACATATTTCATATTATTCGCCTCTATCGTGATTGTTTTAGATTTGCCATCATTGGTAAAAGTGGCTTTTGCACGTGTGCCATCTTCCGCTTTGTAAGGATAAGAAACTGACGATGTTTTTTTACCGTTAACTTCTTTCTCCACTTTCGTCATAGTTGCGCTGTCTATTTTTCCATTGTCATCTGTTACGGTAGTTTCAGTGGCATAGGTTTGTTTCATCATTTTGCTCTCGTTATCTTTTTTGCAGGAAACTAAGGCCAATGCAATTGAAGTGATTAAAATATTTGTTTTCATAGATAAAAAATTTTAAATCCAGGTTGTTGATATCAAACTATCTTCCAAAAACAAAATCCCGAAACGAATTCCAGGATTTTATTTAATTATTTTTGAATTACTTCTTTAAAGCTTTGATTCCCATTTCGAAAAGTGCAAAACTTAACAGATCAGCATTTTCACCAATCACTTGCTCTGTAGAACGTCCCGCACCGTGGCCTGCGTTTTTCTCAATCCTTAACAAAATTGGATTATTACAGCTTTGTTTCTCCTGCAACTCAGCCCCGAATTTAAAAGAATGCGCCGGCACTACTCTATCATCGTGATCGCTGGTGATGATCATTGTGGATGGATAGCAAGTTCCTGCTTTCACGTTATGAACCGGCGAGTAAGACTTCAGATAATCAAACATTTCTTTGCTGTCTTCCGCAGTTCCGTAATCATAAGACCAGCCTGCTCCAGCTGTAAATTTATTATACCTCAGCATATCCAGAACGCCCACGCCCGGAAAAGCTACTTTTGCAAGATCCGGCCTGATTGTCATCGTTGCGCCAACCAAAAGTCCACCGTTGGAACGGCCTGAAAGTGCCATAAATTCCTTCGAAGTATAACCTTTCGCCTGTAAATATTCTCCAGCCGCGATGAAGTCTTCAAACACATTTTTCTTCTGCTGTTTTGTACCTGCATCGTGCCATTTCTTTCCATATTCTCCACCGCCACGGATGTTTGGGACAGCGTAGATGCCGCCGTTTTCCATCCAAATGGCATTCACAACAGAAAATGCAGGCTGCAAACTGATGTTGAATCCTCCATAAGAGTAAAGAATAGTTGGATTTTTACCATCCAGCTTTGTTCCTTTTTATAATTAATCATCATCGGAACTTTGGTTCCGTCTTTTGAAGTGTAGAAAACCTGCTCAGAAACGTAATCTTCAGGATTGAATTTCACATTCGGTTTCTGATAAACTTCTGACTTTCCAGAATCCACATTGTATTTGTAAGTCGTTCCCGGTGTGATATAATTCGTGAATGAATAATAGAGATCCTTTTCCTTTTCTTTCCCGCCAAAACTTGAGATATTCCCTTTTCCGGGCAATGAAATTTCTCGGATGAGTTTCCCGGTTTTATCGTATTGCTTTACAATATCAATGGCATCTTTCATATAAGTGGCGAAGAAATAACCGCCACCACCAGAGATTCCAAGCACATTCTCGGTTTCCGGAATCACATCTTTCCAGTTTTCAGGACTTGGATCTTTGATGCTTACTTTTACCAATCTCATATTCGGTGCATCTTTGTCTGTGAAGATGAAAAGGTCGTCACCCTGCGTATCCACAATATTTGCGTTGATGTCAAAACCTTTGTTGATCTGAACGAAATCACCGCCGTTTTTCAGGTCTTTGATGTATAATTCGTTTCCGTTGGTGGCGTTGGCGCCAGAAATAATCAGGAATCTCTGGTCTTCTGAAACGCCTGCGGACAAATATCTTCTTGGTGTTTTTTCACCTCCGAAAATCAATTGGTCCTCAGACTGTTTTGTTCCTAGTTTGTGAAAATAAACTTTGTGTTTGTCTGTCATTCCGGAAAGAACAGTTCCCTCTTTCGGCTTGTCATAGCTGGAATAATAAAAGCCTTCGTCGCCTTGCCAGGAGATCCCACTGAATTTTACATCAAGCAAAGTTTCATCGATTTGTTTCTTCGAAATGGCATCAATGATGATGATCTTGTTCCAGTCACTTCCCCCTTCAGAAATTGAGTAAGCGGCAAGATTTCCTTTTTTATTAAATGAAAGGTTGGAAAGCGAGGTTGTTCCTTTATCAGAAAATTTATTTGGATCCAGGAAAACTTCGATATTCTTGGTTTTAAGTCCGGTTCTGTAGATCACAGATTGTGCCTGTAATCCGTTGTTTTTGTAGAAATAAGTATAATCACCTTCTTTGAACGGCGCCGATATTTTTTCGTAATTCCAGATCGTTCTCAGCTGATCTTTGATCGTTTCTCGGAAAGGAATTTTCGAAAGATAATTCTGGCTGTAAGCAACCTCTTCATCCACCCATTTTTTAGTCGGTTCAGAATCGTTTTCCAGATCGCGGTAAGGATCGGCAACTGATGTTCCAAAATAATTGTCTGTCTGGGTGCCTTTCTGTGCTTTGGGATAAGTCATTTTTTGAGAATAAAAAGTAGCTGAAAGCAGGACTCCAGCTGTTAATAATACCGGTTTAATATTCATTGGGTAAGGTTTTCTCAAAAATACAAAAAAATAAAACTTCGGAAGTCTGCCGCAGTGTGTTTGTAACCAAAGTAAATGTTGTTTTGCTTCCCGCAACTTGTTTGAACCATATCACAACTTACATTATCTTCAAACAATCTGTTTAGCCCAAATCACAACTTACTTTTGCTAAAAACAACTTGTTGAAACTAAACCACAACCTACTTTTTCTCTAAGCAGGTTGTTTGGACTAAAACAAAAAATTCCTTCCTTATCAGAAGGAATTTTATGAAATATGAATGATTGTGTTTACTTCTGACTCAAGAAATATTCTGCTTCCGCTTTCCCCCAGTTTGGATCAAGGGAAGTTTTTGGTTTGTAAGCTGCGAACTGTTCCAGCGATTTCTTAAATAACTCTACACCTTTTGGTTTACTTCCGCCGTATTGTTCCGGTGTAAAATAAGCATCTTCTGCCAAAAGGACTGTGATTCTTGGATTGTTTGGGTCTAATTCTGTGGCTTTGGCGAGTGCACTCTGCGCAATTGGTGCTTCCTGCATATAACGTGACATTGGATCTACCATCATTCGGAAACCGCTGGTAATCTTTTTAAGGATATAGATCTCGGCATTGTTTGGACTTAGCGCTTCTGCTTTTGCAATATACTTTTCTGCCTGTTCTGCCGCGGGATCCAGTTCTGCCGTTTTTCCGGATCTCATAAGAACTCTACCTTTCTGGATCGTTGCATAAGCGGCGTAATAATAAGGTAGCCATTGCGAGTTTTCTTTGGTTCCGATTCTTTCAAAATCATTGGCCAAAGCGGTTAATTCTTCCGGTGTTTTTGAGGCTTCTATTTTACCGATCTTTTCTGTCATTGCTCTGTCATAAGCAGTTTGGGAGAAAGCCGTGAAGCTTAATAAAGATAAACTGAAGGTTAAGATTAATTTTTTCATAGTAGTATAAATTATTTGTTTGTTTTAATTTCTGATTCAAAGATAGAATGAGTTTTTATTGAATTAAATTTTTTTCTGCTGAATGGTAATTTTCTTTGACTGAATTGCTGTTTGTCATTTTTATCGCAAAGGTTTGTAAAGTTTTAAGTTACCAAAGATTCAATAAATCGAATAATATTAAGCTTTTATCTAGCTTCAAAATCACTGTTGATTCTTTGGCTCCCTTATTATCTTACTTCTTTAATTTTACTTTGCGTAAATAAATTCATTCTAAATATCTATAAATTATTATTAATGGCGTCATTCGTTTTATCAACACCGAAGCTTACGAAGACACCTACAAAAACAAAAGTGTTAACCGGTGGTCTTACAGCTGTTCTGCTGGCACCGTCTGCCGAATAATTGAAGCCGTAAACATTTTTATTTCCTAAGATATTATTGATGCTCAAAACAAAAACGGTAAATGATTTTGAATCTTTTTTACCAACACTTGGCACATAATTCACGCTGAAGTTGAGTCCGCTGTAGTCTTTCAGTTTTCCTTGATTTCTAAGGACATTCTGCCCGTTTTCTGAAATAATATCATAATAAGGTCGTCCTTTTGAATAAGTATAAGAAAGATTGAAACCCGTTTTCCAATCCATAATGAACTTCTTTGCAACTGCGTTGATTGTATGTTTTGAAGCGAAGTTTGGCGCTAAACTAAAAGGATAGTTTAAGAAGTCTCTTTTGGAATCCAGATAGGAATAAGTCAGCCAGTAATCGAATTCTTTGAAGGTCTTTTTGTCTCTCCAGAACAGCTCAATCCCTTTTGCAAAACCGCCTCCACCGTTGTTGTCTGCAAACTGTGTGTATTGGTTATTTGGAGACGTAGAACTTTCATCAGAATAAGAAGAGGTTTTGATAAGCTTATCATATTTTTTATAAAACGCTTCGAATCTCAGATTTCTTCCTTCCGCGTTTTTTTGAACCTGGAAAATATAATGATCCGCTCTCTGGAAATCAAAATTGTTGGAGATCAGATATTTGCTTTCAGGATTTTGGTAAAACATTCCGTAGGCTAAGGACGTTGTCCATTCTTTGGAGATCCTGTAAGCTAAAGCAGCTCTTGGCGCAAAATTCCATTTGTCGAGATAAGAAGAATGCTCTGTCCTTGCTCCTATTTTTGCCGACAGATCATTAGTGAAAATCAAATCAGTTTCTGCAAAACCAGAAGAAATGAGATCCTTATAATTCTTTTCGAAAGATCCATACATCATATTTTCATCGGCATTATTAAGTTCAAAACCTGCTCTTACAGTATTTCTTCCCACTTTTCTTTCTACAACCATTTTTGCATTGATGTAATTTGATTTGTTATTGATTTTTGTGTTATTAACTTCGGTATCATTCTTAATATTTGCAAAGTCCAGATTACTGGAATTGTAGGAATAAGACGTTCCGATATTGATAAGATATTTACCAAATCTCTCTCTGTAAGACAAGTTGTGATACATATTATTTCCTTTCAGGCTTACTTTGTTTCTATCGTAATCTGGCTCTAAGCTTTGTGATCCAACTGACATTTGGTTCTCATCCACACTTCCATAATACTTAATGAAGCCGCCTTTTTTTGTTTTGATTCTGAAGTTTCCATCAAAACCGTAACCTTGCGGATATTTGCCAAAATCTGTATTGAAGCTGAACAGTTTTCCCATCAGTCCAAGATTAGAATAATTTCCTGCAACACCCCACGACGCTGTTTTTTCTTTGTTAAGTTTTTGATAATTGGCACTCAGGAAAATCGGAGAAACCCCGAAATCAAAAGAGGTAGTTTCCGGCAGATCCACACTTTCCAAAATCAAGACAGAAGACAATGCTTGACCATAAACTGCTGAATATCCACCACTTGAAAAGATATTTCCTTTAAAAAGCGAAGTATTAAATCTGTCTCTGCCGGCAATCCCCGGAACCGAATTAGTGAAATAATTATTGATAAGATTGCCATCCATAAAGATTTTGGTTTCTGCACCGGTGCCGCCTCTTACGAATAAACCTTCACTCTCTCCTACTTTCTGAACGCCCGGCAGATAGCCTAACGCTGAGGTTATTTGTCCATTTGCACCAGCTGTTGTATAAATGTCTAAAGGCGTGAGTAAAGCTGCAGCACGTTTTTTATCGCTGGCTTCGATGCTTCCGGCGGTGATAACAACGGCATTTATCTCACTGATTTGCTCTTTCATATTCACAGGGACAGAAATATCTTTTCCTTCCAGTTTTACAGGAATTTCTACTTCTTCATAATTTGATCCGGAAAAAACCAAAACCTTATCACCTGATTCTGTGGTTGTAAAAGAATAATTTCCTTTTTCATCTGTGGTTGCACCGTCGTAAGTATCTTTCAAAGTGACATTAATGTCTTTTAAAGCTTTATTTTTGAAAGTCACTTTCCCGGAAACGGTGATCTGTGACCAAATAGTAATGCTGATAAAAAATAATAATAAGGCGAAAATTTTACGCTGCGTTTTCATATAGTTTAATTTTGATTCAAAGATATTTCACTGGACTTCAGAATTAAATTTATTCTTACTGAACCGTAAATATTACTACCCGAATCGTAAGATGTTTCACGTAAAACATTTTTTATCATATTGGCTTTAAATTTGTTACATCGAAATTATAATAATTAACTTTAAAACTGTGAAATCGCAATAATAAATTTTGTTTAAAAACATATAGATTTGGCGATTGCATATAACTTTTAAACTATAAATAAACTATATGAAAAATCTAATACTTCTTGGTATTGCAGGACTAACACTGGCTTCCTGCAAAACAGTTTCAAAACAATACACCGTACGTCCAAAGTCCCACACAGAAACGCAGGGAACGGCTAATTTCATTCAGAAAAAAGGAAAAGTTGAAATGGACTTAAGTGTCTTCAAATTATCACCTGGACTGCACGCCGTTCACATCCACGAATTTGGAAACTGCAGTGCAACAGATGCTTCTTCTGCTGGCGGACACTGGAATCCTGGGAAAGATGAGCACGGAAAATGGGATACAGACCACTTTCACATGGGCGATATCGGAAATCTGGAGGCTAAAGCAGACGGAAGTGCAAGATTGATTTTTACAACGGATAAATGGTGTCTTGGATGTGATAATCCTTCAAAAAACATCATTGGTAAAGCCATTGTAATCCACGCCGGTGTGGATGATTTTCATACACAACCGACAGGCAATGCAGGAGGACGTGTTGGGTGTGTAGAGATTAAGTAAAGTTAGACTTTTAGATAATAGATTCTTAAAACAACATCTATTCTCTATCCGTCTAATATCATTTTGTCTTTAAAATTATATTTCAAAACTTTGGAAGGCATCAATAATATGATGGATCTCCAAAGTTTTTTGTTTGTTAGGAAGAACAGAAATGATATCAAATCTCACTTCTTTATCAATATTATATTCTTCAATAAAATAGTTTGCAGCTGAGACCAATAGTTTGATTTTCTTCTTGTTAACCGCTTCCTGAGGTTCAATGAAAATATCGGTGTGACGAGCTTTTACTTCAACGATGATGATCTGATTTTCAGATTCGGCGATGATGTCCACTTCAGCTTTCAGATAACGGAAGTTGCGGGAAAGGATTTTGTATTTTGCCTTAATAAGAAAATCAACTGCGAGATCTTCTGCTATTTTTCCAAAATCATTATGATCTGCCATTTTTATTATAAATGATGAATGATAGTTGATAAATGATTTAAAAATTTATCACAACTTTATTTGAAACTTTCATTGTAATTTCTGAACCAATAATCAAAGGTCTGTTGTCGTAAATATGTCCGTTTGGAAAATTGAAAGCAGTTGGGAAATCGTAGTTGGAAACTCTGTCTGCAATCATTTGATTTGCAAATGGATCGAAGGATTCTTCGTAGCTTTTGTTCTCTCCTTCTTTTCCCATATTGGTCATTCCGCCAACGATGAGTCCTTTTATTTTTCTGAAAACGCCTGCTAATTCCAGACTCATAATCATTCTGTCGAGAGCGTAGAAATTTTCGCCGATATCTTCTATGAATAAAATCTTATCCTGAAAATCAAAGGAATATTTCGTTCCCAAAAGAGCATAGATCAACGCAAGATTTCCGCCGACCAAAATTCCGGGTGTCTCTCCTACTCTATTGTATTCCGTTGAATCGATTTTATAATTTGGATATTTTCCTTTAAGAATATCGAATGTCAAATCATAACTTTCGTCGGTGGCACCAAAGCTGGAAGTTTTAATTGTTTGTCCGTGGATAGTAGCAAACCCTTTTTTCAGTAAATAACTTTGAATCACCGTGTTATCAGAATATCCGATGTACCATTTTGGATCTGCCTTGAATTCTGAAATATCAAGATGCTGAATCAAATGCTGACAGCCATAACCACCTCTCGAAGCCCAGATTGCAGAAATGTCCGAGTCGTTTAAAGCCCAATTGATATCCTTAATCCTTTGTTCTTCCGTTCCAGCGTATGAGTAGCCATTTTGGAATTTTGTGTAGAGATTTTCGCCTAAAACAGGTTTATAACCTTTGCTTTTGATTAATGCTAAGGTTTTCTCTAATTGAACTTCTTCAACAGAACCAGCTGGGGAAATGATGGCAATCTTGTCTCCTTTCTTAAGGGATTTTGGGAAAATGGTGTTTTTCATTTGTGTTTGATTGATGTTTTGATTTTAATGTAAAGGTCGCAAAGATTTTTTAACTACTGTATCTTTAACACAAAGGCACAAATTTTTTTTAATCATATTGAAAATATTTTTAAGGTCACAAAGTCGCTTCGCTCGTCAAAGTTTGGACAAATGTTGAATTTTTTTTTAATGCTGAATCTGCAACCCGACTTATCTCACCTTTTCTATTTTTATTTGGAATTGATGAACCACTTCGTTAGGTTTGAGCAGAAATCCTTTTTTGCGTTTACTCGATTTCAACTAAATGGAAATCGTCTGCAAAAAAGATTAACTTCGTCGAACCATTTCATTAGGTTTGGAAACGGAAGGCGGATAAGTTGCCCAAATAATCTTACTTGATCTTTGGTTTCTGTTTCTCAGCTTTTTCTAATTTTTCCTCGAACTTATTGAATTTTTTAAAGCTCTGAAGAAAGATAAATACACTGAAAATCACCAATATAAATCCAACTCCTTTTCTGATTTTATTCGCAATACGCTGATTCAGTTTGTCGTGGAATTGTTTTGCCAGAATGATTTTGGCAAGATCTATCAACAAATAAGTTCCAATGACAATCCCGATATATAATACAAAATCTTCAACTTTTGGATAAGCATTTCGGACAGAAACGACTGTTACGAGCCAAAAAAGCACAACGCCGATGTTGAGTAAATTGAGTAAAAATCCGTTGAGAAAAGTCTTGATATAGTTTTGATCGATGAGTTTTTCTTCGCCTTCGATATGCATTTTCGTCCTGGAAAGAATCATATAAATGGCATAAATGAGAATCAAAAAAGCAGAAATCCGGTAAAATCCGGGATGTTTATCGATCAGGCTAACCAGGTCTGCACTGGCATAATAACTGACAATAATACAGAGAAGATCGGCAGAAACGACCCCAAAATCCAATGCCAAAGCGTGCCTTGGACCTCTGGAAAAACTGGTTTCTATCAGCAGGAAAAATATGGGTCCGATGAAAACCAAACTCAGCATAATTCCCAGGCCGACAGCGTATAAAATGAGTTCTAACATTCTTAGTTTTTTGTGAAAAGCAAAATGTATCTTGTAAAAAGATAGAAACAAAAATACATTTTACTTTTTACATATTGTGAATAAGTAGATATTTGATGTCAGACTTTGGGTATTAATCTGATAATTAGAATAATAAAAACTCAATTTTCTTTTGAGAATTTGTAATCTTTTAAAACTTTTAATCCAAATAATCCTTTTGAAAATGTATAAGTCACAGTATTATTTTTTTCTATTTTCTTATAATCTGCAAAGGTTGTAAAGAAATAATAATCATCATATTTTCTCGAATGCAACTTTATCGTTGTTGAAATTACCTTTTTTTTGCTAGGAATTCTTCTTGACGATGAAGATGTAAGAGTATAATCAAATTTATATTTTTCAACTTCTTCTTTTCCGGAAAATATTAAATTAATAAAGAAAAAAAAATTAAAAATAAATGGTAAGATTACCAGCAAATAAAATCGGATATTTTTTATAAACTTCTGAAAATCAAAGAATTTATATATAGAATACCCCAAAATTATAAATGCTGATAATAATCCAAAAATCTCAATAATTGTAAGCTGCGTATGGACTACATAATTGAAAAATAAATAGATATTAATAAAAACCAATAAGACTTTACCTACATCTTCATAATAATCTATTTTATATTGTTTCATTTACTCCACAATTTTGAAATCGAGTTGTTTTGCAATCAGATTGGCTTTTACCACTTTGATTTTCACCTCGTCTCCAAGTTGGAAAGTATTGCCAGTTCTGGAACCGATGATGGCGTAATTTTTCGCATCTAGAGAATAAGAATCATCTACCAAATCCCGCAATTTTATCATTCCTTCTGCTCCATTCTCGGGAATTTCTACCCAGAAACCATATTCTGCAACGCCGGAAATAACGCCTGAGAAAACTTCGCCCACGTGGTCTTCCATAAATTTGACCTGCATAAATTTGATGCTTTCTCTTTCCGCCTCAGAAGCCAGTCTTTCCATTGCAGAACAATGTTTGGCCTGCGTTTCCACTTCTTCTTTGTTAGGCGATTTTCCGCCGTCTAAATAATGCTGAAGCAATCGGTGCGCAATCAAATCGGGATAACGGCGGATTGGTGATGTGAAATGCGAGTAATATTCGAATCCAAGTCCATAATGCCCAATTGGGTCGGTGGAATAAACGGCTTTGCTCATACTTCTCATTGCCAGGGTTTCAATCATATTTTCTTCGCCCTTGCCTTTTACGTCGCTCAATAATCTATTCAATGATTGCGCAACGGTTTGTGTGTTTGCTAAGTCCATTTTGTAACCGAAAGTTCCTACGAAATCTCTCAAAGCGGTCAATTTCGCTGGGTCTGGGTCGTCGTGGATTCTGTAAATGAAAGTGTTTCCGGTTGGCTCACCTCGTTTATTTAATGAAATAAATTCCGATACTTTTTTGTTGGCCAAAAGCATAAATTCCTCAATCAAATGGTTGGAATCTTTGCTGACTTTGAAGTAAACACCAATTGGTTTGCTGTTTTCATCAAGGTTGAATCTTACTTCGCTTCTATCAAAAGTGATTGCGCCATTTCGGATTCTTTCGGCTCTCAGGATTTTGGCTAATTTATCGAGTTGAAGAATTTCTGCTGTCAAATCGCCTTCCTGAGTTTCGATTCTTTCTTGCGCTTCTTCGTATGAGAATCTTCTATCTGAGTGAATTACCGTTCTACCAAACCATTGTTTGTGAATTTTCGCATCTTCATCCAGTTCGAAAACGGCTGAGAATGTGAATTTATCTTCATTTGGTCGCAATGAACAAACATCATTACTCAAAACCTCAGGAAGCATCGGCACTACTCTATCTACCAGATAAACCGACGTTGCTCTTTTGTAAGCTTCATCGTCCAAAATAGTTCCTGGTTTTACATAATGTGAAACGTCCGCAATATGAACACCAATTTGCCACAATCCATTTTCTAATTTCTGAATTGATAATGCATCATCAAAATCTTTCGCATCTTTCGGGTCAATCGTGAAGGTGCAAATGTTACGCATATCCCAACGTTTAGCGACTTCTTCATCGTTGATGCTTCTGTCGATCTGGTCTGCGTCGTGCTCCACTTCTGGTTCGAAATTGTACGGCAAACCGTATTCTGCGAGAATCGAATGAATCTCGGTTTCGTGGTCGCCAGGCGTTCCAAGAACGGTGACGATTTCGCCTTCCGGATTTTTGCTTCCCGGTCGCCATTCACGCATTTTCACGATGACTTTGTCGCCGTCTTGTGCTCCATTGAAATGATTTTTGGAAATAAACATATCCGTATTCATCGTTCTTTTTTCGAAAACTACAAATCCGAAATCTTTATCCGCAATCTGCTGAAAAATCCCAACAAAAGTATCTTTTGCACGTTCCAAAACTTCCGCAACGGAACCTTCTACTTTTTTACCTTTGAAATTGTAGGTTACCAAAAGGACTTTGTCACCTTGTAAAGCATCTTTCACATTTTTCTGATGTACGAAGATATCATCCGGCATTCCTTCTACTTTTACATAAGCATTTCCGGATTGGTTGAAATCGATAACACCCGTCAAAGTTCCTTCTATGTTGAGATTGACGATGTATTTTCCTTTCTCCGTTTCTTTGATTTTCTGTAGCGCCTGCAATCTGTGAAGCGCCTGGATTACAAGCTCTCTTTGTCTTGGATTCTTGTAATCTATGCCATCCGCAATCTGTTTGTAATTGTAGATTTTGGATGTTTTCTGATTCATAAAACGAAGGATTGTTCTTTCTAAATCCAGAAGTTTCTGTTCGTTTTTATGAGATGTATTTTTTTTGTTTTTCATTTAATTTAATTAATTGTTAAGATGTTTAAACTCATCTAAAATTTATCCTGTTCTTCATCAATAATCCTTTTCAAATCCTCTTCTTTTGGAAGACTTACCAAGTATTTGTTCACAAAAATCTGTTGAGAAAGTCCTGTGGTAGCATATTTTACCAAAGATTCGTTTTTGTTGGCACAAAGAATAATTCCTATTGGTGGATTGTCGTCTTCGTTTTTCTCGTTTTCGTTATAATAATTGAGATACACATTCATTTGTCCTGCGTCTGCGTGAGAAAATTCGCCCAACTTTAAGTCTATCAAAATATTACAGCGTAAAATCCGGTGATAAAAAACTAAATCTATGTAGTAGTGTGTGTTATCAAACGTGATTCTTTTCTGCCTTGCTTCGAAACAAAAACCTTTTCCCATTTCTAAAAGAAAAGTTTGCAAATGATTGATAATACTGAGTTCCAATTGATTTTCGGAGTAAGAAGTTTCTTCTTTCAGACCCAAAAATTCCAATATGTAAGGGCTTCTAAAAAAATTCTCTGCCTGAGGTTTCTCAGATTTTTGGTGTTCCTCTAAGACTTTCTGTTTGTCTTTGCTAAGACCTGTTCTTTCAAAAACCATAGAATTGATGGCTCTCTGCAATTCTCGAACTGACCAATTATTTTTAATGGATTCTGTTTCGTAGAAATTTCTTTTGGTTGAATCATCCAGCTTTAGAAATTCTACAATATGTGAGAAACTTAATTGGTTAATTAGTTTATTAGATTCTACCTTCCAAATATCATTTACATCACTAGAATTTTCAAACTTTAATGATTTTGTAGACAGTGTCTTCAGAATTTCATTGTATTGATTTTCAGGCAAATATAATTTTGCGGTCGGTGTCTGCAAAATGTTTTGGTATGTTTTATAAAATGTAGAAAACCAATAAAGATTCCTTTCTGATAATCCTGCTATGTTTTCGCACTTTTTTGCAATTTCTTTATACAGATTTTTACCATATTCCGCTCTGTCATTTCCATTGAGTTCATACTCAGAAATATAAAAACCAATCAGCCAATTTCTCAAAGTAAGTGCAACATTCACTTGTCTTTGAGCTTGGTTTTTGAAGAAATTTTGAGTTTCTCCGATTTTGGAAATTAGTAAAGATATTTCTTGCATTGTTCTAAATTAATCCAAAATGTGGATTTAATTTTTATTAAAGATAAAATAAAATAGGGGAGTTTGGGAAACCTTTGTATTAATTTATGGTTTCGTGAGAAAGAACTTTCTCTGTGAAATGCGCTGCAAAGATATAACTTTAAAAATAAAGCCTGTAATTTTAGCAATTACAGGCTTTTATGTTTTAGCAAAATGCGATTTTATCAACTCGATGCTGATGTCTGCCACCTTCAAAATCCGTCGTCACGAACTTATCTACAATCTCGAACGCCAGTTCCTTTGAAATGAATCTCGCCGGAATCGAAATCATATTAGCATCGTTGTGTTGTCTTGCAAGACTTGCAATTTCCGGCATCCAGCAAAGGGCACATCTGATTTTTTGATGTTTGTTTGCCGTGATTTGAACGCCATTTCCACTTCCGCATATGAGAATTCCCAATTCATTTTCTCCGTTTTCTACAGATGTTGCAGCAGGATGTACAAAATCTGGATAGTCAACAGAATCAATAGAGTAGGTACCAAAATCCTGAATTTCATATTTACCTTCGAGGTATTTTTTAATTAGCTCTTTGTACTCAAAACCTGCGTGATCAGCGGCTATAGCAATCTTTTTCATTTATTACTTTAATTATTTATTTCAAGTATAAAATTAATACATATTTTATTAATGATGGCATAGTATTTTAATACAATTAATAATAATATTTTGAATTATTTATCTAAATATCAATTATATAAAGCTTATTTTACTTAATAAATAATGATATAACTGAAACATTAATAAAAAGATAATAGAATGTTAGAAATTGTTAGAAAACCTGTTGATAACTTCTTTGAATTATTTCTTTTTATAACTGATTATTTTTAGTAATGGACTAATTTCTGACTGGTTCAATTCTTTTTTTCAAATTAGTTTTACTTCACTTCAAGGAAGTTTATCCCCAGAATAGTTTCTAATATTCAACTTTAAAATTAATTACAAACATTTGTTAATAACATCTATAATGATTTGATTATCAATATTAAATTAATGTTAAAAAGCTACTCATTAATCCACATTTCGTGTGATGAAATAATTGGTTTTTATTTCTCCGCATACTACCGCACTACAACAATACACTACAATATTATTTTTTTATAAAAAGAAAAAGAGATGTATAATAATGTAATGAAGGTTTGTGGATTCTTTTTGCAAATTAAATTTTTGAAAGGGAAGAATAAGTTTTAAATTTGTGAAACAAAAAGGGCAGGATTTATTCTGTTCTTTCGATAAAAACCTTAAATTATTATTTTAATGAAATCGCCAAAATTTGTAAACGCAAACTTGATTGTAAAACGAGCGATTGCATATGGCAAGTAAAAAACAATTTAAATCTACATATGAAAACAATAAAAGATTTCGATTTTAAAAACAAAAAAGCTTTAGTACGAGTTGACTTCAATGTTCCGCAGGACGAAAATCTAAAGGTGACGGACAATACGAGAATTGTATCTGTAAAACCTACCGTTGATAAAATCCTTGCTGATGGCGGTTCTGTAATTTTAATGACACACCTTGGAAGACCAAAAGGCGAAGTAAACGATAAGTATTCCCTTAAAAATATTCTGGATGAAGTTTCTTCAGTTCTTGGTAAAGGAGTGAAATTTGTTGAGGAATCCGTAGGAGAGAAGGCAGAACAAGCTGCTGCTGAACTTCAACCTGGCGAAATTCTTTTGTTGGAGAATCTTCGTTTTCATAATGAAGAAGAAAAAGGTGATGAAGCTTTTGCAGAAAAGCTATCAAAATTAGGTGATGCTTATGTGAATGATGCCTTCGGAACTGCCCACAGAGCACACGCTTCTACAGCTGTAATTGCTGAATTTTTTTCTTCTACTAAATTTTTCGGTTTACTGATGGAAAATGAATTAATCGCAATCGATAAAGTTCTAAAATCTGGTGAAAAGCCTGTAACTGCGATACTTGGCGGTTCAAAAGTTTCTACAAAAATTACAATTATTGAGAATATTCTTCCTGCAATTGACAACTTAATCATTGGTGGTGGAATGTCTTTTACATTCATCAAAGCATTAGGTGGGAAGATTGGTCAATCGATTGTAGAAGAAGATAAATTGAGTCTTGCTTTAGAAATTCTTGAAAAAGCAAAACAACATAATGTAGAAGTTTATCTTCCGACAGATGTTATAATTGCTGATGATTTCAATAATGAAGCTGAAAAGAAAGTGGCAGATATCAGAGAAATTCCGGAAGATTGGCAAGGTCTGGATGCTGGTCCAAAATCGAGAGAAATTTTTAATGATGTTTTGTTAAATTCCAGAACGATTCTTTGGAATGGTCCAATCGGCGTTTTTGAAATGCCAAATTTTGCTGCCGGAACTAAAGCTTTGGGTGACAGTATTGCAGAGGCGACAAGACTTGGTGCATTTTCACTAGTTGGAGGCGGAGACAGTGTTGCTTTTGTAAAACAATTCGGATATTCTGACAAAGTAAGTTATGTTTCCACTGGAGGAGGAGCTATGTTGGAAAGTTTGGAAGGTTTGGAACTTCCAGGCGTTGCTGCAATCAACAAATAAGAATTCATTTTCTAAATATATAAAACCGACAAAGTAATTTGTCGGTTTTATTTTGTCTGTACTAATCTTCAAGAAAAATATTTTAAACGATTCTCAAGGATTTTTATATGAAAATTAAAAATCTGTCTGAATTTTTAAATTTTTGCATTTATTAACAAATTTTGAACAGAATACCTAAAAATTGACCTTCAGAAACTGCTCAAAAATCGATTTTCTACCTTTTTTCGATAATGTATATCAAACTGGAAAATTCCGAGTTAAAAAGTGCTTTTACGTTAGAAATCATTCCGTGAACGACTGCTTTTAGCCAAAAAAGTGGTAATTTCTTATATTTTTCACTCAACATTGAGATATAAAATGAATCGAGTAGGAGCGGTTTGATTTTTCTTAATTTCCAATCTGGGTTTTTTGAAATCAGATTTTCCATTCCGTTTTTTGAAAAATGATAGATGTGTCTTGGTACATCATATGCCGCCCAAAATTCTTTATAATGTTTTGCATCGTAAGAAGTCGGATTTGGAACTGCAATAATTAATAAACCTTTTTCTTTTAATTTTGAATGGAAAATATCCAAAATTTCGCTTTGATTTTCGATGTGTTCAAAGACGTGCCAAAGCGTAATGGCGTCCAAACTTTGATTTTCTATTGAACTTAAATCATCAATAATTTTTGCTTTTGACGTCTTATTAATTGCCGCATTTCTTGCATCAGAATTTGGTTCGAATCCAAAAGTTTCGAAATCATTTTCGATATATTTTACAAATTCTCCAGCGCCGCACCCGTAATCTAAAACTTTAGAATTCTTTTTTATTCTGTCCAAAAGAATCGTTTTCTTATATTGAAGATTGAAATATTGTAAAAATTTATAAACTTTTTCCTTCAAACTTCCAGTGTCCTGATGATGCGAAATATAATCTTTACTCTCATAATATTTGGAAATATTCGATGGAATAGGAGTGGTTTTGAAAACACCTTTTGTTTCCGTTTCTATAAGTTCGAATTCTTCCTGAGAAAGAAAATGGTCTTTAATTTTCATTTTAAAATCTGTTTTAAGCAAAAAGAACAATGAAAATTACATTGTTCTTTGATATGTTTCACGTGGAACATTAATAATTATCTGCCTAGATAAATCAATAAAACATTGATGTCGGATGGAGAAACACCACTGATTCTACCCGCTTGTGCAATCGTTACTGGTCTTACTTTTGTCATTTTTTGCTTGGCTTCTGTAGATAAAGAAGATAGTTTAGAATAATCGAAATCTTCAGGAATTTTGATAGTTTCTAAACGATTAAGTTTAGCTACATTTTCCTTTTCTTTTTCGATGTAACCTTTGTATTTGATATTGATTTCGGCCTGTTCTCGTACTTCTTCTTTGTAAGCAGAAGTAATATCCTTGATAGTTTGGATCTCTTCTAATTTATCTAATGTCATATTTGGACGTGTCAAGTAATGAGAGGCCCTGTAAGCTTGGTCAACTACGTTAGATTGTATGGATTCCAATATTGGATTAATGACTCCAGGTTTGATTGAAGTTTCTCTCAAATAAGCTTCAAGTTCGTCACTTTTTTCGATTTTTTCCTGAACATTTCTCAGTCTTTCTTCTTTTGCTAAGCCAAGATTGTAAGCCTTTTCTGTCAATCTGATGTCTGCATTATCCTGTCTCAAAAGCAATCTATATTCTGCACGTGAAGTGAACATTCTATAAGGTTCTTCTGTTCCTTTTGTAATCAAATCATCTATTAAAACGCCAATATAAGCTTCATCTCTGTTAAGAATGAATTCTCCCTTGTCATGAACTTTATTGTGTGCATTAATACCCGCCATAAGGCCTTGTCCGGCTGCTTCTTCATAACCAGTCGTTCCGTTGATTTGACCAGCGAAATATAGGTTTTGAATCAATTTAGTTTCAAGCGTATGATAAAGTTGGGTAGGAGGGAAGTAGTCATATTCTATGGCGTAGCCAGGACGGAAAACTTTGACATTTTCGAAGCCTGGAATATGCCTCATCGCTTTGATTTGAACATCTTCCGGAAGCGAAGAACTGAATCCATTCACATAAATTTCTACTGTTTTCCAGCCTTCTGGTTCTACGAAAAGTTGATGTCTGTTTCTCTCTGCAAAACGGTTGATTTTATCTTCAATACTTGGGCAGTATCTTGGTCCGGTACTTTGGATAGTTCCGTTGAACATTGGACTTCTGTCAAAACCTTCACGTAAAATATCGTGGACAGTTTCATTAGTATAAACGATGTGACAGCTTAATTGTTTAGTTAACTTTGGTGTATCTAAATAACTGAATTTCTGAGGATTCTCGTCGCCTTTTTGTTCTTCCATTTTGGAGTAATCCAAGCTTCTTCCATCAACACGTGGAGGTGTTCCGGTTTTCATTCTTCCTGATTCGAAACCTAGAGAAACGAGTTGTTCTGTGATTCCGAAAGCTCTTGGTTCGCCCATTCTTCCACCACCTAATTGTTTGTCCCCGACATGGATTAAACCATTCAGGAATGTTCCGTTGGTAAGAACTACGGATTTGGATCTGATTTCGATTCCTAATCCAGTTATAACGCCGACTGCTTTACCATTTTCTATGATCAGGCTTTTTACCATATCCTGAAAAAAGTCGAGGTTTGGTGTATTTTCAAGAGCCAGGCGCCATTCTTCTGCGAAGAGCATTCGGTCATTTTGAGTTCTTGGCGACCACATTGCCGGACCTTTGGAAAGGTTCAGCATTTTGAATTGGATGGCTGATTTGTCGGCAATGATACCGGAGTAACCACCCATTGCATCTATTTCACGGACGATTTGTCCTTTGGCAATTCCACCCATTGCAGGATTGCAGCTCATTTGTCCAATGGTTTGCATATTCATTGTGACCAATAGGGTTTTTGAACCTAAATTGGCTGCTGCAGCTGCGGCCTCGCAACCTGCGTGACCTGCACCAACGACGATAACGTCATATATTTCTGTAATCATTTTATTTGCTTTTGGCTAATAGCGAATGGCTAATAGCAATAAAATTTTTAATTTCATATTTGAATGTTCCACGTGAAACATTGTCAAAACTTAATTCAAAAATGGAACTGTAACTAGCCCCGATTGCAACGGAAATCCTTTTT
The DNA here is from genome assembly GCF_042695135.1 of Epilithonimonas sp. UC225_85. GTDB lineage: Bacteria > Bacteroidota > Bacteroidia > Flavobacteriales > Weeksellaceae > Epilithonimonas. Next base: position 376,779 of record NZ_CP170547.1, read on the forward strand.
GTAAGAAGCGATGGGAAAAGCCAAGGACTTGCTAAAAGATTGCAGTGGAAAGCGGGATTAAGCTCCTAAAAATTTAAATACCGATTGATATAAAAATCTTCTTTTTGTCGCATTGTGGATTCTTCCTCCTCAGTTTTGTCCTTGTATCCGCAAAGATGAAGGAGACCGTGAGCCAAAACTCTCCGGAATTCTGATTCAAAATCCTGCGATAGGGTAGAAGCGTTGTCCAAAATGCGCGGCAAAGATACGAAAATATCTCCTGAGATGGTTTTTCCCTTCACATAGTCGAACGTGATGATATCTGTGTAATAATCGTGGTCGAGATAATCCTGATTAACTTTAAGAAGATACTCATCGTCACAAAAAATGTAATTGATGTCGCCGGGTTTTTTGTTCTCAGAAAGAATCAGATCTTCTAGCCAAATTGAAATATTTGGATGGATATCTTTGGAATCTATATTTTCAAAAAAGTAATTTATCATATTTTAAAACCAATGTCCGAGAATGACACTGAATAATGCTTGGTGTTTGTTGAGTGATTTGCTGAGATTAAGTTTAATTTGACCAAAAGGAGATTTATAACCGGCGGTAAGTCCAATAGAACTATAATTCAGTTTCACGGCATCTTCAAATTTAATAGAGTCGAAAAGATTTGCGATACTGAAATTGCCTATCAAAAAATAATTTTTATTAAACCTTAACTGAAAATCACTGGACGCAAGAAAAATATTATTATCATTAAGCAACCCGAATTGGTAGCCTGCAAATCGCTTGAAGTTTACAATATTCTGTTCAAAAATTCCGCCTAACCTATATTGATAAAAACTTGGTAAAACATCGCCAACGGTAATTCCGCCATAGAGATTAAGACGATATGTGAACATTTTTGAGATATAGAAATTCATTTTTATATCTGCTTTTATTAAAATAGGTTTCTTCTCCAGCTCATCACCAAAAAGATCAATAATTTTTCCTTCAGCATTTAAGTAAAAACCTTTTGTAGGGAAATCTTTATCATTCTGAGTATCGCTTTTCAGGAACAAATAAGGATTGACATATTTTGCAGACTTTTTATCAGCTCCATTTTTATCACTTCCAAAATAATCGTAGCTGATTCCGCCTCCCATTGCAAATTTATCTTTCCATACAGATTGAATGTATGCTTCATTTCTAAACCATTTCCAGGTTTCTAAAGTATTATTATCCGCATTTTTTAAGTCAAAACTCATTCCTGTAGAATATAGTCCAAAACCCGGAATATAGCCGTTATCAATAAAATAATTGAAATAATACCTCGGACTATCTCCGACTACTACGTCGAATGACAGATTTGAGTTTAAAAACAACAGTCGTTTTGCCGAGTAGTTGAGGAGCAATCCTGTTTTGAAGATTTCATCATAATGCAAACCTATTTTGAGAAAGTGTCTTGTATCGTCCTCTGTTACATATAATTTCAAATAGTTAGTGTTATTTTCCTGAACGATATCATAATTGAGAAACTTATAGTTGTTCGTTGCATAAAGTTTGTCCAGCATTTTATTAACACTGCCATAAGTCTGCATAGAAGGGATTTTAAGCCCCATTTTTCCACGGATATAATTCGATCTGTAGATTTTTGCATTGACTACGACAAGACTGTCAATTTTATAGACGTTTGAGAAGATCGGATTAATAGAAGATCTTACTCTGTCAAAATTTCTTTTGGGCAATTCTTTCAGGATATCGGTATATTTAAGAGCTTCCACATAACCGCTGTCCAAGATTTGACGTTTGCTGTCGTAGCTTGTAGCTGTTATTCCTGTAAGGTTTGGTTTGATATTGATATCTGTATAGTTGTATTGATTTTTTGTTTCCTTTTGAATTCCAAAATCAATGATCTGGTTAAGGATAGAAATAACACTATTGAGATTATCTCTTTTCGTTAAAGGCTGATTAAGGTCTACACCAATTACAATATCAATCCCTTTATCTTTTAACGGTTTTGAAGGGTAATTTACGCTCATCGCACCATCCACATAAATACTGTCACCGATTTTTACTGGCTCTAGAAGCGATGGGAAAGCAGAACTCGCAAGAATTGATGAAACTAGATCACCTTTTTCAAAAACCTTCATCTCGCCACTTTCTATGTTTGTAGCAACACACATAAAAGGAATTGGTAACTTGGAAAAATCATCAATATTAGAGACGTTTTTCATCAATTCTTTAAGTAGATAAATATTCCTTTGACCGGTACTAATTGACGACGGAAAAGAAACTTTACCATTTTTCAGAGGAATCGTCAGCAGATATTTGTCAACACTTTTATTGAAAAATGAGGTTTCCTGACGTGTTTTTGGATCAGTAATTAATGAGTAGAAATCAGTATCCATCACGATTTTCTCGATGTCTTTTCCGGTATATCCAGAAGCGTATAGTCCACCAACAATAGCACCCATACTGGTTCCGGAAATGTAATCAATTTTAATTCCAAGAGAATCTATGACCTTCAAAACACCCACGTGGGAGAATCCCTTGGCACCGCCTCCGGAAAGAGAAAGTCCAATTCTCGGATTTTTCGGAATGGTCAGGTTTTCTTTTACTTGTGCATAACCTATCAGATAGGCTAAAAAAGTAAATAGAAATATAAGTTTTTTTATCATATTAATTTTTGATATAGATTCTTTTCACTCTTGGCGATATGGATGTTAAAACCTCATAAGTAATTGTATTACAATATTTTGAAAATTCTTCTAATGTCGGATTGGAGTTAAAGATAATTACCGGATCTCCTTCTTTTACGTTTGCATTATCAACATTGATCATCATCATATCCATACAAACATTTCCGACAATCGGGCAAAGTTTTTTATTGATACCAACATTTCCAACCTTATTTCCAACCAGTCTTGGAATTCCATCTGCATAACCAACGGGAATTGTAGCGATCTTTGTGTCGTGGTCAGCTTTAAATTTTCTGCTGTAACCAACTGATTCTCCAGTTTCTACTTCAGAAATTTGTGAAACAACGGTTTTGAAACTAACTGAATGCTGAAGCTGACCTTTAATTGATGGATTAGAAGTTTCTCCAATCATTCCAATTCCAATTCTTACCATATCATATTGATAATCAGTATAATTGGTAATTCCTGAAGAGTTTAAAATATGTCTCAATGGTTTATAATCAAGACCATTAATCAGGTAATTAGAATTTTCCTCAAAAGTTTTCAATTGATTCAAAGTAAATTCTTTTTCTGCAGGAACATCAGAAGATGATAAATGACTGAAAATACTCTGAATTTTTACATTCATAGTATTCAACTTTTCAGTTAATTCGTCCAATTCAAAGTCCTTAAAGCCAAGACGATGCATTCCCGTTTCTAATTTGATATGAATCGGATATTTTTGTTGGTTTCCAGATTTAATCAATTGCTCATTGAATAATTCTAAAACGCGTAAACTATATATTTCCGGTTCCAAATTATATTCAATCACGGCATCATAACTGTGTTGCTCGGGGTTCATAACGATAATTGGCGTTGTGATTCCTTTTTTCCTTAATTCAACACCTTCATCTGCAAATGCAACACCAAGATAATCAATATGATGAAGCTGGAGAAATTCTGAAATTTCGTAACTTCCTAATCCATAAGCATTTGCTTTTACCATTGCCATCATTTTGGTTTCTGGTTTTAGCAAGGATTTATGGAAATTGATATTATGAAGAATTGCATTAAGGTTGATTTCCAAAACTGTATCGTGTTTTCTCAGTTCCAGAATTTCCTTGATCTTTTCGATCTCAAATTTTCTGGCACCTTTTAGAAGAATAACCTGGTTTTCAATTTCATTAATGGCTTTACTCTCAATAAATTGACTGGTATTATTAAAAGTATAAGTTTCAGATTTAAATAGTTTGTAAAACGAGCTTATCTCCTCGCCAATCAAGAATACTTTCTCGAATTTCTGTTCATTTACAAGCTCCGAAACCTCAGAATAAAGTTCCTCAGAATTCTCATTAGAATCCAAAATATCTGTCAGAATCAAAGACTTTTTAGGCTTGTTGTATTCACCAATAAATTGAAAAGCAATCTTCAAAGAATCCAAATCCAAATTATATGAATCATTGATGATGAGATTGTTTCTAATTCCTTCTATACTTTCCAGGCGCATTTCAATCGCTTTTAAAGCATCGACTTTTTCTTTGATATCAGAATTTGAAATTTTCAGTTCTTTCAAAATTCCAATCAAAGCGAGAACATTAGTTAAAGTAGCCTCATCGCGTTGGAAAATTGGAAGTGTGATGGTTTCATCAAAATACTTGATTTGAATATCCTGAGTTCTATCATTGACGTCAGAAATAATATGGATATCATTATTAAATTCTAAACCGTAAGATATTAATTTTTTACTTGAATATAAATCATTTATAATTTTGTCTGTCAATATGTTATCAGCATTATAAAATATAATTTCTGATTTTTTGAAAAGCTTTAATTTTTCATTAATTAGTTCTTCTTCTGAAATAAAATTGGCTGAATGTGCAGAACCAATATGAGTTAGTAAACCAATCTTTGGATGGAAAACATTTTCCTGATTTTGCATTTCCTCCGGCTTGGAAATCCCAACTTCGAAGATTCCTAACTCGTGTTTCTTATCGATTTGAAGTAAGGATAAAGGCAAACCGATTTGAGAATTAAAACTCTTCGGGCTTTTCACAGTCACGAATTCGTTAGAAAGACATTGATAAAGCCATTCTTTTAAAATCGTTTTCCCATTACTTCCTGTAATCCCAATCGAATTAATATCAGAATGTTCAAAATGATATTTTGCTAAAGTTTGTAAAAATTCAACCGAATTTTTTGTAATGATTTGATTGATAGAAGGATTGTCAATTTTATTTTCTGTGATAATCGTGTCAATTCCTTTTTCAATGACTGAATCTATATATTTCTGTCCGGAATTTTTTTTTGTACTAATGGCAAGAAACGCAGTGTGCTTGGTAGAATAAATCGTCCTACTGTCAAAAGCAATATTTTTGATTTTGATTTCGCCGTTTCCGATTATTTCGGAATTGGTAATGTCTGCAATTTCTTTGATGGTGTAATTCATTGATTTACAAAGAATAAACTATTTATTTTTTTCGATAACTTCTTCTACAAAAACGCGTCTGCTGACTGCATCGTAAGCTTCAGTTTCGCCCAATTCCACAAGGTCTTGCCCGGCAGAAGTTCGCATTGAATAATTCGCTAAATTTCCTGTTCGTCGGCAAATCGCGTGAACTTTCGTGACATATTCGGCAGTCGCCATCAGATTTGGCATTGGTCCGAAAGGTCGTCCAAGAAAATCCATATCCAATCCTGCAATCACAACTCTTATTCCGTTGTTTGCCAATTGATTAGCAACATCAACAATACTTTCGTCAAAAAACTGAGCTTCGTCAATCGCTACAACGTGACAATTGGAACCTAGCAAAAGTATTTCGGAAGGACTATCAACAGCTGTACTTCTGATTTTATTTTGGTTGTGGGAAACCACATCTTCGTCAGAATATCTGGTGTCGATTTTCGGTTTGAAAATTTCCACAATTTGACCCGCCATTTCTGCACGGCGAAGCCTCCGGATGAGTTCCTCCGTTTTGCCGGAAAACATCGAGCCACAAATAACCTCCATCCAGCCACTTTGTTTGGAATGATTGATTGTATTTTCTAAAAACATTATTAATTTAGCAAAAAATTGTTTTAAAATTTTGTTTTTAACGCAAGGGCAAAAAATTAATTTTCTAAACACTTGATAAGTCGCAAAAGGACAAAGGTTTACTAAAATTTTGCGACTTAAAACGCATTAATTATAAATAATAAGCGACTTCGCGTTTAAAATTTTACAACAATCATTCATATAAAATAATTGTAGCAAAACCTTTTACAGAACAAAATTGTTCTTAAATTTATAAACATCAAATTTAAGTAAAAATTAATAAGATTTATTATGCAAAACTTGCAAGATACATACGAAGAAATTTTCGGTGAAATCAAGATTTTTTTGGCAGAATTGTCAAATTCCGATTCCTATGAAAATCTTTTAACCAAAGAAAATCAACTGAATCAGCTTTATCAAAAATTTTCTTTTCTCAAGATTTCGAACGAATTTGGTTTTTCTTCAGCCACAAATGCAGCTTTAGAAGTTACTGAAAATCAAGAAACAAATCTTGATTCTGATTTAATTTCTGTTGAGGAATTTGAGGATGAAAATAAAGTTGCGGAAATCATCGTGGCAGAAACCGAAGTTCACGATATTTTTGATGATGTTCCGGAAGTTGAAGAAGTTCATTCGTTTAAAGAAATTGACGAGAAGGAATATTCTCAAGAAAATGTGTTTGAAGAAGTTTCCAGTTTTGCAGAAATCGAATCAAAAGAAAATCAGGTTGAAGAGGAAAACTCTCATGAAGAAATTTCAGCTCTAGAAAATCAATCCGTAGAAGAAGTTTCCAGTTTTTCAGAAATTGATTCTGATGAAAATAAAATTGAGGAAAAAATTGAAACAGAAGAAAATGAATTCGTTTCTGAAATTGAAGAAAATCTATTACAAGATAGTTCTCAGAAATTAGAACCGATGCAAGACAGCCAGTTTTCTTTTGCTATGGATAGAGAAGAAGTTCAGGGTCCGAAAGAAGATGATTATGAAGCCAGACTTGCCGAGAAGGAAGCCAAACTAAAAGAACTTGAAGAAAAAAGAAGACAGATTGTAGAATTTTCCAGAGAAAATACAACAACTCACGAAAAACCAAAAGAACAATATCAATCTCAAAACGAAGATCCACACGATAAAAAATTCAAACTCGCAAATATTAAAGGTTTGAAAATTGCAAAATCACTTTTTGATGATGACCATTTGGAAGAGGTTGAACAACATCAGCCAAAACAAGAATCCGGAAGCCTTTTGAAAAATAATGTGCCGACAGATTATATGGAAGCACCGAAACCAAAACCGGAATTCAAACTCGATTTGAATGACAGAATTGCATTTTCTCAATATTTATTCAATGGCAGCCAAAGTGAACTGAATCAAGTTGTTACAATTCTTAATTCTTTTACTTCTCTTGAAAAGGCTCAGGAATTTTTAAGTGACATCTATTATGAAAGAGACTGGAAAAAAGTGGATAGTTATGCGCAGAGATTATGGACTTTGGTGGAAAATAGATTTTTATAAATGAGTGGAATTTTATATTTCGTACCAACGCCAATCGGGAATTTGGAAGATATGACGTTCCGTGCGGTAAAAGTGCTGAAAGAAGTGGATTATATTTTGTGTGAAGACACCAGAACTTCGGGATTTCTCCTGAAGCATTATGAGATTTCAAAACCTTTGAAGTCCTATCATTTGCACAATGAGCACAATATGACTGAGAAAGTCATTAATGATTTGGAAAATGGACAAACGATCGCGATAATAACCGATGCCGGAACACCAGGAATTTCTGACCCAGGTTATCTTCTGGCAAAGGCTTGTGCAGATAAAGATTTGGAAATGATATGTTTACCTGGCGCAACAGCTTTTGTTCCGGCGCTTGTAGTTTCCGGATTACCGAATCACGATTTCTATTTTGCAGGATTTCTTCCTCAAAAAAAAGGACGACAAACCAAACTGAAACAACTGGCAGAAGAAAAGAAAACAATTATTCTTTATGAAAGTCCTCATAAAATCAACACAACCTTGGAGCAAATCAAAGAATTCTTCGGCGATGAAACCAAAGTCAGCCTGAGCAGAGAGATTTCCAAGAAATTTGAAGAGACAAAACGTGGAAATATTGATGAATTGATTGCATTCTCAAAGAGCAAAACTTTGAAAGGCGAGATTGTTTTGATTGTGAATAATTCTATTTAGAAATGAATAGAAAATTATTATTTATATCTTTTTTGCTTGTGTTTGTGATAGGCTTTAGCCAAAGTAAAAATTTATTAGGCACATGGGTCTTGGACAAGGTTTTTTATTACGACGGAAAAGCCATTGAAGCCAATAATGAATTATTTTCATATGAATTGATATATGAGATTAGTAATAAAAAAATTATTATTAATGACCGTATATTTGATGCCGTTTATTCGGACACCGGAATATATACAACAACCAGAAAAATAAATTATGAATTTCGGAATGATTATCTGCTTATAAGAGATGAAGGAGATAAAAAATATTTTGCATTTTTGAAACGTGAAAATTTTATTAAGAAATACCCCGAGTTTGAGCCGAAGAAAGAAATAAGAAACGGAGATACTTTGTGGATATCAAATCCTGTTACAAAACCAATTTTCAATTCTGATGACAATATTTTATTAATTTTGTCATCTTCTAAAACGATGCGTTTATCTAAGGAAAAGGATTTGTACTTTAAAGGAGAATTTGTTGTTACTAAAAATAATAAAATTAAAAACATTCGTATTATTGACGGCTATAATCAAGAGCAAGATCATGAATATTTATATGCATTGAAACAGCTAGAAGGTCATGTTAATAATCCATATGGACATGATCTACTGGTAACAACAGAAAAACATTTTTTGAGATATTATGATGATTTAGAAGATTCAGAAGATAAAACGTTATTTAAAATCATTGAAAAGGGTGATGAGTATTACAATAAACAACAATTTGAAAATGCAATTGCACAATTTGAAAAATTAAAAAAGCTTCAAATAGGCGAAAATAGATTTAAGTCAGTTATTGATAATGCTAATCTCAGATTAGGAATTTCCTATTTAGGGACAAATCAAATAGATAAAGCTTGTACAACCTTTAGAAGTATTGGTGACAAAACGAATTTTAAAGTCAGAAATTATCTAATTAATTTTTGTAATAAGGAATAGAATAATAAATATATGGGACTATTAGAAGGAAAAGTTGCAATCATCACAGGTGCAACCCGAGGAATCGGAAGAGGAATTGCTGAAGTTTTTGCCAAAGAAGGTGCGAAAATAGCATTCACTTACGCCGGTTCCGTTGAGAAAGCCAAAGAATTGGAAGCAGAATTGAGCAAAACGACTCAAATCAAAGGTTATCAGTCAGATGCATCAGATTATGACGCCGCTCAAAAATTGGTGGAAGATGTTTTGGCAGAATTCGGAGCGATTGATATCTTGGTAAACAATGCCGGAATCACGCGCGACAACTTGTTGATGAGAATGTCAAAAGACGATTGGGACACGATTATTAAAGTGAATTTGGACTCCGTTTTCAACCTGACAAAAGCTGTAATCAAACCAATGATGAAAGCAAAATCCGGTTCTATCATCAATATGACTTCTGTAGTTGGCGTGAAAGGAAATGCTGGCCAGGCAAATTATGCCGCTTCAAAGGCTGGAGTGATTGGCTTCACAAAATCTATTGCTTTGGAATTAGGTTCCAGAAATATCCGTTGCAACGCCATCGCACCAGGTTTCATCGAAACCGAAATGACCGCGGCATTAGACGAAAAAACTGTTCAAAGCTGGAGAGACGGAATTCCATTGAAACGTGGCGGACAGCCGGAAGATGTGGCCAATGCGTGCGTTTTCTTCGGTAGCAATATGTCTTCTTACGTTTCCGGACAAGTCCTGAATGTAGACGGCGGAATGTTGACTTAATAAAAATTAAAATAAATAAAAGAAAATGCAGTGAGAGCTGCATTTTTTGTTTCACAATATGCCAATTCATTTTCCTGTAACTTTTGATTTTTTCGGTAACGAAGTTCTCCTGCATCCTGTTTTGGAATCAGTGGGGATTTTTCTGGCGATGAGAATGTATTACTTTTTGAAGAGAAAGACCAAAGATAAAACAACATTAGTAGATTCCTTGTCAATACTCGTTGGTGCAACAGCAGGCGCATTGTTTGGTTCCAAGTTAATCGGTAATTTAGAAAATCCAACAGCCATTTTATCCCCCGATTTTACATTTATAAAATTCTGGACTTCTAATACTATTGTTGGAGGATTAGCTTTTGGATTGATAGGCGTAGAGATTGCAAAAAAAATCATAGGCTCAAAAAAAAGCACAGGCGATTTGATGGTATTTCCATTAATTACCGCAATGTGCATAGGAAGAATCGGCTGTTTTTTTACAGGTGTCTACGAAGAGACTTACGGATTGCCAACCGATTCGATTTTTGGGATGTATCTTGGAGACCAGTACTTAAGACATCCGGTGGCTTTATATGAAATTGCATTTTTAATAGTATTGGGATTTGTAATTTTCAGGCTACAGAAAGCTAAGGAATATGTGTCAGGGTTTCTCTTTCAATTTTTTATGTTGAATTATTTTTTATTTCGTTTTTTTTTAGATTTTATCAAGCCTCACGAAAAATTTCTTTTTGATTTGGGCACTATTCAGATTGTAAGTTTGCTGATGATTTTTTACTATATTTATAAAATTAAAAATTCTCTGATACAGATGAAAAATAGTAACAGATACTATGGATAATAGCATTGCAATAATTTTAATATTAGGAATTATTTTTCTAGCTTTTTTAGTAATCAGTATTTTAAGTCTTTTTAATGTTTTAAAAAAGAAAAGAGAAAATTTTACAAAATCTATATTTTTGAACTTGTTTGCCATCTTCTCGCTAGGCGCAATTCTGTTTATTCTGCTGTGTGCACTGGTATTGGGATTTTTGTGTAAATGATGTTCGATAGATATTAAAAAAACAATTTTTATATGAGGTTATTAACCTTTTTAGAAGTCGGAAATCTGGGCGGTCTCGTTGCGATGATTATTGGAGTCATAGTTGTAGTAGCAGTCGTTGTTTCCCTCATCATCACTGTCATTGCAAAAGTGATTTATGAATCCAAAGACGACCGAAAATTTACTAAAAAACAGTTCTGGCAGACAATGTTGATCTCACTTTTAATCTGCGGATTGATCAGTGGAATGGTATGTGGTGGAATGTTTTAAATTGAAATTATGCCAGTTAGAGATTACATTTATTACGATTATACAATCAGCCTTTGCCCAGAATGTCTTAAAAGAGTGGGAGCCAAAATCATTATCGAAAATGATGCGGTTTTTATGACCAAAAGATGTCCGGATCACGGTTTTTTTAAAACTAAAATCGCAACGGATGTCCATTATTATAAAAATATCAGAAACTATAACAAAGCTTCAGAAACGCCGGTTCATTTCGGGACAGATGTAGAATTTGGTTGTCCTTACGACTGCGGACTTTGCGTAGATCACGAGCAGCACAGCTGTCTTTCCATTGTGGAAGTTACAGATCGCTGCAATCTGACTTGTCCAACTTGTTATGCGATGTCCTCGCCACATTATGGCAGCCACAGGACTTTGGAAGAGATTGAAGCAATGTTTGATACAATTGTGCGTAACGAAGGCGAACCAGACGTTGTCCAGATCAGTGGAGGAGAGCCAACCATTCATCCTGAGTTTTTCAAGATTATGGAAATTGCGAAGACAAAACCGATCAAACATCTGATGCTGAATACCAACGGAATCCGAATCGCCAATGATCCGGGTTTTGCTGAGAAACTCGCAACTTACGCTCCCGAATTTGAGATTTATCTCCAGTTCGATTCCTTCAAACCGGAAGTTTTGGAAGATTTCCGCGGTAAGGATCTGACGAACGTAAGGATGAAGGCCCTGGAAAAACTTAATGAACTCAATCTTTCCACAACGCTTGTTATTGTTCTTCAAAAGGGTAAAAATATTGATGAAATAGGAAAAATCATAGAGTTTGCTTTGAAGCAGAAATGTGTCCGTGGAATTACTTTTCAACCAGTTGAGATTGCAGGTAGAAATAGAGATGATTCTGCGCACGAAAAGATCACATTGACGGAAGTTCGTCAGGAGATTCTGAATCAGTTTCCGATTTTGAATGGCGACGACATCATCCCGGTTCCGTGCAATCCCGACTCTTTGGCTATGGGCTACATTTTGAAATTAGAAAATGAAATCATCCCATTAACCAGATACATCAATCCGGCAGATCTTCTCAACAACGAGACCAAAAACACCATCGTTTACGAACAGGATACAGGTTTGCAGATGCAGCTTTTGGACATCTTCAGCACGGGAATTTCTGTAGATAAAGTTCAACCGAAAGTAAATCAATTATTGTGCTGTCTGCCAGAGGTTTCTGCACCCAATTTGGACTATGACAACCTGTTCAGAATCATCATTATGAACTTTATGGACGCTCACGATTTTGATGTCCGCGCCGTAAAAAAATCATGCGTTCACATAGTCAATAAAGATTTGAAAATGATTCCTTTCGAGACAATGAATTTGTTTTACAGAGACAGCAAAGTTCAGTATTTGGAAGAACTTAAAAAGGAAGGGAAGGTCTTGTTTTAAAATATTGAATTTAAAGTCTATACAAATACTTCACAAACAGAAATTATGGAAATAAACGGGAAAATATATAACAATATTTTACTTGTTTTTGCTTTGGAATCAGAGGCAGGAAAAGAGTTTGAAAATTTCAATAAAGTTTTCGTAGGAATTGGAAAAGTTAAAGCGACTTACAATTTGACGAAAGCCATTCAGAAATCTAATCCTGATCTGATTATCAATCTTGGAACTGCGGGAAGCACAACATTTGATAGAGGAAATATTATTAATTGCAGTCGTTTCATCCAGAGAGATATGGATGTAAGAGCTTTGGGTTTTCAGAAATTTGAAACGCCGTTTTCAGATGAACCAATTCTTCTCGAATATGGATTAAAAACAGAAAATCTTCCGAACGGAATCTGTGGTTCCGGAGACCAATTTGAAATAGAACATATTAATCCAGAATATAATGTCATCGATATGGAAGCTTTTGCGCTTGCGAAAGTTGCTGAGTTGGAAGGAATCGATTTTCTGTGCTTGAAATATATTTCTGACGGTGCAGATGGAAATGCGGCCGATGACTGGACAATAGAAGTAAAAAAAGCTTCGATTGCATTGAGAAGAGAACTTGATAAACTTTAAATAAAAAAACCAGCCAAATTTTGGCTGGTTCTTTTATTCTAAATTAATTTCTTAACCACCAAAAACCTGATTCTCCTGCTCCTGAACGCGGATAAAAGTTGTTCTCTTAGAGAGTTCTTTTAGTTTTGAAGCACCAACATAAGTACAAGTAGAACGCACACCTCCAAGAATATCTTTCACAGTTTCAGAAACCGGGCCTTTATAAGGAACTTTCACTGTTTTACCTTCGGATGCTCGGTATTCTGCAACACCACCGGAATGTTTATCCATAGCAGTTTGAGAACTCATTCCGTAGAAAAGTCTGAAAGTTTTTCCATTTTCTGTAATCAGTTCGCCACCACTTTCGTCGTGTCCGGCAAACATTCCACCCAGCATCACAAAATCTGAACCGCCACCAAATGCTTTAGCCACATCACCAGGAACTTTACAACCACCATCACCGATGATTTGTCCGCCTAAACCGTGCGCCGCATCAGCACATTCGATGATTGCCGAAAGCTGAGGATAACCAACACCCGTTTTTATTCTAGTTGTACAAACTGAACCTGGACCGATTCCCACTTTGATGATGTCTGCACCTGCCAAAATCAGTTCTTCTACCATTTCGCCGGTTACAACGTTTCCTGCGATGATGATTTTATCCGGGAAATTTTCTCTTGCTTTTTTTACGAATTGAACAAAATGCTCGGAATAGCCGTTTGCAACATCAATACAAAGAAATTGAATCTTCGGATTGGCGTCCAGAATGGTTTTTATTTTTTCTTCGTCGGCTTTTCCGGTTCCAGTGCTGAGCGCAATATATTGGTAGAATTCATCGGATCTTCCGTCTAAGAATTGATTCCATTCTTCTACTGAATAATGTTTGTGGATGGCCGTAATTATTTTTTCTTTGGACAGAGCTTCAGCCATTTCAAAAGTTCCGACGGTGTCCATATTGGCAGCAATCAAGGGAACGCCACTCCATTTTTTCTGGGTGTGCAGAAAAGTGAATTCTCTTTCTATCGTAACTTCTGACCGGGATTTGAGGGTGGAACGTTTCGGGCGAAACATCACATCTTTGAACCCCAACTTAATTTCGTTTTCTATTCGCATACCTCAAAATTAATATAAATTTTTTTGAAAAGCGTGATGTTTGGGGTTGAAAATTTGATTTGAAAACTAAAGTTTGTTTTTATGAAGAATCTGCAGCCCGGCTAATCTCAGAGTTTATATTTTTTTTATTTGAATCGATGAACCACTTCGTTAGGTTTGAACGGAAATCGTTTTTTGCGTGGACTCAAGTTCTATTTAAGCTGAAATCGTCTGCAAAAAGATTGACTTCGTCGAACCATTTCATTAGGTTTGGGAGCGGAAGACGAATAAAGCTGCCAAAATAATCAAATAAGAATTTCTATTTTTGTTTCTGTGAAACATCTTGTCATTATTGGTCTCGTGATTCCTGAGCCGGCTTCTACTGCAGCTGGTCATCGGATGATGCAATTGATTCAGCTTTTCTCGGAAGCAGATTACAAAATCAGTTTTCTGACTGCATCCAATAATGTTGAATTTTCTGAAAAAATTGAGATTCAGAAGATTGAAATTAATAATGAAAGTTTTGATGAGAAGATTAGAAATCTCAATCCGGACGTTATTCTTTTTGACCGTTATGTGACGGAAGAACAATTTGGCTGGCGCGTTTCTGAGAACTGTCCAAATGCCGTGAAAATCATTGATACGGAAGATCTGCATTTTCTGAGAGAAGCCAGAAGAAAAGCGTTTGTTGAAAGTAGGATTGTTGAAAAGAAAGATTTTATTAATGATACTTTTGTGCGTGAAATTGCTTCGATTTTGCGTTGTGATTTGTCCTTAATCATTTCGGAATTTGAATATAATTTATTAGTTAATGAGTTTAAAATCAATCCAAGTCTGCTGTTTTACATTCCTTTTTTGACTGAAAATTTTGATAAAAGTAAAACGCGTTTCGAAGACAGAAAACATTTTGTAAGTATCGGAAATTTCCTTCACGAACCGAATTGGCAAACGGTATTGAAATTGAAACAAATCTGGAAATCCATCAAAAGAAAACTTCCGGAAGCTGAACTTCATATTTATGGCGCTTACACGAGTCAAAAGGTTTTGGACCTTCACAACGACAAAGATGGTTTTCTTGTAAAAGGAAGGGCGGATTCTGTGGAAGATATTTATAATAAAGCTAAAGTTTTGCTAGCTCCAATTCCTTTTGGAGCAGGCTTAAAAGGGAAACTTTGGGAAAGTATGAAATTTGGGTTGCCAAACGTAACTTCCTCCATTGGAGCGGAAGGGATGCAGAAAGATCTGCCCTGGAATGGTTTTGTAGAAGATTCTGATGAGATTTTTGTTGAGAAAGCAGTTAAACTTTATCAGAATGAAAATCTTTGGAATGAAGCTCGTGAAAATGGTTATCAGATTTTGGAGTCTGTTTTCAATAAAAATTTATTTGCGGATTCTTTTATTAATAAAGTTTCGGAATTAATGGAAAATCTGGAAAATCACAGCACTGAAAATTATTTGGGAAAAATCCTGCAGCACCATCAATTGAACTCGACAAAATATATGAGCCGCTGGATCGAGGAAAAAAATAAAAAGTAATACTAATATAAGAAATCATGAAAACGTGTAAAAATTGTGGTCATCATTTTGAGGGAAAATTTTGTAATCATTGTGGACAGACTGCTGATACACATAGAATTGATTTTCACTATTTGAAACATGAGATTCCGCACAGTTTTTTCCATATTAACCCAGGACTTTTGTACACAAGTAAACAATTATTTATCCGTCCGGGACATTCGATCAGAGAATATCTGGAAGGGAAAAGGATTAATCACAGCCAGCCGCTTTCCTTCATTCTGATATTGGCGGGATTTTATATTTTACTTTGTCATTGGTTCCATCTTAATCTTTTTACGCTGTCCGATGAGCAAGGATCCAAAATTGTGCTGAGCCACAATTCCATTGGTTTTGATGAGTATATGCTGAAGAATTTTGGTTGGTTGACGCTTGCTACAATTCCTTTTTATACGGTTGGTACTTTTATCTGTTTTTACAACCAAGGTTATAATTTTGTAGAATATTTGATTCTGAACACCTTCAAGGCAGGACAAAGGCTGATCCTCCAGATTATATTATTGCCGTTTATTTTCCTGATAAAACATTCTTTCAGCATCAATACAGTTGTTCTGATCGTTTATTTAATTGATATCGGACTCAATTTCTGGACGAATATTGAATTTTTTAATCATCTGAAGCCGATTAATGTTATCATCAGATCTATCCTTAGTCATTGTATTTTTATCTTTTTATTGATTTCTGTCGTGGTTTTACTATTAGCCATTGGCGTGCTGAGTTGATCTATAAGATAATAAAAGCCTATAAAAACAAAAAACCATCACAGAAATGTGATGGTTTTGCTCCTCTTGCTGGGCTCGAACCAGCGACCCTCTGATTAACAGTCAGATGCTCTAACCAACTGAGCTAAAGAGGAATGTTTCTTTTTGCTTTAAGCGTGTGCAAATATAGAAACTTTTTTAAAAATCCCAAAACTTTTTTTGAAACTTTTTTTAATTTTTATGAGCCAAAGCTTCGGTGATTAGCTTAACTATATCATTTCCAAATATTAACACCATAAGCCCCAATAAGAAAATCACACCAACCATTTGTGCATTTTCCAATATTTTTTGCGGAACAGGTTTTCTTGTGATGATTTCCCACAGTGTGAACACAACGTGACCGCCATCTAATCCCGGAATTGGTATCAAATTAAGGAAAGCCAACCAAACCGAAAACATCGCTGTAAATGACCAGAAATCTACCCAATTGATCGATACATTCCCAGTTGCGTCTGTGTCAACAGGCATTTTATTAATAATTGCAAGCGGACCGCCCACTTTTTTATAACCTTTTACCTTTTTATTAAAAATTAACTTGAATTGCTTGATCTGATAAGTCAAACTCTCAATGGTAAGCGTAAAACCTCTTTTGATTGAACCAAACAAGTTATATTCATTATGAACAGTATATTTGTTGATTTCCTTGAATGTCAAAACGCCGATTGTGCCTTCTTTTGAAACAGGAATTTTCAAATCTTCAACCTGATTGTTTCTTAAAACCGTGAAATCTGTAACTTTTCCGGCATTAGGAACAACCAATGGTTTTAATTCATCATAATACTGGATTGGCTTTCCATTTATCGTAAGAACTTTGTCACCAACTTTTAAGCCTGCAACCAGCGTTGATTTCGTAACAATGGTATCGATAATTGGTGTTAATCTTGGTGTCAAAAAAGATCTTGGTTCGGGATCGTTGAAAGCAAGGGCTTTTCCATCATCATTTGTAGGAAACGTTACTTTTTTACCATTTCTTAGAACGGTGATCTCGTCACTCAATAATATGTCTAAAGCTAATTTTTTAAAGTCCTTCTGCGTTTTTCCATCTACGGTCAAAATTTTATCACCATCCTCAAACCCCATTTTTTTAGCCGCCTGCGTGTAATGCAAAGGCGTGGTGATTTTGTCCGCATCGAAGATGTTTTCGCCATTATTGCCCACCAAAGCGGAATAGATAATCCAGGCCAGGAAAAAATTGACGGTTACACCGCCAAGCATAATGATAAGGCGCTGCCAAGCCGGTTTGCTTCGAAATTCCCAAGGCTGTGCCGGTTTTTTCAACTGCTCGGTGTCCATACTTTCGTCCACCATTCCGGCGATTTTTACATAGCCGCCAAAAGGAAGCCAGCCGATTCCGTATTTTGTATTCTCGGGATATTTTCGCCAATCACTGTCCGGGAGTTTGGTAATGTCAATAGGTACTTCTTTTTGCTCACCATCAACGGTAACTATCTCCGTATCCGGAAGGTTTTTTGAAATTAATTTGAACTTCCATTTCCCATTGATTTTTTTCATTGAGAAAAGAGAAAAATAAGGGTCGAAGAAAAGGAAGAATTTTTCTGCTCTCGTTTTGAACCATTTGGCGGGAAGAAAATGTCCCAGTTCGTGAAGAAGTACAAGAATAGAAATGCTCAGAATAAACTGAAATATTTTTAATGCTAATTCCATTAATATGTTTTAAAATTATAAGTTGTCAAAGGTAATCATTTAGTCAGAAACTATACCAATGTAATTATTTTCCTAAGTTTTCAGGAAAAGTCTTATTTTTAGATAAAAAATTTAAAAAGTATGTCAAATATTCAGATGATAATAGAAGAGCGCGCTGCCGACATTGGAAACTTCCTGGTTGGGAGATTGCTGCCGTTTTCACAAAAAAGAAGCGTTGGTCCGTTTGTTTTTATAGATCATATGGGTCCTGCAGCTCTCAAAGATTATGAGAATCTGGACGTTCCGCCTCATCCGCACATCGGGCTTTCTACACTTACTTTTTTATTTGAAGGAAGCATTATGCACAGAGATTCTATCGGGACAGAAATAGAAATCAAAGACGGCGCAGTTAACTGGATGACCGCCGGAAAAGCAGTTGCCCACTCAGAAAGAACACCGGAATATCTCAGAACAACCGATAAGCATCTCCACGGATTACAGATCTGGGTCGCTTTGCCAAAAGAGCTGGAAGATATGGAACCGGAGTTCTGTCATATCAGCAAAGAAGATATCCCTGGCTGGAAAGACAATGAAGTCAAATATAAACTGATTGCAGGCGAAATCCTTGGTCGTAAATCACCCGTTCCTGTTTATTCGCCGCTTTATTTTCTGGAGGTTAAGAACTCATCTCCGGAAGATAAGGAAATCGTTCTCGGCGATTATCTTTTCGGAGAGTCTTCGCTTTATATTCTGGAGGGCAATATCGAAAGTGAAGGCAATCTTTACACTCCGAAACATATTTTGATTGCGAAAGATGCAAAGCTTTGTCATTTTGTTTTAAAACCAAATTCTACAGTTTATATTTTTGGAGGAGAGCCATTTCCGGAACCTCGGAATATCTATTGGAATTTTGTTTCCTCGGACAAAGAAAAAATAGAAGAAGCTAAAAGGAAATGGGCCAACCACGAGTTTCCAAAAGTCATCAATGATGATGGCTACGTTCCGCTTCCGCCTCAGGATAAAAATCTTAAATCCAAATATCTTTAAATATCATCTGAAATTTTCGAATGTAATAGATGTAATATAAACTTCAACAAAAAGCCTCCATATGTTCTTACTAAAAGATATGGAGGCTTTTATAAATAAGGGATGTATGTTTAAGAGAAGGCCGTATTAACCAGAATTTTGCGGGTATTATTTTTTAAAATTCCTGATAGTCTTTAAAAAGAATAAGAAACGCCGAAACTGCCATTGTTCCCGGCTTCTACAAAGGCACCCCAGTTTTCTGTGAAGAAATATCTTGCACCCAGATAAACGCCCAAACCAAAATTTCCGCCGGCAACACCAACATTAACGCCCGGATAAATATCAAATTCAGGAGGTAAAGCCAAAGCTTCCTGCAAATGGAAACCTACTCGGCCAAAAATAAAAGGATTGTCATCTTTTTCATTAAAATAGACATTGGCACCTCCTCCGACAGAGATCAAACTATTGATTCCATAATCATAACTTGCAGCAATGCCGGTTCCTAATCCCCAAACGTTCAGTCCGCCCTGTGCTTTCTGATCACCAGCACCTGTCCAGGCTTGTGAAAAGCCAAATACACCTAAATTAATTGCAACAAACGCAAAAATCTTTTTCATAATTAATTCGATTCAAAATATAGTTTCTAACGGCTTATTCTATTTTTTATTTTCTTTTTCACCAAATGAAAACAACAGATAAAAAAGAAATGGCAGAATAAAAATGCTTCCCAGCATCAACGCCCAACCCAATGCCGTAATCGTTTTTGGAGCCGCACTTTCATCAAACAAAGAAAGTGAACTGCCGTTTGCAAAAAGAATAATATCAGGATTATGCTGATAAGTGGCAGCCACCAAAATCATAATAATCTGAAAACCACCTAAAGCTCTCACCAGCAGAAAATTACTTTTTTTAATGGCTTCATTCGTAAATAATAAACTAATGGTTGCCAATGTGATAGCGATGATCCCCAAAGCTTTGGAAAAAATCCAATGTAACAATGGAATATCAGAATAATAAGCACTTACAAATACTAAAACCCCTGTAATCACAACATACAGAGCTGTTTGTCTGGTTTTTCGGATAAGAATTGGTAAAGCGTCCTCATTGAATCTGGCCTGATGAAGGGAAAACAATGATGCCAGATAAGCACAAAGTGAAACCGTGAAAAAACCCACACAAACGCCAAACCAGTTCAGCCAGCTGAAAATATAAAGGCTGAGGTCTTTTGCATCAGTATCAATAGATCCGGAAATCGTTGCCGCAGCAATCATACCGAGGAAAAACGGCGTAAATAAACTGGAATAATAAAAAATCTGAGTGTATAGTTTCTGCCAGCTGTCGTGAACCGCATCATAATTCCGGAATGTAAAAGCCGTTCCTCTTGCAATGATCCCGACCAACATCAGAACCAGAGGGATATGAAGATAAGTAGAAACACAGGTGTAAATTGTAGGAAATCCGACAAACAGGATCACAACCGCAATGATCAGCCACATATGATTGGCTTCCCAAATCGGGGCGATAGATTTCAGCATTATTGATTTTGTTTTGTCACGATAAGACTTCCGTGAAAACAATTCGATAATCCCTGCTCCAAAATCGGCACCTCCCGTAATAAGATAAAGACAGATTGAGACCCAAAGGAATGCAATAACAACGTATATCATTTTATTTGGATTTAGGATTATAATTGGGATCAGTCGGGTCATACAGTTTCGGAACCATTTTGATTTGTCTAAGCAAAAGGAAAATGATGATCATTGATAACGACATAAAAACCAAAGTGAAAAAATAAAACGAATACTGGATTCCCGGCATCGGGGTCACAGCGTCAATCGTTCTCATAATTCCATAGATGATCCAAGGTTGTCTACCAACTTCCGTCACTGTCCAACCAGCTTCCAGAGCAATATACCCGAATGGAATTGCTAGAACGAACGTTTTAAGAAACCAGGCTTTTGTAAGCCAATTCTTCTTCCAGAAACTTGCAACCAGATATAGAATTCCGATTGCCATCATCACACTTCCAAAAAAGATCATAATCTGAAACGCAAAATGTACCACAGCCACTGGCGGCCATTCATCTTTCGGGAAATCCTTAAGTCCTTTCACTTCAGAATTGAAATCGCCATTTGCAAGGAAACTCAAGACTTTCGGAACTTTTATGGCATACTTTATTTGTTCGGTTTTCTCATCCGGAATTCCGCCAATCACAAAGCTTGCGCCTTTTTCAGTTTCGAAGTGGGCTTCCATCGCCGCAAGTTTTATAGGCTGTCTTTTTGCAACAGATTTTGCAGCAATATCGCCACTAATCGGTGCCAGCAAAGCTCCAAATATGGCAAAACCGGCAGAGATCCTGAATGCTTTTGTATGGAAATTTGCATTTCTTTTTTTCAATATCATTAAAGCATGAATTCCTGCAACGGCAAATCCAGTCGCTGCAAAAGCCGCTACCGTCATATGAAAAGCCTGCGGAAACCAGGCCTCGTTGAACATCGCTTTTATGGGATCGATATTCACATATTTTCCATTAATATAATCGAAACCTGCGGGACTGTTCATCCAGGCATTGGCTGCAACAACAAGAATCCCGGAAGCCAAACCGCTGACGCCTACCACAACACCGCAAAACCAATGAAACCATTTGTTGAATTTTTCCCAGCCATAAAGAAAAAAGCCAATCGCAATTGCCTCAATGAAAAAGGCGGTTCCTTCCAGAGAAAACGGCATTCCGAAAATAGGACCCGCATGCTCCATAAACTTTGGCCAAAGCAAACCGAGTTCAAAAGACAACATCGTTCCGGACACTGCGCCAGTCGCAAATAGAATTGCCACACCTTTGCTCCAGGCTTTTGTAAGACCTTTGTAAACTTCGTCCTTGGTCGTGAGATATTTGTAATGAGAAAACGCCATCAGAAAAGGCATTACCATCCCGACACACGAAAATATGATGTGGAATCCAAGAGAAACTGCCATCTGCGAACGGGCAGCCATAAAATCATCCATAACCTTAATTTGAGGGTAAAGTTAGTTCTAATTTCAAAGTTTAACGTATATTTCATTAAGACAATTGTCATATTTTTAACTAAAAAACGAGCTAAAAAGAAGTGACTATTTTTTCTTAAATTTGCAGGTCATAAAGACAATTTGAATTTTCAAGAATTAATAAAAATAATGGATTTAGCGTTTCGATTTCAAAATCTAACATCTAAGTTCTAACATCTAACATCTCTATTATGTTACCAAAAATAAATCCACTTCATACTTCCGCCTGGAAAGCTTTAAATGATCATTTTGCCAACAACGATTTCGAATTAAGAACACTTTTCCAGTATAATGAAAACCGTTTCAAAGAATTTTCATTAGAAACAGAAAATTTCCTTTTTGATTATTCTAAAAACTTAGCTGATTCCAAAACAATCGAATTATTGCTTGACTTGGCTAAAGAAACCGAATTGAAATCGGCAATCAAAAGCATGTTTGCAGGAGAAAAAATCAATGAAACAGAAGGAAGAGCAGTGCTTCACACAGCTTTGAGAGATTTTTCTGATAAAGAGATTTTAGTAGACGGAGAAAACATCAAACCTGCCATCAGAAAGGTTCTGGATCATATGAAGACTTTTTCAGAGAGCATCATTTCCGGTTCTCACAAAGGTTTTACAGGAAAAGAAATTACAGATGTTGTGAACGTTGGAATTGGAGGTTCAGACCTTGGGCCAGTGATGGTTTGCTCAGCTTTGAAGCATTTTAAAACAAGATTGAATGTTCATTTCGTTTCCAATGTGGACGGTAATCATATGGCTGAGGTCGTAAAAGACCTTAACCCGGAAACTACACTTTTCATCATCGCTTCAAAAACATTTACGACTCAGGAAACAATGACCAATGCCAAGTCTGCAAAAGATTGGTTCTTAAAATCCGGTGCAAGTGAAGCAGATGTTGCAAAACATTTTGTTGCTTTATCAACTAATATTCAGTCGGTTAAAGCGTTCGGGATTGCGGAAGAGAACATCTTCGAATTCTGGGATTGGGTTGGCGGCCGTTACTCGCTTTGGAGTGCAATCGGATTGAGCATCGTCCTTTCTGTTGGTTATGAAAACTTCGAACAGTTATTAAGAGGTGCTCACGATACAGATGTCCATTTCCAAACTGAAGAATTAGAAAATAACGTTCCCGTTTTGATGGGACTTTTAGGAATCTGGTACCGTAACTTCTTTGCAGCAAGTACTTATGCAATTTTGCCATACTCTCAATATCTTGACCGTTTTGCGGCATATCTTCAACAAGGCGATATGGAAAGCAATGGAAAATCGGTGGACAGAAATGGCGAATTTGTAGAATACGAAACAGGACCAATCATCTGGGGAGAACCAGGAACTAACGGTCAACACGCATTTTATCAATTGATTCACCAAGGAACAGAATTGATTCCTGCAGATTTCATCGCTTATGCAAAATCTGTGAATGAAGTTGGGGAACATCAGGATATTTTGCTGGCAAACTATTTTGCACAGACAGAAGCTTTGGCTTTCGGAAAAACGGAAGATGAGGTTTTCACAGAATTAAAATCGTCAGGAAAATCAGAAGAGGAAACAGAATTCCTTTTACCATATAAAATATTTACAGGAAATACACCAACCAACTCATTCCTGTTCAAGGAATTGACTCCGTTTACATTAGGACAATTGATTGCTTTGTATGAGCACAAAATCTTTGTTCAGGGTGTGATCTGGAACGTTTTCAGCTTTGACCAGTTTGGAGTTGAATTAGGAAAAGTATTGGCAGGAAAGATTCTTCCGGAACTTGAAAGCGAAGGAGAAGTTGAAACTCACGACAGTTCTACAAATGGTCTGATCAATTATTATAAAGGAAATAAATAAGATGAAGGAGGTTTTTCATTAATTTTGATTAAAGTTTAATGCTATGACACAGATCACGATCCAACTGAAAGACAAAGAAGAAGAAACTTTTGTAGAAACTTTTCTTAAGAAGATGAAAATCCGTTTTGAAAAAAATGAAGATGACGATTTTGAACTGACGGATGAAATGAAAAGGGTAATTGATGAAGCTTTGAAGGAAGATCGATCCCAATTTAGAGATGCATTTGAATCTTTGGAGGAAGTATCAAAGAAACATGGAATATAAAATCGAAGTTTCAAAATTGGCGACACAGAATATTGATGAGGCTATTGAATATTATAAAAAAGTATCGTCTTCTTCTGCAAAGAATCTCAAAAAGAGAATTTTTGAAGGCTATAAAATTTTAAAATTAAATCCTTTTTTTGCTACAAAATATAACAATGTTAGGGCATTACCTCTCAAAAAGTTCCCCTATATTCTGTTTTTTGATATTGATGAAGAAAACAAAATTGTAAGTATTCTCTCCGTTTTCTGTACCCATCAAAATCCGGAAAAGTATCCTTAAAAAATAAAATCTAAAAGTAAAAAGAAAGAAAAAATGGCACAAATTCTAGACGGACTAAAGGTCTCAAAAGAGGTAAAAGGTGAAATCAAAGAGGAAGTTGAAAGAATCCTCGCCAATAAGAAAAGAGCGCCGCATTTGGTGGCAATTCTGGTCGGTAATAATGGTGCAAGCAAAGCTTATGTGAACAGCAAAGTAAAAGACTGTGAGGAAGTTGGATTCCAATCAAGCTTGATTAAATTTCCAAGCACGGTTTCAGAATCGGAATTGCTGGAGAAAATCGATGAGCTAAACAAGTCAAAAGCTGTAGACGGTTTTATCGTTCAGTTGCCTTTGCCAAAACAAATTGATCAGGAAAAGATCATTATGGCTATCGATCCAAGAAAAGATGTGGATGGTTTTCATCCGGAGAATTTCGGCAAAATGGCTTTGGAAATGGACACTTTCCTACCTGCAACGCCATTTGGAATTTTGACCTTATTGGAAAGATATAATATCGAGACAAAAGGTAAAGACTGTGTGATCATTGGAAGAAGCAGAATCGTCGGGAAACCGATGAGCATCCTGATGGGAAGAAAAGATTTTCCTGGAAATTCTACCGTGACGCTAACGCACTCTTACACAGAACATATAGAAGAATATACAAAAAAGGCAGATATTGTGATCACGGCTTTGGGCGATCCTAATTTCCTGAAAGGAGATATGATCAAAAAAGGCGCTGTTATCGTAGATGTTGGAATAACTCGTGTAGAGGATGATTCTGAAAAAGGATATCATCTCGCCGGCGATGTAGATTTTGAAAGCTGTGCAGAAAAAGCAGATTGGATAACGCCTGTTCCTGGTGGAGTAGGACCAATGACGCGTGCAATGCTGATGAAAAATACCATTATTGCGTATAAAACTTCGGTTTATAATGATTAATAAAGCCTGATTTTTCAAAATTAATATTTTGGGAAGTTTCTTTTTTTGAAGGGAATTCGGGGAGAATAGAAAATGACAAAAGAACAAGAAGATATCTTATTAAAAGAAGGTAGAATGCTCCCAGTGATGGAACATTTTTACACTATTCAGGGAGAGGGGTTTCATGCTGGGAAAGCAGCCTATTTCATTCGTCTGGGCGGATGCGATGTCGGCTGTCATTGGTGCGATGTCAAGGAAAGCTGGGACCCGACGCTTCATCCGTTGATGAATACGGAAGAAATTGCAGAAACTGCTGCCAGACTATGTAAAACCATTGTTTTGACTGGTGGCGAGCCATTGATGTGGAATCTCGATATTTTAACTTCAAAGCTGAAAAAATTGGGTTGTACAATCCATATCGAAACTTCCGGCGCTTATCCAATGAGCGGACATCTGGACTGGATCACGCTTTCGCCAAAGAAAACCGGACTTCCATTGGCAGAAATTTATTCTAAAGCCAGTGAACTTAAAATGATCATTTTTAATCAGAATGATTTCAAATTTGCTGAAGAGCAAGGTAATAAAGTGAATGGAAATTGTGTTCTCTACCTTCAGAGTGAGTGGAGCAAACGTGATGCAATGTATCCTAAGATCACAGATTTTATTTTAGAAAACCCGCAATGGAGATCATCTATCCAAACACATAAATATTTGAATATTCCTTAAATTTGATTTAAGAATCGGCTTATTTTTATAATTTTAAAAATTTGAAAATGACAAAAAGAATCTGCAAAGGTTCTTTTTTATGTTGAAAAAGCCAAATTTAGCATGGATATTGTAATCATTTTCAAAACCATATTTTTAATAATTGTCGGTGATAAAAATGCACGCTGATATTTATCAGAAAAGAACTAATTTTGTTTTATGTTAAAACGACTATTTACGTCTATTGGAGAATATGTTATACTGTTGGGAAAGGCTATCAGCAAACCACAGAAAAGAAATGTATATCTCAAACTCCTGGTAAGAGAGTTTTATGATTTAGGAGTTAATTCCTTTGGATTGGTGCTCTTCACCTCTTTTTTTGTAGGTGCTGTTGTTGCTATTCAGATGTTTAATAACTTCAGCGCATCATCTTTTCCCATTCCCAATAGTTTTGTTGGCTATGCAACCAAGGTGGTTTTAATACTGGAATTTTCACCAACCATTATATCCGTAATTCTTGCCGGAAAAGTAGGATCTTACATTGCGTCCAGTATCGGAACAATGCGAGTCACAGAGCAGATAGATGCGTTGGATATTATGGGTGTCAACTCAGCTAATTTTTTGATTCTGCCAAAGATCGTAGCCAGTGTGGTTTTTAATCCCATATTGATTGCCATTAGTATCGTTGTCGGTATTTATGGTGGTTATATTGCCGGAGTTGCCACGGGAAGCTGGACAAAAGCAGATTATATAACCGGAATCCAGATGTATATGCCAACCTATTTTATCTGGTATGCTTTTGTTAAAACCGCTGCTTTTGCTTTTTTGATTGCAACTATTCCTGCTTATTTCGGGTATAATGTAAAGGGTGGTTCTTTGGAAGTAGGACGCGCCAGTACACAAGCTGTGGTCTGGACAATGATTGCCGTTATTATTATGAATTTAATATTAACCCAAATGTTACTCAGCTAATGATAGAAGTAAAAGAATTAAAAAAAAGCTTCAATAATGAGGTTGAGGTTCTTAAGGGTATTACAACAACGTTTGATACAGGAAAGGTCAATTTAATTATTGGGCAAAGTGGATCCGGTAAAACGGTTTTTCTAAAATCCCTGCTGAATGTTTATGAACCTTCCAGTGGCAGCATTTTATTTGACGGGCGGGATATTATGACAATGTCCCGGGAAGATAAACAGGTTCTAAGATCAGAGATCGGGACGGTTTTCCAGGGAAGTGCGCTTTTTGATTCTATGACGGTGGAGGAGAATATCAGTTTTCCATTGGACATGTTCACCAATCTGACTTACCGAGAGAAGAAAAGAAAGGTTCTGGAAGTTATCGGAAGAGTTAATCTTGATAAAGCCAACAAAAAATATCCTTCTGAAATATCCGGCGGAATGCAGAAAAGGGTAGCCATTGCGAGAGCTATCGTCAACAATCCGAAATATCTGTTCTGTGATGAGCCTAATTCGGGATTGGATCCCTATACTTCCAATGTGATCGATGATCTGCTTTTGGAAATTACAAGAGAGTACAACACGACTACAATCATCAATACCCACGATATGAACTCTGTTATGACGATTGGGGAAAAGATCCTTTATTTGAGATTGGGGATCAAAGAATGGGAAGGCGATAAAAATATGCTGACAACGGCAAAGAATAAAAATCTTATAGATTTCGTTTATTCATCAGAACTGTTCAAGCAGCTGAGAGAATTTATGTTGGAAAATGATCAAACAAGTTTAATTAACGATAAAACAGAAGACAACAATGAAAAAACTAATTAGTACGCTGGCTATATTCCTTGGAATGATGGCTTATTCGCAGGTGACATTTGGATTAAGAGCAAATGCTCTGTTGGATACATCATCCGCAAGCTGGGAGAATTTTAAAGGAGCAGTTAATACCGCAGTAGATACAAAAGGAGACAACTCAACAGGTTTTAATGTCGGTTTGGCTGCGAAAATAGACTTCCCTGTAAGTGGATGGTTTGTAATGCCGGAAATCTATTATACATCTTTCAAAAAAAGCGTTGAAACAACAGGAGACGTGGAAATAAAAGCTAAAAGTAACAGAATTGATGTTCCAGTTTTAGTAGGGCATAATTTTCTTTTAGGAAAATTGGCGGCTTTTGTAGGACCGGTAGCGTCTTATAATCTGTCAACAGACAATACGTATGCTGATTTCAAAGAAAACGGTACAAAAGAATTCACTGTTGGATACCAGTTTGGCGCACAGGCAACACTTTCAAAATTTGTCATCAATGCAAGATATGAGGGTGCTTTTTCCAAAGACAGCAGAAAGTTTATCAATACTGTTGCAGATGCTTCTGGAAACAATACTGAAATCAGATATGACAACCGTCCAAGTATGTTTATTTTAGGTATCGGTTATAACTTCAAATAATCTTTACTTTTAAAAATATGAGAAGGCTGGAAAAATTAATTTCCAGCCTTCTTCATATATAGACCTTAAAAATTCACAAACTCAATCCTGTGAGAAATTGATTTTGTTTTACAAATGTAAAGGCTATTCGTTAATTTTCTTTTAACTCAATAAATAAAAAACAGAACAATATTAATATGTTTTGTTTATTTTTGTCTCAAATTAACATTAACTGGAATGAAAGTAATTCTTGAACATATTTCTCCGGACGAAAATAGCTCTTTCCGGGTATTGCATATCAAGGATATTCCTATCTCAGAACTCAACTGGCAATATCACTATCACCCTGAAATTGAGATTGTTTGTGTTCTGAAAGGTAAGGGAACAAGACACGTTGGCTATCATAAAAGCCACTTTGAAGATGGTGCTTTGGCATTGATCGGGTCTAATATTCCGCATTCGGGTTTAGGACTCAATGCTACAGATCCTCACGAAGAAATCGTAATCTTGTTCAAAGAAGAAATCCTTTCTCTGCCGGAAGGCGAGCCTGACACCAATTCTATCAAAAGACTGCTGGAAATGTCAAGATACGGCGTTCTTTTTTCTTCAGAGGTCAAACAAAAGGCAATTCCCAAATTGGAAAACATTGCAAATGCCGAAGGTTACAAAAGATATCTGATGCTTCTGGATCTTCTTTTTGATCTATCCAAGACAGAAGACTTCGAATTGTTAAATACCGAAATAATGCCTTACACCATCGTTTCCAGAAACAGAAACAGGTTAGAAGCTGTTTTTACTTATGTGGAAAATGGCTATCAGAATGAGGTAGATATTCAGCAGGCTGCAGATTTGGCGAACCTGACTAAACCTGCTTTCTGTAATTTTTTCAAAAAAGCAACGTCTATTACCTTTGTAGAATTCGTGAACCGATACAGGATTGATAAAGCCTGCATTCTGCTTTCCCAAGAAAAAAGCATAGCAGAAAGCTGCTATGCTACAGGTTTTAATAATATTACTTATTTTAATAAGATATTTAAGAAATATACCAAGACAACGCCCGGTCAATTTATCAGAAGTCTTTAATTATAGACTTCCGGGATTCAAATTATTTTCAGTACGTTCTTTCTCCAATTCAGCTTTTTCTTTTTGAAGCTGTTTGAACTCTTGTCGCAACTGAGCTTCCTTTACAGCATTTCCTTTGCTCACATAGCCGACTAATCCGCCGATGATCAATCCAATTCCAATTCCGGAAAGTGCGCCATAGATGACTCTAAGATCGATCGCCATATCATTAAGGTAAAAAAGTAAAGCTCCCAGACCCAATAAAATGATACCAATTACAATTAAACTTTTCATCTTTAATTTTTTATAAATATAAGCTAAAAAATTATAGTTTACCTCCGGCAGCTTTATAATACTGCAGAGCTTTTGGCATATCGGCATTCAGGTCAGCGATTCTGTTAGCAGGATTCGGGTGGGTTGATAAGAATTCCGGCGTTTTGCTTCCTGTAGAAGATGCTTCCATTCTTTGCCAGAAAGCTGTTGCACTTCGTGGATCATAACCTGCCATTGCCATCAATTGAAGTCCCATTTCATCTGCTTCGGATTCTTGTTTTCTTCCGTATGCTAAAAGTCCTACCTGAGCGCCAACCGGATATACTTTTTCAAAGATCCCTGCCCATTGGCTGTTAGACATTGTTCCGCCAATCAGACTTCCACCATATTGGGCAAGCATTGCCTGAGAAATTCTTTCATTTCCATGACCTGCCAAAGCGTGGGAAACCTCGTGCCCCATTACAACCGCTACACCATTATCATCTTTGCAGACAGGCATTATTCCGGTGTAAAAAGCCACTTTTCCGCCAGGCATACACCATGCATTCAGTTGAGCATCCTGAATAAGATTGAACTCCCAACTGTAATTTGCCAGGTCAGATTCTCTGCCGATGTTTTTATAATAAGCGTAAGCCGCATTTTTTATTCTTGCACCTACATTTTTTATTCTGTTGGCATCTGCTGTTCCGGTCACTACTTTTGCGCCGGAAAGAGTAGTTCTGTATTCAGCAGCAGCAGCAGTAGCAATCTCGCTGTTGTTTGCAATTTGAAGAGAAGACCGTCCTGTAACAGGATTGGTAACGCAAGCTGTAACTCCCAGACCTGCCAGTAATAATGTCGAAATTTTTAGAATTTTCATCGTTTTGATTTTATTAATCTGTTTGTGTTTTACAAGTTTTATTCCAAAAAGTTATTCCTTATTCAGAAAGGCATCCCAGCCTTGTGCAGTCAGCGGAATCAATTGATTGGATCCTCTGGCGATCAGGAAATTACCTTCGTTATTTTCTGTGGCGTGACCGATAATCGTAAAGTCCGGATGATTTTTAATTTTATCAAAATCATTTGGAGAAATGGTGAAAAGCAATTCATAATCCTCACCCCCGTTAAGAGCCGCCATTGCGGGATTTAGGTTGAGTTCGTCTGCCGTATGAATAGAGGTTTCGTCCATCGGGATTTTTTCTTCATAAAGATTAAAACCAACTTTCGATTGATCTGACAAATGAAGTATTTCCGAAGCCAGACCATCAGAAACATCAATCATTGATGTGGGAAGAATGTCAAGTTCTGCTAATTTACTTTTGACATCAGTTCTGGCTTCCGGTTTCAGTTGTCTTTCCAGGATATAATCATAACCTTCCATTTCCGGCTGCATATTGGGATCGGCAAGAAAAACGGAATGTTCTCTTTCAAGAATTTGTAAGCCTAAATATGCACCTCCCAAATCTCCGGTCACGACCAAAAGATCGTTGGGTTTTGCACCGCTTCTTTTGACAATTTTTTCTTCTTTTTCAAGTCCGATAGCTGTGATGCTTAGTACCAAACCAGCGTTGGAACTTGTTGTGTCACCGCCAACTAGGTCAACTTTGTATCTGTTGCAGGCCAAAGTTATTCCTTCATAGATTTCTTCCAAAGCTTCTACAGGGAAACGATTGGAAACGGCGATAGAAACCAGGATTTGTGTAGGCGTTGCGTTCATTGCGGCAATGTCGCTGAGGTTTACTACAACAGCTTTGTAACCCAAGTGTTTCAAAG
This sequence comes from Epilithonimonas sp. UC225_85, assembly GCF_042695135.1. Classification (GTDB taxonomy): domain Bacteria; phylum Bacteroidota; class Bacteroidia; order Flavobacteriales; family Weeksellaceae; genus Epilithonimonas. Next base: position 408,288 of record NZ_CP170547.1, read on the forward strand.
GAACATAACCAAGGTTGAAGTGAATTCCTTCTGCAAGCATATCGGTTGAAACAACCACTTTTTGGCCTTCAGCATCAATGATTGCTGCGTCATCGCCGATGGAAAGTTTTGTTGAGTTCTGAACGATTGGAAAATTTTCGGTCAGATGTTTTATCAAACCAAATTCGCCAAGCTTAGAAATAGGTGTGAGTTCTTGTGATTTATCTTCGAGCATTTTTTATATAATTGATTAATGATAGTTGATTAATAATGATGAAAGAGAAATCATCAAAATCTTAATATTTCTTACTTAAAATCTGTAAAAAAAGAAATGTCAATATTCTCCGGACGGAAAGGTAAAGTCTTGAGGAATTCTCTTGTAATAACATTCACATTCTCAGATTTGAATTCGTCCATTACTAAAATAATGTCTTCCGGCGGCGTTGTAATTTTTCTCAACATAATATCGATCCAGACTCCGGTTGCTTCGGCTGTCGCACAATGTGTTCCATCTGGTAGATAAAACTTGTGGATAAACTGATAGATAGAGCCGTCATCTGATATCGCAGCCACTTCCAATCCTACAAAAACTGTCTGATCTGCATAGATCTCTTTGAAGAAAGAATAACGCTCGTGCAGCATCACCGGACCAACGCCCCAACGGTTGAGCTGCGTCAATCCGATTTTATTTTTAGTAAGAAAAGCCATCCTCGTTTGCGAGCAGTAGTCAACATAAGTGGAGTTTCCCAAATGACGGTTCGCATCGATATCGCTCCATCTCACTTCAAATTTATGGTAATAAACAGACATGTTTTCGATTTTAATATTTCTTCAAAATTAACCATTTGAGATGGATCTTAAAAATGTAATTTTGTGCATCGAATACAAAGCAACGTAGTTGCTATATGTTTGTAGAAAAATTAGAAACACCAAATAAGAACTCCATCGGAGCGGCATATTGGTTTTATAAGATTTAATTAATGTCAAAAAAGAAAATAATAATCATTGGAGGAGGCGCTGCCGGATTTTTCACGGCTGCAAATCTTGACGAGGACAAATTTTATGTTACTATTCTGGAACAAAATTCTGATGTTCTGCAGAAAGTAAAAATCTCCGGAGGCGGACGCTGCAACGTGACGCACGCCTGTTTTGATCCAAGAGAACTGGTGAATTTCTATCCGCGGGGAAATCGTGAATTGCTAAGTGTTTTTACAAAGTTTCAGCCGGGCGATACAATGGATTGGTTCGAAACCAGAAATGTTCCTCTGAAAATCGAAAAAGACAATCGGATATTTCCCACCACAGATTCTTCTCAAAGCATTATCAATGCGATGATTAATGAAGTAAGGAATAAAAATTTTGAGATTAAAACACAGGTTTCCGTTTCTGAGATCATTAAAGAAAATGAAGGCTATCTAATTAAAACAAAACAAGGTGATTTCACAGCTGATATCGTAATTTATACAACAGGAAGCTCACCAAAATCCTTAAAATTAATTGAAAATCTCGGACATAAAATAGTAGAAGCCGTTCCTTCACTTTTTACTTTTAATATCAAAGATAATTTGCTGAAAGATCTTCCTGGAACGAGTTTTGAAAATGCGGAAGTGAGCATTCCAAGCTTAAAAACCGAAGAATCCGGACCGCTTCTCATTACGCATTGGGGGCTTTCCGGACCAGCTGTTTTGAAAATTTCGGCTTGGGAAGCAAGAAATCTGGCGAACCTGAAATATAATTTTGAGATTGAAGTTAATTTTATCTCAAAACTGATGTCCGAAGCTGAGGAATTATTGAAAGAATTCAAAAACAGCAATCCGAAAAGATCCATCGCACAGTCAAAAATCTTTGATGTAACCAATCGCTTTTGGAATAAAATTCTGGAGATTAATAACATCAATCCGGATAAACAAATTGCAAACCTCTCGAAAAACGAAATGGATCTGATTCTCGAAAATTTGTGTGAGAAAAAATTAAAGGTAACAGGTAAATCTACTTTCAAGGACGAGTTTGTGACTGCAGGAGGTGTCAACTTAAAGGAAATTAATTTCAAAAATATGTCTTCAAAACTTCTCCCTGATTTTTTTATAGCCGGGGAAGTGCTTGATATAGATGCGGTTACAGGTGGTTTTAACTTTCAGGCTTGTTGGAGTGAAGGTTGGTTGATATCACAATATCTTAACATTCTATAATCAAATCTTTTATTAACTTTGGCATTATATTTAATTTATTATATAAAAAATGAAAGTTTCAAAAAAATTATTTTGGGTATTATCGGTTTTTATCGTATTGGTTTCCTGCCAGACAAGAGTTGTTTCTCCAAACAAACCTTTTTATGACAACTCAATAGAACTTTATAAAAAATACACAATCCAGACTAAAGATGCAAAAAAACAAAAGATAGAGATTTTAAAAATTGATGCTACAAAGATCTATGGTAAAAATCAAGCCGGCGACAAAGTAGAGATTGAGAAAAGTGAGATTCGGGAAATCAGAAAACCCAACCTACTGACTTCCATTTTACTTGCTGTTTTTGCTGTTGGTGGCGTTATAGCGGTTATTTTTGTTCCCGTATAACCCAGGAGCAATGTTCAGGTTTATCAAATCCAGAATTGTAATCCCCAAAGCAATTATTGCAGTTACATTCGTTTACTTTTTTGGATTGATGCTGAAAATAACTTTAGACTACGTTCCTGTAAGTTCTAATGTGAGTTTCCTGATGATAAAACAAACCGAGGTCACTTCCCGGCCAGAATATCTCACTATTTTTTACGTTCACGTTTACAGCAGTATTTTCGCTTTGATGGCAGGATTTATTGCTGTTTTTTTTGATAAAAGCTTCAAATACCTCCATCGTTTTTCTGGTAGAATTTATGTGTTTGTCACTTTGTTATTTTCTTCTTTATCTGGTATTTATATAGGTGTTTTTGCCAATGGCGGATTGGTTTCCAAAGTTTCATTTGTATTGCTTGGCATTCTTTGGTTTTACACCACTTACCAATCATATATAGAAATCAGAAAAAGAAACTTTCTCCAGCACAAATTTTGGATGTGGCGAAGTTACGCACTTGCACTTTCTGCAATAACATTGCGGATGTGGAAAGTAATTTTGGTATATTTATTCCATCCCAATCCTATGGATGTTTACCAGATTATTGCCTGGCTTGGATGGATTCCGAACTTACTATTTGTACAATATTTAATCAAAAAACATAGAATGAGAACTAACATTTTAGCAGTCTGCACAATTTTTTTATTGTTGATTTCCTGTAAAAAAGAAGCCAAACCGGAAGAAAAAGGAAAATCTGATTCTTTAATTTCCAAAAAAAAGGTTAAGCAGGAATTCCATAAAGAATGGTACGGAATCTATACCGGCGATTTTAATTCCAAATCTGTTCCTACAGAATATGGCAGCCAAATCGATGAATATAAAAAGATCTCGGTCAAGCTAAACAGGATTACAAAAGACAGTGTTTACGGCTATTCTGTAGTCAATGGCAATCAAAGACCTTTCCGTGGAATTATTAATGAAAACACTTTAAGCTTAATTCTGGATGAACCGGGAAATGATAAATCAGATGGAAGATTCAAGCTAAAAATGAAAGAAGACAGTTTGACTGGAGATTGGGTGGCCTTTAATAAAACTGCTATAAAATCACCTGAAAAGATTCTGAAACTTTCCAGAAGAGAGTTTGCGTATAATCCAAATTTTATGATTTCCAAAGACCAGTCCGAAGGCGATTATGAAAATCCTGTAGACTGGAACGGCGGAAAAGTGAAGAAAAATTCTTTTGTGAATGATGAAGGAAAAACGGAAACTTACGAGAATACGGTTTACAGAAGTGCATCGGATAAAGTATTTGAGATCAATGCTTCCAAACAAAAACTCACCGAGAAAGGGTTAAAAAACCTGAGAAAACTGGATCTTCAGATCATTAGAAATACTGTTTTTGCCCGTCACGGGTATTCATTCAAAAAAGAAACATACCGTCAGTTTTTTGAAAATACAGATTGGTATGTGCCTGTTTCCAATAATGTAGATGCTGATCTTACACCCCTCGAAAAAGAAAACGTAGCGTTGCTGGCTCGTCTGGAGAAATACGCCGAGGATCATTATGATACTTTTGGAAGATAAAATTTGCATTCGATTAAATATAAAATCACACAACCTGCAAAATAGCAAAGAATATCTATCCAGCTGAAAGAGTTTCCCAGAACGATCATCACGATCCTGTTGTCTTTGAATCCCAATAGTTCTCCAAAGTGGAAATACTGAAGAAACTCTATCAGACAGGAAAAAATAAAGATTCCAGAAATCAACTTTAATGATTCAAAATCGAAGAATGCTTTGATGAAATAATACATCAGCATTACGACAAAAACATCACCGAGATAAGCTCTGACGAAAAAAATGTCTTTCAACTTGGTGGCAATAAGAACTTCGACAACGAAAATCAGTATGACAATCAGGAAATATTTTAAGTTGAATTTCATAGAAAGAATTTAGAATTGGGATATTTGACTTTTCGATATTCCAGGTAGGCAACGATGCTGTAATATCCGACAAAAAGGAATACTTTTCCTGCAGTTGACATCAAAACGCCGTCGCCTACTTTCTCGTGATGCAGAATTCCTATTTTATCCAAAACCGATTCTGTAACTGTAACTACAAAACCGACAGGAAAAACCAGGAAAAAACGATATGTTTTTGCTCTTCCAAAAGCTGTTTTCTCATCTGGATTCAGATTGAAAAACAAAAAATGGTTTGCCAAAAAAATTGCAATGAATGTATTGAAATATACGGAGTTAAATCCAAATTCGGAGAAGAAATAAACCAGAGCGGCAATCAATATTAAGATTAAAATGATTCGCCTTATTCTGTCCGGAAAATAAATTAAAATAATGATCGGAATTGCCAAAAAAACATCAAAAAACCACAGATAAATATAATTTTTCTCAATATCAGATCCTTGGGAATTTGGAAATATTGCGATAAAAATATACTGCACAGCAAGCAATCCAAATGCAATAGCTGTTTCATATTTCGAAAAGAAATTGTGTGTTTCTAAAATTTTGGTGTTTCCCAGAATGATGATTTGTAATGATTCAAATTTAAAAATAGTATTTGACATATCAATCAAAATAACAATTCCATAATTAGATTTACTTTTCCAATAATGATAAATTTGGATAAATAATTTTCGGTTTGATTTTTGACCAAATCATTATTATATAACCATAAAATTTATTACTATGAAAAAGTTATTTTTAATCAGTTCATTAGCGTTATTTTCAACAGGCTGCATTCCAGACAAAGACAAACGTGAACAGCGCAAAGACGATCACAGTGCGGAACATATGAGAAATAAAGGGGTGGATTCAACGGCATTTTCGACAGATTCTAAGAAAGTGGATACAGTTGCGGTTAAAAAAGATTCAGCGAAATAAATATTCCGGTTCGAAAGAATCGGGTTTTTTTATGAAAAATTGTTGAAATGGAATTAAAGATTTTATATTTGAGCAAAATTCAAAGATGAAAAAGACTTTACTATTTCTTACATTATTTTTTAGTCTGAGTGTTTTCTCACAAGAGAGAACCCAAACACAAGAACTCGTAGAAACAAAAGTTGATAAAGCTGCAGAGTTTCCTGGTGGATTGAACGCTTTTCGTAACGAGTTATCAAAAAAGTTTGATCCCAAAAATACTTTTCATGGTAGTGGGACTTATCAGACACTTATCACATTTACTATTGACGAAAATGGATCAATAAGTCAGGTACTTGCTACTGGAAAAAACGATTCTTTCAATGTAGAAGTAGTAAAAACATTTAAGAAAATTAAAACGAAATGGACTCCGGGAATGTCTGGTGGAAATCCAGTGAAAACTCATTGTAAATTTCCATTCATAATGGATTTTATGAATTAATTATTTCCCAATCATTTTCTTAATAGAATTAAGCTTCATCAGAGCTTCAATCGGCGTCAAAGTATTGATGTCGATTTTAGTCAATTCTTCACGGATATTTTCCAGAACAGGATCGTCTAATTGGAAGAAAGAAAGCTGAAGATTTTCTTCGGTCACACGTTTTATTTTATCACCGGAATCTTGTGTTGATCTGTTGGATTCCAAAGTTTTCAAAATTTCATTCGCTCGATTCACAACTTTCGAAGGCATTCCTGCCAACTTCGCCACATGAATACCAAAACTATGTTCGCTTCCGCCAGAAATTAATTTTCTCAAAAATATAATTGTTCCTTTCGCTTCCTGAATGGAGACATGAAAATTCTTAATTCTCTCAAAATTAATGGACATTTCGTTCAGTTCGTGGTAATGCGTGGCAAATAAAGTTTTCGGCTGCGTCGGATGCTGGTGAAGATATTCTGCAATCGCCCAGGCAATGGAAACACCGTCATAGGTGGAAGTTCCACGTCCGATTTCGTCCAATAAAATCAAACTTCTGTCCGAGATATTATTAAGGATATTCGCAGCTTCATTCATCTCTACCATAAACGTAGATTCGCCAGCGGAAAGATTATCCGAGGCTCCAACTCTTGTGAAAATTTTGTCTAAAGTCCCAATCTCAGCATGTTTTGCAGGAACAAAACTTCCGATTTGTGCCAATAAAGAAATGATTGCTGTTTGTCTCAGAATTGCCGATTTACCCGCCATATTCGGTCCGGTTACCATGATGATCTGCTGAGAATCTCTGTCCAGAAAAACATCATTCGGAATGTAAGATTCGCCGAGTGGCAAAGATTTTTCAATGATTGGATGTCGTCCTTCCTGAATGTTGATCGAGAAAGAATCATTAAGGATTGGTTTTGTATAATTATCCTCAACAGACAGTTCAGACAGCCCAACGGCACAATCCAATTCACCTATCAGTTTTGAATTTTCCTGTAATTGATCAATATAAATCATTACGTTTTCGCAGACATTTCTGTAAAGTTTAAATTCAAGTGCACTGATTTTATCGGTGGCACCCAAGATCTGAGTTTCGTATTCTTTCAGTTCTTCGGTAATGTATCTTTCAGCATTCACCAGGGTTTGCTTTCTGATCCATTCTACAGGAACTTTGTCTTTATGTGTATTTCTAACTTCGATGTAATAGCCAAAAACGCCATTAAAATCGATTTTCAGGCTCGATATTCCGGTTCTTTCTATTTCGCGCTGGCACATTTCGTCCAGGAAACCGCGACCTTTATTTTGAAGATTTCTCAGATGATCGAGTTCTTCAGAGATCTTTTCGCGGATTACATTTCCTTTGTTGATGTTAACCGGAAGTTCATCATTCAGATGATTTTTTATGAAATCAATTAATTCATTAAGGTTAATAATCGGATCCAGCCAGGCCAAGACATCTGGGAATTTTAAGAGCTTGGTTCTGATTTCCTGAATATTAACAACCGATTGACGGAGGTAACCTAATTCTTTAGGTGAAATTTTTTCAGCGGCTAATTTTCCTATCAAACGATCAAGATCAGAAATGCCTTTCAACAGATCCTTGATCTCGTATTTTAAAGAATCCTCTTTGTTCAGAAACTCGATGAGGCTGAGTCTTCTATTAATGTCACCGATGTTTTTTAATGGAAGAATTATTCGTCTTCTCAACAATCTTCCGCCCATTGGCGTGCACGTTTTATCGATAATGTCAAGAAGCGATTTTCCCTGCTGACTGGCAGAATAAACGATTTCCAGATTCCTCAAAGTAAAACCGTCCATCATCAGATAATCGTCCTGAGGAATCAGATTAATTCTTGTAATGTGTTGAAGAAGAGAGTGATGTGTGTCTTCTACTAAATAGGCGAAAATAGCACCGGCTGCAGTTACGCCCAACTTATGTTCCTCGATCCCAAAACCTTTTAATGATTGTGTTTTGAAATGCGAGGTCAGCTTTTCGTAAGCGTAAGGATATCGGAAAGCCCAATCCTCCAGCTTAAAAGCACTTTTGTTCTTTAATTGAGTCGGAAGTTCAGTGGTTCTTTGATAGATAATTTCACTCGGATCAAAAGTGTGAACGATGTGAAGCAATTTCTCCAGATTACCTTCGCTCACAAGAAATTCTCCCGTGGAAACATCCACCAAAGCCAATCCGTATTTTTCTTTTTCTTTGTGAAGAGAAAGCAGGAAATTATTTTTCTTGGAACTCAGAACCTGGTCATTGAAAGTAACTCCGGGTGTAACTAATTCTGTAACACCACGTTTTACAATGCCTTTCACAGTTTTCGGATCTTCAAGCTGGTCGCAGATCGCAACACGCAATCCGGCTCTCACGAGTTTTGGCAAATAAGAATCCACGGAATGGTGCGGAAATCCTGCTAATTCAATATGACCTTCTCCATTGGCTCTTTTGGTCAGAACAATACCAAGAATCTGAGAAGTTCTGATGGCGTCCTGCCCAAAAGTCTCATAGAAATCTCCCACGCGGAACAGCAAAAGTGCATCAGGATATCTTGCCTTGATGGTGTTGTATTGCGTCATTAACGGAGTTTCTTTCTTAGCCAATTGTCAGTTTTTTAGAAGCGCTAAAATACGAAATTAATTCAGAGAATATATGGACTGTAAAAAGCAGATGGTTTGTTTTCGACATCTTTTGTGGGCTTTGTTTCTTTGTCTTTTGCACAGATTTACTAAAATTTTGAAAATATCAATATAAACCTGATGATACTTCAAAAGAAAATTAAAAATAATACGTTTAATTCTTAAATTTGGCTAATGAAAAAATACCTTTATCTACTTGTTATATCATTTTCTCTGATAAGCTGTTATACCTATAGGTCTAATGCAGAAAAGGATGTGGCATCAAAAAACACAGCAGAAGCGCCGGTAAAATCGAATGTTCCGGCAGCACAGTCCATTTCTAATCCTCAGGTAGATCTTACAGCAACTGAATCTAAAAGTCCGAGAAAACCAAAAAATGAGGTAAAAAATCCGGCTCCAAAATCAACGAATATTCAGGAAATGCTGGAGGCTAATAAATATTTTAAAATAGATGTAGCAGACAAAAGTTATAAAATACAAGTCGTTAAATGGGATAGCGATACTTTGGTAGCGCACGTTATCCATAAGCCGAAAAAGATTCTTAAATTCCACAAAAACCAAATTAATCAGAGTACAATTGCGGAGAGACGTTTCTCTCAGCCAACAGCAGATATTATTACAGTTGTTGCTTATGCTGCGATTGGTGTAGGAATTTGGGCACTGGTTAAATAATTCATCTTAAGAAATCAAGCATTTGTTTAATTTTAAATCGATATCATAAATAATATCTGTCAGAATTTATTTATAGTTATTCCAAATAATCTCATATTTGTAGAAACAAAAGCTAGAAACCATATTTATTATTAGACTTTTGAATATAATCTACTGATTTACAATGAAGATCGAGCAAATATATACAGGATGTCTCGCACAAGGTGCGTACTACATCGTTTCCGAAAACGAAGCAGCGATCATTGATCCGTTGAGAGAAATCAAACCTTATCTCGACCGTCTGGAAAAAGATAAAGTGAAACTCAAATATATTTTTGAGACACATTTCCACGCCGATTTTGTTTCCGGACATCTGGATCTTTCTAAAAAAACAGATGCGCCAATTGTTTACGGACCAACTGCAAAACCGGAGTTCGAAGCCATAATTGCAGAAGATGAGCAGGTTTTTGAAATTGGGAAAATTAAAATAAAAGTTTTACACACACCAGGACATACGCTGGAAAGTTCAACTTATCTTCTGATTGACGAAAATGGAAAGGAAACAGCCATTTTCTCAGGCGATACTTTATTTTTAGGTGACGTTGGAAGACCGGATCTGGCCCAGAAATCGGGTGAAATTACAGAAAGAGATCTTGCCGGGATGTTATACGAAAGTCTTCACAGCAAGATTTTACCTTTGGACGATGCTATAACGGTTTATCCGGCTCATGGCGCTGGTTCCGCGTGCGGAAAAAATATGCAGAAGGAAACGGTTGATACTCTGGGAAATCAGAAAAAGACCAATTATGCACTGAATCAACCAACCAAAGAAAGCTTTATTGATGAAGTTCTTGATGGGTTGACAGCACCTCCAAAATATTTCGGGATGAACGTTGCGCTGAATAAAGGCGGCTACGAAAGTTTTGAACAAGTCTTGAAAAAAGGAAATAATCCATTATCAGTAGAAGATTTTGAGACCGCAGCTGAAGAAACAGGAGCATTAATTCTGGATACAAGAAGTGCGGCAGATTTCCATAAAGGTTTTGTTCCAAATTCTATTAATATCGGTATCAAAGGAGATTTTGCACCTTGGGTTGGTGCGATGATCGTAGATGTTCAGCAGCCTATTATTTTAGTTTCAGATCTTGGAACGGAAGAAGAAGTGATCACAAGATTAAGCAGAGTTGGTTTTGATAATGTGGTTGGATTTTTGGAAGGCAGTTTTGAAAGCTGGAAAAAATCAAGGAAGGAAATCGATGAGATTAAAAGAATTTCCGCAGAACAGTTTGTTTTAGAATATACTGAAGGTCAGAAAGTTATAGACGTCAGAAAAGAAACAGAATACGAAGCGGAACACATCGATGAAGCCTACAGCAAACCATTGGCTTACATTAATGATTGGGTGAATGCGATCGATAATTCAGAGCATTTTTATATTCATTGTGCGGGTGGTTACAGAAGTATGATTGCGGCAAGTATTTTGCAGTCAAGAGGTTATAGGAATTTTACAGAAGTTGACGGTGGTTTTAATGCTATTAAGAAATTCGACAAAGTTCCGTTGAGTAGTTTTGTTTGTCAGACAAAAACGCTTTAAAATTTTGCATAGATTTTGCTCTAACATCTAAATTCTAATCTAACATCTTTTATCATGTCAAAAAAATTTCAGGAACTTATAGAATCAGAAAGACCCGTTCTTATTGATTTTTTTGCAACCTGGTGTCAGCCTTGCAAAGTACAGTCTTCCGTTTTGAATACGGTAAAAGAACAAGTAGGTGATAAAGCCAGAATCGTTAAAATAGACATCGATCAATTTCCTTCGATTGCTAATGAATATAATGTGCGAGGCGTTCCGACTTTAGCCGTTTTCAAAAACGGAAAAATGCTTTGGAAAGAAAGCGGCGTTCACGATGTGAATTCTTTGGTAAGTGTATTGAATCAATATTCTAATTAGAGTTTTTCAATTCAAACCCATCTCTCTCCGTCAAAAAAGGAAATTTACTACGGAATTCCTTTAATTCTTCCAGATTCCATTCGGAGTAAATAATGTTATTTTTTCTATCTGATATTTCCTGTCCATCCGGAAAATATACTAATGAACTTTCTTCATATTCCAGATTGTAGCCATCAGTTCCAATTCTATTTAAGCCAAAAAGAAAAGCCTGATTTTCAATGGAACGTGCTTTTAGCAAAGATTTCCAGGCTTCAACTCTGGATTTTGGCCAGTTGGCAACATACAAAACCGCATCGTAATCATCCTGATTTCTGGAGAAAACCGGAAAACGCAAGTCAAAACAAACCTGCAAAAGAATCTTAAAGCCTTTATATTCAATGATTTTTCGTTCAGTTCCGGCTGTGTAAATTTTATCTTCCCCAGAGTAAGAAAACAAATGTCTTTTGTTGTAATATTCAAAACTCCCGTCTGGGAAAACGAAATAAAACCGATTAAAGAATTTCCCATCTTCCTCCACAGAAGCACTTCCTGCAACGGCGGAATTTTTTGATTTAGCAAAAGATTTCATCCAAGTCAAAGTTTCCATATTTCTGTCCGCAACTTCCTCAGCTTCCATACAAAATCCTGTTGAAAACATCTCAGGAAGCAGAAAAATGTCGGCTTTTGTATCCGAAAATTCCTGTTCAATATTTCTAAAATTCTGTTCTTTATTTTTCCAGACGATATCCAGATTGAGACCTGCAATTCTTAGTATTGACATAATTGAAGATTTATGGTGCAATTTATCACTTTAAAATCCGTTTTTATCAATTAATGAAAAAATTCTGCTACTTAAAATCATAATTATTTATCATAATGAAATCTTAATAAAAAGCATTCAAAAATTATCATTTTAAGTTAAAGTCTCCCAATTAATTGTTAAAAATTAACATATTAACCAATTGAAAATGATATAATTGTAATTTTGCCCCACCAAAAAATAAATAATATAAATACTTTATGAAGAAATTCCCATTGTTATTAGGATTGTTTTATTTGATAGCAACTTCCTTTTATCCAGCCAGTTCCGAGAATCTTTCTCAAACTAAAATCCAGGTAAAAGAAATAAAACTAAGTCCTAAAAAGAATTTCTCACCAGTAAATGAAGCGGAAGAAGTATATAAAAATCTTCAGTTTGAAGGAGAAAAATTGAATTTTGAAGTCTTTGAAAAAGCATTTTTAGGATTTCAAAATTTGAAAAAATCCGGTAAACTGGAACCGACGGCGCATTTGCTTTCGGTTTGTGATTTCAGTCTTTCTTCTAGCAAGAAACGCCTGTGGGTGATTGATACTGATGAGAAAAAATTGCTGTTCAATTCCCTGGTTGCCCACGGAAAAGGAACAGGTGAAGAGTTTGCAACGAATTTTTCCAATACGGAAGATTCGCACCAGTCAAGCCTCGGATTTTATATCACAGAGCAGACTTATGAAGGAGATAACGGTTATTCTCTGAGGCTATTCGGGATGGACAAAGGTTATAATGATGCCGCCTTGGAAAGATGCATCGTGATGCACGGCGCCAATTACGTTAGCGAAGACTTTATCAAAGCTGAAAAGCGTTTGGGTAGAAGCTGGGGTTGTCCGGCAATTCCCAGAGAATTAGCTCAGCCGATCATCAATACGATAAAAAATAAGACTTGTCTGTTTATTTATTATCCGGATCAAAATTATCTTTCAAGTTCTCAATGGTTGAAAAACAGCGAACAAAAAGATCAGATTTTGAATTCTACAGATCAGAAAATGGCAACGAATTAAATTTATTATACAAAAAGTATAATGTATTGAAAAATAAAATCCCTTCAGAACTCTGAAGGGATTTTTATATTAAGGATTTTTTACCAGCAATCTAAATCCTTCTCCGTGAACGTTGATGATCTCTAGTCCGTCATCTTCTTTCAAAAGTTTTCTCAGTTTTGCGATGTAAACATCCATACTTCTTGCGGTGAAGTAATTCTCTTTTTTCCAGATCTTTCTAAGGGCGAGATCTCTCGGCATAAAATCGTTTCTGTGGATGCAAAGCAACTTCAGAAGTTCGTTTTCTTTAGGCGACAATTTGTAATCATTTTCATTCACTCTTAGTTGTCTCAACATAGAATCAAAGAAAATATTGCTTATCTTGAACTGTTCCTGATCTTCATTTTCCAAAACCGCACTTCTTTGTAAGATTGCTTTTATCTTGTACAGAAGTAATTCAGTATCAAATGGTTTTGTGATATAATCATCAGCTCCTAATTGGTAACCTTTCAGGATATCCTCACGCATATTTCTTGCTGTAAGGAAAATAATCGGCGTGTTTTTATCAATTTTCTTAACATCTTCTGCTAAAGAAAATCCGTCTTTTTTCGGCATCATCACATCAAAAATGCAGATGTCAAATTCCTTTTCTGTAAACTCTTTCAGTCCCATTTCCCCATCGGTTGCCAAAGTAACCTCGAAGTTGTTTATTGTAAGATAATCTTTCAGAACTGCGCCAAAACTTTGGTCGTCTTCTACTAATAATATTCTATTGCTCATATTTTTAATTTTTAATATTTGATAATGAAGAATTTATTATTCTTCGTAGTATTATTTTCTTTTATTGTTTTAAACAATTTCCTCTCCATTTTTTACTTATTTGTAACCTGCTTCATATATAATTTTATTTAATTTTAATATACTTCATCAATGCTTAAACCATAGGAAGCTTGATTGTAAAAGCGCTTCCTTTCCCTTTGTGAGAATCTACGGAAATCTGTCCTTTGTGGATTTCTATGATCTTCTTTACGTAAGACAATCCAAGGCCTTGTCCTTTTACATTGTGGATATTTCCGGTTTCCTCTCGGAAGAATTTCTCAAAGATCTTGGTTTTATTTGTCGCATCCATTCCCATCCCTTTATCAGAAATCTCGATCACATAAAAATTAGCCTCGTTTCTTGTGCTCACTTTTATTTCAGGCGTTTCCGGAGAATATTTGTTGGCATTATCCAGAAGATTAATCAAAGCATTTGAAATGTGAAATTCATCAATTCGGAAGTTATATTTCTGTGCATTGAAATCTGTGATCAAAGTTCCGTTTCGCTGATCCACGATTAGTCGGAAAGATTCTGTCACACTCTTTATAAGTTCCCGAACGTTGGTTTCTTTCAGATGCAAAGGCATCTCGTTCCGTTCCAGTTTGGACATATTCAGAACCGTTTCCACCTGTTTTTTCATCCGGATGTTTTCCTGTTTTATTAAGCCAGAGTAATATTTTACCTTATCCGGATTGGTCGCAATCAGGTCATTTGCCAAAGAATCTGCCGCCACGGAAATGGTTGCCAAGGGCGTTTTGAATTCGTGAGACATATTGTTGATAAAATCAGTCTTGATCTCTGCAATTTTCTTCTGTCTCATCATATAGTTAATGGAGATAATATAAATCCCCAAAATCGTCAATAATGAAATGAAAGTCCCCAAAAGCATCGGCAAATTGTGCTTTACGAGGGAATAATCTTTTCTCGGAAAAACGATTGCAAGCGTGTAAAGTGTTCTGTCCTTGCTGTCCGTGAAAAGCGGATAAGTATAATTGGTCTTGTCCTTTTGATCCAGATAAATATTATTGGCAACGGTCGTCAGCTTATTGGTTTTATTGATGACACCATAACCGAATTTCGTATCGATTCCTTTGAGCCTCAGTTCTTTGGTAAGAACAGAATCAATTGTTTTGCTGTTGACGCGTTTTTCTATCGGAAGATTTGTTGCGCTTAACCTTGCGAATTCCTTCATCTGGAAAGAATTGTTATCAATATCTCTGCTGATGCTGGTTGTAAGTGGTTCCGGAGAACTTCTTTTTAATTTTAACTGTCCTTCGTCTTTATATAGTTTTGTTGTGTACAAAGTGTCACCTTTTGCCGAAACCGGAATGTTCTGCTTCTCCACAATGCTGGTCTGGAAAAGGATATTTGATCGGTTTGCCGAATCAGAACTCTGCTGAATGTAAGTTTTTGTGGGCTGGTTAGACGATGCAAGAACTTCTTTCCCAACACCGCCATAAGTTTCATTCCAATATTTATTAACTTCAATCTGATTGACTTTTTGAGTCGACGTTTCTAAAGCTGAATAGACTTTGTTCGAAAAATCCTGCTCGAGGGAAGTATATAATTCTTTGATCCAATACAACTGCAGCGAGACAAAAACGATAAGTGAGATTGTCATAAATACAGATATAATCGGAATGAATTTATTATTCATATGTTTTTTTAAGTTTGAAAAGTTAAAATTACTGATTTTAAGATTGTCTCAATAAAAAATAACGGTTGAAATTATTAAATATTTCTTAAAATCGATAGATTTAACATTTTATTGTGAATATCAAATATGTTGCCAGAAGATAAGTTTGGTTCAATTTTTTAATATTAAGTTTGTAAAAATAGATAACGACATGAATTCAGAAATTATTTTTAATGCCGATATTGATTCCACAAGTATTTATGTGATGAAGGTTTTCCCGGCTGATGTTACCACGGTTTGGGAGTATTTCACAAAGTCAGAATTGATTGATAAATGGTGGGGACCAAAGCCCTGGAATTGCGAAACCATCAAATTAGACTTCCGGGAAAATGGAATCTGGCATTACGCAATGGTAGGACCGAATGGCGAAAAAGCCTTTTGTGTTGTGAAATATGGTGAAATTAATGAGCACCGAAGTTTTGACCAGGAAAGTAAATTCTCTGATGAAAAAGGAATTACAGATCCGGAAATGCCGGAGACAAAATGGCTTTTCGGCTTTACAGGTGTAGAAGAAGGAACAAAATTAACAGTGAACATCAAAGTTTCTACAAAAGAAAAAATGGAACAGCAACTCCAAATGGGCTTTGAAGGCGGTTTCAAAATGGGACTGAATCAGCTGGAAGATTTATTATCTGGAAATTAAATTTCTCGCAGAGACCTGCTTTATCTGCAATCTGCCTGAATAAAAACTTTTAATCCAAATCAATCTCTTCATCCTCAAAATACTGAATAATCGCTTTTTTCATCAGAAGCGATTGTTCATTTGGCTTGAGTTCCGGCAGGTCATCTAATTTATCATAATGTGGCCAGCCATCTTCGTAATGCGTAAATTTATAGTATCCAAAAGGTTCCAGCAATCTACAAACTGCGATGTGTAAAAGATTGACCTTGTCGTCTTTTGTGAATTTCTGTTGACCGCTTCCCAATTCCTGAACACCAATAATGAATAAAAGTGTATCAATTGGTGGATTTTTCTCGGTTTGAAAATTAACTTCAAAGAATTTTTCTACTTTTTTCCAGAGTTCTGCTTCGTTCATAATTAATTTTTTAAACCTTCAACTTTAAACAAAAATGCGTATTCAAGTGCTATTTCTTTCAGGCTTTCAAATCGTCCGCTTGCGCCGCCGTGTCCCGAACTCATATCGGTTTTGAAGATGAGAATATTGTCATCGGTTTTTAATTCTCGCAATTTCGCCGTCCATTTTGCAGGTTCCCAATATTGAACCTGAGAGTCGTGAAATCCTGTGGTAATTAATAGGTTAGGATAATTTTTCGTCTCAATATTATCGTATGGTGAATAGGATTTCATATAATCATAATATGCTTTTTCATTCGGATTTCCCCATTCGTCATATTCTCCGGTCGTCAAAGGAATTGTATCATCCAACATTGTTGTAACTACATCTACGAAAGGAACTTGCGCCACAATCCCGTTGAAAAGTTCCGGATTGAGATTCATCACTGCGCCAACCAAAAGTCCGCCGGCACTTCCGCCCATTGCGTAAAGATGTTTTGGCGAGGTATAATTTTCTGATATTAAGTGTTTTGCAGCATCGATGAAGTCAAAAAAAGTATTTTTTTTCTGGAGCATTTTTCCGTCTTCATACCATTCTCTGCCAAGATATTCTCCGCCTCGGATGTGTGCGATGGCAAAGATATAACCACGGTCCAGCAGTGATAATCTGGTGCTGGAAAAACTGGCATCAACCGTGTGACCATAACTTCCGTAGCCGTAGAGTAGAAGTGGCGTGTTTTCGGACTTCGGTGTGTCTTTGTGATAAACCAGAGAGATTGGAACCTGCTTTCCATCTCTTGCGGTTGCCCAGATTCTCTCGGAAATATAATTTTCCTTGAAGAATTTCCCACCCAAAACTTCCTGTTCTTTCAATAGTTTGGTGGTTTTTTCCTTCATATCATATTCAAATGTGGAAGCGGGTTTTGTCAAAGAGGTGTAGCCGAAACGCAATTTTTCGGTATCAAATTCCAGATTAGTTCCGATGTATGCGGTATAAGTCGGGTCGGAAAATGGCAGATAATGGGAATCTCCAGTTTTGTTTTCGATGATTTTGATTTGAAGAAGCCCTTTTTCTCTTTCTTCCAAAACGAAATATTCATTAAAAATTTCGAAACCTTCAATCAATACATTTTCTCTATGCGGAATAAAATCTTCCCAGTTTTCAATCGAAGGATTTTCGACTTTCGTTTTTACAATTTTGAAATTGGTTGCGTCGTCGGCATTTGTAACGATATAAAAATCGTCCTGATAATGCTCTACAGAATATTCCAGATCTTCGGTTCTTGGCTGGATGATCTTCCAATCCGCAAAAACATCATTCGAAGGAATAAATCTATGTTCGTCTTCATTCGTGCTGGATGAAGAGATGAAAATATAATCTAAAGTTTTGGTTTTGTAGACATTAACATCAAAAGTTTCATCTTCTTCGTGAAAGATCAGAACATCATTTTCTGTTTCAGTTCCCAATTCGTGGCGGTAGATTTGGAAAGCTCTAAGACTTTCATCTTTTCTGATGTAGAAAACGTAATTGTTATCCGTGGACCAGACTGCCTTTCCTGTAGCATTATCGATTTCGTCTTTGTATATTTCGCCAGTCTTTAAATTTTTAAAGAAAATCTTATAAATTCTTCTCCCGACAGTATCAGTAGAAAATGAAAGGATCTCATTATTAACACTGATGGAAATGCTTCCAATATCAAAATACTCGTTTCCTTCAGCTAAAACATTAGCATCTAAAAGAATCTCTTCTTCGTTGTCTAAAGATTGAAACTTTCTTGAGAAAATAGGATATTCCTTCCCATCTTCATAGCGGACGATATACCAATATTGATTGAAAAAATATGGCAGAGACTCATCGTCCTTTTTGTAGCGGGATTTCATTTCTTCATAAAGGTCGTTTTGAAGATCTTCCGTTTCCTTCATCACAAAGTCGGTGTAAGCGTTTTCCTCTTCCAAGTATTTGATGACTTCGGGGTTTTCTCTTTCGTTCATCCAGAAATAAGGATCGTTCCTTTTGTCATTGTGAATTTCGAGAAGTTTGTCTATTTTTTTTGCTTTTGGAGCATTCATTTTTGCTTTGGATTTTTAACGCAAAGGCGCAATATTAAAAGGATTATTAATTTTAAAAGTCGCCAATTTTTACCTTAATAAAGTGTAAAAATGGTGTTGTTTTTTTGCGACTTTAAAATGCAAGATTAGGAATAATTTTGTGCCTTTGCGATATTTTTTTAACTCAAATTTAAACAAAAAACCATCTTCTCAGAAAGAAGACGGTTTTGATTTATGGGGTCAATAATTACTTATTGATGCTTTTGACGTATTTTTCTATCGCCATTGTCATAGAAGGTGTTTCCTTTGTAGGAGCCATTACATTTACCGTTAATCCGGCTTCTTCTGCAGCAGCCTGGGTTGTAGTTCCGAAAACAGCAATTTTGGTGTCTTTCTGTTCAAAATCCGGGAAGTTGATCTTCAAAGATTTGATTCCCTGCGGACTGAAGAAAACCAGCATTTCGTAATCATTGATATTAATATCGGTTAAATCACTAGCAACTGTTTTGTACATAATTGCTCTCGTCCAGTCGATATTCGCAGAATCCAAAACCTTTGGAACTTCCGGTGTCAGGATATCTGATGATGGCAAAAGATACTTTTCCGACGGATGTTTTTTGAACAAGGCAGCAAGGTCAGAAAAATTCTTCTCACCAAAGCTGATTTTCCTTTTTCTGTAAACGATATGCTTCTGCAGATAGTTGGCAATAGCCTCTGACTGGCAGATATAACGCATAGAATCCGGCACCGCGAATCTCATTTCCTCGGCAAGACGAAAATAATGATCAATCGCATTTTTACTCGTGAAAATAATCCCTGTATATTGAGTCAGGTCTATTTTCTGCGTTCTGAGGTCTTTCGCATCCACACCTTGAACGTGAATAAAAGGACGGAAATCAATTTTGATTTTCTCTTTCTTTGCAATCTCCAGATATGGCGAAGATTCGTTAGGAGCGGGTTGTGAAACTAAAATAGATTTGATTTTCATCTTAGATTGTTTAATAAAATAAGAACTTCCAAAGCACCAAAACGGGCACTATTTGAAGCGTGCAAATATACAAAAATTTATAATACCATTTATCGGGCAAAATAGCTTGATTATGAAAAATATAGATCAGGTTTTTCAACACAAACAGCGATATTAATATAATTATGATCACATAAAAATATTGTACCAAATCCACAGGGTAAAAATACATTGCAAATCCGGCGATAATCAATCCTATAGATTCCAGGAAATAAAACTTACTTGAGATCAATGCTAATCCCTTTAGATTCTTACCATCCCCAATGCTGTTGTAGAAGAAAAAAGTAAGCAGGTTTTTGATAATGTCAAATGAAATAACGGCTAAAAAGGTAAATCCGAATTTGTTAATCTGAAGTCCAAATATCTGAACATCAGAAAAGATCTTCGGAACTACCGGGATGAATTGTGACAAAAGCAGAGAAAGCAGCAAGCTTCTTACAATGGAAATAATTGTCCAGGAAGGTGTGAGGTTGTTAGAATCCTCGATCTTCTGTGTCAGAAAATCCTTAATATTTGCATCCCGGTTGAAAACAGAAAGCACGATAATGTAAGCGAAAATACTCCCGAGAATACAAAATACCACCCAATCATTATGTTCAGCTATTCTTACCAAGCTCCAAATTTTTTGCAAAAATAAGAATTAGAACAATGAAATGTCGTAATTACTTTATAATTATTGAACTTATTTGAAAGAGAAGGAGTTATTGTAGTTTTTTTGAATATTTATTTCACATTTTCCATAAAATTAGCAGCTTCGTTTAGCCTTTTACTCCACGGTAAAAAGTATTGCAAGACCATCGGAACATGTTTTTTATTCAGCATAATTGGTTTTACATTCGGTTGAAAAGGATGTAGCGCTTCCAAAAAATGTTCATTTGCGAGTTTAATAGAAGGGTAAGTTTTTTCACCTATATAAATCAAAAAAGGCGGTGTCTTTTCGTTAATGAAATAGATAGAAGATGCCTGCTTCCATTTCTCAGGATCTTTGCTCCACGTGACGTCATAATTATCTTCTGCTGTTGGTGGATATTTTTCCAGATAATTTTTCATATCAATTCCGGCAGCATCAATCAGAATGATTCCTGAAATTGTTTTTTCCGGGATTCCATATTTCGGATTCATCACTGCAGAACTTGCCAGTTGTCCGCCGGCAGAATGTCCGGAAATGAAAATCTGGTTCGGATCTCCGTGATATTTTTTAGCATTCGCTTTTGTAAATTGTATTGCCGAAGCTATTTCTTTGGTCATCTCATCTACATCTGCATTGGGACTCAAAGTATAATCCGGAATAACAACGATCATGTTTTTGCGGGCAAAATTTCTCCCCAAAAGATTGTATTTATTTTTATTTCCAGTGTTCCAGTTTCCGCCATAGACGAAGATAAGAACCGGATGGTTTTTGTTTTTGATGTTTTTAGGCGTGAAAATATTCAGCTTTACATCTTCTCCCTTATTGTTTTTGGTGTAGGAAATGTCTTTGTAGATCATAGTTGGTTTGCAGCTGATGATTATTAAAGCCAGAAAAAGGATTGTTATAACTGGTTTTTGCATTTTAATTATATGTAAAATTAGATACGATTAATTTGAGCATTTAGATTGTATATGATTTTTGGACCAATTTCGTTTTTGATTAAGATTAATTTATTTGATATTGAAATGTGATTATTATTTTAAATTTAATATTTGGATTTCTGTACTGTTCCTTCGAGGTGTCTCTATCCTTCTTCCGTCGTTTCTTAATTGTGATTGGATTGCAGAATTGATATTAATTTGATTAAAAAATTGTTGAGACAAAAAGATATATTTAACGAATCATTGATTTGAAATTTTTAAACACTAACATGAAAATAAGATTCTTATTGATTTTCCTCGGAATAATTATATGTTTTGGCTGTGAAAAAAAACTGACATATCAGCCGCCAAAAGAAAACTTAACCGATCTGATAGAATTAGCATTAAAGCTGTGTGATGATGGTAATAAAGAACAAGGTTTTTTAAAAGACAAAAAAGTTTTTTATCTTCAATCTTATCATTTCAAAAATCCATTACAACGAAAAATAAGATTTCGTAAAAGATTAGTAAATTTAGATATTATAAACTATAAAAATAGGGAATATGAGTGTTTAATAACTTTAATTAAATACAAAAAAATTTCCAAAACAAAGTTTTATTTATCTTACTTCTTTGATGGTTCAGATGTTGACCACGAATCTTTTATCGAATATAAAAATAATCAATGGGTAATAGAAAAATGTGTTAGTACCATTTATTAATGTAATGTCCCTGAGATAAATTACAAAAAATTGTTTCAATATTTCTATTAAAAAAAGTTAATTTACAACCTGCCAAATAAACATTAACGATTAAAGATTATCTTTGCGGATTATTTGCAGGATGAAGAAACTGGTTATTATTCCCACCTATAACGAAAAAGAGAACGTCGAAAAGATCATTTCGGCTGTTTTTGCTTTGGAACAGGATTTCCACGTTTTGGTGGTGGACGATTCTTCACCAGACGGAACTTCGGACATTGTTAAAAAACTTCAAACCAACTATCCGGAATATCTTCATCTGAGTATTAGAAAAACAAAGGATGGATTAGGCAAAGCTTATATTCACGGATTCAATTGGGCCATTACAAACGGCTACGATTATATTTTCGAGATGGATGCCGATTTTTCCCACAATCCAAAAGATCTTGTCAAGCTTTACGAAGCTTGCAAAAATGCAGATATGGCCGTTGGTTCCAGATATTCTCAAGGTGTGAATGTGGTGAATTGGCCAATGGGAAGGGTTTTACTTTCTTATTTTGCTTCGAAATATGTGAGATTCGTATTGGGAATTCCGGTTCATGATACGACTGCGGGTTTTGTCTGTTTTAAGAAAGAAACGCTTTTGGCAATCGGACTTGATAAAATCAGACTGAAAGGTTACGGTTTTCAGGTCGAAATGAAATACCGTGTTTTCAAAAAGAATATGAAAATTGTAGAAGTGCCTATCATTTTTACAGACAGGACGGAAGGTGTCAGCAAAATGAACGGCGGAATTATCCAGGAAGCTATTTTCGGTGTTCTGAATCTGAAATGGAAAAACTTTATCGGAAAATTGTAAATAATAATGAGATATTTCTTTTACATATCAATCATTTTCTGCATTTGGTCTTGTACAGAAGCGATACAAAAACCGAAAGATATCTTGCCGGAAGATAGGATGTCCGAGATCATCGCCGATTTTGCGATTAATGAGCAGAATTATGCCATCGGACAAAACATCAATTCTGAAAATTCAACAAGATTTATTCTGAAAAAATATAAGATCAAAGGCGAACTTTTCACCGAAAGCTATCAATATTATATGACTAAGCCTGAGATTATTAAAGAGATTTTGGATAATGCCCAGAAAATCATCATATCCAAAGACCCGAAAGCAGAGGCTTTCATCAATAAAAAATTAAAAGACAATCCGGAAATACCGCCGCAAGCGAGATAAATTATGCAAAAACGTGTTCCATTCGGCAAATAAAAAGATCGCCGAAGGCAAATTAGAAATATACGAATGAAATTTTTTGAAATCGAAAAAACCTCAGAGTCCAAAGCAAGGGCTGGAGTTATTAATACCGATCACGGACAGATCCAAACCCCGATTTTTATGCCGGTTGGAACCGTTGCATCCGTGAAAACTGTACACCAAAGAGAACTGAAAGATGACATCAAAGCGCAGATCATTTTAGGAAATACCTACCATTTGATGCTTCGTCCGACGATGGATATTATGGAAAAGGCCGGTGGACTTCATCAGTTTATGAACTGGGATCTTCCGATTTTGACAGATTCCGGCGGTTATCAGGTTTTTTCGTTAGCGAAAAGCAGAAAAATAACTGAAGAAGGTGTGAAATTCAAGTCACACATCGATGGTAGTCTGCATTTTATGTCGCCAGAGGTTTCTATGCAGATCCAAAGACAGATTGGAGCCGATATTTTTATGGCTTTTGATGAGTGTATTGCTTATCCCAGCGATTATAATGCCGTGAAAACATCAATGGAACTCACGCATCGTTGGTTGAAAAGATGCATCGACTGGACTGAGGAAAACAAAGAATTATACGGTCACAAACAGAGATTATTCCCCATTGTTCAAGGTTCATGCTATTCTGATTTGAGAAAAATTTCTGCTGAGGTGATCTCAGAAGCCGGAGCAGAAGGTAACGCCATCGGTGGGCTTTCCGTTGGTGAACCGGAACCTGAAATGTACCGAATCACGAATGAAGTAACAGACATTCTCCCGAAAGATAAACCAAGATATTTGATGGGCGTTGGAACACCGTGGAATATCCTGGAAAGCATCGGTCTTGGCGTGGATATGATGGATTGCGTGATGCCAACCAGAAATGCCAGAAATGCAATGCTCTTCACCTGGCAAGGCGTGATGAATATGAAAAACGAACGTTGGAAAGAGGATTTTTCACCATTGGATGAGTTTGGGACGAGTTTTGTGGATAGCGCATACAGCAAAGCTTATGTGCGACATCTTTTCGTTTCGAAGGAATATCTGGCAAAACAAATCGCATCGATTCATAACTTGGCATTTTATCTTGACTTGGTAAAAGTGGCGAGGGAACATATTGTGGCAGGAGATTTCTACCAATGGAAAGATTCTATCATTCCGCAATTGAAACAAAGGCTATAAAGACAAAAAAAGTAAAAAGAATCATAAAAATCATTTATCAATAATAACGATGAAAATCATAGATCTTTACGTCATCAAAAAATATTTGGGAACCCTCATTTTTATGTTGGCGCTTTTGTCTATCATTATTATGGTTGTAGATGTTCAGGCAAAAACACCAAGGATCGAGAGCAACGGATTTACAGTCGGATATTTTCTGCTTAATTTTTATCCGTTCTGGATTCTGAACTTGATTCTGACCTTTATGTCGATTCTGGTTTTTATTACTGTAATTTTCTTTACTTCCCGAATGGCGAATAATACGGAGATCGTTGCCATCATCAGTAGTGGAGCGAGTTTTCACAGGTTTGCAAGACCGTATCTAATTACTTCTTTGTTGATATTTGTGATGACTTTGGCAGTGAATCATTTTATTTTGCCGTGGTCCAACATCAAGAAAAACGTTTTGGAGCCTTACACTTACAATAGTGTCAACAAAGATAAATTGTTGGGAAATATGAGCATTGCTTCGAACATCAATCCTAACGAATATATTTTTGTAAACAGTTACAATAAGAAAGAAAATCGTGGTTCCGGTTATATGTATCAGAAATTTGATAAAAACAAAAAGCTTTTGTATCAGATCACGGCGATGGATATCCAATGGGATGTAAAGAAAAAACATTTCCTTATCAATAATTATGTTGAGAGAACAGTCGGGAAAAACGATACAGAAACTCTTGGACAAGGTCCTTCGAAAATTCAGGATTTCAAGTTGCCGCCTTCGGAATTATTTCCGGATAAACTGGTCGCCCAAAACAAAACAACACCAGAACTACTGACTTTGATAAACCGCGAAAGAATGAAAGGAAATAATAATGTAACTTCTTTCTACAACGAGCTTTATCAAAGGACATCAATGCCGGTTTCTATTATTATTCTCACATTTTTGGGATTATCATTATCATCTCAGAAAAAAAGAGGAGGTCTTGGGCTTAATCTCGCTGTGGGAATTGCTTTGGCATTCTTATTTGTGTTTTCTTTTCAGGTTTTGAATGTCGTTTCCGAGAACAAAAGTTTGCCGCCATTATTAGCAATGTGGCTTCCAAACATCATTTTTGCACCCATTGCAACTTATCTTTATATCAAAAGAGCCAATCAGTAGAGCAATTCAATTTCTTTGTGGAAAAACTTCTGCAAGCCTTCATTGTCAAGGTCAATCCAGAGAAAACCATTTTTGTCAGCATTTTTTATAATGCCATTTTGGCGCACCTTATTTTTCTGGAATACTGAGATTTCATCTTTTCTGAAGAGTGAATTATTATAAATCTTCAAAATTTCATCTTCTGAATTAATGTTTCTTATTCTGGAAATTACATATTGATGAAATTGATGTGTAAATTCTTTCAAATCAAATCTTAAACCTGTGGCAGACAATATAGAACCGGCTTTCGGAAGATTAGAAAAGTCGGTTTGCAAAACATTGATTCCAATCCCAATAATGTATAAGTCTTTGTTATTATTTTTTTTCTTTTCGATTAGGATGCCGCAAACCTTTTTTCCATTCAGGATAATGTCATTTGGCCATTTTATTTTGGCATCTGCATTTGTCAGATTGGCAAGAAAATCGCAAACAATAATAGCGGTATAATAATTGAGGAATGTATCTTGGATATTAATATCAGAGGTTTTTACGGCGAGAGAATACGCCATATTTTGATCCGGAGTTACGTTCCAGATATTTCCATATTGACCACGGCCTTTTGTCTGATTAAAAGTAAAAACAGCAGTTGGTTCGTCTTCACTTATAAGAGAGAGAATTGCGTCATTGGTGGAAAAACAATTTTCAAGATGGAATAATTGGCTCATTTATGAAAACTTTAATAGATAATAAAGATGAGAAACAAAAGATAAATAGATAAAAATCAATAAATTTGCAAATTAGACAATTTTTTGAATGAGTAAAATTACAGAAAAACAATTATTAATCGACAAAATCGTAGAGTCGATTCAAGATACAAAAGGAGAAGACATTCTGGTCTTCGATCTATCAGGCATAGAAAATGCAGCAGCACAAACATTTATTATTTGCAGCGGGAACTCCAACACACAGGTTTCTGCGATTGCCGGTAATATCCAGAAAAACGTTAGAAACGATCTGAACGACAGACCTTGGCATGTAGAAGGTACAGAGAATGCGATGTGGGTTTTGGTAGATTACGTTTCTGTGGTTGTGCATGTCTTCCAAAAAGAAATCCGTGAATATTATGATATTGAGGAGCTTTGGGGCGATGCAAAGATCACAAAAGTAGAAAGCTAAAAAAGATGCATTTTTTGCATCATCAATTTATTAAAAATTAAGAATGAATAACAAAGGATTCAATTGGTTCATACCCGTTTTACTGGGACTTATTTTACTTATATTTCTTCCGGGACTTTTGGGAGATTCTATGGTAAAAAATATTGATGAAAAGGAATTTTACACGCTTGTGGAAAAAGGTAAAGTTGGTGAAGTAATGGTCTATAGAGACAATTTCAAAGCCGATGTTTACCTTACGAAAACTGCGAAAGCAGAATTACAGAAAGGTGAGAAATCAAATGATCCGCTTTCCAAACTGAACATTAAGCCAAGTCCGGACTTTGTTTTGACTTATGGAGATCTCAGATATTTTCAGGAAAGATTTGAAAGCATCAACTCCAAACTTCCGACGCAGGCAAGGATGGAATTTGGTAAAAGCCAGAGCGGATTCTCAGAATTGCTGTTTACTTTAGCACTTTGGGGCGGACTTTTTGCATTGCTTTATTTCTTTATTTTCAGAAAAATGGGTGGTGGAGCCGGCGGACCTGGCGGACAGATCTTCAGTATCGGAAAATCCAGAGCAAAATTATTTGACGAGAAAGAAAAAATTCAGATCACTTTCAAAGATGTTGCAGGATTAGAAGGCGCAAAAGAAGAAGTTCAGGAAGTAGTAGATTTTCTGAAAAATTCTGAAAAATATACAAAACTGGGAGGTAAGATCCCGAAAGGTGTTCTTTTGGTAGGCCCTCCGGGAACTGGTAAAACCTTGCTGGCGAAAGCTGTTGCTGGTGAAGCAAAAGTTCCGTTTTTCTCTTTATCCGGTTCAGATTTTGTGGAAATGTTCGTCGGAGTCGGAGCGTCCAGAGTAAGAGATCTTTTTGCTCAGGCAAAAGCAAAATCTCCCGCAATTATTTTTATTGATGAGATCGACGCAATCGGTAGAGCGAGAGGAAAAGGTGGTTTCCAGGGCGGAAATGACGAGCGAGAAAATACACTGAATCAATTGCTTACAGAGATGGATGGTTTTGGTACAGATGTCAACGTTATCGTGATGGCTGCTACAAACCGTGCAGATATTTTGGATAAAGCATTAATGAGAGCTGGTCGTTTTGACCGATCTATTTATGTGGATCTTCCGGAACTTCATGAGAGAAAACAGATCTTTGATGTTCATTTGAAAAAGATTAAACTGGATGATTCCATTGATAGAGAATTTTTGGCAAAACAAACACCGGGATTCAGCGGTGCTGATATTGCCAATGTCTGTAATGAGGCCGCACTTATCGCTGCAAGAAACTCCCACGAGTCTGTTAATAAACAAGATTTCCTGGATGCGGTTGATAGAATTATCGGCGGTCTAGAGAAGAAAAATAAAGCCATCAAACCTTCCGAAAAAAGGAGAGTGGCCTTCCACGAGGCTGGTCACGCAACAATCTCCTGGCTGGTAGAGCATGCAGCGCCGCTTTTGAAAGTGACAATTGTTCCGAGAGGACGTTCTCTTGGTGCAGCTTGGTATTTACCGGAAGAAAGACAGTTGACAACTACTCAGCAAATGCTGGATGAGATCTGTGCAACACTTGGCGGTAGAGCTGCAGAACAAGCTGTTTTCGGTAATATTTCTACAGGTGCTTTGTCAGATCTGGAAAGAGTGACAAAACAAGCTCAGGCGATGGTAACAATCTATGGACTGAATGATAAAGTTGGTAACATTTCTTACTACGACAGTTCAGGACAATCAGAATACAGTTTTGGAAAACCATATTCCGAGCAGACAGCTAAACTAATTGACGAAGAAATTTCGAAATTGGTAGAAACACAATATCAAAGAGCCGTTAATATTTTGACAGAAAATAGAGATAAGCTGGATGCACTTGCACAGAAACTTCTTGAGAAAGAAGTGATTTTCCGGGAAGATCTGGAAGAAATCTTCGGAAAACGTGCCTGGGATCCGGAATTGACAGAGAAACCAGTATCTAGTGTAGATAATCCTACCGATGCCGGAAACGTCTTAAATCCAGAGAGTTAAATTATTTACAGCATGCCAAATAAAAGAAAATCCTAATATACTTAGGATTTTCTTTTAAAATAAGGGTTTGGTTTTTAGCCGATTATAATAATTTTTTTACATTTGTATTAATTAAAGCATAGAGAATTGAGTCTGTTTAAAAAGTTCGTTAATAAGATAATGAATCAGCCCGAAGAAGAGCAGCCGGATGTTACCAAACTGGCGGATCAACTTCGTGATGCAGATTTGGATTATAAGTTTGCGCAGTTATTCACGCATTCAGGGGGATTTTTTAATTATTGCGCAGATGAATCTGAAGCATTGCAGACGCTTAATCAGATTATCAAGATAGAGCAGGTAAAAGATGTTTTCTGTTGGGATCAAGATCTCAGGAATTTCTTAGATGTCATTAAAACGCCTTATTCTCCGGAATTAACTGAAAAAAATGACGCAGCTTTCATCACCTGCGAATATCTGATCGCTTTTGACGGCAGGATTATGCTTTCCCACAACAATATTCTACATTACCATTCCTCCAGATTACCGGGCAAAATTATCATTATGGCCAATGTTTCTCAGATCGCAAACAATCTGAATGAAGCAATGATGAAAGTAAAACGAGCCGGAAATCTTAAAAATCTGACCTCAATCAGTGGAAGTCAGTCCAAATTAGACACACCTAATAAGGATAATACCAAACTTTTCTTACTTTTGCTGGAAGATTAAATTTCAGTTTTGGATAAAAATTTCATTCAGCGTACAATTTCAGGGATTATTTATGTTCTTGTCATTGCTATTTGCACAACTCCGCTTGGAGAATATTTACTTGGCAGCATTCTCCCTCAAGTAAAGCAGCAATATCTTTTTTATGGATTGATTACCTTATTTTTGGTTGTTGGTCTTTACGAATGTATCAGGATTATGAAATTTGATAACAGCATTTACAAATGGCTTGTTTTTCCTGTTGCAGCGATCATCTATTACCGGTTTACCAAACGGTTTTTTTACCACGGGTTTTTCTTTGATTTTAATTTCAGTGAGATGATGGCTTTAGCATTAATTCCAATAGCTGTCGTTACACTTTTCAAATACTCCAGAGAACTTTACTTCGAAAACGGGAAGCTGATTTTTACGGTAGTTTATGTGACTTTACCGTTCGCCTTTTCATTAGGATTGCCGAAATTCAGCACTATGGATCCGAGCAAAACATTCACTTTGGAAATCTTTATGCTTTTTGT
Source organism: Epilithonimonas sp. UC225_85 (assembly GCF_042695135.1). GTDB lineage: Bacteria > Bacteroidota > Bacteroidia > Flavobacteriales > Weeksellaceae > Epilithonimonas. The sequence continues at coordinate 437,994 of NZ_CP170547.1, forward strand.
ATTGATCTGGAGCAGTGATACATTCGCATATTTAATCGGAAAATTCTTCGGAAAACATAAGATGGCGCCAAGAATTTCTCCTAAAAAAACATGGGAAGGATTTGCCGGCGGCGTTGTTCTGACATTGATTTTAGGTTTTTTCGTAGAACAGTATTTTCCGGATCTGAGAGGAAACTGGATGATTGTTGGCTTGCTGGTTTCTATTTTTGGTCCTTTGGGAGATTTGGTAGAAAGTCAGTTAAAACGTAGTTTTGCAGTCAAAGACAGCGGCAATATTATTCCGGGTCACGGCGGCGTTCTGGATAGGCTGGATAGCTTTATCATCTGCGTTCCGGTTGTCTATTTATATTTTATTTTAGAAAAATTAGTTTAAGATTTTATATATGAAACTACATAAAGAATCAAAAGGAACATTGGTTGTTGCAATTTTGTTCATTGCATTTATCGGAACCATATCTATTTATTATTTGCAATTGTGGTCATTGGTTATATTAATTCCATTATTAGTAATGTTGGGATTGATTTTTTGGTTTTTCCGGGTTCCTAAAAGAGCAATTCTGGATCATACAGAAAATGTGATTGCTCCGGTTGATGGCAAAGTGGTAATGATCAAAGAAGTCATAGAAGACGAATTCATCAAGGACAAATGTATTCAGGTTTCTATTTTTATGTCGCCTCTTAATGTTCATATTTGCCGTTATCCAGTAAGTGGAGACGTGATTTATAAAAAATACCATCCTGGGAAATATCTGGTAGCTTGGCATGAGAAATCTTCTACTGAAAACGAAAGAACAACAGTTGCAGTGAAAAGCTTAACCAATCATAATGTAGTTTTCCGCCAGATTGCAGGTTATGTTGCGAGAAGAATTGTGTTCTATTGTAATGTTGAGGACGAGGCAAAAGCCGGCCACGAATTTGGTTTTATTAAATTCGGTTCCAGAATGGATGTTTTCCTTCCATTAGACACGGAAATTCTTTGTAAGATTGGAGACAAAACAAAAGGTGGAATAGACGTCATCGCAAGAATGAGAGATTAATTTCTTATCAATTATAAAATAAAAAAAAGGAAACCTTATTTGGTTTCCTTCTTCTTTTTAGCCGGTTTTTTCTTCCGCTTTCCGGGCATTTTTTCTTTGATGAATTTTTCTTTATTCTTCAAAAAATCCAGCATCTCCTGATCATAAGCAAAAACCTTGGCTTCTTTTAAATTTTCCAAAGCCGTTTTATAATCCAGTTTTATTTCAAATAGATACGATTTCTGAATCAAGATCCTGCATTTGTCAATTCCTTTTATTTTTAAAGAATATTCGATGAGTTTTTCTGCCTGTTCCAGATCTTCGTTATTCAAAAGACATTTTATGTAATATTTTGGCGTATTCAGATTCGTCACATCACATTGCATCGCTTCTTCGAAATAGAGTTTTGCTTTTTCGTAATCGATAAGCATTTCGCTGTAGATCCTTCCCATCAGGCAAAGGCTGTCTGCGTCTTCCGGATCATAAGACAAAGCGTAATTCAGCGCTTCCAGACAATCCGGCAAGCTGTAAGGATAATTATCCAACGCTTCGAAATAATATTTACTTTTAGTTAAGGTCATTTCTGTAATTTTTTAATTCGTTTTTCAGTTGAATTCTTTCTTTTTTGAAAGATTTTTCCTGATGATTCTTTTTAAAATCGGTTCCCGAAAATGTTCGTATTGGATTTCCCCTTTGAACATTCAGATGATTATTCCAAGTTTCCTGCATTTGTTTTTCCAATTGCTGAATGTGAAATTCCATCACTATTTCTTTCAGTCTGATGATGGAAAGTTTCTTATTCTCCAGTTGAGAACGGGAATCCTGCACGAAAACACTTTGTCCGGTTCTCGGATAGGTTGCACGAACTGCAGTTTCTACTTTATTCACGTTTTGTCCGCCGCTTCCCTGGCTTCTGGTCGTCTGGAATTGAATTTCTTTTTCATTAAATTCAATTTTCTCCAAACCTTCCAGTTCGAAAATCCCGATAAACCAATTGCTTCTTTTATGCAGTTTTCGGAAAGTACTTTTCCCAGTCCAAAGAATGCTTCCAAGCCAGTTTTTCAGAAATTCATTGACCTCTTTTCCTTTTAAAAATAAGGTCGCAGATTTCAAAGTAAGGTTTTCATCGCCATTTTCACGGTGGATGATTTCGTAATCGATTTTATTTTGTTTTGCTTCCTCAAGGAAAACCTTCAGAACTTTGGCAACTACCCACTGGCATTCCAAAGGTCCTCTTCCTGAGGTGATTTGTATTATTTTGTCCATTGTTTTTTAGGAGCTTAATCCCGCTTTCCGCTGTATCTTTTTTTGCCTTCGTTTTTTTCAAGCCCACGCGAAAAAAAGGATGCCGCTGCAATCGGGGCTATGGTTTTTCTCCTTTTAATTACTATTTGTTATTAATTATTTTTAGTAGGCTCATTGCCATCAACCGACAACTACCACCTATCAACCGTTTTATTTATCCATCCTCACAATTCGAGGTTGAAAAGTTCCCAGAATATCCACCAATTCGCTTTGTGAGTTCATCACTTCATTGATGTCTTTGTACGCCATCGGTGCTTCTTCTGCGTTTCCACCCATTAAGGTGACATTTTTGAGTTTTAATTCTTTCTTAATGTCATTTTGAGTAAAACGGTTTCTGCATTCGCCTCTCGAAAAAGCCCGCCCCGCTCCGTGCGAAGCCGATTTCAGCGAATTTGGATTTCCTTTTCCACGAACGATGAAACCTTTTGCTGTCATCGAACCGGGAATCATTCCCAACTCGTTTTCGTTAGCCGGAGTTGCACCTTTTCTGTGAACAATCACTTCTTTTCCGTTGTGGATTTCTTTCCACGCAAAGTTGTGATGATTTTCGATTCTGGCTTTCACTCTTCCGCCAACTGCTTTCACCAATCTTCTGTGAATATCGTCGTGACAGGCTGAAGCGTAATCTCCTGCGAGATTCATTGCTGTCCAGTACTCTAATCCGAGATGCGTGTTCAAATCCAGCCAGGCGAAGTTTTGCGCTTCTTTTGGCAACGGACATTGCTCCGTCGCCACTCTAGAATAATATTGAGCGATTTCGGCTCCCAACCCACGAGAACCGCTGTGAGAAAGAATTCCGAGGTATTTGCCTTTCGGAAGGTTAATCTGAGCGTCTTCTTCCGTAATCTCTACTTCCCCGAATTCCACAAAGTGATTTCCGCCGCCGGAACTTCCCATTTGCTTAATGGCTTTTCCTTTTAATCTTCTCAAAATCGGAATCAAATCGAACGTGTCTCTGTCGAAAATTTCGTGATCGATGTGAGATTTGTGCGTTTCGTACATCCCGAATTTTGTGTGTTCGGCAAGCGCTTTTTCATATTTGTCTCTTGCCCCGTCCAGATATGAAATCGGCGTATCCAAAATACTGAGCGACATTCTGCAACCAATATCCATCCCGACTCCGTAAGGAATCACGGCATTTTCTACTGCTAAAACGCCACCAATTGGAAGCCCATAACCGCTGTGTGCATCGGGCATCAAAGCGCCATGTATTGCAATTGGCAGTTTCAATGCTGTATACAATTGGTTTTTTGCCTCATCTGAAATTTTATTTCCGAAAATCTGGAAAGAGGTTCGATTGGTATTGAGCATTCTTTTCTCGGTTTTCTTGGATGAAAGCAAAGCTTCTGCGATTTGTCCGAAGGTTAAATCTTTCTCGAAGTTCTCCGGGTTCTGCTGGATTTCCTTGAGAAGAGATTTCACGTGATGAATATTTTTGGTTGCAAAATTTCTTTTCATGACTTCCAAAGCGATGTTGACACTTTGATTGTTTGGATAACCTAATTTTAATATATCTTTTCCTTTTAGTTTTAAATTTCCCATCTTTTTAGATTTTAGATAATAGATGTGAGATGTTAGACATTCCCGCATCGAATATTTGAACCAACTAGATTTTTAGTTAATTGTTTTTTTGTCACGCTATTTTATGACAAAGTTTGTTTGGAGCGAAAATCCCTAGCCCCGATTGCAGTGGAAATCCTTTTTTTGCTAAAAAAAGATTGCAACGGAAAGCGGGAAATAGCTCCTAAAAATGATTTCGGGGAAACGTTTTGAGTTTGAAATATTGCGCAATAAAAAACCCGAAATCCTGCGACCTCGGGTTTTGATATTTCATTATACTGTTATTCTAAGAATGTACCAAACCACGAAGCCTCGCCTTTGCAAAAGGCAATCCTACTGATGTATATAGATTGTATTTGAACATTGCTTCGTTATTTTTTTGTTGGTTGAACTTGATTTTCAGTGGCAAAGATATCAATTTTTTTGAATTACCAAATTTTATTTTAAAAATGGCATTTTTTTTAGCTTACGAGAACTTCGTATTTTTTTCGATTATCAATCAGCATCCACAAATTGATTAAGAATAAAACGGCTGCAATTCCTATACCTGGAGGTGCCGGCGCAACTGTAGAATTGTGAAGTAAAATCCCAACCATTACCGGAAGAATGATAATAGCACCAAGGGCTCTCGTTTTTGGAAGAATGAAAAGCAAGCCTCCAACTATTTCTACAATTCCGACCAATGGCAGTAACCAGGGAAGTTTCATAAAAGCTGCGAACGCTTGTTTTGCTTCCTCAGGCATATCTTCTGGCATTGGCATGTAATGTAAAAACTTGTCCAGTCCGGCGTTGATGAACATTAATCCGAAAAGCAAACATACGATAAATTTAAAATACTTCATAGTTTATAATTTTGATAGTTATTTTTTTATTTCTGTAGAATTATTTTCCTGCTGAGGTTTTCTTTTACCAAAATGTGTTGCAAAAAGGAAAGCCAGCACGGCAAAACAGATTAATAAAGCAGAAATCACGATGAAAATCTTTTTGCGCAAGGTGAGATTTGGAATGTACGACACCAAAAATATCAAGATAATTAATACAATTACAAATAGTGCGGTAATTCCCATATTTAATCTCTATAATTTTTTTATTGATTAAGATTTTCTAATTCAGATCTGATTTTTTGATTAATTTCCTGGTCACTTTTCCGAATTTTCCTTCCAGCGTAATCAGCAGAACGCCGCTCCATTTAGGATTGAGTTCTAAAGAAATTTTTCCGTTGCAATTGGTTATTTTCTGACTGAAAAGCTTCTGACCCAAAACATTATGAATAGAAACGGTAATATCTCCGCTCATATTTTTCAGATTGAACTGAACTTTGCTGTCAGCAGGATTCGGGAATGGACCTTCTATATTTTTTGCTGTTAATTCGTCGGTAGAAAGTGCGGTGACATCAAAAGTCCAAAAACCGTCGGGCGCAACAATCGGGCGGGAAATAGATTTCCCGGAATTTGCCTGAGCCCAAATATAATAATCGATTTTTTTAGAAGATGAGGGAAGTGATAAGTTTGCCACCCATTTGTTATCAACAGGATTCGTCATATTAGTTTCCTGAAAACCAATGTCGCCCGACTCTCGCCAATATACTTTTGCTGTGGAAATCCCCGAAATATGTTTGATCTGTGCCTCAATTGGAACTGTAAAACTCGTTGCTGTTTTTACTTTCGAATGCGTAATCCATAGCGGATCTGCAACGCCGATGGTGTGTGTGATACAATGAAGCGCACCACTAAGGCTAATGAGATCTTCGCCGGCGTTATCCACATCGATTCCTACGATTTTGTAACCGGGCATCAGTTGCTTGTAAATTGCGAGAGCCGGAGCATCTACTTCTGCGCGATAAGTCGGAACCAAAATGGTTTTATTAATAATTACGGCATTGGTAAAAGTTCTGTAAGCACCGCCGGTATTAGGATATGCGCCAGAAGTACTTGCCGGAGCCGAAATCCATTTGATGTCATAATCGTGCCCAAAAGGCGTTTTGAAGGTGTTTTTGATGTAATCTATATTTTGTTTGATATAAGGCCCGTCTGCCACACCTTCCGGATATTGGCTCACGAGAATGGTTTCCTCATCCAGCAGTTTCATATGCATATCGATGTGATGGATCTCGTCATAAGGAAGAACCGTCATTTTTCGGTAAGAATTGATGCCCATATAATCTTTGGCAATCTTATCGATTTGTGCTTCTGTTTTTGCACTCACGCCGTAGGAATTCCCGGTTTTATTTTCGTCGAGGATCAGTTTTGATGCAAAAGCATTTCCCATTCCGTCTGACATAAAATTTCCACCCGTATTCACAAGGTCGTTTGGAGAAGTATCGGTCACATAAAGTGGAACGCCAACATAGGCCGCATGACTTGTTGGCAGAATATTATCCAGAGGTCTGGGACGGTTGTAGATCCAATCGACCAATGCACGGGATCCAACATCATTCGTATAAACCGTATTTGCAGCATAATCTCTGATCCAGATACTGTTGGTGGTAGCGTTTAGGAAGCGCACATTAGTTAAATCGACACCATTGTTTGTCAGATAAGTACGGACAGATGTTTCATTTTGCGTCGCAATCAGAACTTTACATTCTTTGACGGCAGCCTGCACAATCTGTCTCTGAATATTTTGATATTGAGAAGTCCAGGAAAGAACGAGATATTCTACTTCTTCCCATTGTGCCGCAGTTCTTACGGGTGAAGATGGTGCGGGTGTTTTCTGAGTTCCGGTAAATTTATAGCTTTTTAAATTCTGCTTTTCTTCCGCAGTTAGTCCTTTTGGAAGCACTTCCTGAGCTTTGATGGAATTTAAAAACAATAAACTAAATAAAAATCCGAAGTAAATTTTTTTCATAAAAACAATATAATCAACGAATTTAATAAAAAAAACGGATTGATTTGAAAAATAAAAAATCCGTCCGGGAAAATTTCCCAAACGGATTCATATTTTAATGTTAATCTGATTAAATTTTATTTCAAAGCGATATCAATTACTTCGGCCATATTGGTTACGTAATTGACTTTCAAATGTTTCAGGTAATCTTTTTTGATTTCCTCCACATCTTTTCTATTAGCTTCACAAAGGATCACTTCTTTGATTCCGGCTCTGGTCGCAGCGAGTAATTTCTCTTTTATTCCGCCAACCGGAAGTACTTTTCCTCGAAGGGTGATCTCGCCTGTCATTGCAAGATGTGGTTTCACCTTGATGTTTTTATAGCTGGAAACCATCGATGTCAGCATTGCAATTCCGGCAGACGGACCATCTTTTGGCGTTGCGCCTTCCGGTACGTGAACGTGGATGTTTTTCTTCTCGATATCTTCTTCCGAGATTCCTAATTCTTCGTAATGTGCTTTGATGAATTCCAGAGCGATTGTTGCGGATTCCTTCATCACATTGCCAAGATTTCCCGTCATTGTCAAGCCTCCTTTTCCTTTGGAAAGAATACTTTCGATAAAAAGAATATCGCCGCCGACACTTGTCCACGCCAAACCTGTTACTACACCGGGAACATCTGTGATTTCCGCCAAAGTTTTCGGTCTTGGAACGCCAAGGATCTCGTCCACTTTCTCGATAGAAATTTTTGGGTCGAAGTCTTTCTCCATTGCAATCTGAAGTGCAACCCAGCGGGCAACGCCTGCAATTTTTTTCTCCAAAGATCTAACGCCGCTTTCTGAAGTGTGAGCGTCTATGATGTGTTTTAATTCAGCGTTTCCTAGTTTTAAGGATTTGGTATCCAAACCATTTTCACGCAGTTGTTTTTTGATCAAATGGCGTTTTGCGATTTCAATCTTTTCTTCCAGAGTATAACCGGCGATGCTGATGATCTCCATCCTGTCCAAAAGCGGACGCTGAACAGAGGAAAGAGAATTAGCCGTTGCAATAAACATTACTTTGGAAAGATCATATCCTAATTCTAAGAAATTATCATAGAAATTATTATTCTGTTCCGGGTCAAGAACCTCCAACAAAGCCGAACTTGGATCGCCGTGAACACCTTGACCGATTTTATCAATTTCATCTAAAACAATCACCGGATTTGAAGTTCCGGATTTTTTGATAGATTGAAGAATTCTTCCCGCCATTGCTCCGATGTAAGTTTTTCTGTGTCCGCGAATTTCGCTTTCGTCGTGTAATCCGCCAAGAGAAACTCTCACATATTTTCTGCCTAATGCATCAGCAACAGATTTTCCAAGCGAGGTTTTCCCAACGCCTGGAGGACCTACCAAACACAGGATCGGCGACTTCATATCGTTCTTAAGTTTCAGAACAGCGATGTGCTCCAAAATTCTTTTCTTGATGTCTTCTAAGCCAAAATGTTCTTTATCCAAAAGCTTCTCTGCTTTATTCAAATCGAACGCATCTTTGGAATAATGTTCCCAGGGCAGATCTGTGAAGAAATCCAGATAATTACGCTGAACATTATAATCTGGAGAACTTGGATGTTGTCTCTGCAGTCTCTGCAATTCTTTTTCGAAGTGTTTTTCCACCTCGTCGTTCCATTTTAATTTAGCAGCTTTTTTTCTGAACTCATCTGCGTCAGATTCGGCACCTCCACCTAATTCTTCCTGGATTGTACGGATCTGCTGGTTCAGAAAATATTCGCGCTGTTGTTTATCCAAATCTTTACTGGTTTTCTGATGAATCTGGCTTTTGAGTTCCAGATGACGAAAATCGTCGTGCATCATTTCATAAAGATCCTTTGCGCGGCCAATCAGTGTTTTATCTTCCAACAGACTTTGTTTTTTGTTTAAGGGAAAATTACCGTTGGCAGAAACAAAGTTCAGAAGATCTTCTTTTTCTTCAATATTTTTGATCGCAAATTGTGCGGCGTTCGGAATATTTGGATCGATGTTGATGATTTTCTCCGCCAGATCTTTGATGTTGTCCATCAATGCAGAAAATTCTTCTTTATCTTTTGGCTGAGCATCTTTTTGTTTTGTGATCTCTGCAAGGAAATAAGGGTCGTTTGAAACAAATTTCTTTACCTTAAATCTTTGGACACCTCTTGTAATGGCGGTAATGTTACCTTCGGGAAGTGTAATTATTTTAAGGATCTTGGCCAAAGTTCCAAAAACGTACAATCCATTTTCAGTCGGATTTTCCTCATCTGGATTTTTCTGGCTGATGATCCCGACCAGTTTATTTTCTCTTTGGGCATCCTCCAAAAGTTTTTTTGATTTTTCTCTTCCGGCTGTAATAGGTGTGATCACTTTTGGGAACATTACCATATTTTTTACGGGAAGAATAGGGAAAACTGTTTGTGTTTTGTCGGATTCCTGATTGCCTATATCATCAAGGTTAATCTCTTCGGCTACGATCCCGAAGCCTTCATCAAGAATCTCTTCAAAGTTGATATTATCAAATTCTGTCATAGTATGTTGAATGACATATTGTCATTAATCTTAATTGATGTGAAAACTGTTTCTCCGATTTATCAGAAAAACAATACTGTTTTAAACGAATCTATAATTTCGCAAGAGATGTGCCATTAGGAAAAGCAATACAATTTGTCAGTTTATTAAAATCATTGATCTTAAGTGATAAGCATGAGTTATGTAATTCATAAGCATGACTTAAACAAATCATGCGCATGAGTTTGGGAAATCATGCGCATGAATTATATTTTTATTTGTTTAAAATTACACCAACATTCTCTGTGCTTTTTTCACGCCTTCTGTCAGAATATCAATTTCCTCTAAAGTGTTGTAAACTGCAAAACTTGCACGGACAGTTCCTGCGATGTTGAAAAAATCCATAATCGGTTGGGTACAATGATGTCCTGTTCTTACGGCGATTCCCAGTTTGTCGAGAATCATTCCGGTGTCGGAGGCAATTCCTGCGCCTTCTAAGTTGAAAGAAACAACGCCGGTTCTGTTTGCTTTTTCGCCATAGATTTTGATGCCGTCCAGTTCCAGAAGTTTTTTCTGAGCATAGTTCAGAAGTGTATTTTCGTGGTTTTGAAGATTTTCGTGACCGATATTTTCTATGAAATCTACAGCGGCTCCTAAAGCAATATTTCCACCAACATTTGGTGTTCCCGCTTCGAATTTAAAAGGTAAACCTGCGTAAGTGGTTTTCTCAAAGCTGCAGACTGCAATCATCTCGCCGCCCCCGTGGAAAGGATGAAGGTTTTCCAGTACAGATTCCTTTCCGTAAAGAATTCCCGTTCCCATTGGTGCGTACATTTTGTGTCCTGAAAAGACAAAGAAATCACAATCCAGTTTCTGAACATCGACTTTGAAATGTGGAGCAGACTGAGCACCATCAATTAAAATATAAGCGTTGGAAAGTCGTCTTGTTTTTTCAATGATTTCTTCGATTGGGTTTACGATTCCTAAAGCATTTGAAACCTGATTTACAGAAACGATTTTTGTTTTTTCGTTAAGCCATTCGTCCAAAACACCGATTTGTAGAATTCCGTTTTCGTCCATTGGAATGACTCTCAGTTTTGAACCAGTTCTTTCGCAAAGCATCTGCCACGGAACGATGTTGGAATGGTGCTCCAAATAAGAAATGATGATTTCGTCGTTCGGTTTGATTTGATTGGTCAAAGCGTAAGCCACGAGATTGATTCCTTCCGTAGTTCCTTTTGTGAAAATGACTTCGTAGTCGTGTTTTGCATTGATGAAACGCTGAATCTTCTGTCTGGAAAGCTCCATTTCTTCCGTTGCTAATTGGCTCAAAGTGTGAATGCCGCGGTGAACATTGGCATTGACGGTTTCGTAATATTGTTTCCAGGTTTCTAAAACTGAAATCGGTTTTTGGGAAGTTGCGGCATTGTCCAGATAAACTAGTGGTTTGCCGTTAACTTGTTGATTCAGGATTGGGAATTGGGCTCTTATATGATTGATGTCGAACATTGTAATTGTTTGAAAGCTTTAATTTGATGACTAAACTTGCAGCCCGGCCTGAGTGGAAATCCTTTTTTGCGTGGTCTTCGAGTTCAACTAAACTGAAACCGTCTGCAAAAAAGATTGACTTCGTCGAACCATTTCATTAGGTTTGGGAACGGAGGACGGATAAAGCTGCCCAAATAATTAATTATTTAGAATGCGTCAAAGTTACGGCAAATTTTATTATATTTTTCGATGTTAAATATTTATAAAATAAGTCTAATTCTTGCTTCTTGGAATAATAATTGACTAATTTTGAGGAATTCATTTATTAACAATAAATACAAAACTATGTCATTCGAATTACCAAAACTTAGTTATGCGTACGATGCGTTGGAACCAACAATCGATGCAAAAACAATGGAAATCCACCACTCAAAACACCACCAGGCGTATGTAGACAATCTTAATAATGCAATCGCAGGAACAGAACTTGAAGGGAAATCTCTTGAAGAAATCCAAAAAACAGGTACTGACAAACCAGCAGTAAGAAATAACGGAGGCGGACACTACAACCACTCACTTTTCTGGGAACTTTTGACACCAGGCGGAAGCAAGGAACCAGTTGGAAATGTGAAAGCTGAAATCGAGAAAATCGGAGGTTTTGATAAATTCAAAGAAGATTTTTCTACCGCTGCGAAGACTAGATTCGGTTCTGGTTGGGCTTGGTTGGTAAAAAATTCTGATGGATCTTTAGTTGTATCTTCGACTCCAAATCAGGATAATCCATTGATGCCTGTTGCAGATGTAAAAGGAACGCCAATTCTTGGATTGGATGTTTGGGAGCATGCATATTACCTTAATTATCAGAACAGAAGACCAGACTATGTGACTGCGTTTTTTGATGTGATCAATTGGGATAAGGTAGAAGAGCTTTATAACAAATAGAAATTAGATTTTAGAAACTAGATATTAGAAGCCATCAGAAATTCTGGTGGTTTTTTTATGGCGTTGTAACTGGATTTTCAGTTTTTGTAGAAGATTGTTCAGCTTGCGGTTTCGTTTCAGGTTTAATTTCCTGTTTGGTTTCTTTTGCTTTTTGCGCCTCTTTTTCTGCCTTTTCCTTATCCAGTTTTTCCTGTTCGGCTTTTGCAATTGCGGCAAGACTGTCTTGCTCCCTCTTGATTGCGACAGCATTTATTTTTGCCATCACACTTTCCGAAGTTGCGCCGGGACCAAAGGAATCTATCGCTGTTGTGTCATAAGTGATTTGTGGCGCTGCATCCAGATTGTCGGAATTGTTCAAAACTGGTTTGTTTTTGGAGCAGGAAAAGGAGATTACAGAAATTAATACTAAAAAAAGAGATTTTCTCATACAGACAAAATTCGGAAATTATTTGATATAAAATTCAGTCAAAACAGGAAAATGATCAGAAATCTTAACACTTCTGTCCACCTTGTAACTGATTGGTATTATTGATTTTGACGAAAAAACATGGTCTATTTTCATTGGGAATTTGAAGTCGTGGAAACTCGTTCCGCTTCCTTTTCCGGTTTTCAGGAAGTCATCATCCAGATCTTCGGAAACTTTGTAATATTCGTAAGAATTCGGAACAGCGTTGAAATCACCGCCAACGATGATGGGATAGCTTGATTTATCAATAAAATCTTTGATCTGATCAATCTGTGTCTGATGTTTTTTGAATGTTGGAATCAACTTATGCAAAAGCTTCTTTGCTTTTTCCTCATTCCTGTCCATATTATCCGTTGGTTTTACCATTTTCTTGTCGAGGAAGAATGGTTCCATGTAGACATTGATGAAGCGGATTATTTTTCCATTAATCTTGATATCGGCGTAAAGACACATTCCGGTACTGACATCAGTTTTCACTTCGCCACTTTCGATGATTGGAAACTTGGACTGAATTTTTACGATCGGCCGGCTATTCTCAAAATACCGGAATCCATCCAAAGGTTTCTTGTTGTCATATTCCTGAAAAAAAATAACATCGGCATTTTGTTTATTAAGATATTCATAGATGGCATCATCTCCCAACCTGCCGAATTTTCCGTTCAGAGAGATAAGTTTGAGATTTGGAACTTCCTTTTTAGTTGGCGTATAGTTGATCCAACGTCTTGTAGGGATGATGAAAAATAAAGATAAAATGAGAAAAATTGCCGCTCGTTTTTTCCAGCTGAAAATCCAGAAAACCAATAATAAAATATCAGCAATGATCAATAAAGGAAACCCCAAAGACAAAAGATCCAGCATCCCGAAAACACTTGGCGGAATATAAGCATTCATTATCGTTCCGAATAACAGGACAATAATGATAATGTGGAAAATCGTTAAAAGAAGTCTGATAATTCCCATTTATTGGATTCTGTCTCTGTTTTTTTTCCAGTTCCAAACAAAAAGAAATCCAATCAAAGCACCACCAAGATGTGCAAAATGGGCAATATTATCGCCACTGAATTGTCCAAATCCCAAAACGAGAGAAACCACAATAATAATTGGCGTCAGATATTTTGCTTTGATAGGAAAAGGGATGAACAAAAACATCAGTTTAGCATCTGGAAACAAGGTTGAAAATGCTGCGATCACACCAAAAATGGCGCCAGAAGCACCGACCATTGGCGTTTTCAGAATAATGAAAAGTTTTTGTGCTGCGTCTCGTACAGCTTCGGAATTTGATGAAATCGGCATTTCTCCCGCGTAATTGTTGTCTGCATATTTATAGATTTCGTGGATGTCATAAGCTTGACTATTTAGGAAATTGGTCACTTGACTCACTTCATAATAATTCCAGATATTATATAATGCAAAACCACCCAAACCTGCTGCAAAATAAAGAATAATGAATTTTTTCTGTCCCAAAACCTGCTCCAAAACCGGCCCGAAACTCCAAAGCGTCATCATATTAAAAGCAATGTGAAGAACACTTCCGTGCATAAACATATGCGTGATGATCTGCCACGATCTGAAGTTTGGTGACAATGGAAAATATCCTGCTAATAGAGTATCGAGATTGATATTAATATTTGTGAGCAGAAAAGTTGCCACGAAAAATATCACATTCAGGATGATAATATTTCTGGTAACAGGCGTTATTTGAGAAAACATAGTTTAAAATTTATTTTTAAAATCGTCAAATGGAACTTCCATCCAACATTTTTTACCATTTACGGTGTATTGAGGGAATCCAAGATCAATGAAATCCTTTACCAATTGCTCGACTTCAGTTTTATAAATGAAATCAAATTTGGATTTTGTTTTCAATTTAACCCATTGGTATTCAAAGTATTTGTAAAATTCTTCTTCTGTTCGGTATTCCAAAACTTCGAAGATTTTTTCCAGAAATTTAATGACCTGAGATTCTTTCAGAGCTTCCGGAACTGTTTCAATTCTAAGGACATTTTCCTGAGCCAATGTCATTTCAAAACCAAAATCCGGGAGATATTTTTTGATGGATTTGTATTTGTTCTTTTCAATCTCATTCAAGTGATATTCCAAAGAGAACAACAGACTTTGACCCGCTTTTTTGGTCGGTAGATTTTCCTGATGCGAAGACATAATCACACGGTGCATCCGTCCAAGATCCAGCATATAAGTCAATCCGTCTTTGTTCAGAAGCCAATAGCCGTTTGGTAATCGGAACAGATCTTCGTCCAGATCATCATCTTCGAAAAGATTAATTTTTGATGGCGCCGCTTCTGTTGCCTGATAAAGTTCAGCCAGATTGATTCGCTCTTCATCCGTGGTTTTTTCCACAGAAAACGGATTGAAATCTCTGTCAACATTAATAGCGGAAGGTTGCGGCGAACTGTAATTGCTTTTACTCGGTGTAAAGAAAGCTTCCATTTTCGGGTCTCTTTCAAAATCGAGACTTGGCGCAACATTATAAATTCCTAAAGAACGCTTGATCGTAGATCTTACCAAAGCAAAAATCAAGGCTTCATCTTCAAATTTAACTTCTGTTTTCTGAGGATGAATATTAACATCGATTTTCTCCGGGTCCATTTCCAGATAAAGGAAAAATGACGGAATATAACCTGGCTGCAACAATCCTTCAAATGCTTCCTGAACGGCTTTACTAAGGTAAGCACTTCGGAAAAACCTTCCATTCACAAAGAAAAACTGTTCGCCTCTCGCTTTTTTCGCACCTTCCGGCTTTGCCACATAACCGTGAAGATGAACCCAGCCAAGATCTTCTTTGATAGGAATCAAAAGTGGTTGCAATTTCCTCCCGAAAACATCCACAATCCTTTGCATTTGACCACCTTTTCTCAGCTTGAAAACAGGTTCGTCATTATGGAACATTTCGAATTCAATATTCTCGTGAGCCAAGGAAACACGCTGGAATTCATCAATGATATGACGGAATTCTACATTGTCATTTTTAAGGAACTTGCGTCTTGCAGGAACATTGTAGAATAAATTCTTAACAGAAAAATTAGAGCCTTCAACCGTCTGGATCGGGTCCTGAAACTGGAAAAGTCCGCCTTCGATATAAATATTGGTCCCGACTGGTGAATCTTTCTGTTTTGTTTTAAGTTCCACCTGAGCAACTGCTGCGATGGATGCCAAAGCTTCTCCTCGGAAACCTTTGGTAGCAATCCTGAAAATATCTTCGGTTGAGCGGATTTTTGAAGTGGCGTGACGTTCAAAAGCGAGTCTTGCGTCAGTTTCCGACATTCCGGTTCCGTTGTCAACAACCTGAATCAGATTTTTGCCTGCATCCCGAATAATAAGCTGGATTTTGGTGGAGCCAGCATCCACAGAATTTTCCAAAAGTTCTTTCACAATGGAAGCTGGCCGCTGCACAACTTCTCCAGCAGCGATCTGATTGGCAACGTGATCCGGTAAAAGCTGAATAATGTCTGACATTTCTACGATTGAACTTTCAAAAATAAGGATAAGAATCGAGCGGTAAAAATTAAATAATTATAAATAGAAATTCGATTTTTAATCACGAATATCAATAGCGTTGGGCTTCAGCCCAATGAGAGAATGATATTAGGAAATGGCTTTAGCCGAAATTTATAATATATTTTGGCTAAAGCCTCTAATCTTGTTACTTTTGTGAATGGGCTAAAGCCCAATCCTAATAAATCACAACCAATGAAAAGAGATCTCTATATTGATTTTGCCAAAGGACTGGCGACCATTTCCATAATATTTATTCACACGGCTTTCTGGAGCGGGCAATTTTACATTCCGACAGAAGTCCGGGTTTTTTCTTTGATTTTTGATGTCGCATTATTTTATGCTTTGAGTGGAATCACTTCCGGGAATAATGTCGAGAAAACGCTTTACAGATTGCTGAAGTTGCAGATCACGTATATGATTTTCGTAACGTTTCTGTTTTTCCTCGATTACCTTTTCAAAGTTTTTGGATTGACCTTTTTCTCTCTTGAATGGCTGAAGGATTTCTATTCTACTTTCGGGAGCAAGTATGTTCCTGCCGGCATTTCTGCAGAACCGCAATGGCAGATTTTAGGAAATTGGTATCTGCATGAGTATTCCAATTGTGATACTTTTCCTGTAGTGATGGGAAGTTTCTGGTATTTGAAAGTGTATTATATTTTGACCGTTTTAGGTGTTTTGATATTGAGATTCTTTCCGAAACACATCAATTGGTTTATAGGAGTTTGCGTGGCTTTAACTTTAATTTTTAATATATTTCCTCAATATTATCCAAACGGACAAGGTGGTTATGTCGCGTTTTATATGGCCATATTCCTAATCGGAAATCGTATGAAAGGTAAAAGTATTTCAAATAAAATGATCCCTGTTTTATACGGATTGGTAGCGGTTGCTTTAGTCTGGATGTTCTGGAATTATGGGAGTGATATTTTCTATAAACTCAACAAACAAAAATTTCCGCCGAAAATTCCGTACATCATCTGGACATTATTCTCATTGGTCACCCTTTTCGTTTTCTATAACAGATTAAAAATCACGAAACCAAATTTCATAACCAATGTCGGACAGAATGCGATCTTCTTTTATTTTGCTCAGGGAATGAGTTCATCTTTAATTTATTTTCTCGTTGTTCCTTTGAAAGATTCCATGAGTTGGTGGCTGTTGGTATTGATTATTTATCCGCTTAATATTTTTCTGGCCTATTTAATTTCTAAAGGTTTGAAAAAAGTGGATGATCTTGGCTGGAAAGTTTTGGAATTTCTGAGAGAGAAAACGGCTTCAAAAAATCCATAAAAAAAGCGCTTCTAAAAGCGCTTTCTGATATTTTAATCATCTTTTCTTCTTCCTCTCGAAGCTATAATGGCGACGATAATGATCAGGATGACACCACCAATAATCCAATAAGTAGGATTAGTTTGCCATTCCTCACTAGAAGTTGTGACATTTGTTGTTTTCGTTACTGTTGAGTCTTGTGCAAAAGTTAATGCTGAAGATAAAACAGCTAAAAAGCTAAACATAAATAATTTAGCACGATCGATAATAGTTGAACTTTTCATAATTTTATTGTTTGGTTGTTGATGAATTTTCAATATCTATGCCAAATAGTAATATGATTTATCAGAGTATTGTTTTTAGGGAGCCAATTCCGAAAAATAATATTAATTACTAAAAAATACAATCAGAAGCAATCAAATCCTTATTTTTACAAAAAATATAACATGTTTCGTCTCAAACTTCTTACAGATCCGCGTTGGGCCAATATTGCAGAAGAGAACCTGGAAGAAATCCTTACAGATCACGCCTGGTGCGAGCAGAAAGCAGCTACAAACGCCATCGGACTCATCACAATGGTTCCTGAATATACAGAAATGGTAACAGAACTTCTGGCGATTGCGCAGGAAGAACTGGATCATTTCAATCAGGTTCATGAGATCATTAAAAAAAGAGGCGGCGTTTTAGGAAGAACGCGCAAAGACGATTACGTTAATGATTTGATCCAATTTTTGGTAAAAGGTGGTCACCGCGATGAGCAGATTATCGATAAAATGCTTTTCGCTGCAATGATAGAAGCAAGAAGCTGTGAACGCTTCAAAGTTCTGACAGAAAATATCAAGGACGAGGAACTGAAACAATTCTATCACGATCTGATGGTTTCCGAAGCGAATCACTATACCACATTCATCGGGTTTGCAAGACAGCTCGGCGATCCGGAAAAAGTAAACAAACGCTGGGAAGAATGGCTGGAATATGAAGCCAATATTATGAAATCCTACGGAAACAAAGAAACCATCCACGGCTAAAATCTAAAATGGACAGAAATCTCAACGATTATCTACGGTTATTTCTACGATCCTTCATTCAGGGACTGATTATTATTGGTCCTCTTGCAATTACCGTATGGATAATCCTGTCAATTGTTTTCAGCATTGATAATCTGGTCCCATCTGTTTCGGAAAAGTTTCCGGGATTGATCTTTGTTACTGTTATTTTCGGAACCACTTTCATAGGTTTTTTCGGAAACAAATTCATTATCGGAAGACTGATTGTTGACGGAGTCGATTATGTTTTGGAACATATTCCAGGGATCAAATTCATTTATACTTCTTTAAAAGATGTTTTAGGGTCGTTCGTTGGCGATAAGAAAAAATTCAATGTGCCGGTTTGGGTCAAGACCAATGAAGCGCCGGAGATCTGGAGGATTGGATTTTTGACGCAAGCCGATATGTCTGTTGTAGATCTTGAACATATGATCGCCGTTTATCTACCACATTCCTACGCTGTTTCCGGCTGGGTGATTATTACTAAATTCAATAACGTAAAGGAAGTTACCGGAATGAGCGCCGCCGAAGCAATGAAATTTGCTGTCAGTGGAGGCGTTGCCGGATTCCATTCAGACGACAATATTTTCAAAGCACCGGAGTAATTTCGAATTTATAATTAACGATTATAATGAATATTCCTGTTCATTATAATTTTCTCGTACGAAATAATTATACATTTTTATTAGGGCAGCTTTATCCGCCTTCCGTTCCCAAACCTAATGAAATGGTTCGACGAAGTCAATCTTTTTTTAGACGATTTCAGTTCTGTAGAATTAATTACCTGCAAAAAAGGATTTCCACTCAAGTCGGGCTGCGGGCTTTCTGTTCAAATAAGATGTTACCAATTAATTTCAAACTTCAAATTAATTATTCATTCTTAACTACTCATTATCATGAAATTACCTTACGCAGAACCATTCAGAATCAAAATGGTCGAAGAAATATACCAATCCACACAAGAACAACGCGAAGAATGGCTGAAAAAAGCCGATTATAACTTATTCAATCTCAGAAGTTCTCACGTCTTCATCGATTTACTGACAGACAGCGGAACCGGCGCAATGAGCGACAAACAATGGGGCGCACTGATGATCGGCGACGAGAGTTATGCCGGATCACGATCTTTCGAAGCTTTGCAAAGAACTGTGGAAAAAATTACAGGATTTCCTTACTTATTACCAACGCATCAAGGTCGAGCGGCAGAAAATGTTTTGTTTTCGGTTATGGTAAAAGAAGGTGATGTTTGCCCTGGAAATTCACATTTCGATACCACAAAAGGCCATATTGAGTTTCGAAAAGCGCACGCCATCGATTGTACAATTGACGAAGCTTTTGATATAGAGGATCTTCACCCATTCAAAGGAAATATCGATCTTGAAAAATTAGAAGCCGTTTACAGTTCTCATCCAAAAGAGCAAATTCCGTTTTGTCTAATTACAATCACTTGTAATTCTTCTGGTGGACAACCAGTTTCTCTGGAAAATATCAGAGCAGTAAAAGCTCTTTCCGATCAATACGGAATTCCTGTTTTGTTTGATGCGGCGAGGTTTGCAGAAAACGCTTACTTTATCAAAAAAAGAGAAAGGGGACAGGAAAATAGAACGATCAAAGAAATCTGTAAAGAGATTTTTTCTTACGGCGACGGAATGACGATGAGCTCCAAAAAAGATGGTTTGGTAAACATTGGTGGTTTCATCGCGTTGAAAAACAGAGAAATTTTTGAGAAGGCGTCGAACTTCACGATTATCTATGAAGGTTTCATCACTTACGGTGGAATGGCAGGACGTGATATGTCGGCTTTGGCAACAGGATTGGATGAGGCGACGGAATTTCCTTATCTGGAAAGCAGAATTTCGCAGGTCGAATATCTTGGAAACAAACTTTTGGAAGCCGGAATCCCGGTTCAGAAACCGATCGGCGGACACGCTGTTTTCATCGATGCTCTTAACTTCCTGCCGAATATTAAAAGAGAAGAATTTCCAGCACAGACTTTAGCGATTGAACTTTACAAAGAAGCTGGAATCCGTGGTGTGGAGATAGGAACTTTACTTGCAGACCGCGATCCGGAAACGAGAGAAAACCGATATCCAAAACTGGAATTACTAAGGCTGGCAATCCCAAGACGAACTTACACCAACAATCACATGGATTATGTTGCAGCGGCCGTCATCAATGTTTTTGAAAGGAGAAACGAAATAAATAAAGGTTACAAGATTACAAAAGAACCGGCCATATTGCGACATTTTACAGTCCAGTTGGATAAGATATAACTAAACAAAAAAGAGAGCCAATGGCTCTCTTTTTTTATTTTTTGATTTTGGGTGCGTTTTGTATTTCGCCCTGAGGTTGTTGTGACACATCACCTTGTCCGGGAATTCCTGGTCCGCCGGTGGGCACTTCCCCCACATCGCCTCGGTGTATGTCTTGATTTTCGGGTCCTTGTGTGTTGTTAACCTGTTGATTTGGTTTCTGTGAGATAGCATTTCCTGTCTCATCTGTCAGCTCCAGCTTAGCATCACTTTTCAGGTATTTCAGAAGTTCTTTTGCTTTGATGCCTTCAGGCGTTTTTGCATAATTCAGGACAATCTGTTCCAATTGCAGGATCATAATTTCTTTTCCTGCATTTTTCCCTGCATTGTAGGCATTCAGCAAATAAAATTTAGGTACCAATGCATCTTTTGGATTATCTGCAATAGCCTTGTCAATAATTGCTGAAGATTCTGCAAACTTTTCTGTTTCATAGAGTTTGTAGGCATCGGCATATAATTTTTCTACATCTGCCGTTGACTTGTTGAAATCCTTGTTTTTCGGATTTTTTACGAATTCTGCATAAGATGTATAAGGATATTTTGCCAGGATCTGCTGTTTGGCTTTCTCTGCGTCGGCAGGATTTTTTTCGTAATTGAAAACAAAAATATTATATAATGCCTGGAGATCAGTTTCTTCATCTGGTTTTGCTTCGACCAGATCAAAAAGCGTTTTGGTTGCTAACTTGGTGTTTCCAAAGAAAGACTCGTACATCCTTCCCATTCCAAGACTGGCTGTGTCCCGGTCTTTTTTTAATCTGCCTAATTCGTCAGCAGAAGTTGGGATTTTTTCTATGTAGAAGTCTGGTTCCAAACGTCTTGGATCGGGCGCATTTGCCAAACCTAAAGCTTCATTTTTCAATTCCTCGATAGTGGTTGTTTTTGCGGAATAACGCCAGTTGTCCATCAAGGTTCTGTTGCCCCAGGTTTGTTTAAAGGAACTTTCTCCTCTCGGAATATTATTGGAATTGGCGAAATAAAAAGTGGATCCGCCGGTTATGCCAAAATTCTGAAAACTATTGGCGTCAGAAGAATTATTAGCGAAGATAGAATTCGCACTATAATCGGAATTATCAAAACCTTTGCTTCGTTCCGATTTTCTTTTTTCAAGTGCTTCCGCTTCTTCTTTTGCTTTTATTTTATCAATATATTTTGTGAAATATTGCCGCTGTTCTTCAGGAGTCATTTTTGCCAGAGTAAGAATACTGTCGTTTTTCTTAACGACATAATAATTCTTTGATAATTTTTTAATATTTGCCGTAAGATCTGTTAATCGTTCTTTCTCCGGCAGATAAGTCATTACCGCCAAAGCGCTGTCGTAATAAACACCGGCAGTAAGATAATCATCTTTTGCAAAATATTTTTTTGCAATTTCAGAGTAAGTAAGTCCGCGAATCTGCGGATCAGATTGTTTTTCTTTCAAAGCTTTTCTAAAAAAAGTATCAGCTATAGAATCTTTTGCGGCAGAGGTTGCAACCAAGCCACTTGCATAATACAATTCATTTTTACGGGAAGCATAAGTTCCTTTTTTGGCAATCTTCGCAAGATAAGCCATCGCTTCTTCATAACTGTCGGCTTTTCCGTCAAAGGTTTTAGCAATTTCGATTTGAGATTTAACTTCAAATTCATAGCTGTTTGCGTATTTGTAAGCGGCAGCGAATGACTCTCTGGCTTCATCTTTTCTGTTGAGACCGGAAAGAATCTGGCCGCGTAAAAAAGCGATTCGGCTTTTGGTTTTCCGATCTTTGTTAACAGCGAAAGCATCTTCCAAAACTTCTGCCGCCAATTCTTTTTTGCCCCATTTCAGGAAATTTTCCGCCTGATATACCCTAAGAATTCTTAGATATTCTTTTTTAAGTTTTATTTTTGGGTTTTCCTCCATATCTTTTAAAACCTCTTCCGCACGGTAATATTCCTTTAATTTGGTATAATTGGCAGCTTTGTAAATATAGGCCAGAGGCAACCTCTTATCTTTATCCATTGTATTGAAAAGATAGCTGAGTGCGTCCAGAGACTCCAGATATTTGCCCTGATACATCCTTGCTTTTGCCAGGAGAATATAAGCATCAAATATTTTCTTGTTTTTTTCTACACCGTTTACGAGTACAGAATATTTTGTAATGGCCTTTGTCGCCTTCGCTTCTGTAATCTGAAGAATAGAAGCTCCTTTTTTATTTCCGTTTCCGGAAGAACCAGAACTTCCTCCCGTAGAAGAGAATCGTTCATTGTCAGTATTAAAAGCCGAATTGGCAGAAGATCTTGAACCAGAATTTCCTCGTATGGGCATAGGAGCGCCGGAATCATTGGAACCATTATTAGAACCACTTCCTGAGATAGGGTTTTGAATGTTGGTCACATCATCTTCTGTGGTATAAACGGAAATGTAAGGATCATAAAAATTATCCACATGAGCCTTGTCTCTGCTTTCCATTTCTGCCGCCAGAGCTTCCTTACTGTTGAATAATGTATTGTAATAGGTCATAAACCGGTTGACGGGTCCGCTTTTGGTCTTCTTTTTTTTGTGACGCGGGTTACAGGCAATTATGCTTATGACAGCAAGTATGATTAGTAAATATTTTCTCATCTAATTAATTTCAATTGGAAATTGAGTATTCAATCTGTAAAAATAACGAAATTTTGCAAGGAAAATTATCTAAAGAATCGTGTTTTGAAAATTCTCTGGGAAACAATTTAGTTTTTTTAATTCTTCATACACCAGATCTACCGGAAAACCCATCACAGAATAGAAAGAACCGGAGATGTTTTTGATCTTTGCCATCCCAAGCCATTCCTGGATTCCGTATGAGCCCGCTTTATCAAAAGGTTTATAATTATTGATGTAAAAACTAATTTCTTCATCGCTTATTTCAGAAAATTCAACATCTGTTTTGCTGGTTCTGCTGATTTGAGAATAACTGGTTTTAATAGTAAATGCGGTGTAAACCTGATGTTTTTTCCCGGAAAGGTTTTTCAGCATTTCAAAAGCCTCTTCTGCATTTTTAGGCTTGAGGAGAATTTTTTGCTCTAATGCAACGATTGTATCCGAAGTCAGGAGAATTTCCTCAGGGTTCACATCAAAAGCCTGAGCTTTTTTATTTGAAACATATTCAGCGATATTTTCCGGTAATAATTTTTCGGGATAAGATTCGTCTACATCAATATTAACCGTTTTGAATTGATAACCAAGCTGGGATAATAATTCTTTTCGTCTGGGTGACTGAGAGGCTAGTAATAGTATCATTATCAATTAACTAAGCTGATTTAGTTTCCTCGTCCAAGTTCCATTTTCCCTGGATTTTCATGACTTGTTCTATGACATCGCGAACAGCGCCTTTTCCGCCGAAAACAGGAGAGATATAATCTGAAATTGCTTTCACTTCCGGAACTGCATTTGCGGGGCAAGCGGAGATCTGTGCCAGTTTCATAATCCCGATATCCGGAATGTCATCGCCCATCATTAAGATTTCGGAATCCTGTAAGTTATATTTTGATTTGAAATGTTCATAATCGGAAATTTTGTGGGAAGATTTTGGATAATAGTCACTGATTCCCAGATATTCCATTCTGTTTTTGACCATCGGGTCGTTTCCGCCGGTAATGATTCCGATCACATATTTTTGCTTAATGGCTTGAACAACAGCGTAGCCATCGAGAACGCTCATCACTCGGGACATATTTTTGTCGGGTAAAAGGTAAACGCTGCCGTCTGTAAAAACGCCATCAACATCAAAAACAAAGGCTTTTATATTTTTTAATTTGGGTAAATAACTCATATTATTTTAGGCTAAAAAAAACTTTGTCAAAGTTAATATTAAAATTTATAAAACTTTGACAAAGCAAAACAAGATGTCGCTCCTACGGAGCTCGAATTTGTATTCTGTGTAATTTACTACAAACGTTTCGCTCCTACGGAGCTCATCAATTTACGGATAAAGCGCAGGTTCTATTTTGTTGCTGTTCTTTTTAATGTCTTCCTTTTGAGATTTTTCCATTGCTCTCAGCATTTCGGAAGGATCGGTGAGTTGTTTTCCGTCTACATTCATTGTGAGTTTCATATTACCCTGAGAAAGCATTTGGCGCATATTTTTCACAGGATCGTTTTTGAATTCTTTCCATTGTTTTCTGAATTGTTCTTCAGAAACATCGATTTCTTTTCCGCTTGCCATTCCAAAAGTTTTGATTACTAAACCACTTTTCGTACTTCCGATCTCATCTTTTTTCTCGACTTTTTCAACCTCATCAAATTTTTTGCTTCCAGCGAATTTAAAACTGTGAGTTCCTGTAGAATCCTCCATTTCCAGGATCAATCCAGGTAATCCCCGGAATTTATATGGTCCATCCTGAAACGGAATTTCCTGTGTGAACCAGGCAGTCCAGGTTCTTCCGCCGAAATCTACGGTTGCCTTCTGAACTTCAAATTTTGAGATCATTTTTTTCTCCGGGAGAATCTTCCAATTCATAGGATTTTCATTTTTCACAGAATATCTGTTATCGCCAATCGAAGTGTGCAAAACAGTCGTAAAATCAGGATAATTCTTCGTAACCGAATATCCAACTTTTCCGGGATTACCGCCATTAAAGCTAAAATTAGTAGAACCCATCGAGATCTGTTTTTGCAAATAGGCATCGCGGGTAGAATCGCTGACGAACTTCTGCCGGCTGTAGAATTTGCTGCCGTCTTTCCTGATATCCAGATACATCAGCTCTGTACTGGTAGAATCTTTTTTCTCCAGATCCGGTACAAATCTGTAATCATACATAATCCTTGTTCCCTGAGCAAATAATAATGAGCTCAGAAAAGTCATCATAAAAAAAATAATTTTCCTCATAACTAAAAACTTAGTGATTTAAAATTAAAAAAAATAAAAAGGCAGACAAAAATTTGCGCTACCTTTTTGTTATAATAAAATAGTGTGTTATTTGAAATTAAATTTAACCGTAAACATAAACTGGCTTGGACGGATCTTGTAGCTCTGGGTTACTGTATTTCCCTGATCAATATTTACAGCTACAGTTTCGTAAACTTTCTTGTTTGTGATATTCAGCCATTTGAATTCGAAATCGATTTTTCTCTTAACCCAAGTGTATTGGTAAGAAAGATCGTAAAATGGATTTTTATAAGTGTTTCCCTGGGTAGAAGTTACGCTGTTGTCCCAGTTGAAGCCGAATGTATGATTTTCTGACGGATAGATGTATGCGGCAAGATTATGGTTCCATCCGGAACTTTTTTGAGATATTGACCGGGTTGCATTTCTATTGTTACGCCAGTTCATACTGATGTTGTAATCTACACTCAACCAGCTGAAATATGCATTGTTGAATTTCGCTGTCCAGGTTTGAACATTGTTCTTGCTTTCTATAAAATTCCCGTTGAAGTAACTGAAAGAATTAGAATCTAAATTCGTAAAGCTTGTCGATAAATTACTTTTGAATTTTGGGAAATATTTTCCAATCTCGGCACTTTCAGATTGAGATTTGGTTGAGTTTTCTATCGCAACGATTCCAATTGTTCCGCCGACTCCGCCTGCGGTATCAAAGGTTTCTGCAATATTTCTTTTTACAGTTCCATAATTGTAACGAACATTGAAGAAGAGATTATTAAGAGGATTTCTGTATTCTAATCTGGTTCCGATATTTCGACTGAGATACTCAGGCATCTGTGAATCTGTAAGATCAGTCACATATCTTCTGGACAGGTTACCTGCAGAAGTCAGCATATCGCCGCCGTATAAAAATCCGAAACTACCGAAATCATAACCCTGATTTGCAAAAACCCAATATTTGAAGAATGAGGCAAAGTCATAACTTGCAAAGAATGTTGGCTCCAAGGCAGTTTTGGTTTTATCGGCTAGTTGGTTGTAAAGATTGTCCTGATATTTGATGCTGTAATAATTGACAGGCAAAGTCAGGTTCATATTCAATCTTTCAGATTTATAATTGAAGCCAACCTGTGTGTAAGGTGTCATCTCATTCCAGTCAATATTATTCTGAGAACGATTATTGACATTGTAATATGTACTTTCTGCGGAGCCTCTTAATGAAGATTTCAGATTATTAAAGTTTATATTAAGCCCAATTTCTGGTATGATAGTCCACTTTCTGTAGCTGAAGCCCACAGATGCAGAATGATTGACTTCCAAAGTTTCGGAAAGCGTCTGTTGTTTGTATGTGTCGAAAAGATTACTTGTATTAAGACCTGTGAAGAAATTGGTGTAACTCGCAGGGTTGACTTCCATAGTCTGCTTGTCTCTCTGATATTTGAAATAACTCATCACATTCACCAGTTTATCTTTCCACGGAATAATAGTGCTGAGTGAGTTTTGGAAACTTCCCGAAGGCGATTCCAAAGATTGATTTCCAAAGATATAAGGCTGATCTGTGTCATTTGTATCCAGGCCGGAAAATCCACGATTGGCGTTCCAGAATCCGTTCCACGTTGTGGTGTTTTTGAAGAATCCTTTTTTAGCATTTTTGGTGAAAATCAACTCTGCTTTGGCAGCATTGGTGTAAAAATCATTGCTTCTGGATTGTTCCAATGTTCTGCCGGCAAGCAGTCCGTTTGCCGGCGTGTCATCGTAAACGGTTTTTGTATGAGAATCTCTTTCTACATCGTTGTTGGTATAAGTTACATTGGCTTTGAGTTCCCATTCTTTATTTTTGAAAGGGCTTGTCAAAAGGTTGGCAGAGAAAAAATGAACATTGTTCAGGAGATATCTTTTCTCGGGAACATCGGGAGTTCCTGCAGTTTCTACATTTGTCCAGGAGTTTTGCTTGGCCTGCGATCTTCTGCCTTCCCAGCGATTACCAAAACTTAATGTGTTGCCTTCTTTTTCTACACTTTCACCATTGTTATTCGCTTTGTAATTAATAACCCATTGGTTTTTCTGCCCAAAGAACATCGGTGTCAATTTCACATTCCAAAGAAGCGGGCTGAAACCTGCGCCAATCTCTCCGCGGCCGGTCATTGTCACAGATTTTTTCAGTTTGATGTTAAGCGCAGCTTGCTCAGACGGAACTTTGTCTCGAAGAATACTTACCGGCTGGTGGTTTTCCAAAACTTCTACTCTGGAAACGGCGTCTTTCGGAAGCGAGTTGTTAATCGTTCCGTAACCACCTTCCATCAGGTCTTTTCCGTTGACATAGAATTTGTTTATGGCTTCTCCCTGATATAAAACTGTTCCGTCCTTGTTAACTTCGATTCCCGGAATTTTTTTCAAAACATCGGCAAGCGTTCTGTCATTTTTATTTTCGAAAGATTTGAGATCGTAAGAAATGGTATCCCCTTTTTTGGTGATCAATTTAGTTTTAAGTCTTACTTCCTGGATTTCCGTGGCTTGAGAATCCATAGAGAAATTCAGTTTCTGATCATCATTTTTGATAGATTGCGTAATAGGTCTTTGATTAAAAGCCTTGATCTTCAGATCCAGATTGCTTTCTGCCGAAGTAAAGCTGACTTTATATTCTCCTTTTGCATTAGAAATTCCGTAAGCAAGGATAGCATTTTTTCCCGGTTCTTCAATCGTTACACTTGCACTCGCAAGGGCTTTTCCGTCACCATCGGTTATCACACCGGATACTGTTTTCTGTGCAAAAACGATCATAGAGAAAGTCAAAGCAAAGAGAATAGATAGAATTTTTTTCATAGTCATTAATTATATCACTAAAGGATTAGTAAAAGAAATATATAAATTGTTACAAAGTTTTTATTGGAGTTGTAATAAATATAAAAGTTAAATCCCTTCGTTTCAGATATAATTATGAATGCTGCTATCTTAATCATTTATAATATCATATTTGTCAATTTAAAATAATTATAGAGAAGGCTTTGTTTTTTTTCGGTCACACGAGTAAAATTTATAAATTTGTTTCTTAATATTAGATTAATATGGGAGTTATCTTAAAACCGATTGATATAGTAGATGATATTACAAAAGAGGAATTTTTTGAAAAATATCTGAAACCACGCAAACCAGTTGTCATCAAAAATATGGCGAAAAACTGGCCGGCTTATCAGAAATGGACAATGGAATATATAAAAGAAGTAGTGGGAGATGTGACAGTTCCATTGTATGACAGCGCAAAAGCCGATCCTGCAGCTCCTATCAATACGCCAACTACAGAGATGAAATTTGCAGATTACATCGATCTGATACAACGAGAACCAACAGATCTCCGGATTTTCTTTTTTGATCCTATAAAACACGCACCGGATATTTTGAAGGATTATATCCCACCAAAAGAATTAATGGGCGGTTTCCTGGACAAATATCCAAGTATGTTTTTCGGAGGAGAAAGTTCCGTAACTTTTTTACATTTTGATATAGATCTTGCTCATATTTTCCACACACATTTCAACGGAAGAAACATGTTTACTGTTCGAATACAAATGGAAAGACAGGCTTTACAAATTGCCTTACACAACATATGCTTTGGAAGATTTTGATATAGAAAATCCTGATTTTGAGAAATTCCCTGCTTTGAATGGAGTAGAAGGTATCGAATGCTTCCTGGAACACGGCGATACGCTTTTTATGCCGACAGGCTGGTGGCACTGGATGAAATATCTGGATGGCAGTTTCTCTCTTTCGCTAAGAGCATGGGACAAAAGCTGGAGTGTAAAAGCTAATTCTTTATGGAATCTTACAGTACAAAGAGGTTTCGACAATTTTATGAAAACCAAATTCAAAGCTAATTATATGAACTGGAAAGAGAAAAAAGCAGTTGAAAGAGCTAATTATGCTTTGAAAAAAGGTTTGCCGAAATAATTGTAAAAAGTATTAAGTAAAAAGTATTAAGTATTAAGTATTAAGTATTAAGTATTAAGTATTAAGTATTAAGTATTAAGTATTAAGTATTTTCAATTATTAAATAAATAAAAAGTGCAGCTAAATAATTTAGCTGCACTTTTTTATGATGAATATTTAGATTCTAATTTCTAAAATCTAACTTCTAATATCTCACTTAAACGACACCTTGCGCCAACATTGCTTCCGCAACTTTCACGAAACCGGCAATATTAGCACCTTTCACATAGTTTACATATCCGTCTTCTTCTTTTCCGTAGTCTCTACAAGCTTTGTGGATGCCGATCATGATTTCTTTCAATCTTGCATCTACTTCTTCAGAAGACCAGTTAAGTCTGATAGAGTTCTGCGTCATTTCCAATCCGGAAGTTGCAACACCACCGGCATTAGAAGCTTTCCCCGGAGAGAAAAGAACTTTATTGTCAAGGAAATAATTAATAGCATCTAATGTAGAAGGCATATTTGCAGCCTCAGTTACACAAAGACAACCATTTGCCACAAGTGCTTTGGCGTCTTCCAGATCCAGTTCATTTTGAGTTGCAGAAGGGAAAGCGAGATCACACTTTACTTCCCAAGGTCTTTTCCCTGCGAAGAACTGTGCTTCCGGATATTTCGTAACGTAATCTTCTGCTCTGTTATTGCCTGTTGCTCTTAATTCCAGTAGATATTCGATTTTTTCTCCCGAGATTCCGTCTTTATCATAGATGTAGCCATCCGGACCAGACATTGTCACTACTTTTCCGCCAAGATCATTAATTTTTTTGATAACACCCCAAGCCACGTTTCCAAATCCGGAAACGGCGACAGTTTTCCCGGCAATAGATTCGTTGATTGTTTTCAACATTTGCTCAGCAAAATAAACAACGCCATAACCGGTTGCTTCAGGTCTGATTAAAGATCCCCCATAAGCCAAACCCTTACCTGTCAAAACACCCGTAAATTCGTTTCTGATCTTTTTATACATCCCGAAAAGATATCCGATTTCTCTTGCGCCAACACCAATATCTCCGGCAGGAACATCCGTCTCAGGACCAATATGTTTGCAAAGTTCCATCATAAATGCCTGGCAGAAACGCATTACTTCCATATCCGATTTTCCTTGGGGATCAAAATCAGAACCTCCTTTTCCACCACCCATTGGCAAAGTAGTAAGGGAATTTTTGAATGTTTGCTCAAACGCTAAAAATTTCAAAACACTAAGATTCACAGTTGGATGAAATCTGATTCCGCCTTTGTAAGGTCCGATTGCAGAATTCATCTGTATTCTGAACCCTCTGTTTACCTGGATTTCGCCTTTGTCATCAATCCACGGGACGCGGAAAATGATTACTCTTTCCGGCTCAGCCATTCTTTCCAGAAGTTTCATTCCGGTATATTCTTTTCTCGTAGCAATGAAAGGAATTACGGTCACCGCAACTTCTTTTACAGCCTGGATAAATTCGGGTTCGTTCGGATTTTTGGCTTCGATTTTTGCCATAAATTCCTGAATCTTTTCTTCAACGTTAAATAATTCCATTGTGTACAATTATGACAACAAATTTAATTTTATTTTCGAATTTCGCAAGTAATATTTTAATTTTTATTGAAAATTTAATGATATTGATTAAGTTTTTTGCATTATGTATAATTACATCTTTTGTGTTAACAATTTTTGAATTTAATATTAAATTACTTCAAATTTTCGGAATGTCATTTTTCTTAATTAAGTTGATATTGTCGTCCGGAAAGACATTTGATATGACCATATATCTCTAGATCAAGAAGAATTGGCAAAATCTTATGATGGAGAATGTCAGATTTTTCTGCTAATTCGTCGAGAGAAATCGTTTTGTTTTCCGTAATTAATTCTAAAATCCTGTGATGGTCTTTTCTCTCAGGATCCAGGTTTATTTTCTTTTCTTCCTTTGGAAATAATTCCGGTTGAGGCGAGAAATTCAGATTCTTAACAAGTGTTTTGATATCGACAATAGTTTCGGCTTTGTTATTGGCTATCAATTGATTGCAGCCTTGGCTATAAACATCAATAATTTTTCCCGGCAAAGCAAAAACATCTCTGTTGTATTGGTTCGCAGCCGTCACGGTTGTTACAGATCCGCCGCCGTAAGCCGTTTCCACAACAATCAAATGTGGAGAAAGGCCTGCGATGATTCTGTTTCGCTGTAAGAAGTTTTCTTTAGCCATTACTTCAAAAGATGCGTATTCTGTTATTAGTGCGCCATTGTTTTCGATAATCTTTTTTGAAAGATTTTTGTTGGAGGCAGGATAGATTTTATCCAGACTCTGAGCCAAAACTGCAATGGTGGGAATTTCATTTTTAAGAGATTCTTCGTGTACACAGGAATCTGCGCCTAAAGCCAATCCGCTGACTGTACACACTTTTGAAGATGATAACTCTGACATCAGATCCTGAATAAAATGTTTACCATAAGCCGTCAGTTTTCTTGTTCCAACTATACTTACCGGATTAGATTCATTATTCAAATTGCCTTTGTAAAATAAGATCATAGGCGCATCATCACAATTCAGAAGATGTTTTGGATACAGGTTGTCTTCCTGCGAAATAATATTAATGGCCTGTTTTTCACAGAATTTTATTTCTTTCTCAGCAGATTTTAGAAACTCTTTGTTCCCAATATTCTGAATACTGCTTTTCCCGATTCCAGAAATTGAAAGAAGAGAGTTGGGAGAGGATTCCCAGACTTTTTTTGCTGATCCAATATGTTTTATCAGCTTTTTAAGATTGATGTTGCCAATGTTTTTGCACTGTTTCAGCGCAAGAATGTAGAGATATTCTTCGGATGTCATAGGGTCATTTGTGTACGACCAATTTAGAAATTATTTTTCATTTTTTCGGATCTCATCCAGATATTCCCAAATATTTTGTTGTTTCAGCTGAGGTAATTCTTCAAAATCTTCCGGATGATTCAGGATATATTCCTGCCACATTTTGTCATCTCTTTCGCTGTAATATTCCGGATATTCCCAGATATATCTGATTTTTTTGTCACCATATTTTCTGAAGATCAATGCCATAATAATTCCGGTAATACTTCCTGCCAGATGCGATTGCCAGCTGATTTTGCTTGGTTCCTGGAGTTGTGAAAAGAACTCTTCCGGGAAAATCCCCCAGATCAAACTTCCGTAATACAGAGCAACGACTAAGGAAACTGTCAGCAACTTCATATTCCATCGGAAAACGCCACTGAAAAAGATGAAAAAGGCCAGCATATAAACTAATCCGCTTGCGCCAATAATGCAGTTGTAATTCCATTTTCCAGTAATAATATCAATCGGCGGCAGCATCCAGACCAGTAATCCGGAAGCAAGCCAGCCAATGAAGAAAATTTTGAAAGCGATTTTTGGATAAAATTCAAATAATAAAAATAAGAGAATTGCGATCGGCATCGAATTACCGAGAATGTGATCAAGACTTCCGTGAAGCAAGGGCGCAAAGATAACGCCGCTCAAACCTTCCGGAACAAGAGGAATAATGGCACCATAACAACCTCCAAAAAATCCGAGATTCTGGAGCAGGAAAAAGATCCACATCAATGACAACATTGCTATTGGAACCAAAAAGGATTTTAAATGAAAGGTTTTCAAAAACATGGATTTGAGAATCACAATTATACAGCCATTTTACAGAAAAGGTAATTTTGTCCGCAAAAAACCAATGATTAATTGAGAATTTGGTTATTAAGTCAGATATTTAAAAGTTTAGATTTATTATTTTTGTGAAAAATTTGTTATTAATGAAAAAGGTATTGGTAGTTTTTACGTTGATGTTTGTCTTTTTGTCTAAGGCTCAAATTACTGATTATCAGAAATTAATAGACTCAATAGCTCAGAAAAGATGGGACTCTACAGCTATTGATATAGACAGTCTGGCAAATCCTAAGATCGTTGACATCAGGTCATTAAAAAATGATTCTGTAAAACTTTCCAATAATACGATTATCGTTTCCAATACAGAAGATACCAGTCCCTTGACACCGTCTTCTATTCTTAATCTTCCAACATTGAAACGCTGGTTTTTCTTTGGACAGAACAGCTTGGTTTTCAATCAGTCATCATTTGCAAATTGGTATGCCGGCGGGAATAATAACATTGGAGTTATCGGAAAAGTCAATTATAATATCGTTTATAAAAAGAACAGACATTACCTTGATAATAACATCCAATTGGGTTATGGATTTGTGTCTTCAACAGGTCAATCTACCAGAAAGACAGATGATTACATTAATATTATGACCAATTACGGGTACGAATTGGCGCAGCATTATTATTTGTCAACAGGTTTCCAGTTTTTGTCACAATTTACACCGGGATTCAATTATTCCACGACGCCTGATCCTATTTTTGATGACAGAATTTCCAAATTTATGGCACCGGGTTATCTGAATGTCGGTCTCGGTTTCTCTTATAATCCGAACGATAATTTCCAGTTGATTGTCCGCCCTTTAAATGGAAAATTCACTTTTGTATTAGATGAAAAACTTCAGACAAAAGGCAGTTATGGTTTGGAAAGAGATGGGCAAAGTATGCGTGCTGAGTTGGGAGCAATGGTCAATATTCTTTATAAAATTAAGATATATAAGGATATTACGTACGTCAATCAGGTTAATTTCTTCAGCAATTATCTACAACATACAGAAAGAGTCGATATCAATTACAGCGGTTCCTTAAACCTTAAATTCAATAAATATATCTCAGGCGTTGTAACGATCGATATGATGTACGATCACGATCAAATACAGAAGCTGCAGAGAAAACAAACTTTAGGATTCGGAATTACTTATAATCTTGGCTATAAGGTTGATAGAGATACTACGACCGGTGTTATTAAACCTTTTGTGAATTAAAAAAAGGATTTCATCACAATTTAGAATAAAAAAAGTGGAGCTTATTGCTCCACTTTTTCTTGTAACCAACCCAATTCTCCAAAGTGTTTTTTGAATTTTTGAATCTTTGGTCCAACTACAGCGCTGCAATATGGCTGGTTTGGATTGGCATTGTAATAACCTTGGTGGTAAGCTTCTGCTGACCAGAATTTTTTGAAAGGAACAATCTCTGTTACATATTTTCCGTTCCATTCTCCTTTTGCTTCAGATTCTTTCATAGACTCTTCAGCTTCTTGTTTTTGTTTTTCAGAATGATAGAAAACAGACGATCTGTATTGTGTTCCAACATCATTGCCTTGTCTGTTAAGCGTTGTCGGGTTATGAAGAAACCAGAATACTTCCAGTAATTGTTTATAAGAAATAATTTTAGGATCAAATGCGATCTGAACTACTTCTGCATGACCAGTTGTTCCTGTACAAACTTCTTCATAAGTTGGGTTTTCCGTATGTCCGCCGGAATAGCCGGAAGTTACAGATTCTACACCTTTCAGCATATGGAAACAACTCTCCACACACCAAAAACATCCGCCTGCCAAAGTGGCATACTCCAAATTGTTTTTATCCATTTTTTGATTTGTTAAAGGTTTTGATTTTTTCTCCTGTCCATTGTAATTGACAAGGAAAAGACTTAGGATGATTAATAAATAACGTTTCATTTTTGAGCAAGAAAAATCCTCTGATTTTCCTAAATCTTAATAGCAAAAATTATTCCTATTAAAAATTGGTGTCAAAGGATTTCTCTATGTCAATTATTTATTTTCCCAAACGAGAGCACTTGCGCCAAGAATAGCTGCATCAGCTTCGTCCAGTTCGCTGAAAACCAATTTTACCTTTGAGCGGAAAATCGGTAACAGGTTACGTTCCATATGTAATTTTGTTGGTTTCAGAAGGAAATCTCCTGCTTTTATTACGCCTCCAAATAATAATATGGCTTCAGGTGAGGAGAACATAACAAAGTTTGCTAATGCTTCTCCCAATTTCTGTCCTGTATATCGGAAAACTTCTATCGCTGTCGGATCGCCTTTAAGTGCACATTCGTGTACAGTTTTGGAATTGATGTTTTCTTCAGGATATTGATTAAGCATAGAATCCGGAAACTCAGCACGGAATTTTTTAGCAGTAATGGCAATTCCGGTTGCAGAAGCATAAGCCTCAAGACTACCTTCAGAACCTGTACTCCAGTGTTTTCTTCCGCCTGGTTTTACAACCGTGTGACCCAGTTCTCCGGCAAATCCATCGTGACCGTAGATCAGACTTCCGCTGGCTACGATGCCGCTTCCAACACCGGTTCCAAGTGTTATCATTATGAAATCCTTCATTCCTCTTGCAGCGCCAAACATCATCTCCCCGAGCGCAGCCGCATTGGCATCATTGGTCATCTTGCAAGGAACACCGAATTTCTTTGTCATCAATTCAGCAAACGGAACCACACCTTTCCACGGAAGATTTGGTGCTAATTCTATGGTGCCGGTATAATAATTGGCGTTGGGTGCGCCAACGCCGATTCCGTCCAAAGTTGTATTGGTGGAAACCTCATCTATCAGAGGTTTTATGTTGACATACAAAGCTTCGATAAAATCTTCTACTTGTTTGTATTCCTCAGTTTTTATGCTTCCTTTTGCGAGAATCTCTCCTCGGTGGTTTACCAAACCGAATTTGGTATTAGTTCCGCCAATATCTATACCTATGGCGATTTGTCGTGATAAATCAATTAATGACATCGATTGAATTTTTAAGACCCTAAATTTAGAAAAAAGGTTTTTAATATTCCTTAAATATTAACTAAATTTTAAATTTTAGAAATTATATTTAATTGTGACGCCAAAAGTTCTCGGATCTCCTAAAACAGCCGCATAATGTCCTGCATTTCCTGCGCCCGGAAGCAATTGCTCAAAATAATCCCTGTTGAGAATATTTCTTACCCATACATAAGCTGTAACACCTTGTCTTACACGGAATCCGAATCTTGAATTGAATAAAGCATAACCCGGGATATTCAGGAATTTTGATGGAGTAGGGCTTGAAGAAAATGTTGAACGGTAATAGCTGTCCAGAGCAAAGAAATAATCGCCATTATAATTGAGGAATTTCCCTGAGAAATTAATCTCGCCACCTGTAGAACCTGCCCACTTTGAAACACCCGGCAAAACACCTCCGGAAATATCGATGAACGTTGGTCCGCCTGTATCTTCCAATGCTGGCGGTGCATTGGTGAATTTTTTATATATCGCTTCTGTATATGCCAGATTGGAATAGAAATACAAATTGCTAAATGTGTAGGAAAGATCGGTTTCAACGCCTCGTACTCTAACTTTTTCTGCATTGGCAAGATAACCACGGTTGATGGAAAGATCTGCGGCCTGAACCTGAACCTGATAATCCTTGATTGCCGAATTATAAAGCGTCAGGTTAAATATAAAATTTTTGAAAGGCTGAGATTTCAGTCCTAATTCGTAATGTAGAATTCGTTCCGGTTTTATAACGGCAAGTTCTGTCATTGCAGTTCCATCGGGATTTGTTGGAAGTCCACCAAGATTAA
The DNA here is from genome assembly GCF_042695135.1 of Epilithonimonas sp. UC225_85. Classification (GTDB taxonomy): domain Bacteria; phylum Bacteroidota; class Bacteroidia; order Flavobacteriales; family Weeksellaceae; genus Epilithonimonas. Next base: position 474,500 of record NZ_CP170547.1, read on the forward strand.
GTCCAACCGGTTTGAAGCCTGTAGAAAATGTTCCGAAAAGATTGTAATTTTTAGTTGGTTTAAATGCCAAAGTTAATTGTCCGGAAAAATTAGTATCATCAATCGATGCATTGAATTCCTGATTGCTGTAAACCGAGTTTTTTATGGCAATCAATGCAGGATCATTTGTTTGCAGTCCGCCGTAAGTGATCCTTTTGAAATCGATTTCTTTCTTGTCATAATTAATTCTTACTCCCGGAAGCAAGCTGAACTTATCAGTAAAATTCCAGTCTAGTTGTCCAAAAACCGCACCGCTGAAAGAATTGAGGCTTGGATAAGATTTGATTCCGTAACCTTCCAGAAGGCCGGGCGTTTTCCATTGATTAATCACCGCTGCATTGGTCGAATTAAGGGAAAACCGCCATTGATCCTTGCCTGCTTCTTCGATCTGTCCGTTTTTATCGGCTCTTAATCTCTGCCAGATTCCGAAAACGCCGAAGACACCACTCAGCTTTTCATTAAAATTCCCAGACCAGCGAATCTCCTGGCTCCATTGCTGGTGCTTGCTCGGTGCCTGGGATTTTGCCAAAGCCGAAAGTCCGGTGAAATCTCTGTCATTTGAAGGATTCCAGTTCCAGAATCTCCAGGCTGAGGTTGACACTATTTTTCCTTTCCCTAAATTATATTCAGCGTTTAAAGAAAGTCCGCCCATATCCTGTTCAGCTTTCCAGGGAGTGTCTGTGTCGACCGTTCTGTTAAAAGGGTCGATTGCCGGAAGTGTATAGCCAAGATCTGAAATAATATTATTAAATTGTCTGTAGGCTGCTCTTTTTGTCGTTACAACTCCGGCAATAACTTGTGCATAACCGTTTGCTCTTAATCTGTTGTAATCTCCGGTCAGGATGAATTTCAGGTTTTCATTTGGTTTGTATAATAATTGATCACGAAGAGCGATAGAATTAATATCGTTTAGATTCTGACTGGTTCTGGAATTATAAATTGTCCCGTCACGATGCGTTCCCGAAGCCGAAAAACGATTGGCAAATTTCTCAGAAATGGCACCTGTGACAGAAGTTTTTGCCTGGATAAACCCATAATTTCCAAAACTGATCTCAGCCGTTCCGCCTGTTGTGAAACTTGGTTGTTTTGTGGTGACGTTAAAAGTTCCTGCCGTTGTGTTTTTTCCGAATAAAGTTCCCTGAGGACCACGTAAAACCTCAATTCTCTCGATATCAACAAAATCAAGTGTTGTGGCTGCAGGTCTTGCATAATAAACGCCATCTACATAAAACCCAACGCCTGGGTCCAGACCATCATTCGTCAAACCAAAAGTAGAGCCCAATCCTCTGATGCTGAGACTTGTATTCCTGGGTGTCGAACTGTAAAACTGAACAGAAGGAACCAGTTCCTTTAAACGATTAACATTAAAAGCACCAGTTTCTTCAGCTTTCTTTCCTGAGATGACATTAATAGGTATCGGGACTTCCTGCGCAGTTTCTTCCCGTCTTCTTGCTGTGACAATGACTTCCGTAATAACAAAATCATTTGGGAGAAGTTTGATGATGAGAGTGTCGCTGGGATTTTCTTTTAGTGAATATTGTATAACCTCAAATCCTGATTTTTGAATTTTAAAATCGATAGGAAACACATTAATGTTATTTAAAATAAAGTTTCCGTTTTGATCGGTTTGTACTGTCAGGTTTTTATCAGACTTCGAAGTGATCTTTACAGAACTGACAGGCTTATTATTGATGCTGTCCAGGATTATCCCATAGATAGAATTCTGCGCAGATAAATTAATGAAAGAGAAAATAAAAAAGATAAAAGTGATCTTTGCTAAGAGAGTCGAATTTTTGCTCATAGTTTAAAAATTAATGAGCAAATGTAAAAAATTATAAATTCATACTAAAATAGTATGAATTAAATTTAACAAAAAACCCGAATGATTTATTTCAGGTTTTTTATCAATTATTTTACTTGTGTTTTCTTTCTACGTCCCCACCAGATCATAAAGCCAGTGATCGGCATTGAAGCGATAATCAAACTGACAATAAATGCAATGATTTTTGTAGGCAATCCTAAGATAGCTCCAACGTGAATATCGTAATTGGCAGCAACTGTCTTCTCTCCAAAGTTTTTATCCTTTGGATCGTGTCTGTGCAAAAGCTCCCCAGAATTTTCATCAAAAATCAAACTGCTGCTTTTATGATATGAATACGAGAGATGTTTCACATAAACCTCAAAATTCGGATGTTCGTGATCGTCGATATGAGGATGCCCAAGATCCAGGCTGAAGCCATAAGCTGTTGGATAAAGTTCTTTTACCTTGTCCGAAATCTTGTCCAGAGTTCTATCAGTTTTCATCTCTATCGGTGCTTTTGTTGTGATCTTCGAAAAGTCGGGATAAGCCGTTTCTCCACCGGAAAAAGTATAATAAATCATTGCCTGAACTACGAAAAACGCATAAAATAAACCTGTAATTGTAAGAATCAATGCAAAAATAGAGGAGTAAAATCCGAGGATGTTATGAAGGTCATAATTTTTCCGTTTCCATTGTGTGGTGTCTTTCCATTGGAATTTGAAACGCTGTTTTCTGGCGGCTTTATTTTTGGGCCACCAAAGAACGATCCCTGTGATCAGCATTAGTAAGAAAATAATAACCGGAATCCCAACAACATAAGTTCCCCAATCCTGTTTCAGAAGGAAACTCCAGTGGATGGATTTTACAATAGCAAAGAAACCGTTTTTCTCATCATAAGTTTTCAGAACTTTACCTGAATAAGGATTGACGTAAGCAACTTTGTAAATCGGAAATTCATCAAAATAATTCCACTGATCGGGCTGATGCTCGTACCAATAGAATTGATAGGACATTGTTTTATCAATCGGAACATTGACCCAATGGATTGGATAATCCTCTTTGGATTGCTGATCTACCAGTCTTTCCATTTTCCGAATTGGAAGGATTTGCTTTTGATCAATATTTTGCTCGTGGTGGTAGATATATTCTTTTCGGGTCACATTTTCCACTTCATCTTTGAAGACAAATAATGCACCGGTAATTGCAATGATAAAGATAAGTGTACCAATGGACAAGCCAAACCACAAATGTAGTTTGGCTGACCATTTTTTAAAGAAACCTGGTTTCTTTTTATGATGATGTTTTTTCCTCATAAAATTTTAAAAAGCTAAGCGCAAACTTAGCTTTTTTTATTTTTAGAATTTGTATGTAACACTTCCTAAAGCATTAAGTAATTTTTGTGGATTTGCAGTCGTGTACCCTATCCAATAATGCTGATTTGTAAGATTGTCAACTTTGACACCGATTCTGAATTTTTTTGTATCATAGAATGCATTTGCATTTAGTACAAAATATTCCGGAAGGATAAAGTTTCCTGTTACGTTGTTATCACTGGCATAATTTCCACCTGCACCTAAGCCAAATCCTTTAAGACTTCCATCAAGAAATTGGTAGCTTGCGTTGAAGTTTGCCAACCAATATGATCCTGCAGTATTAGGTCTCAGGTCAGTAGCCAAATCTCTTGTGTCATTGTATGCAACTCCTCCAATGATGGAAAATCCTTTTACTAAATAAGCATTAACTTCTAATTCAACACCTTTGCTTTGAAGTTCTCCCGCTTGTTTCTGTACAGATTGGAATGCTGCGGTATATTCCCCTGTGTAAAGCAACATATTTTTTACTTTGATGTCGTAGTAACTTACGGTTGCATTAATTTTTCCATTGATAAGATTAGTTTTGAAACCACCTTCAAATTGATTGGCGCGTTCAGGATCTGATAAATTGGTGTTTCCTGCAATATCTATAATAAAATATCCGTTGCTCTTGAAGCTGTTCTGATAATTTCCGAATACTGAAAATTTATCTTTAACAATTTGATAAACCAAACCTGCTTTTGGCGACCAAGCTGACTGGTTGAAAGCAGGTGTTTCATTTACCCAAACTTTACCACCCTGAAAATCGTTGCTTTCGTAACGTAATCCTAAGACTAAATTAAGCCCGCTTACAGGAGTGAAAACGTTGGAAACATAACCACTATATGTGTTCGTATCTGCATCAATATCATAATGACTTATGTTATCAGGATTATTATATAGAGCTCCTAATGATGATCCGTTAAATCCTGAATAATCACCACCTGTAGCAGATACTGTATCAAACGCACCTGTAGCTAAATATATGAAACGTGATCTGTCTTTTGTCTGTAAAAAGTCAAAACCGGCAACAGTTCTGTTTCTCATACCATTTCCAAATGAATAATCAAAATTGAAATTCTGTTGTACCTGGAAGTAGGTTTTTTTACTGTCTTTTGTTCCTTGGTCGTATCTGTCAACAACTAGATTGTTGCTTGTATCTAATCTTGCACCGAAGTAAGGGCCAAATCCGTCAGAATAACTACGAGAATTATTGATGCTTGTAGATGAACGGATATTATCATTAATTTTATAATTGATCTGTCCAAAGATGTTGTTAACTCTTGCAGTAGTATAAAGATCATCTCCCATGTAAGATTCTTTATAATTCAATCCTCTTTTTTCAAGATCTTTTGCATTGTTTATTCCACCTAATGTATCAGGAGAAAGATAGAAGAAGAATGGTTCGCCAATAGCTCTTGTATTGAACATTTCATATTCTACATTGAACTGGAGTCTGTCATTTACATTATAAGTCAATGAAGGTGTAAAAGCAAAATATGAATTTTTAGCATCTTTTTTTTGGAAAGTGCCTTCGTTTGTATAAGCGGTATTGACTCTTAGAAGAAGCTTTTTATCATTAGTCAATGGTGCATTGACATCCGCTTGAGCTCTATATGTATTGTAACTTCCACCAAATAAACTTACTTGTCCTTCCAAAGTATCAAAAGGTCTTTTTGTAATTCTGTTGACCAAACCACCATAAGAGGCAACATTGCTTCCGTAAAGTGTTCCGGAAGGCCCTTTTAAAACTTCTAGTCTTTCAATATTTATAGCATCAATAGTCGTTGTAACAGGAGAGACTAAACCATTTCTCATAGAATTATTAGAAGGGAAACCTCTTAAAACCATAAATGATCCACCATCTCCAGCTCTTGAAGTTGCTGTCCACATTTTTTGCAGACCTGTTACATTTCTATAAGCATCATCAACTGTAAAAATGGATTGATTTTCCAAAGCTGCTCTCCCGACCGATGAGTAAACCTGAGGATCTTCAATTGCTTTTAAAGGCATTTTATTTGAGAAATCCGAATCTTTTCTGATCAGATTATTAAGTATTACTTCATCTATATTATTTGACTTAACCGTATCACTCTCCTGAGCATAAGCAAAAGTGGAAATCAAGACCACAGCACTTACAATTAGTTTCTTCATGTTTAGAATAATTTTTTGCAAAGTTATTATTTTTAATTATTCTAAATTAACAAGCTTTATGATTTTTATCATTTTATTTAGAATTGATAAAAACAAAACCCCACTGAATATCAGCGGGGTCCGTTTTGTAATTGAAAATCTCCTTAAGCCGGGATCTCTCCTTTGTATAAGAAAGAAACGATTTCTTTGTTTACTTTTTCTACCATTTCACTGAATAAGTAGAAAGATTCTTGCTTGTAGATCACCAATGGATCTTTCTGTTCGTAAACTGCACCTTGCGAAGAACGACGAAGGTCATCCATTTCTCTTAAGTGTGTTTTCCAGTTTTCATCTATGATGGCAAGAGAAATATTCTTTTCAAAATCTGTGATTAATGATTCACATTTTGTTTCGTAAGCTTCTTTCAAGTCGGTAACAATAGTCATTGTTTTTGTACCATCTGTGAAAGGAACCTGAATCATTTTGAACATAGATCCTTGATTAAGAAAAACGTTCTCAATGATCGGATAAGCTTTTTCCTTAAGAAGATTCAGTCTAAGGTCATAATCTTCTTTTGCCGCCTTGAAAACAATATCTGTAAGGGCTGGAATCTGCGTGCTGGAAAATTCTGCTTCTGTTACAGGCGCTTCCATTGTGAAATATTTGATGATATCGAATTCGAAATCTTTATAACTTCCGGTTGCTTTGGATTGAGAAACAATCGCTGCCGCCGTATCATAGATCATATTCACAATGTCGTACTTCAAGTGATCGCCGAACAACGCATTCTTTCTACGTTTGTAGATCACGTCGCGCTGTTTGTTCATCACATCATCGTACTCCAACAATCTTTTTCTGACTCCGAAGTTATTTTCCTCCACTTTTTTCTGAGCTCTTTCAATAGATTTGGAAATCATAGAGTGCTGAATCACTTCACCATCTTTATGTCCCATTCTGTCCATCATTTTAGCAATTCTTTCCGATCCGAAAAGACGCATCAAATTGTCTTCTAAAGAAACATAGAACTGAGAACTTCCAGGATCTCCCTGTCTTCCAGCTCTACCTCTCAACTGTCTGTCAACACGTCTTGAATCGTGTCTTTCAGTACCAATGATTGCAAGACCTCCGTTTGCTTTTACCTCACCTTTCAGCTTAATATCCGTTCCTCTACCTGCCATGTTGGTTGCAATGGTTACGACACCAGCACCACCAGCTTCTGCCACAATTTCTGCTTCCTTCTTGTGAAGTTTCGCATTCAAAACGTTGTGAGGGATTTTTCTTAATTGAAGGGCTCTTGACAATAACTGAGAAATCTCAACCGAAGTTGTACCAACCAAAATTGGTCTTCCGGCTTCTACTAATTTTTCGATTTCCTCGATTACTGCATTATATTTTTCACGATTGGTTTTGAAAACCAAATCTTGTCTGTCATCTCTTTGGATTGGTCTGTTGGTAGGGATTACCACTACATCCAGTTTGTAAATTTGCCAGAATTCTCCAGCCTCTGTTTCTGCAGTTCCGGTCATTCCTGCAAGCTTGTTATACATACGGAAGTAGTTCTGCAAAGTAACCGTTGCAAATGTTTGAGTCGCTGCTTCGATTTTTACATTTTCTTTCGCTTCGATTGCTTGGTGAAGTCCGTCAGAATAACGTCTTCCTTCCATGATACGACCTGTCTGCTCATCTACGATTTTCACTTCGCCGTCAATTACAACATATTCATCATCTTTTTCGAATAATGTATATGCCTTAAGCAATTGATTTAAAGTATGAATACGCTCAGATTTGATAGAGAAATCTCTGTACAGTTCTTCTTTGGCAGCAAATTCTTCTTCTTTGGAAAGGTTTTTCTTTTCAAGTTCAGCGATCTCCGTTCCGATGTCTGTTAAAACAAAGAATTGTTGATCCTCATTTCCGGCTGACATATATTCAACACCTTTATCCGTCAGATCGATCTGATTATTTTTCTCATCGATTACGAAATAAAGATCTTTATCTACAATCGGCATATCACGATTGTTGTCTGCCATATACTGGCCTTCAACTTTCTGAAGCAATGCACGGTTTCCGCTTTCGGATAAGAACTTGATCAATTGTCTGTTTTTCGGAAGACCTCTGTAAGCCTGTAATAATTTGAAACCACCTTCTTTGGTTTTTCCGGCAGCAATTAATTTTTTTGCTTCGTTGAAAAGAACTGAAACTGTTTTTTTCTGAACTTCAACAATTCTGTCAACAGATGGCTTCAGAACATCAAACTCCTGTCTGTCACCTTGCGGAACAGGTCCGGAAATAATCAATGGTGTTCTGGCATCATCTACCAATACAGAATCTACCTCATCCACAATAGCAAAGTTCAATTCTCCCTGAACTAATTCATTTGGAGAAGTCACCATATTGTCTCTCAGGTAATCGAAACCGAATTCGTTATTCGTTCCGTAAGTAATACTTGACTGGTAAGCTTTTCTTCTTGCGTCTGAGTTAGGCTGATGAAGATCGATACAGTCAATCGTCAATCCATGGAATTCGTACAATGGACCCATCCAAGCAGAGTCACGTTTTGCCAGATAATCATTCACGGTTACCACGTGAACACCACGGCCGGGAAGTGCATTAAGATAGATAGGCAAAGTTCCTACAAGGGTTTTACCTTCACCTGTTGCCATCTCAGCAATTTTACCCTGATGAAGAACAACACCTCCGATAAACTGTGTGTCGTAATGAACCATATCCCAAACGACAGGCGTTCCTGCAGCATCCCATTTGTTTTTCCAGACAGCAATGTCGCCTTCCAGAACTACAAAATCTTTTGTAGCTGCCAGTTCACGATCGCGGTCTGTAGCCGTTACACGGATCTCTCCGTTTTGCGCCAGACGGCGGGATGTTTCTTTTACCAAAGCAAATGCCTCTGGAAGAATTTCGGCCAATACTTTTTCCTCTACATCGTAAGACTCCTTTTTAAGCGTTTCGATTTTGGTAAAAAGTGCCTCTTTCTCGTCAACGTTGGTTGAGTTTTTTATCTGCTCTTTAGTTTCTTCTATCTGGGATGTAAATTTGGCAGTTGCAGATTTTATTTTATCTTTAAATTCTGCGGTTTTATCTCTCAATCCATCATCAGATAATGTTTGGATGTTAGGTTCTACTGCTTTTATTTTTGTGACAACTTTTTTTACTTCTTTAAGATCTTTTGCATTTTTGTCTCCCAAAAAACTTTTAAGAACTGTATTTAAAAAACTCATAATTTGCTATTTGCGGTTTGCTTTTAGCGTTTAAGCTAATCGCGTTATTTATTTAAAAAAAGAACAATTGGCAAAAGGCAAAAAGAGCCAGAAGCCAAAAGCTAATTAATATTCGTCCTCGTTCCAAAGGAAATCGTCATCCGTTGGATAGTCTGACCATACTTCCTCTATAGAGTCGTAGATCTCGCCTTCGTCCTCGATTGCCTGTAAGTTTTCTACAACTTCCATCGGTGCTCCGGTTCTGATAGCGTAGTCAATTAATTCTGCCTTGGTCATCGGCCAAGGTGCATCGCTAAGGTAAGATGCTAATTCTAATGTCCAATACATAATTTAAATTTTTTGCAAAAGTAAAAAATTAGGTGATACTTTATACACTTTTCTACTGATTTTCAACAATATTTAAAAATTATTTTATTTAAAATTTAAACTCGGCTGTCATCTTTGCGTATTACTGCGGATTTCCCAAAAACCATTCCACAAATTTTTTTATGCCATTTTGGAAGGTTGTGGTCGGAGAATATCCTATTAATGTTTTTGCTTTGGTAATATCGGCATTCGTTTTCTGAACATCTCCCGGCTGCATTGGCAGCATTTTTTTATTGGCTTTTTTGTCAATTGTGGTTTCCAGGACAGACAGCATTTCATTTAAAGTTACCACTTCGCTTTCGCCCAGATTAATGATTTCATAAACATTTTCATTAGTCTCAAGGTATTTGATTGATTTTAAAATTCCATCAATAATATCATCAATAAAAGTATAATCTCTGGCTGTAGAACCATCTCCGTAGAAAGGGATTTCCTGATTGTCAAAGATCAGTTTCGTGAATTTGTGAATTGCCAGATCCGGTCTTTGCCTTGGACCATAAACAGTGAAAAATCTTAACTGAATCATGTCAATATGATAAAGACTGTGATAAACGTGACCCAAAACTTCTCCGCATTTTTTGGTTGCGGCGTAAGGCGAAATCGGATTATCGACATTATCGGTTTCAGAAAATGGGATTTTCTCATTATTCCCGTAAACGCTTGAAGATGAAGCACAAACGAATTTTTTGATTCCGAATTCTTTGCAAAGTTCCCAAAGATTCTGAGTTCCGCGGATGTTGACTTCTTCATATTCCAAAGGTCTTTCTATTGAAGGCCGAACGCCGGCCAAAGCCGCCAAATGAATAACCAGATCAATTTTATGATCACGAAGAATAATCTCCAAACCTTTTTTATCCCGAATGTCCTGATAGTAAAATTGGTAGTTGCTTGATTTTGTTTGGGTTGCTAATTTTTCTACATCAGTTTCTTTATCAGAAAAATTAAATTCGGACTTTGAACCTAAAGATTCTAAGGTATTTTTAATCTTAATTTTATAATCATAAAAAACGTCGAAGTTGTCAATATTAATGACAGAATGTCCATTTTTTAAAAGTTGTTCTACGAGATGAGAACCGATAAATCCACTTCCGCCGGTGATAAGATAATTCATAAACATCAATTGTCTTGCGAAGATAAGAATTAAACAAAAAAAGAATCTCCTAATTAAGAGATTCTTTTTTTGTTTAATTCTTTATTTAATGATGAATTTTTTGGATTCGACAATACCGTTTTCCTCCACATTGATTACGTAAGTTCCTTTGGCAAGTTGTGAAACATTCACTTCTTTTTCAGTACCTCTGCTGATTACCAACCTTGCGGCGGAATCATAAACTGTGATTTTTTTGGTTTTATTATTTTCAGAAGTGATACAAATTATACCGTTGCTTACAACCGTTGGATAAATGCTGAAATACTCTTTTTTAATATTATTAACAGCTAGAGTACTGGATCCTGTCAATTTAACATCATCAATTCTAAAACCCACATTAGAGTCTGCCGGATTGGAAAATCTGATTCTAAGATTTGATGTTGCGGGAATAGTTCCTGTAGGCATCACTACCAGCCAAACAGAAGTTCCAGTACCAGTCGGTCTGGTATAAGTAAGTGGCGTCCAGATTGTCCCATCAGAACTTACTTCAACCTTTAATTCATTACTACTGGCGTTTGTTCCTTTTTGATGACCGAAAGAAAGCGTAAGGCCTGTGTAGTTTGTTGTGTTGATTCCGCTGATGATAAGTGTTTTGATTGGCGTTCCGGAAGCAGTGGTCACTGCGCCGATGAATACGGAGCCGCTTGCGCTAGCGCCGGCATAATCAGATGGTGTGGACGTCCTTACGTCGGCAGTTCCGGAATAAGTAATCGGAGCCGCATTTTGATAACCTGTATAAGCTGTCAAAAGAGTTGTAGCAGAAGGCGTTCCAAAGCTTTCGGAATAAATTGTTGTCTGCGCAAAAACGAAAGACATTACGAATAAAGACAACAAAGTATAAATATTTTTCATAAAAATGGTTTTAATTTCTACAAATATATTTAAAAATAATAGAGTAATTTTTATCGTTGAAAAATGCCTAATTTTAATCCAAATTTCAAATCTAAAACAAAATGCAATTCTCCGGACAAATTCTGAAAATGATTTCTCAAAACGGGCAACCGATCCAATATTATCTTAACCTGAATGATGATCTTATTAATATGAATCAGCTTTTTGGGAAAGAACTCCACATCAAACATATCGGTTACGAATGTGTGAATTGTGGCAGCGATGAGAAGATCTACAGAATGGGGTTCTGTAAAAAGTGTTTTTTTGAAAGTCCTTATGCAAGCGATACGATCATCCGACCGGAACTGTCAACCGCCCATCTTGGCGTTGGCGAGAGAGATTTGGATATAGAAAAAGCGATCCAGCTGGTTCCGCATATTGTTTATCTGGCCTACACCGGCGATGTGAAAGTAGGTGTTACTAGGGAAACTCAGATCCCGACAAGGTGGATCGATCAGGGTGCAACTTTTGCATTGCCGATTGCCGTAACGGATAACCGCTATGAAGCCGGAATGATAGAGGTGGAATTGAAAAAACACGTTGCAGACAAAACCAATCCCAAAAAAATGCTCACAGATGATTATGAGGATTCTTTGGATCTGATTGACTTCCGAAATAAAATCGCAGAATATTTTCCAAATGATTTTAAGAAATTTGCTGTAAGTGATGACAATATCATCAAACTCGATTTTCCTTATGAAAAACCTGAGAAGATCAATGTTTTCACGCTGGACAAAAAGCCGGAATTCAGCGGTGTGTTAAAAGGAATCAAAGGACAATATCTTTCTTTTGAGGGCGATGATTTTATCAACGTACGTGGACACGAAGGTTATGTGGTAGAATTGACGATATAAACTTGGAACGGTTTTTAGTAATCAATTAGTTAGAAATAATTAGATGAAAAAAACTTTAAAAGTTACGGGAATTGTTGTTGGAAGTATTTTGCTTCTTATCTTGATCTTGAATATAGGATTCAGTCTTTGGCTCAAGTATCAGCTTCCGGATTATATCAAAAATAAAACACCTTATCAAATCACTTACAAGACATTGAATGTCGAGATTCTCAGCGGAAGCATTTCAGCAGATGATATTGTAATTAAGTCAAAAAATCCTGCGGATAAAAAGGTTATTGCGATTGATGGATTTTTAAAGGGTTTGAATGTCAGCAGATTAGGCATTATTGATTTGATTAAGAACAAGCAGATTAACACCAATTCTATTAGGCTTACAAATCCAAATCTCAAAATAATTTTAGCCAATCCTAAAGTTGAGGATTCCGTAAAAGAGAAAACACCTTTTCTCATCAGAAATATTGATATTACGAAAGGAAATATAGAAGTTTTAAAACCGGATAATTCCAAAGTCTTCGCCGCAAAAGATCTGAATCTCAAAGTTAAAAATCTTAGCCTGAATGATAATCCGGACGAATTGCCTTTTGCACTAGACAGTTACAAAATCACAGCAAAAGATTTTTTTGCCAGAATCAGTAATGTTTATACGATCAACTCTTCTGATGTAAAAACAAATAATGGGCAATTGGAAATCAATGATTTTGAACTAAAGTCGATTCTTGACTTCAAAGATTGGGAGAAGAGTTTTACAAAGCAAAAAAGTCTCTTCAATATCAAAAGCAAAAAGGTTTCTTTTGACAATTTGGTTTTTGACAAGACAAAACTTAATTTAAAAAATGCTCAATTTGTTAATCCCGAATTTGTCATTCAAAACAGGGATCAGAATGTCATTAAATCAAAAAATCCGAAAAAGAAAGGCATTGATCTTAATTTTGGAAATGTTGACATTAAAAATGGAAAGCTATCGATATTGAATTCGAGTGGAGCAAATTCTCTGTCAATTGCAAAATTTGATGCGAACGTCAAAGACTTTTTGATGGATGAAGAAACCTCTAAGAACAAACTACCCTTCAAATTCAGTGATTACAAGATCACGGGAAATAGATTTTTCTATGACTCCGGGAAATATTATAATCTGAGTTTGTCAAGCTTCAATATAGCTTCACAAGCTATTGATTTGGTGAATTTTAAAATGATTCCAAAAATGTCACGAGCCGAGTTTGTAAGAACAATTCCGATGGAAGATGATCAGTTCAATATCTCTGCAAACAGGATTCAACTCTCAGGTGTTGACTGGACTTTCGAAAAGGAACTTGATCTTCACTTGAAATCAGCAAAATTGGAAAACGTTGATGCCAACATCTTCCGAAGCAAAATCCCAAAAGATAATCCGAAGCAGAAATTACTCTATTCCAAATTATTAAGAAACATAAAATTTCCTTTAATTGTTGATAATCTTGATCTTGTGAACTCAAAATTGGTGTACGAAGAAGATAAACCGGATACCAACGGACCGGGAAAAGTGGTCTTCACAAACTTTAATATGAATGTCAGAAACCTTAATTCCAATAAGAAAAAAGGCGCAGATACGAAAGTTCCTATAAGGATCAATTGTCATTTTATGGATGCTTCACCAATGTTGGTAAACTGGAATTTTGATACCGCAGATATGAGGGATAATTTTACAATAAATGGCTATATTAATAATCTGCCAGCGGTTGATATCACACCATTCATCAAACCTTATATGAATATCACGGCAACAGGCACAATTACGAGTCTCAATTATAATTTCAAAGGAAATAATGATATTATGAACGGACAGTTCAAGATCACTCACAAGGATCTGAAAGTGAGTTTGCTGGATAAAGATACCAAGGAAAAAAAGAAATTCTTATCAGGCGTTGCCAATCTTCTGGTTAAAAAAGATTCTCAGAAATTCCCGGAATCTGTAGATATTTATGTAGAAAGAAATAAACAACGGTCATTCTTTAATTTCTACTGGAAAGGAATAGAAGACGGACTCAAGAAAACGTTGTTGATTATCAAGATTTAATATAAAAAAACCTTCTCATTTCTTGGAAGGTTTTTTTATATGTAGAGATAAAATTTAAAAATCATATTCTTCTTTTTGTTCATCTTCTTCAATTTTTTTCAGAAACTCATCAAATTCAGGTCCTTCATAATTGCTGTCTGCACCATAAGAATCAATGATCATTGCTTTGTTGCCATACACATCCTGAAGAAGATATAAAGCCACGTTATCTGCCGGGTCACTCGCACCTTCAAATCTGTAAGTCCGGATGATCTTTAGGTCTTCAGGTTTATAAACAATACCTTCATCTCGCAAAACGAATTGTTTGTCCTCGTTCATCAGAATTTCTTTCGTAATTCCTTTTTGTCTTAGCTTTTCCATGACTTGTGAAAGGGTAAGCATGGGTTTAGGATTATTCATAATAGTATTTTTTGGATTTGTAATTTTATATAAACAAATCATACACCAAAAAATAAAAAGACTTTACAATTGTAAAGTCTTAAAAAAATAAAAGTTATGAAAAATTAAATTATCCTTCTCTGCAAAGATCGAGATAAATTACTTGTTAGCCTTGTAACGCTTGTCTGGCGTTCCGTCCTTTTCAGGGTTTTTGCGGCTTTGTATCGTTTGTCCGGTGTTCCGTCTTTTTTCATTTTTACCTCAGGAGTATTTGCCACTTTTGCGGCCTTAGCTTCTACTGATGTTTTTGCGGTTTTCGCTTTAACGTCTGTTTTCGCAGCTTTTGCCGTTGCGGCCGGTGTAGCTTGCGCAGTAGCCAATCCTACTCCAAAAGTAAGCAGCAATGTTGTTAATAAATTTTTCATTTCAGATTAATATTTTGGTTTTTGTTGAAGCAAATTTATAGTAAATAACAATTGAAAATGAGAAATTTAAAACTTTAACCAGAAATTATAAGAACTTAAAATCTGCTTAAAAATTGAAACGGTAGGCAAGACTGATATTCAGCAGTGTGGCTTTGGAATAATACTTCTCAATATCCGGATTTTGATTGCCGATCTTAGCATTGTAGAAATTGAGTTTTCCACCTAATACGATCTCCTGAACACCTTCTGCGTCCAAAACATAGATTGCCTTTCCTCCGAAATTAATCCCGCCGTTACCTTCCGAGAATTTCCCGGAATTATCCAAAAAAGAACTTTTCATCCGGTAGGTGCTGTAACCTAAGACCTCTTCCACAAACAAATCTTCCGTGATTTTGTCTTTATGAAAAACATACCAGTCAAAATTATTCATAGACGGTGCACCAAGATATCCGAATAATTCGGGCTTTTTTATGTTGGCAAGAAAGTAAGTATATTCAACACCCAATCCGAAATTTTTGTAAAGATTTGTATTAAGTCCAATACCAAAACCGTAAAAATAATCCAAAGCATCGTGAAGGAAAT
Organism: Epilithonimonas sp. UC225_85; assembly: GCF_042695135.1. Lineage (GTDB taxonomy): Bacteria > Bacteroidota > Bacteroidia > Flavobacteriales > Weeksellaceae > Epilithonimonas. The sequence goes on from NZ_CP170547.1 coordinate 489,760, forward strand.
TGTCTCCCAAAGCTGTCATTACTTTAAAATGAGGATCTACGGAAAACTTAACATTCTCTGTCCAGTCCTGTTTTCTCCGCTGGGCAGAAACCGAGATGGAAAAAATGACAATAAAAAACAATATAGATTTCTTTATCATTTCAAAGTAATGTCGTTAAAGATAATATAGGTCACACCGTCCGGAATCTCGATGCTGAGAGAATCCGCGGAGATCTTGCAGCCCGTAGTTTCTGTAGAAAAGGATTTAATTTTAAAATTTTTCAACTGCAGTTTATAAATGCCTTTTTCATAAGGTCCTGCCAAAACAAAACTTCCACTTTCTTTTGGGTAAGTTTCTGCGATAGTCTTTTTGTTATTGACAAGATGAACCGGGTCCTGCAAAAACTTCGCATCCGGAAAAGTGAATTTTCCTTCCACATAAGCCCGAAATATCTGTGCGTCATCTTCTTTACATTGTGTGAAAAGAATTGACAGCAGGCAGAAAAGAAATAATATTTTGAAAGAAAATTTCAATTTGGCACTTGTTTTAATGAATGTAAAATTAAAACTAATTTTTTTGAAAAATAGTATATCTGCGTTAATGAAAACAATTAATGACTTATAAAATTAAAAAATCACTTCCGGAGAAGTGATTTAGGTAAAAATGATTTATTTTTTGTTATGGTTTCCAGAAACTCCATTTGCTGCCATTATATACAGCTAGTAGCTTTGTTGAACCTTTTACGTAAACCATCATTCCCGGTGAAGGGCTTGGTATATTCTGTACATCCGTTACTGTAGGTAAAACCATTGCTTTGCTAGTAGATTCTAAAACTAAAACACCATCTGCGGGACTGGTGTCTGCACCAATGATACTTTTTCCGGTTTCTGTGATTCCTGTTGGCTGGCTTGTTAAAGCTGTGGTTACATTACCATCCTGCCCACTCAGATCCTGCCAGGCTGTACCATTATAAAATTTCATTCGGGCTGCAGTTGCAGTTGTAGCATCTAAAATTATGGTTCCCGGAGTAGGGCTTGTGGGAAGAGTTCTCACATAAGGTACAATGATTCCTTTGTTTTGACCTGCTGCAAACTCTAATAATACTGATGTTTTATTACTTGCCGTGCCTACAGCATCACCAATGATGACCTGTGCATTTGCTAATGATATGCTTATTAACAGTACTGCTAATATTAATTTTTTCATTTTTTTGTGTCTTTTTTAATTATTAAATATGGAGCGTTTTAAATTCAATTAATTATAAAACGCCCCAATTTTAGAAGTATTAAGGGCAAGCTGCGGTATTAAAGCAACTCCAGCCACCTGTGGTTCCATCTGAATTTATTTTTAAACATTTCATATCAGTATCATAAACCATCATGCCTTCTTGAGGAGAGGCTATCCCGGTAATTTGTGCCGTCGTCATACGCGTAATTACAAAGCCTTTGGAATTAGATTCCAGTACTGTAAGGGCAGATTTTCTAACTATCGGCCAATTGCCATTGTCTGCACCAGCTCTTTGTAGAAGGGTAATCCCGTGATTACTATCTATACCAGTTCCGGTTGCCGGATCTTTGTAACAAAAAGTAGGACATAATAAAGGATTAGTTGGTCCGTTTACTATTCCGTCATAAGCATTACTAGGATTAGTAGAAAGTGTAATACCATTGATAATACCACCTGCAGCTAAAGTGGGACACGGATCTGTCCCGAAAGGTGGATCTAAAAGGAATCGGACTCCCGTACCTGCAGGACAGCTGCCGTTCACTGTAAATTTCACTAAATTAATGGCAACTCCTGCGGTTACGGACAAGGAAGTAAGAATAGGTGTAGCCAAATTACATTGAACCACTTGATACCCACAAATACCAGTACCTATTGTAGCAACAGTCCAAGAACCTGTACCGGCATCAGTAGCTGTAAAAGATACGCCATCTGGTATCAGAACATAAAAAGTAGTACCTGTAAAAACACCGCTAGTGCCGGTTTTGGTAGGCAGCCACTGGGCATAAAAACTGGAAGTCACAGGTCCTGTTGTAGAAGGCCCCATTTCCAGCTGATATTTCGCCGTCCAGGCTTGTGCATTTAGGTTTAAACTTACAATGAATAGCAATGTAAACAATGCAAGTTTTGTATATAGTTTCATATTATTTTATTTATTAGTATTATAATTTAAGGTAGATTAGTTAAGAATAGTGAATAGCCTATTGCTTTAAAAATATTACCAGCAGAGTTTTCAAGTATATTTTTGTTAATAATTAACAAATCATTCCCAGCATTACTATATCGTACAAAACCATTCATATTCGCATCTGCATTATCATAAGCTTTGTATGAGTAGCCTAAAGCATGGAAAGTATTTCCAGGGTTATTTAAAATAGCCTCAGAGATTACTTTTGAATCATTGTCTGACCCTCCGCTGCTACCAGAAAGTAATATTAAACCATCTTGATTCAGATCACCTGCCCAAAGTGCATTTGCACCACCTACAGTAAAAGCAGGATTTTCTTTAGCACCTGATTTTTTATAAAGCGCCAAGGTGGTTAGATCCGCTTGTGTTGAGGCTGAGTTAAATACAACAGGCGTCGCAGTCATAGCACCCAGGTGGTTTCTATGTCTTACGGCTACGTAGTAAGAAGCGTTTGCATCAGTCTTAAACTTCAGACATGAGGTTCCGTCTACATCTACAATATCTCCGTCTCTTTGTAATAAACCGGCTCTGGTATCTATAATAACTGTAGGGTCTGTAGCACTTCTTAATTCTACAAGTACCCAATCTACAATAGAGTTATTTCCTAAATCTGCTAAAACAGTTGTTGGTGTAGCAATAGTCTCTGTTCCTGCATAATTGAAAGGTGCTGCAGTATAAGGTTGTGTGCTGGGAATTAAATTATTTACTCTCAAATCATCACGCATTATAAGTGAAGCATTATAAGAATCGTCAGTTAGATTAATCAACGGACCTTGTAACAATGCTTTAGATGATAAACAGATTTTTGGAACAGAACAATCTTTTATGGTTACTGGGAAGTCTATTTTACAAACCACAGCGTCCTGATAAGAGATTATCGCATTTCCTACGCTAACTCCTTGCACTAATCCTGTAGAACTAACTGTAGCAACAGCCGGATTGGAAGAAGTCCAAGTAACTCCTGTTGCGCTAGGATCTGAATTTGTAAGTTGTGAGCTTGCACCTTTACAAAATGAGTTTACACCCGTAACTGTTTTTAAACTGGAATAGGAGATAACAATTCTACCATTTTGGTTTACGTTACCTGCTGTTGATCCACGATCTGGATCTGAGCTGTTTCCAGGTTTAGCCCCATCACTTCCCGCATATCCATTTTCTCCTGCAATAGTGCTAGGTGAGATCAGCCCTGGATAGGCGTAGAAAGAAGAACCGCCGCCACCGCCGCCATTATAATTACTACCTTGACCAGAACCGCCGCCGCCACCGTAGTAGCCGCCGCCGCCGCCGCCACCGCCTTCGTTAGAACCTATACTCCAACAGAACCAACCAGTACATTGAGGGTTGGCATTTCCTCCACGACCACCTTGAAAAGGACCGCCTGCTAAGCCGTTACTGTCACCTCCGGTAGCACCTGCACCACCTGCAGATTGTGTTCCGCCTTTGCCTACAAAAGGAGTGCCGCCGCCGCCAATAAGGCCACCACCACCACCACCACCGGGATACTGGCCACCTCCTTGATCTGCTCCCTGGGAAGCACCACCACCGCCACCGGCGATAATAACAGGAGTGCTGGTTGTACTACTCATAAATACACCCGAAAGGCCACCGCCACTGCTTCCGTAGTTTCCATTATACCCGGTAACCATTGCGCCGGCGCCGCCGCCGCCGCCATATGTAGCTCCTCCGGCGTAGCCACCCGCTTGTCCTACTCTTAAATATATCACCTGGCCGGGTGTGACATTCATTTTAGCGGTGGTATAGCCACCAGCTCCACCGCCACCTGTAGCTCCTGTATAACCATAATTGATTCCGCCGCCGCCTGCGCCCATGCCTTCATAGTGATGGAGGTAATACCGGCAGGAACTGTAAATGTATAGGCTCCAACATTTGGAAATATTTGTTTACACTCACCCTCTACCGTGGTGGTGTCGGAAGCACAATCTTTTATGGTTACCAGATAAGAGATGCTGCAGATCACATTATCCGAATAAGTAATAGTAGTAGTTCCCGCTGCAAGGCCTTTTACAAGGCCAGTGGCTGTTACCGAGGCCACTCCGGGATTGGAAGATGTCCAGCTAGCGCCAGGATTGGTAACGCCTACAATTGAAAATTGAGAGCTAGAGCCTATGCATAATTCGTTTACACCTGTCATGGTGGCTTTATAATCATATTCGATCACAATTCTACCATTTTGATTAACCCCGCCTGCTAGTCCTCCACGATCCGGATCATAACCATTACCAGGTACGGCATTATCGACATTGCCAAAGGAATCCCCTCCTGCGAGAGTTCCCGGGGAAATCAGTCCTGGATACCCATAGTATGAGGAACCGCCGCCACCGCCGCCGTTGTAATTTGAACCTTGGGAAGCGCCGCCACCGCCACCGTAATAACCGCCGCCGCCGCCGCCGCCGCCTTCGTTAGAGCCTGGAGCAGGATTAGATTGATAGACAGCGTTTCCTCCGCTGCCACCATTGAGGTATGAGCCTGCCTGGCCAGGACCGTCTCCCGGACCTGCACCTGCACCACCGGCAGTTTGTGTTCCGCCGCCACCTACATAGACAGATGCGCCGCCTCCGCCTATAAGGCCTCCTCCTCCTCCGGTAGCAGGATATGGATTTGATGCGCTTGGTCCTCCCTGGTCTGCTCCCTGGGAAGCACCACCACCACCACCTGCGATAACGATTGGCGTGCTTCCTGTAAATACACCAGAATAGCCGCCACCGCTGCTTCCGTTCGTTCCTCGGCCATAACCAAGAAGCGCTTTGCCGCCGGCACCGCCACCGTTATATGTTGGAGTAGTAGAGTTAATGGCACCTCCTTGGCCTACACTTACGGTGAATGTCTGACCGGGTGTAACATTCATAACAGCGGTAGTATAACCGCCAGCACCGCCGCCGGCGCTATAATCATAATAACCGCCATCTTTACCGCCGCCGCCAGCACCCCAAACTTTAAAGCGTATTGAGGTTACACCGGCAGGAACTGTAAATGTTTGATTACCTCCTGTATAATCAAATGCTTTCTTACACGTTGGATTTGGGAGTTGCTGAGCCGTCATTTGTTGTGGGACGAAGCCCGATAATAGTCCGGTAAGCAGGACTACAGCAGTGCGAAGACGGCTCGTAAATTTACTGCCGATATAGGACCGTAAACTTAAATTTTTTTCTAATTGTTTTTTTATCATTTGTGAATTTTTTTTAATAAGGTAATCTTTCAATACTAGCCGATCAAAGGCCTGGATTGTGATTGTTTGCAAAGATTTATAATTGTTTACACCACGTAGCCAAGAGAATATATACTGTAATCTTTAAAAGCTGACCATATACTGTTTAATGCAAAATCATTTAAATTAATAGATGTTATAAATCTATTATTGCATTATAAAAGTGAAAATGGTTGAAGTGAAAAATTTTACATTTCTTGATTGCAGATGAGATAAAAAGGCCTAGTTTATTATAGCCTATTGGCTATTATAACCAATAAGAATAGGACTCTTTATGATGCCAAGTTGAAATTAAATTTATAGTAGTAAACCGAAGGTGTTACTATAAAATTCACTTGTACAACTAGGCAAAGAAGACAGGAGGAGGTCTTATAGATTCTGTAAATTTGTAAACTGTTGGTAGATTATTTTTTAGGAATAGTGTATTGTAATTATATTCCTGAAAGGCAAAAGAATATACATGAGAATTGGAATTCCTAATAATATACTGTTTTTTTGAATCCTTGCTTCCTCCTAATCCTGCAATAACTTTACTTTCTAAAAGAACAAATTGATGTTTTGAATTTTTAGAGTATATGTAATTTATTTTTTTTGCAATAGGAGCATCTGCTTTACGCTTTTTTACTAAGGTTTCTTTCTTGGCAATTCTAGCTTCAGTTTTATGTTTTTTTTCTTTATTTGAAGCACTTATATAAGCTACTTCTACTGAAGACTGATTGTCAAAGCCATATAATTTAGTGCCTTCAGTAATATAAATTTTGGTTTTATTTTGAGATACGTTTTCTTGCAGATCTGTTTCAGGTATATTAGAATTGACCCCTTCATTATCATAATCTTGTGCATATCCGTTGAAAATAAAAGACAGGAAGAATAAAAGACAATATACACTCCTGTTACAAAAACAGGAACTGCTTATATTCTTAACCTTACTTTTATTAAAGAAAACGTATATCATAGAAACTTTAAAAATTAAAAATAGGTCTGCTAAAACCAGATGGCAAAAATATATCATAATATGCTAGTTACAAGGGGAATAGTTGTAGATATATATCTACAAAACATGATTAATTGGCTGGTTTTTATATTGATTTTTAAATCTATAACAAACATATTATAGAGGGCCAAGCTTGTCATTGTGAAATTTAAAATTTGTATTTTTGCAACGAATTACGATTCCGGGAACATCCTCGGAATCGTTTTCCTGTTTACATATATTTCATAATGGAATTAAAAAAAATCAATGAAAATCTGCTTCCTGACCTTCTTAAGAAAGAATTCGGAAATGAGATATTTTCGCAATTAGATAGCAATCAGCATATTTCTGTGAAAGGAAGTGCTGGTTCGACCGTTTCTATTTTCACTGCAGAATTGTTTTTGACTCAAAAGAAAAATATTCTTTTCATCGTGGATGACAAGGAGGATGCGCTTTATGTGAACTCAGAAATGGAAGACCTGATCGGGAAAGAAAACGTGCTATATTTTCCGGCGACGCATTTGGAACCTTACCAGGTTGAGAAAACCCAGAATGCGAATTTGGTTTTGAGAACCGAAGTGATCAATAAACTGAATTCCGGAAAATCTCCGAAAGTGATTGTGGCTTACGTTGGCGCATTATCAGAAAAAGTTCTGAAGAAAGAAGATTTCAAAGCGATCTCTCATCAGATTACAGTTGGCGATCAACTGGATTTTGATTTTGTGGATGAGCTGCTGAATCATTACCAGTTCAATCAAACAGATTTTGTTTCCGAGCCGGGAGAATTCTCTGTCCGTGGCGGAATTGTAGATGTTTTTTCTTTTTCTAACGAGAAACCTTATCGAATCACATTTTTTGGAAACGAGGTAGAAAGCATTAAAACTTTTGATATAGAATCTCAACTTTCCTTAGATAAAATCCAGGAATTCCAGTTGGTTTCCAATATGAATTTTTCGGTTTCGGGAAATAAGGTTTCGTTCTTCGAATTACTTTCTGACAATACTATCGTCACTTCAAAAAATTTGTTTCTTGGTGTGAAGAAAGTCAAGAATTTCTACGAAAAATCATTGGAACAATTTGAGACTCTCAGCAAAGATATCAAACATAGAACGCCGCAGGAACTTTTCATCTCCGAAAATGAATTTCAGAATAAACTGATCAAATTCAAAACCATCGATTTCAGTTCTCAAGTATTTGACCTTCCGAAGGTTAAAACTTTGGAACTCAACCAAACACAACAACCAAGTTTCCATAAGAATTTTGAATTGTTGATTGAGGATTTAGAAGAAAAACAAATTCTGGGTTTCGACACGTGGATTTCTTTCTCATCCGAAAAACAGAGGGAAAGATTACAATCGATCTTTGAAGAGTTGGAACATCAGATTCCTTTTAAAAGTTTCAAATCCGAGCTTCATCAGGGTTTTGTGGATCTTGATCATAAAATTCTGGTTTATACGGATCATCAGATTTTTGACCGTTATCAGCGTTACAAATCCAAAGATACGTTTGCGAAATCCGAACAGCTGACATTAAAGGACTTGATGTCTTTGAAAATCGGCGATTACATTGCGCACATCGATCACGGGATTGGAAAATTTATGGGCTTGGTGAAGGTCAATAATGATGGGAAAATTCAGGAATGTTTCAAACTGGTTTATAAAAATGGAGATTTGCTTTATGTAAGTATTCATTCCCTTCATAAAATTTCAAAATACAACGGACCAGACGGAAAGGAAATCGTCCTCAGCAAGCTTGGTTCGCCAGCCTGGAAGTCGCTGAAACAGAAGACAAAAGCGAAAGTCAAACAGATTGCATTTGACTTAATAAAACTTTACGCTCAAAGAAAAACGGCGAAAGGATTCCAATATTCACCGGATTCTTACCTTCAAAATGAGTTGGAAGCGAGTTTCCTCTACGAAGACACGCCCGATCAGGAAAAAGCGACTTTCGATGTGAAACGCGATATGGAAGACGAAGGCGTGATGGATCGTCTGATCTGTGGCGATGTAGGTTTCGGGAAAACGGAAATTGCGATTCGTGCGGCCTTCAAAGCAGCGACTGACAGCAAACAAGTTGCGATTCTGGTTCCGACAACAATTCTTGCTTTTCAGCATTACAGAAGTTTCAAAGAACGATTGAAGGATTTTCCGGTCAATATTTCTTATTTGAACAGATTCAGAACGGCAAAACAAAAATCCGAAACGATTGCTGGCCTTAAAGATGGAAAAATCGATATTGTCATTGGAACACATCAATTGGCTTCGGAGAAAGTGAAATTCAAAAATTTGGGTTTATTGATCATTGATGAAGAACATAAATTTGGCGTTTCGGTAAAAGATAAACTGAAGACGATGAAAACCAATGTCGATACGCTGACATTGACGGCTACACCTATTCCACGGACTTTACAGTTTTCGTTGATGGCTGCACGAGATCTTTCGGTGATCAAAACGCCACCGCCAAATCGTCAGCCTGTGGATACGAGTATCATTGGCTTCAGCGAAGAAATTATCCGTGATGCGGTTTCTTATGAACTTCAGCGTGACGGGCAGGTTTATTTTATTAACAACAGAATTGAAAACCTAAAAGATATTGCCGGATTGATCCAAAGATTAGTTCCTGATGCAAAAGTCGTTATCGGTCACGGGCAGATGGAAGGCAAACAATTGGAGCAAAATGTCCTCGATTTTATGAATGGCAAATACGACGTGCTGGTCGCTACAACCATCATCGAAAGTGGAGTAGATGTCCCGAATGCGAATACGATTTTCATTAATGACGCTCACCGATTTGGAATGGCAGATGTTCACCAGATGCGTGGAAGAGTAGGGCGGAGTAACAGAAAAGCGTTCTGTTATCTGATCACGCCACCGTTTGATATGATGACTTCCGATGCAAGAAAACGTCTGGAAGCGATTGAACAATTTTCGGATCTGGGAAGTGGATTCCAGATTGCGATGAAGGATTTGGAAATCCGTGGCGCAGGCGATTTGCTTGGTGCGGAACAAAGTGGTTTCATTAATGAAATGGGATTTGAGACCTATCAGAAAATGATGCAGGAAGCTTTGGAAGAATTGAAGGATGATGAAGACTTTGAAGATCTCTTTGAAAATGAGGAAGACCGTCAGAAATTATTCAAATCGACGAAAGAAGTTAACATCGATACAGATTTGGAACTAATGCTGCCTGATCATTACGTAAGCTCGACGGAGGAAAGATTGTCATTATATCAGAAATTGGCTGAAATTAATAATGCCATAGACCTTACAGCTTTTGAAAATGAACTGAAAGACAGATTTGGAGAATTACCGGATGAAGCCATTAATTTGTTGAAATCTGTGGAATTGAAATGGCTGGCTGCAGAAATTGGATTTGATAAACTGGTTGTGAAGAACAAAGTTTTCCTTGGGTATTTTCCTGCGAATCCTCAGGATAAATTTTATCAAAGTGACAAATTCAAAAAAATAATTGCTTACCTCACACAAAATCCGAAGGAAGCCACGTTAAAAGAAAAAAACAACCAGCTGATGATGCGGAAAGATCACGTGAAAAATGTGGATGAGGTGAATCTGGTTTTGAACAGGATTTTGAATCATTAATGAACCGTTCTATATTCAATAAAAAGAAATTTATTCTCCTGTTATTCATAATGACAGTTTCTTTTTATAATGCTCAGATTATGAAATACCATTATGATAAAGAAATGACTTTCCTTAGTGAAGCGGATAGTTTGAGCGGCGTTTCCGTGCGATTTAATTCTAAGGATAAAAGCGTTCCTGTATATTCCATCGATTTTGATTCTGATAAAAGATTCATTAGAAATACCATCAATTTCTATTACGCTTACCGGAAAAATATGTACAGGATGGACGGCGTTCTTTACAATAAGAAATATGCTGCAGCTAACGGATTTACAACTTTTCGTGCAGAGTCTCCCATCAGGTCTTTTAAAAAAGCTTCTGATACTTTGTATGATTATAAATCTTTCAAAAACCTGGAAAAGAGAATTGCAATAGACAAAGACGGAACCAAAATAGACCTTTTTATTGCAAGTCTGAACGACGGAATTGATTATTCTGAGCCGGCACTTTTCTATCTTTCTGAAAATTTCGGAATTTCACCGGGTTTGGGGAAAGGGGAAGTTGTTGTTTATGCAAATTACATCTTTAATAAAAATAATAGTTCTGCTAATTTCGTTATATTAAAGGATATTAATGAAGATATCTATTTTAATAAAGAGCAGATCGAATATTTAATTGACGATAAATACAAAGACTTTTATAAAAAAATAGAGACTGATGAAATGCCGATGTATTGCTCTGTAACCTCATTTGCTAATAATGTGGATGAAAGAACAACGGAAGAATTAAATGATCTTCTGGGAAATGTCTGTGAATATTTTACATTGTGGCGTAAATCAGAAACAAATGACAGTTTCAAAAAATATTACGATTCTGAAGTCAAAAGGAGAATTGAAATTTACAGACGAAACGGAACTTTTAATGAAAAACAACTAAAGATTTATCTTGAAGAAACGAATAAGCTTAAAAGCCAAAATTCTACAGAAAACATCGATTATAAGTAATCATCTTCAATTAAAAATTGAACTAAATAATTTATTTAAAAAAACTAACTTTGCGAATAGAAAAACAATCAATGAAAAACATAATATACTATTTCTCTATTTTATTCGGAGTCTTTACATTAGCTTCTTGCGATCCAAGTCAGGATAACAATGGCGATTTCTTGATTGGTGTAGATTACAACCCGAACACCAATACAGGCGGAACAGGAGGTTCAACATCCAGACAATTAAAACAAATGATCTCCCATCTTAAAGATGAAGATACGGGACAGTTTGAAGATAGTAATATAGTTTACAGTTACTCTGGAACAAAATTGATTTCTTACAAAGATGATTCTGGCGAAACAACTAAAATTGATTACAACAGCAGCAACAAAATCTCAAAAGTTTCTAATTCCGGACAGACATCTGTTTTTGAATATTCAGGAGCGAATGTTTCAAAAGTTGTTACCACTTTTGCAGGCGTCGCAAAAATTACTTCAACCTATACTTTTAACGGAGGAAAACTTGTAAAAGTAGCTGCTATTCAAGAGTTTTCTATACCGGTCCCTATTAAATCTTATCTGGAAACAAGTTACCAGTATCAAGGTGAGAATATGACCAAATCTGTCATCAAAAACGGAATTTATGATCCTGTTACGGGAGAATTGGTAATGATGCCCGAGGAGCAGTCTATAGCTTTTACTTACGACACAAAAAAATCGCCGTACAAACTCCTTCCTACAGAATATATTCTTCTTTTGGCAGGAATTGGTCCGCAAGGAGGTGCTTATCTTTCTGCTAATAATTTTGAGAAAATAACAATTTCCAATACCGGTGCATCTGGTGAAGTAATGAGTTTCACACACACTTACGATAGTGAAAATTATCCAATAAAAAGTACGACGGGAGACGAATATATTTCTTACAAATATCAATAAAATTCCTGATGAAATATCTTATTGTCGGTATTGGAAACAAAGGGGAAGAATATGCAGAAACCCGACATAATATCGGTTTCAAAGTGGCTGAGAAAATTGCCGAGAAAATAGAAGCACCTTTCAAATCTTCTAACTTCGGACTTCTGGCGGAAGGAAAATATAAGGGCAGAAAAGTATTCATTCTCAAGCCAGATACTTATGTCAACCTTTCCGGAAATGCTGTCAAATTCTGGATGCAGAAAGAAAATATTCCTCTTGAAAATGTTTTGATTATTGCTGATGACCTCGCTTTGCCTTTCGGTTCTTTGAGAATGAAAATGAAAGGAAGTCACGGCGGTCACAACGGGCTTAGAAATATCGAAGCTGTTCTCAATAACAATCAATACACAAGACTCCGTTTTGGGATCGCTGCAGAATTCAAAGAAGGTCAGCAGGTGGATTATGTCTTGGGACAATGGAACGAGACTGAGAAAGAAATATTACAGGAAAGAATCGAAAAGTTTTCTCAGGCAGCATTATCATTCGTCTTCGCTGGTGTTCAAAATACAATGACTGCTTTTAATGGGAAATAAGCAAGCCGGATAAAAATTACCCGGCCTGCAACCTAATTAATTGTATGAAAAAAAAGATGCTTTATATCCAGGTCACCACGCCCGTTTCTACATCATAATTTGCGCCCACGATTTTAATTTTACCTTCGTCTTCAAGGCTTTTAAGTGTCGTGCTATTATTACGAATATCTTCGATAGCGTGTTTTACATTATGCTGATTCAGCCTTTCCAAAAGATCCTCATTTTTAGAAGAACGTTCTTCACCATCTTTGATAATATCTTTGATGATGTGATCAAAATGACCAATGAGGTGATTGAGGTTTTCCATTCCCATAGGTTCAATCTGCGCTGAGTCCAGTCCGCCTTTCAGAGCGCCGCATTTGGTATGCCCAAGAACTACAACAAGCTTGGAACCGGCAACATTGCAGCCAAATTCCATAGATCCAAGAATGTCCTGATTCACGAAGTTACCAGCAATTCTAACGCTGAAAATATCCCCCAATCCCTGGTCAAAGATCAGTTCGGCAGAAGTACGGCTGTCGATACAGCTCAAAACTACAGCAAACGGCCATTGTCCTTCACGCGTGTCATTTACCTGAGCCAAAAGATCTCTGTTCGCTTTAAGATTATTTACAAATCTCTGGTTTCCTTCTTTTAATATATTTAATGCTTTTTCAGGTGTAATGGTCGTTTGTGTTTCGAATGTATGTGCTTTCATATTGTTTTTAAATTTTAATAAAGTGTTAATGATTAGAGGGAATGTAAGTGTCTGTCAATATTTTTTTAATTAAATCGTATTGAATTTAAAGCCATCAGCAAAAAGCCAACCGCCATCAGCTACTTACATTGCCCTTTTGTGATTGACGACAACGTGCGAATCTTCATCGCTCGCATAGTCTCTGTAAGACGTTTTGAAGCCGATGAGTTCAACTTCTATATCTTCTTCTTTTGCTCTTACATTGGCAAAGTCCTGGATCATCTCCAGAACATCTGTCGTGATGTAAGAGGTTGTTTTTGCATCAATGATGACTTTGGAGCCGGATTTTACGTTTTTCAGTGTTTTCTTGATGGCTGCTTTGTTCAGGAAAGAAACTTCTTCTGCTAATTTTATGGTGATCTCATCTGCTTCATCCAGTGTTTTCCGGCTCAGATAATAGGCACGCTTCATATTTCCCTGAAGAATGTAGAAAACCGATATCAATAATCCGATTCCAACACCTTTCAGCAGATCGGTTCCCACAACTGCGACAACGGTTGCAACAAAAGGAATGAACTGATATTTACCATTATACCAGAAATGTTTGAAGGTTGCCGGTTTTGCCAGTTTGTACCCAACTAAAATCAGAACTGCTGCCAATGTTGCCAAAGGAATCAGATTCAATATAAAAGGAATTGATAATACACATATCAGCAATAAAACACCGTGAATAATAGCAGATAATTTGGAAGTTGCGCCGGCATTTGCGTTGGCAGAACTTCTTACCACAACAGATGTCATTGGCAATCCTCCTATAAAGGAACTTACAATATTGCCGATTCCCTGAGCTTTCAATTCCAGATTGGTGTCTGTGATTCTTCTTCTCACATCAAGTCTGTCAGACGCTTCTATGCAAAGCAAAGTCTCTATCGAGGCCACAATAGCGATCGTAGCACCTGTGATCCAGACTTTAGGATTGGCAAACCCATTGAAATCGGGAAAAGTGATGAGGTTTTTAAAACCTTCTAATGATGAAGGTGTTGGCAATGTTACCAGATGTTTATCAGAAATTGCCAGAGAACTTCCTGTTAATTTAAAGAACTCATTTAATAAAATTCCTGTAATTACGGCGACTAGTGCGCCTGGTAACAACTTCAGTCTTTTAAGGATGGTAATGTTATCCCAAGCCAGCAAAATAGCAACTGAAACCAGCGTTACAATAATTGCTCCCGGTGTGATTGCGCCAAATAATTCTGTGAAATATTCGAAATTAAGACCTTTATCAAAAATCGATTCGTGCCCTTCATAATCACTGTCAAAACCTAATGCGTGGGGAATCTGTTTCAGGATAATAATAATTCCGATACCCGCAAGCATACCTTCGATCACATTGTTTGGGAAATAGTTGGAGATACTTCCAGCCCGGATAAAACCTAAAATTAACTGAATAATTCCCGCAATAATTCCCGCACAAAGAAATAACTCAAATGCACCAAGATCTGTGATCGCTACCAGAACAATTGCTGTCAATCCAGCGGCCGGACCAGAAACAGAAATATTGGAATTACTGATAAGACCGACAACAATACCGCCGACAATGCCCGCAATAATACCGGACAATGGTGGTGCGCCAGATGCTAAGGCGATCCCAAGACAAAGCGGCAATGCCACAAGAAATACGACAAGACCGGAAGGAAAATTTTCTTTGATCCCTCCAATCAAAGATTTTGATTTTTGCATAATAATAGAGCAGAAGTCATTGATAGTGAATACCAATTATTCTTTAAAAATGTTGATTGACTTAATACAGAACAAAGCCTGCTGTAAATTAAAAACAGCAAACAAGAATTACGTTTTATAGAAAAACGAAATGCAGATTAAGCCTCAGGAGGCGGAGAAAATATCGTGAGATACGGGGAGAAGTAGATATTGGCTTCCCAATTTGGGGTTGTTTTTTTCTCAGGAACAGATTCACAAAACTTCAGATAGTCATAGATGTCCAGAGTCTTGGGAATTGTTTTTTCAAAGGTAAAAAATGCGCTGGAGTGCTGTTCTTCTTCATTGACTATAACATTGGTTCTCGGTAATTCCCAGCCAAACATTGCGGCAATCCCCGGAAGAGCCGTAAAGTTGAGAAAAATCGTTAATGTTATAATACTCCAGAATTTCATAAAAAGTTTTTAAATGAAGTTTTTGTTATTCTTTTTACTCATCACCCAGTCAGAATCTGTCAGATTATATATCTTTTGGATATCCTTGAGGATCTTTTCAAAATCGATTTCCAGATCAATAATTTTCCCGGTTCTGAGATCGAAAACCCAACCGTGAACAATAGGATATTCGTCTAAAATATAACGTTCCTGCACGCAGGCCATTTTTATAACGTTGATGCATTGCTCCTGAACATTCAGTTCCACAAGGCGGTCGTATTTCTTATCTTCTTCAGTTACTGAATCTAATTCTTCCTGGTGAAGTCTGTAAACATCGCGAATGGTTCTAAGCCAGGGGTTCATCAGACCAAGATCCTGAGAAGTCATTGCCGCTTTTACACCGCCGCAATTATAATGTCCGCAAACAATAATATGTTTCACTTTCAGATGTTCAACAGCGTATTGGATTACTGCTGTAGAACTCATATCCAAAGTATTGACAACATTGGCAATGTTTCTGTGAACAAAAACTTCGCCTGGTCCAACGCCCATTAGTTCCTCTGCAGTTGCGCGGCTATCGGAACATCCAATGTACAAATAATCAGGATGTTGTGTTTTGGCAAGATCATGAAAATACTCAGGGTTGACTGCAAGTTTTGCCTCTACCCATTTTTTGTTGTTTTCAAAAATATCTTCGTATGACTTTGCCATAATAATTTACAGAGTTATAATTATTTATTTCTCTAAAGTTATTTTACGAAATTGATAGACTAAATCAATAACAATACAAAAATATACTTTAAAAATTTAAAATACGAAGATTTTAACAAAGTTTAATATTAGAACCAAGCAAAATAATCTGCCGTTTACTTTCCACAAATTGTGTTTTAGTTGAGTTAATTCTACTTAACATAATAAAAAACATAAAAATTTATTTAAAATTTTGTTAAAATATTATTAAGTTCGCAACTGAAAAAACAAAACCAATGAAAAAACTTTATATCAGCATGGGGATGTTGATCCTTAGCTATTCCCATGCCCAAAAAGTAAGCTGGCAGAAGAATGTAGAATCCGGGACACAGGATTTTCTCTCCGGGCTTGCAGTCACTGTTGACGGGCAGTATCTTGTTTCAGGATCATCCATTCAGACCAACCAAAATCCATCGACTGGCAGCAACCAAAACAAAGGTTACGATTACCATATTCTAAAACTCGACCAGCAGGGTCAGAAAGTCTGGGAGAGATATTTCTCCGGCAACCAGCACGATTACCTCAGTTCCACCGTCTCTACCCAGGAAGGTGGATTTTTATTGGCCGGAACGTCGTATTCATCATTGTCATTGGATAAGAAAGAAAAATCCAACGGATCCTCGGATATGTGGATCATCAAAGTCAATGAAAATGGCGAGGAAGAGTGGCAGAAAACCATTGGCACGCGATATTCCGAAGAAGCAAGATCTGTGACGCAGACGATGGACAAAGGATTTGTGGTTGTGGGAAGCACCAATCATCCGAAACTTGGTTATGGATCCAAAGATGTGATGGTAGTGAAACTGGATAAAACCGGAAAAATAATTAACCAGTTAATTCTTGGAGGAAAAGGCCTGGATGAAGTTGAGAAAGTAATCCCGACAACAGACGGCGGCGTCCTGATGGGCATCTATTCCAGAAGTGGTGTTAATGAAGGACAGCCAAAATCGAAGATCAGTTCCAAAGACCTGTTATCTCAAAATTCAGGTTTAAATTTAAACTCAACGAATAACAATTCATCTTCAAACTCTCAATCATCATCAACAAACAATCAAAATTCATCAAATCCAAATAATCAGAACGCCACCGAATCTTATGACATCAATTTCTACGGAAAAGCCTATGGAAATTATGGTGAAGGAGATTACTGGATTGTGAAGCTGGACAAGAACGGCGCAGTCCAATGGGAGAAGAACTTCGGTGGCAGTGAGGATGACCATATCCGGACAATGGCTTTGACGGACTCAGGATATATCATCGGAGGAGAAAGCCGTTCCCAGACTTCGGGCAACAAGAGAGCAAAATTGGAAGAAGGCACGGACCTTTGGCTGTTGTCTTTGGATCAGGACGGCAATGAAGTGTGGCAGCAGTCTTACAACTTCAAGAACAGGGATGTTCTGATGTCACTGAACACGATTAAAAACCCATCAACCGACAACCATCAGCCAACCACCAAGGGATTTTTGATTGGTGGTTACACCCAGAGTGAAGGCAAAGTTCAGAGAAACGACGAGACTTTCTGGATGCTTTACATCGACAGAAACGGTAAGGAAGTCTGGCGGAAATATGTTGAAGGTAATGAGAAAAAGAATGAAGAAAGACTGGTATCGGCAACCCTGAACAGAGACGGATCCTACATTTTGGCGGGCACAAGTGCTGAGGAATTGGGCAAAGAAAACTGGAAAATCGTAAAGCTGGAGGACAAACAGCTGGAAGATCTGATTGAAAACAAAGACATCCAGATCTATCCAAATCCTGTGAAAGATTACTGTTATGTAGAGATCGGAGTGGACTTCGAGAATGCGGATATCTATCTTTATGATATGACCGGCAGGGTTCTTCAGCAACTCCAGACCAGGAACAAAGTGACGAAGGTGAACACCAGTAAGCTTCCGCAGGGTGTTTACATCATCAACGCCACAACAAACACAAATAAAAAACTATCAACTAAAATCGTGAAAGAATAACACAATGAGGAAGAAATTACAATTATTTATGATATTGATTTTCAGTACTAACAAATTTTTATCACAATCTACTGACGCTACTGATTATTCCCCTAAAATAATGCCTGCTTCTCCAGAGGCGTTCAAATTTGGAAGTTACGGAAATGTTCCGGTGGGATTATTCACAGGAGCGCCTAATATTAATATACCAATAGCAACTTTTAGTGTTGGTGATATCAATATTCCTGTTTCTTTAAACTACTCTTCCAATGGAATAAAACTAGATGAGATGAATGGCAGTACAGGACTAGGATGGAGTCTTATCAGTGCAGGTGTAATTACAAGAACAGTGAGGGATCTGCCAGATGAAAATTCAGCTGAAATTAAGACTATTCCAAATATAGATATTCTAGGTCTATGGAGTCCGGATGTTGTGAACTACATCAATGATTGTATTAATCCTGATGTAGATTCCGAGCCAGATATGTATATGGCTAATTTTGCCGGGAATAGTATAAAATTTGTATTTGATAAAAAAGGACAGCCATTTTTATATACCAAATCCAATTATCAGATTATAGGACAAAGTGGAGGTGAGTCATTTACTGTCATATCTGATAAAGGAGTAGAATATGAATTTACAGCAAAAGAAGGATCTATATACAGAACATATGGGGGTGGACATTCAGTTCCATCCACATATAATTCCTCTTGGTACCTTACAAAGATAAAAAGTAGCGGAAAAGAAGTTAATATTGAATATTATGAATCGGGATACACTACAACCATATCGCAATCACAGACAATGATCTATACACCTCCCGGTTTAATCCAATACAAACTTGTTCCTGGTAATTTAAATGGTATTTCCACATGTGTTTCTCAAATGTACACTGTTTCTGCAAATCCTAATAATAGCAGAATTTCATCAAGACAAACTTTATTTGGACAACAAATAAAAAGGATTTATTATAATGATGTTTCCGGCAATCCGATTCAGGAAATGCTATTTAGTTATGGTGCTTTGGGAAATAATGATTTCAAACCTCTACAATCAGTTATTTATAAATCAAGAAATAATGAAGGCGTTAATTATAATTTTGAATATACTACAACCTCTAATGGCAGAATGTTTCTTAAAAATATTGTCAATACAAAGGACAATGGGAAGTATGAATTTGAATATATAAACAAAGAACAACTTCCTCAAAGACTGACAACTCAAAGTGATGTCTCTGCCAGCAGAGATATATGGGGATTATACAATGGAAAAAGCAATACTACGCTGATACCTCAAATTTTTGACACAAATGATCTAAATAGGGTTATTTATAATGGAGCCGATCAAAGTTTTGATGGTACTAAAGGAAACTCAGGCTTATTAAATAAAATCACATATCCAACAAAAGGAAGCACAGATATTCTTTATGAACCTCATACAAGGAAAGAGACTAAAATTATTCCTGGCGTTAAAGATTGGGTAAGATTACAGGCGTCAAGCACAGATGAAATAAAATTTGTAACTGATGTAATTACCATTACTCCTACAAAAGATGAGTTTATAATGCTTTCCATTCCCAATGCAAACAGATCCCCTTCTTGTAATCCGAACACCGACGAAGGTAAGACACAAGGAAATTTGATGATTAAGGATAATAATAATCAATACTTACCTATATATACTTATTCTACCACAGTAAATGCCTATATAATTAGTACTTCTACATCATTGAATATTACAACTAATATGGCTTATAATCAGTACTATATACAGCTGAAAAAAGATGTTCCTACAACTTTTACATTAAAAACAATGTGGTTTTGTACAGATACAAGCTTAAGCTTTTATTATACTACCGGACCAGACACTACCCAACAAGTAGATGCCCCTTTCGGAGGTTTTAGAGTAGCCTCCACTACTGATACCCCTATTTCAGGAAATCCAATTACAAAAACATTTTCATATTCTGGTATAAATGTATTGAGGAAGCCCTATTTCTTAGAATTACAGACTGATAGATCATATTGTGGGACAGCGGGACAATATTACACTATAAATTATTACAGTTTAACTTCTAATAATTTAGCACAATTAAATGCCACTAATCCCAATATATTTTATGAAACTGTTACTGAAGAAACTCCGGGAAGAGGAAAGACAATACATACTTTTGATATTAGCAGTGACTATTTTGGTAAAGATTTAATTGGTAAACCCATATTATCAAGTCCCTGGACAAATTTTGGTTGGAATAATGGCAAAGAAAAAAATACGATTTATAAGGATTCTTCAAATACCTTATTAAAAGAGATCCAGTACAATTATGTAGAGGACGATAATCGCAAAACTTCTGTTGATGCAATATCTGTAAGAAAAAATTTCGACTTACAATATTCTGGAAATGTAACTTTGAATTGTACTGCAGATAACATCAATTCATCATTCCAGCAATACTATTGTAATGCAAATCATACCCATGCGTGGCATACTTGGGATGATACATGTCATGCCAGTGGACATATAGATGTATGGGTTACATTTTACGGATATTGTTATGGACGTAATATTGGAGATGTAGTTATAAAGCCAAACATTTTTGAAAATATTGATGTTGTACAGTACAAAAATATCTCGCATTTTGATTACCTCCAATCCCAAACAACTACAGATTACAAAAACGGCACCCCATTAACCACCACCACAGAATACTTCTACAACAACCCGTCGCATTACCAGTTAACACAGCAAAAGACAACTTTCCCGGACTCGAGTTATCAGACGACGGATTACAGTTATGCGCACGAAAAACCCAATCAGAAGCTGATCGACGGCAATATGGTAGGTATTCCATTAGTAACAGAAACCAAGAAAAACGGTAAAACCATTTCAAAAACAGAAACGGTATATCCAGATGTTTTGCCGGATACCCAGACAGGAAACCTGTTACTTCCAAAATCCGTTTCGTCGCTAGATGTATTGACAGGAACTTCTTCCACAGAAGTCACTTATAACCAATACGACAGCAAAGGCAATCTCCTGCAATACACTACCAAATCGGGTGTTCCAACGGCAATCATCTGGGGTTACAATAACACCCAGCCAATCGCAAAAATAGAAGGCGCAAGCTATGCACAGGTTTCAAGTTTGGCAACAACTATCATAATAGCTTCAAACGATGATGCCAATGACACTGTTTCAGGTAATCCTAAAGAACAAGATTTATTAACTGCTTTAGATACTTTTAGAACCAACTCTGCTTTATCAGGCTATCAGATCACGACCTACACTTATGATCCATTAATAGGTGTCAGAAGCATCACTCCACCAAACGGCGTTAGACAGGTTTATATTTACGATGCGGCGAATAGATTAAAAGAAGTCCGTGAACAGAATCAAACTGGCAATCTCCTGAAAGAATATGATTATCATTATAAAAACTAACACACCGATGAAAAATATATTAATAACACTTACACTTCTGGTCTTTGGTTCAGGGTTATACCATTCCCAGTTGACTCAGACGGAGAATTACGTTTACAGCAAGACGCATTTGTCAGCGCCAGATGAAACTGTCCAAAAGACATCAGAAACAGTTACCTATTTTGACGGCTTGGGCAGACCCAAGCAGACCATTATGATCAAAGGAGGGAAAACACCGACAACCGATCTGGTAACTCCTGTTGTTTATGACGGATTTGGAAGGCAGGTTCTGGACATCCTGCCGGTTCCAATAGCCACATCTGACAGAGCCATTCATCCGGGGTTAACAGAAACCAGCGGTTCTGCTTTTTATGGTGGAAGACCTTACTCCGAGAAAGTTTTAGAAGACTCACCTTTGGACAGAGTCTTCCAGCAGATCCAGCCCGGGACAGACTGGCAGAGCCACCCGGTTAATTACGATTACCAGACGAACACCGCTACGGACGTTCTGAAATTCTCTACCGAAACATTGGCAAGCGGCGGCGCCTTCTACACCAGCAAATTAATGGTAAACGGATATTACCCTGCCTCCACGCTTTATAGGAATATGGTGTCGGACGAAGATGGCAAGGTTACGTTTGAGTTCAAGAATGGTGAAGGACAGACCTTGTTGGTAAGGAAAGTCCAGGGAGATGATATGGGACCATCTATAGCACCCCAGCCGACTGCAACTTATATTGATACTTATTATGTTTATAACGAGTACAACCAGCTGGCGTTTGTGATCTCGCCACTGGCGGTTAACGAGTTCAGAGCCAACTCCAATCAAACGATCAATAATCCTAAAACAGTTCCTAATGCCATTATAGACAATCTCTGCTACCAGTACAATTATGACGGCAGAAACAGGTTGGTAGAAAAAAAGCTTCCAGGAAAAGGCTGGGAATCTATGGTTTATGATAAGCAGGATAGACTGATCTTTACCCAGGATGCCAGTCTGGCTTCATCTGCCAATCAATTTGGGGCAAAAGGATGGCTGTTTACCAAATATGATCAGTTCAGCAGGGTTGTCTATACAGGTTTTGTAGCCAGCAATGATGACAGAGCAACAGTGCAGGCTATCGTCACTAATAGTACCACTATTATTTCTAACAACGAGTCCCGAAGTTCCTCTTCCGGCAATTACAGCGGATTGGATTTATATTATACCAACTCTGCCTTTCCTTCTGTGATTACAAAACTTCTTTCCGTTAACTATTATGACACCTATCCCGACGAAACCCCTTTTCCCGATCAGAACAAAATCCTGAACCAGCCGATCCTTGAGGAAACTTATGACACTTTGGGTCGTTCCACCAAATCCCTTCCATTGGCATCCTTTGTCAAGAATATTAATGATGACAGCTGGACGAAGAACTATAGTTTCTACGACGGAAAAGGAAGATCGATTGGTTCTACGAGCATTAACCATTTGGGCGGAAGCACAGTGGTGGGCAGCAAACTGGACTTTGCAGGCATTGTGAAGCAGACCCAGACGCTCCACAACAGGATTGCCAGCGAGATCCCGGTGAATATCATTGAGGATTTTACCTATGACCACCAGAACAGGCTTCTGAAACATTACCACGAGGTCGTTGGCAAAACCCCGAAAGAACTTTTGGCAGACAATACCTATGATGATCTGGGAAGGCTTGTTTCCAAAAAAGTAGGCGCAGTATCTGATGCTACTTTTGCAGAAGTATCTCTTGCGCTCCAGACGATCAAATACGACTACAACATTCGGGGCTGGATGACAGGCATCAACCTGAATCCCACAGGCGGTCTTGATACCGGCAAACTCTTTTCCTACAAGATCAAATACAATGATCCTGTAAATACCGCCATCAAAAAATACAACGGCAACATCGCCGAGATCGACTGGATATATCAGGACGAAGATGCTAAACGATATGAGTACACTTATGATGACCTGAACAGGCTCAGAAAAGGAAATTACAAATCACCGGGTCAAACAACCACAACAGACAGCAAATTCTATAACGAAGAGCTGACCTACGATGTCAACGGTAACATCAAAACCCTGATCCGTAACGCAAAACCCCAGGTTAGTACCCAGGCTGCAGTTCAGGTGGATGATCTGACTTATGTTTATGAAAATACCAACAAAAGCAACCGCCTTTCTACCGTTTATGACAATGCACAGAACAGCAATGGCTACCCTGCTGTCACAGTTCCACAGCCAATGACTTACGACTTTAACGGTAATATGCTGACAATGCCCGATAAAGGAATCACGGATCCTATCGTTTATAATTACCTGAATCTTCCTCAAACCATTATTCAGGGCGGGAATCCTATTAACTATACTTATCGCGCAGATGGGGTGAAGCTTCATAAAAAATTAACAGTCGGCGGACAAGACATAGACACCGATTATCTGGATGGTTTTGTTTATACCACGCCATATTCTGAAGACCTTGACGGAGCACTTTTGGACAATCCTGATGTAGCTCACGCCGGACAAAGAGAAAGTTTTGAGCTGGCAGAAAAGACGGTTGTTGGTCCGGGCGGTCCGATCAATCTGACGGAAGCATCGCCGAACTTCTTCCCAACGGCAGAAGGATTTTATGATTACGAGAATTTTAAATATATTTACCAGTACAAAGACCACTTAGGGAATGTAAGGCTTAGCTTTGACAGAAGTCCCGATGATGGCAGCGCAGAAGTAGTAAGCAGTAATGATTATTACCCGTTTGGATTGAATTTTATCAACATCCAGGCAAGAACGTCGCATCCACCGGTTTACAATCCATCTGTAAGTTTTGAGAATTATAAGTACAACGGTAAGGAACTTCAAGAGACGGGGATGTACGCAATGGACTTCCGTCATTATATGCCGGATATTGGAAGATTTATAGGAATGGATAGGCTTTCCGATATAATGCCTGATTGGACACCTTACCGCTTTTCGTTTAATAATCCTGTTTATTTCTCTGACCCAACTGGATTGCTTGAGGAAGGGGGGGATGCTTTTGCAACTTGTCCTACCTGTCCAAACACACCTAAATTTGAACCATTCATCAATGACCCAAGCAATACGTATGTTTATGACCCTAAAACTGACACAGCTGAAAAAGAAACACAAATTCAAGAAGTTGTCGTTACAGGAAAGAAAAGCGAGAGTAATACAAATTATCACGATTGGTCACAAACATTGAGAAAAAGTTCAGGATATGCTTTTTCAGCAAATAAAATTTTATTTCAACCTGCATTTGAACGAGCTTCTCAATATGGAATTCCGAAAATATATACCACAACTACTTTAACTTACGAGAAAGCTCTACCTAAAATTCTTGGAGGACGAAGAATTATTTATCAACCATTAATGACAATGAATGCTCTCAAAGCAGGAAGAATAGCTAAAGGGCTTAAAATAACAGGTAGAGTTTTAGGAGGTGCTGGATTAGCTTTAGGTGTGTATGATATGACTCAAAACGGAATAACCACATCAAACTCGCTTGATGTTACGATGTCTGCATTGGCGTTGACACCTACAGGAGTAACACAAGGAATTGCAGCGACTTATTTTCTTTTAAACGGAGTGACTACTTTGGTTACCGGCAAAGACATTGGACAGCATATGGATGAAAATGGATACAATTTAGGAGAACTAATAAATGACCAAATAAAATGATATTAATAGATTTTTTATACTACCAGTTTACTAATTTTTATAAGTATTTTGAGAAAGACGGAACACATAAAGCGTCTGGAATTATATTGACCTGTAGTATGTTATGTTGGAATCTGACTTTTTTAATAATAATGTTAGATAACTGTTTTCAAACGAGTATAGGTCCAAAGAATAAGTTTTTGTTACTAATATATTTTTTACCAATAGTATTATTAATAGGCTTAAGGTATTGGAAATTTACTTCTTATGAAGAAATAAGAGAAAAAGTAAAGAGTTTCAGTAGTACGAAGAAAATAACAGCAGATATTTTGCTTATACTGTATGTGGTTATTTCTTTGCCTGTTTTTATATACTTTGCTGCATATTTAGGAAGTCACAAATAACAAAAACCTCCCACCAATTGGTGGGAGGTTTTATTTTAAAATTGCTTGAAGTTTGTTTCTAGCGATAAAAGCATCAATGAGCGTAAAGACATAATCTTTGTCTTTATCGGACATTTTATTTACTTCCTTTACTTTTTCCATCAATGGGTAATGTTACAAAGTTAGTGATGGAGATTATTTTAAACATTAACCTATTGAAAATCAATTAAAATACTAATTGAAAAATATAAATAACAAGGGTAGATAAGTCTATCCTCGTTTATTTTTACAGAAAAACATATCTGATAGTACAGATTGCAATTCGTGTTTTGTTTACAACTCCCTCATTGCCCGGACCTCTTCCAGGCTTTTTCCTTTGTAGAAATCTTTGGGATCTATTAGTGGCACCTGCAGATCTTGCAGTTTGTTGAGCTGATGACCTTCGGCAGGCTGCAGGTCGCGCCTCACGAAAAAATCGTTGGGGGTACAGTCGAGGGAAATGCAGAGGGCCGTCAATTGCCGGAAGTTGGTCTGCACCGCCTCGCCATTCAGCATTTTCTGCGCGGACTTTCCGCTGATACCCGCCTTTGTGAGAAAAGCATACGGAAATGTGATCTGTCGGAGTGTCAGGATAGGAGCAAGGTGTAGCACAAGGCTGCTTTGGGAAGGCCGTAGGTTCCCGCGTTTCTTTCTTAACATATCTATTCGTGTTTTTATTAAGGTAAATATACATAGATTTCGGGATAGTGGTAATACAGACTACCGGAGTAGTATTACAGATTGCCCGACTGGTGTTACAGACTACCGTAGTAGTATTACAGCGTGCCGGAGTAGTGTTACAGATTACCGGAGTAGCATTACAGATTAGCCGACTAGTGTTACAGACTACCGGAGTGGTATTACAGATGAGTCGAGTGGTATTATAGATAGTTTTTTAAGGTGTGAGGTTTACGGAGAGCTGGAAAGGCGATGTAGAATGTTTAATGGGGGCATCAATTAACAGAACAACCTTGGCTCTCTATTCCCGTGTCGGCTCGTAATAAAATACGGCTGCTCCAGAATTCAGCCCCCGCTGGTGCGAGCGTCTCGCTCGTATCTATAGAAATAACAAAGCCAACTCATTTGGGCAATGCTCAAAACTTAGTGATGGTTATGATTTAAAATATTAACCTATTGAAAATCAGTTAAAATAATAATTGAGAAATATAAATAACGAGGGTAGATAATTCTACCCTCGTTTATTTTTGCAGAAAAAACATACCCCAAATGATTGAGGATAATAAGAAGTATGAAATGCTGTCAACTCTAGACCTTATTATTAATATAACCCTCAGTTGCATTCATTTTCGGGGTGATGATGGCCGGATTTCCCAAGGCAATAGAATTATCTGGAATATCCGTGTTGACGTAGGCATTCGGAGCAATCAGAACATTATTACCAATTGTTATTTTCCCGACGATCACGGCATTTGGACCGATCCAGACTTCGTTACCGATGATGGGAACGCCTTCGTTCTTTCCGCGGTTGGACTGCGCGATAGTCACACCCTGAGCAATATTGCAATTCTTCCCGATCTTAGCTTTCGGATTGATGACAAGCTGACCCCAATGTCCTAAGTATAATCCTTCTCCGATCTCAGTTTCAGGATAGATCTGGAAGCCGTATTTGATCTGATAATGGCGAAGCACCAACTTGTAAAAGAGACCGATAAATGGCGTTTTATAGTGCTTTTGAGTTTTTCTTAAAACATAGATATAATGCAGATTCGGGCTGAAACATTTTTTCATGATCTGAATATCCGACAGATATTTTCCGCTTTCTCTGTAAAAATCTTTTTGAATGATAGAATAACCCATTGGATAAAATTACAAATTATCAATGATTTCCATGATCGAATTCACAGAATTTTCGAGATTAAAAGGCATCTTATAGTTTTCTAAGTTTTTCTGATAGGTCAGAAAATGATCAGGATCAATTAATGCTTTTTTCATTCCTTCGTAGATGCCGTTTTCCGAGTTTTCTGTGACCAAGCCGAGTTTTCCGTGTTCCAGCATTTCATTTACGCCGGAAACATCGGTTGCTATGATGTTCTTTTTTAATGTAATCGCCTCAAACAAAACCGTCGGGAAACCTTCATATCTCGAACTCAGAATGTAAAAATCCGCCGCTTTGAAATAAGGATAAGGATTATCCGTAAAACCAAGCATCGTTGCTGTCTCATCTACACCCAATTCGGATTTTAATTTCTTCACACTTTCAAAATCATAACCATCGCCAACGATCAGAACTTTGTGTTTGAAGCCTTCATCCAAAAGTCTTTTATGAACTTTTAATAACCTGTCAAATCCTTTCTGAGGAAAAACAGTTCCCACAGAAATGAAAGTTGGGACTTCTTTATCGAACGTATAATTTACGATTGATTTTTCAGATTTTGTAAGAATTTCTTCAGTATCAAGCGGATTATAAATCCTGACAATTTTATGTTTTTCAATGTCAGTTTTTGCCAGATCCAAAAATGTATCCTGAATCTTTTCTGAGATCACCATCACTTTGTCATAATGGAAAAACCGTCTGATCTTTTCCGGTGTATAGCCGCTGACCTGCATTAGATCATTATGGATCCACATTAGTTTTTTGGAAGATTTTAGTGGACTATTCAGAACTTCATCCATAAAACCGTGTATGGCAGCGAACTCAATATCATAAACTTTATTTTTGAGTTTTCTTTTGTAGAGGATTTTTGGATATTTCTTCAAAAGCCTTTGATAGACAACACGGTATATTTTCTTAGGAATATCTTTTGGGCGGTTTGTGGTGATCATCTCGCCCCGGTTGAGATACATTACATTCACCCAATCCGGAACATCGGTGAGATATTTCCCCGAATATAGATTCAGTAACAGATCGATCTCATACTTGTCTTTCGGAAGGTTTTTGAGAAAAGTTACCAGCACTTTTTCTGCGCCGCCATGACGTAGAGAGCCAATTCTGATAAGGATTTTCTTTTTCAACGGGTAAGTAGTTTATTAAATTTTTCTTCAATCAATTTATATGAAAGATAGCTAATTCCAAAGATAACTGATAACATTAAAAGATAAAATAAAAATGTCAGAATACCATTATCGATAAACCCGGGATTGATATTAAAATAACTCATCAAAATATGTGGAACAAAAGGATGAATCAGATAAAGAGAAAAGGAAATATTTCCCAGAAAGAATAATGGTTTGAAAACTTTTTCTTGTGTTGTAAAATCCGAAGTTATAATGATGAAACAATTGATGCCAATAAACAAAAGAAGGAAAATGTGCTGTGCGAAATATATAATTTCCAGATGCAGCAAAATCAATAATAAATAAGATAAGTACTTGATCTTGCCAAATATAACCGGAATTTTAATTTTCTGAACGAGTAATGCAGAAACGATTCCTACAAAAAAGAAACTGATAACGCCATTAGATAAAAATTTTGGGATAACACCTGAGAATGTGAACTGCTGTAAAATAAACTGGAGAATAAAAACGCAGATAAGTGCATGAATTCTGTATTGCTTAAAAAGAAACGTCAATGCAAAAATGACATAAAAAAGCATCTCGTAGTTGAGTGTCCACCCGAGATATAAAATCGGATAACCCTTGTATGGAATAAAAAAAAGACATTTTATAAGTTTGATTGTATTAACATAATTGAATATAAAACCAGGAACAAAAAGGAATATCCAGAGGAATGTAAGCAGCGTATAAAGTGGTACGATCCTGACAATTCTTTTTTTCATAAAATAAAAGAAATTCTTTTTTACCAGCTGCGGATCATAATTTCTTGTCGTGTAAATCATTATAAATCCACTGATCACAAAAAATATCTCTACACCATATTCTCCGCTGGGAAATAATTGAGAACCAAGATTCTCTGTAAGAGAGTTATTAAGCCAGTTTTGTGTATGGAATCCGCACACCATTAGAGCTGCAATACCTCTTAAATATTGAATATTTGACAGTTTTTTCCCATCCATATATTGTGTTTTTAGTAATAGTTTTTTAATGTGCGGAGTAGCCGCCATCAACAATCATATTGGTGCCGGTAATCCATCGGGATGCTTCGGACAAAAGAAAAACAGCAGATGCCGCAACGTCTTCCGGATTACCAATTCCCAAAGGATGCTTGTCCAGAATAGTTTTTGTGGATTCTTCGCCAATCTCCTCAAACATTTTTTCGCTAAGCGGTGTGCTTACCATTGCCGGGCTGATACAGTTGACGCGTGTATTCTGTTTTGCCAGTTCCAGAGCCAGAGATTTGGTTCCGGAGATCAAAGCGCCTTTTGTTGCACTGTAAGCCAGATTTGCCGGTTCGCCGACAACGCCTGCAATAGACGAAATAAAAATAAAGCTTTGATTTTCTGCTTTTAATTTTTTCTGCGAGATCGCTTTTGCGAGATAAAATCCGGCGAAAACATTGACAGAAAAGCTTTCGGTCAATATTTTTTCACTGATGTTTCTGAGTGGCAAAGTATATTTGAGTCCTGCAGAATGGACAAAACCAGAAATACGTATTCCGTTTTCTATCAGATTTTTGGCAAAGCGACTTATTTCTTCTTCCGAAGTAATGTCAAATTCAAATGACAGATGTGTTCCGTTTCCTTCCAGATTCTCAGAAACTGTTTCTAATTTTGAAAGATCTCTGCCAATTAAAATAACCTGTGCACCTGCTTTTGCACAGAGTTCCGCACAGGCTTTTCCTATACCGGAAGATGCTCCGGAAATGACAA
The DNA here is from genome assembly GCF_042695135.1 of Epilithonimonas sp. UC225_85. Classification (GTDB taxonomy): domain Bacteria; phylum Bacteroidota; class Bacteroidia; order Flavobacteriales; family Weeksellaceae; genus Epilithonimonas. The sequence goes on from NZ_CP170547.1 coordinate 519,972, forward strand.
TGGTTTTACCTTCCAGTGAAAACAGATCAGACATTAGTCTTCAAAGTTTTCTGCACCAATCAGCCCTTTTAATTCCTGAAGCGTATTAATATCCTTAAATTGTTTGGTGTCTAATTTTTTTCCAAAATTTTCATCAATAAAGACAATTAGAGAGAGAACAGACATCGAGTCATAATTTTCCAATTCCTTGAATTTTGTATCCAGAGAGAGTGTGTTATCTTCTTCCAGCTCGTCCTGTAATTTTTCTAAAAAATCCTGTGTTTTCATATATTTGTTATTTTAAAATTCTAAAATTCCTGCAGCCCAAGAATAGCCCACTCCGAAGCCTGCGACCAAAACTTTGCTTCCCTGTTTTATTTTGCCTTTGTCTGTTGCAGATTTTATGGCAATGGGAATTGTCGCAGATACTGTGTTGCCTACGTGGATCATATCAATAAAGAATTTTTCCTCAGGAATACCGCATTTCTTTCTCAAATAATTGAGCATATAAGTATTTGCCTGGTGAAAAATAACCAAATCAATATCGTCTAAAGTTAAATTATTTTTTGATAATGTATCATTGATTAGTCCGGGAATATTTTCTATCGTAAAGGTAAAAATTTCCGGGCCGTTCATGAATAATCTGGCATCTTCCGAACTTCCGTGGCGTGCACCTCCGTTTTTCACGATAAGGTTTTGGAAACCACCGCCATCTGTGCCTACAGAAAACTGATAATCAGCTTTGGAATCATCTTTTTCTACAATCGTAACAGCTGCGCCGTCGCCAAAAATAGTTCTGTTGGATTTGTCTTCCTTGTCTAAAAATTTGGTGTAAGTTTCGGATGTTACAAGTAATATATTCTTTGCTAAGCCGATGGAAATCAACCCTTTTGCTAATGCTAATCCATAAACGAAACCAGAACAGCCAAGATTGAAATCCAAAGCACCTGTTGTTTTAGGAAGTCCTAATTTGTCCTGTAAGATGCAGGCTGTTGTTGGTAAAAAATAGTCCGGACTCTGGGTACAAAAAAGTATAAAATCGATTTTGTTTTTATCATAAGTTTTGAAAAGCTTTTCACAAGCCCCCAATGCGAGATCCAGAGGCGTCTCGTCTTCACTTGCTACATGTCGGGATTCTACACCTATTTTTGCAAGGATCTTTTCTGCATTCCACTCCGGGAATTCTTTCGCAATATCTTCGTTAGTTAATATATTTTCTGGCAGATAGTAATCTATTGCAGCAATATTGATCATAGATTTTGATATAAAATTTTTGCAAAGATACAGATCTCAACTAAGATAACAGATATTATGATATGCATATAATCGTCTAAAACAGTGTTAAAAAATATTAATATCTCATAAATAATGATATTAAAGTACTTTTTCCCAGGATTTTATAATATTTTCTCTCTTCCATTTGGCGGATTCTAAAAAACTCGTTTTTATCTTTTTTTCCAAAACTGAAGGATTATTTACCAGATAGTTTAGTTTTTCTACAAAAGATTCTTTGGCGTGTAAAGGAATCAGATAACCGTTTTTTTCATTGATAATATCAGCAGGGCCACTTGGGCAGTCATATGCTATTAAAACATTGGAAGCAAACATCCCTTCGACTAAAACAATTCCGAAACCTTCTCTGATGGAAGTAAGACAAAGGATTTTTGATTTTGACATATAATCTCTTACAACTTTAGAGTCTACTTGTCCCAAAAAGTTGACCTGATGCAGTGCATTTTTCTCTGCATAATCCTTGAGTAAGTCTAATTGTAATCCTTGCCCGATGATATTAACTTTCCAGTCAGCCGGCAGATTTGTTTCCTTAATAATTTCCAGAAACTCGAGGATGTTTTTTTCCGGATCTAATCTTGCAACCAGAGAAATAATATTTTCTTTTTCCTGAAAAGACCTGAATTTCTGCTTTTCAAACTCCGGATCCATAATATTCCCGATAATATGTGTCTTGGGATTTATTTTCTTGAAATATTTATAATCGTCATTATTGATACAGATCACCTCACGAAGGTTATTGTATCTGGTTTTTAGAGTATTCCAGAATTTGCCTCCTACAAGATGACTGATGTGTTCCCAGGAAACGCTTTTGTGGCACACGGTTTTGTTAAGAGCAAGGATGCAGGACAACTTGTACCAGCAAGAGACGATCGTATGATATTCTGATTGATTTTTTCTCAGCCAGCGATTCATCAAAATAGCAATACCGTAATGATAAATATAAGTGTTGAAATTTTGTATTTTGGGGATGAATTTCAGATATTTATTATTGAATTCGCATAGTCTCCAGGTCCACAAAGAAAAAGAATCGAGGTAATGTTTTTTTATTCTTGGATCTAAAGGATAAAAATCATGGTGTTCCTTCATAAGAAAAAGAATATCAATTATATATCCCATTTCTATTAGTTCATTTACCAATGTAGTTGTGACTTTTGCAACGCCGCCGGCTTTTATATTCTGATAGTAAATAAACAGAATTTTTTTTTCTTTCATCTGATTGTAATATTCAGGAATTTAACCTTAATTACAATTATGATGTTAAATTCCATAAATAACAAATATATTAATAATATATAAAATTGTAATTGAGAATATAATATTTATTTTTGCAAAAAAATAAGAATATGTTTCTTTTCTATAAAATATTACTCAAGATTCAATCGGTTTACGAGCAGACACTCAACAAAGCTAATGTTGAAATGTGCAAGTATAAAGGAATGAAAGTGGGCAAGAATCTCAATACCCCGGACAAAGTCTATTTTGGAACAGAGCCATACCTTATAGAAATTGGTGATAATGTCAATATTGCCGCAGGCGTCAGATTTGTAAATCATGGCGGGACTACAACAATGTTGCGAAGAATACCCGGTTATGAAGATGCACGTATTTTTGGACGGATCAAAATAGGAAATAACTGCACCATTGCTATCAATAGTGTGATTACAGAGCATGTAGAAATTGGTGATAATTGTATTCTCGGCGCAAACTCTGTGTTGTCCCAATCTATGCCTCCAAATACTGTTTTTGCCGGCAACCCGGCCCAGTTTATCTGCATCATAGAAGATTACGGAGATATTATTCTTAAAAATAATCCGGTCTATCCAAGAGAACTGGAAAAAGATCGTAAAGCATTGGACGAGTTTATCAAGAAAAATCAGCCGTATAAATTCAAAAAAGCGAAGAGAATCAGGTAGAATTAATTTTCTATAATATGCATAACCTCATTGTATATTTTTTGGTTATCAAACTGTTTTTCAGAGTCTTTCAGGTTTTCTCTGATTGCAGCTACTAATGAAGGATTAATCAAAAAATCTTTCATAGCTTCTTTCATTTTTTCAGAATTATAATCTATCAGAAACCCATTTTTTTTGTGAGTGATCATTTCCGGGATTCCGCCAACATCTGTTGCGATAATCGGGATTTGCAGAATTAGGGTTTCCGCAATGATAAGCGGCCAGCCTTCTGTTGCCGACGGCATAATGTAGAAGTCGGCATTTTTTACATAAGGATAAGGATTCATCTTGGTTCCCAGCAATTTGAACGTCTTCCCAACACTTGATTTTTTGATCTGATTTTCAAGATTCTCTCTTTCTTCACCATCCCCAATCACGACGACCTGATGTGCAAAACCTTCATCCAGAAGCATTTTATGCGCTTCTATTAATTTATGAAATCCTTTTCTGTAATGTAGCCTTGCAACCGAAACAAAAGTCGGAATGTTTTCATAATCCACCGGGAATTCTTCTGATCTTATTCTCAGATCCTCTATAGGAATAGGATTAAGGATGACACTTTCGTTTTTAATTTTAACCTCCGGAAAAGATTGATGCAGAATATCATAGGATTGCTGAGAGCCATAAATAACGTGGTCGAAGCTTTGCAGATTTCTAAGGATTTCCGGCAGAATACCTTTAAGCCCAGGAACGGTAATGTCAGAATGCAGCCAGCCTATTTTTTTTGATTTTTTGTTTGGACTTTTTATCACAGAATTATAGTCTGCATAAGTTGATGCAATCTCTACATCAAATTTTTTCCTTAAATAAATATGATCTGTCAGAGCGGGAAATTTTTCCAGGAATTTGATTTTCAAACCTCTTGTTATGGTCTGAATTTTATTGATAATAGTGTTTTTTGAAAAGTCTTCTTTCCCGGTATTTATTTTTACATAATGCACATGAGAAGGCACTTTGTCTCGCAATTCACCCTGATGTAAACTGACGATGTATGTAATGTCAAGCTTATTTTTATCCAGATTTTCCAGTAAGCTCAGAATGACTTTTTCTACACCACCCATTTCCATAGATCTGTGGCGGAAAAGAACTTTAGTTTTTTGACTCATTTGTGTTTTTGTATAAATATCAGGAATAATTCAAGTGATCGGGCTCAAAATTAAATATTTACAAAGTTAAAAACAAAAGGTATCATAAGTCTGAACATTTTTTTTACAGGCTTATATTTTGAAAACAGGTTATTCCTTAGAAAAGTATTTAATTTTTTTCTGTTTTTTTCCAGATCCCGGGGATAATCCACGCTTTCTGTTTTTTTTCTTTCATAATACTCCTGTGTACTGCAAATATATCTGGCAGGTATGCCTCCATAGACAGAATTATCCGGAATCGAGTTATTCACTACAGCTCCGATCGTTATGATGCAGTTATTACCAATACTTACATTATACGTGATTGTTGAGTTGGCTCCAATAAAAGTATTGTCTCCAACTTTTATTCTTCCAAAAACCCGCACATCGTCATAGCCTTCTACTTTTTTCATTATCGTAGATCCGCCGCTGTGAGTAACGAATAAAACGGAAGAAGAAATTCTGCAAAAATTACCAATTTCTATTAGAAAAGGTTCGCTGCCAAAATTAATACCGTTTTGGAGAGAGACGCCTTCCCCCAATTGCAAGCCATTTTTTTTGCAGGTGTTGTAATAGCTTTTCCATTTGAGCTTTTCTATTTCCGAAAAAAGCTTTGTTATTAGTCGATTATGCATGTTGTGTTTTTTTAATTTGTATAATTTTTAACAGTCTTTTTACTACTGATGAAATTAAAATAAAATCGTTTCAATCATTGTCTGGAATTTTTTCTATTGTGTTATATATCGGGAATGGAAGAATTATTAAGCAACACAGCGCTTCTTGATAACATGACATAAGAAAAGCTGAAGGAAACCTATCCAAAAGCTTTTCACATAATTTACATAGGAAGGCTTTTATCACAAAGTTCACCCTGGTGCAGACCAACGATGTATGTAAGATCAAACCTATTTCTATCAAGATTATTCAATAAGTTTAAAATCACTTTTTCTACACCGGCCATAGATCTATGGCAGAATAGCAAATGTTTCTTTTTATACATTTTGTGTTTTTTTAAAAAAAAGAAAGTGAAAAAACAAATATAAGTATTGTTTGAACATTTCTTTTGTATTTTTGCATTTCAAAACATAAGTTGTATGAACAAAATCGCAGAAATTGCATCTACTTTTTTCGCTTATCTCAAGCGTCCCGACCTTTATCCGGAATTAAGGCGTAAAATCTGGAAAAATATTTTTAATCGTTCTTCTGGCTTGCGAGGCAAGGAAGAAGCAGAAAAATGGTGTGCATCATTAGCAATTTCTGAGAAGGATTTTATAGAAAAAGTTTTAAGTCTTACTTTCATCCCCTTTGAAAAAATATTCCCGCAAGAATTTGCAGATGCATTACAAATCCAGGCAAAAGCACCTGTGAAACTAGGCGGAGCAGGATCATTAAGCGTGATCTATTACATTAATGAATTTACAAATGCTCAGAAATCTATAGAAACCGGCGTTGCTTACGGCTGGTCCTCTTTTGCAGCATTGGCATCTTTGGTTCATAGAAACGGAACGCTCTACAGCTCGGATATGCCATACTTGTTGCAAAACCAAAGTGAGGATTTTGTAGGCTGCGTGATTCCGGAAAAGTATAAAAACAACTGGGATCTTTATCGTTTTGCCGATAAGGAATCACTGCCAAAGATCTTCAGCAAAGCAGATTCTTTTGATGTAGTACATTATGATAGTGATAAATCTTATGACGGAAGAATCTGGGCTTATAATTTATTACTCACTAAAGTAAGAAAAGGTGGTATTTTTATGAGCGATGATATTGGTGATAATGCAGCATTCAAAGATTTTTGTGAAAAGAGAAATCTTAAACCATATGTTGTCGAATTCGATGGTAAGTATGCCGGAGTAATTATAAAAGATTAAAAAGCAAAACCTCAGAATTTCTGAGGTTTTTTTATGTCTGAAAAAGAATGAAAAACTGTTATGACGTTACTTCAGTTTTATCAGAAGAAATCTTATTCTTCCCGAATTTGTTCCTTATATAATGATTCAAAGGTTCTTCCACGTAAAGGAATAATACAATGGAAATGACATTCAGGAGAATGAAAATGACAAATTTATTCTCAACAATGTAATCAAATATGAAAATAGGTACAAAGCCTTTATGTATCAGATAAAATATATAGGAGCTTTTTCCAAGTAATACAAATGTTCGGTTTGAGAGAATTTTTTGAATGACAGTTTTCTCATTTATCAGTCCCCAAAGCAGAGGGACAATTCCAAAACAGGCGAGGAAAATTACATAAAATGCACTCCCAAAATCACTTTTAAAATCAATAAAAGGTGTAACATAATGTTTTCCAAAAAGGTAAAAGATAATCATTGTCAGGCCAAAACAGGTGACCCAATCTCCGGAAAAATTTATTTTACGCTTAAGAATAAAATATGCTAAACCAATACCTGCGAAAAAGTCAAAAATAAAAATGGCTATATTTTGCTGTAAAAACCCCCATTTATTTCCGGGAACATCAGTAATATCTTTCATATAAACTCCAAACAGGAAAATCAAAACCGGTAATATGATCAGATTCCATTTGGTCTTCCTTATCAAAATAAAATATAATGGTGCTGCGAGATAAAAAATCTCTTCTAATGTCAACGTCCAGCCTTGCGCAACGCCTGTAAGATTATATTTTAAAAAGAGTGCTTTTGTCATCGTAAAGGATAGTACAGCTTCGATTGTTTTTTCTGAAGTCCAGCCATTTTGCAGAAACCAAACCAGAAAAAAGATAAAAGTAATCAGGAAATACATCGGGTAGATACGTGCAAATCTGTTGACCATATATTTTTTGAAATGAATAGGATAATCATTAAAATACCTGTAAGTAATAAGAAAACCACTTAATACAAAAAACATTTCCACTCCAATGTGAAAATTTAAAATAGTATGTCTTGCAATTTCCGGGTACTTGGGATTGTCAAATGGCATAAAATGATACAGAAAAATCATCCAGGCGGCAATGGCGCGGTAACCTGTCAGCGCAGGAAAAAATTGTTTATTAGTCGACATCGGAGCCCAGGTTTTTGTATTGAAGTTTAAATTGATTTACCCACTTTTCATATTCGTCCAGATTGATTTTTCCGGTAATGAATTTTTTGAAATAATCGAGAGAAAAATCTTTTGGGAAATTCTGCATCGGATCAAACTCGCTTCTCAGCCAGGCTTCATTGATTAAATGATTAAACAGATTGACATCGAAATCAAAACCATATTCGTGGTAAGAATTGGCTGCTGAAGACTGGAACGTGGTTTTCATAGCTTCAGTTTTCAACCGCGAAACAAAATTCGGGTTATTCCTATTTTTTTTATAAAATAATGAAGCGTTGATAAGTTGTCTTTTTTCATCTACTTTTCCGTCCATTTTTTTCCAGACCTCCAGCCAGTAATCTTTCCGGAAAAAACCCATCAATATTGAATTAAGCGCCCAATATTTGACTTGGGTTCTGTTGTTAACTTTCCCGAATTTATATAATAATGAAAAGAATTTGTAGCGATTGTAGAAAAAAGCTTCCATCAGCTTTTCCGGCATCAGCAATAAATCTTTTGGCTGCGCGGATTCTATATTTTCCGAGATTGATTTTAAGTGCAGATCACTCCGTTCTTGCACATTTCCAAGCCAGCCCAGCTTTAATAGAGAAATATTAAGTTTTTTTGCTTCAGAGGTAAGTTCATCAACATTCAGAGGTTCTGTGAACCAAACGTCATCTTCCGTTACGATCACATATTCCGACGCGTTTTCAACATTTTCATACCAGAATTTTGTCGGGATTTCAAAGCCGTTGATTGGTTTCCCGGAAATCAGATTTTCCTCAATTGCTTTTATTTTGTTTTCATAACTGTCTGAAAGCGCGATTTCTACTTCCGGATATTTTTCCCGGATCTTGTCGAGATATTTCTTTGGCGTTCCGTCATCCAGGACTTTGATTTTAAAATTACCGGTCATGTTTTTATAAACCGAGGCAATGCATCTGTCCAGATAAAAAGCTCTGTTAAAGGATTTTATAAAGATGTTTGTCATAGAAATTTTCGTTTAATTCTTTTCAATATTGTGTTTTGTTTTTGATGAATGAAGGTGGCGAAATTATCAACTTCTGTGATGTTTTTACCATATATTTTTGTGATATTCCTTCTCTTCAGAGTTTCTTTCAGCACATCATTCCAGGCAGCATAGCGTTGTATTGTTTTATTTTTATCACGGGACAATCCGGTGTCGTGCAATCTGTAGTACAAAAGGGGCTTTTTTATAAATTTAAAATCACCCAATTCATACAATTTCAGATATAATTCCTGATCTTCTGCAATTCTGTAGTTTGAACTTATTCTGCTGGTTTTTAAATAAATATCTTTTCTGAAAGTGAAAAAGTGATTGACCGTAAAAAAGATATTCAGAAAAAGAGGATCACCATTTTTGATCTGGTAAGAATCCGGGAATTTTCTTATGATATTAAGAGATTGATCACAGAACCAAAACTGAGAATAAGTTGCAACAGTCTTTTCCGAGTAATTTTCTAATGATATTTTTATAGCATCATTTGTAAGAACATCATCGGGATCCAGAAATCCACAAATTTCGCCGTTTGCCAGTTCAATCAGTTTTCCTTTGGTAAAGCCGACGCCTTCATTTTTCTCATTCCTGAAAATCCGGAACCTGGAATCATTTTTTACATATTCTGATACTTTTTCGAAAGAACCGTCATTGGAAAAATCGTCCAGGATCACCACTTCAAAATTGGTATAAGTCTGCTGCATAAGACTGTTGTAACAATCTATGAAATAATCAAAATGATTATAATGCGCAATAAGAACAGAGAACAACATTAAAAATTGAAAATGGATTTGATACGGTATTTTAATAACTCTTTCAATCCGCCATATTTGTAATATAAAGAGCTTAACGATGACGGAAGATTATTTTTTTTGGAATAGAAAGTATAGAGTTTCAAAAATTTCAGGTTCTGATAATCTTTGAAGTTTGATGAAAATTCATTCAGAACATCATAATAATATTGTCCCAAAGCAATGTTTTTATGATCGGTAAGATCTGTACGTCTTGTGATCTGCTGGCTGCTTCTTCTGATGGCGACAAAAGCTGAATTAACACCTAAAACATAATGATTATTAGCAAAATCGAGATACAGTATCAGATCTGTTTTCCAGGCAAGCGGATAGTTTCTGAGTCCTTTCTTTTCATACATTTTTCGGGAAAAAACATTTTCCGAAATCGAGATAAACATCTTCTGTTCCAGATCATCCCAGATGTAATCTTCTGCTTTATAAAGCGGATGCTGTTCCAGGTCTATCAAAAAAGTATTATCCTCGGTTACTCTTCTCATTTTGAAGCGCATCAGTTCAGAACTTTCTTTTTTGGCTGCCGGTATTGCTTTATAAAATTCCTCCACAAAATTCTCTGCCAGATAATCGTCATCTGCCAGTATCATCAGCCAGTCTTCGTCTTTGGACAGAGCAATGCAGCGATCCCATTGCTCCACAAGTTGACCTTTGCCACCAAGGTTCTCATCAAATTTTGTGTAAAAAATATTTTGATTTTTATTGTATTTCTGAATCAGCTCATAAGGATCAGCAGAGCTGGCATCATTTCCAATATAGACATTGAAATTTGGATCTGTCTGATTTGCAAGGTTTTTCAGCGTGTCCTCAAAGAAATCTATTTTGAAGAAAGGTATAATAACAGCTAGTTTCTGTTCCATTTTTTTTCATAATTAAAATTTCAAATTGATATTTAATTCCAAATAATTATGATTCAGAGTTTTAAAAATAAATTTGATATTAATGTCAATGTGTTTTATTGCAGCAAATATACAGTTAATGCCCGATTTTATTTCTATTTTTGCCTAAAATTAGTAAAATAAAACACATCCGATGAATCCCCTTGTTACCATTGTAATTCCTGTTTATAAAGTTGAAAAATTTATTGTACGATGTCTGCAGTCTGTTGTCAGTCAATTATATAGCAATATAGAGTGCATTCTTGTAAATGATGTGACGCCGGATTCTTCTATGCTAATTGCTGAGGAATTTATTTCTAATAATCCGGATTTTAATTTTAAAGTTATCAATCAGCCTTATAATCAGGGGCTTTCTATGGCTAGAAATGCAGGGATGGATCTTGCAAAAGGAAAGTATATTTACTTTCTGGACAGTGATGATGAGATCACAAATTATGCAATTCAGCACCTTGTAGATCTTGCCGAAAAAACCAATGCAGAAATGGTTTTGGGACAAAGTGTCTGCATCAATGAAGAGGAAGGCTGGGAGAGAAATTATTTCCCTATAGCCTCGTCAAAAGATATCCTGGAAGGCAGTAAAGAGATAGTCTGGAATTTTGTAAAAGGAAAATATCCGGTGATGGCATGTGATAAGCTTGTAAGAATGGATTTTCTGATGGAGAACAAACTTTATTTTGTAAAAGATCTTTTTTCCCAGGATGTTCTGTGGAGCTTCCAAAGTATGCTGAAGTTTGAGAAAATCGCTTTTCTGAGAGAAGATACTTATCTGTATTATTTTCACGGTGCATCCATCATTCATAACCGTGGTGAGAAACATTTTGGAAACTGGATCACAATTGCAGGATATATGAATGAAGCTTATAAGGCAGAAAAAAATCCTTACAACAAAAAATTAATTCTCGAAAATCTGGTTGATTTCAAAGCTTCTACTTTGGAAATGAACTGGAAAGCTCAGAAAAATGAAGATCTTTGGAAAAGAAGTTATAAAGCGTATAATCAACTCAATGGTTTGGGAATCGCAGATTATTTTTCCGCCGCTTATTCTACCAAACTAAAAAAGCAGGACTTATTTTACCGCCTGCCTTTGTTTATTGGATATCCATTTTTCCGCTGGAGATTCGGGAAATAAAATTTGACTCCATTTAAGGTCGGAGTAAACTAAATTTTATTAGATTACAATCTTGTGATCCCGTTTTCTTTTTCCAGAATTCCTTTCACATCATAAATGATTCCGTTTTTGGTAAGCAGATTTTTGATATTTAATTTTTCAAATTCTTTGTGAGAAACGGCTAAAACGACAGCTTCATATTTTTTGAACGGCGTTTTTGTTGAGGTTTCAAGGCCGTATTCATGTTTTACTTCTTCGGGGTTTGCCCAAGGATCAAAAATGCTGACATTAATGCCATAATCCTCCAGATTTCTAACAACATCTACAACTTTAGTATTCCTGACATCCGGACAGTTTTCTTTAAAAGTAAAGCCTAATACCAAAACATCAGCACCATTGACTTTCAAGTCCTGCTTCAACATTTGTTTCACGGTTTCGCTTGCAACATATTGTCCCATAGAGTCATTCATTCTTCTTCCTGCCAGTATAATTTCCGGATGATAACCGAATTCCTGAGCTTTCTGAGCGAGATAATAAGGATCTACGCCAATGCAATGTCCGCCCACCAAGCCTGGTTTGAAAGGTAAAAAGTTCCATTTTGTGGCGGCGGCTTTCAAAACATCGTGGGTGTCAATTCCCATTAGGTTAAAGATCTTTGCCAGCTCATTTACGAAAGCAATATTGATATCACGCTGGGAGTTTTCGATCACTTTTGCAGCTTCTGCAACCTTGATTGTCGGCGCAAGATAAGTTCCGGCTTCGATCACGGAGCTATAAAGGTCATCCACAATTTTCCCGATTTCCGGAGTAGAACCGGCTGTTACCTTCAAAATTTTTTCGACTGTGTGAAGTTTATCTCCAGGATTGATCCTTTCCGGAGAATAGCCTGCAAAGAAGTCAATATTAAATTTTAAGCCTGTATTTTTTTCTAAAACCGGAACGCATTCTTCTTCTGTTACGCCAGGATAAACCGTTGATTCATAAATAACAATGTCACCTTTTTTAAGGACTTTTGCAACAGTTTCACTGGCTTTATAAAGTGGCGTAAGATCCGGGCGGTTGTTTTTGTCAACCGGCGTCGGGACAGTCACGATATAAACATTGGAATCCGAAATGTCCTCGAGTTTATTGGAGCAAAACAGGCCGGTTTCTCCTGATTTTGGATTGTTATTTACCAATGATGATTTTAATAGTTCATCAGAAACTTCCAGAGTATCATCTTTTCCGGAGCTGAGCTCGGCGATTCTTTTTTCATTAATATCAAAACCGACAACGGGATATTTTGTAGAGAATAATCTTGCCAGCGGTAATCCGACATAGCCTAATCCGATTATTGTAATTTTATGATTCATCATTTTGTTTTTTTATTTAAGATTTTCCCAATACCAGGTCACAGCTTCTTTCAAGCCATCTTTCATAGAATGTTTTGGCTGATAATCAAGAAGATTTTTTGCTTTGTCTATGCTCGCAAGGGAATGCGGAACATCACCTTTTCTGTAATCTCCGTAGATAATTTGGACATTTGCAATTCGTGAATCGAAGTCAGAAAGATATTCTTTCAGATATTTTACAAGATCATTCAGTGTTGTTCTTTCTCCGAAAGCTGTGTTGTAAATCTGGTTTACAGCTTCGTCATTTTCTGATGTTAGGGCCAACAGATTCATCAGAATCACATTATCAATGTAGGTAAAATCTCTGGAATATTCGCCGCCGCCGTTGATGACAGGGGATTCGTGATTCATCAGCTGCATTACAAATTTCGGGATCACTGCGGCGTAAGCACCATTTGGATTTTGTTTTCTTCCAAAAACATTAAAATACCTTAAACCAATCGTATCAAAACCATAAGTTCTTTTGAAAACATCGGCGTATAACTCATTCACATATTTTGTAATGGCGTAAGGCGAAAGTGGTTTTCCGATGACATCTTCAACTTTTGGAAGACTCTCGGAATCGCCATAAGTAGAAGAACTTGCGGCATAAATAAACCTTTTCACACCACAATCTCTGGCTGCAACCAGCATATTTAGAAATCCGCCAACATTCACATCATTGCTTGTAATAGGGTCATTAATGGATCTTGGAACAGAACCAAGTGCGGCCTCGTGTAAAACAAAATCCTGATTTTCACAAGCCTTCTGACAGGTCTCAAGATCGCGGATATCACCTTCTATCAGGCTGAAATTCGGCTTGTCTTTTAGGGCATCCAGATTTTCTCTTAATCCTGTAGAAAAATTGTCAAGACACGTTACATTGGCTCCAAGGCTCAGAAGTTCCTCACAAAGATTGGAGCCGATAAAACCAGCTCCTCCTGTTACCAATATATTTTTATTATTAAGTTTTTCTTTAAAATTCATCATTTAAGAATAATATTTTTCCAAGATCCTATTGAGGTAGGACTCTTTGTTTGTAAGTGCATTGTTTCGGAAATAGTCTTCCACATCGGGAACATTGATGTCGTAACCGGAACCGCTTTTTATAAGGTTAAGGTCAAGCTTTGTGTTGTAAAAACGTTCTATGATTTCCAGAATTTCTATAATTGCATAGTTCTGATTGTAAGCCACATTTATGATCTTGTTGAGCGTTTTATTCTCCAATAAGGAGAAAGTGATATTTTTGATATCATCTGCATCTATGAGATTTCGGGTGGCTTTTGTATGGACATTGATGGTTTCATTATTTTTGATAGAACGAACAAGATAATTCATCAGGAGATTTGGATTTCCTCCTTTTCCAACGGCATTGCTGACTCTTAGAATCAGATATTTGGCACAGGCATTTTTGATGATCTGTTCCATTTTCAGTTTGTGAAGTACGTAGTCACTAGTTGTTTTAGATGAGTCATAGACACTGCAGGTGGAGAAATAAACAAATATCTTCTCAGGATTTTCCTCTATTGTATTTCGGATAAGTGTTTCCTCTCTCAAAAATTCTTCCAATCTGGTTTCCAAAGAATTAGATACGCCGGATGCAAAGAAAACAGTGTCTTCTTTGTCGTTATCTATAAAAAGAGATGCTAAAAGTCCTCTACCTATAATCATGCAAAATATGTTTTAATTTTTTTTCTCAATGGGTTTTCAAAATGGCGAAGTAAATGTAAGGATTTTTAATAGTTAAGACAGAATTTGCCTTTTTAAGAGCCATACTTGACTCACTATCCAAAATGCCAGACATCCCATAGTAATTGTGTTTTGATTTGTTTTTATATTAAAAAATTAAGCAACCAGTAAAAAGTTCTGAACCATAATATAGAAAAATAATCAGGAAAGCAGCAATTAATCTTGTGAAAGTTAGTTGTGAGATCATTATTAGTTTTTGATAGTTGCTTGTTTTTCAGCATTTTCGATCACGTTAAGTATTTCATGAGAAATAAGATTACAAGTAAAAGCATTCCAATGAGAATCATCATATTGATACAGCATCTTATTGCTATTTTTTCTGAAGTTATTATAAAACTCAATAGTAGGGTAATATGGAATGTTTTTTTGATCCAGGATTTTACCCAATTTGAAAAGATAATCCGGTTGTTTCTGAACAGGAATTTTATCAAAATACACGGTTTCTTTATTCGGCATTGGCAGATAGAGAAATTTTGAACCAATAGAGTCGCAATATTTTTTGTAAGATTCCAAAGAATTAATATTCTGATTCATCCATTCCTCAGAAGGATTAAGATGTGCGGTATCGTAAAAGAATAATTTTTCCTCAACTTTTGATTGGGTTCCAGATCCTGTAGACTTCTCGATTTTTGCTTTTGCATAATTATTAACATAACCACGGAAAATTTTGTCCAGAAAAACATTTGCATTTCCAGTATTCCATAGGTTGATGTAATTATATTTTAATCTATGATAAAAGGAGTTATCAAAATAATTGATTTTTGGTATTTCGCCTCTTTCTACACGCTCATAGATTATGTATTTCGGCTTCTTAATAATATTAAGCTTTAACAGTTTGTCAAACATTGAAAAATCTATCGGAGCCATACCGTAAACAGAATATTTATTTTTAGAATTTTTCATGATTTGGTTTGCCAAAAGTTGTTCCTGACTGAGGGTAGCACCCATCGTATAAGAATCTCCAATGATAATAATGTCGGGGTTTTCTATAAATTTATTATTTCTGAACCCTAGCTTATCTGTAATATAACTTTCGTCTTTTGGGATGGCATATTTTGTATTAAAGCACAAATCACCGCTGCCAATCATATTACCTTTCTGATTTTCATATAACGGGAAATTGTGTGGAATGATGTTGCTCTTATATATGATCGATTCGTGAAATCTGTGCGTGAAAAAACTGATCGGCAGAAAACCCTGCAGAATATCAATAATCAGTAAAGGCGACAAAAATAACAGCGTTCTTAAAATAAATTTTTTCATATTTTAAAATTGAAAATAAATAAATTGTGATTGCTCTCCCGCAAACAAGAGTACCAAAACAGCTAATAGAAAATAAATACTCCATCTGGCAAAAACAGGCATTTTGGTAAATGGCTTTCTTAATGGATGCAATTGTTCTCTCATAAACCATTCAAAAATCAGCATAATCAATACGAAGATCAATACTTTAAAATCACCATTCAAAAGTTTGTAAGGATAACCGATTCCTACTCCCAAAGTAGAAAATAACCTGGCGATGTATGTAAAAGCATCCGTCACAGAATCCGATCGGAAAAAGATCCAGGCAAAACTTGCCAGAGAAAATGTGAGAATCAGCTGAAGAATTTCTTTGATGGTAGGAAACAATCTGCCTTCTGCAATAATGTCAAGATTATTACGATTGGTTTTCAGAACAATAGAGGGTAAAATGAATAATGCGTTCAGGAATCCCCAAATGATAAAAGTCCAGTTGGCACCATGCCAGAAACCGCTCACGATGAAGATTATAAACGTGTTCCTGATTCTCATCCAATTTCCACCCTTGCTTCCACCAAGTGGAATATAAAGGTAATCCCGAAACCAGGATGACAGAGAAATATGCCATCTTCTCCAGAACTCTGCAATGTCACGGGAAAAATATGGGTAAGCAAAATTTCTTAAAAGATCAAATCCAAACAGCCTTGCAGTTCCCAAAGCAATATCAGAATATCCGGAAAAATCGCCATAGATCTGAAACGCAAACATAACAGCTCCAAATATCAGTGTAACACCGGTATATTGATGATAATCATTAAAGATCATATTGGCATAATAGGCACAGTTATCTGCAACCACCATTTTTTTGAAAAGCCCCCAAAGTATTTGTCTCAGACCATCAACAGCGTTTTCATAACTGAAGTTTCTGTCCTTTTTGATTTGAGGTAAAAGATGCGTTGCTCTCTCAATAGGACCAGCAACCAAAAGCGGAAAGAAACTTACGAATAATGTATAGTCTAGCCATGATTTTTCTGCTTTGATGCGTTCTTTATAAATGTCAATAACATATGACAATCCGTGGAATGTATAAAAGGAAATCCCGACAGGCAAAACAATTTGTAATACCCAAGGACTCGTGTGTAAACCAAAACCTGAAACAAACTCTGCAAAGGATTCTGCAAAGAAATTATAATATTTGAAAAAACCGAGGAAGCCAAGATTGACACTTATGCTAAGCCAGAACCAAAATTTTTTGGAAGATTTGCTATCAGAATTTTCAATTTTAAGTCCGGTATAATAATCCAGAAAAGTAGAAAAAGCCAAAAGGAAAAGAAACCGCCAATCCCAGCAGGCATAGAAATAATAGCTTGCCGCCATCAAGAGAATATTCTGCTTTTTTCTTGACTTCATCAGCCAGTAAAGAGCAAAAACAATCGGAAGAAATATGGCAAAACTTATAGAGTTGAATAGCATTGATTATATTTTTACATTATAAAACTGAGCAACTTTTGGATGACCAACATGCAGCAGAATCTCGTTTCCAATCCCCACATCTTCTCCACAAACACAAAATTCTGCAGGTAATAGGTATGGAGAAATGCTCGTTTTTCTTGCCGCTTTCCACATCACAAGAGAAGCTCTGGAGGGTTCTTTTATCATGAAGTCACAGCAATTTTCAAAAAATTTCCTGCCATCTTCCGAATCTTTCCAAAGTGTCATCGGACTTTGATTGTAAGAGTGTCCGAAACCGCCGCTTTCGTCCAGAATTTGTTTTGCATCCATAGACATTTCCATATCTCTTTTGAGTAGATTTCTTGGATTGTATGGCGCACAAAACCCGAATGTTTTTGTTAAATAAACCAAACTATAGATGTCTGACGAAACTGCAAACATATCCGAATCTACAACACAGCGGAAATCAGCTTCTGATTCCAAAAGAGATTTGAATTTGAAATAATCGGCTGTCCTGTAGAGATACCTTGGATGTTCTTTTTCTGGAATTGGAGACTTTACGATTTTCAAATCAACGCCATCAATTTCTAAATCAAAATCACTGTAGACCGTGAATTTTGCATTCGGGAAAAACTGTCTGATGGTTGACAGGGATGGTTCCAGCCTGTTTTTTACATTAAATTCTGATCCGCCCGCGTTAACCCTGTTTTCTCCAAATTCACAAAAAAGAAATTCTATGGAAATGGAATCTAAAAATAATTTAAGTTCTTGATTTTCAATTTTATATTCCTGCAAATTGTCTGCTGACAAAATTCGTTTTGGAGTCGTGTTAATTTCAGAGATCGTTTTCTTTTTACCAAGAAGTACATCTTTGGCTTCGCGCAGTCTCCAGAGTAAAGTCCCAATCATCTTCCGGTAATTTTTGAGATTAATTTTTTCTTCACAAACTCCAAAATATACCTCAGGGGAATCTGTTCAAGAACAGTATCAATGTTTATTTTTTTTTGGTTGTAAACAACGTTCTTTATGTTTTTTTTAGCATCAGGAATATCCTGTACCAGTTTTAAAATTCCATAGGTATTTACCAAAGCCTTATAGCCGTCTTCCAGGTTACTCCAGTTTCCATGCCAGGATCCGGAAAAATGATGAGTGACAAAATTCTTAGGTAAGTCCTGAGAAAAATGAGTGGAAGGATATAGTTTTATACCGTTTTTAAGTTCCTGAAATTGATCCTTGCCGGCATCTGCCCCATATTTTTCAACAAGAAGCCTGGAAAAAATAACAGTGTTTGTAATTTCCTGAAAGGAAGTTTCGTTTTCGTAATATTCCTTGATATCTTTTGCTAATGGATGTTCTTTCTCGACAGCCCAAAAAGCGGAAAAGGGGACTCCCTTTATCTCAAACCCACAGATTGCTTTTTCCTCGAGAAATTCATTCAATGGAGATTTGATTTCCATATCAGTGTCCAGATAGAATCCTCCTTCTTCATAAAGGATCTTTGCCCGTGCATAGTCGGAGACAAAGGCCCATTTCTTTTTTTCGTACGCTTCTTTTGTGTAAGGAATTGCATTAACATCGAAGTTTTCTTCCGTCCATTCAACGATTTCGAAATCCGGCTGGTATTTTTTCCAGCTTGCAATGCAATGTTGTGTCAGCGCATTTTTTTCGCCTTTTCCAAACCAGAAGTAATGTATTTTTTTGGGAATCATGATGATCTATTTGAAAAGTCCTTTTGCTTTCATCTCTTCCAAAGAATTATTCAGCTTATTTTCCTGAATATCCTGTTGCAGAACCCAGTCTGTAAATTGCTTGATGCCTTGAGTAAAGTCAAATTTCGGTTCGAAACCAAGTTTCGATTTTATCTTTGTAAGATCAGCAAAATTATGTCTGATATCTCCCAGTCGGAAATTGCCTGTAATGGTAACAGGAACATCAATTCCGTAAGAATCGATCAATGTATTAGCAACCGTCATCACATCCGTTGCAACGCCGGTTCCCACATTGAAAACTTCGCCGTTTGCCTCGTCGTTTTCTAATCCGGCGATTGTTGCGTCTACAACATCATCAATGAAAACAAAATCACGAGATTCTTTCCCGTCCTCAAATATTTTGATGCCGTCGTTATTTCTGATCTGGTTAGAAAAAATGGATAAAATCCCAGTGTAAGGATTAGAAAGAGATTGTCCCGGACCATAAACATTCTGATATCGGAATGCAACCGGCGCAATGTTTACTGTCGGGCAAACGGCCATTATCATCTGTTCCTGATTCTGCTTTGTAATCCCGTAAACAGAAGAAGGATGGATCTTGGAATCTTCGGAAGTCGGTAACAGTTTTAAAGCAGAGTTGTCTTTATATTTCACTTCAAAATCGCCGGCAAGCATATCTTTTTCTGTTCTGTGAGAAGGATAGACCAGTCCTAATTCCGGATGTTCATACCTGCCTTCACCATAGATTGATCTGGAAGAAGCAATAATTACTTTTTTGACATTATTTTTTTGATTGACGAGAATATCCAGCATCAAAGCGGTTCCCTGCACATTAACTTCTGTGTACTTTTCTATACAATACATCGATTGTCCTGTCCCTGTTTCTGCAGCATAATGGACAATAGCATCCTGATTTTCAATTGCTTTTTCCAGGTCTTCTCGGGACGTAACAGTTCCGGGGATAAAATGGACTTTATCTTTGATGCTTTGGTAAAGAGGAGAGGTGTTTTCCGGGTCGGAGCCGTGGATTTGTTCGGACAGATTGTCCAGAACGGTGATTTCGTAACCTTTGTCTATCAGCTTAAGAGCCAGATTACTTCCTATGAAGCCTGCACCGCCTGTTATTAATATTTTTTTTATCATTCGTGAAAGTTCTTTAGTAAGAAGCAAATTTCAATTTGTAAAAGTACAAAAAAAGCATAATTTAGCGGAAAATATTATCAATTATCTGTTAAATTTGTTCAATGAAGATATTATACGTCAACAAAAATATCAATCTTTCCAAGCCGATTATCAAACAATTACAAAAGATGGGCTTTGAAGTGGATGTTTTGATAGAGTCTCTGCCGAAAGCAATAGATCAGTCTTCTCTTGTTCACAGATTTGGAAATATATTTCACCGGCTTATCCTTAAAGATAAAAACTATTTCTTAAAAAAAGAAAAACAGCTTTTTGAAAAATTTGCCGAAAAAAGATTGAAAAATAAAAAGTACGACATTGCGTTTTTTATCAGAGCAGATATGTATTCTGAAAAATTGATCACCAAAGTAAGACACCAAAGTAAAAAAATGGTCAGTTACCAATGGGACGGATTAGAAATGTACCCAAGGATTTTCAATTATTATAAATATTTTGACAGGAAACTGGTTTTTGATGGTAATGATATTAGAAAGTTCCCACAATATAATCTCCTTCCGCTGCCGATTTATCATTATACCGAAAATATTTTTCACGATCCGGAAAAGGAAGAAATCGATCTTTTTTACATTGGCGTTGGGTTGGACGAGCGAATCAAAATGTCGTATAATATCGAGAAGTATTCTAAAGAAAATAATCTGAGATTCAAAGCAATTTTGACGGTTCCGGAGTTCCGGGAAGAGAAAAAAACTGAATCAGTAAGCCTGCAGCATACAGGAATTTCTCTGGAAGAAAATGAAACATATACGAGTAAAGCCAAAGCTGTTGTCGACTTTAAAATGAATTCTCACAATGGTGTTGCTTTCCGCTTTTTTGAATGCCTGAATCAGGAGCAGAAATTTGTGTCAAATAACAAAAACCTCAAAGACTACGATTTTTACCATCCGGATAATATTTTTATTACAGATTTTGCAGATTTAGTTGGGTTAAAAGAGTTTTTGCAAAAGCCTTATCATAAAATCGACAGACAAGTAGTTGAGAAATATGGTGTCAAAAACTGGCTGAAATATGCGTTGGATTATGGTGATTATGAACCAATAAATTTACCTTGATGGAGGAGTTTTTAACCATTTTTACGCCCACTTACAACAGAGCCTATACTCTTCCGAAGTTATATGAAAGTCTTGTTAATCAAACGAGTAGAAAATTTATTTGGCTGATTGTAGATGATGGTTCTTCTGATGATACCAAGGATTTAGTTCAAAAATTTCAGGGTGAAAATATGATTGAGATCCAATACATTTTTCAGGAGAATAAAGGGAAACACTTTGCCGTAAACAAAGGATTAAAAAATACAAAGACAGAATTTTTCTCAGTTATTGACAGCGATGATTTCCTTGCTGACAATGCCGTTGCAGAAATAGAATTGCTTTCCAATAAAATTAAAAATGATCATCAGACTGCAGGATTTACTTTCATCAGATTTTCTGAAAAAACAGAGTTTGACAAGGAAAAATATGGTCAAAAGGAATGGCTCGTTTCCGGAAGAGCAGAATATGACTGGGAATTTCCAGGAGAAATGACCTATTGTTTCAAAACAGAGATTCACAAACAATTTTTATTTCCAGAGTTTGAAGGCGAAAAGTTCTGTCCGGAGTCATTGGTTTTCAGAAGAATAGAAAGAAAGTACAAAATTCTTTTTACAGACAAAGTTTTGGCTTTTGGAGACTATTTGGCAGATGGATTGATGAGCAATTATTATCAGCTTCTTATCAAAAATCCCAAAAGCTCATTACTTAATATTAAAGAAAGATTCCAAGATTCTTTATCGGAAAAAGAAAAGTTGGATCTCGCAAAAAACTATTGGGATATTGCCTCAAAATCCGGATCTTCTTTCAGAGAAAAATTTTTCGGAATTAGTCCTTTTCTGATTCTTAAAGTTTTACTGAATAAACGTAAAAAGTAAACACACAAATGAAAAAAATATCAATCATCATTCCGCTTTACAATGCCGAAAAATATATTGCCAGGTGTTTGGATTCTATTGTACTTCAGAGTTATAAAAACTTTGAAATCATTGTCATTAATGATAAAAGTAAAGATGATTCCTGGAATGTTTTGAACCAGTATGTTTCTGAAAATCTGAATGTTGATTTTAAAATAATTAATAACGAAATTAATCTGGGACTTAGCAAAACCAGAAACAAAGGAACTGACTTGGCAACAGGTGATTATATTCTTTTTATGGATAACGATGATACGCTGGTTGACGAATTCTCTTTGCAGCATTTTATAAATGCAACAGAAAACAATCCTGATATTGTGATAGGGAAAACCCGGTTTCTACAGAATGATGAACCAAAAGAAAGCAGATATCATACGTTGAAGAATACTAAAAATACGTATAAAAATAATGAAGTGATCAACGGGTTTTTGTCCGGAGAATGGGCTGTAACTGCCTGGAACAAGCTTTATAAAACAGCATTTCTAAAAGAAAATAAGCTAAGATTTCTTGATGATCTTTTGCATGAGGATGAGCTTTGGGCCTTCGAAACGGCAATTCCTGCCAAGGTGGTTAATTTTTTGGACTTTGAAACCTATAATTATTATTCGTTATCGAATCCGGAATCTATGACGGCAACAATGGGTTTGAAAAACATTGAACATTATCTTATCATTCTCACCAAAAAACTCGAAATCGCAAAGAACAAGGAACTTTACAAACAGACAGGCTTAATAGACAAATACCTAAAGCATTTCGCAAATTTTGTAATCCTGAACAAAGTTTCAAAACTAGATTTTAAAATATTCAGGGATTTTTATACGAAAATCAGTGCTGAATTTGAAAGTCAATTTCCGGAAAAAGATCAATTTTCACTTAATCCAAAAGTTGCCTATTATCTTTATAAAATGAAATTTGATGAAGGCTTTTTTCTTTATGGAAAATTCCCGAAATATGTGAATCGACTTATTAAAATTTAGGATTAATAAAATTATTTCCTGACTCTTTTTTGTCTTATTTTCTCAACCTTTTTAGCGATAAATTCATTCAGTAAAATTGAAAATATAATTGTTATAGAAACGACCACAACTCCGGAACTTTCTAAATATGGAATTTTGAAATAGTTTATTACAATTACCACCAGCCAATGAGAAATGTAGATAGGGTAGGACAATTCGCCAATGTATGTGTCTATTTTGTTTCTTTTTGTCAGAATAAATATAAAGGGCAAGGCTGTGAAAAATAAGATGCAATAATAGATTTCTTTAAACTCAATATTTATAAAACTGTACAGGAAAGTAATGGCAATAACACTGATCCAGATACTATTCAGAATTGCAGGACTGATGTCTTTTTCCTTGATTTTATTATAGATATGATAAGCAATAATTCCTAAAAGGAAAAACACCAATTCCGTCGGGAAAAAACGGTAAGTCCAGGGATCTTTATTATAACCTAAATAATAGTACAGCACAATTCTCAAAAGTACAGAAAGGGCAATTAGAAAAATTATAATCTGTATTTTTTTTCTTGCAATAAAAGGTACAATGATATAAAACGCAATCTCTACACCGATAGTCCATGCTTGTGGAATCAGCAAAAACTCAAACAGCATCGGTGAGCTTTTCTTGTAGTCTGTTGTCAATGCCAGGTGTCCTGTGGTTAGATTTAGCTTTAGAAACATCACAATATCCTGAAGAAAGAGAAATATATTGGTGAATACTAAAAACGCAAAACTCCCAAAACTCATTTTATTGTAATAACTAATATAAATATCAAAAGAGCCAAAAGAACTGCCTTGGGAGTCGTAATAAATAAAGCAGGAAAAAAGAATTGTAAGAATAAGAATCACCCAATAGATGGGATATAAACGCAACAGTCTGTTGGAAATAAAGAGAAAATAAGAATTGTTTTTGGCAACATATTTTTCATTGAGAACCAAGGCCATATAAAAACCGGAAATTATATAAAATATTTGCACGGCAGTTTGACCACCCACCAGATTGACCCCGAAGAGACTGCTGGTATGTGCAAGTACGACAGAAATTGCCAAAAGTATTCTTAAAATACCCATTTTGTATTAGTTATTTAGAGGTTTATTTTTAAGAATTAATCAACGAATTTTCTGTCATAACTTCTTTTCCTGTAAATAATGCTGTAGATTTTATTCTTGAAATTCCTCAGCAATGTTCCGGGTTTACCATTGTAGAACTGGGAATAGTCGTCAAAATATTTTGCCATATTCTGCAATTCTTCCGACACATTTTCCGCAAGATATTTTCTTTGCTCGCTGAAGCTGAGGTCTGTATTGGTGTTGCTGATGCCTGTTTTTTCAAAAATAGAAATGTAGTCATTAATGTATTTTTGAGAAACATTATGATGAATGAAAAGATCCATCATAAATGTCCAGTCAGAAGCTATTTTATTAGATTCATCATACATCCCGAATTTTGTAAACAATTCCTTTTTGAAGAACGCAGACTGATGGCAGATGGGTTCCTTCAGAAGAGAACCGATCGTTATTTTTGCCGGTATTCTGTATTCGTATTTTTTTCGGTCTTCCAGTTCATAATATGCATTTCCATAAACGATGTCTTCGTTACCAAATTGAGGTGCAATTTTTTCAAGAATCTCGGGAGAAGAAAACCTGTCGCCGCTGTTCATAAAGATGAGGTAATCTCCGCTTGCTTTGGAGATTCCTTTATTCATTGCATTATAAATTCCTTTGTCTGGCTCGCTGATCCAATAATTAATTTTGGAAGAATAGCTTTCCAGCAATTCTTTGCTGCCGTCGTTTGAACCACCATCGATGATTATAAATTCAAAGTTTTTGTAAGATTGATTGATAACACTTTTGATGGTTTCTTCCAGACCAAATTTGTTATTATAAGCAACGGTGATAATTGTAAATTGAGCAGACATATTATTTTATTAATGCTTTTGTTTTTGTCTCAAGATCAGAAAGTTTATTCCAGATTTCTTCCGCTGCATTTTCCGTAAAAGGTTTTATCTGGCAGAATTCTTCGTAGGCTTTTTCATCGTTCCAAAGCAGATTGACCTTGTCAAATAACACCTGAGGATTTTCCGGATCAAAAAACAAAACAGCATCCTGATTGATTATTTTTGGATCAGGTTTATTATCGCTTCCCCAATAGATTGGAATGCTTCCTGAGATTATAGCTTCGAAAAGTTTCTCGGTTACATAACCATTCGTATTGCTGTTTTCCGGACAGATATTGAATTTGAAAGTCTTCAGATATTCTATTTTATCATCACCGAATTTCTCCTGAAGATCATTGGTGTTTTTCAAAAAACTGCCGGCACATTTTACAGTTTCGATAGGATTCAGAAGATCGATAATCGTTTTTCTGATGCCGTTATTATCGGCTCTGGAAATATTGGAACAGAAATTTTGACGATTTTTATTCAGTCTGTGATTCGGATTATTATAAGAGTTGATCAATGTTTTAATGTCCTCAAAACTTGCATTTGCCGGAATCATATACAGAATCCAAAGCGGAAATCGCAAATATTTCTCATCATCTAAAAAAGAAAAACCAAGTGATAGATCGTGGTTTTTCAGATGGTATTTTTTGAAGAGATAAGACGGATGATCTGCATTGTCTATGTTTTCACCTGTGAAAAATATTTTCGGACTTCTGATGAAATACGAAATTTTCGGATTCCCAACAACGGAAAGAAAATTGATCTTCCTCCCGTCCGGAATCGTATTTTTATGTTTTAAAAATTGCGTAAACCAACACGCATCGGAATTTGGTAAAGCCCAAAAATTATAATATCGCACTTTATCATTGCCAAATTTACGCTGGTCCTTTCGGAAGCGTTTGTAATCAGCAATTGTGTTTTTTATGTTGGTTTTAAGGCTCAATTAAAATAATTTAAGATCTTCTCTTACCATTTCCTTTACGAGGGCTTCCAGATCATATTTTGGTTCCCAGCCCAGTTGTGTTTTGGATTTTGTCGGGTCACCAATCAACAGATCTACTTCCGTAGGTCTGTAATATTGCGGATCGATTTTTACCACCACTTTCCCGATTTCCAATTGATAATCTGGGTGGTTGCATTTTGCAACTTTTGCCACTTCGTTTTCATTTTCACCTTCAAAGCTTAATTCGATGCCTGCTTCTTCAAAAGCCATTCTTACAAAATCTCTCACGTAAGTGGTTTTCCCGGTGGCAATCACATAATCCTCAGCCACATCCTGCTGCAGGATCCTCCACATCGCTTCTACATAATCTTTGGCGTGGCCCCAGTCTCTTTGCGCATTCAGGTTTCCAAGATAAAGAACTTCCTGTTTTCCTTTTGCGATGGCCGCTGTTGCCATTGTGATCTTTCTCGTTACGAAGGTTTCTCCTCTTCTCGGAGATTCGTGGTTGAACAAAATTCCGTTGCAGGCATAGATATCGTAGGCTTCACGGTAGTTTTTTGTGATCCAGAATCCGTAGATTTTTGCAACACCATAAGGCGATCTTGGATAAAATGGTGAATTCTCGTCATAAAATCCGGCTGCATTTTTATTTTCTTCCAAACCACCATATAGTTCTGATGTCGAAGCCTGGTAGATTCTCGTTTTCTTTTCCAATCCCAAGATACGAACAGCTTCAAGAATCCGTAAAGTTCCGATTCCGTCAACATTGGCAACATATTCAGGAGAGTCGAAGCTTACCTTCACGTGGGACATGGCGCCAAGATTGTAGATCTCATCCGGCTGCACTTCCTGGATGATTCTGATGATGTTGGTAGAATCCGTCAAATCGCCGTAATGCAATTTGAAATTAACGTGATTCTCGTGTTGATCTACATATAAATGATCGATTCTCTGGGTATTAAAAGAAGATGCTCTTCTCTTGATCCCGTGAACCTGATAGCCTTTTTCTAAAAGCAATTCTGCCAGATATGAGCCGTCCTGTCCTGTAACTCCTGTTATTAATGCCGTTTTCATCTTATTTCTGTTTGTATTTGTAACCTCTTATTTCTTTAATTATTTTGTCTGCAGTAATGGTTTCTTCCGGTTCATAAATGTGATAATAAGGAACTTCCCCCATCACACTGGCCCATTGTGAAAAAGTGGATGGCGCGCCCAGAAGATAATCTGTCCGGGAAATCAGATATTGATCCTCGAGAGGTCCTTCTTCCGACTGTATCACATCCCCGAATTCTCTTTTATATCTTTCCAAATCCAGATTTTCATCATTGGTACAGATCAGGAATTTATATTTTCCCTGCGGAATTGCAGCAAGCAATTCTTTAATTTTCTTAATATACATATCATCATCAAAGAAATATCTGCCTTCCAAAAATTCTTTGTAGTCACCACGTCTGATATGGACAGTGATTATTTTTTCATTATTCTCCTTCTGAAGATATTTTTGTTTCAATCTTTCCTTATCAACTTTTGGGTCGAAAAGATTCTGATAGTATTTGATGTCTTTTTCACTGTAAACGTCATTGTTGAAAAACCAGCCGTAGCAGAAGGTTACAAGATAATCTCTCTTGATCTGTTCTCTGTATTCCGGGATTTTTGTTTCATCAGTAAATCCTAAAATACAATTGGGATTCAGTTTTCTGTAATAGCGGTTGTAAAACAACCTCTTCACACGATAAGGTGTTTTAGAGGACGGCGGAAGGTTGGGAAACTGCGGACAATATTTCTCATGAAAAGTCGGAGAATAGAATCTCACACCGTTTCTCCTGCAAAAAGAATCAAGATGCATAAACTGGAAAAGATCATTTCCGCGACCGCCTCCTAATATGGAAAGACAAATCAGCATTTAGTTCTTGAATTTTTTCTCATAAACATCCCTGATTCCTGCTTCCAAACCGATTTTTGCTTTCCAGCCTAAGTCGTTTATTTTGGTAACGTCCATTAGTTTTCGTGGCGTTCCGTCCGGCTTTGAAGTGTCCCAGATAAGATCACCTTCATAACCAACAATTTTTTTAACCAATAAAGCTAAGTCTTTGATAGTTAGGTCTTCACCAATTCCAACATTCACGTGTCCGAAATCGTCATAATTCTGCATCAGGAAAATACAGGCTTCGGCAAGATCATCGGAATGAAGAAATTCGCGCAAAGGCGTCCCCGTTCCCCAAACGGTAACATTTGGCAGATTCTGTTCCTTGGCCTCGTGGAATTTTCTTAGTAAAGCCGGTAAAACGTGGGAATTATTAAGGTCATAATTATCATTCGGGCCATACATATTGGTTGGCATTGCAGAAATAAAATTGGAATTGTACTGGCTTCTGTAAGCATCACACATTTTGATTCCTGCTATTTTTGCAATCGCATAAGGCTCGTTTGTCGGCTCCAAAGTTCCTGTCAAAAGAGAATCCTCTTTCAAAGGCTGAGGCGCCATTTTTGGATAGATACAGCTTGATCCCAGGAATAATAACTTCTTAACATCATTGGTGTGAGCCTGATGGATCACATTGTTCTGGATCATCATATTTTCATAAAGAAACTCTGCTCTGTAAGTATTATTAGCCTGAATTCCGCCCACTTTTGCAGCGGCAAGAAATACAAATTCCGGTTTTTCTTCTGCGAAAAATTCTGCCGTCTGGTTGTAATCACGAAGATCCAGTTCTTTGGAAGTTCTGGTTACAAGATTCGTAAAGCCTTGTTTTTCCAAAGCTCTAAGGATTGCACTTCCCACAAGACCTCTGTGGCCGGCAACATATATTTTGGAGTTCTTATCCATCATTTTTTTATTTTGTAATAAGTCTTTTTAATAAAAGATTTTATATTGTTTTCTTCAGATTTATCCACTCTTCGTGAGGCTTTTACAATCTGGTCTTTATATTCGCCCTCACTTTCTTCATCATTGACCTCGATATTGATTCTCTTTTCATAGTATCTTACAACAGCCGAGAGAATAGTCTGGTCGTACCGATGTGAAGCGAATCCTTCCAATTGGTTTTCTCTTTCAAACAACAAAGTATCCGTAACCAAATCCGGTCTGTAGATCATAATATCCAGCCAGTCTTTCACAAGCTGAGTTGTTTCAGGTGTTTTCTTAAGAATGATAAATCCTGCCCAAAGTTTATTTTTTTCCAGCCATTCATCATCACTATCAAATAGATTACTGAAGTTTTCTACGACTGATTTTTTTGTCCAGTATTTCAGTTTAGGATCATCCGTTAGATTTTGATTGAAAGATTTCCAGCCGTAATCTTTGGTGTCCCGATATTGGAAAAACAGGGCATCGGAATTTTTTAATTTATCAAACTGAAGTTTCCATCCGGCTTCGTTTTTCAATTCGCTGCCACAATCTACGTACACTAAGATATCACCATTATTAAGTTTTGACAGACCATCAAAAATTACATAAGCTTTCCAGATCCAGTGACCGCCTTTCTTTTTATCCAGAAAAAGGGGAGAAGACTTCAAGGCATACGGCAACTCCGAATAGCCATAACGCTGTGTTTCGTCAAAAATATTCAAAGATTTGGCTTCCTCAATGATTCTTTTGGATGATTGAAGAAAAGCATTGCTTCCGTATGTGATAAATTTCTTTTTCAAAATTTATTTTAAATATAATACCCCTGCGCTGTCGATCTGGAAAACCCAGCCGGTCTGCATCCTTGTTCCTTCGAACTCGACTCTGATTTTATTCTTCAGATCGGTGTACATTTTTTTACCCGGATTTGCAAGATAAGCGTGCATATAAAGATTTCCTTTATTGATTCCTTCAGGTAAATGGATCGTTTTTTCTACCACGAATTTCCCTTTCGGATATTTTTTAACACCTTCATAATGTCCTGGTGCAAAAAACATCATCGGGATATCAAAATTATTGAAAAACAGCGCTTCCAATTCAAATTCTGCTTCCTCAGTCAATTCGCCTTCTATTCTGATATTGATTTCATTATTGTCAAAATTCATAGGAATAAGTGTTCCATTGATTCCGTTAACAGAAAAATGTGAAATGCTTAAGCCTGGATCTTTGATATTTAGAACATCTAAAATGGATGAATCTGCAGCGATATTATCGTTTGAGTAAAGATTGATACATTCATCAATATTACCGTCGTATCTAATGGTACCTTGCTCCAGGAAAATCCCTTTGTTACAAAGCTGCTTGATGGACGCCATATTATGGCTTACGAATAAAACCGTTCTGCCTTCTCCATTGCTTACATCGCCCATTTTACCGAGACATTTCTTTTGGAATTCGAGATCTCCAACCGCAAGAACTTCGTCTACGATCAAAATTTCTGATTCAAGATGTGCTGCTACAGCAAACGCAAGACGAACATACATCCCGGAACTATAACGTTTTACAGGTGTGTCGATGTATTTTTCAACACCTGAAAAGTCAACAATCTCATCAAATTTTCTGGTAATTTCTTTACGTGTCATTCCCAGGATTGCTCCATTAAGAAATACATTTTCACGTCCTGTCATTTCAGGGTGAAAACCTGTTCCAACTTCCAGTAACGAAGCGATTCTTCCCTTTGTATATATTTGTCCTGTAGTCGGTTTTGTAACTTTACTTAGTAATTTTAATAAAGTTGATTTTCCGGCACCGTTTCTTCCGATAATCCCGACAGCATCACCTTGCTCAACTTCAAAATTGATATCTTTTAATGACCAGACGTAATCGCTCTGGCTTTTTGTGGTTCTGTCATTTACTTCACCAATCCGCAGATAAGGATCCTCTTTCCCTCTCATTCTGTGCCAGAAACGGTTAAGATCGTGAGATAAAGTTCCTGTACCAACTTGTCCAAGACGGTATTGTTTGGAAATATCTTCTGCTTTTATTACAATAGGTTTTGTCATTCTCTGTGTTTTATAAATTTTGCCGGTGTCCCGGCCACTACTGTGTTTTCCTCAACATTTTTTGTAACTACGCTTCCCGCTGCAATCACAGCGCCGTTACCGATTTTTACACCAGCCATGATTTGTGCAGAACAGCCTATCCAGACATCGTCGCCGATTTCTACACCTCTGTTTTCTGCCTTCCAGGGCTGATCCTGGATGTTGATTCCTTTTTTATAGTTGTGGTCTGATCCAATAATGCTGACTTGCTGAGAGATAAGACAGTTTTTGCCGATTCTTATCGTTCCGCCGGCAGCTCTTATATTATTTTGTTCGCCGATGTAGGTGTTTTCACCAATAATCAGTTTACAGTCTTTTTTGTCATTTTCATTAATAACATAAATCACGCTGAATGCGCCAATGTAAACATTTTTACCGATTTCCAGATTGTTGAGATCATCAAATGAAATCTGAGTGCGGGAATCTACATTACAATTAAAATGGCGGCTGATTCTTTCTGCTTTTCTGTACTCATTAATGAATTTATCAAAAGCCGGTTCAAGATAATAATACTTTCGAAGAGTTTTGAAAAATTTGATCCAATTCATAATCAAAGTTTTATACAGTATCCATAAAACCTTTCTCCACTTTGTTGAAGATCACCGTTCCTATTGCCAATATTACAAAAATAATCACCGTACTGATCATAAGCATCATTGCATTGAAGTCACCAACACCCAGCCAGGCATATTTGAAACATTCAAAAATTCCTGTCAGCGGATTGTAAAAGGCAACGGTTTTGAAAACTCCTTTGAGGGCTGATGTAGGATAAATAACCGGTGTTGCGTACATATACAGGCTAATTCCAAATGATAAAAGCATCTGAAGATCTCGGTATTTTGTAGTAAGAGAGGAGAATATCATTCCTAATCCCAAGGCAAAAATTGCCATAAGAGCAATCAGTAATGGTGTTGCTAAAATCCACAAATTGGGGTGAACTTCTCCTTTCAAAAGATAGTAGAAGAAAACCACCAGAAATAGGAGCATTTGTACGCCAAGCTTCATCAGGTTGGAAAATACGATGGAAAGTGGCATTATTAATCTTGGAAAATAGACTTTTCCAAATATCCCGGCATTTGCTGTAAAAACATTCGATGTGGCAGAAAGACAAGAGGAAAAATAATTCCACAAAGTGATTCCTGCAAGATAGAACAGGATTTTCGGAGCGCCGTCAGTTGATAATTTAGCAATGTTTCCGAAGATAACAAGATAAACTACTGTTGTAAAAATAGGATTGATAAAAAACCAAATCGGACCTAAAATGGTCTGTTTGAAACTGGAAACGAAATCCCGTTTTACAAACATATATACCAAATCTTTGTATTTCCAGACTTCCTTAAGATTAAGATCAAAAAGAGAATGGCTGGAGCCTATGGTTTCTGTCCATTGGGGGTTTTGAGAATCACTCATTTGTGTTTTGTGTTTTTTAATTATTTGATAAGGTTTTTCAGATATTCGCCATATCCGCTTTTACCATATTTTGCAGCAGTTTCGAGAAGTTTTTCTTCATTGATGAATCCGTTTCTGAAAGCAATTTCCTCAATACATCCGATTTTGAAACCTTGTCTTTTTTCGATCACGCTTACAAATTCCGAAGCATCCTGAAGGGAATCAAAAGTTCCCGTATCCAGCCACGCTGTTCCTCTGTCCAGAACACCAACCTCTAATTTACCTTTGCTAAGATAAACATTATTGATATCCGTTATTTCCAGTTCGCCTCTTGGAGACGGTTTTATATTTTTTGCAATTTCAACGACTTCATTATCATAGAAATAGAGTCCCGGGACAGCATAATTCGATTTTGGCTCCAATGGTTTTTCTTCAATAGAAAGTGCTTTGAAATCATTGTCAAATTCCACAACACCGTATCTTTCCGGATCGGAAACGTGGTATGCGAAAACAACACCGCCGTCCGGATTGGTTTTATTCTTTAATAAAGTTCCCATTTCGGAACCGTAAAAAATGTTATCACCTAAAACCAGAGCTGCAGAATCGTCACCAATAAATTTGTCACCAAGAATAAATGCCTGAGCTAATCCATCAGGACTTGGCTGAACCACATATTCTATATTACATCCGATTTGTGATCCATCGCCTAAAAGCTTAATAAATCCTGCCTGATCATGTGGTGTTGTAATAATCAAAATATCTTTAATACCAGCCAACAACAAAGTTGACAATGGATAATAGATCATTGGTTTGTCATAGACCGGCATCAGCTGCTTGCTTACAGCAATCGTCAATGGAAACAATCTGGTTCCGGATCCGCCGGCTAATATAATTCCTTTCATAAATTTGATTTAATATTAATTATATTGTCCTTCGTAATATTTCTGATAATCACCAGAAGTTACATTCTCCAGCCATTCTTTATTTTCAAGGAACCAATCGATTGTTTTTCCTAATCCTTGTTCAAAAGTCACAGATGGTTTCCATCCAAGATCTTTGTTAAGTTTTGTAGCATCGATTGCATAACGTTTGTCGTGGCCTGGTCTGTCTTTCACGTAAGTGATCAATTTTTCTGAATATCCGGCAGGTTTCCCCAATTTTTCATCCATTTGCTTGATCAATTCCTTAACCAAGTCAATATTCTGCCACTCATTGAAACCTCCGATGTTGTAAGTTTCTCCGGTTTTTGATTCGTTGAAAATCTGATGAATTGCTTTTGCGTGATCGATCACGAACAACCAGTCTCTTGTATATTTTCCGTCACCGTAGATTGGCAATGGTTTTTCATTAATGATATTTGAAATACAAAGCGGGATTAATTTCTCAGGGAAATGATTTGGTCCGTAATTGTTGGAACAATTAGACAAAATGAATGGCATGCCGTAAGTATTTCCGTAGGCTCTCACCAAGTGGTCAGAAGCTGCTTTTGAAGCTGAATATGGCGATTGCGGATCGTAAGGTGTAGTTTCCAAGAAGAAACCTGTCTCTCCTAAACTTCCGTAAACTTCATCTGTAGAAACGTGATAAAAAAGATTTTTTCTCGGTTCGTTCGGGAATCTTCCGTGTGTATGATCTGGGTTCAAGGTCCAGAATTCGATACAAAGATTTAGAAGGTTTGCAGTTCCATTCACATTCGTATTGATAAATGCATTAGGATCCGTAATACTTCTATCCACGTGGCTTTCTGCAGCTAAATGAACAACTGCATCCGGATTGTATTTTTCAAAAACCTTTCTTAATTCTTCAGGTTTGGTAATGTCTGCTTTTTCGAAAACGTAGTTAGGTTCGTTTTCGATGTCTTTTAAGTTTTCAAGATTACCGGCGTAAGTCAAAGCATCAAGATTGATGATCTTAGACTCAGGATTATTTTTTACAAATTCTCTTACGACGTGAGAACCGATAAAACCGGCACCTCCTGTAATGATAATATTTTTCATATATCTTATTGCAATGTTTTTTAGTTTTTTAAATTTTAATCACTCCCGAATAAATCCCGAGTATAAACTTTTTCTTTGACATCATCCAGATCCGGCGTTTTTCTGTTGGATATAATGACATCACATTCTTGTTTGAAGGCATCCAGATCTGTGTAAACTTTTGAGCCGAAAAAAGTATCTTCTTTCATAACGGGTTCGTAAACAATCACTTCAACTCCTTTCGCCTTGATTCTTTTCATTATACCCTGGATTGCAGAAGCTCGAAAATTGTCTGACCCGGATTTCATTATTAGCCTATAAACACCAACTTTCTTAGGTTGTTTTGCCAAAATAGAATCGGCAATAAAATCTTTTCTCGTACGATTGGCATCCACAATAGCCTGTATGAGGTTATTAGGAACCGAATCATAATTTGCAAGCAATTGTTTGGTGTCTTTTGGAAGACAATAGCCCCCATATCCGAAAGACGGATTGTTATAATGGGAACCAATTCTAGGATCTAGTCCTACACCTTCTATGATTTGACGGCTGTCTAATCCATGTATTTGGGAGTAACTGTCCAGTTCGTTGAAGTAAGCCACACGCATTGCCAAATAAGTATTTGAGAACAATTTAATGGCTTCTGCTTCGGTTCCGTTGGTAAAAAGGATGGGGATGTCTTTTTTTATGGCACCTTCTTTCAAAAGATTTGCAAAAACAGTGGCGCGCTCACTTTGCTC
Source organism: Epilithonimonas sp. UC225_85 (assembly GCF_042695135.1). Lineage (GTDB taxonomy): Bacteria > Bacteroidota > Bacteroidia > Flavobacteriales > Weeksellaceae > Epilithonimonas. The sequence goes on from NZ_CP170547.1 coordinate 554,783, forward strand.
ACCGATAATAATTCTCGATGGGTATAGATTATCGTAAAGGGCTTTTCCTTCTCTCAAAAACTCCGGAGAAAATATAATGTTATCAAAATCTAAATCTTTTTTTAGACTTTCTGTGAAACCGACGGGAACTGTAGATTTTACAATAACAACGGCTTTTGGATTACTTTCTTTCACTTCTTTGATCACATTTTCAACACTACGGGTATTAAAATAATTTGTAGAAGGATCATAATCTGTTGGTGTGGCAACTATGATAAAATCCGCATTTTTATAAGCTTCTTGTTTATCAAGGCTGGCTTTCAGACTGAGTTTTTTTGTTTCCAGAAATTCTGTAATCTCGGGATCATCAATTGGAGATTGCCTTTTATTTAGCATTTCCACTTTTTCCGGGATAATGTCCAAAGCAATTACGTCATGATGTTGTGCTAACAACACTGCGTTAGAAAGTCCAACATATCCGGTACCAACAATTGTTATATTCAAGAGAATAAGTTTTAATTTTGGCAAAAATAAGAAAATTTACTTGAAGTATATATAAATGAAATATTAGCTTTTTGTTTGTTTTAATAAATTTGATTATCTTTGCCAAAGATTTACGGGAAAATGGGAAGGCTTTCGCAAGAATGCCTTTTTTCGTAGATGTAATTAGGAGGTATTATTATGGAATTTAAAACAGAATTAAGTCGACTGCTTAATGAGTTTCTAGAAACTAGACCGGATCTTTTTTTGGTAGATCTGAAAATCTCTGCAGCATCTGATGTGACAGTGATTTTGGATGGTGACAACGGTGTTACGCTTCAGGATTGTCTGGATGCCAGCAGAGCGATAGAGTTTAATATGGATCGTGAGGTTCACGATTTCAGTTTGCAGGTAATGTCTGCAGGATTGAGCGAGCCATTGGAGTTTCCAAGACAATTTAGAAAAAATATTGGAAGAGAGATAGAAGTGATGTTGACTGATTCTTCCGAAATTGAAGGTGAGCTTTTATCAGTTGATGATGAGAAAATCGTTTTGAAGCTAGAATACAGAAGACCAAAATTAATAGGAAAAGGGAAAGAAGATGTAGTGGAAGAAAAAGAAATTCCTTATTCTGAAATTAAAAAAGCATTAGTAGTAATTAAATTTTAACAATTAGATGATTTGATAGTAATTGTCAGTCATCATTTATCAATTATATATTAGGATATGGATAATTTAGCTTTAATAGAAGCCTTTGGTGATTTTAAAGAAATAAAGAATATCAGCAAAATAGACTTAATGGCTATTATCGAAGATTCTCTTAAGACTCTTCTTAGAAAAAGATATGACTCTGATGACCATTTTGATGTGATCGTAAATCCTGACAAAGGTGATTTTCAGATATTCCTGAATAAGGTTATTGTAGAGGACGAGATGTCTGAAGATGATGATCTGGAAATTGAGATTTCGGAGGTTAGAAAAATTGATTCTACTTTTGAAGTTGGAGAAGAGTATACTCAGGAGATTCCGGTTGCTAAACTTGGAAGAAGAAGCATCTTGACGTTAAAACAGATCTTGGCTACGAAAATCCAGGAGCATTTCAACGCTTCTCTTTATGAGCAGTTCAAAGACAGAATCGGAGAAATAATCATAGGCGAAGTTCACCATATCCGTCACAAACATGTGATTCTTTTGGATGATGAAGACAATGAATTCATTTTACCTAAAGAAAATCAAATCCCTTCCGATTTCTTCAAAAAAGGAGAAACAGTTAAAGGTATTGTAGAAAGTGTTGACTTCCGAGGTTCAAAACCTCAGATCATTGTTTCCAGAACGGCACCGAAATTCTTAGAAGAATTGTTGGAGCTTGAGATTCCCGAAATTCAGGACGGAACTATTATTCTTAAAAAAGTGGTAAGGATTCCTGGTGAAAAAGCGAAAATCGCTGTGGATGCTTATGATGACAGGATTGATCCTGTTGGAGCTTGTGTCGGCGTAAAAGGTTCCAGAATCCACGGTGTGGTGAGAGAACTTAAAAATGAAAACATAGATGTGATCCAATGGTCAAAAAATCCGGAGATCTTTGTGAAAAGAGCTTTGGGAAATATCATTATCAATAAAATTGAAATAAACGAAGAGTCTAATTACGCATTGGTTTACACACCGGTAGAAGAGATCTCCAAAGTTATCGGTAAGCAAGGACAAAATATCAAGTTGGCATCATGGTTGACGGGTTATGAGATCGATGTTTACAGAGAAACTTCTGATGATGATGATGTTGAACTGAGAGAATTCTCGGATGAGATAGAAGCCTGGATTATAGACGAGTTCAAAAAAGTAGGTCTTACAACCGCAAGAAGCGTTTTGGATAAAGATACAGAAGCATTACTGAAAATTGTGGATCTTGAAGAAGAAACAATCGAGGATGTAAAAAACATTCTTAGAGAAGAGTTAGAAGGATAAAAATGAAATAGGTTGTCAGTTTGATAACAAAATTTAATAAAAAGAAAAAAATAAAGCAAAAGCTTAAAACGCTAAAGCCAAAAGCAAATTAATATTTATGCCAAAAATAAGATTAAATAAAGCCGTTAAAGAACTTAACATTTCTATACCAAGAGCTGTGGAATATCTCCAGGGCAAAGGAATAGAAGTGGATAGTAATCCTAACGCTCTATTAGAAGAACAGGCATTTTCTGCATTGGAAGCTGAGTTCCGAAAAGATGGAGAACAGAGAAAAGCTTCTCATGAGGTGGTGATTTCTAAAGTTCCTGACGAAAAATTAGCGATCGAAGAAAAAGCACCTGAGGTTATAAGAGCCAAATCTAACGCAAGACCTGAAACCAGAATCTTGGGAAAAATCGACCTTAACCCGGCTAAGCCTGTGGAAGAGGTTTTTCCTGCTGCCCAACCGGTAGCAGAGAAAAAAGAAGAGCAGCCAGAGGTTGTGAAAAAAGAGGAAAAGCAAGAGTTCAAAGTATTGGATAAAATCGATCTTTCTACAATAGATACAGGTAAACCTAAAGTTTCTGAGAAACCGAAAGAAGAACCGAAATCAGTTGCCAAGGAAGAGCCAAAACCAGAACCAAAAGTAGAAGAGCAACCAGCAAAACAAATGGAAATTGTTCCAGGTCCTGATTCTGAAGATTCTCAAAAAATAGAAACCGTATATCAAAAATTAGACGGTCCTAAAATAGTAGGAGAAAAAATTGATCTTACACAGTTCAATAGGAAACCATCCTCCAACTCCAATAATAACGCCGCCAAGAAAAAGAGAAAGCGTATTACCAAAGATGTTCCTGGTCAAACAAATACCAACCAGGGTACAAATACCCAAGGGGGTGCTAACAGACCTGCAGGACAAGGTAATAATGCCGGCAATCGCCCGCCTGGACAAGGCAATAACCAAGGTGGAAATCGTCCTGGAGGAAACAATAACAACCGTCCTGGAGGCAACAATAACCGTCCTGGAGGAAATAACAGAGGAGGACAAGGACAGGCTCGTGTAATGCCAGTTGAGCTGACCGATGAGCAGGTTAAAAATCAAATTAAGGAAACTTTAGAAAAATTAACCAATAAAGGTGGTAAATCTAAAGGATCTAAACATAGAAAAGATAAAAGATCTTGGAGAAGAGAGCAAGACGAGCTTCAGCAAGAAATTGATGCACAAGACAGAACTTTAAAAGTTACCGAGTTCATTACAGTTAGCGAATTAGCCAGCTTGATGAATGTAAGCGCTACTGAAGTAATTTCAGCTTGTTTCTCTTTAGGAGTAATGGTAACAATGAACCAGCGTTTGGAAGCAGATACATTAATGTTGGTGGCTGACGAATTTGGCTTTAAAATCGAATTTTCTGATGCTGATGTGGAAGAAGCCGCAGCTGATGATGTTGAGGATCTTGAAGAAGATTTATTACCAAGAGCGCCTGTTGTAACAGTAATGGGGCACGTTGATCACGGTAAAACATCATTGTTGGATTACATTAGAAAAACCAATGTTATCGCTGGAGAATCCGGAGGGATTACACAGCATATTGGAGCCTATAATGTGAAACTGGAAAGTGGACAGAGAATTACATTCCTGGATACACCAGGTCACGAAGCCTTTACTGCAATGAGAGCCAGAGGTGCACAAATTACTGATATTGCGATTATCGTAGTAGCAGCTGATGATGATGTAATGCCACAAACCAAGGAGGCTATTGCTCACGCTCAGGCAGCAGGAGTTCCAATGATTATCGCTATCAATAAAGTAGATAAAGCAGGTGCTAACCCTGATAAAATCAGAGAACAGCTTTCTGCAATGAATGTCTTGGTAGAAGAATGGGGTGGGAATGTACAGGCACAGGAAATATCTGCTAAATTTGGTAATAATGTAGAATTGTTATTAGAGAAAGTATTACTTCAGGCAGAGATGCTGGAATTAAAATCAAATCCAAATAAACAAGCAAGCGGAGTTGTAATAGAAGCAGCTTTGGACAAAGGCCGTGGATATGTAGCAACAATGCTCGTTCAGAATGGAACTCTGACAGTTGGAGATTATGTCCTTGCGGGTAAAAACCACGGAAAAGTTAAAGCAATGCTTGATGAGCGTGGTAAAGCTATGGAAAGTGCAGGGCCATCTATTCCTGTTACAATTCTTGGACTTGACGGTGCTCCGACGGCTGGTGATAAATTCAGAGTTTTTGCTGACGAAAAAGAAGCTAAATCAATTGCAAATAAAAGAGAACAGCTTCAGCGTGAGCAGTCCATTAGAACTAAGAAACACTTGACACTTGATGAGATTGGTCGTCGTATCGCTTTGGGTGATTTCAAAGAATTGAATATCATTCTGAAAGGTGATGTGGATGGATCTGTGGAAGCTTTGGCTGATCAGTTACAAAGATTATCAACAGAAGAAATTCAGGTTAATATCCTTCACAAAGGTGTTGGTCAGATTACAGAATCTGATGTGTTATTAGCAGCAGCTTCTGATGCAATTATGATTGGTTTCAACGTAAGAGCAAGCGTGAATGCAAAAGATATCGCAGATAAGGAAGAAGTAGAAATTAGAACTTATTCTATTATTTACCGAGCTATTGACGAAGTGAAAGAAGCTATGGAAGGAATGCTTTCTCCGGAGATTCAGGAGCAAGTCATTGGTAATGTTGAGATTAGAGAAGTATTCAGAATTTCTAAAGTCGGATCTATCGCAGGATGTATGGTTCTTACCGGTAAAGTAACCAGAAATTCCAAAATCAGACTTCTTAGAGATGGAATTGTGAAGTTTGACGGAGAGCTGGAAAGTCTTAAACGTTTCAAAGACGATGTAAAAGAAGTAACCAAAGGTTATGAATGCGGACTTAATATCAAAGGTTACAATGATATCGAAGTTGGCGATATTCTTGAAGTTTACGAAGAAGTTGCAGTTAAAAAGAAACTGAAATAACAGTTATAAAATATTTACAAACCGCCTATCAGGCGGTTTTTTTGTTATAAAAATATTATTTATAATAATTCTAAATAAATAAAACAATATTAAATATATTATGTTATTTTACATGCTTTGTTATTATAATATTCATATTTATTAATTATAAATTCAATTAAATATTAAAAGAATTATATTTTTTGAATTAAAATTTAATAAACATAATGAAATTGACAATTAATACTTAGTCTGAATTTTTGTGGTGTTAAAATTTTTTAACATATTTGCAGATTATAATTAAATAGTGTTAATATGAATGTAAAATTACGATTGTTGTCTGTTGGGGTTCTTTTCTTCACGGGTCAAGCATTAATGGCACAGAAAAAGAAAAGTGATACTACAACAAAAGCAAAAGAGATTGAAGAGGTGGTTATCATGGGGAACATTAAAATTGATCCGGCTCAAAAGGTAGGATCATATAGTACTGTTTCTAAAGCTAATTTTGAATCTACGCCTTTCTCATCCGTTGATGAGGTTCTTAATGGTAGAGTTGCTGGATTAAATTTTTCAGCTGCAAGTGGTGATCCTGGTTCTTCAAATATGGTTATTATTAGAGGGGTGAGTTCTATTATTGGAACTCCAAATCCTTTATATGTTATCGATGGTGTTGTAATAGGGAAAGGAGCAGATAATGCCCAAATGATGGAGTCTTGGAATCCACTAGCCGCGATTGATCCAAACGCAATTGAATCTGTTCAGGTTCTTAAAGACGCTTCTTCAACGGCTTTGTATGGTTCTAGAGGAGCCAACGGAGTTGTAATTATCAAAACCAAAAAAGGGAAATATAACCAAAAAACAAAATTTGATTTTTCTACGGAAACAGGTCTGCAGACCAGAGCTTATGATAAGTTAGATCTAATGACAGGTGATGAGTATATCAAATATGGTGGGATATTAATGTGGAATACCTGGAAACGAGGAGGGAATCTTCCAACTCCAGTGCCTGTTGGTGGATTTACTTCATTGCAAGATGCCTCTAATTATTATCTTGATAATTATATTAAACCTAATTTTAATATTTATGATCCAGTTACCCAAGAGATAATTGGAAATAGTTATACAGGTGCAACTACAGATTGGACAAAAGAAGTTAACCGAAACTCTTCTATCGTAAATACCTATAATTTTGGTGCTACGGGTGGTGGTGAGAATACATCATACAGATTCGGAGGATCATATTATCAAAACTTACCTTTAGTACAAGCAGGTAAATTTGATAGAATCAGTATTAACGCAGCTGTTGATCACAAAGCATCGGAAAAATTAAAATTTGGATTTAACATTAATTATTCCAATGTAAGAAGAAATACATATATGGGTGGTAGAGCTTCTGCAAATCCTGTTACGAACTCTATTATGTTATCACCTTTGCGTCCGGTATATAATTCTGATGGAACATTTAATGAATCTGCTTGGTCTCCGTCATCTGAAATGACGGCAGGTTTTAACCCTGTTGCTCTTTTGAAGGAGAGTTATCAAAAATCTACAATCAATACTGTTATTGCATCTGCTAATATGGACTATCAGTTCATGAAGAATGTAACTTTCAGTTCTTTAATTGGAGCTCAAGGGCAATTCATGAGAGAGTTACAAGGTGTTGGTAAAGGACATCCTGTATACACTGGGCAAACAGAGTCGGATGAATATGGATTCTTGCAAGATGCAAGAACGGATATGTTGGATTGGAACTGGTCAAATAATTTTGTTTATAGAAATACTTTCGCAGATAAGCATAATTTAGAGGTAATTGCCGGGATGGAATACCAAGATCATACCTATAATAATTTGACAAATTATTCATTTTTCATGGGAGATACAAGACCATATTTCCAATCTGCATTAGCAGGTACTATTCAAAGTTATGGTAGTGACTTGAGATGGAGACAGATAGGGTATTATAGCAGACTTAGTTATACTTTCGATAGTAAATATACAGTTACTGGTCAAATAAGAAGAGATGGTAACTCTACTCTTGGAGAGAATAAATGGGGTAATTTCTGGTCAATTGGCGGTTCTTGGAATGCTAAAAACGAATCATTTGTTCCTAGTGCATTTTCTTCGCTTAACTTCCGAGGTAGCTATGGTGTATTAGGGAATATTCCATTTGCAGACCAATGGGGCGCTCAATATAATGCCCTAGCAACACTTTATGTTGATTCCAGTTCTGGAAGCGTGGGTGGCAATACGGGTTACGGACTTGTGGATTATCCAGGAAATTTAGCTCTGCAGTGGGAGGAAGCCAAACACTTGGATGTAGGTGCCGATTTTGGATTCTTCAATGATAGGTTGAAATTTACAGTAGATTATTATAATAAAATTACTGATAAAGCAATTGCTCTAGATACACCGGCGTATGAATCAGGAGGACCAAATTCATTTTATAATAATGTGGGAAAAATCCGTAACAGAGGTTTTGAATTGGTAATTGATGCTACACCAGTAGCAACCTCGGACTTTAGATGGTCTATCAACGCAAACGGTGCATATAACAAAACCATGTTGCTGGAATATAATCAAGCTTTACAACAATTTGGAGGAGACACTAGTGATGGCAGCAATGAATTGGTAGCTCTTTCTCCGGGACATATCTTTGGAGAATATTATGTAAAACTATTTGCAGGAATAGCGCAGGCAGATGATGCTTCTAAAGGTATCAAGGCAGGAGAAGCTTTATTCTATACAGATGATACCAAAACGGATGTAACCAATATAAGAGCAAACGCAGGATATGCTTGGATGGGAAAAAGTGCTTTTCCTGTTTATAACGTAGGAATTACTAATGAATTCAAGTACAAAAATATATCTCTAAGTTTCTTATTAACAGGACAATTTGATTTCTATGTACAAAATGGTGTTCATTCATATACAATTCATGATGGTGCTTTCCCTACGAGAAATCAAATCAATGACGCTTTATATGATAGCTGGACGGATGCGCCAGGAGCAGAGAACTATGGAGCATCTAATCCTGCTGCTGTAGTAGGTGATAAAAACGAAGGAAGATTGGAGTCTTCACGCTTCCTTAACAAAGGTGACCATATTCGTTTGAAAGAAATGAAAATATCTTACAGTTTCGGAAGTTTATTCAAAGAAAGTGTAGGACTTAGTAATCTTACAATTTATCTTAGAGGAACCAATCTATTAATGTATGCCTTTGACAAGGATTTGAACTATGATCCGGAATCTAATTCCAACTCTTGGTCTTGGTTAGGTAAAGGAAGATATTGGTATGCATCTCCAGTTATGAGAACAATGTCGTTTGGGATTCAAGTTGGTTTTTAATAATTAAAAAAGAATATAATGAAAAAAGTTTTTTTACTCATATCGACCCTTTTTGTTCTCTCTGTAAGCAATTCATGTAGTGAGAACGAATTAGAGCTAACGTCTCCAACTTCTGATGGTATAGAATCAATAGACACAGAAGATAAACTCCAGAAATTTTTAAATGGCGCCTATTTAAGTGTAGGATCAGTAAATGCATTTGGGACAACTGTAACGGCAATTGGTGATGTTTTATCAGATCATCTATATGTTTCTAGTGCAGGCGCAGCAGCTTTTTCCAGTACTTATAATATGAATTACAGTGCCGTAAATAATGATTTTGGTTTCTATGATTCACTTTATAATGCTATCAATAATTGTAATATGATCATCAACAATACAAAAGTTGAAAACAATGAAAATGTTGCAAAAATAAAAGCACAGGCAAAAATCATCAGAGCTTTGGCATACTTCACTTTAGTAAATTATTACTCACCAGCACCAACTTCTGGTATTAATCAAGAATATGGTGTGCCATTGGTTTTGGCAAATTATGATGCTAGTATACAACCAGCAAGAGCAACTGTGGCTGAGGTTTATGCACAAATAATATCAGATTTAACTTCAAGTCTTAGTGCAGCAGAAGATCCGGCTGATAACAAAGTTCTACTTGGTAAAACTGCTGCTAAGCTATTGTTATCCAGAGTCTACCTTACAAGAAGAGCTGCTGGTGATGCACAATTAGCATTACAATATGCGTCAGATATTGTAAACAATCCGGGAGTTTTTGCACCTATTGAAAGTACACTTGCAACTTATCAAGCTTATTTTTCTGGTTCACCAGAAGCAAATTCAGAGAATCGCCCAGAAACAATTTGGGAATTGGATATAAATACTTTAAGTAATGGTGTAACAGGGTTAGGTTCTAATTTAGCACTACCAACACTTTATTACAGGTTAAGTGATAGAAAAGCATTGCTATTTACTAAAGAGTTTTATGATAGTTTTCCAGCTGCGGATGTAAGAAAAGGATCTGGTAGTACAGGTCTATTAACTACCACAGGTGTTACAGGAACTGGAACAGTTCCGGGTGCATGGACAAATAAATATCCTCGTTTAACAGAAGAAGGTAACTTCCAGAGAAATATTAAAATATTAAGATTTGCAGAAGCTCAATTAAACAGAATAGAAGCGTTGTACCTTACAGGACAAGAGACAACAGCACTTACAGAATTGAATGCTTTTGCCCTTTCTAGAAAAGGATCTACTTATCCTGCAAGTACAGGAACAGCTCTGCTTAATAATATTCTTACAGAAAAAGGGAAAGAATTTTATGGTGAAGGTCAAAGATTTTTAGATCTTAAGCGTTGGAATTTGCCAATTGTAAAAACTTCTAACTGTACAACAAATTGTAATGTACCTGCTAATGATAAATTATTTGTTTTGCCTATTGGTCAAGATGCAATAAATAATAATATCAACCTCAAACAATACCCAGGTTATTAAGATTAAAGAAAGGCAATAGTGATATTGCCTTTTTCTTTTATATCATTCTAGATGTTAAAATAGGAATATTGCTTTTTTATTTGTAATTATTTTCTTAGTTTAGCATCAATTATTAATTCATTTAAATTTTTTATTATGAAAAAAGTTTTACTTTCATTAAGTTTAATTTCTCTTTCTTTGAGTTCTTACGCACAGAATTCATGGACACCACAAGGGACAAAATTTGCCACAAGTTATGGTATTAAAGAAATAGTTATTACTGATGCTAATACTGTATGGGTTAATGCATACGATGGATCAGGAGGAGGAACTTATCCTAAGGCTTTTTCTAAAACAACCAATGGTGGTACGACTTGGACAGCAACTACTATTCCTACCAGTACAATCCCGGCTCCTGCATTAGTAAGTGATATTGCTGCTATTGATGGGACTACTGCTTGGTTAGCTACTGCTTTCACAGGAACTGGTTCTGCAACTAATACCAATGCTGTTTATAAAACAACAAACGGTGGTACAAGCTGGACAAGATTGACAACAGGTTATACAACTGCTTCATTTCCAAACGTTGTTTATTTTTGGGACGCAAATGAAGGGTTTACCGCAGGAGATCCTGTAGGTGCAACATTTCAGATTTTAAGAACTACAAACGGAGGTACTACTTGGACAGCTGTAGCAGGTGCTCCTGCTCCTTTAGCTGGTGTTGAATATGGTTTGACAGGAGTTAAATATGTAACAGGTGACAACATTTGGCTAGGCACAACCAAAGGAAGACTTCTTCGTTCTGCTAATAGAGGGGTAACCTGGACTGCTAACTCAACACCTGCACTTGATTTTGGTGGTGGTGCTGCTGGAGGTGGTGTAGATGGATCTTCTGCTAAAATGGCATTTAAAGATGGTAGCAACGGTATCCTGATTGCTATCGATAATAGCGTTGAAGCTGTAATGTATTCTACTGCTGATGGTGGTTCTACTTTTGAGCCTATAGAAGCTACTGGAACTTGGTTCTTCGGAGATATCACGTATGTTCCTGGCACAACAAATACTTATGTTTCAACAGGTATTGATTCTGATGCTGCACAAGGGACAGGTTCTTCTTATTCAACAGATGGAGGTTTAACTTGGACTATTATTGACAACATTGCTGGAGTAGATGGTGGACAAAGAGGAAGTGTTAAATTCCTAAACTCTACAACAGGTTGGGCTGGATTCTTTAGTGATGGTCCTACAGGAACAGCAGGTATCCTTAAATTTAGTGGTAATTTATCTTTAGCTGTTAATGAAGCTAACGCAAAATCAGGGCTGAAAGTTTTCCCAAATCCGGCTGTAGATGTTGTAAACCTTACTGCTAACAAAGAAATTAAATCTGTTACGATCTATGATCTATCTGGTAAAAAAGTTAAATCAACTACAGATACTAAACAAATCAACGTTTCTACTTTAGCTAAAGGAACTTATATCCTACAAGCTTATTATGGTAATGGTTCTGTTGAGAACACAAAAATTATCAAAAAATAATATTTGATTATTCAAAAAAAAAGACTGTTTTTTAAAACAGTCTTTTTTTTGAAATGATGTGAGATATTTAGATTAATTAGATAGTCTATATTAAGCTAAGGTTAAATGAAACAGGAAAAGTTTAATTTTAAATAATTTTTGTTAATTTAGTATAAAATTAGCGTATTGAATAATAAGATAATGTCAATATGTCTATATTTTTAGTTTTACTATAATTTCAAACCATATTAAATATTTATTATTATGAAAAAAATTCTACTTTCTTTAGCTTTAATTTCTCTTTCTATTAGTACCAATGCACAATCTTGGGTGGATCAGGGAATTAAGTTTGCACAATATTATTATCCTAGCGTGATTTCTATTGTGAATGCCAATACAGTATGGGCCACAGCTTCTGATGGATCAGGAGGTGGTACTTATCCAAAAGTTATTTCCAAAACAACAAATGGTTCTACTTGGACTGCAACTAACATCACGGGACTAACTTCTCAAAGTACCGCAATGGTTTCCGACCTGTTTGCACTTGATGCCACCACGGCGTTTTTAGTCACCGCCCCATCTTCAGGGACTGCAGGTAATGGTATTTATAAGACTACGAACGGAGGAACTTCCTGGACAAAACAAACAGGATATTCTACTTCTTCTTTTGCAAACCAAATTCATTTTTGGGATGCAAATAATGGATGGACAGCCGGAGATCCTGTAGGCGGAAAATTTGAGATGTATAAAACATCTAATGGCGGAACCACCTGGACTGCTGTTGCAAACACTCCTGCACCAATCAATAGTGATGAATATGGATATAATTTAAATAATAAATATATCCTGGGTGATAATATCTGGATTGGAACAAGCTTAGGAAGGATTCTTCATTCTACAGATAGAGGAACGACTTGGGCAGCGTATTCTACTCCTGTTTTAGACTTTGCAGGAAACATAGTAACAGGTTCTAGCGGAACTTATGCTTTTAAAGATGGAAATAATGGATTGTTAATCGCTGTTGACGGTGATGTAAATGCTGTACTATACTCAACTACCAATGGAGGTGCAAATTGGGAGCCTGTTGATGCAACTGGCACTTGGTATTTCGGAGATATAACCTATGTTCCAGGAACGGCAAACACTTATGTAACTACAGGTATATATACCGATGATACCGGAGTACAAGGATCTGCATATTCTAAAGATGGAGGATTAACTTGGGTGTCTATTGATGCCGGATTGCAAAGAGGAACAGTTAAGTTCCTGAATCCGACAACTGGCTGGGCTGGTCAGTTTAGTGATGGTCCTGCCGGAACTGAAGGCATACTTAAATTTAGTGGAGATCTATCTTTAGCAGTTAATGAAACTAATGCTAAATCAGGGCTGAAAGTTTTCCCAAATCCGGCTGTAGATGTTGTAAACCTTACTGCTAACAAAGAAATTAAATCTGTTACGATCTATGATCTATCTGGTAAAAAAGTTAAATCAACTACAGATACCAAGCAAATCAATGTTTCTACTTTAGCCAAAGGAACTTATATTCTACAGGCTTATTACGGTAGTGGTGGTGTTGAAAACACAAAAATTATCAAAAAATAATCAACATTATTTTTAAATATAAATCCCGTCTCGTTACAAAAACAAGACGGGATTTTTTATTTAAGTATAATTAGTATTTTTGTACTCAAATTTCCTTGATGAAATATTTATTATTACTGTCGTTCGTTTTTAGTGTTTTTATAAATGGACAGCAGGTAAACAAAACAGACTCCAACAAGATTTCTTCTGATACGCTGAAGGTCGATTCCGGAAAGAAAGATTCCCTGGAAATCTACAAACCTACGATCAATGACTATCAGGTCAAAACCAGATTTTCTGAAAAGAAGATATATGATACCACATTTACAATCGAGAGATCATATATTGCTACCCAATACAATAAAAAAGATAACTTTGGAAAGATTCAATCGGCGAATATTGGTTCCGGATTTCAGAATTTGGTTTATGAAAAAAATGCCGAACAGAATTTAAATCTTCTCCCGGAAAACAAATCTTTTTACATAAAAGGAGAAAATGACATCAACTATTATGATGTGAAAACTCCGACGACCACTTTTTTCTATAACAATGCCATGAAAAATGGTGGACAACTTCAGACTACTTATACCCAGAACGTCGGCAAAAATTTCAACTTCGCAATAGAATATATGGGACTGAGGTCTCAAGGTTTATACAGAAACAGTCTGGCCTCAAGTAACAATACCATTTTCAGTGGTCACTATGTCTCTAAAAATGGCAAATATGAAGCTTATGCACATTACATCCATCAGAATGTCAACAATCAGGAAAATGGAGGCATTGCAGATCTGGATGTGTTCTTAAACGGAGATTCAAGATTCAATAACAGACAGAATATAGAAACCAATTTAACAGGCGCAGAATCTCGTTATTCTTACAGACGATATTATTTCAGTCAGGAGTTTTCGCCTTTTGATCCTGCAAAATACCCATTCAAACTAAGACATACCATCTATCATCAGGGAAATAAATATTACTTCTCAGAAACAACAGCCGACACAGATTTTTTTGGTTCAGAAAGCATAACTAATTTCCCATTGTACAACAAAAAATTCACGAATAATCTCAGCAACACGTTCAGCTTGGTCTGGGACAATGAGAAGTTCAAATTAGACGCAGGGTTCCGGCATCAGTATTTGACTTTCGGAAACAAAAATGCATTTCCGATTCTTAATATTCCCGGCTATTTCAAAGAACAGAGATTCGGGGCTGTTGGTAATTTGCAAATTAAATTATTGGACAAAATCCAGCTTAGATCTTTTCTCGAGATTTCCAAAGGTTCAGAGTTTGGTGATTATGTGAAAACAACAAATCAATTGGTTTTCGAACCGATCAAAGATTATTTGGTAGAAGGGCGTGTCAATTTCCAATCCGCTTATCCGAGTTTCAATTATCTGGTAAACTCTTCTCATTATATTAATTACAATTATTACCTTCAGAACCCTGATAACGAAGTTGTCACTCAGCTCGGAGGAACGGTGAGATTAGCCAAATGGTTTGATACAAGGGTTTATGTTGATTTTTTCAAAATAGACAATTACACCTATTTTGACAGCGCTTCAAAACCACAGCAAAGTTCGTCTTCTCTTAACATTTCACAGATCGGCGGCGAAAGTACCGTGAAATATGGAAAATTCAACGTAAACGGAAAAGTTTTATTCCAAAGAGCACTTAGCAATCAGGATCTCTTGCCAATGCCGGATTTTATCGGACGGATTAATGTTTTTTATCAGGCACCGGCGTTCAAAAAAGCAGCAGAAGTACAGATTGGAGTCAAACTTTATTATTTCTCAAAATTTGCTTCCAGAGATTATTCGCCGATTCTTAATGAATATATTTTACCCGGAACCAATGGTTATTCAATTGGTGGACAGCCGATTGCAGATGTTTATTTTAATATGAGAGTTAAGCGGATGTTTTTCTACATAGAAGGCCAGCATATCAACCAGACTTTTATGCAGAACAAATCCTTTACATCGCCAGGCTATCCGATTTACGATTTCAGGCTCAATTTAGGTGTTGTCTGGTATCTTTTCCATTAATTTTGAAGAATAATTATGGCAGCTTAATCCGTCCTCCATTCCCGCTTTTTTCTTTTTTCTCAAAAAAGAAAAAGAGCTCCATTCAGGCCGGGCTGCAACTTCAGCTTAGAACAAGATTTGTCATCATAAAGAACTGTCAACTATCAACCAACAACCATCAAATAAAAAATGACGATTGACTTCGAAAATATAAACAGCATTCCAAAACTCGTAAAAGATTTTTTAGGAAAAAAACTGGACGGATTTCAGAATAAAGTTTTTGATCTGGAAAATTTCAAAATTCAGATTGCCGAAAAACAGAATTCATTTTCTGATGAAAAGAGGAATGTTCTTTATGAAACGATTTTCTCACAAAATCAGGAAGAACCAATGTCAACGAAACAGCTGGAACATCTTTTCCTTCTGAAAGAAAAAACGACATTCACCATCACAACCGGACATCAGCTCAATCTTTTCACGGGTCCTGTTTTCTTCGTTTATAAAATTTTGCAGACTATCAAAACGGCAGAGTTTTTAAAATCAAATTTCCCTCATCATAACTTTGTTCCCATTTTTTGGATGGCAACAGAAGATCACGATTTTGAGGAGATCGATCATTTCAAAACCAAAGAACATTATTACGAGATCAAAGGCAATTCCGGTGGCGATGTTGGGAATATCAAGATTGAAGATCAATATTTCATCCAGGAATTCGAAAAGGAATTCAAAGACAACCTGTACGGAACCGAGTTGATTCTGTGGATCAAAAATGCTTACAAGAAAGGAAATTCCCATACCCAGGCCATTCGGTATCTGGTGAATCAATTATTTGCCGATTATGGTTTGTTGACCATCGATGGCAATTCGGAACAACTGAAATCTCAGGTCAAAGATATTTTCAGGAAAGAACTGTTGTCAAATCAGCTTTTCGAAACAACGAAAAATCAGAGAGAATTTCTTGAAAAAGAATATCATAAAGTTCAGGTCAATCCGAGAGAGATCAATTTATTTTATCTTTCAAAAACCAGAAACCGAATTGAGAAAATCAATAATGAATATCAAATTCTTGACACAGCTTTAAAGTTTTCTGAGGAAGAAATCCTGAACGAATTGGAAAATCATCCGGAAAAATTCAGTCCAAATGCAGTGCTTCGTCCGGCTTATCAGGAATCGGTTTTACCAAATCTGGCTTATGTCGGAGGCAATGCAGAAATTATGTATTGGATCGAGTTAAAAGACCATTTTGAATCCATTAATCTTCCATTTCCGATATTGGTACCAAGAAACTCAATGCTATTCCTGGATGAAAAAATATTTAGAAAAATTGAAAACTCAGGATTGAAAATTGAAAACTTTTTTGAAAATTTTGCCGAAGTAATGAATCAAAAATTGTTGGAAAGCAACGAAATCAGATCTCTTCTTGCAGAAAAAGAAATTGAATTAATAGCTTCATTTTCAGAACTTAAAAACAAAGCTTCAGAAACTGAGAAAACATTCTTCAATCTTGTAGAAGCGGAAGAAACACGACAGCTGAAATCTTTCCGAAGAATGCAGCAACGCCTTCTGAAAGCCGAAAAAATAAAGCAATCCGAACGTTTTGATCAGATGCAGAGTCTATTCCTGAAAGTTCATCCCGGCGGCAACTGGCAGGAAAGAGTGTTCAATTTCAGTGTATTCTATTCGGATCTCGGGAGGCAATGGATCGAAGACTGCTATCAAAAAATGAATGTTCAAAAATCAGAATTAATAATTTCGCACATTTAATCTGAAAGCATTATTTTTGTATCATTATTAAAAAAGAATGATCAAGAAAATTTTCATTTTATCCGCAGTAACTGCCTTTTTAGGTCTGTCCGCGCAGAAAACACACACCGTTGCTCCAAAGGAAACGCCTTACGGGATTTCCAGACAATATGGTTTGTCCATCGATGAATTGTATCAACTGAATCCTTCCAAAAAAGATGGAGGCTTAAAAATCGGCGATGTTTTAACAGTTTCCAAAACAGGAAGTTCAACAAAAGCTGTGACTCCAAAAGTAACGCCTGCAAAAACAGCACCTGTAACTTCGGCACCTGTTTCTGGTAAAACGGGAACAATTACTTTGCAGCCAAAGCAAACCGTCTATGGCATTACAAAACAATATAAAATCTCAGAAGCTGATCTCAGAAAACTGAATCCGGAACTGGATTCTCACCTGAAAATTGGGGACAAAATCACTTTGCCTTTGGATAATATCCGGAAATATGCAGATTCTGCTTCTACAACGGTTGCACAAACTACAACTATTGCAGAAAAAACACCGGAAGTAAAAGTTACTAAAACGGAAACTGTGTCTTCCGAACCGGCAAAAGGTTTATATGTTGTTCAGGCAAAGGATAATTACTATAAAATTTCCAAGCAGTTCAATCTGACCCAGAAACAACTATTTGCACTTAATCCGGGATTGGAAACGACAGGTTTGAAACCAGGCGAATCGATCAGAATTTCCGGAGCCAATACAATCAATGTTGAAGATAATTCTCAGAATAATACAACATCTGAACCTGCAACGAAAACCATTACTACAACTCAGACTTCTGCGCCAAGTGCAACAACTTCTGCTTCCGGAAATACTTCTACTTCAGAGGATGATTATGTGACTTACACGGTTCAAAGTGGCGACACAATGTTCAGTATTATGAATCATTTTAATGTAACATTAGATCAGTTAATTTCTCTTAATCCAAATCTCTCAGACGGGTTGAAGGCGGGAATGACACTCAAGATCAAGAAACAGGATCCGATGTATTCCAAAAAAGCGGGCGATGTTTTGAGCGTAGTTTTAATGTTGCCTTTCGGATTTGATGCCAACGATGCAAAATACAGAACAATGGCTATGGATTTCTTAACCGGTGCAAAATTAGCCGCAGAAAGAAACGCGGCATCAGGACAAAAATTGGATATTAAGGTTGTAGACGCAGGAAATGAAGTGACTTTTAAAAACAGCCTTTCTCAGATTAATCAGGATAATACAGATCTCATCGTTGGACCATTTTTCAAATCGAGTGTTTTGGAGGTCCTCAACTATGTAAAAGAAAAGAGCATTCCTGTAGTAGCACCATTTGCAAATTCTGAAGATCTTTTTGATTACAGCAATCTGATCATTATCGAAACAGAAAATTCTGTTTATTCGGACAGAATCGTGAAAGAGGTTTCTCAGGTCTATAAAGATCAGAAAATATATATCGTTGCAGATAATTCCAAAGCAAACGCCAATGCAATCAAAGCTGGTTTAGAAAAATCTTTATCAAAAGCAAATATTGTGATCGTTAATTCGTCCAATGATATTCAGCTAGAAAATAATATGATGACGGGACAGGCCGTTCCTGTGATCGCTGTTTTAGCAGACGATGATGACTCTGCGGGAAGCGCTTTTGCCTCAAAAATCATCGCTCTTGGAAAACAGACAGAAGGTGTCAAAGCCTTTAGTATGTTTTACAGTCCGAGTTTTGAGAAAAATGTAGATGACCTTTCCAAAGCCAGCTTAGTATATCTGATGGACAGAAAAATCAATTACGATGGCGATTTTGAAAAAGAAATTCTTGCAGGTTACAAAGCAAAATACTGCAAAGCACCATCAAAATATGCCGTAATCGGTTTTGATGTGATGAATGATATGCTGACGAGAGAAAACAAAAAAGGAGAAATCTTTAAACAAATCAATAAATCACAAACTCAGCTTGCCACAAAATTCGAGTTTGTAAAGGCGAAACCAAATGGTGCATACATCAACAACGGTTACAGAGTTGTAAGATTGATGCAGTAATTACCTTTAAATAACGATGAAGAGATCAATTATCATTCATCAATTATCATTTATATAAAATATGAAAGCACTTGTATTTCCTGGTCAGGGTTCACAGTATGTAGGAATGGGGAAAGAACTATATGATTCCCGAAAAGATGTGAAAGACCTGATGGATTCTGCCAATGATATCCTTGGTTTTGACCTTGTTTCCATTATGTTCAATGGAACAGATGAAGATCTTAAGAAAACCAGCGTTACCCAGCCTGCGATATTTTTACATTCTGTTGCAGCGGTAAAAGTTGCAAATGGTTTAGGTGCTCAGATGGTTGCCGGGCATTCTTTAGGAGAATTTTCCGCGTTGGTTGCAAACGGTGTTTTATCTTTTGAGGACGGGCTAAAGTTGGTTTACGAGAGAGCTCAGGCAATGCAGATGGCGTGCGATATCAATCCGAGTTCTATGGCAGCAATTCTTGGTCTGGAAGATTCTAAAGTTGAGGAAATCTGTGCAACAATAGAAGGAATTGTAGTTCCTGCAAATTATAACTGTCCTGGACAATTGGTAATTTCCGGAGAGACTACATCTGTGGAAAAAGCTTGTGAAGCTTTGAAAGCGGCTGGCGCAAAAAGAGCATTGATCCTGCCTGTAAACGGTGCTTTTCATTCACCATTGATGATGCCGGCTCAGGAAAGATTAGCAGCAGCTATTGAAAATACGAAATTCAGAAAGGCAACCATTCCGGTTTATCAGAACATTACAACAACAGCAGTGTCTGATCCGGAAGAGATCAAGAAAAATCTGATTGCACAATTGACAGGTCCTGTAAAATGGACTCAGAGTGTACAGAATATGATCAAAGACGGCGCAGATAACTTCGTAGAAGTTGGTCCTGGAAAAACACTTCAAGGTTTGATAAAGAAGATCAATTCCGAAGTTTCCGTTGCCTCTGCAATATAATTTTCAGCTCCGGAGGAGCGAAATGTTTGTAGAAATTATTGTCGATTTATAAAAAAGCTCCGTAGGAGCGACACATTAAAATATAGCAGCTCATATGAAGAGAATTTTTTCTCCCGGTAAATTAATGCTTACCTCAGAATATGTTGCTGTTGATGGTGCTCTTGTCCTGGCTGTTCCAACAAAGCTGGGACAAGAGTTTTTTTTTACAGAAGAAAGTGATGAAAAGTCATTGATCTATTGGAACGCCTATCATCAGGATCAATTGTGGCTGGAAAATATCATTGATTACAAGAATTGGAAAATCATCGAAACGAATGATCAAAAAGCCTCAGAGTTCATTCTGAAAGTCCTGAAAAATGTTCAGGAACTTTCCGAAACTAAGTTCAAAAAAAATGTTTCTTATCACCTCAAAACCAATCTTCAGTTTCCGTCTGATTTCGGATTGGGAAGTAGCTCTACTTTGATGAGCAATCTCGGAGAATGGGCAGAGATCGATCCTTTTGTTCTGAATGAAATCAGTCTTGGCGGAAGTGGTTATGATGTTGCTGTGGCAAAGGAAAAATCTGCTGTTTTATACAGCCGTTTTCCCGAACGAGTTTATGAGAAAGTTACTTTTGATCCGAGTTTTAAAGATGAATTGATTTTCATTCATCTCAACCAAAAACAAGATACGCGTGAAGGTATTTCCCATTACAAATCAAAGACAACTTCAACGGAATTAATCAATCAATATTCTGAATTAACCAAATTGATTGTCAAAAGTCAAAATTTGGAAGAATTTTCGCAATTAATGACAATTCACGAGGAAAAACTTTCCAAATTTCTTGGAGTTCCGACGGTCAAAGAAAAATATTTCCAAAACTGTCCCGTCTTTGTCAAAAGTTTGGGTGCTTGGGGCGGAGATTTCGTTCTTGCTTCAAAATTTGGAGATTATGAAGCCTATTTTAAAAAGCAGGGTTTTAGCAAAATTTTTAATTGGCAAGATTTAATTAATTGATTGTTAATTAATTATGAATTTTTATTAAGCTGATGAAAGTCACGTAATTAAAACTTTGATAATTCGCTGATATTTTTACATTTGTCCCAATACCTTTTAATCTTCAAAAAAAATTATCATGGACATGCTAAAATCTTATCTTGAACGTCAAGGCATTTTTAATCCTAAAGAAATCTTCCACAATCCAACTTACGAAGAAATTTTTCAGGCAGAAATGGATCCAGGCAATTCCGGTTTTGCAAAAGGAGTTCTTACAAAATCGGGAGCAGTAGCTGTAAAAACAGGGATTTTCACCGGCAGATCGCCGAAAGACCGATACATCGTCAATGATAAAATTACACAAGATACAATCTGGTGGGACGGGAACATTAACCGACCGACAACCGTTGAAGTTTTTGATGAGTTGAAAGATATCGTGACCAAAGATCTTTCCAACGAAAGTATTTATGTGATTGATACCTATTGCGGATCCAATGAAGATACAAGACTGAAAGTAAGATTTATAACCAAAGTTGCCTGGCAGGCTCATTTTGTGATGAATATGTTCATCCGGCCTTCCCATTATGATCTTCAGACTTACGGCGAACCGGATTTTGTGGTTATCAATTCTTCGGATTCCGTGAATCCAAATTGGGAACAGCACGGACTGAATTCTGAAGTATTCGTCATGTTTGATTTGACAAAGAAAATGCAGATCATTGGCGGAACCTGGTATGGCGGAGAAATGAAGAAAGGAATGTTCTCTATTATGAATTATTACCTTCCGCTGCAAGGAATGGCATCTATGCACTGCTCTGCCAACGTCGGCGAGGACGGCGATGTTGCAGTGTTCTTCGGACTTTCCGGGACAGGGAAAACCACGCTTTCTGCAGATCCAAAAAGATATTTGATTGGTGATGATGAGCACGGCTGGGATGATAATGGCGTTTTCAATTACGAAGGCGGCTGTTATGCAAAAGTCATTGACCTTAGCAAAGAAAAAGAACCGGATATCTATGGTGCAATCAGAAGAGATGCACTGTTGGAAAATGTAATCACAGACGATGAAGGAAATGTGGATTACGCCGACGGATCGATCACAGAAAATACAAGGGTTTCTTATCCGATTTATCATATCAGCAAAATTGTTTTACCTTCTAAAGCCGGTCACGCAAGCAAGATTATCTATTTGTCAGCGGATGCTTTCGGAGTTTTGCCTCCGGTTTCTATTTTGACAGATTGCCAGGCGCAATATCATTTCCTTTGTGGCTATACCTCAAAATTAGCAGGAACAGAACTCGGTATTACAGAACCGACACCTTCTTTTTCTCCGGCATTTGGCGAAGCATTTTTGACGCTTCATCCAACAATGTATTCCAAGACGCTGATTGGAAAAATGAAAGAACACAATGCTAAAGCCTATTTGGTAAATACCGGCTGGAACGGAACCGGCAAAAGAATTTCTCTGAAAGACACAAGAGCTATCATCGATGCAATTATTGATGGAAGTATTGATAATGCGGAAACTGATCACGTTCCGATTATGAACCTGGAATTCCCGGTTTCCCTGCCAAATGTCTCCGAACATATTCTGGATCCGAGAGATACTTATGAAAACAATTCAGACTGGGAAAGAAAGGCAAAAGATCTGGCTACGAGATACATCAAGTATTTTGAACAATTTGCAGATAATGACGAAGCCCGCGAATTGATCTCTTCCGGACCTGTTTTGTCGGAGGTACATCAAAACTAAAAATCAAACGCTTCCAATTCGGAAGCGTTTTTTTATTTCAAAAACGGATTGTAATTTTTTTCAAAACCGACCGTTGTAGATTCTCCGTGTCCGCTGAAAACCTTAGTTGATTCCGGAAGCGTAATTAGTTTAGTATTAATACTGCTAATTAATTGATCATAATCACCTTTGTAAAGATCAGTTCTTCCAATGCTCATCATAAAAAGTGCATCACCGGAAATCACAAATCCATTGTCTTTATTATAAAATGCAACACTTCCAGGCGAATGTCCCGGAACATCCAGAATTTCAAAGATATCAGAACCTAATTTTAATTCGTCGCCCTCTTTTATATTTTGAATCTCCCCTTTGAAAGCAGGAAAGAAGAAACCATAATTCTTTGCAGTAAAAGGAGCTTTCTCCAGAATTTCAATCTCATCAAGATGAACCAAAACCGGAACCTGAAACTCATCATAAGCCCATTGCAGTCCAATAATGTGATCGATGTGTGCGTGCGTCAAAAGAATATTCTGGATTTTAAGCTCTTTCGATTTGATAAAATCGCCTAAAACTTTGGTTTCCGCATCGGGCATATTTCCCGGATCTATAAGAAAAGCCTCCTTTTTATCGTTATAAATGAGGTACGTATTTTCGGAAAACGGATTGAAAGTGAAAGATTCAACGTGTAACATTTTTTTAATTTAACTGTAAAAATATAAAACATTAACTTAGCAAGATGAAGGTATTTAGACTATTTATAATTTTTTTTAGTGCATTTTCTTTTGCTCAGGAAATCAAAAGTATTCAGGTTTTTAATCCTAAAACCAATGATGAAACGCCAATTATTGCTCAAGGCGAACAATTGATCCTTAGATTTGATGATCTTTCAAACTCCAGCCAGATCTACCGCTATACTTACAAACATTACAACAGAAACTGGGAAGAAGATGGGCTTTTTTTTACAGAATATGCGAACGGAAGTATGAATGCTTTGGTTGATCAATTTCAATATTCCTTTAACACTTATCAAAAATATACCCATTACGAACTGGTTTTCCCAAACGAAAAAATTCAGCCAAAAATCTCCGGGAATTATGAGATCATCGTTTACAAAGATTCTCAGGACAAACCGTTGTTCAAAAAAAGGTTTTCTATCTATGAAAACGGTGCAAATATCGGAATCAACGTGACTCGATTTATAGATGCTAAAAATCCCAATGCAAGACAAAGGCTTGAAATACAAGCTACTGGAAATGGCTCTGGAATCAGCAACAATCTTTCATCGCTTTCTTTGAGTGTGATTCAAAATAACAATTGGGGCATTTCTCTTACCAATATCCGACCGAGTTCCACCCTGGGAAATCAACTTTTATTTCAGCAATTGGGATTGGCTTTTCCGGGAAATAATGAGTTCTATTACTTTGATAATAAAGTGATGAATCAGGCTTTGGATATGGTTGCAAATACAGAGGTCATAGACGGAAAAAACTACACATATCTTCACCCGGTCTGGGCTTATCCAGGGGATTATCAATATCAGCCGGATGTCAATGGTGCTTATTATTACCGAAGAAATGATCTTGGAATAGAAAGAGATGCCGATAGGGAAGGTGATTATTCCTGGGTGTATTTTGCACTCGACAGTCAGAAATCTGACAAAGAATTTTATGTTCTGGGAATGTTCAACGATTACAAAGCTGATGCAAAAAGCCAAATGCTTTATGATGATAAGGCACAGAAATATCTTGCAAAGATTTATCTGAAACAAGGTTTTTACAGTTACATCATTGCAACCAAAGGTTCGGACGGAAAGTTAAATTACGGTGAGGTCAACGGAAACTTCTGGCAGACAGAAAATCTTTACCAGGCATTTTTATATTACACACCATTTGGCAGAAACTTCGACGGATTGATCGGTTACGGAGAGTTCCGGACACCTGTGAGATAATTTTTTTTTTGGAATAATTTTCGCTAATACTTTTATAAAACAAACTTTTATGGAACTTAGCTTTGAAAATAATAAATCCGGAAACGGCGGTTATATCACTCTGAAAAATGAAACTGAAGATATCGGACGACTTACTTACACAATCGTTCCGGAACTCAAAAAATTAATAGTGAGCTATGTCATGATTTTTCCAAAATTCGAAGGACAAGGTCTAGGAAAAAAATTGGTGGAAAAATCAGTAGATTTCGCCAGAAAAAACGGGTGGACTATAAAAGCGCATTGCTCTTACGCACATTCTGTTCTCAGCAGAAAACAAGATGTTGAAGACGTTTTTATGAATTAATGGTAAAGGTTTTACTTTACTATAAAGTTACGGCTCGCAATTGCGAGCCGAACTTTTTTATATTGAGGTAACAAATTATCTATTCATAGACATCAGGAACTCTTCATTGTTTTTGGTTCCCTGTATGTGTTTTTGCACAAATTCCATAGCTTCCAGAGGATTCATATCAGAAAGATATTTTCTCATAATCCACATACGCTGCATTGTTGCCTCGTCCAAAAGAAGATCATCTCTTCTTGTGCTGGATGAAACCAAATCCACAGCTGGATAAATTCTCTTATTCGCAATTTTTCTGTCCAATTGCAGTTCCATATTTCCGGTTCCTTTGAACTCTTCAAAGATCACTTCGTCCATTTTGGAACCTGTGTCGATCAAAGCTGTTGCAATGATTGTAAGCGATCCTCCATTTTCGATTTTTCTTGCAGCTCCGAAGAAACGTTTCGGTTTATGAAGCGCGTTGGCATCTACACCACCAGAAAGTATTTTTCCGGAAGCCGGCGTCACCGTATTGTAAGCTCTTGCCAGTCTTGTGATGGAGTCAAGAAGAATGACAACATCGTGCCCGCATTCTACCATTCTCTGTGCTTTTGAAAGAACCAGATTTGCTACTTTTACGTGCTTATCTGCAGCTTCATCAAAAGTAGAGGCAATTACTTCCGCGTTCACACTTCTCTGCATATCCGTAACTTCCTCAGGACGTTCGTCGATGAGAAGAACCATCATATAAGCTTCCGGGTGATTGGCTGAGATTGCGTTGGCAATATCTTTAAGTAAAATTGTTTTACCCGTTTTTGGCTGTGCAACGATCATTGCTCTTTGTCCTTTCCCAATCGGTGCAAAAAGATCTACGATTCTTGTAGAAAGAGTAGAACCTTTTCCTGCAAGATTGAATTTCTCCTGAGGAAAAAGCGGCGTCAGATATTCGAAAGCAACACGATCTTTGATAAAAGCAAGATCTCGTCCGTTGACCTCTGTCGGTTTTAGAAGAGAAAAATATTTTTCGCCTTCTTTTGGCAGTCTTACCATTCCTTTTACGGTATCTCCCGTCTTCAAACCATAATTTCTGATTTGATTAGTAGAAACATACACATCGTCCGGAGAAGAGATATAGCTGAAATCTGAAGAACGAAGGAATCCGTAATTGTCCGGAAGTATTTCCAAAACACCTTCTATTGTGATCAATCCATCAAAGTTGAATTCCTTCTTTGGCGAATTGTCCTGTTGGTTTTCGGCTTGTTCTTTTTGATTATTATTGTTGTTGTGTTGGGGAGAATTGGGATTTTGTGTTTTTTGCTGACCTCTGTTGTTGGTCTTTTGCTGCTGCTGACGGTTGTTCTGCTGTTGAGGCTGTCTTTGCTGAGGTTTTGTATCCTCAGATTTTGTTTCATCTTGCTTTTCGTCAGTTTGAGGAACAGTTTCTGTAGTCTGAGCCGTTTCTGATGGTGATGATTTAATCTCTGCAACTACTTCTTGATTTTCGTTTGCTGCGACTCTTGCTCTTGGTTGTTTTTTCTTCGGAGGATTTTGTTTTTTAACTTCTTCCTGTGTCACAACCGGCGTTTCTACAGCTGCAGGCACTTCTGCTATTGCAACTTCTGCTGTAGGAATCTCTGTTTCCTGCCTCGGTTTTTCTGCTGGCTTTCTGCCTCGTTTCTTAGCAGGAGCAGCTTTTTCTCCAGAATTGTCTTCTGTGTTTTTATTCATATTTTCCTGATTGGCGTTTAGATAATCCTTAATGATTTTTGGGTTAGAAGCCTGATAGTCCAGAATGGCGAAAACCGTATCTTCCGGAGAGCTTTTCTTTGCCAAATTGACGCCTAAATCTTTAGAAAGTTTGGTCAATTCCTCATCGGATTTTGACCTTAGCGTTTCAATATTAAACATATAATGCGTAAAAAAGTAAATTTATTTTGTAAAAGTAAGAATGAAAATCAGGCGATTATCATTTTTAATAGGTGATTACAATGCAAATCTACATTAATTTTTGAATTAAGCAAAAATTATTTTATTTTTGCAGACAATTTGTTCCCTTTCTAAAAAGGAATTGATCAAAAAAATGTTACAAAGAATACAAACAATCTGGATATTATTAGCTGTTTTAGGCGCTTTGTTCCTGAATCTTACAGCTCAGGATTTTGATATATTAGGTGGAAATCTGATTATTAATATTTCTACTGTTATATTAATATTATTAGGATTGCTAAGTATCTTTAGTTTCAAAAACCGAAAAAGACAAATTCTGCTGAACAATATCAGCCTATTTATAAACGCTTTGTTGCTTGGTTTTTTGATTTATTGGCTGCAAAACTTACCCGGAGGAATCACATTTCCTGAGAAGGGTATTGAGCCGGTTTTCTCAGTAATTGCGATTGTATGTTTGTTTTTGGCAAATGTGTACATCAAAAAAGATGAGAGGCTCGTAAAATCTGTGGACAGACTTCGATAAACTTACGACGATTTTTTTGAGTAAGAACAGCTTCCTTTCTGGAGGCTGTTTTTTTTCTTTGCAATTATTAAAAATAATGGTAACAAAACCAAAGAATCAATGACTTATCAAACATATATCATTATTTTATAAATTAGCCATTATGAAAAAACTAAGCCTTATTCTTTTTATCACTCAGTCAATATTTTCTTTTGCTCAGGAAATTTCTAAAGACAGAATCGTAAACATCATTTCTACTTTGGCGTCTGATGAGATGAAAGGCAGGAAATTTGGAACGCCGGAAAATGACAAAGCTGCGGAATATATCGCGTCGGAATTCAAAAAAAATAACCTTGAGTATTGTTTTGGCGATTCTTTTCTGATTCCTTTTGAATATAAAGGACAGAAAGGTTTCAACGTTTGTGGTATCAAAAAAGGGAAAACGGAGAAAAGTCTTGCGTTTTCAGGTCATTTTGATCACATCGGAACTAATAATAAGTCTGGAGATAATATCTATAACGGTGCAGATGACGATGCGAGTGGTGTTTCTACGGTTTTGGGAATTGCGGATTACTTTAAGGATAAAAAAACAGATTACTCGATGGTTTTTATGGCATTCAACGCAGAAGAAGTCGGGCTGAAAGGTTCAAAAGCTTTGTCTGAGAATAAAGACCTGAATCCCGTTTTCAATAATATCACTGCACTTTTTAATTTTGAAATGCTGGCAACAGAATCTCAATTTGGGAAAAATGCTGTTTTTATGACTGGCGATGAGTTTTCTGATTTTGATGAATTAATCAATGCTAATGCTGCGAACGGGCTTAAAGTTTATCCTGATCCATATAAAAATGAGCAGCTTTTTTACAGATCCGATAACGTCAATTTTGTTAAGAAAAAAATTATAGCACATTCTATCTCTACAGTTGATATGACAAAAGCATTTCACTATCACGCTGTGAACGATGATATTAATATTGTAGATGCAGAAAACCTGACCAATATTATCAACAATTTTTCAAAAACTGTTGAAAAACTGAATACCAAAAACTTCACGCCAAAATACAACGATAAAGTAAGATACGATTTTTAACGTCCTGATAAAGTAAACTATTTATTTTCCGTAATTTTGCATTTCCAATTTTTCTGAATGAAACCATTTCAACGTATTCTCAGTATTGCCAGACCGCATCAAAGATTTCTTTGGGGCAGTATGTTTTTCAACATTCTTTATTCCCTTTTGCAGATATTTTCTATCGGGACATTGCTCCCTATTTTAAGTGTGATGTTTGGAACCGCTGACAAAGTTGATACATCAAAAGTGCCGGAATGGAATGGAAGAATCGCTGATTATTTTGGTTTTGTAAAAGACTGGGCTTATTATAAGATCCAGATTAATATGGACGAGCATGGTGGTATTCAGGTTTTAGCCGTTCTTTGTTGCATTACGGCTTTTGCTTTTTTGCTTAGAAATATTTTCAGATATATTGGATCTTATTTATTGGTAAACTATCGCGTTGGGATCACAAGAGATCTGCGGACAGC
The DNA here is from genome assembly GCF_042695135.1 of Epilithonimonas sp. UC225_85. Taxonomy (GTDB): domain Bacteria; phylum Bacteroidota; class Bacteroidia; order Flavobacteriales; family Weeksellaceae; genus Epilithonimonas. The sequence continues at coordinate 583,779 of NZ_CP170547.1, forward strand.
GATGTATGACAAATTTTTGAAACTACCCGTTTCCTTTTTTACAGAACAGAGAAAAGGTGATATGATGTCCAGGATTTCCAACGATATTGGCTCAGTAGAAGGCGGAATTATGGGATCTCTCGTAGATATCGTGAATTCGCCGTTTATGATTATTTCATCTCTAACAGCATTATTTTTATTATCGCCAAAACTGACATTATTCTCATTAATCGTTTTTCCGATTATGGGCTGGATCATCTCCTGGGTTGGTAAAAGTCTGAAAAAACAGGCAAGGTTTGCACAGGAAGAATTAGGAAATCTTTTCTCATTAGTTGATGAAACTTTGAAATCTTCGAAGGTTATTAAAATTTTCAACGCAGATAAAATATTAAAGAACAGATTCAATAAAACAACTGATCAGTGGCAGCATCACGCCATCTCTATGAGCCGAAGAAGAGAATTGGCTTCTCCGATGAGCGAGTTCCTGGGATCTGTCACAATGCTGCTCATTACCTGGTATGCAGGAACGGAGATCATCAATGGAACCAACAAAGATCCTGCAACTTTTCTGGCATTTATAGCTGTTTTCTTCCAAGTCCTGGATCCTGCGAAACGATTATCAAATGCAGTTTCTGCAATCCAAGGCGGAATGGCCAGTTTGGAAAGAGTCTCCGAAGTTTTGGATTATGACCTGAAAGTGGAGGAGGTTCCGAATCCTACACCAATTTCTGAACTTAAGGATAAGATAGAATTTAATAATATCGGGTTCTATTATGATAAAACAAACCTGATCCTCAAAAGATTTTCTGTTGTTCTGCCGAAGGGTAAAACAGTTGCTTTAGTTGGTCAGTCAGGAAGTGGTAAAACCACGATTGCCAATCTATTAGCGAGATTCTATGATGTTTCTGAAGGTGAAATCCTGATTGATGGTCATAATATTAAAAACTTAAAACTGACAGATTACCGACAGCTGTTAGGAATGGTGACTCAGGAATCTGTTCTTTTCAATGATTCGGTTTACAATAATATCCTGATGGGAAATCCGGATGCAACCGAGGAACAAGTAATAGAAGCAGCAAAAATTGCCAACGCCCACGAGTTTATTACGCAACTTCAAAATGGATATCATACAAATATCGGTGATGACGGAAATAAACTTTCCGGAGGACAAAAACAAAGGGTATCTATTGCAAGGGCAGTTCTGAAAAATCCGCCAATTATGATCTTAGACGAGGCAACTTCTGCGCTGGATACAGAATCTGAAAGATACGTTCAGGATGCTCTGGAAAAGATGATGGAGAACAGAACTTCTTTGATTATTGCGCATAGATTATCAACCATCCAAAAAGCGGATCATATTGTGGTAATGGAAAGAGGCGATATCATCGAGCAAGGTTCTCACAAGGAATTGATGGAAAGAAACGGAACTTATAGAAAACTGGTTGAGTTACAGAATTTTGATTAAAGTTCTATCCAACTTCCAATCCGTTTTTCACCGGCAGATTTGATGTCAGAAGTGTCACTTCACTTTTATTCTCCCCGTAAACACCCAGAACGAGACATTCGCTGAAGAAATTAGCGATTTGCTTCTTTGGGAAGTTGACAACTGCAAGAATCTGTTTCCCGATCAAATCTTCTTTTTTATATAAGGCTGTAATCTGAGCAGATGATTTTAGAATTCCCAAATCTCCAAAATCGATTTCCAATTGGTAAGAAGGATTTCTGGCTTTCTCAAAATCTGCTGCGGAAATTATTGTTCCTACACGAATGTCTATCTTTTCAAAATCTTGCCAGGTTATTTCGGATTTAGTCATTGTTCAATTGATCTAAAAATTCTAATTCATTCAAATTTACAATTTTGGGACAAATGTTCAAAATATGTTGAAGCTGCGCCCCGAGCTGAACGGAGCTCATTTTTGTGATTGCGATTGATTAAAACGTTCAATTATGTAATAAACGTCGTTCGCAATCACAAAAATAGCGGGAGTGGAGCGCGGATAAAGGCGCCCAAAATAAAAAATCCCAGAAAATTCCGGGATTTAGATTGTGTATGTTGAAGGTTTAAAATTCCATATTCACTTCCAGCTTTTCAGCGAGGAGTTTGGAAACTTTTACTTTTAACGGCTCAATATCAATGTTTTGCATTGCATCATTGGCGAAAGCGTAAAGCAACAATGCTCTTGCTTCTTTCTTGGAAATACCTCTCGCTCTCAGGTAGAACATTGCATCTTCGTTCAGCTGTCCTACGGTACAACCGTGCGAACATTTTACATCGTCGGCGAAGATCTCAAGCTGAGGTTTTGTGTCGATGCTTGCGCCTTCGTCCAGAAGGATGTTGTTGTTTTGCTGATAAGCATTGGTTTTCTGAGCAATCTTGTTTACGAAAACTTTTCCGTTGAAAACGCCGTGGGATTTGTCTTTGTAAATGCCTTTGTAATTCTGGTAAGATTCACAGTTAGGCGTGTTGTGATGAACCGCCGTGTGATGATCTACCAATTGGTCTTTTCCGATGATCGTGATCCCGTTCATAAACGAATTGATATTTTCACCGTTGTGAATGAAATCCAGATTGTTACGAACCAATTTCCCTCCGAAAGTGAAAGTATTCACCGTTGTCAAGCTGTCTCTTTCCTGCTTTGCAAATGTGTGATCTACCAGATAAGAAGTATCATTATCATTCTGCAGTTTGTGCCAATCGGTTTTTGCATTCTGATGCGTGAAAATCTCTGTTACAGAATTGGTCAGTACAAAAGATTCGTCCAGGTTGTGATGACTTTCGATAATTTCTACCTTTGCGCCTTCTTCTACGATTAAGAGATTTCTTGTGTTATAGAACGTATTTTCCTCCTGATTTTGAGAAAGATAGAAAACGTGAATTGGCTTCTCAATCACTACATTTTTCGGAACTCTCAAGAAGAATCCGAATTTGCAATAAGCTGAATTCAGGTTCGTGAAAGCCAGATCTTTGTTAGAGATTGTGTTGAAATATTTATCAAAAACCTCTCTGTGCGCAGGATCATTCAATGCGTAATTGAATGAAAGAAACTCAGCATTTCCGATTGAGATCTTTGAAAATTCTTTGTGAAGTATGCCGTTGATGAAAACGATCCGGTCAAAGTTTTCCTCTCCCAAATGAAGCGCATCCAATTGCTCTCTCGAGATGTTGTGCTCTTCTGTAGGGAAAAAATTGTATTCCTTTTCCGTGATCTCTTTTAGATTTGTGTATTTGTATTCTTCGTCTTTTTTGGTTGGAAAACCTTTAGCTTCAAAGTTATGAAGTGCCGTTTTTCTGTCCTCGTCCAAAAATCTGTGACGAAGAGTTTCCAAAAAATCTGAATGTTGATCTATTGTCTGTTCAAATAAAGCCATTGTAATGGTTTGATTTTGCATCTGTTAGAAGATTTGTTTTTAGTTTAAAAGCCAATCGTAGCCTTTTTCTTCCAATTCAAGTGCTAGAGATTTATCTCCTGTTTTAATAATTTTTCCATCCGCCAAAACGTGTACGAAATCCGGTTGAATGTAATTCAAAAGTCTCTGGTAATGTGTGATCAAAAGAACAGCATTGCCTTCATTCTTGAATTTGTTTACACCATCAGCAACAATTCTCAAAGCATCGATATCAAGTCCGGAATCGGTTTCGTCAAGAATTGCCAATTTTGGATTCAGCATCATCATTTGGAAGATCTCGTTTCTTTTTTTCTCACCTCCGGAGAAACCTTCGTTGAGAGATCTGGAAAGGAAATCTTTTTTGATGCCCAGTTGCTCTGATTTTTCACGTATCAGGCCAAGCATTTCTTTTGCGCCCATATCTTCCAGTCCATTTGCTTTTCTGGTTTCGTTAAGCGCTGCTTTGATGAAGTTGGTAACAGAAACGCCAGGAATCTCAACCGGATACTGGAACGAAAGAAAAATACCTTTGTGTGCTCTTTCTTCAGGAGCATCTTCAGCGATATCTTCCCCTTCGAAAAGAATATTTCCTTCGGTTACTTCATAATCTTCTTTCCCTGCAATTACAGACGAAAGCGTCGATTTTCCGGCACCATTAGGTCCCATAATTGCGTGAACCTCGCCTGGTTTGATCTCAAGGTTGATTCCTTTTAATATTTCTGCGCCATCTTCAATTTTGGCGTGTAAGTTTTTGATTTGAAGCATTGTATATTGTTTAATGCAAAAATTATATATAGTTTTCTTTATCTGTTTATCCTACCGAACCTTCTAGTGAGATTTCCAGTAATTTCTGAGCTTCAATTGCAAATTCCATTGGAAGTTTGTTTAGAACTTCTTTACTGAAACCGTTGACAATCAAAGCAATTGCTCTTTCTGTATCGATTCCTCTTTGGTTGCAATAGAAAATCTGATCTTCACCGATTTTCGAAGTCGTTGCCTCGTGTTCCAATTGTGCCGTAGGATCTTTGATCTCGATGTAAGGGAAGGTGTGTGCGCCGCATTCATTACCCATTAAAAGTGAATCACATTGGGAGAAGTTACGTGCTCCTTTTGCAGAAGGCATTACTTTTACCAAACCTCTGTATGAGTTTTGAGATTTCCCTGCAGAGATTCCTTTCGAAATAATTGTCGATCTGGAGTTCTTTCCGATGTGGATCATCTTAGTTCCTGTATCAGCATACTGGTGATTGTTCGTCACCGCAATCGAATAAAATTCTCCGATCGAGTTGTCACCTTTCAAGATGCAAGATGGGTATTTCCAAGTCACAGCGGAACCAGTTTCTACTTGTGTCCAGGAGATTTTAGCTCTGTTTTCACAAAGTCCCCTTTTGGTCACGAAGTTGAAAACACCTCCTTTTCCTTCTTCATTTCCTGGATACCAGTTCTGAACGGTAGAATATTTGATCTCAGCGTCATCCATCGCAATCAGTTCTACAACTGCGGCGTGAAGCTGGTTTTCATCTCTTGATGGCGCTGTACAACCTTCCAAGTATGAAACGTAACTTCCTGCATCAGCAATCACCAAAGTTCTCTCGAACTGTCCGGTTCCTGATTGATTGATTCGGAAATAAGTTGACAATTCCATTGGGCATCTTACTCCTTTTGGAATGTAGCAGAAACTTCCGTCAGAGAAAACAGCGGAGTTAAGTGCTGCATAGAAGTTATCGCCTCTTGGAACAACTTTTCCAAGATATTTTTTAACCAGATCCGGATGATTTTTAATCGCTTCTGAAATGGAACAAAAGATCACACCTTTTTCCATCAATGTTGCCTGAAAAGTTGTTTTCACGGAAACTGAATCCATTACGATATCAACTGCAACATTTGAAAGTCTTTTTTGCTCTTCGATGTTGATTCCCAGTTTAGCGAAAGTTGCCAAGAGTTCCGGGTCCACTTCGTCCAAACTAGCTAGTTCCGGCTTTTTAGTTGGAGCTGCATAATATTTTATCGCTTGGAAATCAGGTTTTTCATATTTGATGTTGGCCCAATCCGGTTCTGTCATTTTCTGCCAGATTCGGAAAGATTCCAAACGCCATTCCGTCATCCATTCCGGCTCTTCTTTCTTTGCAGAAATAGCGCGCACGATGTCTTCATTCAGTCCGGTCGGGAAATCATCATACTCGATATCGGTATAAAATCCCGCCTCATATTCTTTAGTTTTAAGGTCTTCCCTTAAATCGTCCTCTGTATATTTTGCCATTATATTTTTAACGCAAAGCGCGCTAAGATTTTAAATTTATTTCTTTATTAAGTTTATCAATAATGATAACTTAATAAAGTAAATGTTCTTGATATTTTAATCTTAACTTAAAGACTAAAACTCTCTCCACAGCCACAAGTTCTTGCAGCATTTGGATTGTTAAAAACAAAGCCTTTCCCATTCAGTCCTCCGGAGAATTCTAAAATGGTTCCTGCAAGATAAAGGATGGATTTTTTTTCAATAATCACTTTCACTCCATTATCTTCAAAAACCTGATCGGTTTCGTTTTTTACATTATCAAACTTGAGAACGTACTCCAGACCGGAACAACCGCCGGATTTTACGCCTACCCTTATATAATCTGTTTCAGGATTAAAGCCTTCTTCGGTCATTAGCTGAGCCGCTTTGGTTTTTGCCTGATCGCTTACTTGTATCATTATTTTTATTTAGAATGATTTGAGTGTACAAAAGTACGAACTAATTTCCGCAATCTCAAATCGATGACATCTATTTTGATGATTTTGAAGGATAATTTGATCGTCCTTGAGTAATGAGAAACAGTCCGTTAATGTTAAATTGTTGTCAAAAATTGAACAATTATTAATTCTCATAGTTCTAATAATTAACTTTGTCTGATTTTGTTAATCAAACAATCAGTTTTAATTATGAAGAAGATTTTTATTTTGATGATTCTATTTTCCTTTTTTGGAAAGTTATGGAGCCAGACCGAAAGATATGTTTATCAAACCGAAGTGAATCCGGATACCATTAACCTCGTAAATATGAAGGTTGAAAATACTTTTCTGGATATCAAAGGCAACCAGTCATTATTCATCAGTGAAAGTAAACTGCTGAAAGATTCTTTGACAACAATCTTGAGACAACAAGGAATTACCGACATCAAAAAATCAAAGAAAGATAAAAGTGAATTTCCAAAGCTGCCAAATGGAAAATCTATACAACCAACGTTCTTCGATTACTTCATCACAAAAAACAGAGATGAAAAATCTGTAAATTTTGTTGAAAGTATTGGTTTAAAACAAGTTTATTATCAGGAAGACCGAAAAATGAACTGGGACATTTCTACTCAGACTTCGGATTTTAACGGGTATAAAATTCAGAAAGCAACAATGATTTTCGGAGGAAGGAGCTGGACTGCGTGGTTTGCGCCTGAAATCAAAATTTCGGATGGACCATATAAATTTTTAGGTCTTCCGGGATTGATCTTAAAATTAGAAGATGACAAAGGTGATTACAGATTTAGTTTTGTAAAAAAGATTATCGTCCCGAATGCCTATTCTGAAAGTTTAAAACCTGACGCCAGAAAATCAACCAGAATCAACTTTCGGGGCGACAAGGAATCTGTAAGAATGGAAATGGTAAAAAATAAAGATTCTGAGATTAATTTTGACAGCTTCAATCCGGGAGGAAAAGGAATGCACCAACGTGGTGGCGGAATGAATGGCGGAATGGGCGGACCACCCGGGGGTGGAATGAATGGCGGAATGCCAAACGGAGAAATGGGAGGTACACCGCATGATATGCAAATGGGGAATCATTCTCAGAATTCTACGTCAAATATTGTAAATGGTATGAATTTCGGAAACACAAATCCGATAGAACTAAGTAATAAATAATCATAAATGAAACTATTAAGAATATTCAGCCTGCTGGCAATGCCATTTGTAATGGCTCAGCAAAGTACCAGATTTATCTATCAGGCAACACTAACGCCGGATTCTACAAATACAGAGAAAAAAACGGAACTGGCCTATCTGGATACAGATGGGAAAAAATCTTTTTTCTATGCAGAAAATACGCTGAAAAGGGATTCTGTAATGGAGAGAATGCGGGCGACCAGAAACTTTGACAGATCGCAGATGGAAAACCTTAGAAGTAATCTGCAGTTTACGATAGAAAAAGATCTAGCCAATCAAAGTTTGGTTTATAAATCAAGAATAGGCAGAGATCAATATTCTTATAATGAATCCCCGACTTTTAATTGGAAAATCTTACCGGAAACTGTTAAAATCGGTGAGTACGAAACTCAGAAAGCAGAAACAAAATTTGCAGGAAGAACCTGGTACGCCTGGTTTACACAGCAAATTCCTTTGCAGGACGGGCCGTATAAATTTTCAGGATTGCCGGGGTTGATTGTGAAAGTTCAGGATTCTGATGGCGATTATTCTTTTGACCTGATGCAGACTAAAAAAATTGCAGAAATCCAGCAGCCACAAACCAGAGGTCAATATATCAACATTCAAAAATCGAAATATGCTGATCTTGAGAAGAAGATGCGTAAAGATCCAGCCAGCTTCATCTCTGCTCAAAGAAGTGGCGGCGGTGGCGGTGGAAGAGGCCCTGCTGGCGGCGGAGGCGGCAACAGGCCGGGAATGGATCCAAAACAAATGCAGGAAATGCAAAAACGAATGGAAACCGAAATGAAAAGCCGAAACAATCCAATTGAATTGAAATAAAAAAATCGTCTCGAATCCGGGACGATTTTTATTTTATGATTTTCGGATTTCTTTGATTTCTTCGATCTTTTCTTTGAAATATTCTGTTTTTTGAGGATGCTTTTCAGAAAGCGTTTCGTAAGCTTTGATGGCTTTGGAGTACAATTTCTGTTCTACATATAATTTAGCCAGAGTCTCTGTCATCAAGTGTGAGATGTCATCTTTTTTCTCTTTCACTATAAAATTGACCTCATCTTTTAACTGAGAAATCTTCGGGTTTTTTTCAATGAACTGATCAATGATTTTCTCTTTGACAACAATTGTTTTCTCAATTGATTCAGCAGGTTTTGGTCTGTCAATTTTCAGCCAGCTTTGCCAGGTATTGATGAAGGTTCCAACATTGCTGTCCACGGTTTCTTTCACCTCTCGTTTTTCAAGAATCGCAGGGATTTCCTTTTTTTCTTCAATCTTGGAAACATCATTCCCGAAAAATGAGACGTTCATCACAGGTCTTTCCGTTTCTGCGGCTTGAGGTTTTTCTTCTGGTTTTTCATCAATGACTTCTGGTTTTACAAATTTTTCTTCGGCGATGATTTCCGGTTTTGATTTCTCAGCTGCTGTTGTTTTACCGATCAAAGCGTCTGGTGTATTTGCGGAAAATGACATCGGTTTCCAGGTAGAAAGTGGCTGTTCCGGAATTTCTTCCTTCTCAATTGTGATATTTTCACTTTCCTGAGTTTGAGTTATGATTTCTTCTGGTTTTGAAACCTCAAAATTCTGCGTATTTTCAAAGCTGATTTGACTATTATCAACCTCAGTTTCCGGGATTTCTGCAATCTCAGGTTCTTTATATTCTGACCTTTGAAGAGGTTTTTCTTCAGGTAAATTTGTTTCGGTCTTAATCTCTTTTTTAGGCGGATTCAGATAGTCCAAATGGTTTTTCGGAACAGAGAATTTCACTTGAGGCAGAAAATCTTCAATCCCATTAAAACTGATATTTCCCGAAGAATCTTCATCCTGAACTTGAGTGTCAACATTATTATTTTCAGAGATTTTTTCGACAGGAGTTTCTAAAACCTCATCTATTTCTTTTTTCTCAGAAATGGTTTCTTCGGACCTATTATCGTCATAAGCGATCAGATTTTCTTTAACTTCCAAATCATCTTTAACCGTGATAATCCCGGATTCTTTGGTTGCTTCAAGGTCTATTTCCTGAGATTTCTCTTCGAGGAAATTTTCTTCACCTTCATATAGCAAACGGTTTTTTTCGCCTTCAACAACTATGAATTCTGAGTTTTCCTGATTTTCCGTTTCAATGATTTTATCAATATCAAATTTATTCAGAACGACAGAGGCAACTTCAATCTCTTTAGAATTTTCTAAGGTTTTTTCGATAATATTTTCAGCAGTGGTTTTTTTGTTAGGTGTTTGATTTTCAGTAATCTGTTCAGTGTTTTGCTGAACTGGCCCTTCATTTTTCTGATTGTTTTTCTGAAAATTGATGAATTGATAGAGTATCTTTTTATCGGTGGTGTAGGCAGCTGTTTTAGAAAGGTTTTCTTTATAATTTTCTGATTGATAAAGATTGATTCCGTAAAGATAAAGTGCCCGGATACTTTGAGCATAAGGCATTTTCTCTGACTCCGATTCTAAGATGTTCAAATCAGATTCGACAATGATTTTTGGATTTTTTATTAATTCTAAAACTCTAGCATTCATACTTTTACCAATTGGCTACAATGTCATTATAAATTTTGTTGATGATCCTTTCATTCACAATCCTTACTTGTGCAGTTTCTATTGTATTGAGATCCAGATCACTATTGAAAACTGCTTCATCACTGTAAGTTCTGTCAAAACTCAAGGTTGGATCCTTGCTGTTTTCGTAATGTACTTTTACTGTAATAGTCAGTTTATTCTGCAATGCCTGAATTGTATTTCCAGTTTCAGTCGTTGTGGCCGTACCAATACTGGTTGGCGTAATAGTATAATCGCTGATCTCTCCTTCTATCAAAAGATCCGGTTTTTCAACAGCACCTTTCAGCGTTGTTCTTTGTAGAAAACGGTTTTGCAATGCCACGGTAAACTCCTGGCTAAGACTCGGTAGATTGTTTGCTGCATTATTCGGGAACGTGTTGATCTTCACAGTTTTCATATCTTCTCTTAATGAAGAGCCGGTGAAGGAATAGCAGGAATTAACTATCAGGCTCAAAAGAATAATAATTCCTAACAGTTTACAATTTCTTAAGTACAATCTTTCGTTAATCATTTCAGGATTTTATAAATTCATTATTTTTTCAAAAGATTTGTATCTCATACACAACACGATAGGTATAGTTAAAAATATCCCTATTCCGCAAGCCAGTATGCCTAGTTGCGATAAAAATCCCGAGATAATTATAAAAATCAAAATGCTGAAAAAATCTTTTTTAGCAAGCTGCCAAGATAAAGAAATATTTTTTCTGATATCGTGCGAACCTTTAAGCGCAACCAAAGGAATAAAATAATAGGTCGCAACAGAAAGGACTATTAAAAAAATCACATAAAAAAGAATGAAAACCCCAAATCCACCCAAAATAAAAGCAAGGCTGATATTTGAAACATTTCCATCTTCGCCCGAAAATAATGATAATGGAAATAAAATCAAAGGAAAAGGAACGATAATCATCACTATTAAAAATAACAGGAACATGAATTTTAGATAAGGAACAAAATCATCAAAATTGAAAATCCTGCCAATATCAGATTTTCCCTGAACATCAACATCTCTGCAGACTTTATAAAAGTTTCCAATAGCCAAAAGGCTGAATAAAGGAATAATACTGAAAATTAGCGTGAGTACAAAAGCGCCAAATATAGTACCCGGATCTTTTCTGAAAAGATCGATACCGCCGGAAATATATTTTCCGATATTAAAATTTATATTAATATTCGATGGTAGTTTTTCCATTATTCCTCCAGATTATATTGTTTTATTTTTCTGTAAAGCGTTCTTTGAGAGATCCCCAATTCGTCAGCTGCTTTGTTTCTTCTGCCTTTGTGTTTTTCTAAAGCTTTGATAATCAGATCTTTTTCATTGTTTTGAAGTGAAAGAGATTCTGGTCTGCTTTCTTCCAACTCTATATCTTCCACATCATTGTAGTGGTGATCTTCATTCTCAGAAACGATGGTTGGATGATGAATCTGATTCTGATTGTTCTGATTATTTTCGAAATAAAGCAGAGAATTAGGACTTGTGGCCTGCTGCGTTTCCGGCGTATAAATCCTGTTGATGAGATTTTTTTCCTGCAGACTAAGATCTGTATTGCCTTTATTTTTTATCAGTTCCGAAGTTAAGGATTTTAAATCATTAATGTCGCTTCGCATATCGAAGAGAATTTTGTACATAATATCTCTTTCCGAACTGAAATCTCCGGAACTTCCGGCTCCATTTGTTTTAGAAATTACTGCCGGCAAATTTGCATTCATAGGGATATATTCTGCCAGTTTCGTGGAATTAACCTCCCGGTTTTGCTCTACGACAGTCATTTGTTCTACCAGATTTCTGAGCTGGCGAACGTTGCCCGGAAATGCATAATTTTCGAGGTAAGACACGGCGTCATCGGTCAATTTCAGTTCCGGCATTCTGTATTTCTCAGCAAAATCAATTGCAAACTTTCTGAATAACAAATGAATATCGCCCTTTCTCTCGCGCAACGCTGGCATATCAATCTGAACCGTGTTCAAACGATAATAAAGATCCTCACGAAAACGATTATCATTAATGGCTTTCATCATATTTACATTGGTTGCTGCCACGATTCTCACATTTGTTTTTTGAACCTGGGAAGAACCGACTTTCATAAACTCGCCGCTTTCCAAAACTCTCAACAAACGAACCTGAGTTTGAAGCGGTAATTCACCAACTTCGTCAAGGAAAATTGTTCCACCGTCTGCGACTTCAAAATAGCCTTTTCTGGTAGAAGTTGCGCCCGTAAAAGCGCCTTTTTCGTGTCCGAAAAGTTCGGAATCAATTGTTCCTTCTGGTATTGCCCCGCAGTTTACGACAATATATGGTTGGTGTTTTCTTCTGGACTCGCCGTGGATTATTTTAGGAATAAACTCTTTGCCGACGCCACTTTCTCCCATTACTAAAACCGAAATATCTGTTGGAGCAACCTGAATTGCTTTTTCTAAAGCCCGGTTAAGTGCCGGAAAATTTCCGATAATCCCGAAACGTGCTTTTATGGATTGTAATTCTGCCATATTTGATTTGATGTTTGAAATTTAAGATTTGAAATTCAATGGTTATGAACTATCAAACCGTTTCCCCCAAAAGTGTTCCCTGCGTATTGCCGTGAACAAAAACAGACACAATGTCGCCCAATTTCTGTCCTTCCAGCTTGTCGAAAACGCAGACTGCATTTTGAGAATTTCTGCCTTTCCATTGGTTTTGATTCTTTTTAGAAGTTCCTTCGATCAGGATTTCGTGAACTCTGCCAACATAACCTTCCATCCTTTTTCTGGAAAGTTCGCCTTGTAAAGCAATCACTTCAGCCAAACGTCTTTGTTTCACATCTGCAGGAATATCGTCTTCCAGTTTCTTGTGGGCCGGCGTTCCCGGTCTGGTGGAATAGGAAAACATATAGCCGTAATCGTATTCTACTTCGCGCATCAAGCTCATTGTCAATTGATGGTCTTCTTCGGTTTCTGTGCAAAAACCGATGATCATATCTTGTGAAAACGAAATATCAGGAACAATTTCTTTTCCTTTTTTAATTAAATCCAAATATTCCTGACGCGTATGCTGGCGATTCATCAACTGAAGAATTCTGTCGCTGCCGCTTTGAACGGGAAGGTGAACATATTTGCAGATATTGTCGTGTTTTGCAATTGTGCGAAAAACATCTTCCGTCATCTCGTGCGGATTGGAAGTTGAGAATCTGATTCTCATCTGCGGAACTGCATTAGCGACCATATCAAGCAGTTGAGCAAAATTAATTGCTGTCAGTTTTTGCATTTCAGAAGCTTTTGCAAAATCCTTTTTCGGACCGCCGCCATACCAAAGGTAAGAGTCAACATTTTGACCAAGAAGAGTAATTTCTTTATAGCCGTTGTTCCAAAGACTTTGACATTCTTCAATAATCGAATGCGGATCTCGGCTTCTCTCACGGCCTCTTGTAAATGGAACCACACAGAAAGTACACATATTATCGCAGCCACGAGTAATTGTCACGAAAGCTGTTACACCGTTTCCTCCCAAACGAACCGGATTGATATCGGCGTAAGTTTCTTCTTTTGAGAGAATTACATTGATCGCGTCTCTCCCGTCGTCGGTTTCTTTGAGAAGATTTGGAAGATCCCGGTAAGCATCCGGACCAACAACCAGATCCACAAGTTGCTCCTCGTCTAAAAATTTGGTTTTCAATCTCTCGGCCATACAGCCTAGAACACCAACGGTCATATTCGGACGTTCTTTTTTAAGATTTTTGAATTGAGCGAGACGCATTCTCACGGTTTGCTCAGCTTTTTCACGGATAGAGCAGGTATTTAATAAAATCAAATCTGCTTCTTCCACTTTCAAAGTTGTGTTATAGCCTTGTTCGTTAAGAATGGATGCAACGATCTCAGAATCAGAGAAATTCATCTGGCAGCCGTAGCTTTCCAGGAACAGTTTTTTGCCGTTTCCCGGTTTTTCTGCAATTGCAAAAGCTTCGCCTTGTTTGGTTTCGTCTATATATTTTTCCTGCACTTTTTGTAAGAAGTTAGATTTTAGAAATTAGATTTTAGACTAAATTCTAAAGTTAAATTAGTTTGCAAAGATACAAAATATTGTGACAGAATGGCAGGAAATAGTTTTCCTTTTAATCAACAGAAACAGTTATTGGAAAAGAAAAATAAGAATTAATTGGCATTTCGTGAGTTTTGGCGGGTTTCCAGTGCTTGTTTATCTGAGTTTGTTTTATAGCATCCATAATCATTTCGTCAAGTCTTTGGGAACCTGAACTATTTTCAATCTTAAGATCATCCAGTTTTCCAAGATAATTAATTGTAAATTTTGTTATCACAGTTAATTTTCCTTTACCCTTGAATCCAAAACCATTCAGATTAATTTTCTTCACGACTTCTTTTCTGAGTTCTGCAATATTAAAATCAGTTTTTTCGTAATATGTATCTACAAAATTATAGCCTTCCTTATAATTTTCAAAAAGGTCGTCCGGATAAACCGGAATCCGTTTAATGGCCGGAACTTCCTTTTCATCAATTTTTGCAGGCATCCATTTGTCCATATATTTTATGACTTCTTTGGTAAGTTCAAAACTGCATTTGTTTTTTTGTAATCCTGTACTATCCAAATCAAGGAGTTCCGCTGAGTTTTCAGACTTTATTAGAATTGAAGCATTAAAAAATTCCTTTTTATTTTCGCAGGGTTTAAGGTTTTTGTCAATCAAAATTTTATGAAAATCTTTGAAAAATTCCGGATAAGAGCCGAGATAACTATGTTGGTCTTTTGGAAAATCCGGATATTTATTTTGTGCGTGCAGCCATAAAGAGAAGACAGGAAATAGTATTATTAAAATTACCTTTATTTTCATATTGAGATTGTTTAGTTTTAATTAATATTCCTCATCAGAATGTTCGGACGAGAAGTTGATCTCAAAAATAATATTTGAACTCACCGGAACTCCGTTTTTCATAGCTGGCTTCCATTTTTTCTTGATTCTTTTCATTGCGAATTCCATATCCTGCCTGAACTCTTCATCATATTTCACTTTCGGATAGATCTTCAGCTCACTCATTTTTCCTTTTTCATCGATAGTCAGAACAAAAGAGAATTTTCCATTCACGGCATAGGCGGTGATATCCACATAAGCGCGAACCATTTTCATAAACTCATTCCGGAAAGCGGTTTGTCCACCCGGAAATTCTGCTTTGGAGTCTGCTGTAATAGCTGCTTTGGTAGATTCGGATTGTGAAAAAGCGGCAGGGCTTATCAATAAAGTAATTATTAATAATAAGATTCTCATTTGTAAGGATTAAAAGTTTTGTCAAATATATTAAAATGACAACAGAAATTAAATTAATCCTATTTTAATGTTATAAGTTAATATTAAATTCAAATTAGAAAAGATAATTTAAGAATCCTTGCCTGTGTAGAAGTTATAATCTTTGATTACAACGCGGATAAATTGTCTCTGTGTAAATGGTATGGAATCGGGTTCCAGTTTCAGGATTTCTACGATTCTTGCTGTTAATCTGTTTATGATTTGACGGTCATCACTTTTTAAAGCTTTTTGAAAATTCTCTTTGATGATCCTTATATCATTGTCGCTCAAAAGAATCACTTGCGGAAAAGTTGGAACATAGTCTTCCTTCAGCTGTTCCAAAATAGTGTGAGAGATATTCACGTTGTTTTTGAGAGAGATAACAGCCGTTCCTGTTGCAATATCTCCCAGACGTTGATGGTTTTTTGAAGCAACCATTGTTATGATTCCTACAATGCCGGAGTTGCTGTAAATATCGACCAGGCGGAAAATCCACCGCATCAGATAATCTCCAAAACCCGCCTGATAGCCGTCTATTTTCACCACTTTTATTTTCATTAGTTTTTTGCCGAAAGTCTGTCCTTCCATGATCGTTTCAAGGACCAGGGTATAAATATGAATCGGGAATGTGATGATAAGAATAAATGCAGAAAGGGACCAGCCATCCATTCCGCGGGTAAAATCTGAATAATCTAAAATATTCCGCATCACCCAAAAGAGAACGAAAACATAAAATCCCTTTATTATAAGATCAATAAAGAAAGCCAATATTCTTTCTCCAATACCGGCTAATGTAAAATTAATATTTACATTTTGTGAAGTATTGATAGCTATTTGATCCATATTTTTATTATTTTAGCATTATGAGAGAAGTGGCTTTTATAAAGCAAAATAAAGCAAAATGGTTGGAAATCGAACAGGTTATCAACGGAAAAATTAAAAAAAATCCGGATGATCTCTCATCACTTTATATCAATCTGATTAATGATCTCTCATTTGCACAAACTTATTATCCCAAAAGCAAATCGACGGTTTATCTCAATTTCCTCTCTTCTCAGATTTTTCAGAAGATCTACAAAACAAAACGGATAGAAGAAAACCGAATCAAGCATTTTTTCACAAGGGATATTCCATTGACCGTTTATGAATACCGACGATATCTTTATTACGCCTTTGTTTTTTTTATTTTATTTGTGGGAATTGGTGTGATATCGTCTGTTTATGATAAAGACTTTGCAACACTTATTTTAGGTGAAGGCTACGTCAATCAGACTCTGGAAAACATCAAAAAAGGCGATGCAACCGCAATTTATGGAACCGGAGCCAGCTGGAGCACAGCCTTAATGATCATTATTAATAATCTTGTCGTTGGCGCAAAACTCTACATCTACGGGATTTTTGGAGGACTGGGAACTTTGTATGCATTGATGCAAAATAGTATTATGCTTGGGGCATTTCAGTTTTTCTTTAAGACGCATAATGCTTTGCTGGAAAGCGCAAAAGGAATCTGGCTTCACGGGGCATTTGAAATATTCGGAATGGTAGTAGAAGCGATGGCCGGTTTGGTTTTGGGTGCATCAATATTATTTCCTGGAACTCTATCAAGGTTAGAATCTTTTAAACTTGGGTTTGGGAATAGTTTCAAGATCTATCTCAGTACGGTTCCGTTCACCATTTTTGCAGGACTAATAGAGGGTTTCGTGACCAGATATGCACAAACGATGCCTTTAGTTTTGAATATCATAATCATCTTTGGAACATTATCCGCCATTGCTTTTTATTATTTTATATATCCCTATATTGTCTTCAAAAAACTAAACCAAAATGCAATTACCCCAGAACAGAAAATTCGGTAGTCTGATCAGCGATACCTTTACTTTTTTCAAGGAGTACGGAAAAAACTACTTTAAGAACTATTTTGCTCTGAATGGTTTTTTCCTGCTGCTGTTTGTGATCATTTTTATTTTTGGCTATCGCGAATTTTTTTTACAGATGATGAACTCAAATGTAAACGGGGAGACCTATTTTTTACAGAATTATTTTCAGGACAATAGTCTTTTATTGATTTTGGGAGTTGTCGTATTCTTAATATTGCTGATTGCGATGAGCATTATTATGTACACATTTCCGGTTTTGTACATGAAAAGAGTCGCCGAAACAGGTGACCATAACATTAAACCGGATCAGATATTATCGGACATCAAAAAAAATATCGGAAAATTCTTCATTTTCTTTTTAGGAATGCTGTTTATTGTAGCACCTTTGATGTTAATAATAATGGCAATTTCATCTTTTCTGATGATTATTTTTATTGGCTTTTTCCTTCTGATATTTTTAATGCCAGCTTTTATCAATGTTGTGAATTTTACATTATTTGATTTTCTAAACACAGACCGAGGTTTTTTAGGTTCTTTAGGCTACGCTTTAAAAGTAAATTTTTCTAATATATTCGATTCCCAAAAAGCTAAATTCTGGAAATACTGGGCTTCTACGGTCATTGTTTTCCTGATACTTTATATTGTACTGACAATTTTTACAATGATTCCGTCGATGTTTATGATTTTCGGTTTCGTTACAGTTCCACAGATGGGAACCTCAGAATATCCGGCATCTTTTTTATCCGGCGGGATGGGTATTTTCTTTTTTCTGATCTACGGAGTATCGATGCTTGTAAGTTTTGTTTTATACAATATTATGTACGTCCACGCGGGATTACAATATTATGACAGCCGGGAAGATCTCCACAGAAATCTGGATCTTAATGAAATTGATACGATAGGAACAAGTGAGATTTAGATTTTGTCTTTTAATGTTTTTTTCTTTCCTGGGAACTTGTGCTTTTTCTCAGGATAATACCGTGGAGGAAGTTGTCGTCATAGATTCAGCCAGCTATGATTCTGAACATAATTTTATAAAAGCAGATTCTTTAGCAGCAACTAATTACTCTACCGACAATATACTTTCTCCGAAGAATTTTGCTCCAAATTTCAAAAACAAATACAAAGGAAACGAGTTCGATTATGAAGTTTTGAAACCAAAAGAATCAATCTGGGACAAGGTCAAAAGAAAGATCGCCTGGCTATTGTCCAAGATTTTTAAAGACATTGATCCTAACAAAGCGAATCGGTATACTGTGAATATTTTACGCGTTGCAGGCATTGTGATTATTGGCTTTCTATTGTATTTGTTAATCAGTTATTTAATGTCAAAAGACGGCAACTTTTTATTTGGTAAAAAGAACAGAAAAATTAAAATTGCTACTCACGATCTGGAAGAAAACATTCACGAGATCAACTTTCCGGCAAGCATTCTGAAATTTGAAAAAGAACAGAATTACCGTTCGGCAATCCGTTATCATTTCCTTTATACTCTCAAAAAATTAACCGACAAAAACCTCATCAGCTGGAATCCCGAAAAAACTAACCGCGATTATCTCAGAGAACTGAAAAATAAAAATTCACAAGAGGATTTCAGACGGATCATTTACATTTATGATTACATCTGGTACGGCGAATTCGAGACGGAAGAAAAAGATTATCAACACTATAAAACATATTTTAACAAATTCTGATAAGGTCAATTTATCAATCAAAGATCAATGAATAAAACATTCAAAATATACGCTGTCGTTTTCATCATCATTCTGATTGTGATGGGTATATTTGAGATGAACAAAAAGCCCGTTCTGGATTGGCGAAAGAACTTTGACACAGAAAAAAAGACACCTTTCGGGCTTTATATTTTTGATCAGGAATCAACTGTTTTATTCAATAAAAAATTAGAAAAAGTGCGGGTTTCGCCTTATTCATATTATCAGAAAAACCATCAGAAAAAGCCACATAATATTTTAATTATTCAAAAAAATATAGATGAGGTTTCCTGGCAAAATATGATGAGTCAGGTTTCGGAAGGTTCTGACGTAATGTGGTTTACAACAGAAGTGCCGAGAAAAATAAGAGATACGCTGGGATTCAGGTTTAAAAGTGTCAGTTTTGATGAAAATTACTATCTGCAGTTAACGGATAAAAAACTGGCGGATAAAAGATTGTTTATAGACAAACTTCCAGATAACCAAGGTTTTTCTTTTATCAAAAAAGACATCGAAATTCTTGGCAAAACGCTTCATAAAACTAAAAACAATGAGACTTCTGTTCAGGCAGATTTTGTTAAAATCAATTTCGGGAAGGGCCATTTTTATATTCATTCCGAGCCATTGGTGTTGACCAATTATTATATTTTAAATTCAAAAAACAGATATATGGAAAGTGTTTTTTCTTATCTTCCTGATAGAGAAACAGTTTGGTTTATAGAAACAGACACACCATTATCTATGTCGCCAATGAGATTCATTCTCAGCAATCCGCCACTCAGATATGCGTGGTATTTATTGTTAGCAGGTTTGGCAATTTTTGTCTTTTTCAATGCAAAAAGAAAACAACGGATTGTTCCGGTAACCGAACCTTTGAAAAATACCTCTTTAGATTTTATCAAAAGTATTGGAAATCTTTATTTACAGGAAGGTGATTTTCACGAGATGATGGCAAAAAAAGCGCAATACTTTTTAAACAAAATAAGAATGGATCTGCTGATTGATACTCAAAATCTTGACGAGTCATTCATTAATAAACTTCATCTCAAAACAGGAAAAAAAATAGAACTAATAAAAGAAGCTGTAGAACTCGTCAAAAAAGGTCAAGATCCGTATGCAAGCGTGATGAAGGAGGATCTTATCAGGATGAATAAATTACTCGATGATATTTTAAAGTGATTTATTAAAAAAATAATTAATTGAACGATACTTAAAGACAATTGCTGAAAACCTCCGTAGGAGCGAAATGTTTGTAGAAAAAACAACAATGTTTAATTTGAGCTCCGTAGGAGCGACACAAAATGGCAAATACTTATATTCAAATATACATTCAATTTGTCTTCGCTGTACAAGGAAGACAAAACCTCATCCATTCTTCCAAAAGAGAATTATTGCAACAGTATATTTCAGGAATATTAAAAAATAGTAATCAAAAACTATTAGCAATTTATGCAAATCCTGATCATATACATCTGCTCATTGGATTCAATAGTTTGAATTTTAAAATTCCGGATCTGATTCGTGATATAAAATCAAATTCTTCCAGATTTATTAATGACCAGAATTGGTTTGAAGGAAAATTTAATTGGCAGGAAGGCTATGGTGCATTTTCATATTCCAAAAGTCAAATTGATAAAGTCATTAATTACATTAATAATCAGGAAGAACATCATAAAAAGAAAAGCTTTCGGGAGGAATATCTTGATCTTTTAAATAAATTTGAAATACAATATGACGAAAAATATTTATTTGAATTTTATAACGAGTAAAGTGTCGCTCCTACGGAGCTTCGCCAAAAATAACTCTAACAGACTACAAACATTCCGCTCCTACGGAGCTTTGCTTCAAACAATTAACATAAAAATATCCTCTTCGGAGTCCACTTAAATAAACATTATGGAAGAACAATACCAAGACCATGCACCCGAATTCCAATCAAGGCTGGATATGACGGATTTACGAAATAATCTGGAACGTGTAAAAGCAGAAATTGCGAAAGTAATTGTAGGTCAGGAAAATATGATCGAGCATTTGCTCGCAGCCCTTTTGTCGAACGGTCACGTTTTGATAGAAGGCGTGCCTGGGGTTGCCAAAACGATTACTGCAAAATTATTGGCAAAAACCATTTCGGTCGATTTCAGCAGGATTCAATTCACCCCGGATCTGATGCCTTCTGATATTTTGGGAACATCGGTTTTTAATGTAAAAGAAGCGGATTTCAAATATAAAAAGGGACCGATTTTCTCCAATTTCGTTTTGATAGATGAGATCAACCGTTCGCCTGCAAAAACACAGTCTGCTCTGTTTGAGGTGATGGAAGAAAGACAAATCACGATGGATGGTGTAAAGTATTTGATGGAAGAACCATTTCTGGTGGTTGCAACTCAAAACCCAATTGAACATGAAGGAACTTACAGATTGCCAGAAGCGCAGCTGGATCGTTTTCTTTTCAAAATCGAAGTTGGTTATCCAAATTTAGAACAAGAAATTGAGATCATTAAAAACCAACATAATAACAGATTAGAAGATAAAACCGACGTTGTTCAAACTATCATTTCCGGACACCAGCTGAAACAGTATCAGCAGTTGGTAAAAGAGGTTATCGTAGAACAAAACCTTCTGGAGTACATTGCGAAAATCATCGTCAATACAAGAGAAAATCAGTTTTTATATCTTGGAGCTTCTCCAAGAGCAAGTCTTGCGTTATTGACTGCCAGTAAAGCTTTTTCCGCAATCCGAGGCCGTGATTTTGTAACGCCGGAAGATATTAAAGAAGCTTCTTTCGCAGTTTTAAGACACCGAATTATTGTTTCTCCGGAAAGAGAAATGGAAGGATTAACAGCGGACGAAATTATCAGACAGATTCTTGAAAGCATCGAAGTTCCGAGGTAAGTAAACCACAAAAATAATTGAAAATCCTTCGACTCCGCTCAGGATGACACCTCTAATACTAAGTGTTTAAGCCACTGTCAGGCTGAACGAAGTCGAAGCCTTCTGATAACAAACTATTGAAATCCATAATTAATTAAAGTGAAAATATTAAAACAACTATATATCAATAACAAATTCTTCTTCGCTCTTTTTGGCGTTGGAATTTGTTATGTTTTGGCATTTTTCTTTCCGGTGATGATGTGGATTGCAAATTCATTATTGATTTTTGTTTTACTGTTGGTAATTGTCGATTGCCTGATTCTTTTTCAAAATAAAGAAGGCATCAACGCACAAAGAATTTTGCCGGAAAAATTATCCAATGGCGATGAAAATTCAGTGAAAGTTGATATTAGGAATAATTACAGTTTTAATATCAATACTAAAATTATTGACGAAATTCCGTTTCAGTTTCAGAAGAGAGATTTCCTTATTGATAAAAATATCGAAAGTGGAAATAATGTCTTTTTCGAGTATATTCTGGAACCAAAAGAACGTGGCGAATATAGTTTCGGAAACCTGAATATTTACGTCAATTCTCCTATTGGATTGGTTTCCAGAAGATTTACTTTTCAGAAAGATGCAAAATTGGCAAGTTATCCATCATTCATCCATCTCAGAAAATATGAGTTAATGGCACTTCAAAATGAATTCTTATTGGGCGGAATTAAAAAAATAAGAAAGTTAGGTCACACGCTGGAATTTGAGCAAATCCGTGATTATGTTCAGGGAGATGACATCCGAAGTATCAACTGGAAAGCGACTTCCAAAACCAGCAAATTGATGGTGAATCAGTTTCAGGATGAAAAATCACAACGAATCATCATGCTGATCGACAAAGGCAGAACGATGAAAATGCCTTTCAACGGACTGAGCTTATTGGATTATTCCATCAATGCAACAATGGCACTTTCACACATTATTCTGAAAAAAGGCGACCGTGCAGGAATGATGACTTTCTCCAAAAAACCCGAAAACAAAGTCGCTGCAGAAAACAAATCCGGACAGTTGAAAAAAATTTCTGAGGCACTTTATAATGTCCAGACCAATTTCTTCGAAAGTGATTTTGGAAGACTTTATCAGGAAACAAAATTTCATCTGAATCAAAGAAGTCTAGTCTTGTTATTTACCAATTTTGAAACTTTGGACGGGCTCAATCGTCAGATGAAGTATCTGCGGGGAATCGCCAAAAACCATCTTCTCGTCGTTATATTTTTCAAGAATTCAGAAGTTCATAAATTACTAAATACGAATCCTGAAAATATGCAGGAAATCTATGACGAGATCATTGCAGAAAAGTTTGAATTCGAGAAAAAACTGATTATTCAGGAACTCAGAAAATACGGAATTTACAGCATTTATACATTACCAGAAAATCTCAACATAGATGTCATCAATAAATATCTGGAGATAAAAGCGAGAGGAATTTTGTAAATTTACATTTCTAATTTAAATTTTAAAAATGAAAATTACACTCAATAGAATCAACGACGATTTCCTTTTCGAATGTTCCAATGAACAGGGAAATTCAATTTTGTTAGACAATACAACATTGCCAGGCGCAAAAGGCGTTTCGCCGATGCAATCTCTGTTAATGGCGGTTGCTGGATGTAGCGGAATTGATGTTGTTTCAATCTTAAAAAAACAACGCCAAACCATCACGGATTTCAAAGCGGAAGTAGAAGGCGAAAGAGTTCAGGTGGATGAGGCAAAACCTTTCAAATCCATCAAAGTAAAGTTCTTCCTCGAAGGCGAAATCGACCCGAAAAAAGCTAAGAAAGCTGCAGAATTATCTTTCGAAAAATATTGCTCCGTTTCCAAAACGCTTGAACCAAATGTAGAAATTACTTATGAAGTCAGCGTGAATGGCGAAATTACAGAATAGTCAATCAAATAAAAAACCTTCTCAAAGTGAGAAGGTTTCCTTTTTATAATTTCTATCTGTGCGTCAATCTCGGCTGAATCAGCTTCGCAACCGTAGAAGTCCATCCGGTTTGATGGGAAGCACCAACGCCCCGGCCATTATCGCCGTGGAAATATTCGAAGAACATAATGTAATCCTTGAAATGCGGATCATTATTGAATTTATCAACACCACCGTTGAACGCTCTGTTTCCGTTTTCATCTTTCAGGAAAATCTTACAAAGTCTGTCGCTGATGTCTTTGGAAACTTCTTCCAGATTCTTTTGGACACCGCTTCCTTTCGGATATTCAATAGTCAATGCATCACCGAAAAAGAAATGAAAGCGTTGTAAACTCTCGACAATCAGGAAGTTAATCGGAAACCAAATCGGTCCGCGCCAATTGCTGTTGCCGCCAAACATCCGGCTGTCACTTTCTGCAGGCGTGTAATAGACGACATGTTCCTGGTCGTGAACGGTAAATCGGAACGGATTTTCTTCATAGATCTTGGACATCGCACGGATGCCGTAATCACTCAAAAATTCGGATTCATCCACCAATCTGGTAAGGACTTTTGTCAGTCTTGTTTTTCTTAAAATACTTAATAAATGTTTATTTCCCTCGCCTTCCACATACCATTGGGAAACGAGCTTTGTAAGATCTTGTTTGTTTCTGAGGATCCATTCCATTCTTTTTTTGAAGGCCGGAAGTTTCTCCAGCATACTGTGTTCCACAACTTCTACTGCAAACATCGGAATCAATCCAACGATGCTTCGAAGTTTCAGATTCACACTGTCTCCGTTGGATAACTGTAGCAAATCATAGAAAAATCCGTCTTCCTCATTCCAAAGTCCCTGTTTGCCATCACCTATATTTTCCATCGCTTCTGCAATGTAAAGGTAATGTTCAAAGAATTTGATTGCCATATCTTCATAGACTGGATTATGAATCGCCAATTCCATAGAAATTCTCATCATATTCAAGGCGTACATCGCCATCCAGCTGGTTCCGTCGGCCTGTTCCAGATGTTCACCTTCACTGAATTCCATATTCCGGTCAAAGGCTCCAATATTATCAAGGCCCAGGAATCCGCCTCCGAAAAGGTTGTTTCCATTGTAATCTTTTCGGTTGACCCACCAGGTGAAATTCAGTAATAATTTTTGGAAAACCCTTTCCAGAAAAGCCAAATCCGGCTTTCCATTATTTTTTTCATCGATTTTAAAAACCCTGAAAGTTGCCCACGCATGAACCGGTGGATTCACATCATCGAAGTTCCATTCATAAGCCGGAACTTGTCCGTTCGGATGCATATACCATTCTTTGGTCAACGTAATCAATTGGTCTTTAGCGAATTCCGAATCAATCACGCAAAAGCTCACACAATGGAAAGCTAAATCCCAGGTTGCATACCAAGGATATTCCCACTTGTCTGGCATCGAGATGATGTCTTTGTTATGAAGGTGTTCCCAGTCGCTGTTTCGCACAAAACCTCTCCTTTGAATCGGGAAATTCGGGTCACCTTTCAGCCATTTACCAACATTATAATGATAAAATTGCTTGTTCCAAAGTAATCCTGCGAAAGCCTGTCTTTGTACATTTTTCTCGTCCTCAGTTTCAATATCCTTTTGTATGTTGGAATAGAAATCATCAGAATCCTGTTTTCTGTGATTGATGATGTCATCAAAATCCCAAAACGCATCCTCCATAATATGCGGAGACAATCGGAATTCGAAAACCTTGTTGCTGTGCGCTTCAATGATTTCTTCACAATGTAAAGACGCTTTGGTCCCGGTTTTCTTTGGATTAATAGTATCCAATCCTTTAGTGATATATTGGTTTATTCCATCCTTAAAAAAACCTTCCGTTTTCGGAGTATTGAATAATCTTGCTCTGTTCGTTTCATTTTCACAGAATAAAGAATCTACATTTCTGTTCCTGGAATATAACTTTTTGATGCTCAGACTATCGTGATGAATATCAATCTCGCCCTGCTTGGAAAAACCAAGATTCGCCTTATAATCATTGTAGCCCCAAACCCAATTATTTCTGTACCAAACCGTTGGCAAAACTACGATTGGTGCAGCTTTATCGCTGCGGTTATGAACATCAATTCTGATCAGGAAATCATCCTCACCAGCTTTTGCATATTCAATAAAAATATCAAAATATTCATCGTTATCGAATATTCCCGTATCAATGATTTCATACTCCGGGTCTTTGTTGGAGCGCTGACCGTTTACCGCAATCAGTTCATCATACGGAAACGCATTGATTGGATACTTGTAAACCATCTTCATATAGCTGTGAGACGGTGTGTTGTCCAGATAATAAAAAATTTCCTTTATATCTTCCCCGTGATTTCCCTGATAATTGCTCAGTCCGAAAAAACGTTCCTTTACTCTTATATCTTTTTTGTTCCAGAAAGACAGCGCAAAACACATCTGTTGCTTGTCATCGGAGATTCCGGCAATGCCTTCCTCAGCCCATCTGTAGGTCCAGGCTTCCGCCGTGTCGTGACCTGTAAATCCCCACGCATCGCCGTTTGTACTGTAATCTTCCCGCACATTTCCCCATTGGCGATGGCTCACATAAGGACCCCATTTCTTCCAACGCGGATTTCTCAATTTTTCTTCCTCGTTCATATTTTTCTAATTATTTTTTGGATAATTATTCGTTTTTAATTTAGGAGCATCACGTTTCGATTTCTGTTCCACGTTTCCAACCCGCTGTCCACTATATCTTTTTTTGCTTAGATGATTGTTCATCCAAAGAAACTTCCTCAAAAGCAAAAAAAGGATGCCGTTCCCATCGGGACTATGTTGAAGATTTCCTTTCTTTCAAGTTTTTAAAATTCCAAAAACCATCAACTAACAACAGTCAACCAACGACCAATTACCCGTTATCCGCAAAACTCTCCAGCGTCGTCATTCCGCCATCCACATAAATACTAGCTCCCGTAATGTAATCCGAATAATCACTCGCCAAAAATACGGCTAAATTTCCAATGTCTTCCGGTTGCCCGATTCTGTCATACGGAATCAGCGTCATCAGCGCGTCCAGAGATTTCTCATTATCCCAAGCCGACTTGTTGATTGGCGTTTGAATTGCGCCTGGGCAAATATTATTCACCCGGATTTTTTGCTTTCCATATTCCTGAGCCAGCGTCTGCATCAGCATTCTGAGGGCACCTTTGCTGGAAGCATAATTCGCGTGTCCAGCCCACGGAATCGTCTCGTGAACACTGCTGATATTGATGATTTTTCCCAAAGCTTTAGATTTGTCATTCATTCCACGTTTCAGAAATTCTCTAATGGCTTCTCTTGAACAAAGAAATTGTCCCGTCAGATTCACATCAATCACTTTTTGCCATTGCGCCAAAGTCATATCAATGAACGAAGCATCTTGTTGCAAACCAGCATTATTAATAAGAATATCAACAGTTCCGTATTTCTCGATCGTCGTCTGGAACATTGCCTGAACTTGGTCTTCTTTGCTCACATCACATTGAATGATAAAACCTTCGCCACCATTTTCCTCAATGGTTTTCAAAGTTTCTTCAGCTTCCGGACGAGAATGTTCAGATGAATGATTTATGATGGTAATTGCGCCGGATTTTGCCAGACTGATAGCAATTCCTTTCCCGATTCCACTGCTGGAACCTGTTACAATGGCCACTTGTTTATTTAGATTAATTTCCATTTTTAAATTTTTGTGAATTTTTTTAAATACAAATATGATACGCAAGTTCTGAGAAAATTTATTATTAACAAATAATTATTTTAGAAATTTCTCGGGAAATTTGGGAAAAGTGAATTTTGTGAAGTATATTTGCAGTCAGAATTGTTCATTTACATATTGAAAATGTTATCGAGAAAGGTGGAGAGATTAGACTCTGTGAAACCTTGGCAACCCTTTGGAAACGAAGAAGGTGCTAAATTCTATCCCGAATTTTTTGGGAAAAGATAACCTAAAATTTATTCTACATTTCCCGTAGCATTTTCAATTTTTTTATCAGATAAAATTGGAAAATAAGTTACAACATCTTCAGAAATTACATTTCACGACACAAACCGGAAAGGTTTATGATATCCCATTAAGCTATCAGCTTTTTGGGGAAGAACTGTATTCTGCTCCAATCATTCTGATAAATCACGCTCTGACAGGAAACTCCGACGTTGCCGGCGAAAACGGCTGGTGGAAAACCTTGGTCGGCAACGGAAAAGTAATCGACACAAACCGATTTACAGTGATTTGTTTTAACATTCCGGGAAACGGTTTCGACGGATTTTTCATTGACAATTACGAAGATTTCACAGCGCTTGATATTGCTAAAATTTTCCTTGAAGGCCTAAAACTCCTGAAAATTGAAAAGCTTTTCGCTTTGGTTGGCGGCTCTGTTGGCGGTTCTATCGGTTGGGAAATGCTCGCTTTGGAAAATAATTTAGCAGAAAAATTTATCCCGATTGCTACAGATTTCAAAACGTCTGACTGGCTGCACTCTCAATGTCTGGTTCAAAAATATCTTTTAGAATCAGAAGAAAAACCATTGGAAAAAGCAAGAGTTCATGCAATGTTGTGCTACAGAACACCAGAATCTCTCAACTCAAGATTCAAAAGAGAAAAAGATTCTGAAAAACAAATTCTGAAGTCTCACGATTGGCTCAACTTCCACGGAAAAAGATTGAACGAAAGATTTAGTTTAAAAGCTTACAAACTCGTCAATCACCTTCTGATGAACATCAACGGAAAGGAAAACGAACTCGAAAACATCAATGCCGAAATTCATTTGGTTTCGGTTGATTCAGACCTTTTCTATCCAGCTTTCGAAATTAAAAATACTTACGATTTTTTACAAAATAAAAACAAAAATGTTCAGTACCACGAAATCAAATCCATCCACGGACATGATGCTTTCCTGATGGAATATGAACAACTGAACACAATTTTAACACCTCTATTTTTGAACTGATGACAGACAAGAACGCAATTAATATATACAGAAATAAAGCTTTGGTCAACTTCGAAGGAAAAAATTTCCTCGGACAAATCGGTGTGGATTCACGCATTTTTCAAGCTTTGAATGGAGGCGGAATAAGCGTTGGTGTCATTTCGCAACAAGCCATAGAAAACGGAATTTCTGTTCTTGTAGACGAAGTTGATGCAGAAGATGCTGTCAAGTTCCTAAAAAAAGAATTTGAGAAAGAAACAAAAGAGGGCCATGTCAGCAATATATACAGTATTGATAATTTAAGCGTTATTGGTTTTGTTTCGGATAATTACAACAAGATTTTATCAGAACTTCAGCGCAACAAGATTTATCCTTTATTGTTAAGTCAAATCGCATCGGCTGGAAGAGTCAACATAGTTGTGACCGGAAACCAAACCGAAATCACAAAGAACATCATCGAAACCGAAATCTACGGAAAACCAAAAACCGTCCATCTCGCTTTGATTGGTCACGGAAATGTTGGCGGAACTTTGGTAGAGCAGATCCTTGATTCAGCTTATGACATTCTAAAAAGAAAAAGAGTGGATTTGAAAATAGTTGCGATTGCTAATTCTAAAAAAATAGCTTTTAACCAAGTTGGTTTCGGTAGCGATTGGAGGCAGAAAATCAAATTTTCCCAAACAGAATCCAGCGTAGAAAAATTAGTTGAGTTTGCAAAGGAACATCATTTGGAAAACCTTGTAATGGTTGATAATACGGCGAGCAAAGATTTTGTAAAGCATTATCCGACTTTTGTAGAAAATGGTTTTGATGTCGTAGGTTCCAACAAGATTTACAACACCTTACCAATTTCAGAATACCGAGATTTCCGAAAATTATTAGAGAAAAACAAAAAGAAATATCTTTACGAAACTAATGTAGGTGCAGGTTTACCATTGATTGATACCATCAAACTTCTCCATCTTTCAGGCGAGAATATCACCAGAATCAAAGGCGTTTTTTCCGGAACTTTGAGTTATGTTTTCAATAATTTCTCTCTTCGAAATGACAAATATTCGGTCATCATCCGTGAAGCGATGGAAAAAGGTTTCACAGAACCGGATCCACGAGAAGATTTATCCGGAAATGATGTTGCAAGAAAATTGTTGATT
The DNA here is from genome assembly GCF_042695135.1 of Epilithonimonas sp. UC225_85. Classification (GTDB taxonomy): domain Bacteria; phylum Bacteroidota; class Bacteroidia; order Flavobacteriales; family Weeksellaceae; genus Epilithonimonas. Next base: position 613,404 of record NZ_CP170547.1, read on the forward strand.
CTGGCAAGAGAATTAGATTTGATTAATGAGTTTCAGGATATTAACATTCAAAATCTCGTTCCGGAAAATCTTTTGGACATTGATAAAAACGAATTTATTTCAAGACTGGAAGAATTAGATTCAGAATATCAAAAAATCAAAGAAAACCAAAAGCCAGACTACGTTTTACGTTACGTCGGTGATTTGCACGGAAACCTTCAGGAAGAAAAAGGAGAATTAGATGTGAAATTAATTTCCGTTCCAGCCAACTCCGCACTCGGACAACTGAAAGGTTCAGACTCCATTTTTGAGATTTACACCGAAAGTTACGGAGAAAATCCAATCGTCATTATGGGCGCCGGAGCCGGAGCCAAAGTAACTGCCCGAGGCGTTTTCGGAGATATTTTAAGACTGAGCGAAACAAAATAATCAACGAATCCGAAAGGATTCAATATCAGTAGCCGTAGGTGAAACCTATGGAACGAAACAACAGTAACAACAAACAACCGTAAATAAAACCTACGGAAAATATAGAAATGGAAAATCAAAATTTCGAAACATTAGCCATCAGAACCCAAACCGAAAGAACTCAGTTTGATGAGCATTCCACACCTTTATACCTCACTTCAAGCTTCGTATTCGAAGATGCGGAAGATATGCGCGCAAGCTTTGCAGAAGAAAAAGACAAAAATCTATACAGCCGTTTCAGCAACCCGAACGTCACAGAATTTGTAGATAAAATTGTGCAAATGGAAGGCGCAGAATCCGGTTACGCTTTTGCGACGGGAATGGCCGCGATTTATTCCACTTTCGCCACTTTGCTTGATGCGGGCGACCATATCGTAAGCTGCCAGTCGGTTTTCGGTTCCACGCACACTTTGTTCACGAAATATTTCCCAAAATGGAATATAGAAACCACCTATTTCAAAGCCGAAGACGCTGAGAATATCGAAAAATACATCAAACCAAATACAAAAATCCTGTATTTGGAAACGCCGACAAATCCGGCAATCGAAATTTTAGATTTAGAATTCTTCGGTCAATTTGCGAGAAAACACAACTTGATTTTTGTTGTAGATAATTGTTTTGCAACACCTTATCTTCAACAACCGATTAAATACGGCGCAGATATTGTCGTTCATTCCGCAACGAAATTGATTGACGGTCAAGGTCGTGTGCTCGGTGGCGTTGCCGTTGGAAAAGCAGATTTGATTCGCGAGATTTACCTTTTCGCAAGGAACACAGGTCCGGCGATGTCGCCGTTCAACGCGTGGGTTTTGAGCAAAAGTCTTGAAACTTTGGCGATTCGTGTCGAGAAACACTGCGAAAATGCACAAAAAGTGGCGGAGTTTCTTGAAAACCACCCGAATGTAGAATTAGTAAAATACCCTTTCCTGAAATCTCATCCAAGCTACGAAATCGCCAAAAAACAAATGAAATTGGGTGGAAATATCGTCGCTTTCGAAGTCAAAAACGGCATCGAAGGCGGACGCAATTTCCTCAACCGAATCAAGATGTGTTCTCTTTCTGCAAACTTGGGCGACACAAGAACGATTGTCACGCATCCCGCTTCCACAACACATTCCAAGCTTTCTGACGACGAACGAAATGAGGTTGGAATCACGGCAGGATTGGTGCGTTGCTCGGTAGGATTAGAAAATATAGATGACATTATCAACGATTTGAAACAGGCCTTAGATTAAAACTTTATTTACATATCTTTAAGATGCCTAAATATATTTGTAAGTGCGGAAACATAATCAATCTAAGTGATATACCTAGTCCAAATCAATTATTATTAATCGAAGACAGAGATTATGATAAATATTTTGGAGATATTGATGCGGAAAAATTACATCACGATATGAGTTTAGTCGTCAGATGTGTCAATTGTAAAAGGCTTTATATTTTTGAAAATGGATATAGTAAAGAGCCTATTGTGTATCAAATAGAGAAAGGAAAATGGAATAAAAATGATTAATAAACCATTTCTGATATTATATGCAGTGCCTCATCGTTTTTTAGCAACGATAAAAAAAATGAAAAAATGAAAAATTCAGAACAATTATACAAAGCAATCTCCGAACGCATTCTAATTTTGGACGGCGCAATGGGAACAATGATTCAGCGCTATAATTTCTCGGAAGAGGATTATCGTGGCGAACGTTTCAAAGACTGGGAATCCTCACTCAAAGGAAACAACGATTTGCTTTCTCTCACCCAACCAGAAGCTATTGAAGAAATTCACAAAAAATATTTGTTAGCCGGCGCAGATATCATCGAAACCAACACGTTTTCCGGAACCACGATTGCGATGGCAGATTATCATATGGAAGATTTGGTTTACGAACTCAATTACGAATCTGCAAAAATCGCCCGTAAAGTCTGCGATGAATTTACTGCTCAAAACCCCAACAAACCAAGATTTGTTGCCGGTTCCATCGGACCAACCAACAGGACGGCAAGTTTAAGTCCTGACGTGAACGACCCAGGTTACAGAGCCATCACTTTTGACGAATTGAGAATTGCCTACAAACAACAGGCAGAAGCTTTGCTTGATGGCGGTTCCGATATTCTTTTAGTAGAAACCATCTTCGACACTTTAAATGCAAAAGCGGCACTTTTCGCCATCGACCAAATTCAGGAGGAAAGAAAAATCGAAATTCCAATTATGGTTTCCGGAACGATTACTGATGCTTCCGGAAGAACTTTGAGCGGACAAACAGCTGAAGCTTTCTTGATTTCAGTTTCTCATCTTAATTTATTGAGTGTTGGATTCAATTGCGCCTTGGGTGCAAAACAGCTGACACCTTATTTAGAAGCAATTTCTTCTCAGTCAGAATTCGGAATTTCTGCTTACCCAAATGCAGGCTTACCGAACGCTTTCGGACAATATGATGAAACTGCAAGTCAGATGGCTGAACAGGTTCAAGAATATCTGGAAAAAGGACTTATTAATATTATCGGTGGTTGTTGCGGAACGACGCCGGAACACATCAAAGCGATTGCCGATTTGGCAAATAACTACGAACCTAGAAAAATTGGTCAACTGAATAATTTATAGCTCAAAGCCACGAAGTGGTGGAATCAAAAGCATAGAGCGAAACCCTATGAATAATGAGATTTAGTTATATAATAAAGGTCTGAAAAACCGAAATCAAAAGCATTGGGTAAAGCCCAATGAAAAATATAAAAAACACAAATTTGAAATGGGACAATCATTAAATAAAATATATGTTCATCTTGTTTTTAGCACCAAACACAGGAAACCATTAATAACAGGTTTGATAACAGAAGAGTTATTCAATTATCTAGGTGGGATTTGCAAAAACCTGGAATGTAATCCTATACAAGTTGGCGGACATAAAGACCACGTTCATATATTGTGTTTATTGTCTAAGAAGATTTCTTTAATGAAATTGATGGAAGAGGTAAAATCACATTCTTCAAAATGGATAAAAACAAAAGGTGCTGAGTTTGAAAATTTTTATTGGCAAAATGGTTACGGTGCATTTTCCGTCAATCCATCTGAATTAGAAATTGTGAAAAATTATATTAACAATCAAGAAGAACATCATAAAAGGAAAACATTTCAAGAAGAGTTTTTAGCTTTTCTAAAAAAATACAATGTTGAATACGACGAAAAATATGTTTGGGATTAATGAATGCGTTTTTCAAATATTGTGCAATTAGCAATTAGTGATTGCGCCCTTTCAGGGCTTCGCTTCTACCGTACATTTTTTCATTGGGCTTTGCCCAATGCTAATGATATTGCCACTTTGTGGCTGTAAAAGGAACAAAACAAAATGAAATACTTAAAATTATCAGGTCTAGAACCTCTAATTATAACCCCGGAATCCAATTTCATCAACGTTGGAGAAAGAACCAATGTTGCTGGTTCCAAAAAATTTCTTCGATTAATTAAGGAAGAAAAGTTTTCCGAAGCGCTTGATATTGCCCGTCATCAGGTAGATGGAGGCGCACAAATTCTGGATGTCAATTTCGATGACGGATTGATTGACGGAAAAGCATCAATGATAAAATTCCTTAATCTAATTGCTTCAGAACCCGACATTTCCAGAATCCCAATTATGATTGATTCCTCAAAATGGGAAATTTTGGAAGCCGGATTGCAAGTTGTTCAAGGAAAAGCTGTGGTTAATTCCATCAGTTTAAAAGAAGGCGAAGAAGAGTTCATCAAACACGCAAGAGCTATCAAACGTTATGGTGCTGCTGTGATTGTAATGGCTTTTGATGAGGTTGGACAAGCGGATAATTTTGAAAGAAGACTGGAAATCACGAAACGGTCTTACGACATTCTCGTTAACCAACTGGACTTTCCGGCAGAAGATATTATTTTCGATTTGAATATTTTTCCGGTTGCAACGGGAATGGAAGAACACCGTAGAAATGCCATTGATTTTATCGAGGCTACACGTTGGGTTCGTACCAATCTTCCTTATGCTTCCGTAAGTGGCGGCGTTTCCAACGTTTCGTTTTCTTTTCGAGGCAATGATTCTGTTCGTGAAGCAATGCACTCCGTTTTCCTTTACCACGCCATAAAAGCGGGGATGAATATGGGAATCGTAAACCCGACAATGTTGGAAGTTTATGACGAAATCCCGAAGGAACTTCTCGAATTGGTTGAAGACGTGATGCTCGACAGAAAAGATGATGCAACTGAAAGATTACTGGATTATTCCGAAAGAGTAAAATCCACCAAAAAAGAAAAAACCGAAGATTTGGCTTGGCGCGAAATGCCTTTGCAGGAAAGAATCACGCATTCTTTGGTTAAGGGACTTGACCGTTTTATCGAAGAAGATACAGAAGAAGCAAGATTACAAGCTGAAAAACCACTTCACGTCATCGAAGTTAATCTAATGACCGGAATGGGCGTTGTCGGCGACCTTTTCGGAAGTGGAAAAATGTTCTTGCCTCAGGTTGTGAAATCGGCGAGGGTAATGAAAAAAGCTGTCGCTTACCTGCAACCATTCATCGAAGCTGAAAAAGACGGAACTAGACCTGCGAACGGAAAAATATTGATGGCAACGGTAAAAGGCGACGTTCACGATATCGGAAAAAATATTGTGAGCGTGGTTTTGGGTTGTAACAATTACGACATCGTTGACCTCGGAGTTATGGTTCCTGCGGATAAAATCATCCAAACTGCGATTGACGAAAAAGTTGACATCATTGGCTTGAGCGGATTGATTACACCAAGTCTGGACGAAATGGTTCACTTGGCTTCAGAATTAGAAAGACGAAATCTAAGTTTCCCTTTATTAATTGGTGGTGCAACAACTTCCAAAGCGCATACAGCGGTAAAAATCGCTCCGAAATATGCCAATACTGTTGTTCACGTGAACGATGCTTCCCGAGCAGTTGGTGTTGTAAGTTCACTTTTGAATAAAGATAAATCCAGCGTTTATTCTTTAGAATTGAAAAAAGATTATGATGATTTCCGTGAGAAATTCCTCAACCGACAAGTTGATAAAGAATACGTGACGATTGATGAAGCCAGAAAACAGAAATTCAAAATCGATTGGGAGAGTGAAGAGATTCATAAACCAAATAAACTTGGAATTACAATTATCGAAGACCAAGATTTGGATGAATTGGTTGAATTTATCGACTGGTCGCCGTTTTTCAGAAGCTGGCAATTGTTTGGAAAATTCCCTGATATTTTGACAGACAATGTGGTTGGCGAACAAGCGACGATTTTGTTCAATGAAGCCAAAGCAATGCTTAAGAAAATCCTTCAGAAAAAAAGTTTCAAAGCCAAAGGCATTTTCGGAATTTTCCCTGCGAATGCGACTGAGCGTGATGATATTTTGGTTTATGATGACAATAAAAATGTGATATCGACTTTCAGAACTTTGAGACAACAGCATAAAAAATCAGAAGGAAAAGAATATTTCGCTTTGTCAGATTTTATTGCTCCAGAAAATTCTGAAAAACAAGATTATATTGGTGTTTTCTGTGTTTGTACAGGTTTTGGTGCTGATGAATTGGCGAAAGAATACGAAGATAAAATGGACGATTACAATGCAATTATGGTCAAAGCTTTGGCCGACCGTTTTGCAGAAGCTTTCGCAGAATATCTTCACAAAAAAGTCCGAACGGAATATTGGGGTTATTCAGAAAATGAAACTCTGACGAATGACGATTTGATTAAAGAAAAATATTTGGGAATCCGTCCGGCTCCAGGTTATCCGGCTTGTCCCGACCATTTGGATAAATTGACCATTTGGAATTTGCTAAAAGTGGATGAAAAAATCGGCGTGACTTTGACGGAAAGTCTTGCGATGTGGCCAACGGCGGCGGTTTCAGGTTATTATTTCGGAAATGAAAAATCCAAATATTTTGGTGTTGGAAAAATTGATGAAGACCAATTGAAAGATTATGCCGAGAGAAAAGATGTTGATCTAGAATATGCCAGAAAATGGCTGAGCCCGAATTTGGCGGATTAATTCTATAAATTATTTTAAAACTATTAAATGAAAATTACTGACCATATAAAAAACGCAAACGGAAAAACGCTTTTCTCTTTCGAAATTGTTCCGCCACAAAAAGGCGTGGGAATTGCGGATCTTTATAAAAATATTGATCCTTTGATGGAGTTCAACCCTCCCTTTATTGATGTGACGACTTCTCGTGAAGAATACGTTTTCATCGAAAGGGGAAATGGTTTGATGGAAAGAAAAATTACGAGAATGCGTCCCGGAACTTTGGGGATTTGCGCTGCGATCCAGCATAAATATAATGTAGATACCGTTCCACACGTTCTTTGTGGAGGTTTTACCAAGGAAGAAACCGAATATCTGTTAGTTGATTGTATGTATCTGGGAATCAATAATATTGTGGCTTTGCGTGGTGATGCAATGAAGGGTGAAAAGTATTTTGAACAGTCAAAAGGCGGGCACAAATATGCGTCGGATCTGGTAAAACAGATTCACGATCTGGGAACAGGAAAATATCTTCACGAAGAAATAGAATGTGATGATAACGGCAGTTTCTGTATTGGTGTTGCGGGTTATCCGGAAAAACATATCGAAGCACCATCAATGAATTATGACCTCCAAATGCTGAAGAAAAAAGTAGAGGCAGGCGCAGATTATATCGTGACACAAATGTTCTTTGATAATCAAAAATATTTTGAATTTGTAAGACAAGCCAGAGAAATAGGGATCAATGTTCCAATTATTCCCGGAATCAAACCGATTGCTACCAAAACACATTTGCAAATGTTACCCCAGGTTTTCAAAATTGATCTGCCAGAAAATCTGATCTCAGAAGTTCTGAAATGCAAAACCAACAGCGATGTACGAGAAGTCGGAATCGAATGGGCAATCAGCCAATGCAAAGAATTGCTGGATTTTGGAGTCGATGTTTTGCACTTTTACTCGATGGGAAAAAGTGATAATATTTTGAAAATAGGAAGAGAGGTTTTCTAAAACAAAAAGAGATGCAATTTGCATCTCCTTTTTATTATTTATTTAAGAAATTGACCAGTTTTATGAGATCTGGTTCTTCGTTTAATTTTATTTTATTCGTTTTAATAAAATCTTTAACCGTATCCTTTTTATCAGCCGGCAAAGCATTTAATAAATCATCTGCTTTTTTAGTAATTTTTACAACACCATCTTCAGTTTTAATAAAATAAATTGGCTTTAAAACTTCAAATCTTGCAGGTGTACTTGGTAAAAGAGAATTGGGTGCTGGAATTTCTTCCTTGAATTTTGTAATATTTTTTCTCAAAAGTCTATTTTTTCCGCCAACTAATTCAAAGAAATAACCGGAATATTCATTATTTGTATTTGCCAAAACCAATTTTTCATTTGTGGTTTGAAAAGTAAATTTTGGATATGCTTCTTCTTTTGGAAGCTCATAAACATTGCCCGTGTTATTATCCATAATTTCAACGGTATCTAAAAATGGACTGTATCTGATAGGAATAATTCCGGAAGTATCACCCACTCTTGCAGGAACAAAATTAGCGTAGAAATAAGGCGTACCTTGTATATCAGAATATTTCAGTTTTTTTGGACCGTTATTTACCTCATCAATAATTTTACTGAAACGGGCTGTTCTGGCCATTTCAGTTACACTTATCTGTTGTGCCTGTAAAAATATACCACTGAAAAATAAACTTGCCGTAATGATTATAGTTTTCATTTGTTTTTAAATTTCAGTAAAAATACAATGAAATTCAGGATAAAAAAACATTTCGGATGAGATTTATATAAATTCAATAAAAGAATTCTCTTTTAAGGGAAGGATTCGGAATGTTAAATTTTATAATAATTAAAGATTATCATTATTTTTACAACACAAGTAATTATATGAAATTATCAGGTCCTTTCAAGCAAATTGTCACACTCAATCATCTTCCGTTAAAAGGAAAATTAAATGATGAAGCATTAGAAATCATTATTAATGGTGGAATTTTAACAGAAAATGGAATTATCACAGAAGTAGATAATTATGACTCATTAAAAGACAAATTCCCCTATTCTGAAATCGATTTAATTGAAAATGAGCAAATTGCAATTCCGGCTTTCACAGATGCTCACACGCATATTTGTTTCGGAGGGAATCGCGCCAACGATTTTGCCCTCAGAAATTCCGGAAAAACCTATCTGGAGATTGCAGAATCAGGCGGTGGAATCTGGAGTTCTGTAAAGCATACTCGAGCCGCTTCTGAAGAAGAATTGGTTGATGGAATTCTCAAACGTGTAGATATTTTATTGAAACAAGGCATTACAACCATCGAGATCAAAAGCGGTTACGGACTGAACGCTGGTGAAGAACTCAAAATGTTGCGTGCTATCAAAATAGCCCAGTCCAAAACTGAAGCTACACTCATTCCGACTTGCCTTTCGGCACATCTCAAACCAAAAGATTTTGAAGGTTCTTCAGAAGATTATCTCAATTATATTATTGAAGAAATTCTACCAAAAGTAAAAGAAGAAAACCTCGTAAAGCGTGTTGATATTTTCATTGAAAAGTCAGCTTTTCTGCCGGAAGAAAGTAAAATGTTCCTATTAAAAGCAAAGGAAATGGGTTTCCAAATTACAGTTCATGCAGATCAGTTTACGCCTGGAAGTTCAAGAATTGCAGTAGAAGTTGGAGCCAAATCTGCCGATCATCTGGAAGCAACAATTGATGAAGATATCGAGTTTTTAGCGAATTCAAATACTGTTGCTATTGCACTTCCAGGAGCAAGTTTAGGTTTGGGCGAGCCATTTTCTCCAGCCAGAAAAATTCTCGACAAAGGCGGAATATTAGCCATAGCAACCGACTGGAATCCCGGATCTGCACCAATGGGGAATCTCGTAACCCAGGCTTCTATATTAGCAACATACCAAAAATTATCAACTGCTGAGGTCTTGGCAGCCATTACTTTTCGTGCTGCTTATGCTTTGGATCTGGAAGATAGAGGAATTATTGCGAAAGGAAAAAAGGCGGATTTTATCACTTACGAGACAGATAATTTTCAGAATATCCTCTATAATCAAGGAAGTCTTGCGCCTTCAAAAGTTTATATCAACGGAAAATCAATTTTATGATAAAAGAAAGAGACAGCATTATTTTTGATCTGGACGGAACGCTTTGGGATGCGTCGGAAACGGTTTTCAGAGCATTTAATGACAGTTTAAAAGAAATTGGTTTTGATGTCAACGTCACTTCCCAGGAGGTCAGAAATTTTTCCGGACTAAAGATGGATGATATTTTTGCCCGTTTTTTTGGGTTCATTCCACAAGAAAAACTCCCAGAATTTATAGAAATTTACAACCAGAAAGAGAAGGAATATCTGAGCAAATCCGGTGGAAAATTGTTCCCGAAAGTAAAGGAAACTTTAGAAAAACTGAGCAAAAATTACAGCCTTTTCATCGTCAGCAATTGTATGGCTGGCTACATCGAGACGTTTTTGGATTACTATGATTTCAACAGCTATTTTGATGATTACGAATGTTTTGGAAACGATAATTTGCCAAAGGACGAAAATATTCGTTTAATCATTAGACGGAATGATCTCCAGAATCCCGTCTATATCGGCGATACGATCTGGGACAAAGAATCGTCTGACAAAGCCGGTATTGATTTCATTTATGCTGCTTATGGTTTCGGAAACATAGAGAATCCGGAATATCAGATAGAAAACTTCGAAGATTTATTAAATATTTAATTCAATAAAAAACCTCATCAATAAAATGACAAGGTTTTTATTTATAAACAAGAATTGAATTTATTTAAACTCAATCGGGAATTTCACTTGAGTATTATCCCAGCCGGCGTAAAGATCTGCTCCGGATTTTGTCTGCACAAAAGAGATTGACAGATATTCTACAGGCGCAGAGGTTTTTTCTACAGGAACGGTGATTCTCACCACATCTTTACTTTTGTCGTAAGCATACGCGCCCCATTTGTCGATGTCAGAATTCAGAACAATAGTCCATTCTTTTTCATTCGGAACAGCGAACAGGCTGTAAGTGCCTGCAGGAATGTCTTTTCCTCCAATTTTCACCGGTGTATAGAATTTAATTTCTGTGTTTTCGTTAGCGCCTAATCTCCAGATTTCACCATATTTCACAAGGTTTCCAAAAACAACTCTTCCTTTTTTTTGAGGTCGGGAATAGACTACTTTTACTTTTGCACCATCGGCTACAGTTTTTGCAGAAGTAGCATTCAGCGGGAAGTAAACGGCATCCATCGGACTCACATCTACAGAAGCATAAGACAATTTTGTCGGGTCAATTTTGGCTTGAGAAAATGCGCTAACTCCTATTAATAAAGAAGCGACTAAGATTAAATTTTTCATATGTAAATTTTATTTTATTTTTAATAATTGTTCTATCGCTTTGTCTAATGTTTCCTGTTTTTTCGCAAAACAAAAACGGATTACTTTTTCATTGGTTTTATCTTTGTAAAATGCCGAAAACGGAATAGTTGCAACTTTAAATTCTTTTGTGAGCCAATAGCAAAAATCCTTGTCTTGTTTATCAGAAATCAAACCAAAATTAGCGGAGAGAAAATAAGTGCCTTCACAATCCAGCATTTCAAATGGCGTTTCTGCCAAAGCATTTCTAAGGTAATTTCTTTTCTCTTCGAAAAAAGTTGAAATCTCCGAAAAATCCTGAATATTCTGAAGGTATTTTGCAATCGCATATTGCGCAGGCGTGTTCACACAAAAAACGTTGAACTGATGTACTTTCCGGAATTCCTTCATTAACTCTTCCGGGGCAAGTATGTAACCAATTTTCCAGCCTGTGATGTGTAATAATTTTCCGAATGAACCCACCACAAAAGTCCGTTCTTTCAATTCAGGATATTTGGCTAAAGTCAAATGAGACTTACCATCAAAAGTGATGCTTTCATAAACTTCATCACTCAAAATAATGATGTTCGTATCCTTTGTAATTGAGATCAATTCATCAATATCATTTTGTTTAAGAATTTTTCCTGATGGATTATTCGGATTGTTGATGATGATCATTTTGGTCTTTTCGGAAACCAGATTTTTGACTTCATTCCAATTAATTTCATAATCAGGATAAAGCATTTTGACGTTTTTCACGATGCCACCATTCAGGATAATTGCTGGTTCGTAGCAATCATAAGCTGGTTCGAAGATAATAACTTCGTCACCTTTCTCCACAAAAGCAGAGATAACAGTAAAAATTCCTTGTGTTGCGCCTGCCGTGACATTTATTTCAGAATCCGGATGATAATCCACCTGATATTGAGAACTGAATTTCCTCCAAATTTCTTCCCGAAGTTCCTTGATTCCAAACAAAGGTGCATACTGATTATAACCTTGTTTTGCAAAATCGCCCAGATATTTTAATAGATTTTCATCGGGCAGATAATCTGGAAACCCCTGAGAAAGATTGACGGCATTTTCCTGTTGGGAAAGAAGCGACATTTCTGTGAAAATAGTAGTTTTCACATCAGGAAGTTTGGAAGCGGATAATCTTAAAGCCATAATGATGGTAAAATTAAGTAATAATTATTGAATATCCATTTTGTAAATTTGCAAAAATATTCTTTTTGAAACGTCTCATCTCCATCGTCGGAACTACAGGAATCGGAAAAACCAGATTGGCAATCGATCTGGCAAAACACTTGGATACAGAAATTATTTCCTGCGATTCCCGGCAGTTCTATAGAGAAATGAAAGTCGGAACAGCAATGCCGACTGAATCAGAATTAGCAGAGGCAAAGCATCATTTTGTCGGTAATATTAGCATTAATGATTACTATTCGATTGGTTTATATGAACATGAGGCATTGGAAAAACTTACTGAAATTTTTTCTGAAAAAGATATTGCCATAATGGTCGGCGGAAGCGGAATGTACGAAAAAGCCGTTGTCGAAGGAATGAATGATCTTCCTGAAGCTGACGAAGAAAATCAGAAAAAGCTAATTGACATTTTCGAAAATGAAGGTATTGAACCGTTGCAGAAATTACTTTCAGAACTTGATCCGGAATATTATTCTGTCGTTGATAAAGATAATTCAAGACGACTTCTTAGAGCAATAGACATCATCTGGCAGACAGGAAAAACTTATACCGAAAACCTTAGTTTGCCAAAGCCGAGACGTGATTTTGAAACAATCAGAATCGGAATTGATGCGCCAAGAGAGGTGATTTACGAAAGAATCAATCTTCGCGTTGATAGAATGATGGAAAATGGATTGCTGGAAGAAGCAAAAGAATTAATTTCCCACAGAGACAAAGTTGCGCTGCAAACCGTCGGCTATTCGGAATTGTTCAGGTATTTTGATGGCGAATGGGATCTGGATTTTGCGGTTTCGGAAATTAAAAAAAATTCCCGGAGATATGCGAAACGCCAAATGACCTGGAACCGGAAATTGGAAGATGTGAATTGGGTTAACTATGATAATTCTCTGCAAGAAGCATTATCTTTGCTCACGAAATTAAAGATTAAAAACTAAAAATATGTCAAATACTTCATCTAATATGTTGGCTTTGGGAACAAAAGCACCTGAATTCAACCTTCCGAATCCTGTGAAAAATAATGAGATTCAAAGTCTGGAATCTCTGAAAGGAAAAAAAGGAACATTGATTGTTTTTATGTGTAATCATTGTCCGTTCGTGCTTCATATCATCGAAACATTGGAGGAATTATATGAGGATTATAAAGATCAGGGAATCGAGTTTATTGCAATCAATTCCAACGATGTCGACCGATATCCTGCAGATTCTCCGGAAATGATGGTAGAATTTGTTGATGAAAAAGGTATTAAATTTCCTTATCTGTACGATGAGAGCCAGGAAGTTGCCAAAGCTTATGATGCTGCCTGTACGCCTGATTTTTATTTTTTTGATGAGAATCTGAACTTAATTTATCGTGGTCAGATGGACGACTCACGACCAGGAAATCAAAAAGAGATTACAGGAGAAGATCTTGTGATTGCTTTTGAAAATCATTTGGCAGGTCAGGAGCAGGAGGTTTTCCAAAGACCAAGTTTAGGTTGTAATATCAAGTGGAAGCAAATCTAAAAGATAAATTTTAGCATTAAGATAAAATTAAAACCGTCTCGTTGTAAGCGAAACGGTTTTTTTATTAAAATTTGTCAATATTATTTCTAATAAAATCTTTCTGAGATTCGAAGGCTATTTTATCGATCTCAATTTCAGAAATATCAACCCATATTCCGGCGGATATTTCGGATTCTTCTAATTCTATTTCGAATTTCTTTTCCACTTTATAAAGAAAAAATAAATCCATCGTATTGTAATTGATGTTTTTATAAGGATAAACGTTGGGTCTGCTTCCGAGATATTGCAGTTTTTGGAGGTCTATATTCAATTTTAATTCTTCTTTCAGTTCTCTTGCACAGGTTTCTTCGGAAGTTTCTTTCGGGTCACAGAATCCGCCTGGCAGATCCAGCTTCCCTTTTCCTGGATCCTGATTTCTGACGGTGAAAAATAATTCGTTTTCGTGCTTTATGATTACTGCAACTGCAGCAGCCGTGTTATGATACAAAACAAAATCACAATTGCTGCAACTGAACTTGGTGATATTATTCCAAATCAGCGTTTCCTGTCCGCATTTTGGGCAGAATTTCAAATTTTCCATTGGATAAAATTAATAAAATAAGAGTTATCTGCAAACTGGAAAACCATCCCGGAATTTCGGGATGGTTGTAATTTATAATTTAATTATATTAAACCACTTTTTTATTTCTTGGGTGGAACTGTGTGATCACATCTCTCAATTCCTCAGTTTTCAAATGTGTGTAAACCTGAGTTGTTGTGATACTGCTGTGACCCAGCATTTCCTGAATGAATCTGAGGTCTGCACCGTTCTGTAACAAATGCGTCGCAAAAGAATGGCGAAATGTGTGTGGCGAAATACTCTTGTTGATTCCTGCTTTCTGGGTTAATTCTTTGATGATAATAAAAACAATAACTCTGGACATACTTGTTCCTCTTGTGTTCAGGAAAAGAATATCCTCATTCTTTTTATTGATTTTGGCAGTTGCTCTTACATTATTTATGTAATCCATAATGTAGTCTGCAGTTGATTTTGCTAATGGGACAAGTCTTGTTTTCTCACCTTTTCCTTCTACAAGAATGAAGTTTTCTTTGAAATTGATGTTAGAAATCTTGAGATCTACCAATTCCGAAACCCGCAGTCCACAGCCGTATAAAACCTCCACAATGCATTGGTTTCTTTGTCCAATGTCTGTTTTTTTATCTATGCTGCTTATGATTCTGTCGATGTCGTCTATGCTCAGAGTATCGGGCAGATACAATCCGAGTTTTGGACCTTCCAGAAGCGATGCAGGATTATCATCCCGGTACTCTTCTTCCAAAAGAAATTTGAAAAACGCTTTGATAGAAGACACGCCTCTAGCTTGTGAACGCTCACTGATTTTCTTTTTGGATAATTGATAAATGAATTCCTGAAGGTTTTCATAACTGATAATCTGTGGCGATATCTCTCCAAGATCATTAGTAGCAAAGCTTTCCAGCTTTTTGATGTCTCTGATATACGCATCAAGTGTATTATCAGAGAAGTTCTTCTCAAATTTGAGAAAATTTGAGAAATCTGTAATTTTTTCGGACCAGTTCATATTTGTGTTTTTAAATTGTTTTTTAATATGTATTATTTTTTCATATTCTATATATATAATTCTTGTTCAGTTATATTTAAAATTTCAATTCCGGCATTTTTTAAAAACTCCAGTCCGCTGTCATCAGAGTAGCCGGTCATATAGACTATTTTTTGAATGCCAGACTGTAAAATCAGCTTGCTGCATTCTTTGCAGGGAGACATTGTTATATATAACGTTGCTCCTTTGCAGGATTGTGTACTGCTTGCTATTTTTAATATCGCATTGGCTTCTGCGTGCAGCACAAACCAATTTGTTTTTCCGTCTTCATCTTCGCAGTTATTCTCAAAACCAGACGGCGTTCCGTTATATCCGTCGGAGATTATCATACGGTCTTTTACGATAAGTGCTCCCACTTTTTTTCTCTTGCAGTACGATAGATTGGCCCATTCGGACGCCATCTTAAGATAAGCAATGTCGAATTTATTATAATTCATTCTTCAAATTAATTGAAAACCGGCTTTCTTTTTTCCAGAAAAGCAGACACGCCTTCTTTGAAATCTTCCTCAGAAAATAACTCTCCGAAGTAATTAATCTCACTTTCTGTTCCCTTCTCGTGATCACTTGCATTAACAGCTTTTATAGCTTTTGCAATGCCTTGCGGTGAGTTTTTTACAATTTGCTCAGCCAGATGCTGCGTTTTTGGAAGTAATTCCTCCAAAGAAAAAACTTCATTTACCAAACCTATAGATTTAGCTTTTTCAGCGGAAATCATTTTGGCTGAGAAAATCATTTCATTTGCACGTCCTTTTCCTATTAATTTTGGCAATCTCTGCGTTCCTCCATATCCGGGTATCAATCCCAAAGTAACTTCAGGAAGACCAAGTTTGGCATTTTCAGAAGCATATCTTATGTGACACGCGAGGGCCAGTTCCAATCCTCCGCCCAAAGCAAAACCGTTAACTGCGGCAATTACCGGCTTGCTGAGATTTTCAATTTTATTAAAAACATAATGTCCTCTCGCCGATAGTTCTTTTGCCTGTTCCTGGTTCAGCGAAGGGAATTCCTTAATATCTGCACCTGCAACAAAAGCTTTATCTCCGCTGCCTGTAACAATTACACAGTTTACGCTTTTTTCAGAATCCAGATAATCAAAAACATTTTCAAGATCATTAAAAACCTGTGCGTTCAGAGCATTCAGACTTTCTGGTCTGTTGATCGTTACAATGGCGATTTTTCTTTCTATCGTTAATTTTATACTTTCGTAATTCATTCAAAAAGAAGATTATGTTTTTCTTTCTATATTAATTTCGAATCTAATATAGATATTTTTGCAAAATAAACAAAATATTAATGAATAATTAACATCTAAAGTGTTAAATATTTAAATCATCCAAATAATAATGATGAAAACTTTATTCAAAACCGGAAATTTATTATTTAAAACATACTATATATTTTTAATATTTATTATTTCCTGCGGAGGAAGTAATACTTCAAAAAAATTTGCTGGATACAAAACTACAACCGTTTCTTATTATGCGGATAAGTTTAACGGCAAGAAAACATCAAGCGGAGAAACCTACAGACATTCCAAACTTACAGCATCCAATAAAGCATTGCCATTTGGAACTCGTGTAGAAATTGTCAATATAGAGAATGAAAAATCGGTTATTGTTAAGGTTAATGACAGAGGTCCTCTCAAATCATCCAGAGAATTTGATCTCAGCCAAAGTGCTTTTAAAAAAATCGCTGACCTTGATGATGGTGTTGTGAAAGTAAAATATAGAATACTGAAATAGTTTATGACAACTTAGTGTTAAAATGTGTAAAGTCATTCGACACATAATATATTAAAATTGTTTAAATTTGCAATGCTTTAAAAAAAGTAAACAAATAAAAATCTTAAAAATAACATCAAGACAATGAGTTACATTTCATTTATCGAAGCAAGACAAATATTAGATTCCAGAGGGAATCCAACCATAGAAGTGGATGTTTTCACAGAAAGTGGGGCAATGGGACGTGCAGCTGTGCCTTCTGGTGCATCTACAGGTGAGCACGAAGCAGTTGAACTAAGAGACGGCGCGCCGGAATTCCTTGGAAAAGGTGTTTTGAAAGCGGTAGAAAATGTGAAAGAAATCATCGCGCCGGAATTGATCGGGCTTCCGGTTTTCGAACAAAACCTGATCGATGCTGTAATGATCGACCTTGATGGAACTTCTAACAAAGGAAAATTAGGGGCAAACGCAATTCTTGGTGTTTCTTTAGCTGTTGCAAAAGCTGCTGCTAACGAACTTAGAATGCCTCTTTATAAATATGTAGGTGGTGTCAATGCAAACACGCTTCCTGTTCCGATGATGAACGTGATCAACGGTGGTTCTCACTCAGATGCGCCAATCGCTTTCCAGGAATTTATGGTAATGCCGGTAAAAGCAGATTCTTTTTCTCACGCATTGAGAAAAGGAACTGAGATCTTCCACAGTTTGAAATCTATTCTTCACGGAAGAGGTTTGTCTACAGCTGTTGGAGACGAAGGGGGATTTGCTCCAACTTTCAAAGGAACAGAAGACGCTTTGGATACTTTGTTACAAGCTATCGAAAAGGCAGGTTACAAGCCAGGAGACGATATTATGATCGCTTTGGATTGCGCGGCTTCAGAATTCTACAAAGACGGCGTTTATGATTACAGAAAATTCCAGACGCCAGATGCGCCGGTTTTCTCAAGTAGCGAACAGGTTTCTTACCTTGCTGATCTTGCAAACAAATATCCGATTATCTCTATTGAGGACGGGATGCAGGAAAACGACTGGGCAGGTTGGAAAGAATTGACTGAGAAAATCGGAGACAGAGTGCAATTGGTAGGTGATGATTTATTTGTAACCAATGTTGAGAGACTTTCCAGAGGTATCAACGAAGGAATTGCAAACTCAATCTTAGTTAAAGTAAACCAAATTGGTTCTCTTTCCGAAACGATGGCGGCTGTGCAAATGGCTCAGCACAACAGATATACAACGGTAATGTCTCACAGATCCGGTGAAACTGAAGATTCTACAATTGCAGATCTTGCGGTGGCACAAAACTGTGGACAGATCAAAACCGGTTCTGCATCAAGATCTGACAGAATGGCGAAATACAACCAGCTTTTGAGAATTGAAGAAGCTTTAGGCGAAACTGCGGTTTTCCCGGGATTGGACGCTTTCAAAATCAAAAGATAATTAATTTTGATAAAATTATTATGGAAGGCATTTGAATTATTTCAAATGCCTTTCTGTTTTATTTAATTGTAAATCAATGTTTTATTCTGATAAATTATTAATAATAAATCATTTCATTTATTCAATTATTGGCGTCAATAGAATCAATTGAAGGATATGACTTTTGTCAGTTCTCTATTTACTAGTAAAGTGTTATATTTAACACATAAATATTTTTTAAAATGTCAGATAACAAAGTTATATTGAATTACGATGGTAATAGTTATGAATATCCCATTGTAGATAGTACTATCGGTGACAGAGGAATTGATATTTCCAAATTGAGAGATCAAACCGGATTGATTACTTTGGATCTTGGTTACAAAAACACAGGTGCTACAATTAGTGAAATTACTTACCTGGATGGTGATAAAGGTGAATTATTATACCGAGGTTATCCTATAGAACAAATCGCTGAAAAATCTAATTTTACGGAAGTAATGTATCTTTTGCTTCACGGAGAATTACCGAAAGCAGAGCAGTTCACAAGCTTCGAAAATAACATCAAGAAATATAATTTTGTAGCAGATGAGCTTAAAAAACTGATTGATGTTTTCCCTCGTTCTGCGCATCCAATGGGTGTTTTGTCTTCTTTGACTTCTGCGCTTACAGCTTTTAACCCAAAAGCGGTAGATGTAAAATCAAAAGAAGAGATGGATATTGCAGCAGAATTGATGATCGCAAAATTCTCTCACCTTTGTGCGTGGACTTACAGAAAAACGCAAGGTTTGCCAATCAACCACGGAGACAATAGCCTGAATTATGTAGAGAACTTCTACAAAATGGCTTTCAAACTGCCTAATCAGGAATTTGTGATGGATCCGGTTGTGGTTGCAGCTTTAGACAAATTGTTGATCCTTCACGCAGACCATGAGCAAAACTGTTCTACTTCTACTGTAAGAATGGTTGGTTCTGCTCATACCGGTCTTTTTGCTTCTATCTCTTCCGGAGTTTCTGCGCTGTGGGGACCGCTTCACGGTGGTGCAAACCAGGCAGTTATCGAAATGCTTGAATTGATTGAAAAAGATGGCGGAGACGTGAGCAAATGGGTTGAGAAAGCTAAAGATAAAAATGATAGTTTCCGTCTTATGGGCTTTGGTCACAGAGTTTACAAAAACTTTGACCCAAGAGCGAAGATCATCAAAAAAGCGGCAGACGATATCTTAAATTCTTTAGGAATTCAGGATAAAGCGCTTGATATTGCAATGCAATTGGAAAAAGTAGCTTTGGAGGACGAATACTTCATCGAAAGAAAATTATATCCAAACGTAGATTTCTACTCAGGAATCATCTACAGAGCTTTGGGGATTCCTACAGAAATGTTCACCGTAATGTTCGCATTAGGAAGATTACCAGGATGGATCGCTCAGTGGAGAGAGATGAGACTGAAAGGCGACCCAATCGGAAGACCAAGACAGATCTATCAAGGTGCTCAGCAAAGAGATTATCTGGATATCAAGAGCAGATAATATTTTTTAATAAATTAATAATCCCCGAAACACTGTTTTTGGGGATTATTTTTTTGGAACAATTCGAAATCAGAAATCTAAAAAGCTTGATAAAGATTATAAACAGATATTATTGCTGAATCTTCTCTTATTGCAAAGCTTTAATTATATTTGCGACACTTACATTTTTATGGCAATTAATCTTAATATTAAAAACGAAACCGGCAAACTGAAGTCTGTAGTTCTGGGGCAACCAAAATCAAACGGTCCTGTTCCTACACTTGCAGAGAGTTACGATGCAAAATCATACCACACAATAGAAAATAATCTCTATCCGAAAGAAGAAGACATAATATTTGAAATGTCAGAATTCGAGAAGGTTCTGAAAAAATATGATGTTGAGGTTTTTCGTCCAAAAATAATCAAAGATTATAATCAGGTTTTTGCACGTGATGTTGCCTTTGTGATCGAGGATAAAATGATCATTTCCAATATTATCCCGGATCGTGCAGATGAACAGGAGGCTTATCGACACATCATTGATAAAGTATCCTGGAGAAACGTTATTAATTTGCCGGAAAAAGCACATATCGAAGGTGGTGATGTCATCGTTTGGGACGAGTTTCTTTTCATCGGGACAAGCTACAGTCCGGATTACAGAAATCTGAAAACAGCCAGAACCAACGAATATGCCATCGAAATTTTAAAGGAATATTTCCCTAAAAAGAGAATCATTGATCTTGATTTAAAGAAAAGTGACACCAAACCTTACGAAGGAATTCTACATTTGGATTGCACCTTTAACCCAATTGGTGAGGACAAATGTGTGATCTACAAAAATGGATTCGTGGATGAAGATGACTATCAGCTTGTCATCGATATTTTCGGTGAAGAAAATTGTTTCAATGTGAATGATGAAGAGATGTTCCAGATGTTCCCGAATGTATTTTCAATCGCACCGGATGTTGTCGTTTCGGACGAAGCTTTCACCAGAATGAATAACCATTTCCGAAACGAATGGGGAATTACCGTAGAAGAAATTCCTTACCGCGAGATTTCCAAAATGGGTGGATTGTTGAGATGTTCGACGCTTCCATTAGTTAGAGAATAATCTTTTAATCTTTTAATTCTTTAATCATTTAATTAAAAAATGCAGACCACAAATACAGTTCTAATGATAGAGCCAATTGCTTTCGGATTCAACGAGCAGACGGCAGTCAACAATTATTTCCAGGTTCATCAGGAAGGAAATGTGCAGGAAAAAGCGCTTGAAGAATTCAATTCTTTTGTTGAAAAACTGAGAGCGAAAGATATTAATGTTATTACCATAAAAGATATGCTTGACCCGAAAACCCCGGATTCTATTTTTCCGAATAACTGGGTGAGCTTTCACCAAGATGGGAAAGTTGTTCTCTATCCAATGTTCGCAGAGAACAGACGTTTGGAAAGACGTGAAGATATCATCAATCAAATCAAAGAAAAATTTGACGTCAAAGAAATCATCGATTATTCTAAGATTGAAAACGAAAACAAATATCTGGAAGGAACGGGAAGTATGATCTTCGACCACGATAATAAGATCGCTTACGGCTCGGTTTCATTAAGGTTGGATGAGGAACTTTTCAGGAAATTCTGTGGTGAGTTTGGATTCAAGCCAATAGTTTTTCATTCTTACCAGACGGCTGGCGAAGAAAGGTTACCGATCTATCATACCAATGTAATGATGTGTGTCGCCGACAAATTTGTTGTCATCTGTCTCGATTGTATTGATGATGAAACTGAAAGGCGATATGTTGTAGATTCCATCCAAAATTCTGGAAAAGAATTGATAGAAATCTCCGAAGAACAAATGCAGCATTTCGCGGGAAATATGCTTCAGGTGCAAAATAATTCCGGAGAAAAATTCCTGGTGATGAGCCAAAGTGCATACAATTCTCTGAACAAGAATCAGGTTTTTGCGATCGAAAAATACTGTGAGATCATTTATTCAGATCTAGAAACTATAGAAACCAACGGTGGTGGAAGTGCCAGATGTATGCTGGCAGAGGTTTTTCTGCCGAGGAAATAAAAAATTTAATTATGAAAAAAAGCCCTGATCAATTTTGAATCAGGGCTTTTTATTTCATTCACTGAATTATAGTTAGCTTGAGTAAGAGGGAAAATAAACAAAAACATGACTTTGATTTCATATCATTAGCAAATCCATTAGCTTTTTAAAAACAATATGTTAATTCTTAAATTTTTACGGGAACACGTAAGGTTTTTCATAAGATTAATTTTTATTTTTGCAAACGAATTATAATACGTCACTTTTTGACGCCGGCCGGATTTAGTTTTGCGTTCGGAATTATTATTAAATTAATTAAAACACAGATGAAAAAACTCTACCTCAGCTTATCACTGTTTGTGATAATTGCTGCCAGTGCACAACAGGTAAAATGGGAGAAAAATATTTCTTCCTCCACACAGGATTTCCTAAGCAATATGACTTCCACAATAGACAGGCAGATTCTGCTCTCCGGAAGCTCAATACAAAACCAATCCAACAACAACGGACAACCAGCCACCAACAGCGGTTACGATTACCACATCCTAAAGCTCGATCAGCAAGGTTCTAAAGTCTGGGAAAAGTATTTTGGCGGAACCAGACACGATTACCTGACATCTTCCATTGCAACACAGGAAGGTGGATTCGTACTTTTTGGCACTTCGTTTTCCAATATTTCCGAAGACAAAAAAGAGAATAATCTTGGCGGAAGTGATGCCTGGTTGATTCGCCTGAACGAAAACGGGGAAGAACTTTGGCAGAAAACATTAGGAACTAAAAGCAATGACGAGGCATCGGCAGTAGTACAATCCACCGATTTGGGATTCTTTGTCGCAGGCAACATCAATGACAATAAAAAGCTGTTCGGATCCAAAGATGTGTTCGTTTCAAAACTGGACAAAGACGGAAAATTAATCCAGACGACCATTCTCGGAGGCAGATCCCTTGACGAAGTTACCGATATGATCCCGACTCCGGACGGTGGAGCGGTCGTTTTAATCTATTCCACAAGCGGAATGATGAATGATAAATCAATTATCAATGATGATGATTTTTTCACCAACAACCAAAAAGCCACCATCAACTATCAACCAAAAACCAGCAACAATGAAGGCGAAGGCGACTATTGGATCATAAAACTTGACAAAAATTCTAATATCGAATGGCAGAAAACCTATGGCGGAAGCGGTGACAACCGTCCCAAAAGTATTGCATTTACTGACAGTGGATATTTAGTCTCAGGCGAAAGCCGCAGCAATTCTTCGGGAAACAAAAAAGAGAATGTAAAGGAAGGAACAGACATTTGGGTACTTTCTTTAGACAAATCCGGAAATGAGATCTGGCAGAAAAACTACAATTTCGGGAACAGGGATGTGGCAATGAGCCTTGATGTGATCCGGAAAACCAACAAAGATAATCATAGTGAAGACCGGGGCTTTCTATTAGGCGGCTATACCCAGGCCGAAGAAAAAATACAGAAAGATGATGAAAAATTCTGGATGCTGTATATCGACACCAATGGCAAAGAGGAATGGCGCAAATATGTAGAAGGCAAGGAAAAGAAAAATGAGGAACGTTTGGTTTCTGCCAAATTACAACGTGACGGAAGCTATCTTTTGGCCGGAACAAGTGCAGACCAGCTTGGAGAAGAGAATTGGAAGATCGTAAAGCTTAGCGATAAACAACTAGATGATTTGGTAGAAAACAAAGACATCCAAATCTACCCGAATCCTGTGAAAGACTATTGTTATGTGGAGATCGGTGTGGACTTCCAGAGTGCGGACATCAATCTTTATGATATGACGGGCAGGATTCTTCAGCAATTGCAGACCAGGAACAAGGTGACGAAGGTCAACACAAGTAAACTTCCGCAGGGTGTTTACATCATCAACGCCACAACAAACACAGACAAAAAACTATCAACTAAAATTGTTAAAGAATAAAACACTATGAGAAAATTACATAAAATTCTATTATTATGCTTGTCAAATCTTTTGTTTTCACAAAATAACACTCTCCCTCCTGCAACAAGTACGGTACAAATGCCGGGGTTTTCTACACCAGAAGTTTCTAAATTATTCAGGTATTCAGACTTTCCTAATATAAGTTCTATTGGTGGAACTGATATTGAAATTCCAATTTATACTATAAAGCTAGATGGAATGGAAATTCCTATAAAACTAAAATATGATACCAAAGGTATTAAAATAGCGGATATTGCCAATGATGTTGGACTTGGATGGAGTTTGATATATGGTGGCAATATTGTAAAAGAAGTCAGGGATACCGATGATTTTCTTTCATATAATTTCTTTTTTGATCCTAACTGTAATACAGGTGGAATGGAAGATTACATGCAGTCAGCAGATCATCGTATATCTAAAGGTTACTTTGATTCTGTTGAAAGTTCAGTAGGGAGTTATGCTGTAGATTATCAAATAGATTCTTCACCAGATTTTTATAAAATCAATGCTCCTGGATTAAATGATAAATTTTATCTTGAATTAAACCACCCAATGGGTCTCAAGGTACATTTTTTGAATAATATTAATAGCAGATCACCAGATATTTTATTTAGAGGACAAACAACAGTACTAAATACCCGAGCAGCTAATCCCTATTATGTAACCGGTTTTCAAAAATTTAGAATTGAAAACAGCTTAGGATATGAATATTCTTTCGATGTTCCTCAGGGAACTGCTATTAATTTTTTTCCTCAAACCTTTGAGGACAATATTAATTTATATCCGGCTGATGTTAATACTTGGAGATTGGGGCAAATTAAATCTCCATATTCTTCAAAAACTGTAAATTATGTTTTTGAGAGTTTTTCAAATACCTATCTTAACCCTACACTAAATATTCCTAACCAGGGAGGATTTATTCCTGATGGTGATGGAGGTGTATTTGCAACTGGAACGAATCCCAGTAAGAGCCCATCTGATGGAGTTGCCAAAATTATTTCAACATATAATTTAAATAATAATAGAATAAAAAAAATTAATTTTGATGATGGGGCAATTAATTTCACATACTCTACTCAAAGACTAGACTATAACGGAAATGTTTTGAGCAAGATAGAAGTTGTCAATAAAAACGGACAGGTAATAAAAAGTTTTGATTTAACGTATTCATACTTTCAACCAGCTGATCCTTCAATCTGCAATGATAATTATACTTGTTTACGATTAAGACTAGATAACATACGGGATTCATCGAGTGGAAATTATACATTTAGTTATGGAACTAATAATTCAGATTATTTATTTCCGAAAAGAACATCTTCAAAGGTTGATTTTTTAGGTTTTTTTAATGCCAATTCTTCTGATATTCAGATTTTTACAACACTGCCAGCTCCAAATTATCCAAGAGATAAAATTTATTATTATCCGCAGTTAGAGAAGGATAATTACCTTCCTTTTCAATTAAACAATCTTGCCTATGCCTCCCAAACCGGAACTGTGGACAGGTCCTCTAATGAGAATTCATTAATAGGTCTTTTAACAAACATCACTTATCCAACAGGAGGAAGCTTGTCAATACAATATGAAAATGATTATTTTAATTATATGGGGATAAGTTATAAATTAGGAACAGCAAGAGTAAAGAAGCTCATACAGAATTTTAATGATGGAACTACTTTAGAAAAAAATTATTCCTATGATTTAGATGATGGAAAATCTTCTGGACAAATTGCTTTTTTTAATATTAACAGGCCTAAAATAGGATTAGAAATTAATAGCACTGCTTATGTATTATATTCAAAAGTAGAAGAATCCATTACTGACAAAGGCAAAACTATCAGCGAATATAGCAACTTTAATGAATATCCAGATTTATTAGAAAAATATGATTTTCCTAATATTTCAACACAAAACGAACTTAAAGCATTAAGGGAAACAAAATTTCCATATATCAATGTATCATCCCAGAATCACAGACGTGGTTTATTGACTCAAAAAACGATAAAAAATAATGCAGGAATAACTATAAGTAAAGAGATCTATAAGTACAAAAATTTTATAAAAGATAGTTTAGCAGTACAAAAAATAATTTCGAATTATAAACCAAATATAACATCATGTGGCGGCACTTGGGGGTTTAAATATGTTAATAACGCAAGAAATTATATCAGAGCCGAAAACAGTTTCTTAACAAATATAATTAAGGAAAGTTATATATCCAATGGAATAGTTATTGAAAAAAATAATTACATATACAATGAGCCTGATGATTTGATGATTACCAGCCAAAATTTAACTCCTGATGGACTGATAACTGAGACAAATTATAAGTATCCTAAAGATTTAAACCAAGCTTGGCTAGTTTCTAAAAATATAATTGGAATTCCATTAATTACCGAAACAAAAAGAACTGGTAGTGGAACACCAAAGACTATTGCTAAAGTAGAAACACTTTACCCAATAGACCAGACTGATGCAAACACTTATACTTCAGGATTTCCATTGCCAAAATCCGTATCCTCACATGATATTTCATCCGGTAATTTATCAACAGAAGTAACTTACAATCAATATGATTCAAAAGGTAACCTCTTGCAATACACCACAAAATCAGGCGTTCCGACAGCAATCATCTGGGGTTACAACAATATCCAGCCCATTGCTAAGATAGAAGGCGCAACATATGCACAGGTAAGCAGTTTTGCAACCGCCATAATCAATGCCTCAAACGATGATGCTAACGATGCAGCCGTGGGCAACCCAAAAGAAGCCATTCTTTTAACCGCTTTGGATACATTCAGAAATAACGCTTCATTATCAGCTTTCCAGATCACGACTTACACTTATGATCCGCTGATTGGTGTAAGAAGCATTACGCCACCATCAGGAGTGCGTGAGGTCTATATCTATGATACGGCCAACAGGCTGAAAGAAGTGAAGGACATCAACGGAAATATCCTGAAAGCCTACGATTACCACTATAAACCATAAAACACAAAGATGAAATCAAAGATTAACAAACACAAAAAAAACCACGAAAATAGGGTTTGTAAAAAACACATACTACACCTCGGTTTACTGTTTATAGCGGTAAACGCCTTTTCCCAGACGGTTCCCAGCCTGACGGAGAATTATGTCTACACCAAAACCTATCTTTCCAAACCCGGCGATCCTGTCCAGAAACCGCCAATGGAAACCATTCAGTATTTTGACGGACTGGGAAGACCAAAGCAGGTTTTGAATGTCAAAGCTTCGCCTTTGGGTAATGACGTAGTAACCAAAATAGAATACGACGGCTTTGGGAGACAAACCAAAGATTACCTTCCTGTCCCGCAATCCGGTAGTTCAAACGGAGCGATTTACAGCAATCCGCTGGCGAATGTCACCTCCACACCTTACGGAACTGATAAAATCTATTCCGAAAAAGTGATGGAAAACTCTCCATTAGACAGAATCCTGCAGCAGGTACAAGTTGGAAATGCATGGTCTTCTAAACCCGTAATCTTCGGATACGAAACCAATACCGCTTCCGAAGTTAAAAAGTTTGTGACCACCACCACTTGGGTTAACGGTGCCACCAGTTACGCCCTAACTCAAACCGTGAACTACGGGGCTGCCCAGCTCTACAAGAACACAGTCACCGATGAAG
Organism: Epilithonimonas sp. UC225_85; assembly: GCF_042695135.1. Lineage (GTDB taxonomy): Bacteria > Bacteroidota > Bacteroidia > Flavobacteriales > Weeksellaceae > Epilithonimonas. Next base: position 640,835 of record NZ_CP170547.1, read on the forward strand.
ATGGGAATATAACCATAGAATTTAAAAACGGAGAAGGACAAACTTTGCTCGTTCGTAAAAACGACGGGACTCAGAATACAGATACCTATTATGTCTATGACGAGTACAACCAGCTGGCATTTGTAATCCCGCCACTGACCGCAGCCAAAGCGTCACTATCCCAAAGTAATTTGGATGACCTCTGCTACCAGTACAAGTACGATGGCAGAAACAGATTGGTAGAAAAGAAACTCCCGGGCAAAGGCTGGGAATATATGGTGTATGATATGGCAGACCGTCTGATCCTTACTCAGGATGCTAATCTCGCACAGCAGGGCAAATGGCTGATCAGCAAGTACGATAAGTTCGGCAGGGTCATCTATACCGGAATTATTCCCGGCGGAGACAGGCTCAGTATGCAGAATCAGATCAATAATCTGGTCATCACCGAGCAGCCAAGCAGCACAGGCTTTGCAAAAAGCGGACTTACCATTTATTACACCAATAACTATTTTGTTTCTCTGGACACGATTCTCTCCGTCAATTATTATGACACCTATCCTTCCGGGACGGTTTTTCCAACGGGCGATGCCATACTCGGCGTTCCGATCCTGAAAGATACTTTTCCGCAAGGCGTGACCCAATCTACCAAATCCCTGCCGACTGCATCCTTTGTAAAGAATATTGAGGATGACAAATGGACGAAGAATTATACCTTCTACGACCAGAAAGGAAGAGCTATAGGCTCCCACAGCTACAATCATTTGGGAGGTTATACGAAAACCGAAAGCGCTCTGGACTTTACAGGCGTGCCGCAGAAAACCCTTACCTATCACAAAAGGCTCAGCACCAATAACGAAACAATCGTGGAGGAAAACTTCACCTATGACAACCAAAACCGTCTCACCAGACATACCCACCAGGTGAATAGTAACCCGGTGGAAACACTGACTCTGAACCATTACAATGAGATCGGGCAGCTGGATTGGAAAAAAGTCGGTGGCACAACAACAGCACTTCAAACCGTTGATTATAAATACAACATTCGCGGCTGGCTCTCTTCTGTGAACGATCCTGCCAACAGCACCACAATGGGAACCGACCTGTTTGGTTACCGTATCCGTTACAATGAGCCGATTGCAGGGCTGGCAACGCCCAATGTCAACTTCCCTAGTTTACAGGTAAAACCAAAATACAACGGCAACATTGCCGAGATCGACTGGAATGCGGTGGAATCCACAGGTGCTGCTGCATCAGATAATCCTTACCGCTATGGCTATGTTTATGACGCATTGAACAGGCTGCAGGCAGGCTTTTATCAGGATCCGGCCAATCCTTCCAAAGGCACCAACAACGAGATCATCGAGCAGTACGACCTCAACGGGAATATCATCAAGCTGAAACGTTTTGCATACAAACCAAAGAGCACCGTTCCGGCGAAGATTGATGATCTTACCTACACTTATACCGGAGGCAGCAACAAGGTCACCAACATTGCCGATGCATCCGGTAACACCAATGGCTACGAAGGCGGAAACGGTTTGATAGAATACGATGCCAACGGCAATATGACGGTAATGCCGGACAAAGGAATTACGAACATTGCCTATAACTTTCTCAACCTCCCGAAAGAAATTGTTCAGGTCAACAATACCAAATATTATTACAGGGCAGACGGGACAAAGATCAAGAAAGCCTTTACCCTCAACAACCCGGATGGGAGCAATACAGCCAACACCGAGTATCTGGACGGGTTCCAGTATGTTACCAAAAGTTCCATTGTTGCAGATGCTTTCCAAAAGACAGACGATAATACGCTGGCAGCTAAAACTGCAAACGAAGAGGAGACCTTTGTTTCCCGTGGCGATGAAACCCTGAGACCGGGAGACCCAACCACGATGGCACTCTCATTCTTCCCGACGGCAGAAGGTTTTTATGATTACGAAAATTCTAAGTACATTTACCAGTACAAAGACCACTTGGGGAATGTGAGGTTGAGTTATGCTAAGGATGCAACTACAAATACTATTGAAGTGTTAGACAGAAATGATTATTATCCCTTCGGGATGAACTTTGTGGGGTACAACTCCGGATTTGATGCGATGGGATCGTTGATGAATTACAAGTACAACGGTAAAGAACTACAGGAGACCGGAATGTATGACTTCGGATCTCGCCAATATATGGCAGATATTGGACGATGGATAACTGTAGATCCTTTGGCTGAAATAGGAAGAAGATGGACTCCTTATAATTATGCTTTAGATAACCCAATTAGATTTATAGATCCAGACGGAAGGTGGCCATATCCTGTAACTACAAGATCTTTTGCTCCATTCAAATCATTTGGAGGTTGGTTTGGTGGAGATAATAGAGGGTTTTCTACTTCTTCTTCTGTTTCTTCTAGATTATCTCATAGTTATGTAATGAATACTGATAATCATACCTATACTAATTATGGAGCAAGTTCAAGCCCTTCTACGCATCCGTTACTAGGTTCTGCTACTGCAAAAGATGATCGAGGAACTATTACAAATGCATCATATACATCAAATAAAGATGGAAGCACTACCACATCGTGGACTTCTACAATGGCGGGACATAATCCGTTAGTTCCAGGTTCTCCAGATATTGATGTAAAAACTAATTTTAGTTTGACTGAAAATAAATCGGCTGGTACATTAGGGGTTAGCGTTACTCAAACTGGAGATGCTTTTCCTTCAGCCGAAACTATGATTGGAGATACAAAAGGAAATCAATTAATGGTAGGTGTTAGTCCTGCAAGTGGAGATCCTTATAGTAGTTTACCGGGAGATGGAGACAAAGCAATGATGACTAATAATTTTACTGTAACAATGGACGAAAATGGAGTATTTACAGGAGTGCAGCAAGGCGATAAAACCTACTCTGTAGGCGATTGGAATAAAGCAATGCAATCTACTCCGGCAGTACAGCAATCAGATCCAAATGAACAGAAAAAATTAAATGATATGATGGATAACGGACATAAAGAATAATAATTATTAGATACAATGAAAATATTAAAGACAAATTGGATAAATATATTAGGTGTTTTTATAAGCGTTTTACTTTATTCCATTATTTATAATCTTACTGTAGATGACGGTGTTACTAGAAATTTTTTTCAGTCAATATTTGCTGCAATACTTTTGGTACTCCTATATGGTTTAATGTTTTGGATAGGTTTTATTTTATTACTTATAGTTTTAGATTTAATCTTAATAGTTCCTAATCAAAGTAATTTAAAATTAAAACTGTTATTACAATGGATAATAATTAGTGGACCTATTATATATTGGGCTATTATATATGAGAGACAAAGAAATATTTATATTATTGCTGTAATTAGCTTTCTAATTACACAACTAATAAGAGAAAAATTAATAACAAAATCTCGATAGCTCGATATTGTAAACAAAAAGCCACTCATTGAGTGGCTTTGTTGTTATTCTCCTTTGGCTTTTTCTTGTGCCAAATCTTACCAATCAATCGGTTTTGCAAACCGAAGTTGGTCTCGTCCCTGCATTCAAAAGTCTTTTTGAATACATAAAAAGATGGACATTGCAATGATGAATGTAAAAATGATGCTCATTTTAATTAATATATATAGGTTGTTAAAATCAAAAATTTCCATACTGTTCAATCAATTATGTCCTGTGTCCTGTATTGTTCGGAAACAAATGAATAGAAAGGCTTTTACGTGCGAAAGGACACTTTTTTAAGCCTTTGAAAACTCTGTTTTCATCCCAATTATTTACGCACCAGGGTTTAACCCCCGGAATAGGACGGATTACTTTTAAGGTGTTATATCCGGTACAAATTTCCCACAGTATTTTCTGAGGATGTGTTACACGAAAACATAAAATCCAATCATCCGCCCTAAAGGTAAATCAGGATGGTTGCAAAGGACGTTTTGCTTATTGGGTTACGAAAGGACATAAAAAAACCGCCTGAAATAGGCGGTTTATGTTTTTTGACAGTAATGGATTTATATTTTACTTTTTAAATTTTTCCTGCAAATCGGTTTTAAGGATATAAGCATTGAGCAGTCATTATATCAACTCCCAGCTGGTATCACTGGAAAAGTTCTTTGAATTTTTACGGCACAAAGGCGTGAAGAATCTACCCGAAATCAACCTCCGGAGACTGGAAATAGAAAAGATGAAAAGAGAGATATTAAGTGTAGAAGAAATAAAGGAGCTGTACAAAATCATTGATGAACAGGAATGTATCACACCAAAACAGGAAGCACTTAATTATCAGGATAAAGTCATTTTAGCAGTATATTATGGTTGTGGATTAAGAAATAGTGAAGGCAGGGCATTATGTTTAGACGACATCAATCTGGACACACAGATACTTATTGTGAAAAAAGGAAAAGGAAATAAGCAGAGATTAATCCCTTTTAACAATACTGTAAAAGACTGTTTGAAATTATGGATGTATGAATACAGGATGATTTTGTTGAAAGACAAAACGGAATCCCGTTTATTTATCAGCAGTTTAGGGAGACCAGTTTGCGGAAGCACGTTGGGAAACCGATTAAAAAGAATAATCCTTCAAAGTGAAAGCGTAAAACTCAAAGAAAAACATATCGCATTGCACAGTTTAAGGCACAGTATAGCAACGCACTTATTAGCCGGAGGAATGGATATACAGAAAGTTCAGAAATTTTTAGGACACAGCTGTTTAGACAGTACAGAAATATATACACATTTAATTGAAGAAGCATAGGAACGATGGATTTTAAAAACTACTTACAAAATATAGAGCTATCTCCTTCTACAAGGGAAATGTACTATATGCATACAATGAATTTTATATCATTCTTAGATAAAGACAATACCGAAATAGAGAACTGTACAGAAAAAGAAATAATGATGTATCTGCAAAGTTTACAGAAAAATGAATTATCCCAGGCAACAAAGAAACTAAGGATATATGCAATAAAACACTTCTTCGAATATCAGATAGAAACAGGGGAAAGAACAGATAATCCGGCAAAGAGAATAAAAATAAAAGGAACAGTAAAGCAAAGAGTATATCCGAGCATTACAATGCAGGAATTGCAAAATATCTATCAGAACTACGAAATCCCCAAAGTGGACGATAAAAGAAGCCATCACAACTGGTTTGATAATTATAGGATAAGCAGGGAAAGAAACAAAGTGATTTTAGGATTACTGGTTTATCAGGGAATAACGACGGCAGAAATTGGAAGAATATTATTAGAAGACCTGGATTTACGGGCTGGTAAAATAGACATCAGAGGCGGAAGAATAGGCAGGGACAGAACACTGGAACTCAAATCCCACCAGATAATGGATTTAATGGAATACCAATATAAGACAAGAGCAGAATTATTAAAATATCAAAACGATACGCAAACAAAGAAACTCTTCCTAAGTATGCCACCATCAGGGAAAACCAAAACAGAATCTGATGAAACCTTACATATATTTAAACGGCTGACATCAGAATTAAAAGAACAATATCCAAAACTTATCAATCTGCAACACATCAGAACCTCCGTGATTATAAATTGGCTGAAAAAATACAATCTAAGACAGGTACAGTATAAGGCAGGGCATAAAAATATTTACTCCACAGAACTTTATCTAGTAAATGATATAGATGATTTACAAACTGAAATAAACCAATACCATCCGCTCCAATAAAGTCAATTTTTTGCTAACATAAACCTCAATTTTATACATCAAGAATATGAGTAAAATATGTTTTTGCGAACAAAAAGAAGGAATGAAAATTTAAATGGCGTTTAAAAGGTCTTTAAATAGCGTTTAAAAGATTTAGGCGCCTAAAAAAAGGTTTTTTTTATATTACCTTCTCCTAAAGAAAACGAAACTAATAATACGTTTTTTAAAAGAGAAATAAAGGACATAATATCATTCTTTAGGAAAGAAAAAATCCCTAAAACAGAAGAAATGATACCAATGATTGTCCAGAAGTCCATATCACAAATATAATAAAAAAATAAAATGAAAAAGCCAGCCGCCAGCATTTTTAAATAATATCCCGCCCCCACAGCTAAAAAAGACATTTTCCTCCGACGCCTTGCCGAGCTTGCCCAACGCTTTAATGCCACAGCAAATAACATAATCAAAATTATGCGCAATTGCCAACGCAAACCATTGCCCTCCACTCCGCTGAAGCTGCGTTACGTGCAAGCCAGCACCATCTTTGCCCATAATTTGGGATTATGTTAAATGCTTTCCGTTGCTCCGTTTTTTGAAAAAAACTACGCAGCAGCCGCATCTAGCCAACACCTTCCCTGAATCCTCCCAGCCACGGAAAAAGACTTTTTCTGCCAACGCTTCCCGCCCGTTCAAAGGAAAAAATGCCCAGCCGCATAGTGACAACTCCGAATAGATGGAATATCCCCGAATAGAAGAGCCACAGATGTTAAAATGTGGATAAAGCCAAAGCGAATCCCACCGCTATTTTACCCACATTTTAACATCCACAACAACAGCGACAACGAAACCACCTGAACCACAAAAAGAATCGATAATAAAATATATCTTTGTAAAATAATAACCCACCTGGCGGGGTGGGTTATTAAAAATAAAATCGAATAAAGTGATTGTTACTATTATTGGCAATCACTTTTTTTGCTTTTTAGTGCTACTGACTGCAATAACAAAACCTGTCATTGCAATAATAACTAAAAAAAGCAGGGCTAGAAGGGTAATTAAATTATCCATATTTAAAATATAATTTATTTTGTAAAAAAAGTAAAGTCTCTTTTAAAAATGTGTTACACGAAAACGAAAAATCTTTTTTTACAAATATATATCAGCTATTAGTTGAAAAACTTTTTGCTTAACTTAAGTGTTTAGAAAAACTACACACTTTTTTATGAAGCTCTGAATTTACCGATTGAAAATGGAGATATCCCGTAAATGTTCCGAATACGAGCCGAAGATAAGTTAACAAGAGCCATCGGTATGCCCACCAGCTCCCTATGGACTCCTGCGGTGCTAAGATGGCACAGCGAAAAATAAAGGCAAAATAAAAACCCTCTCATCTGAGAGGGCTTACTATACAAAGAAGCTTTGAAACTGTTTAGAAAACGCCAATTATCTGCATCGTATTACCTTGGGACAGTAAATAATCCGTTCCGCTTACTTCTTGGTAAAACTCAATGCCTAAACAGGTCACTACACTTACATCGCTGTCAGGGGTTATTTTATTCGGTATGGTTGCTTCCAGAGAAAAGGTCGCAGGTGCGCTGCCAACAGAGGTTAACTCTCCTGCGGCAGTAGTGCCCAAAGCATTTTGAATAGGATTATCGGGTTCGTAGTTACGAGTACTCTCGTCAAAGCTGTAATCGGAAACCAGTCCGCACGCCAGTACCAGACGAAACTTTGTAGCGCCTGCCGGAGCCTTGATGAAATTGATAGGAACAAAACTTGGAATCTCTACGGATACCGCTGTACGCTCTGCGTTGGCTTCCACTTCGTACGGCGCATTGAAAACGCTGGTAAAGCTAATCTTCTCGTTAAGTTCGAATCCCCTTAGCATCTCTTTGCTGGTGGTCAGCGCAATAGGTCTTTGCCCTCTTATGCCTTCGGCTTTGCTGTTGATGCTTTTGAATATGGCTGTAAGCCTGGCGGCTAAGGTGCTTCCGCCCATAGTCTGGACTACACCGCTCAAAGCGGTTCTCAGAGCTTTAGAAACCTTCGCAGAACCTCCGAACTCTTTATTGTTCTCCCGGGTTCGCACGAAGTTAGCTCCGTTGTTAATCTGTTCTTTGGTAGGTCCTCCGGCTGTTCTGGCAAGGTACTCGCCGTTGGAGGTGTAGAATGACATCCCTCCAATATTACCTACTAATTTAATAATGCCTTTTTGTCTGCTCATAATATGTGGGTTAAAAGGTTACATATCAGAGAAGTAAGCAAAAGTGCAAATATTGGCGTTGCATACAAAAGTAACAAAAAAAACTTTACATTATTGTATGATTATCAGGAAAATAGTAAATTTGTTACCGTCCTGATAGAGAAGATGTAAATAATATTAATTTTTATTGGTGTGCAAAACATACTAAGGGTAAAAATCAAGTGATTAAAAATCAGGACAAGAGTGAACGAAAGGAGGTACAGATTTTTGTCTAAGTTCTATAAACTACAAGTACAACGGTAAAGAACTACAGGAGACCGGAATGTATGATTATGGCGCGAGGTTTTATATGCCGGATATTGGTAGATGGGGTCAATATGACCCGCTTGCCGAAATAACTTTCCAGCCTTATGCTTACACTTATAACAATCCTATTTTCTTTAATGACCCGACTGGGATGATTGGCGAAGATCCACTTCCTCCTGGGGCTGCATCAATCAAGACACTTCCAGGTGGGGAAAAAGAAACACAGATACAGGAAGTTGTTATTACTCAGGAAAAGCCCTTGACAATTCAATCGGCAGGCTTTGCTGGTGGGATGCCTTCAAATTGTGCAATGTGCAATGCACCTGGTAATTTTTTTCCTGCTAGCATCACACCAAGCCAACATCTTCCCGAGCCCTCTAAAGTTTGTTGGCATTGTAATGAAGGCGGTGTAATGATGATGGACAGTGTCTGGGAGGTTCTGGGACTTTCACTGGCTGATGTTAAACCTGAAAACAAATATGCTGCAATGGCATTGGCGACTGCTGCTATTGTTGTTACACGTAGTCCCAATATTGCGAAAGTGGAATTAGCTGCTGAGAGAGCAGAAATAACAGCATTAGCTCATTATTATCCAGCAAATGGTGGAGCTTTAGGCAGTTGGACAGAAACAACTTTAAAGGCTGGAACTCAAATTGATAGATATGGTTTAGGAACAGGCAAGTATTTCTCTCCAATAAATACTCCAAAGGTAATGAGAGCCTTGCCTCCTGATAATATTGGAACGCTTAATAAATTCCAAGTCGTTAAACCATTTACTGTTCAAACATCTAATATTGCACCAGCATTTGGAAAAATGGGAACAGGAGTTCAATATTATTCGCCATTTTTAAACGCAAATGAACTAATAATGGGAGGATATATAATGCCAATACCTTAATAAATATTATGAAAATGCAAGACTTAAAAAACAAGATGAGACTTCTCGCAGATAAAATTAGAACTCCACATAGTTTAATACCAGAAGTAAATGAATCAAATGATTTTGCTAAACCTTACATAGATATGGGTATGGGGGATGTTTTCTACTATGTTATAAGAGAACGTGGCGTAGAGTATGAGAGGATTTTATTTAGAAATGAAAGTGAATTGTTATTTAGAATTTTCAAAGATATTACTTTTGAAATGGCAATAAAATATGAATTAAATAATAGAATTGAAGGTCAAGATTTTAGAATATTATTATTTAAAAAACAAGAAGAATTAATAGCAAAATTAAATTCTGAATGGGCAAAAACGTTAAAAATTGAACATAATGACTATTTAAAATTATAAAAATATCCTCCTACTATTGGAGCTTGGATGCCACCCCCTCCAGAGCTGCCTGCTTTTATCCCTAAAATTTGTTCCTATTGCAATGAAGGAGGTGTAATGATGATGGACAGTGTCTGGGAGGTGCTGGGACTTGCACTGGCTGATGTGAAACCGGAAAACAAATATGGAGCTCTTGCTTTAGGTGCTGCTGCTTTAGTTATCACCCACAATCCTAATATTGTGAAAGCGGAATTGGGAGCAGAAAAAGCAATTGTTTTAGGAGAAGGGATGGGAAGAATTAAACTTGCTACTAAATATTTGCAATCGGAAGGGATAAACGCAAAATGGTATCAGGCTTGGAGCAAAAATTTTGGGAAAAATATGACAGATTTTGAATTAACGGCTGCTAAAGCAAGGAATTCAGCTTGGCTTAATTCTAAAATTGATAAGGGTTATAAAGTTTATGATATAGGTGTAGATGTTAACCGACCTAATAGAAGTCCTTTCTATCAGATAGAACAAGAAATTTTAAAGCAAAGAAATTATCCAACGATAAATTTAAATGGCTATTAATTATGAAAAAACAAGACCTTACAAGTACATTTAATCTAGTAAAGTTAAATTCCGATATTTTATTGTCTAAATATGATTTTAAACTTTCTAATGAACAATTGGAGAAAAACTATATAGAATTTATATACAGAAAAGAGGATTTATATGTGAAATTTGAAGTAAGTTTTCATCCTCGGGATTTTCCATACTATTTTAGAATTATTTTAGGGGAAGGCAGTCTGGATTTTCCAGAAAGTGACTGGAATTCTACTGCTCTTTGGAGAATAGGACAACTTAGTAATCCTTCTTCTCAAGCGGGGTATTATACTATTGAAAATATTAGTGATGTAAAAGAAATTCTAAATAATGCTCTTGAAGATCTTGAAAATATTGGTGCAGATTTTTTACAGGGTAATTTAGCAAAATTTATTATTGCAAGGAAAAATCAAAACATAAATCGAGAGCCCTATAAAATGTATTCTAAAAATAAGGATGAAAAATATCAATTCGAATATGATTCTAAAATTGTAGAATTAAAAAGAAAATACACTTAGATTGCCTAATTAAGTAAGACAATGAAAAAAGAAATTTTTATAAAGCTTAAAGAAACATTAAGAACTTTATTAGAAAGCGTTTTAGAATTAAATGGTAATCATGGAAAATCTATATTAAAGCTTTTAGACATATTAAATCAATATGATTTTAATAATAGATTATATAAGAAAGGAGCTTTGACGAGATATATAATAGATAGTGCAACAGTTGATTTATATTGGAGAAGAGATTGTTGAATTTGATAAAAAAATTTATTAGTTAGCAATAAATATCAAATTAAATCGATGGATAAATCGGCATTACCAGAAGAAGAAATCTTCACTCACAAGCTGCAAAATATAATAAATAGAATAAATGAGGCCTATTATCTAACTGATGGATATAACCAGTCATATAAAATTTTAATTGAAAGCCTTTCAGAAATTCGCAATATTTCGGATTTTTCAATAGAGGCGGATGGAATTCTCTATTTCTTAAGAGATAGTTATGATGGAGATCGTAATGTGGTTGAAGAATTACAAAAACTGCTTTTAAAATATAAGAATAGATAAAATTGACAAAGCTTTTTCTAATAACTATATTGAATAAGATAGAGCAGAATTAAGGAATACAGCTCAACCCAATAAGAAAAAATTTATGGAAGCTTTATTTGAAATAATAATTAGAGGTTTAATTATTAATTTTTTAGGAGTAAATACAAGATATTATTTTTTTAAAATTTTTAATAAAGATTTACAAAAGAAAGATTTAGAAAATAATAAGTCAGATGTATTAGACAGTTTCGGACAAGGATTTTATAATTTTTTCGTTGGACTTAGTGTATTTAGTATATTGTCCATAGGAATTGCTTATTTATTTTATCAAATGGGGATGCTGTAATTTTTTGACAGAATTAGAACACGATAGCGCGGATTTGCAATCCGTGCTTTTTTCATTCCTGATGTAGTTAGGTTTTGCAGGTGGCGGGATGCTATCAAATTGTGCAATGCACCTTGGTAATGTTCCAAACTTAGTGATACCAATAATTATAAGCATTAACCTATTGAAAAATCAATTAAAATACTAAACAAGAAATATTAATAACGAGGGTAGATAAGTCTACCCTCGTTTATTTTTGCAGAAAAACATATCTGATAGTGCAGATTGAAATTCGTGCCTTGTTTACAACCCTCCCATGGCCCGGATCTCTTCCGGGCTTTTTCCTTTGTAGAAATCTTTGGGATCTATTAGTGGCGCCTGCAGATCTTGCAGTTTGTTGAGCTGATGACCTTCGGCAGGCTGCAGGTCGCGCCTTGCAAAAAGGTCATTCGGGGTACAGTCGAGGATTTGGCAGAGGGCCGTCAATTGCCGGAAGTTGATCTGCACCGCTTCGCCATTCAGCATTTTCTGTGCGGACTTTCCGTTGATACCTGCCTTTGTGAGAAAAGCATACGGAAATGTGATCTGTCGGAGTGTCAGGATAGGAGCAAGGTGTAGCACAAGGCTGCTTTGGGAAGGCCGTAGGTTCCCGCGTTTTTTTCTTAACATATCTATTTGTGTTTTTATTAAGGTAAATATACATAGATTTTGGGATAGTGGTAATACAGACCGCCGGAGTAGTATTACAGATTGCCCGACTGGTGTTACAGACTACCGGAGTAGTATTACAGCGTGCCGGAGTAGTGTTACAGATTAGCAGACTAGTGTTACAGATTAGCCGACTAGTGTTACAGACTACCGGAGTGGTATTACAGATGGGTCGAGTAGTATTATAGATGGTTTTTTTCAGATGTGAGTCTCCTGGAAAACCGGAATGTTAGTGTAGAATGTTTAATGGGAGCATCAATCAATAGAACAACCTTGGCTCTCTATTCCCGTGTTGGCTCGTAATAAAATACGGCTGCACCAGAATTCAGCAATTTTGTTTTGATGAGTTTTAACGTAATCCTGTCTTTGATTTCGTCAAATAGTTTTAGTCCTTTCCCTTCGATAACAGGGTGAATACAGATTTGAAATTCATCAATCAGATGACTGTTCAAAAGCTGAATAATCAAACTCCGGCTTCCGATAAGAATGTCCTTTTCTGATTGCTGTTTAAGCTGCAGAACTTCATCCACAAGAGATTTGCCGGCCAGTTTTGCACTGTCCCAACCCGTGTCTTTCAGTGTGGTTGAGAAAACAAGTTTGGGTATTTTGTCTATTGAACGCGCAAACTCGTCCATTGATTTTTCACCGGAAGGTTTTTCCACAAGCTCCTGCCAGAATTGCATCAGCTGATAGGTTGTCCGGCCATATAATATCACATCTGCCTGATCGATCAAATCAGCGTAATGCTGGTGCAGTCCTTCATCTGCAATGCCTGCCGTATGGTCGCAAACGCCGTCCAGTGTCATGTTGAATGCTGCGATTACTTTTGTCATAGGTTATGTGGTGGTGTTTTGGATTATCATATAATGACTGCTGAGGTTTAAAAGCTTTGTGTTAGTTTTTTTTCAAATAAGATACAGATTGCGAATCTGTGATATAAGAATTTCACTATAATTTACTCTAAAAAATGAAGGTTAAGTTTTTATTTCAAAGGATATATCAATGCCTTATCTATTTCGATAGGATTGTTATGTTCCCTCATATACTTTTGTCTTGATTCAGTCAATTCTTTAAACTGACTAATATCTTTAATATCAACACCATTAATGCTATAGGTCTGATTTGGATTTTTATTGAATTGTTCACGGGTATCGTGATATGGATCTTTATACTCGATCATCAACATTTGATTAATGTTTTCCTGGGTCGTTTTTATAGGTTTTTGACCATAAAATCTTTCAACGAAAGGCGTTTTATAAGTAGAAGTCAGTTTAAAACTTTTTACCAAAGTAAAATCAAAATTATTTTGGTCATTATATATTTGAAAAATCATCCCAGGTAAGCCTCGGAATTTGTAGGGGCCTTCAGGAATATCGATTTCTTTGGAAAACCAGGCAATCCAGTTTCTTCCACCAAAAGTTGCGGTAGCTTTCTGTAAAATGTAGTTCTCGAATTTTTTGGTTTCATTACTTAGATTCCAATTTATTTTATCTTCAGTATCGAAAAAAAATACATCATTGATTAATATGTAGTTGCTATGTATGCTGGAATTTTTTGTTCGGATAACAACAGGGGTAGAAGTATCCCAAAGTTGACTATTTTGCCCTTTTGTAATATTGGTTGAATCAATTGTAACGTAGTGATAATTATAAAATTTGACGTTTTCAGGATTTACATCCAGCGTCATATTTTCTTTTGTAAATTCTGTTTGTGTTGGATTTGTTTTAAATTTAAATTCATAAATAAAACGATGAGTCTGGGCGGTAACTGATCCAAAACTAAGGGTGCAAATTAAAATAAATGTTTTCATATGAAATAGTTTTAATGTTTGTTTACTATATATTATAACTTAAAAATAACCATTACTTATATCCAATTTCTCCTCATTTCTGATTATTGATGTAAAATAACAAATTAAAATTATTTATTTTTAACAATTATTCAATAAAAATAACATTAAAATTAGAATTTTATGTTAAATACGAATTATAATATTTGATTTAAGTAAAAAATATTAAATAAATTCATAAATAATATTTGTGTTTTTGATATATTTGGTTTGTTAACAACCTAAAAAAATATTATGACACGTGATGAAGAATCTTATTTTGCAATGGCGCTGAAAACCAAGAATTTCTATGCCCGCAACACTGCTGCAATGGCAGCCATCCCTGCACTTGCAGGACTTTACACCCAGCTTTCAACACTTATTACCACGCTGATCTCAGCAGATACCGGCAGCCGTGCCGATCTTACCGGCTACTCGCTGGACAAAGCATTAAAACGCAAGAATGTGGAGTCCCTGGCCCTCAAAATCAGCAATGCAGTAGCTTCTTTAGCTGCCGTAAACGGCGATTTGATTTTAAAGAAACGCGCCGACTTTTCCAGCAGCAGCTGGTACAGCATCAGTGAGGAAGAACTGGTCACCCAGGCCACCATCATCCGCGATCTTGGACAGACCAATGCCACAGCTATGGCGCCTTATGGCGCTGCAACGGCAGATGTGACGGCACTCACTACCGCTCTCACCACTTTTGTGGATGTCATTACCAACCCGACCCTGGCACTTGACCAGAGAAAAAATGACAACAAAAGAATCCCCGAGATCATAGACCAGATGCGCACTCTGTTCGAAGAAAAGCTGGATGTGGTGATGCGCAGCTATGAGCTGAGCAATGCGTCTCTCTATAATCTGTATCAAAGTGCAAGAGCGATAGACATCAATGGTTCTGCAAGCAAACCGACTGTACTAAAGGATATTCTGCCGGGTTCATTGGTTGCATTGCATCATGCCGATGCTTACAGCATAACTACTTTTTATACCATCCAGAATATGGGCGATCAGGCAGTCGCCTTCAGCCTCAGCACCACAGAAACTACGGAAGGACCGGATCCGGTTTTGCTGTCGGGAGGAGAAACAAGATCCCGGCTTGCAGAGAATCTTGCCGCTGCCGGAACTTATCTTATCGTAAAGAATCCGGGGACGCTTCCTGTGAGTGTGAGACTTTGGGTAGAATAATTTTAAAAATCACAGACCTGAAAAAAGCCGCTTCAGAATTTCTGAAGCGGCTTTGGTTTTATAGAAAGTGAGTGAGATATGTGTTATCCGGAAAAGACAACACTAAAAACCCCCGGAGAATATTCCCGGGGGTTTCGATTGAAAAATTTAACTTGATTATAATGATTTGTTATCTGGTGCGGTTTTTAATGTCTTTGTCTGCGCTGTCTATATCTCTTATTTTCTTAACTTTTTTGTTCCCGAAATTATAAGTTATGCTGAAGTTCACGCTTTGGTTATATTGGTTTTGATTGATGTAATTGAAGTTCCCGTTTTCCTGCTGATCGGTGATGACCACTTTATTTGTTTTCAGAAGGTCATAGATCTCCAGAGTAAAGGTCCAGTCATTCCATACTTTTTTGATGTTGGTGTCCAGGCTCATCAGAGATTTGAGATACCCGATTTCGATCTGCTGGTTATCAACATACCAATAGTTGACGCCAAGGAACCAGGTTTTCTTTTTGTCCAGTCTTATCGTGTTATTGGTCTGGATCAGCAAGCTGTTGGATTTTATTCTGTTGACATAATCCGGAAAAACATCGCCTGTCAATGGATCCGTATTCAGGAAGCCGTTGTTCACATTTCTCTGTACTCCGATGTTGAAATTGGTCGTAAGATACTGTTTGAAGAAGTTTTTCTGCATTCCCAGCATCAGAGACATTTCCTGTTTATCGCCAAAGTTGGTTCTGATGTATCGCAATTCTTTGGTGGTGACACCATCTTTTACCACCTCTCTTTGCAAAGGAACCTGTGTAATCACATCTTTTGATAAAGAATGGTTGAAGATCAGGAAATAAGAATTCTTAAACATATAGGTGAACTCATTGGTATAAACAGAAGACGCTTTTACAAAAGGGTTATTCTGAGTATAATTGACGTCCGTCAGGATGTTTTTCACGGGATTCAGTTCCCAGAAGCTTGGTCTTCTCATTCTGCTGGAGAAGGCGTAAGAGATGTTATTCTTGTCATTGATGGCATAGTTCAGGCTCACATAAGGCAAAAAGTTATTGTAATCTCTTTCGATCCTGCCAAGCGCCGGCGTTGTGGGATTATCCGAGGTTCCGACACTGTTTGTGATCTCATATCGGGATCCGATCTTTCCGGAGAATTTGTCAGAAAATTTCTTTTCAAGGGTCAGATAAAGTCCATAGATATTCTCGTCATAGATAAAGTGATTCGGTGCTAATTTCGGGTTGTCTATTTTATTCCCCTGGCCGTCAAACAATTCTGCTAGATTGCCGTCCTGATCAAAAATAGAAGTTGAACTTTTTGTATCATTGTCGGTTTTTGTTTTGTTAAAATTTCCACCGGCAGAAACTGTAAAATCATTTTTAAATTTCTTGATGTAATCTCCTAAGAATGAGAAGTTATTGATGACTTGTGGCGTGCTTTGACTGATCTGTATCATTTTATTTCCCAGATTCTGAAATGCATCGGAACCATAAGTAATATTATCAGCATTCTGGAAACGTTTGTAGTTAAGATAAGCCGCATTCAGGTTCACTTTACTTCCAAGAGAATCCGTTTTCCATTCGTAATTCAGGTTCAGTGAATTGTTGTAGGAACGGGCATTTTCCAGGTTTTTTGTATAGTTGTAATTGGTTTCCTGCTGGCCTGCATTCATACTTTTTACCGTGTTGAAAAGATTGGATGTAGAACCATTGCTTTTGTTTGCCCAGGAGTTATAGGTCAAAGCCAGATTGCTGTTGTCATTCAGTTGATAATCAATATTTAAGTAACCTCCAAGGTTTTTATTAGGATCAGAAACCCTGCCTTCTGACTGATTGCTGGATTTATCGTTTCCGTTTCTCAGGATATAATATTGCTCCTGAATATTCTGGCTCGTATTGATGTTGGAGCTGATTCCCAGCTTGTCCTTTCTGTAGTTGAGCGAAAGTCCGGCGTAGGAAGAGTTGTAATAACTTTGGGAATTTCCCATTCTCATATTCCCATTCAGTCCGTCCGTCATTTTTTTCTTCAGAACGATGTTGATGATTCCGTCGGAAGATTCTACCTGATATTCACTTCCCGGCAAAGTGATCACTTCGATTTTCTGGATATTTTCAGCCGGCGTATTTTTCAGGAATTGAGTCAGTGACTCGGCATCCATATTGGTTTTTCTACCGTTTATGAAAATGACTGCGTTATTTTTCCCAATGATCTTCAAGGTTTTATCATCTGTTGAAGAAACCAAAGGCGTTTGTTTCAGGATATTGAAAGCAGTATTTCCTTTAGCAACAGGAGATGCGGCAACATCATAAACGAAACGGTCACTTTCCTTTTTGAAGACTTGTTTTGTGATCGTAACAGCTTCTATGTTTTTTGTGGCGGCAGAATCTGTTTTCGGCTTTTCCTGGGCGTTCATATAAATCCCTGAGAAAAATATAGCTGCGATGATTACTTTAGATTTCATAGTTTATTATTTAAAGTTTGAGAGTTTGAGAGTTTTTTTTGATTTAATTAAGTTCTGGATCTGATCGCATCGTTGGCAGATTTCACTTCTCTTGCTTTTTTCAGCTTTTGATTCCCGAAGTTGTAAGTCACATTGATATTAAGTTCTCTTCCGTATTTGAAACTTCTCACACTGTTGTAGCTTCCGTTGGGCTGCAAAGTGCGGATGTCATCAATATTTGAATTCAGGATATCATTCACCTCTACCAGGAATGTGAAATTCCCCAATATTTTCTTGATGTTAAGATCTAAGCTCTGTTGTGTATGTAGTTTTCCTATTTCCATTTCTCTTGACGGCATCAGCCAGTAATTCACGCCCAGATACCAATCTTTTTTTGCAGATAACCTGATGTTGTTATTGGCCTGGAAGAAAGTATTCAGCGTTTTTACATCAATTGTATAAGGCTGCAATATTTCTGTGAATCCTGCAATTGGTTGTGAAGTTGGATCTTTCGTTACGCCTCCGGATAAAGTGGCATATTCAAAATTGGCTGAATAGTTGGTGTTCCAGATGTCGCTAAACCACGATTTGTTCATTCCCAGCGTCAATCCCAATTGTTTGTTGTTGCCGTAGTTGGTTCTGATGTATCTTAAGAATTTAGTTTCCTCGCCGGTTGCATCATTGATCATTGTTCCCTGCAAAGGCAATTGGCTGTAAGCGTTTTCCGCAAAATTGAAACTCAGATTCGCATAGAAAGCATTTTTATACATATAATTGATTTCCTGATTATAATTCCTGGAAGCCTGCATAAAAGGATTATTCTGAATATAATTAGTCGGTGTGAAGTAAGTTCTGGAAGGATTCAATTGTCCAAATCCCGGTCTTCTCACTCTGCTTGAGAAACTATAAGTAATATTGTTATTTTCATTGATGGCATAGTTTAATGTAGCGTAAGGCAAAAGATTGTTATAATCTCTTTCAAAACCGATGTCTGGTTTTCCTACCACATCACCCGTGCTGATCGTAGCTTCGAATCTTGTTCCCAATTTTCCGGAGAATTTTTCAGAGAATTTTCTTTCGTAAGTAACATAAGCACCAATGATATTTTCTTTGTAAATAAAGTGGTTGGAAAGATTGGTGTTATTAATGAAACTGGTTCCGTCGAAATCATCTTGTCTCGTATCGCTGTCTGTATTGGTGAAATTGTAGCTTGTCCCGATCGCAAATGTGCTTTCATTTTTGAATTTCTTGATGTAATCAATATTCGCTGCGTAATTATTAATAATCTGAGGAACTGCTTGTTGGAAAGCGCTGTATTTATTTTTATCAGTGATTACGAAAGGAAATGTCTCGCCAAGACTCACTTTATCTCTGTTGAACCACAGGTAAGAAATGTTTGAACTCAATTTACTTCCAAGCGTATCGGTTTTAATTTCGTAATTCAGGTTGAAATTGTGGTTTCTGGTTTGTGCATCTTCGTGATTCACGGTTCTGTTTGCCAGTTGTCCGTTCTCAAAATTCGTCATATCCAATACAGAGTTGAAACTTTTGTTGTATCTCATATTATAACTGAATCCAAGATTTTGCTTCTTATTGATCTCATAATCGATGTTGATGTTTCCACCGTAATTTTTATTAGGATCGTCCATCGTTCCGTAAGATTCATTTCGGAAAGTAGAATCACCGTTGGTAAGCGTATATTTTTCTCTTTCAGTATAACTTCCCAAATTGAAATTAGAATTGAAAGACCACTTGTTCTGTCTTATGTTAACAGCTATACCGGAGGAAGGATTGTTATAATAACTTTGGCTGTTATTCATTTTCAAAGTTCCGTTGTAGCCATTCGTTTTGCTTTTTTTCATCACGATATTAATGACACCTTCGTTTGCTTCAACCTGAAACTCACTTCCCGGAACGGTTACCACTTCTATTTTCTGGATATTTTCTGATGGTGTATTTTTCAGCATTTCGGTGATGGCTTCAGCATCCATAAGGGTTTTTTTGCCATTGATGTAGAAAACAACGTTGGATTTTCCCATAATCTTAAAGGTTTTTCCATCTGTGCTGGATAGCATTGGTGTCTGCTGCAAAAGATTAAAAGAATTGGTTCCTTTGGCGATGGGAGAGGAAGCCACATCGTAAACAAATCTGTCGGATTTTTTCTGAAAAACTTTTTTACTAAGTTTTACTTCTTCTATATTTTTTGTTTTAGTTGAATCTGTTTTGGTTTGCTGAGCAGACATCATTCCTGAGAAAAAAATAACTGCGATGAGGATCTTGGCTTTCATAATTTATTTTAATTTGAGTAGTTTGTTTTTATTACTATTTAACATTGCAAAGATATATTAATATTTAAGTATTATGCAATACAAAGTAGTAAATAAATTTTATTGATAGATTTAAAGTATTGATTATCAGTTATATAAATTTTTACTCAGTTTATAGATTAGACAATTGAAAGTCAAATTTCATTACATCAAGATTGAAAATAAATTAAAAAAGCCTCTGCAAATTTTTGCAAAGGCCTAATTTTCTAACTATTAAGACTAGAATATTTTTCGAGATTAGAAATATTATGTTAAATCAAAACCGCATTCGGGTTTTCAAATTCTTTATCGTTTTCGAAGTTTGAAAGGCTTGTCAAAGTAGAAGTGGCAATCTGATGTAATGCTTCTTCTGTGAAAAAAGCCTGATGCGCCGTTACCAAAACATTGGGGAAACTCATTAATCTTTGGATCGTGTCATCCTCAATTATCATATGAGAAAGGTCCCGGAAAAACAGTTTCTCTTCCTGTTCATAAACATCGATGCCGAGATAACCGATGTGCTTGGATTTGAGACCATCGATCACGGCTTTCGTATCAATCAGTCCGCCCCGGCTTGTGTTGATGATCATTACATTTTCCTTCATTTTTAAGATCGATTCTTGATTGATGAGATGGTGTGTAGCATCCATCAGCGGACAATGAAGCGAAATAATATCAGACTCCGAAAGCAGTTTGTCCAAAGAATCATATTCAATCCCGAGATCTTTAAGTTCCTGACTTTCTGTAATGTCGTAAGCGAGAATTTTTACACCAAATCCTTTAGCAATTTTCGCAAATGCTTTTCCAATATTTCCGGTCCCGATAACGCCGATTGTCTTCTGATAAAGGTTGAATCCCATCAGTCCATTCAGGGAAAAATTCTGTTCCCGGACTCTGTTGTAGGCTTTATGCGTTTTTCTGTTGAGTGTAAGAATCATCGCCATGGCGTGTTCCGCGACAGCTTCCGGAGAATAAGCGGGAACTCTGGAAACCCGCATTCCGAGACGTTTTGCCGCTTCCAGATCTACATTGTTGAAACCTGCGCAGCGCAAAGCGATATATTTTACACCTTTTTTGGAAAGAGATTCCAGAACTTCGGCGTTCAAAGTATCATTCACAAAAGCACAGACCGCATCGGAATGTTCTATCACATTCAGGATATGCGGACCTAGATGCGTTTCAAAATAATCAAGTTCAAAATTGAAATCCTGATTGACTTTGTCAAAGAATTCCTTGTCATAAGGTTTGGAAGAGAAGAAGGTGATTTTCATTCCTTAAAGTTATGAAATTCAGTTTCAAAAATATTTTTTTTCTAATTGATTTTCATCATTGATCCCGATTTTTCTTCGTCAGTTTTTTATCAATCCAGATGGTGGCAAATGGGAAAAAAGCAGCACACAAAGCAAAAATAGAATCCTCGTCATCCCAAGAATATATTTTTCTAATCGCAGGAAGAAAGATGAGGTAAAGCGTGAAAAAAAATCCGTGAATGCTCCCAATAGTGCTGATGTAGATAATTGCGAAAAGACCTTCCGGATCAAGGCGAATCCAAACCATCGCTGTGAATAATAAAAACCAGGAAACAGCTTCTGCGACACAAATCTGCTTAAACCATTTGACGATTTTTTCTTCCGGATATTTTGAGTAGTATTTTTCTATGAAGTTCATATCAAAGCAAAGATAAAAGAATGGGACAAAGAACATTAAACTTATCTATTTATAAAAACTGCTTCCATCCAGATAATCAAAAACTTCCGGCGGCAGCATTGGTCGTACATTTTTGCCTTCTTTTATCATATTCCGGATCTCTGTAGCAGACAATTCAATGATTGGTGCATTGATTTGATGGATATTTTCGTGCTGCAAAATTGCTAGTCTGAAGCTTTCGGAGACCGGATCTTTTTTATCTTCATCAGAAATTCTCGGATAAATAATAATCTGATATTTCTCAATAAGCAATTCGTAATTTTTCCATTTGTGAAGACTTCCCAAATTATCCTCACCCATAATTAATGAAAAGGAAAAGTCTGGAAATTTCTCATTGAGATAAGTCAAAGTATCAATTGTATAACTTGGAACGGGCAAAGAAAACTCGACATTTGAAGCCCGCATTTTTGGATAATTTTTAATGGCTAATTGTACCATATCCAAACGGTTATGATCCTTAAGCAGAGATTTTTTATCCTTGAATGGATTCTGAGGACTCACCACAAACCACAGTTGTTCCATGTCAGAATTTTCAAGAATGTAATTCCCTAAAATCAAATGCCCAATGTGAACAGGATTGAAGGAGCCAAAAAAAAGCCCGATTTTCTTACGGTTTTCCAAAATTATACAGGGTTTTGAGCCTCAAATTTAAACCAATTAGTTTAATTGTAAACCAAATTAAGTTGTTCCAAAATGGAAAAAATTATTATTAAACGTGTTTTTATTCAAAAAATTTGGGAAAAAGGAATTTGAAACAGAATCTTTACGGTGTAAAGTTGTAATGAAATTTTACTACTGTTGAAGGATCAAAACAGAATATCATACAAAAAATAATAAAACAATAATTGATGATGACAAAAAACTCCCGATTTAAATTTGAATCGGGAGTTTTTGTTTTAGACTTAATCATGGAAAACAACATCCCGGATATTCAGAAAATGTGAAACATTTCCTTTCCAGTGATTTTCCTCGATTGTAAAAGCAAGATCAAAAGTTTTGGTTCTGAAATCATCCGCAAATTGTCCGAATCGGAAACCTACACACTCAATATTTCTTCCGGTTGTTGGCTGCGAAATATTAAATTTGAGGTGCGTGCTTTCTTTCCCCATCAATTTTACATAACCGCTTACTTTTTGGTTTCTAAGTACCAAAACCGGTTTCATATTGTGAGGTCCGAAAGGTGCCAGTTTTCTGTGGAAATTAATAAATTCCCGATTAAGATCTTCCGGATTTACAATACTATCGATGAGAATAGAAGGCTCTCTTTGATGATGCTGAATATTATTTTTCACATAATCCTCGAACCGGATTTTAAACTCATCAAATTTTTCTTTTTCCATAGAAAGCCCTGCTGCAGCCTGATGTCCGCCGAATTTCATAAAAAGATCGGAACAGAATTCCAAAGCTTTGTGAATGTCAAAATCAGAAACCGATCTCGCAGACGCAACCATTTCGCCATTGTTTCCCTCTGTGAAAACCAAAGTGGGTTTGAAGTAGTTTTCAATTAATCTGGAAGCAACAATCCCGATCACGCCTTTGTTCCAGCTTGGATCATAGACAATCGTGGAATAACATTCGGTTTTTTGAAGTTCAAGCGCTTGGCTCATCGCCGATTGCGTGATATTGATGTCCATTTCACGGCGTTCATCATTCAGATTGATGATGTTTTCAACAATTTGCTGAGCCTGTTTCAGGTTGTCAGAAATCATCAGTTCTACAGAAGCTTTGGCGTGAGAAATTCTTCCCGCTGCATTGATTTTCGGGGCGATATCAAACACGATATTGGATATTTCAAAATGTGCTAATTTCTCTTCAGGAATCAATAATCTTAACCCAAATTTTCTTGTTTTTCTAAGGAATTTTAAACCCTGCATCGCCAGAACCCGATTTTCACCAGTCATTGCAACAATGTCGGAAGCGATACTGATGGCGAGTAGATCTGTCAATTCAAACAATTCACTTTCCGGGATTTTGTAGATCGTATTAAGACCTTGACAAAGCTTGAAACCAACACCGCAACCGCTCAATTCTTTATAAGGATATCGGCAGTCTTTTCTTTTTGGATCCAGAACTGCAACGGCATTAGGAAGTTTTTCGCCAGGTAAATGGTGATCACAAATGATAAAATCAACGCCAACAGAATTGGCATAATCTATTTTGTCCACAGATTTGATCCCGCAATCCAAAGCAATAATTAATGAAAATCCGTTGTCTCTGGCGAAGTCAATTCCTTCATCGGAGATCCCATAACCTTCGACATTTCTGTCCGGGATATAAAAATCAAGATATTTTTTATCAACTATTTTGCTGAGATACAGATACATAAGGGCGACAGACGTTGTTCCATCCACATCATAATCGCCGTAAACCAATATTTTTTCTCCGTTTTCTATAGACGTTGCAATGCGTTCTACTGCTTTTTGCATATCGGCCATCAGAAAAGGATTGTGAATGTCTGTGCCGTTTGGTTTGAAGAATTCGCGGGCTTTTTGATAATTATCGATGCCGCGCATGACCAGGATTTTGGATTCTAAAGTTCCAAAACCAATAGAAGAAATTAATCCATCAACAATCTCTTCGTCCGGCTCAGTTTTGTAGATCCATTTTTGACTCATAGCTACAAAAGTAATGAAAAAATTATCGATAAGAAATTAAAAAAGCTGCCAATTTGATTGACAGCCTGTATTAAAGTTGAAAATTATATCTTTAATTTTTAATGAATTTTTTGGTTTCAATTCCTGATTTTGTTTCTATAGAAATAATGTAATTTCCTTTTGCGAAAGAAGAAATATCGATCTTGAAAGCTTTATCAGAGTTGTTTTCAGTTTTAATTAATGAACCTTTGATGTCATATATTTTTATTGAATTAATTACTTCATCAGATTTGATATTAATGAAATCGGAAGTTGGATTTGGGAAGATATTGATTTGGATTTTACTCATATCATTTACAGCTAACTGATCCATATCTTTAATGATAATATTGTCAACAATATAACCACTGTTATAATTGTCAAATTCAAAATTGAGTTCGTTGGTTCTGAAGATCTTACTGCTCAACGGACTTGTGAAAACCAATTGATTGTCAATATAATATTTCACATCTTTGTTAGTAACGTGATCAATTTCCATTCTGAGATTATACCACTTTCCTTCGATCCAATCGCCAACATATTTGGCGGCTTCGTCACTGTCTGCAATGATTTCCGCTTCATAACCAAAGAAGAATCCACCAGCCCAGGAATAGACGCCATTATTGTTATAATAAAGAGACAACATATAATAATCTGAACTGTCCAGTTTTTCCAGCTTCACATCTGCAGAAATCGAAATCCTGTTGTATTCCGGGATTTTTTTGAAGAGATAAGAGAGTTCTTCCGTGTAATTTCCGTTGCTGGTAACTTGTACAGAATTCGTGCCTTCTGTCGAGTTTCCTTTAATGACTTTGAAGTTACTATTCGGAATATCGGTTTTAACGGTCCATTCTTTTTGACCTACAACAGTTCCAAGATTATAGCCTTCGGAAGTTTCAAAAGAAATTTTTTGTTGCTGAGCAGATAATAAAATTGATAAAAAAGCAGCTGCTAAAGAGAATAAAAATTTTGTCATAGATCAAATTAAAAAGGGTAGCGAATTTAGAAAAATAATTTTAATACCACATTTAAGATTCTGAAAATTAAAGCTCCGTAGGAGCGATATGTTTGTAGTAATAATATTATGGATGAGAATTCCGTAGGAATTCAATGCTTTTAAGGAATCAATCTTGAAATTCCAATAAATTAATTCATAATCAATAAAAAAACCTTCCGAAAAATATCGAAAGGTTCTATTTTAAAGTCTATTCTTTATCTGCGAATCTATTTCATATGATTCATCACATTAGCATCAATGTTGACACCAATTCCCTGCGCCACTCTCATCCCAAGTTCGATATTCGCACGGAAAAAGTGGCAAAGCTGACGGTTGATAATCTCATCACGTTTTGGTCCGTCTACGCCGCCAAGATGTCCGACGATGTTATTTACCAAAGCTGTTCTGGCATCTGCATCCAAAGCTTTTGTGTAAAATAATCCGGGTTGGGTGTAATGGTCATCGTCATTTTGGTTTCTGTCGAAATGTGCCACTCGGGAATTATCAAGATCATATTCCAGATTCTTGTAAGATTCCGTTGGTTCCACATCACTGAAACTGTTTGGGAAATAATTCGGTTTGTCGCCATAGTCAGAATCGTCTGCCATATGTCCGCCTCTTTGGAAATTGTTGACGGCAAATGGACATTTGTTAACTTCAAGCTGATGAGAATTGACGCCTACTCTGTATCTGTGCGCATCGGCGTAAGAAAATAATCTTCCCTGGAGCATTTTGTCGGGAGAAAAACTGATCCCATCAACCAAATGACTTGGTGCAAAAGCGGATTGTTCTACATGAACGAAATAATTTCTAGGCACTTCATTCAGTTCCATTACACCGACTTCCTGCATCGGAAACTCGTCGTGAAACCAGACTTTCGTTACATCAAATGGATTCCAGCGCCATTCTTTTGCCTGCTCTTCTGTCATCGTCTGGATGTAGAGTGTCCATTTTGGGAAATCTCCTTTTTCAATGGCGTTTACCAGATCTTCCTGAGAAAAGTCCGGATTTTCGCCTTTCATTTTTACCGCATCATCATCAGAGAAGTTTTTGATGCCTTGCTGTGTTTTGAAATGAAATTTGACCCAGGTTCTTTCATTTTTTTCATTAATTAAAGAAAAAGTGTGGCTTCCAAATCCATGCATATGACGATAACCGTGAGGTGTTCCTCTGTCAGACATTAAAATTAAAACCTGATGAAGCGATTCCGGATTAAGAGACCAAAAATCCCACATCATCGTCTTACTTTTCAAATTGGTCTTGGGAACACGCTTTTGTGTATGGATAAAATCCGGGAATTTTTTAGCGTCCTTAATAAAGAAAACCGGTGTGTTGTTTCCAACCAAATCCCAGTTTCCGTCTTCTGTATAAAACTTCAAAGCGAAACCTCTTGGATCTCTTTCTGTATCTGCACTTCCCATTTCGCCTCCAACTGTTGAAAATCTAGCAAACATTCTGCAGGAGTTTCCAACATTTGAAAAAAGTTTAGCTCTTGTCAAATGACTGATATCGTGTGTTACCGTAAAAGTTCCGTATGCGCCGGAACCTTTGGCATGAACGATTCTTTCCGGGATTCTTTCTCTTACGAAATGTGCAAGATTCTCCTGAAGAATAAAATCCTGTAACAAAACCGGACCTCTTGGACCAACAGTCTGCGAATCCTGGTGCTCAAAATAAGGAGCACCTACAGAATTGGTGAGTTTTTTTTTATTTTCCATATTTCAGATTATATTGATGTATGATATTTTAAAGCTAAATTCGATAAAAAAACTTATTCATGAAACAAATTAATAAGTATATTTGTCATAGATAAAATAAATTACAAGTCGTGAATATCCAACAATTAGAATACTTAATTGCAGTAGATAAATATAAGCATTTTGGCAAAGCTGCACAAGCATGTTTATCACTCAGCCAACACTCAGCGCAATGATCCAGAAGTTTGAAGATGAGCTGGATGTCAAGATTTTTGACAGAACGACACATCCAATCAGAACGACTGATGCCGGCGCAGAACTCATCAAAGAAGCTCAAAAAATCATAGATGCAGTGATGGAACTCAAGAGCAAGGCTAATTTCCTTAATAATATTCTTGCGGGTAAACTTAATCTCGGAATTATCCCTACGGTTTCGACTTATATTCTTCCAAACGAAATCTTTAGTTTTCTGAATAA
Source organism: Epilithonimonas sp. UC225_85 (assembly GCF_042695135.1). Lineage (GTDB taxonomy): Bacteria > Bacteroidota > Bacteroidia > Flavobacteriales > Weeksellaceae > Epilithonimonas. The sequence goes on from NZ_CP170547.1 coordinate 668,213, forward strand.
AAATCCTCAGATAGAACTCAATATCAAAGAGATGACGACTGAGAGCATCATCAAATCTTTGAAATCCGGAGAGTTGGATGCCGGAATTATCTCGACACCTTATTCCGCTGCTGACGAGTTTTACCAGGATTTTCTTTTCAATGAAGAATTGATGCTTTATTCAGGTACAGAATCCGGACAAAAGAAAGACTGTTTCGTGGTTCCGGAAGATATTGATGTGAACAAGGTCTGGCTTCTTGAAGAAGGAAATTGTCTCAGAACTCAATTTGAAAATATATGCCATCTTAAGGAAAACTCTCTTAAGCCAAAAAACCTTGAATTCCTCGCTTCGAATGTCAATACATTAATCCAGATGGTTGATAAAGTTGGTGGAATTACGATATTGTCGGAAATTGGTGTTCAGCAATTATCATCAGAACAGAAAGAGAAAGTTTCCAGATTTATCAAACCATTTCCTTACAGAGAGATCAGCTTAATCTATTATAAGCCAACTTATAAACAAAAGATCATTGATGAATTGATTTCAGAAATTCGTGTGTCTATGGAGCAAAAGCTTAATTTTTATAAAGACCAGGAAAACTATGTCAGCATAAAACCTGAATAAATTCATACTGGGTTAGTAGTAATTGATTTTGTAATCTAAAAAATAGTACGTAAATTTGCAGACGATTTTGAATAAACGGAGGAGAACTTTGACTGATTGCAACCTCAATAAAAAATGCTAAAACAGATGTTTTTTCTCTTTTAGTTCCTTTTTACAATCACTTAGTTTATCCTCAACAAATTAATATAAAAGGAATTTATTTATGTCTTACTTATTTACGTCCGAATCAGTTTCTGAAGGACATCCTGATAAAGTAGCAGATCAGATCTCTGACGCGCTTATCGATCATTTTTTAGCTTACGATAAAAATTCAAAAGTAGCTTGCGAGACGCTTGTAACCACTGGTCAGGTTGTTTTGGCTGGTGAAGTGAAGTCAGAAGCTTATCTTGATGTTCAACAAATTGCAAGAAATGTTATCAATAAAATTGGCTATACAAAAAGCGAATATATGTTCAACGGTGATTCTTGTGGTGTAATTTCTGCGATCCACGAGCAGTCTCCGGATATCAACCAAGGTGTTGACAGAACATTGGACGAAACCGATTTCGAAACCAGAGCAAATGCTCAAGGTGCCGGCGATCAGGGAATGATGTTCGGTTATGCAACCAACGAAACCGAAAATTATATGCCATTGGCATTAGATATCGCTCATCAAATCCTAAAAGAATTAGCTGATCTTAGAAGAGAAGGTACATCAATTCCATATCTTCGTCCAGATGCAAAATCTCAGGTAACGATTGAGTATTCTGATGATCACAAACCAGTGAGGATAGATAGTATCGTGGTTTCTACACAGCACGATGATTTCGGAAGTGAAGAAGCGATGCTGGCTAAAATTAAAAAAGATATCGTCGAAATTTTAATTCCAAAAATTAAGGCAAAGCAAAAGCCGGAAATTCAGGAATTATTTAATGATGATATCAAATATCATATTAATCCAACCGGAAAATTCGTGATCGGTGGTCCTCACGGTGACACAGGCCTTACAGGAAGAAAGATCATCGTAGATACTTATGGTGGAAAAGGAGCTCACGGAGGTGGCGCTTTCTCAGGAAAAGATCCTTCCAAAGTGGATAGAAGTGCAGCTTACGCAACAAGACATATTGCAAAAAACTTGGTTGCAGCTGGTGTTGCAGATGAGGTTTTGGTTCAGGTTTCTTATGCAATCGGTGTTGCAGAACCTTGTGGACTTTATATCAATACATACGGAACTTCCAAACTGGATATTAATGACGGCGAATTGGCTAAAAAAGTTCAGCAATTGTTTGATCTTAGACCTTATGCGGTTGAGAAAAATCTTAAGCTGAGAAATCCAATTTATATTGAGACAGCAGCTTACGGACATATGGGAAAAGAGTATTACGTAGCTGATAAAACTTTCAACAAAGGACTTAAAAATGAATTAACTTTGAAAGACCTGGAATTTTTCACTTGGGAAAAACTGGATCGAGTAGAGGATATTAAAAAGGAATTTGGGTTATAAAAACCTATTTTTTTAGAAATCTTGAACTGCTTTGTCTTTGGATGAAGCAGTTTTTTTATATTTGGATTTAAATTTACCTTACAGAAATTCAAACATCTCTTTTGCTATTTTTGTCGTATATAAGATTAAATAAAAATGAAATCAAAACTCTATATCATAATTCTGTTGTTTGCCTTTTGTGGTCTTGCAAAATCTCAGCTTACAATGCACAAATTCATCACAGCGGGCTACGTTTATCAAAACCAGAGTTACGGGGAAATAGGCGGCAAATTACTCTTTTTGAGTAATGATGACGTTCTTTTCCGGGTAGGAGCTTCAGCCTTGATGGGTTCAACAAATAATAAGTTTGCGATAATGCCAAAAGTGAACGCAGATTTTCTGTTAAATTTTCAAAAAAACGTTGACTTCTACCATGCCCATTATTTTATCTTAGGCGCAGAAGCAACAACAAAATATGTAGCTCCGAAGGCGGGTTTCAGTCTTTTTGGGATTTTGGATCTAACAGGGGGTTACGGCTTTTCAGTAGATAAAGAAGGGATAAATGGTAAAGAATTAAAAGGATTAAATATCAATTTCACAATAAATATCCCATTAGTTGTGATTAATTGATTTAACTTTTTGAATTTATTTGAATCAAATTAAAGAAATATGAAAGTTTAACAATTCATTAACATTTTGTTTTATCTTTTTTATTACTTTTACAAACCCTAAAAAGTAGCGTATAGAAAAAATTTACTTCAAAAAAAATTAAAAGCAAAACCGCAGAGGAAAAATTGATTATTAATATAATTGATTGTCTTTCGGGTTCAATAATTTAAGAAGTAAATGTTATGAAAACGCAAACTGATAGCCAACTGATTCTGAAATATCAAAACGGTGATGAAAAATCACTTTCTATTTTGATAAACAAACACAAAAAAGATCTTTTCAGCTTTATCTATTACAAATTGATGGATGAAGATCTGGCCAATGATATCTTTCAGGATACATTTATGAAGATCATCGTAACACTCAAAGAAGGCCGTTACAAAGAAGAAAACAAATTCATTCTTTGGGCAAAACGTATTGCCCATAACTTGATCATCGACCATTTCCGCCTTCAGTCAAAACATATCAAAGTTTCCGAAACATCTTATGAGAATGAAGAGTTTTCGATTTTCGATATCATCAAAGAACCGGAAAATAATATAGAAGACCGATTGATAGATAAGCAGATCAATGATGACCTCTTGAGAATGCTCGTCATGCTTCCGGAAAATCAGCAGGAAGTTATCAAGCTTAGATTTTTTGACGGTCTCAGCTTCAAAGAGATTGCAGATCATACAGATACGAGTATTAACACAACTTTGGGTCGTGTAAGATATGCTTTGATTAATCTGAGAAAAATAATGGAAGAACATAAAATTATTTTAACAAAATAATAATAAAGATTTTCTTTTGGCGTTATTGTTGTAAAAGTCAGCCTATGAAAAAAAACGACACTTTAACAACGAAAGCTTTGATGCCTAAAAAAGAAATAATCGATTTTCTGATGAACTATTCCAAAAATATTCATCCAATAAAAACTAAGAACAGGAAAACCATTTTAGTTTCAAAGAACTAAGCATTTTTAGATTTTTTAATAATTGATTTTTATGATTGAACTTTCCTACGTGGATCAAAAATGATTAGATTTGTGCCTTATGAAAAACATAAGGCACATTTTTTTTGATCTTGATAATACACTTTGGGATCACCGCAGAAATGCATATTTGACAATCAAAGAATTATTTTCTCAACAGAAAATATCAGAACAATATAATATCGATTTTGAATTATTTCACGATGCTTATCATGAAATTAACGAAAAACTCTGGGAACAGATCCGGGATGGCGAGATCGACAAAGAATATCTGAGAAAGCACCGGTTTTATGATACTTTTTTAAGGTTCGATGTTGATGATCAGGATCTCGCTGATTATTTCGAGCATCATTTCTTAGACGAAATTTTGAAATATAATGAATTGGTTCCCGGCGCGGCTGATCTTTTAGATTATCTCGAAGCTAAAAATTATAAAATGCATATCATCTCGAACGGTTTCCAGGAAGTGACTGAGAGAAAATGCGTTTTGTCCGGTATTGCAGACTATTTTGAAACCATTACGAGTGCAGATTCAGTTGGCGTGAGAAAACCTAGACCGGAAATTTTCCAACATTCTTTGGACCTTGCAAGAGCTGAAAAAAATGAAAGCATCTTAATTGGCGACGATTGGATTGCAGATGTAAAAGGTGCGCAGAGATTTGGGATTGATGTGATTTTCTTTGATGTTTATAATGATGATCCTCAGGAAGAAAATCTGAAAGTCATCAAGCATTTATCAGAAGTCAAAGAATATTTATAAAATAAAAGCCTTTCAATTCGAAAGGCTTTTATTGTGTTTTGAAGTTTTGAATTAAATTCCCAAACTTTCTCTAACTCTTGTAATTGTTTCCAACGCTATTTTTCTTGTTTTCTGCGCTCCTTCCTGAAGTTTAGCTTCTAGCTCCTCAAGATGTGTCATATAATAATTGAAAGTCTCTCTTTCCTTAGCAAATCTTGTCAGAATCAGATCTAACAATTCTTTTTTGGCGTGTCCGTAACCGTAATTTCCAGCCAGATATTTTGCTCTTAATTCCTCAGTCTGTTCAGACGTTGCAATCAAAGCATAGATGGCAAAAACTTTATCCGTTTCAGGATCTTTTGGATCTTCAAGTGGTGTGGAGTCCGTTTCGATGGACATTACCTGCTTTTTCAGTTCTTTTTCAGGAAGAAAAATGTTAATGATATTTCCCCTTGATTTAGACATTTTGTGTCCATCGGTTCCGGGAACATATTTTGTGTCTTGCTGCAATTCTGCTTGAGGCAAAACCAAAACTTCTCCCATTTGATTATTGAATCTTGACGCAACATCCCGTGCGATTTCCAAATGCTGAAGCTGATCTTTTCCAACTGGAACGATTTCCGCATCATAAAGCAAAATATCAGCTGCCATCAGGATTGGATAAGTGAAAAGTCCGGCGTTGACGTCACTTAATCTGTCCGCTTTGTCTTTAAAAGAATGCGCCAATGTCAGTCTCTGATAAGGAAAAAAGCACGACAAATGCCAGGACAATTCGCAGGTTTCAGGAATGTCACTTTGTCTGTAAAAAAAAACTTTGTCTGTGTCTAATCCGCAAGCAAGCCAAACTGCAGCCGTCTCGTAAGTGTTTTCTTTAAGTTCGATTGCGTTTTTGATCTGAGTTAAAGAATGAAGATTCGCAATGAACAAGAAAGATTCGTTTTCCGATTTTTTTGACAATTCGATAGCGGGAATGATTGCTCCCAAAAGATTTCCCAAATGCGGCGTTCCGGTAGATTGTATTCCTGTTAGGATTCTGGACATTAAGATTTAGATTTTAGATTTTAGATTTTACAAAATTCAGTCAACAAAAATAGGAAAGATAAAATGTTTAACAAAGAATTGATCGATGGTATTTATTTAATTTCAATTTTTTCTCCGCCAAATTTCGGATCTACATCAAACAAAAAATCCCAAAACACTTTTACTCTAGCCAGTTTTTCACGTGCATTTGTTTTGAATCCTGCTTCTTTATCAACATCTTTTGCATTATAACCATAAGCCTGGATTCCGTTTCTGTGAGCAAGATAAACAGCACGTTCATTATGGAATCGCTGTGAAATTACGATAAATGATTCCTGTCCAAAAATTTCCTTAGCCCGAACCACAGAATCCAAAGTTCTGAATCCGGCAAAATCTTCATAAATCTTATCAGCTGGAACGCCCAATTTAATGAGCTCGTTTTTCATATCTTCCGGCTCATTGTAATTCTTTCGGGAATTATCGCCGCTTGCAATAATGTTTTGGATTTTTCCCGAATGAAAAAGTTTTGCTGCAGCTTCGATTCTGTAAGTAAAATAAGGGTTTGGACTTCCGTTATCAAGAGTTTTGCTTGTTCCTAAGAGTAAACCGACTTTTTCGTTTGGTACTTTTGATATTTCCGAAGTCACATTATCTTCTGCCTCACTGTCAATTGTAAAGTTTGCCCAAAGAACAAAAAGAACTGATAATCCGAAGAAAATCAGTCCCGTAATTAATATTGTTTTGAAAATTTTCATACGTTAAAAATCCAATCCGTTCGGAAAAGCTTTCTTTCTGAAAATATATAGGAACAACGCACCAATGGTGATAGAGCTGTCTGCAACGTTGAATATGTATTTGAAGAATTCTATCCGGTTGCCGCCCAAAACAGGAACCCAATCCGGCCAAACGGTATCAACCAAAGGAAAGTGCAGCATATCAACCACACATCCTTTCATTAGATCCGAATAACCGTGACCTATTTGTATGAGTTTGGAAACGCCTTGATAATCTATCCATTGTCCCGAAGCTGCATCATAAAAGGTTCCACTATTAAATATAACACCATAGAAAATACCGTCAAAAACATTCCCGATGGCGCCGGCAAAGATCATTGCCATTGGGATCAATAAGTAATTTGAAGCACCTTCTTTCAGCCATTTTTTGAATAGAAAGATCATCCCGATCGCAAGCGCAACTCTTAAAATGATTAATGCGTATTTTCCCCATAATCCTCCGAAATGCAGTCCGTAGGCCATTCCGGGATTTTCAACAAAAGTCAGTTTGAACCAGCTGAGTCCAAAAACATTCACGCTTTCGCCAAGATAGAAATGCGTTTTGATGAAGATTTTCGAAGCTTGATCAATGAGAAGAATAAGTAATGCAACTAATATTATAATTGTTTTTTTCTTCATTACAATCCTTTTGGTTTAGGCGTTCTTGTGATTTTTTTATCTTTTCTGTCGCTGATTTTTTGGATCGTTTTCTTATTATGAAAATTATTTTTCGTGTGAAATTTTTCAAATTCGATGTTCATATCCTTCAACACACTTTTCAGTGCCGTCAGTTCCATTGCATTTTTCGGATGTACGATTATGGATTCCATTTTTTAATTTTTTTGATCTAAATTGGAGATGATATTTGATTTTTCCCGAAAGAAAAATTTTTGCAAATGTAATTCAAATTACTTATTTCTTAGATAATTCGTCTAACCTTTTGCGTTCTTTTTCGGTGAGGTCATTCAATCCGTTTTTTCCGATTTTGCTTAGGAGTTCGTCGATCTCGTCTTGACGTTCTTTCCGTTTTGCATTGAACTCATCATCGATCGTATAATATTTCTGTTCGGGCTTGAAAATGTTTTTGACAGACTCATTCTTAAAAACAAAAAAGCCGATTATAACAACTAAAAGTAAAATAATAATTACAGTCATCCTTATAAAAAAAATACAAAGCAGAAACACCAGAGATGCTTCATACTTTGTAAATTATACTTTTTACAACAATAAAGTGTTATCGCTGCATATTTTTAGCTTCAATACTCAATGTTGCGTGAGGAACAGCCTTTAATCTTTCCTTAGGAATCAGTTTTCCTGTCACTCTGCAGATGCCGTAAGTCTTATTTTGAATACGGATCAATGCGTGTTTCAGATCACGTACAAATTTTTCCTGTCTTCCTGCGAGGATAGAATTCTGTTCTTTGCTTAGCGTCTCTGCACCTTCTTCAAATGCTTTGAAGGTTGGCGAAGTATCATCTGTGCCATTATTTTGGTCATTGATAAAACTTTCTTTTATAAGAACAAGATCTTTTTCTGCTTTTGCAATTTTATCTTGGATCAATTGTTTGAATTCTTGTAGGTCTGCGTCGCTATATCGTAATTTTTCGTCGGCCATTTCCATCGTTATTAATTGTTCAAATTTTTATTTTTTCAGCTTTTTTTGAATTTCAGCAGCCACGCTTTTTTTATTAATAGACAAGTATAGAAATAAAATTTAAAAAATATCAATAAAGAATTATCAATTCACAATTTCTTAACAATAATAAAAAATCGTTTATTTTTTCTCAACTTTTATCTTGAATTTTTCTTCATCTATCTCTATTTCGTCAAAATTCGAGAGTGAATTTACAAATTCTATTTTATCTGACAATACTTCTTCAGAAATATATGCATTATTGTTAATAAGTTCTTTCTGGAATGGCGAATTCTCTTCTAATTGGATTGATATTCTGTCCGTTAAATCAAAATCTTTTTCCTTCCTAAGATTCTGAACCCTGTTGATGAACTCTCTCGCAATTCCTTCCGATTTCAATTCATCCGTGAGTGTCAAATCTAATGCCACAGTTGTTTTTCCTTCGCTAGCAACGGTCCATCCGGGGATATCTTTGGTAAATATCTCAACGTCATCTGTCGTGATTTCGTATCCGGAAACAGTAGCTTTTCCTTCTTTTTCTAATGAAGCAATCTGCTCAGAAGTGAAGTTGGAGATTTCTCCGGCAACCGTTTTCATATCTTTTCCTAATCTCGCCCCAAGGGTTTTGAAGTTCGGTTTGATCTGTTTTACAATAAGATGCGAGGCTTCTTCGGAATTGATGATTTGTAATTCCTTCACATTCACTTCTTGTTTGATTAACTCAGAAACGGCTAAAATCTGTTCCTCCGTTTTCTTATCCAAAACAGGAATCATCACTTTTTGAAGTGGCTGACGAACTTTTACATTTTCTTTTTTTCTTAACGAAAAAACCATTGATGTGATTTGCTGGGCCAAATGTGTTTTCTCAACCAAATCCTGATCGATCAGGCTTTCATTCACAACTGGAAAATCTGTCAGGTGAACAGAATTTACCAAATCTTTTCCTGTCACTTTATTTAGGTCCTGGAATAACTGATCCATAAAGAATGGCGCAATTGGCGCAGAAAGTTTTGCAACCGTTTCCAGACAAGTGTAAAGCGTTTGGTAAGCAGAAATTTTGTCATCAGAATAATCACCTTTCCAGAAACGTCTTCTGCAAAGTCTTACATACCAGTTCGATAAGTTGTCATTAACAAAATTATTGATTGCTCTTGATGCTTTTGTCGGTTCGTAATCTTCGTAGAAAAATTTCACGTCTTTTATTAATAAATTTAATTCAGACAAAATCCAACGGTCGATTTCAGGTCGATTCTCGATGTTGCTTTCCAAGTATTTGAAACCGTCAACATTCGCATATAAAGCAAAGAAAGAGTAAGTATTGTAAAGCGTTCCGAAGAATTTTCTTCGCACTTCATCAATGCCCTCAATATCGAATTTCAAATTTTCCCAAGGATTCGCATTGGAAATCATATACCAACGCGTCGCATCCGGCCCGTAAACGGAAAGTGTTTCGAATGGGTCAACGGCGTTTCCGAGACGTTTGGACATTTTCTGTCCGTTTTTGTCCAAAACCAAACCGTTTGAAACGACATTTTTATAAGCAACAGAATCAAAAACCGTCGTTGCAATTGCGTGCAAGGTGTAGAACCAACCACGAGTCTGGTCAACACCTTCTGCAATGAAATCTGCCGGGAAAGCCTTGTTGTTGTCAACTTGTTCTTTGTTCTCAAACGGATAATGCAATTGCGCATAAGGCATCGCTCCGGAATCAAACCAAACATCAATCAAATCGCTTTCGCGCTTCATCGGTTTTCCGGATTCAGAAACCAAAATGATTTGGTCCACAATATTTTTGTGAAGGTCAACTTTTGCGTAATTTTTCTCAGACATATTTCCGATTTCAAAACCTTTGAAAGGATTTTCTTTTTGGAAACCGGCTTCGATGGATTTTTCTATCGCATTGTACAATTCTTCCACAGAACCGATTAAAACTTCTTCTTTTTTATCCTCAGTTCTCCAAATCGGCAACGGAATTCCCCAATATCTTGAGCGGGAAAGATTCCAGTCGTTGGCATTTTTCAGCCAGTTTCCGAAACGGCCTTCACCTGTGGATTTTGGTTTCCAGTTGATGGTTTCGTTCAAATCGAACATTCTGTCTTTCACATCAGTCACTTTAATGAACCAAGAATCTAATGGATAATACAGCAAAGGCTCATCAGTTCTCCAACTGTGCGGATAACTGTGAACATATTTTTCAACCTTAAAGGCTTTGTTTTCTTTTCTTAATTTTAATGCAATTCTCTCATCAACAGAAAGATACGCTTTCAAATCTGAGATAATTGATTTTAAATTCTCTTTCTGAATATTGAATTCTACAGATTTTTCATCCTCATTAAGATATTCTCCCTTTACATATTCATTCGCAAAACCGTAAGTTTCATCGCTTACAATTGATAAAAATCGACCTTGCATATCAACCAACGGGACAGGATTTCCATTCTCGTCTAAAACCAACATCGGCGGAACTTCAGGCGTTGCTTCTTTCGCCACTTTCGCATCATCTGCGCCAAAAGTCGGCGCGGTGTGTACGATTCCTGTTCCGTCTTCAGTCGTTACAAAATCTCCTGCAATTACTCTGAAAGCGTTTTCCGGATTTTGATAAGGTTTGGCATAATCCAAAAGTTGCTCATATTGAATTCCGACCAAATCAGCACCTTTGAATTCTGCTAAGATTTTATATGGAATTACTTTTGTCTCAGAAGTGTAATTGGCGAAATCTTCATCTGTTCCTTCCACATATTTTTTCGAAAATTGTTTTCCAACCAAAGCTTTCGCCAGAACAATATTAATTGGCTCAAAAGTATATTGGTTGAAAGTCTTTACCAAAACATAATCGATTTTTGGTCCGACAGTCAAAGCCGTGTTGGAAGGTAAAGTCCAAGGCGTTGTCGTCCAGGCAAGAAAATAAACATCAGATTTTGGTTGCTCATTGTCAAATTCTGCCCAATGCAAAGCGCCTCCACAAGTGGCTCCTGCAATTTCAGAAGTATCTATTTTGGAATCAGAATAAGCAATTGCTGATAATTTTTTCCAGGTTTCGCTTGCGTTTTCCGGTGCTTTTTGGATTTTAAATTGCGCCACAACGGTTGTGTCAGAAACATCACGGTAAGCACCTGGTTGATTGACTTCGTGGGAAGATAAACCTGTTCCTGCTTTTGGAGAATAAGGCTGAATTGTGTAACCTTTGTACAGCAAACCTTTATCATAAATCTGTTTCAAAAGCCACCAGACCGACTCCATATATTTTGGTTTGTAGGTGATGTACGGATTTTCCATATCCACCCAATAACCGATTTTTTCGGTCATATCGTTCCAAACATCGGTGTATCGCATCACGGCGTTTTTACAAGCTTCGTTGTATTCTTCGATGCTGATTTTTTTGCCAATGTCTTCTTTGGTAATTCCCAATTCTTTCTCAACGCCCAATTCCACAGGAAGGCCGTGCGTGTCCCAACCTGCTTTTCTGAAAACCTGTTTTCCGGATTGCGTTTGGAAACGACAGAAAATATCTTTAATCGCTCTCGCCATCACGTGGTGAATTCCAGGCATTCCGTTGGCGGAAGGCGGTCCTTCATAAAAAACAAATTCCGGTTGTCCTTCGCGGATTTCTACGGATTTTTTGAAAGTATCGTTGGTTTTCCAAAATTCTGCGACGTTTTTTGCAGTTTCGGTAAGGCTAAGATTTTTATATTCGGTGAACTTGCTCATTTTCAATGTCTGAAATCTGTTTCTGATAGATTAAGTTTGCGAATTTAGTGATTTTTGTCGATTTTTAAAGCATCTTTTATACGCTTTCTGAATGTTAAAAACTTCAAATTCAGAATCATAAAATTGGTTTATGTTTTTATAAATTTGTCACATAAAATTATCATCCTTGGAACTATACCCAACCATTGAAAAATCCGATTTAAAATCAATCAAAACCTTTCAGGAGAGTAAATTGAAAGAACTTTTGGTTTACTTAAAATCCAATTCACCGTTTTATCAGAAATTATTTAATGACAATAAAATTGATATTAATGAAATCAAAACGCTGGAAGATTTAGCAAGAATCCCGACGACTTCTAAGAATGATATTCAGGCGAACAATCAGGATTTTTTCTGTGTTCCTCAAACTGAAATTGTGGATTACAGCACGACTTCCGGAACTCTGGGAGATCCTGTAACTTTCGGATTATCAGATAATGATCTTGAAAGGTTGGCTTACAACGAAGCGATTTCTTTTGCCTGCGCAGGAATCCAAAAAGGAGATGTAGTGCAGATGATTACAACCATCGATAAAAGATTTATGGCTGGTTTAGCTTATTTTCTCGGGCTTCGGAAAATGGGTGCGAGCGTTGTGAGAATGGGACCTGGGATTCCGGAATTGCAATGGGATTCGATTTTCAGATATAAGCCGAAATATTTGATTACCGTTCCGTCTTTTCTTTTGAAAATGATAGATTATGCAGAGAAACACGGCATTGATTATAAAAATTCGAGCATTTACGGCGCAATCTGCATTGGTGAAGGTCTTAAAAATCAAGATTTCACAGATAATATTCTGTCCCAAAAAATTAAAGAAAGATGGGATATTCAATTGTTTTCAACATACGCTTCTACAGAAATGAGCACGGCTTTTACGGAGTGTGAATTCCAAGTTGGCGGTCATCATCATCCGGAACTCATCATCACAGAAATCCTTGATGAAAATGAAAATCCCGTGGAAGAAGGCGAAAGTGGCGAATTGACCATCACAACTTTAGGTGTAGAAGCGGTTCCGTTATTAAGATTTAAAACCGGAGATTTGGTAAAAGCGCATTACGAACCATGCAAATGTGGAAGAAATACAATGCGGCTTGGTCCAGTCTTGGGAAGAAAACAGCAGATGATCAAGTACAAAGGAACCACACTTTATCCGCCAGCGATGAACGACATTATGAATGATTTCAGAAACGTTTCCTGTTATCAGATTGTCATCAAATCAAACGAAATCGGCTTGGATGAAATCATTATTAAAATAAGTACGGAAGACGAAATCGAAAATTTTGTGGATGAAGTGCGAGATCATTTCCGTGCAAAACTGAGAGTCAGCCCAAAAATTGAAGTTTTGGATTTTGAAGTGTTGTCGAAAAATGTCTTTAATCCAAATAGCCGAAAACCAATTAATTTTATAGATTTACGAAATTAAAATTTGACTCAATTAATAACTATGAAAAAATTATTATTACTTGTCGTTCTTATGTTTACGACAATTACATTTGCTCAAAATCAATTGAATTTTGAATTCGGAACTTTTGATTTTTTGAAAGACCAAACTGAAGTTAATGTGCAACTCAAATTTGAAAATGTACTTTTCCAAGCAGAGAACTATACAGAAGCACAATACCTTGAAAGAAGAAAAACCGAAACTTTAGCAAAGAAAAATGCTGCAGCCTGGCAAAAATGGATAGATGCCTGGCAGAATTATAAAGACACAGAATATCTAAATTATTTTCTGAAAGGTGTAAATGGATGGTCAAAGAAAGTTGTTTTCAAAAAAGATGTTAAAGCAAAATATACTTTGATCATTGATACAAAATGGGTCTATGCTGGCTGGCACGCTGGTTTGGTTGCACAAGAAGGAAAACTGACATCAGATCTGATCTTTGTAGAAACTGATAATCCGTCTAAAGTTATAATGAAATTACAAGGTGCTGAAGTTTTGGGCAAGCAGAGTAATAAAGATTTCACGATGGAGTATGGCAGGATTGCCGCAGCTTATGAAGTGACCGGAAAACTAGTCGGAAAGGCTTTGAGAAAAGTTGTTAAATAATATAAAAACGGTCTGAAAATCTTCAGACCGTTTTTTGTTGCTCCAGTTTTTCTAACTTAATAAAATTCGCAAGGTTCTTGATTGCGGTATCATGTATTCTCACAAAAGTATTTTCTTTGTTCCAGACGTAACCAGCAAGAACGGCACAGATTTTTCGCTTTACATCGGGATTTTCCGGCTGATGGAAAAATAATTCCTGTAGATTTCCCGTGTACCATTCTTTCACATAAGTCGTAAAAACATTTACACCGTATAAAATGTAGTCAGAATATTCCTTTTGCCAATCGATGGTCTCGCCATTTATTTGTCTTAGGGCTAATTTTGCTGCCAACATTCCGGATTCTGTGGCAAACGCCATTCCTGATGAGAAAACTGGGTCCAAAAATTCAGATGCATTTCCGGTCAAAGCAAATCCATCTCCGAATAATTTTTTGACGGAACAGGAATAATCTTTCAAATGTCTCGGTTCAAAAAGAAAATCCACATCTCCGAAACGTTTAACGTAATAATCGGAAAGTGAAATGGCTTTTCTTAAGGCTTTCGTTGTATCACCATTCTCGGATAATTTATCAATATAATCAGTTGGCCCAACGATTCCGACGCTTGTATTGCCGTCAGAAAAAGGAATCACCCAAAGCCAGACTTCGGTTTCGATAATATCAAATGAGATCAAAGTTCCTTCTACACCTTCTTCTCGATTAATGTCTTTAACGTGAGAGAAAATAGCTGAATGTGGAGACAATTTCGACGGTTTTTCCAGATCTAATAATCTTGGCAAAACTCTTCCATACCCGCTGGAATCGATGACGAATTTTGCGTGGATTTCCTTCGTTTCGCCGTTTTTATTTTTAACTGTGGTGATGGAATCTGTTCCATTGAATTCTATTCCGATAACTTCAGTTTCAAATTCCAGATCGATACCTTTGTTGATGACTTCCTGAGCCAAAGTGTTGTCAAAATCTGCTCTAGGAACCTGCCACGTCCAATCCCAGCCTTCCCCGAATTTGTTACTGAAATCGAAAATACAAACCTCATTTCCGCGCATAAAACGGGCACCCAGTTTCTTTTCAAATCCCATTTTGTCAAGTGCAGGAAATAATCCGGCTTCTTCAAAATGATCCATCACTCGTGGAATCAGGCTTTCGCCGACAACCAATCTGGGAAATAGTGTTTTTTCAACAACTTTTACATTGATGTTGTTCTTTTTGAGAAAAGCAGAGGAAACGCAGCCCGAAGGTCCGGCTCCGATAACCAAAACATCAACAATTTCTTTGTCCATTTGTTTAATAAAACTTTTATCTTTGTCGCAAAATTAATGACAATATATTTAATTATATTACAAATTTATCTTTTATTATTATAATTAATGAAAATTAGCAACCATCTAAATATTAGAGATTTCCAGAAAATAATCATTGAAAATGAAAATATAGAATTGGACGATTCGCTTTTACAAAGAGTGAATGCGAGCTTCCGGTTTCTTAAAGAATTTTCTAAAAATAAAGTAATCTATGGTGTCAATACCGGTTTTGGACCGATGGCTCAATTCAAAATTAATGATGAGGACACGCATCAACTTCAATATAATCTCATCAGAAGCCACTCTTCCGGCATTGGAAATCCCTTGCCTGCAGATGAGGTGAAGGCTTGTATGCTGGCGAGACTCAACACGTTATCGCTTGGTCGTTCGGGTGTTCATGATTCTGTTATTTATTTACTTAAAGAATTGATAAACAGGAATATTACGCCGTTGATATTCGAGCACGGCGGTGTTGGTGCAAGTGGCGATCTGGTTCAATTAGCACATTTAGCTTTAGTATTAATTGGTGAAGGCGAGGTTTTTTACAAAGGCGAAAGAAAATCGACGAAAGAAGTTTTTGAAACTGAAGGTCTTGAACCAATCAAAGTGGAGATCCGTGAAGGTCTTGCGTTGATGAACGGAACTTCCGTGATGTCAGGAATTGGAATTGTCAACTCTTACAAAGCCAATCAGTTAACTGAAATTTCTATCAAATTATCTTGTGCCATCAACGAGCTTGTTCAGGCTTATGATGATCATTTTTCAGAATCGCTTAATGCAACCAAAAAACATTTGGGACAACAGAAAGTGGCGGAGAAAATGCGCTCATATTTGTCTGACAGTAAATTAATTAGAAAAAGAGAAGACCATCTTTATACAAGTTTCGAAGAACAGGACAAAGTTTTCAAGGAAAAAGTTCAGGAATACTATTCTTTGAGATGCGTTCCGCAGATTTTGGGTCCGGTTCTGGATACTTTGGAATATTCGGAAGAAGTTCTTGAGAATGAGATCAACTCTGCGAACGACAATCCAATCATTAATGTTGAAGATCAGCACGTTTATCATGGCGGAAATTTCCACGGTGATTATATTTCGCTCGAAATGGACAAGCTCAAAATCGTTGTGACGAAACTGACAATGTTAGCCGAAAGACAATTGAACTACTTGTTAAATGCTAAGATCAATGAGATTTTTCCGCCTTTCGTCAATTTGGGTAAGCTGGGATTCAATTTTGGGATGCAGGGTGTTCAGTTCACAGCGACTTCTACAACCGCAGAAAGCCAAATGTTATCCAATCCAATGTACGTTCACAGTATTCCGAATAATAATGATAATCAGGATATTGTAAGTATGGGAACCAATGCAGCGGTGATTTGCAGAAAAGTAATTGAGAATGCTTTCGAAGTTCTGGCGATTGAGGCAATCACAATCGTTCAGGCGGTGGAATATCTTGGTTTTCAAGATAAGATTTCATCATCGACGAAAGAATTATATACGGAGATCAGAAAAATAATTCCTGCATTTTCAGAAGATATGGTGATGTATCCTTATCTCGAAAAAGTAAAACAATATCTGAAAAGCTATAAGTAATATGAAAAAATTATCCGTTTTTTTTCTGTTAAGTTTTGTGCAAATGTTCTTTTCACAAGAGCTGGCTTTGGTTAAAGAAAATTCTAAGATTGGATTTATCAATAAGTCAGGCGATTACGTAATCCAGCCAAAATTCGAAGCTGCAAAAAGTTTCTCAGACGGCTTAGCAGCTGTAAAAGTAGGTCAGTTCTGGGGATTTATCGAAAAAGATGGAAATATGGTAATTGATCCAACATTTACTAATGTAAAAGATTTCCACGACGGAATTTGCATTGTAGAAAAAGACAAAACCTGGTTTTATATCAATAAAAAAGGTGAAAAACTGACGATGCCAAATTCTGACAAGCTTTATGACTTTAACGATGGCTTAGCTTTTATGAAAGCAGGAGATAAGATTGGAGCTTTTGACAAGGAAGGTAAAATAATTATCCCTCAGGAATATACTATTATTAAGCCTTTTCAAAACGGTTTTGCCAGGATTTATAAAGATAATCACTGGGGAATTATTGATAACAAAGGCAATATTGTTGTTCCTCTGGAATATTCGGATATCGGAGAATATGTCAATGGAATGGCCTGGGCTCAGAAAGTTCTTACTCTAGGTATTATTGATGGAAAAGATTTCAATGCGGTGGATGGAGCAGACAAGATTTGGGATTTTGGAAATCAGCCAATGACGTATGCCCGGAAAAATAAAAAGATAGGATTTGTAGACAGAAAAGGGAATTGGATTATCGAACCTAAATTTGACAAAGCCAGAGGTTTTAATCAAGATCTTGCGCCCGCTTACGTTGATAATAAATGGGGATTTATTGATATAAAAGGTGACTTCATCATAGAACCGGCTTACAACGATGCAGAGGTTTTCAGCAATGATGGTCTTGCTCCTGTGAAGGGAAAAGATTGGGGATTTATTGATAAAACAGGGAAATTAATTATCCCAATGGATTATGATATTTCTGTAAGTTTCGGATTCAATGAGAAAAATAAAGGTTTCAATAACGGAATTTCCAGAGTCAAAAAATCAGGAAAATGGGGTTTTATTGATAAATCAGGAAACCTGTTAGGGAACAAATGGTTCTCTAACGCAGAACTTTTTCAAAACTAAAAATAGTAACCAATGAAATGTGCAATCATAACAGGAGGATCCAGAGGAATTGGTAGAGCAATCTGTCTGAAATTGGCAGAAGAGAAAAACTATCATATTCTTATTAACTATACTTCGAATGAAGCAGCTGCAAAGGAAACCTTAGCTAAAGTTAAAGAGCTTGGCTCTACCGGAGAAATTCTTAAATTTGATGTTGGTAATGCAGAAGAAACTTTGCAAGTTCTTGGCGATTGGCAGGAGAAGAATCCGGAATCTTTGGTAGAAGTGATTGTAAACAACGCTGGAATCACAAGAGACGGACTTTTTATGTGGATGAAATCCGAGGACTGGAATTCTGTGATCAACACAAGTTTGAACGGTTTTTTCAATGTGACCAATTTTTTCATTCAGAAACTGTTAAGAAACAAATACGGAAGAATCATCAATATGGTCTCTGTTTCCGGAGTGAAAGGTACCGCTGGACAAACCAACTATTCGGCTGCAAAAGGCGCAGTTGTTGGCGCTACAAAGGCTTTGGCTCAGGAAGTTGCTAAAAGAAATATCACGGTAAATGCAGTTGCGCCGGGATTTATAAAAACCGATATGACGCAGGATTTTGATGAGAATGAGTTGAAGGCAATGATTCCGGCAAACCGTTTTGGTGAAGCAGAAGAAGTGGCAGATCTGGTGGCTTTTTTGGCTTCAAGAAAATCATCTTACATCACAGGTGAAGTGATTAATATCAATGGAGGAATTTACTCATAATCAATATTATAAGTAGAATATTTGCAAATGGAAAATAGAGTCGTCATCACCGGAATGGGAATTTATTCCTGCATTGGGATCTCTTTGGAAGAAGTCAAAGAGTCGCTCTATCAGGGGAAATCCGGAATTGTTTTGGATGAGGAAAGAAAAGAATTTGGTTACAGATCAGGTTTGACCGGTCGTGTTCCGAAGCCGGAACTGAAGTCACTTCTCAACAGAAGACAGCGCATCAGTATGGGCGAAGAAAGCGAATATGCTTATCTGGCTACCATCGATGCTTTGAAACAGGCTGGGATTGAACAGGCGTTTTTAGATAATAATGAAGTAGGGATTTTATACGGTAATGACAGTGTTTCTCAGGCAGTTGTAGAGGCGATTGACATTGTAAAAGAAAAGAAGGATACAACCCTGATGGGCTCTGGTGCAATTTTCAAATCAATGAATTCCACTGTGACGATGAACCTTTCCACGATATTCAAACTTAGAGGAATTAACCTGACGATTAGCGCTGCTTGTGCCAGCGGTTCGCATTCTTTAGGATTAGCTTATATATTGATTAAGAACGGGATGCAGGATATTGTGGTTTGTGGAGGCGCACAAGAAACCAACAAATTCTCAATGGCAAGTTTCGATGGATTAGGCGTTTTTTCTGTTCGTGAAGATGAACCGGCGAAAGCCTCAAGACCTTTTGATTCCGACAGAGATGGACTGATTCCAAGCGGCGGTGCAGCAACCTTAATTGTTGAAAGTCTGGAATCTGCACAAAGAAGAGGTGCCAATATTTTAGCAGAAATTGTCGGTTACGGTTTCTCATCCAACGGCGGACATATTTCCACACCCAATGTGGACGGTCCAACTCTGGCAATGGAAAGATCTTTGAAACAGGCCGAACTCTCACCAAAAGATATCGATTATATCAATGCTCACGCAACTTCAACCCCCGTGGGAGACGCGAATGAAGCCAAAGCAATCTATGAGATTTTCGGAAACGAAATTCCTGTAAGTTCTACCAAATCCATGACCGGACACGAGTGCTGGATGGCCGGCGCAAGCGAAATTATTTATTCTATTCTGATGATGCAGAATGATTTTGTCGCACCGAATATCAATCTTGAAAATCCAGACGAAGACGCTAAGAAGATTAATCTCATAACTGAAACAAAAAATCAAAAAATTGACGTATTTTTGTCGAATTCTTTCGGATTCGGAGGTACAAACTCCGCATTGATTGTTAAAAAATTTGTTTAAATAAAGTTATGGAAAAAGAAAAAATTGTTGCTGTTGTAAATGATTTTTTGGTTAATGAATTTGAAGTTGATCGTGATGATATTTTAAATGATGCCAACTTCAAGACTACACTGGGCTTGGACAGTCTGGATTATATCGATATGGTCGTGGTTATCGAATCTAATTTTGGGGTGAAATTAGGTGAGGCAGACTTCAAAAAAGTCATCACGTTTGAAGATTTCTATAACACGATAGAACAAAAAATCAGTGAAAAGGTGTAACAATTTTTTCAATCTAGCAATGTAACATTATTTTGAATTATTGTTAAACTGTTAAATTGATTCATTGTTAAATTGAAACTATGAACAAATGGAAAGGCAAATCCAAGGGAACGATATTAGGCTACCGGATTTTCGTCTGGTGCATCAGGAATATCGGAATCCGTAGTTCATATTTTGTTCTCTATTTCGTTGCGACTTATTACTTCATTTTCGAGAAGAAAAGCAACCAATATATCTCTTATTATTTCAAAAAAAGACTGAATTACAGTGCTTTGAAAACCAAATTGTCCGTTTTCAAAAGCTATTTTATTTTTGGTAAAGTTCTGATTGACAAAACCGCCATTTCCGTAGGATTAAGAAGCCGATTCACCTACGAATTCGACGGTATCGAAAACCTCAAAAATCTTCTCGCAGAGAAAAAAGGGGGCGTTCTCATCAGCGCACACATCGGAAATTTCGAAATCGCCGAACATTTTTTTTCTGACATAGATTTTGATGCTCAGATTAATTTGGTCACAACAGACCAGGAAGTTACCGTTATTAGGGAATATATGGAAAGTATTTCCGTCAAGAAAAGCAACATCAAATCCATCTATGTGAAAGACGATATGTCGCATATTTTCCAGATTAATGAAGCTTTATCCAACAACGAGCTGATTTGTTTTACAGGCGACCGATATTTCGAAGGTTCAAAATTTCTGGAGGCAGAATTACTCAATAAAACTGCCAAATTTCCCGCAGGACCTTTCCTCATCGCCTCCAGATTGCGCGTTCCCGTGGTTTACGTTTACGTGATGAAGGAAAAAAATCTCCATTATCATCTCTATGCAAGAGTCGCTCAGAACATCAAAAACCGAGATTCACAAGGCTTACTCAACTCCTACGTCCAAAATCTGGAATCGATGCTCAAAAAATATCCGCTCCAATGGTTCAATTACTTCGACTTTTGGGACAATATTGATTGATTTTCAATATATTTATGGCAACTTAATCCGTCTATAGTTTATCCTGAGCGAAGTCGAAGGGATCCCAGTTGTCACTCTGAGGCTCTCGAAGAGTCCACTCAAGCCGGGCTGCAGATTCAACGCTAAATGTATTGCTTTGATGAGTTTACGTCTTTGCGAATCTTAAAGTGTTCACAATAATTTTTTATATACCTTAGCGAGTTTTGCGTTAAAAATAAAATATTCATTGAAAAAACAATACGACATACTCGTTATCGGTAGCGGCATCGGTGGACTTGTTTCAGCCTTGGTTTTGGCGAAAGAAGGACTGAAAGTGTGCGTATTGGAAAAGAATAACCAGTACGGCGGAAATCTCCAGACTTTTTCCCGTGACAAACTCATTTTCGATACAGGCGTCCACTATTTGGGCGGACTTTCCGAAGGTCAGAATCTACATCAATATTTCACATATCTCGACATCATCCAAGATTTGAATCTCGAAAAAATGGATGAAAATGGATTCGATAAAATCACTTTTGATAATGACGAAATAGAATACCCGCATTCCCAGGGTTATGAGAATTTTGTCGAACAATTGTCCAAAATTTTCCCGGAAGAAAAAGAGAATCTGACAAAATATGTGGAGGAGATTCAAAATGTCTGTAACCAATTTCCAAGATACAATCTTGTTGGCGAAGGAAAGTATGATGAAGAAATTCTGTATATCAATGCCAAAGAATTTATAAAATCGATTACATCAAACAAGAAATTACAGGCGGTTTTGTCTGGATCAAATTTTCTATATGCCGGAGCAAGCGAAACGCCGCTTTACGTTCACGCTTTGACGGTCAATTCCTACATCCAAAGCACCTATAAATGTACAAATGGCGGAAGTCAGATTTCAAAATTACTGATCAAACAATTGAGAAATTACGGCGCAGAAGTTTACAAACATTCCGAAGTTTCTGAAATGATTTTTGATGTAGAAAATGTTTTAAAATCAGTCAAAACAAAAAACGGAAAAGGGTTCTTTGCTAAAAAATTTATTTCGAATATTGAGCTCAGAACCACAATGAATATGGTAGGAAAAGACCGTCTGAAAAAATCTTTTACCAACAGAATCAATGATCTGAAACCAATCAGTTCCTGTTTCAGTGTTTATATCGTTTTGAAACCGAAGACTTTTAAACATTTTAATTTCAATTATTACCATTACAAAAACGAAAGTCAAGTTTGGAATCAATCCGATTATTCTGAGGAAAACTGGCCGGAATCTTATATGCTTTCTTCAACGGTTTCCAAACAAAATCCGGAGTTCGCAGAAAGTTTGACCATTCTTACTTATATGAATTACGATGAGGTCAAACGATGGGAAAATACTTTCCACACAGTGGCGGAAAATCAGGAAAGAGGACAGGAATATGAAGATTTCAAAAGTGAAAAAGCTGAAAAGTTAATTTCAGAAATCGAAAAGAAATTCCCTGAATTGCGCTCCCAAATCAAAGCTGTTCACACTTCTTCGCCACTTTCATATCGGGATTACATCGGCGGTTACAAGGGCAATATGTACGGCTACAAAAAAGATTCTTCCAATCCGATGAAAACGATTTTTTCGCCAAAAACCAAAGTCAGCAACCTTTTTCTGACAGGTCAAAGCGTAAATATGCACGGAATTTTGGGATGTACAATTGGCGCATTCGTAACGTGTTCCGAGATTTTGGGAAAGGAATTAATTGACGAAAGATTGACTCAAGTTTTAAAGCAAACCAATGAAAAATAGAACTCTACTTTATCTGTTTTTTGTTTTAAATGTCATCTCGTGTGGCGTTTCAAAGTCGATTCATCACGTTCCGGAAATTAGCCAATATTCTCTTGAGATTCCGAAAGTTGAAAAAGTAAACGATTCAACTTTTAGCTTCAAACAAAATTATCTGACCAAAAATAAACAGCAACTTTGGGAACTTTACATCCAAGGAAATCCTTTGCAATTGGGGTATAACAATGGGGCGTTGACTCAAAGTTTGATGCAGAATCAGGAAGCGATTTTCTTTTCGAAGGTCGAAGGTTTTGTGCCTTCAAAATTCAAACAAAAATTGCTGAATGGTTTCCTAAAATGGTACAACCGCAAAATGTATTTGAATGTTCGTGAAGATTATCAAACCGAAATCTACGGTTTATCCCAATATTCATCGGATAAATATAACTTTATCGCACCAAAATATCTCAGAAGTTTGTACTTGCACGGCGCACACGACATTGGCCACGCGATGCAGGATTTGGCTATGGTCGGCTGTTCGTCCTTGGCTGTTTGGAACGAAAATACAGAAGATGGCGATTTGTTGATTGGGAGAAATTTCGATTTTTATGTCGGCGACGATTTTGCAAAAAACAAGTTGGTGGAATTTGTAGAACCGGAAAACGGAATTCCATATATGTCAGTCAGCTGGCCGGGAATGATTGGTGTGGTTTCCGGAATGAATAAGGAAGGAATTACAGTCACTATCAATGCCGGAAAATCCAAAGTTCCGATGACCGCAAAAACACCGATTTCATTGGTGACGAGAGAAATCCTACAGTTTGCTAAAAATATTGATGAAGCCATTGCGATTGCAAAAAAGCGAAAAGTCTTCGTCTCAGAATCAATTTTGGTGGGAAGTGCGAATGATAAAAGTGCTGTCATTATTGAGGTTTCACCGGATAATTTCGGCGTTTACAATGTCAAAAATTCGAGTCAGTTGGTTTGTACGAATCATTTTCAGTCTGAGGCTTACAAAGATGACGAGCGGAATCAGAAGCAAATTGCGGAAAGTCATTCGGAATATCGGTATGAGAAGCTTCAAGAATTATTGAATGAAAACCAAAAGTTGAATCCTGAAAAAATGGCTTCTATTTTACGAGATAAATCTGGTTTGAAAGGAGAAAAAATCGGTTATGGAAATGAGAAAGCTTTGAACCAGCTTTTGGCGCATCACGCTGTGATTTTTTCGCCAGAGAAAAGACTGGTTTGGGTTTCTTCAAATCCTTACCAATTGGGCGAATTTGTCTGTTATGATTTGAATAAAATCTTCTCTGAGGAACGATTGAAAACCGGAGAATTTGCAACTTCAGAACTGAATATTGCGAAAGATACTTTTGTGGATTCTCAGGAATTTAGAAATTATGAAGAATTTAGATTTGCATATGCCGAATTTCAGGAATTATTATCAGAAAAAGAGATTTTGCGTTCTGAGGATTTAATTCAAGAATATCAATCTTTAAATCCAGATTTTTGGGTAGTTTATTATCAGATTGGAAAATACTATTATCAACAAAAAGATTATCAGGAAGCGAAAATTCAATTCGAAAAAGCTTTGACGAAGGAGATTACAACCGTTCCTGACAAAAAGAATGTTGAGAAATATTTGAAGAAGACGTTGAGAAAATTAAGATGATGTAACATTACTTTGTCATTAATCCTAACCATTTTCAGGATTGATTTTATTCAGGAAAAGATAAAAACCAGCGCCCAAAATTGTGGAGACCGAAGTTGCCAGAATCATACTTCCAATGATATATTGAAGCAGGTGATTTTTGACCAGTTCAAAGTTGAGTTCATGATTCAGAAAGTCGGTTTCACCACTCACGAAAGGCGCACCAATAAACAAAGAAGCGGCAATAATGAACGGAATAAACGGCGGAAAACTGATGTTGGAAGAGACGAATGCCAGCACTTTGTTGAGCTTGAAAATTACGGATAAAGAAATCGTCAAAAACGTCTGAAATCCCCAGACCGGTGACAATCCGATGAAAACGCCTAAAGCAATAGAAAATGCTTTGGTTCTGTTGCTTCCGTCGCTTTCCAAAACGTCTTCCTTAATGAATCTTTTGAAACTTTTCTTCCTGAAATTATTAATGAAATTTCGTGGAATAATATAAACTAAAGTGATGAAAACCAGAATAGTATTCAGAATACTGATTCTCGTAAAATCTCTGAATGGCCTGAAATGTGAAACTCTTTCCGCAGGGTCATATAGAACTTTCACCGAAACATTTTTCACCGGAATATGTCGCCAGGCAGTTCTTACGATAATCTCAATTTCGAACTCGAATTTTGGCGTAAAATATTTCTTCGGAATTTTGTTTAACGGATAAAGTCTGTAGCCGGATTGTGTGTCCTGAAGCTTGATTCCGGTCTCAAACCAAAACCAGAAATTAGAAAAATTGTTTCCAAAACTGCTTTTTTTCGGGATGCCGTCTTGCGACATATTTCGGTTTCCGATGAGCAAAACATCTTCGTTTTCTTTAAGCAGAGCTTCCACAAAAACAGGAATATCGTCAGGATAATGCTGCCCGTCAGAATCGATTGTAATGGCAAAGTTAAAACCTAATTCTATTGCTTTTCGAAAACCTATTTTTAGGGCATTTCCTTTACCTTTATTTTCCGGTAAATGGATAGCTGAAATGTGAGTGTAATTGCTGATTATCAGTTGTGTTGCATCGGTAGAACCATCGTTCACGACAATGATATTTTGGGTGTAATCCAGAACGCCGTCTATCACTCTTTTCAGCGTTTTTTCATTGTTGTAAGTAGGGATTAAAACGCAGATTTTCTTTTCAGAAATTGCATTTTGTACTTCTTGGATGGTCATTTTATTTTAATGAAGCTTTTTCGGCTGCTGTTATGGTTTTAGATTGCGCTGCAAATTGTTTGATATAGCTTTTCAAATCAGTGTTTTGCTTGCTGTAATTGGCAATAAGAAAGGTTTTATCTTCTTTCAGATTCTTATTATACCCTACAATTTTCGGAAGATTTTCCTGTACGCTCATCCTTATCACGCGCAATTCTGCGTTATTCGGATTACTTGCAATGATGCTTTCCAGGCTCTTTGCACCTGTTTTCACAAAAGATTTCCGCTTGTTTTTTTCTGTGGTAACTTTCGCTTCCATTATTTTTGCCGCCGCTTTGTAGGCAGTTATTATTGGGTCGGAAGATGTTTTCTTTTCAACTAATTCGATGAAGTTTTTAGCATTTTCGTTGGAAATATTTGCCTTAGAATAGCTGTTTCTCAATGCTTCCAAATCAGAAGTCTGAAAAAATAAAAACAGTACGCTTAGAAAAGAAATTAAGAGTTTCATATTTTGGTGTAATTAACTGACATTTTCAATGCAATTGTTTCGCCAAAAGTAGTCGTGTTCTTTACTTTTATGTCGCCGTCTTTCTCTGTGATATCCAGTTCCAAAACCAGATCCGGTGTTTCAAAAGGATTGATGATCGCCATAAACTTAACATTGGAAGCCGATTTCAAAAACAATTTTGAATCTGTAAATTTTTCGGCAAGGTCTTTTACAATCTGCATCATGCAAACACCAGGCGTCACCGGATTTCCAGGAAAATGACCTTTGAAGATGTCGTGATCTTTGTTTAGGGTGATCTTTGCCCGGAAAATATTATTTTCGGATTCGTGAGAAGTGAGTTCGTAAAAATTATTTAAAATGCTTTCTGCTGCCATTATTTTATATCAAAAGTGTAATAAATCCCTGCCTGGAAAAGAAGATTGGTATGCTGCTCGCTGGTTGTTTTCAGCTGCGAAACCATACCTTTTTTGAATCTTGCCTCAATACCAAAATTTTTGGTAATATCATAACCTGCTCCGACCAAAATCCCAAGGTCTGTGTCTTGTCTGTAATAAGGATCAAAATTTTTCCTCTGAACCAGAATGTCTATGCTCAAACCTGCCTGAAGATTAAATTTATTTAAATAAAACTTGTTGACCGCCTGAAGCGACACATAAGCAAGTTCCGATTTCTGCTTTTCCATGCTGGTTTTCAGAATTGTCCCCTGTCTGGAATAGTTGATTTCCGGCTGCAAAGCATAGACTTTAGAAAATCTGATTGTACCGTAAGCGCCGATGTAGAAGTCTGTAACATATTGCGTTCGGACTTTTTCTTCGCCTTCCCAAAGGCTGGTTGACTCAAACCAGTTGTAAATACCGCTGTCGGATTCTGTGAATTTTGCAAAATTGACGCCGCCTCTGATTCCGGGTCTGAAAGTGACCTGCGAAAAAACAAAACTGGCTGCCAGTAATAGAAATAAAAAATAAAATTTTCTCATGAAAATAAGAGTTTAGTCGTTTTCGGTGATTTGGTTTAGTTTGATGTTGATCTTAAAATCTTTGTGAAGAAGATTGATCGTTTCTGCAAAAGTATGTTTTTTTGCCTCAAAAGTAAAATCAATCTTTTCTCTATCGTTTTGTGTGTAAATGATTTGATCCAGCAATCCGCTTTTTTTATTTAGAAATAAATAATATTTTTTCTTGCCATTTTCGGATAGATAAATTTTAGAATCGTTGTTTTCAAAACTTTCATTTATAGGGTATTTTTGTTTCAATAATTCCTGAAAGTCGTTCTTAAGAAAATTAATGACCATTTTTTTATCTAAATCTGCGAGAACATAATTGAGCTTAAAATCATTTTCAGAGATTTCGAAATCAATCATTTTGTTTCCAAAATCCGTTGTCATTACAACACGATGAGCCGTTTCTGATATTTTTTTAATGATAAGAATTCCGCTGATGTGATTGCTGTAAACATCCATCTGACATTTATAAACATAATCTTCTTTTGATGAAAAATAAAGATTTTCAACCGTTTTTTCAGAGGTTGAAATTGGAGTAACACCTGCTAATTGATACGTTTTACAAGAAATGGACGATATTAAAATCAGACTATAGAGAAAACTCAGACTCAGAAATCGGCGCATTGATTTTTGTGTTTTTGAAGACGATATTTGTAGTATCTCCAGATGCTTCCGTCATATTAACTTGAGAAACTGTCGATTCATTTTTAGGAAACTGAAGTTCTATTTGCTTAATATATTTCAATAATTGAGCAGATTTTGGAATAAATTTAGCGATGTTGAAATTTCCATTTTTAAAATAAGTGACAGAGAATTCCGGGTCATTGAACATTTTCCCGTTGGAACTTCCAACAATCAGTTTGTTGATTTTTTCAAACGTTTTACTTTTTGCATCAACTGAAGATTTTTTACCCTGATCGTTGATGAGAATTTTATTATCCTTAAAGATAATACTGTATTGATAAGGTTTTGTGTATTTCCAGCTTAGCGTATTTGGCGTTTTTAAAGACATTTTCCCGTAAGTCACAATATTTTTGTCCAGAAAATCCAATTTTTTAGTCTGAACAAAGTCGCTCTGCAAGGTTTTAATTTCTTTAGTTTCGGCATAAATTTTTGTCACAAATGCTTTTGCTTCCGCCGAGGACATTGCGGTATTTTGCGAAAAAACGAAACTTGAAATTAATAAATAGGCGAAGAAAGCTATATTTTTAAACATTATTTTTCTGATTTATAATTGAATCAATCGTGAAAGTCGAATACTTTTCACGTTCCAAAAATAACAATAATTCGACCAAAACATTATAAGTTTTCTCGGAAGTGTCGTGAAGCAGAATGATGCTTCCTTTTTGCAGGTTTTTGGTAATTCGGTTGTGGATTTTTTTTTCATCATCAGTTACTGTGTCAAGTGAGCGGACATTCCAGCCGATACTTTTTTTGTGGGTTTTCTTGATGGCTTTTGCAATATTCGGATTGGTAACGCCAAAAGGAGGTCGGTATAAATCAGTTTTAATATTTCCGATTTTAGAAATTACTTCATCACATTTTTCTATTTCTTCAATCATTTTTGAAGTCGATAAAAATCCGGTTTTGTTGGAATGTGAATAGGTATGATTTCCAATTGTATGACCTTCGGAAATAATTCTCTTAAAAGTTTCAGGATATTTTTCAATCTGTTTTCCGATGCAGAAAAAGGTGGCTGTGATTTGATTTTCTTTTAATAAATCCAGAAATTTCGGCGTAAATTCAGTCGGTCCATCATCGAAAGTCAGAGCCACTTCTTTAATTTTTGTTTGTTTATTAATGATAGAATTAACAAAATATCCAAGCTGAATATCAAACGAACCCCAAACTATGACGGCTAAAAAAACGAAAAACCAAGCCAAGTATAACCAAACACTTCCCTGAAAAAGGTAAATAATGATATTTGAGATAAGATAAAACAGGATAAATTGATAATGTTTCATCTCTATTTAGTTTAAATTTTTTCCAACAAAACCAAACTGTGATCAATTCCACCAAGATGATTGTAAAGAAGAATATTTTTAATACTTTCTTTTTCCACAGAATTAATTTTCATTACTTCCGGAATCTCTTGATTTTTAAGAATATGACAAGCCATAAATATTGAGAAACCACTTGCTGTATTGAATTCGCCGCTCAAATGTTTGAAGTATAATTGTGAAGAGTTTTGAAATAATTCCGATGCTTTTTTATAATAAATATCAGATTCAGAATCTCCGCTGAAACCTAAAATGACAGCATCAATATTATCATTCTTTAAATCATTTTTAATTAAAAAACACTCAATAAATTGCTGAGTTTCGTCTACGTTTAAATTGTTAATGATTTGAATATCTTTTAGTTGAGCGTAAGAACTTTCCCTTTTATCATTACTTAAAACAAAAAAGCTCGAGCCTTCGCCCCAAATCACACCTTCCGTTTTTGAATTAAGATAATCAGCCGGAAGATTTTCCTCTTTTTTGATGGAATTATTCAACTGGTATAACCCCATTGTTCTTTCGGTTTGCTCGTCTGTGGAACCAACCAACACATTGTCTGCTTCACCATCCAGAATCTGAAGTTTTGCATCCAACATTGAAAATTCTAAAGAAGAAGAACAATTGACGTAAGTAAAGTTATAGCCGTGACATTGCAAACCCAAAGCAATTTGCCCGGCAACTGTATTGTGAGTCGATTGAATGAAAAATGTCGGAGTCAGAAACTCCTCATTGTTTTCTAAAACATTTTTCAGAAATTTTTCCGAATCCTGAGAACAGCCCATTCCGGTTCCTACAATAATGGCGTCTGGTTTTTCAATTCTGGCTTCCTGCAAAGCTTTTGTAGAGGCTACCGAACTCATTTTTACCGTTTTAGACATTCTTCTGCTCATCGCTGGCGGAATGAATTCTTTATAGTTGGGCTCAATCGCTTTTAAAACCTGGGACGAATTTTCTGGCTGTAAAGTGTCGAAAAAATTTTCACTTAAAGTGTCCTGAACCGAGATGCAAGCTGCACTGTTGATGTAAACTGCACGCATTATTTAGAAAAAATTAAAGTTGAACAGTTTCCTCCGAATCCAAATGAGTTGGAAAGTACGTGATTGATATCTTTGTTTTTCAGTTCGGTAACCGGCGTCAAATCAAATTCTTCCATCTTATTTTTGAAATTTAAATTTGGAAAAATCACATTATTCTGCATAGCCAAAATCGAATAAACCGCTTCAATTCCCGCTGCTGCCGCCAAAGTGTGACCCGTAAATGCTTTCGTAGAACTGAATTCCGGGACCTGGTTTTCTCCAAAAATCCGAATCATTGCAATGCCTTCAGACAAATCATTATTCGGAGTCGCAGTTCCGTGAACATTGATGTAATCGATGTTTTCTTTATTTAAACCTGAAACTTTTAAAGCTTTTTCCATTGCCAGAAAAGCACCTTGTCCGTTTTCCGAAGATGCGGTTTGATGATGCGCATCATTCGCATTTCCGTAACCTGAAAGGTAAGCGAGAACTTTTTTATTTTCTTTTTTCACCACTTCATCAGATTCCAAAACGAGGAAAGCGGCTGCTTCACCGAGATTCAGCCCTTTTCTGTCGTTGTCGAAAGGCGTATTGTAAGAATCTGTCAGAATCATCAACGTATTAAACCCATTCAAAGTAAACTTCGAAAGTGAATCGGTTCCACCGACAATCACACGGTCGAGAACACCGTTTTTGATAAGTTTTGCACCCATCATAATTGCGTTTGCTGCGGACGAACATGCAGTGCTGATGGTAGAAACCATGCCTTTCAGACCCAATAATTCTGCAATTGCCAAAGATGAATTTCCGGCGTCGTGAGCGTCGATGTATTTTTGCTTTTCAGGAAAATCTTCGTAAGTGTAGAAATATTTTTCGGTAATATCCATTCCGCCCACGCTGGTGGAGGAAATGAGTCCGGTTTTGTACTCGTTGATATCCGAAATTCCGGCGTTTTCTACAGCTTCCTTTGCGGCAACCATTCCTAACAAAGCCGTTCTTGTAAAACTGTTTTCTTCCTTAAGCTGAAGTTTCTGTACAAGTTCTTCATTAGATAGTTTTATCTCGCCTGTTTTGATGTTTCCGGTGTGGCGTGTTTCAAACAGTTCGATGTCTGAAATACCGTGTTTACCAGTCGTAAGCGAAATAAAATTTTCCTCGACATTGTTACCAATGGAGGAAATGATGCCCATTCCTGTTATGGCAATTCTTTGACTCATTAACTATTTAGTTCTGTTTTCTTCGATATATTTTGCCATCACTTCGATAGACTGGAAGATTTCTTTCCCTTTTTTCGGGTCAGCTAATTTGATTCCGTAATCTTTTTCAAGAAGTACAATCAATTCCAGAGCGTCGATAGAATCCAATCCAAGCCCGCCGCCAAATAGCGGATCTGTATCTTTGATTTCTTCTACTGCAACGTCTTCAAGATTAAGAACGCCTATAATTTTGTTTTTTAATTCTAATTTTAAATCTTCCATTTCTTTTAAATTTACCAATGTATCAATGTATCAGTTTACCAATTGAGACTGAATAGTATTGCTACATTGTTATACTGTTTTTATTGTTAAATTACGTAGTTAGCAAATATACAAAAGCTTTATAACTTTCCTGATATAGTTCGACCCAACCACAAAGGACTTTTTCAGCTTTCCCTGATTGCAGAATCTGTGCCGCATACGAGTTTAGGAATTCTTCATCCAATTCATTCAAGACGAAAAACGCATTTTCGGTCTGCATTTTATTTTTAATGCTGATTTCTCCAACACAAATGTTGGGTAAAGTGTAAACAAAAACTGCAGGACTCGGAAAATAATTTCCCTCTGAATTAATGCTTTCCTGATATTTAAAATCGGTGTCGAGGCTTGAGGATTTGTTGGCGAAAACCAGAGCTGTCTTACTGTGGTCGTCGTTTTTCAGAATCATTTCGGAAGCGAGAAAAGCCAGTTTGCTCAGGTGATCCATTTTATGAAATTTTGGATAATTCAGTTCCAAACTTTTGTAAGCTTCTTTTGCGAAATCTGAGAAACTTTCGGTTTCGGATTCAAAAATAATTTGTTTGTTGATAGTTATTTTTGAGTTTTCTATGGTGCAGATGTCTGTTTTCTTCATTGAGGATTTTCAAAAAGTTTAAGGCTTTTTTGTTGGGTTTTGATGCGTGTTGAAAACAGCAAAGACAAGAATTTCATTTTCCACAATTTCATAAATGATAACAAAAGGGAATTTTTGAATGTAAGCTTCACGCAGTTTTCCATTTTTCAAAGGAAAATGCAATGGGTTATTTTGAATTCGGGAGAGATAAGTTTCAACTTTTTTTGTAAATTTTCTCCAAGTCCAATTTGTCGGCTTTCGTACCATAATGCTGATTCAAGCAAATCGGCTTCAGCATTTGGAGATAATGAAAGATGATATGTCATAATTTTTCCATCAATCTTGCTTTCACTTCTTCCCACGAAGAAGTCTTTAGCTCGCCGTTCAAATATTTTTTGCGTTCTTCTTCGATTCTTTCATAAACATAATCCGGAACTTGAGGATATTCGGACGGTTCCAATTCTGAATCTTCCTCTTCTGCATCAATGATTGCATTGAAAATACGAAGGATACGCTCATCTGCATCATCTATATAGTCGTGAATTCTTTTTCTTATTTCAACAGTAGATTCCATTTCCTAAAACTTTAATTCTACCAAAATTACAAAATTATTTTATGCTTTTTCCAAAACTATCGCTGCATTACAACCACCAAAACCAGAAGCTGTTTTCAGGATATATTTAATTTCTGCCGATTGATTTTCTTTAATAATATTTAAATCCTGAGAAATTCCCATTTCTTCAAAGTTTTTGGATGAAAGCAAAGTTTTTTTCAAAGCAGATTCCATAGAAATAATGCTTTCCAATAAACCGGATGCTCCCAGACAATGTCCATAATAACCTTTCATACTATTCAGAGGAACATTTTGTAAATTCATTCGGTTGAAAGCGATGGCTTCCATTTCGTCGTTGTAAAGTGTTGCCGTTCCGTGAGCGGAAATGAAATCGATTTGTTCGGCTGAAACTTTCGCTTCTTTCATTGCATTTTGAACACTCGCAAACAACCCATCACCGGTTCTGGAAGGTCCGGAAATATGATTCGCATCGTTAATCGCTGAGTCGCCTAAAACTTTAAACCTAAACTTTTCGTCTTCTGATGGAGTTGAAGTGATATAAGCTGCTGCCGTCGCTTCGCCTAGATTAATTCCATTTCGGTTTTTATCGTAAGGTTTGCAGGGTTCACCTCCGATTGCCTGAAAAGAATTGAATCCTGAAATCACAAATTCAGAAATTTCATCTCCGGCAATGACGAAAGCATCTTTATATTTTCCCGCCTGAATCATATTTTTCGCCACAGAAATTGCCATCACGCCAGAAACACAGGCATTGGAAACGACAATCGGTTTGGTTTTAAATCCAAAAAAATCAGCCAGTTTTTGAGCTAATTTTGAAAGGTAAACGCCTTCCGGTAAAGTGCTTTCGTTTTTTAATAAACTGATATTTCCTTTTGTTGTTGAAAGAATAAAAGCGGTGTCATCTGAAATTGGATTTCTTTCTACCAAAGGCTTTACACTTAATAAAAACATTTTTTCAAGTCTTGTGAAATTCTGATTGTCGAAGTGTTTATTAAATTCTTCTTCCAATTTTTTCTCATCGATTTTAGAAACAAAAAAAGCTTCGCTATTTTCTATGACTTTATGTAAAGCAACACCGGATTTTCCTACCAAAAGTGCATTCCAGTTTGATTCTACGTCAAAACCCAAAGGAGTGATGCAGTTGTAATCTGTAATGTAAATTTCCTTCGTCATAATCCCATTTTATCTTTCCAGGTCTGAAAAAACTCAGGATTATACAGGCATAAATTATTTTCAGAATCCAGAAAAACCTGAATGGTTTCGCCACTGCAAACCAATTGATTTTGCTGATTGAAAATCTCGTATTTGTAAATCAGTTTCGCTGAAACAGAATTCACGAAAGTCGTTACAATATTAAAGGTTTCTCCATATTTCAAAGGGAGAAAATGTTCGCACGTGCTTTTTACAATCGGTGTGGTAAATCCTGCTTTCTGAATGTCGAGATAGGTCAAACCGTGCTGTCTTCCGAAAGCCTCTCTTCCGTCTTCAAAATAGACGATGTAATGACCGTGCCAGACAATTCCCAACGGGTCTGTCTCGTTGAATCGGACGCGTACTTCTTCGGTACAGGTTAAATTTTTAGACTGCATTTTGTTTTCTTTCGTATAATAAAGAGATGGTTACCATCGCAATATAAAATAAAAATAAGAAAAGCAGTTCTTTGGCAATTTCGCCAATGCCGCTGTTTCTTAAAATAATATCGTAATACGCATTCAGTCCCCAGTTCATCGGGGAAAACTGTGCGATTTTCTGCATAAATTCGGGCATCAGGAAAACCGGAACCCAGATTCCGCCAACCGCTGCTAATACCACCACCGAAGTCGCTCCAAACGGCGCAGACTGTTCCTGAGTGTCGGAAACAGTACCGATTAAAATACCAAATCCAATAGCTGCCAATCCTGCAAATAAAGTGACAATGAGAAGATGAAACATTTTTCCGGTAACATCAAACTGAGGCAAATCCATCATAGGGAAAAGCCAGATTCCCACCGCAACCATCAGCAAAAACTGGATGACGCAAATGATGAGATAAGTAAATGTTTTTCCTAAAATGTGAATGAAGTACGGCGTCGGACTTATGCGGATTCTGACGCTCGTTCCCTGACTTTTTTCCTTAACTAAATTAATCGATAATGGCACTACAATAAAGAAAATAGCAAACAGTGCCCACGCCGGAACGTTGTGCTGAACTGAATTTGGCATCAGTTCTTCCTTGCCTTTGTTTGGTGTGATTTCTTTGAAGGTAATTAAGCTTTTATTTTCAAGGTCTTCGGTCGTTCCGAGTTGGTCTTGAAAGGCTTTGTAGATTTTTTTATTCTCAATTTCAAAAACCATTTTGTTAATGGCATTCATTACAGAATTTTTAAAACCTGCGTTAGTTGCAGGGTCGAAATAGAGATGAATGTCTTTCGCTTTTGAAGCCACAGCTTTTGTTGCAGCCGAATCTGTTTCCAAACCAAACGAACTTACGACGGTCTGAACTTTAGAATCGATATTTGAATTTAAATCTTTCGTTAAATTTTCCGGAATGACGATTGCCATTTGATAATCTCCCGTGAACACAGCTTTTTCGGCTGACTTTTCATTATAATCCGTAACGAGTTCAAATGTTTTGCTCGTTTCAAGTTCTTTTTGGATGACTTTGGAAACTTCAGATTGATCATTATCAATAAAAATAATCGGGATTTTTGAACCTTCCAGATTTTTGAATGTCGAATCCTGAATTAAAGTAATCGTAACAATCAGTAGTAACGGCATCAGAAAAATGATGACAATTCCGCCCGAATCTCTCTTCAGCAACTGAATTTCCTTGATAAAACTTCTCCACAATTTATACAACATCTCTCAATTCTTTTCCGGTTAATGAAATGAAAACATCCTCCAAATTTTCAGCATTGGCAACTCTTTCCACTAATTCTTCCGGCGTTCCCGTTGCGTGAATTTTTCCGTGGTCGATGATGGCAATTTTTGTGCAGAATTCCTCAGCTTCCGATAAGTGATGCGACGTGTAAATAATGCACGTTCCTTTCTTATTTAAATCTAAAAGATAATCAATAATTGCTTTTTTGGATTGAACGTCAACGCCAACCGTCGGCTCATCCAGAAACAGAACTTTCGGGTTGTGAAGTGTTCCTGCAATAAGGTTGCAACGGCGTTTCATTCCGCCAGAAAACTGGTCAATTTTTTTATCGGCAAATTTTGTTAAGCCCATCAATTCCAAAGCTTCATCGATAGTTTTGTGAAGATAGGCTTGTTTTAAACCATACAAGCTTCCGAAAAATAAAAGATTTTCCTTCGCGGTCAAAGTGGGGTAAAGCGCATATTCCTGAGGAACAACGCCGATGATTTGTTTGATTTTTGAATTGTCTTTTTTTGGCGACAATCCGTTGATGGTAAAACTTCCTGAGGTCGGTTTAATCAAACCTGAAAGCATAGAAATCAAGGTTGTTTTTCCCGCTCCGTTGGGACCGAGAATTCCGTAGATTTCGTTTTTATCAATGTTCAAAGAAATATCTTTAACCGAAAAGTCTTCCGAATTTTTGTATTTCTTGTAGAGGTTTTTTATTTCGATGATGAAATTTGACATTGTTTGTTTTGAAGATTTATTACTGATTATTAGACTTTAGAAAAAGTTTAATTGTCGCTATAATGTCCTAAGGAACTCACTACAATAACATTTTTATCTTCTTCAAAAATTTCATAAACAAATCTGTCTTTTTTATTAATCCGTCTGCTCCAAACTTCTCCGTCAAAATATTTTAATTGCTCTGGTAAACCTTTACCAGCTCTGGGATGTTCTTCGATTTCGCTAAAGAAAATTTCCACCTTTTTGATATCAGATTTATTACCGGATTTTAAAATTTTAGCAAGGTCTTTTGCCGCTTCTTTGGTGCGGACTATTCGATACCTTCCCATATATTTTTTGTATTTACAGCAACTGCTTTTCCCTCTGAATATTCCTTTCTGGCTCTTTCTACTTTTTCAGTAAAC
Organism: Epilithonimonas sp. UC225_85; assembly: GCF_042695135.1. Classification (GTDB taxonomy): domain Bacteria; phylum Bacteroidota; class Bacteroidia; order Flavobacteriales; family Weeksellaceae; genus Epilithonimonas. The sequence continues at coordinate 704,857 of NZ_CP170547.1, forward strand.
TTTTTAGAGGGAATTTCTTCTTCTTTGATTTTCAATTCGGTCACACCAAGAGCTTTGAGAATAGCTTTTATTTTTTTACTCTCGCGAGAATCTATTTTGAAACTGAATGTTGTCATAAGTCATTGTATTTGAGTACAAATTTAGATAAATTAAATTACTGACTGTTAAATCGCCTTTCTCAATTTTTTATAAAAAGCTTCCTCTAGATCAGCAATATGCAGCATCGATTTTGAAAGCTGATTGTAAATGTCGCTTTTTGAATTTCTGTTTTTATAAACTCTCGCAATATCCACAGCAAAATCTCTCCAAAGGTCACCGATTGCAGTAATTTCTTTAGATAATTCCTTAAGTTCGTCATTCTTAAGAATGACAGCCGCTTCCTGTAAAAAGGCACCGTAAATAAACCTGAATCCGCCACCGCCGGTACCGATTTCTTCCTGCATTCTTATCAATTGCCCCAAGTAATGATTGGTTACTTTTGTCCCTTTTTTGTCTGTCCATTTCGGGATGCTTTTTGCAACCCAACGCATTGCTTTTACTCCGATAATCGGAACGGGAGCGAGCATATTTTTACAGGTATCTTTAATTCCTTTTTTAATAGCTTCTTCCAGATTTACATTTTCCGGAATATGTGTCGGGAAATACATATGACCTTTCGGAGCGAGTGCGCCTTTTGCGTAACGAACTTTTTCAAGTTCGGCCTCAGTTAAAGTTGTGGCAAAATCCATCACAGGATCGCTGATAAGGAATTTTCCGTCTTCTTTTCCGTAAACCACCAAATTGTGGGCGTTGAAATGGAATTTATATTCTTCAGGAAAGTAAGTCAGGTTGAAAACGCCTACCTGAAGTCCTGTCGGGATATTTTGTTCTAAATTTTTCTCCAAAGCAGCCTGAGCTTCCTTAGGATTTGAAAATTTAATTCTTTTGATTTTAATGCCCAGTCTTTTTGCCGCTTTACTAAAAATAGCTCCCGGCATCGGACGGTAACTGAAACCCGGCGCAAAATTGACTTTTAAGAAAGGCAGATACACGAAAAACAATCCGGAACCTATTCCGAAAATCATTGGCTCACTGAGTTTTAAACCTCTGTTGATAAGTAGATTGGAGGCAACACCGTTTTCGCAGTGGGCTGTCTGGTGGTGTTCGAAGTTGATTTTCATTATGATTTCCCGTCAAAATTTTTTAATTCATCTACCGAAATTCCGAACGTGTCGGCATATTTTTTCAGAGTAGAATCACTTAGTTTTTTAAATACTTTTGGTTTTGCGTGTCTTTTCACTGTCCATTGCCACTTTCCGACATACGCTGCAAGAACTTGAAAATCCATTTTGTTGAACTCCATAAAATAGATGATTGGGCTAACGATGTTGTTGGCGACGTTTTGCTTAGCTTCTTCGATTCTTTCATTGATGAGAGCCATCGATTCGTCAAGGGCTGCTTTTTTTGCTTCCCAGCCAATGCTTTTTGCAGTGCTGTAATTGTGATTTTCATCAGTCACATATAAGACTTCGGTCATATTTGCGGATGTCAGACTACTTTCGTCCTGTGGAATGTCTTGTTTTTTCATTGCTTTAATTCTTGAATAAACAAATTAATTTCTGCTCTTATCAGTAATTTTTCATTAATGAAAGTCTCACAGAAAATATGGCAAATGTTCTCATATTGAGAGATCAAAGACGCTTTTGAAATGATAGTGTCGCCCACTTTTGGTAAGGCAAAAATTTCTATTTTTTTGATGTTGGTAATGAAACCGATAACTTTCGTTTCAACATCAGGATTCTGGAAAAAACTTTGTCCAAGAATTGATGAACAGGTTTGCGCCACATTTTCTATTAATCCAGATTCAACAAATTCATGATTTAAAACAAAAATATTATCTGGTTTAATTTCGAAAGAAGTGATAACTTTTTCTTCTGTCAATTCCAAAATATAATCTGTCATCAGCATTGGTTTGCGATGGGGCAGAAAATTGTGGATATTGATTAAGTTTTCGTCCTTCAGTTCCATATTTTATTTAAAAAGCAACCGTAATTTCTGACTTAGAATAATTTACTTTTTTTCTTTTGTGATTTAGATTTTTAATTATTTCACTACAGTTTTCATCTGTGATCTTGCAATCTCGATATCATTAACTTTAGTAATAATTTCAACCAAAGTTACGCCCATCATTTCATTCAGAATTGTAGCTTCTGTTATCAATTGGTCGCCCACTTTTGGTAAACTTTCCGCTTCGAAAGATTTGATGGCACCGATATAACCTGTCGGAGATTCTTTACCTAAGAGAAAATATTTGTATCCCGTATGCAAAGCTACAGTCTGAGCCTGGTGCTCTATCAAACCAGAAGCCTGAAAAGCTCCTTCACTTACAAAAATATTATCTTCTTTAATAATAAATCCAGAAATCACATGGTTCTCAGAATAGTCAGAAACTTCGCCAACCATTACGAATGGAAACCGCTGTGGAATCAGACTTTCTACAAAATTTTTATCAGAGTTCGGTAACGTGTTTTCCATTAGCAAACCGTCAATAATGCACAAGAATAAGCAAATCTTCCACTTTCCGGAACACAAAGCAGGATTTTTTCACCTTTCTTTAATTTTCCTGAATTCATCAACTGTTCAACAGCGATGAAGATAGAACCAGCGCCGATATTCCCAACTTCGGAAAGGTTATAGAACCATTTGTCCCAAGGGAAATCCAAACCGACATTCGCAAATTCCTCTTTCAGACCATCTTTGAAATAGCCTGAGGAAATGTGTGCCAAAACGTGGTCAACAGTTTCCGGGTCAAGCTGATGTTTGTCGAAAGACGTTCTCAGACTTTCTGCTCCTTTTACCAGAATATATTTATCAAGAATTTTCGTGTCTTGTTTCAAAGCGAAAATCGACTGTTTCAGCCATTCGTCAGATGGATAATCTGCCCAGGATTTAAGGCTTCCGTCTTCCTGCTTTTCACAGCCAGAATACATACAAGCTTCGATTTGGTGAGCGTAAGAATAGAAATCAATCCATTCGATTCTAAGTGAAGTTTCGTTTTCTCTTGGTTTATTTTCCAGCAAGAAAGCGCCGGCGCCATCAGAAAGCATCCATCTCAAAAACTCTCTTTTGAAAGCGACGATTGGTCTTTCCTCCAGAAGTTTCAGGTTTTCTGCTTCGTGGTCAAATTTATCCGCTGTCATCCAGGAAGAAAATCTCTCAGAACCTACACAAACGGCATTTTCTTTCACACCGGCTTTTACAGAAAGAAATCCATAATTAAGAGCGTTCATTCCGGAATTGCAAAGTCCCATTGCTGTATTGATTTCAACAGATTTTCCGATGTTAAGTTCACCGTGAACCATTGAGGCGTGAGAAGGCTGGATCTGGTCTGCAGAAGTTGTTCCGCAGGACAGCAATTCCATATCTTCTTTTTTGAAATTCTCATCAAAAAGTCCGTTGATCGCGTTCGCAGTTATTTGAGCGTTAGTATGTGTTGGATTTCCTTTATCATCCAATGCATAATATCTTGTTTTGATCTGATTATTTCTCAAGATCAGCGCTCTTGCTTTGGAAGGTGTATTGTTTACGAGGCCGAGGTGTTTTTCCATATCGTCATTGGAAACCGGGTCGTTTGGTAAGTATGTGGATGATTTTGTGATGTATACGTTGCTCATCTTTTATTTTAAATTAATTCCTTGTAAATATTCTCTTTGTTTTCGTCTCTTGACAAACAAAAATGGTGCTAATAGTATGTGAAAAACCAAAACAATTGGTGAGATTATCCATATTGCTGCCATCAAATATACCTTAAAGAATTTGATCAGCAAAGGTCGTTTTTCTTTTTTCCTGATGATAAGATTGGACCAAACGGTGAAGATCTTGTTACCTACTTTTTCCACTCTTACCAGAAAAGGTCGTATTTCTACGGCACCATTTTTCACAAGATCAGGTTGAAGATCCTCAAGATCATCACTTTCAAAATGGGTTTTTATGATCTCGCCATATTTTCCTGCACCGTTTATTTCTTCATCGGAAATTCCTGCTGCAGGGAGCAATCCGGATTTTTCTTTTTTTCCGGTTGTCAGCCATTTCAGAATTGTCAAAACACTGGTATAATTGTCGTGTCTGTCTACCAAAGCAATATTTCCTACCAATTTGGCATTCATTCTTTTCAAATAGACTTTCAGTTTTTCCTGAGAAAGCATCCACATATTCCGGGTTCCGGAAATGGTCACAACCGGCGTATCTTTCAGGATGTTTTCAGCAAATCCGCTTTTCAGAAATGAAATGATCGGAATCGATGGTGTGAGATACCAAACCTGATATCCGAAAAGTATCAGATCGAATTTGGTGTTCAGAACTTCATCGGAAGGTGGAAATATTTCGCTCGGAATCTGAAGATAAGATTCGGGGAAAGTGTTGAAAAAAACGTCACCAGGCCACGGAAAAGGAAAATCTTCTTTCAGTTTGATATTGTAATAGGTGACTTTGTATTGTTCATTATTTTCAAAAGGTTTGGCGATATTTTTTACAATATCTTCCAGTTGCCCCGTTTGGGAATAATAAATGACAAGTATGTTTTTCTGCATCAATAATCTAATATAAAAACAAAAATAACATTTTCAAATTTATTATTTGCGTCTTAATACTTTAATTGATTCGGAATTATGCACTAAGTTAAAATCAGGATTCTCAGAAAGTGAATTTTCTGTGTTGAAAAAAATGATAGTTTTCGGTAAATTTGGGATTTCGGAAAGGTCAAAATTCTGGTCAGAGATTAAGAGAATATCAATGGTTTTATTAATGTCAGAAAGGGATTTTATGTAATTTATTTTCCTTCTTTTAACGATATAATTCTGTTCTGCAATCTCACGTTTTTCTTCATTTTTAATAAAGCTAAAGATTTTTCTACGGGCTTGCTGTAATGTCAGAAGAACGTCTTTTTGTCCAAAATCATCCGCAATATGAAGAATCGTTGTGTCTTTTACGATGTGTTTATTTAATTCAAAATAATCCGATTTGTTTTTATTAAAATCTTGTTTTACCTCACTTACAACTTCGATTTCTTTGTACAGAAAACTTAAGAATAATTTCTTTTTAAAATAATTTTCATCCTCAATTTCGTTTCTCAATTTCGCAAATTCATTTCGGAAATAAGAATTGATGTTTTTCGCTCTTTCAGAATAATTTTTGCCAAAACTAAGGTCGTTTTTACTGATTCTTTCGCCAATTTTTACAATGATATTCCCATCATAAATGATAAAATCACCTTTGGGCAACACTTCAGCATTTCCGTGAATATAAAGTGGTAAAATATCCAAACCAAATTCTTCGGCAAGGTAAAAAGCACCTTTGTGAAAGCGTTTTATATCATTTGAATAGGATCTTGCAGCTTCAGGAAAAACAACTAACGAATAACCTTGGTCGATTTTTTTCTTCAGTTTCTCCTTCCCATTTTCGATACCTTGAGAAACAGGGAAAAACCCTAGAGCTTTTACCATTTTTCCGAAAATAGGAGAATCATAGACCCAATCATTTACCAGATAGACCACCTTGTGAGTTACCATCGCAATTGCTAAAGTATCAAGGAAAGAAGTATGGTTGGCAATGATAATAGCCGGTTTGCTGAGGTCTTCGTTTGGATTTTTAATGATTTTTTTCTTAACAAAAGGATTTCCGTAAAGAACAGATTTCATAAACTTAGCTAAAATCAATTTGATAATATCTAAAGTTTTCCTTTTAGAATTTTTCACGAAAATACTTCCAAGTGCTGAAAATATTAATCCACCCAATCCGTAATAAAAGAAAAGAATCACCGAGTGTAAAAACAATCTAAAAGTAACTGGCGAAAGTCCTTTTTTCTGCCTGTTGATAATCAAAAACCGGAACCAGAAAGGATAAAGAGTCGAGGTAATGATAATCACAGAAAGCATCCCAATGAGCGCAACCAAAGCTAGAGAATGCAAAGCCGGATGTTTTGCAAATATCAATGAACCAATTGATAAAATCGTTGTGAAAACCGCCAGAATAATGGAAATTCTGTAAGTTGGAAGTTCGTTTTTGCCAGTTGTATGTTCCTTCTGCATCGCCTGCGTCAGGAAAATACTGAAATCATCTCCAACCCCGAAAACCAATGTACAGACAACGGTACTAAAAATATTGAGTTCTAATCCTAAAAAGTATAAAAACCCTGCGGTTACAACGCCGGTCAAGACAATGGGAAACATTGTGAGCATTGTCAGTTCAAAATTTCGGAAGAAAACAATGATTGTTAAAAGAATCGCCAATAATGAATAATTGATCAACGTGTTGAAATCTCTTTTTAGCAGACCTAAAAAGTTTTCATTCATCTGCTGACGGTCGATGGCGATAGCATCGTGCTTCTTTTCAATATCTTTGATAAACGCATCTCTTTTCTTTTCATCTACTTTCACCACATTCGAAACGGTGTAAAAGCCATTTTCCTGACTTAGAAATTCTGAGATTTGAAGAGCTTTTATTTTTTCGTAATCTTTTAGACTTAAAGTCGGATAAGTTTTATTGAGATTTTCATCAAACTGGTCAAAAGCGGAAGAATTAAAACCAAATTTATTTCCATTGTTTATTAATTCAGAAATCGTTGTGTTCTTTTTATTTTGACTCCAGAAATTATTCCAGATTTCTATTTTTTTCTGCTGATCTTTTGCTGAGAGAACAACATTTCCAATCGAATTATAACTTAAAATTTTCCCTTCCTTCTTCTCTTTTTCCAAAAACTGACTTAAACCTGAATTTCTCGTCAAAGCTTCTTCTTCAGAATTCCCGTAAGAAATAGTGTAGATCGATTTTGAAGTGATGTCAGACAATTTTTCCAGCTTGGCTTCACTTATTTTCAGATCTTTCGGGATGTAATTGAGATCACCAATGTCTTCATTAAAACCAACGTGCCGGAAGCCAAATAAACAAGCGATAATGATCAAAGAACAACCAATAATCAAAGGTTTGTTTTTCTCGTAAGGATAATGCCCGATTTTATCAATAAAGTTTGTATTTATGTTCTCTGATTTTTCCTTCGGATGATACAATTGAGGAACGATAATCAATGCCGAAACAGACGAAAACATAACGGTTATCGATGCGAAAAGTCCCAGATCTTTCAAAGCTTCGGAACGTACAAAAACCAGACACAGAAAAGAAACGGCCGTTGTTGCACTGCTCAGAATAATCGGTTGTGTGATCTCTTTATAAAGATCTTCAATATTGTTATTATGCTTGTAATGTGTAAGAATGTGAAGCGCATAATCAATCGTAATTCCAATCAAAATGGCGCCGACACTCAATGAAATGGCCGAAATTTTATCTTTAATAAAATACAAAACCAGCAGCGCCAGTAAAACCGAAAATAGAGTCGGCAGGAAAACGATAATAGGTGTAAAAAAATTCCTGAAATAATACATCAACAAGATCAGAAGAACCGTCATCGAAATAATAACCGTATTCTGAATGTCTTTCTTGATTTGTTGTGCATTGGCAACGGCAATTACAGGCGAACCAAAATAACTGAGTTCCGTTTTCCCTTTGAATTCTTTGTTGAGGCTGTCTTTAATTTCGTTCAGTTGATTTACGAACGCTTCATTATTTTTCGTGTCGTTGCTTTTGTTTTTAGGCTCGATGAAAAGCAGAAGATTTTTTCCGTCTTTGGTAACTACGTAATTGTCTTCGAGTTTAAAATCCTTGCTGATATTTAAAGCGTTCAGTTTTTTTATGCCAAGAAAAGTAATTCCCAGCGGATCTTTTTTAATAAAATCTTTCGTTACCAAACTCGTCGGCGAAACCAGAGAAACATAATTGCTTTCAACCTGTTTGGCAATGCTGTCTTTGTTGATTTTTCGCTCGATTTCTTTGTAATCGTTTTCATCTAAAAAGAAAGGCAGATTCTGATTCACGAAATCAAACGTTTCGGAAATCTCATTGTCATTTACTTTCCCTTGAATCGAATTAATGTATTTCTCTAAAGGTTTTGTTTTTTCTAAAAATTGGTCTGCAGTTTCGGATAACTGAAAATTATCGTCTTTCGATTTGTTTTCAATAATGACGATGATTTTGTCCGAAAAGTTAAGTTGTTTCAGAACTTTCGCCGTAAGATCGGATTTTTCATTTTTAGGAATAATCTGATTGATGTCTTCTTCAAAATTAATCTTTGAAGCAAAAAATAAGCACAACGCAGAAATTCCTAAAGCAACTGCGATAGAAAGAATTCTGTTTTTGGCGATCAGATAATATAAAAAGATAAAAAAGCGATGCATTTCGGGTCTTGAACGAGCAAATTTAACGCTTTCATTGATATAATTAATTATGACAACTTGAAAATCAAAAACTCTAAATTAGATGTATAAAAAAAAACCTCTACTTTTGCAAAAATTTTCGGAATGCCAAAAAACTTAGTGATCGTCGAATCTCCGGCAAAAGCAAAAACTATTCAGAAGTATTTAGGTTCAGATTTCGAGGTGAAGTCCAGCTTCGGACATATCCGCGATCTGCCTAAAAAAGGAATGGGAATAGACCTTTCCAACTTTACACCTGACTATGAAGTTTCTGCTGATAAGAAGAAATTGGTTGCAGAACTGAAGGCTTCTGTGAAAAAAGCAGATATGGTTTGGCTGGCTTCCGATGAGGATCGCGAAGGAGAAGCAATCGCCTGGCATCTTGCGGACGAATTGAAATTAAAACCCGAAAATAGAAAAAGAATCGTTTTCCACGAGATCACCAAAAATGCGATTTTGAAAGCGATTGATAATCCCAGAGATATCGACCAGAATCTTGTAAATGCGCAACAAGCAAGACGGGTTCTGGACAGAATCGTTGGTTTCGAAATGTCACCGGTTCTTTGGAAAAAAGTAAAAACCGGACTTTCTGCAGGACGTGTACAATCTGTTGCTGTAAGATTGGTGGTTGAAAGAGAAAAAGAAATCCGTGAGTTTACACCAAAACCTAGTTTCAGACTTGAAGGGATTTTCCTTAACAATGCTCAACAAGAGATTTTAGCGAAACTTAAAAAGGATTTCGAGAAAGAATCTGATGCAGAGAACTTCCTTAATCTGGCCAAAACTACAGACTTCAAAGTTCTGAACGTAGAAACCAAACCAGGAACCAGAACAGCTTCGGCGCCGTTCACAACTTCCACTTTGCAACAGGAAGCATCATCAAGACTTGGCTATAACGTAACTTCTACGATGCGTCTGGCGCAGAGACTTTACGAGGAAGGATTTATTACTTATATGAGAACAGATTCCGTAAATCTATCTCAGGAAGCGATCAATGGTGCGAAAGCACAAATCATCTCAGAATACGGTGAGAATTATTCCAAACCAAGAAATTACACGACCAAATCATCTTCTGCACAGGAAGCTCACGAGGCGATCCGACCAACAGATTTCGCTTTGAAATCCATTGGTGATGCACAGTTGAACAAATTATACCAATTAATTTACAGACGGACTTTGGCTTCTCAAATGGAGAATGCTAAGATCGAGAAAACTGTGATTGAAATTGGAAGTGCCAAGTTGCCACAACATTTCGAAGCGCAGGGTGAAGTGATCATTTTTGATGGTTTCCTTAAGGCTTACGGCATCGTAAAAACCGAAGACGAAGATGATGACAGCAACGAGAAATTGTTACCGAAAGTTTCCGTTGGCGAAGCTTTAGATTATAAAAAAATTACAGCAACAGAAAAATTCACGAGACCGGCAGCAAGATTTACGGAAGCCGGATTAGTTAAGAAACTGGAAGAGTTGGGAATCGGCCGTCCATCGACTTATGCACCTACAATTCAGACGATTCAGAATCGTGAATATGTAGATAAAAGAGAGATAGAGCCACAAACGAGAGAGATCGTGAAAATGACATTGGGGAAATCCGGTGTTAAAAAAGAAGTTCTCAACGAGAAATTCGGTGGTGATAAAAATAAATTCGTTCCGACCGATATAGGCGAAGTAGTCAATGATTTCCTGACCAATAATTTTGCTGAGATTCTGGATTACGGTTTCACAGCGAGAGTAGAAGAGGGATTTGATGAGATTGCCAACGGTGCTCAGAAATGGAAGGAAATGATGACGGATTTCTATTCCAAATTCCATCCAAGAATCGAAGATGTTGAGGAAAATGCAGATCGTGCCAATGGCGAAAGAATCTTAGGCGTTGATCCAAAATCCGGTAAAAATGTTCACGCAAGAATCGGAAGATTCGGACCGATGATCCAGATCGGCGAGCAGGATGATGAGGAGAAACCAATCTTCGCATCATTGATGGCGAATCAGAATATTGCAACCATCACTCTGGAAGAGGCTTTGGAAGTGTTCAGACTGCCTTTTGAACTGAAGGAAGTAGATGGACAGCCGGTTTCTGTTGGCGTTGGAAGATTCGGACCTTATGTGAAATGGGGCGAGACTTATATCAGCATTCCGAAGGGAGAAGATCCACTTTCAGTCGATCAAAACCGTGCGGAAGAGATCATCAATGAAAAGAAAGTGGCAGACGCACCAATCGCAAGCTACAAAGGCGAACCGGTGACGAAAGGAACAGGAAGATTCGGACCTTTTATCAAATACCAAAGTATTTTCATCAACGTTCCGAAACGATATAACTTCGATAATCTGTCTCAAAACGATATCAATGAACTGATCGATGCGAAACTGGAAAAAGAAGCCAACCGATACATTCAGCAATGGGAAAAAGAAAAGATCTCCATCGAGAACGGAAGATGGGGACCATTTGTGAAATTCGGGAAAGGAATGTTCAAGATCCCGAAAAAGAAAGACGATACCAAATACGAAGCAGACGAACTAAAAGATGTTTCCTTGGATGAGGTGAAAAAATGGATCACGGCGCAAGACCCAAAAGCCTTCGTCGAGAAAAAGAAACCTGCAGCGAAAAAAGCTACAACTGCTAAAAAGCCTGCAGCGAAAAAAGCACCGGCTAAGAAACCTGCTGCTAAAAAGTAATAGTTTTAAACTTAAAATAATAAACCCCTTTTGAAATCATCAAAAGGGGTTTGTTTTATTAAAATTACCAAGAGATTTTATTCTAAGTCCAATTTTATTTAATTAACCGGGAATTTCTCTTTTGCTTCGTTACTTAAAGGGGTGAAAAAATTAATTAAATTCCCGTCCGGATCACGAAACAGCAAAGAACGATTACCCCAGGGCATGGTTGTTGGCTCCTGAACGATCTCATTTGTTAGATCCTTAATTCTCAGATACTCATTATCCACATCCTCAACAAGGAATTCTATGATGACACTTTTATTGGCTGCAGGTTCTGCAACTCCATCTCCGAAGAAAGCCAGTGTACGTGTACTGCCGATTGCCAGTGTGAAAGATTTAGAGGTGATCTCTGCAAAATCATCAGTCGCCCATTTGGCTGCCGAGCCTGTTGCGGCTTCAAAAAACAGAACCAATCGCTTGATATCTGCGGTGATAATTCTTATTGATGTAAAATTTGTCTTACCCATTTCTTTTGTTTTTTAATTTATATAGTACAAAAGTAGAATGATGTTATGACAAGAGTATGTCAGTTATTAGATATTACAGGAATAAGATTTTTGGTTTGTTCATTCTTTCCGTAACATCTATGGCTTATTGTTTTTGCGATATTTTTATGTTTTTCATCCACTCAATCATCTCCTTCACCGGATTTTGATCATCCGAGAACGCGGTATTATGCCCTAATAACGGAAATAATTTGTACTCATAGCGTTTGCCTTTGGATATTAAGGTATTAAGATGTTCGATGGAGAGATTCACGGGAACCTGGATGTCTTTGCCGCCGAAGATCCACAGCCCCGGGATTGATAGTTTCGAAAGCGCATCCATTGGATCTACGTCTATGAACTCGTATCTGTCCGGGTCAGTCATCGTGTGTTTGCGGGCATCTTCTTCTGTATGCGTATCCCAGAATTTTGAATTGCCGTTCGTGTAAAACTGAAATCTCAGCTGCTCTTTCACAGTGATGAGTGCGCCACTGAAGATCGCCATAAATTTGACTTTCTTATTCTTCTCTGCCGTCAGCGGAATGATCCATCCGGCCTGGCTCCCACCTGTTAAGCCTATTTGTATTTTTTTGTTTGACAGATATTTGGACAACACGTCCACTGCAGCACTTGCATCCAGAGACAGCAGATTAAGATTGGTGGCGTCCACATTATTGGTGCCTACTTCCGGACCGGCATAGGTGCCGCCAGATTCACCGACGCCCCGTTTGTCATATGTCAGAACCGCAATCCCATTGTTAGCAAGCATTGTCGCAAATTCTGTCATCCTTTTTTCCTGTCCCGATCCGTGAATGATGACAACCGCAGCAGAAATATGATCCGGCTTGTAAATGGTTCCTGCAAGCGAGTCGCCCTGGCTTAGGAACTTGATGTTCTTGGTGGTGAAGGTTGGTGGTGTTGCGAATGCTTGAGTGGTGGTGGTAAATAGAAATAATAACAGAAGGAAGTTTGTGTAGAAGTGTTTTGTGGTTTTCATTTATATTTAGTTTGTATATTAGAAACGTAGCTGGCGCAAGCATCTTGCTTGTTCTGTTTAAGGTACGAGCGTGACGCTCGCACTAGCCAGCGTGGGGAAAATGTCTTTCGCTATACCTTTCGCTAAGTTTTCCGACCAATAGATTATATCATCATAATAGATTGATAGTACTTTTTCATTCTCAGTAAAATCTAAAAATCTATGACCAAAATATGGGAATATTTTTGTGTTTTTTGCCAGTTCTTGTGAATTATATGAAAATGCAATTTCAATTTGTTCTTTAATTATTGCTATATCTTCAGGATATGAATAAAATGTCGGATAGAATGTCGGTTTTTCTTCTCCACCGTTCACATTAATTCCAAGTTTATCCAAGCCGTTCATAGTGAGATAAAAATTTTTCAGACTTTGGGGAAACTTTATGTTTATTAAGTTTTGAAAATCTTCCAATTCTTTTTCAGATAGTCCTTTTCGCCAGGTTGTACCTTTTTGAATTTGATATCCCCAGCACACATCAAGTTCTTTTTTAAGCCAATGTGCTTCGCTTTTTTGTTTAATAAGCTCAAAACTTTCCAATGAATTGTCTAGCTTATTGTATTCTTTCTTGGTCATGTTTTATTTATTGAATAATTCAACTTCACGGATTGCAATCCACGACATCGGTAGACTTTGCGCAGCTGTGCACTGTTATGTAATGTTTTTAACTATTTTTTCAAGAAAACTGTATATTTCGGCTACAATTATTTCATGATCAGTCTCAGGTTCAAAAGTTATCCTAATGATATTCTAGTGATTCTAATATATCAAGAATTCCAATAATATTTAATGCACCATCCTGAATTTTGATATCTGAATGTACACGATTCATGAAGAAAAAGCTCTTTCTGATACAGGAAAAATATTTTCCAATTTTTCCTGTGGATGTTTATCACGAAAATAGTAATCGGTAAATTTTTGCATAAATACTCAAAATCAGATTGATTAGCGAAGTTTGTTTCAAATTATTAACATCCCAAATATACACCCACAATTCCCAACCCACCAAACACTCACAAACCAGTCTTTTACATTTCTGTAATGAAATGATATCTGCACCGAACTCACACCAGTCGTAAAACAATGCTGCTTTGGAAAGATACAGGATTCCCGCATTTATTCCTTATAACACTGACTTGTGTTTTACTGGAGGATAATATAATGCTAGGTAACCGAAGTGGTGTTATAGATTACCGGAGTAGTATTACAGATTAGCCAAGTAGTGTTACAGATTACCCGAGTAGTATTACAGATTGCCGGAGTAGTGTTACAGATTACCGGAGTAGTATTACAGAGTACTGGAGTAGTATTACAGATTACCAGAGTAGCATTACAGAGTACTAAAGTGGTATTATAGATGGTTTTTAATGTCAAAAGGTATTATAGAGAGCTTGAAAAACGCTCTGGGATGCTTCACCGCAAGCGTAGGAAGGGATAACATTTGTCTATTTTGCTGGTGCAATGCTTGATGTAGTATCTTAAGGTAAATAAAGGGAAAGGGTAGTGATGGTTAGCGGACTTGTGTTTCTAAATATTAATCTTCCTGTTATTCAAAATCACAATGGACACAGCATAAATGATCACAATCGCTATGGGAATTAAAACAAATCTATCCGAAGGAAACAAATACCAAAGCGCCAAGATTGAAACCGTCCTCACCAATGAATGAAATATCCCAACCCAATGGTCTATGATCCAGCTTAGCGGAAGCCACATCAGTCCGGTCAAAATACCTACCGTTAAAGGAAGGGAAGTGTAGTCTTCCATAAAAAACGGAATTGCAATTGAATAGACCAGAACCGATTGCGCTACCGTAAGAAAGAACAGACGGTCAAACGTATTTTTTGGTTTGCTTTTGTCCAGATAGTCTTCGCCGGTCAGTTTTGAAATGCCCATAGCCAAATAAACGATAGAACCTGTTGCAATAAATAAAACCCAGACCGTTATCTTATCGGGAAAAAAGAGTCCTGAAACTGCTACTGCCAGCCAGGCAATCAAGCCTGCAATCGGAGAAGCCAAAAGTTTCTTTTGCCTGAATTCTTCTTTTTGCTGCTCAAGCGTTCTTTGATTTTCTGTCATCATGTTTAAATTAATTTGAGACTTTCATTAATAATATCATAAATATAACAATTATACTACGATCTCCAACCGGCAGTCGAGATGTCATACCGTTTATAATCAAACCCCAAACCGCAGGACACTAATTAATCAGGCATCCATTAACTTAGCTGAAAATCAAATCAAAATGAGTTCATCCAAACACTTCACCCGCAAAGATTTTTTACAGACCTCAGGTTTAGCAGTTGCAGCCGTGGTTTTTTGCTCATCATTTACCAAAGCATTTGATTTCTCGGATAAGCCTTTTTTCAATTTGAAACCCATCGGGAGGCAGTTTTCTCTGGAAGGTTACTACATCTGGTGCAGTTCCCCGATTTGGGGCGATGACGGGAAAGTCCATCTGTTCTACTCCCGGTGGAAAAAGAAAAAGGAATGGGCGGCTGGCTCAATGGCTCCGAAATCTGCAGGGCAGAAGCGGATTCGCCTTTCTCAGAGTTTCAGCACAAGCAAGTTATTCTGACTCCAAGAGGTGAAGGGTTTTGGGATGCCACCACTTGTCATAATCCATTAATTAAAAAAGTTGAAGGTCAGTATTTACTTTTCTTTATGGGCAATGCCAATGGGAAAACCAATACCAAAAGAATCGGACTGGCGACTTCCAAAAGTCTGGATGGCGAGTGGGCAAGACCGGAACAGCCCTTGCTTCTTCCAGGGAAAGAAGGCGCCTGGGACGACCATTGCACCACAAATCCCGCTTTCGTAAAAGGAAACGACGGCAAATATTGGCTGTTCTACAAATCATGGAACACCCACGAGTATGAAACCCAGAAAGGCCCGATCCGTGGCAACCGGAAATATGGCCTCGCAAAGGCAGATTCGCCAATGGGACCTTACACCAAAGTCTCCCAAAATCCCGTAATCGATTTTTCATCCTTACCAAATAATGTCCAGCTGGAAGATGCTTTTGTCTGGAAACAGAACGGGAAATATAATATGGTGTCGCGTGATATGGGATTTTTCAATCAGGAATATGGCTTGCACATGACCACAAAAGACGGACTGAAATGGACAAAACCGGAGATCGCTTATTTGGAAATGAAACACTACATCACCGAGCCCGATCCGCCGAAACACCTGAAACGGTTCGGAAGGCTGGAGCGCCCGATGCTTTTGATGAGTAAGGATGGAAAAAAGCCTCAGTTTCTATTCGGAGCCACGCAGGGTGGTGCGTTCGAGACCTCAACTACCTTTGTCTTCGAAATCATTAATTAGGAGCCGGGAACCTGCTGTCCGTTGCAAACCTAACGAAGTGGTTCGACGTAGTCAATCTTTTTTTGCGGCACGTTCTGCCGATGAGGTTTGCGTAGTTAAGCAAAAAGAATTTCCTCTACCATCAGGGCTAGGGTGTGGTTTCAAATGGAGGTTTACCCATTGAAAGTAAATGTCTAAAAAAAAGGAGCGTTAAAGACCAGCTTTCCACAGTTAAGTGTTGAGAACGTAAGGTTTACAATCATATTATTTTGCTGTACATTTGCAAAAACAATAAATGATGAAAATTTACACAACAGTTCTGGAGTTCTGTGCCCTTTTTCTATATGGGCAAAAACCAATTATCAAATTTAAGACAAGTTTATCAGGAATCCCGACTGCTTTTAATAGTGCATCGTTAGGAGTTTTCAGTTATAATCATAAGCAATGATGAAAAAAAAATTCTTTTTGTTTATTATCAGAATATTAAACAAAACGGCATCTCCAAAGCCATTGCAAATATCTCCACAGAACTTACAGATAAAGGTTATGAAGTGTCTATTCTTTTTTTGATGCGTGAACATGCTGATTATTTCCCGATTGATAAAAGAATTAAAAAAATATACCTCGACTCGTTTGATACGCCATATTACAGAACTGCGGAAAAATTAAAGAAAAAATCAATTTTAAGAGGTAAGCTCAACAATGCCGTTTTTTATGCCTACGACTTGGGGTGTTTTTTTGTTTTAAAAGATTGGATCAAGAATAATCATCAACAATATGATCAGATCATTACCTGTTGGTACAAACTCTCTACCTATCTTACATTTACGGATGCGGCATCTAAAACAATAGCGTGGGAACACATCAATCATAAAACAGGAGGTCTGGTGTTTTTCAAATTGTTAAGAAGCAGATACAGACATCTGAATAGAGTGATCTGCTTAACCAGTGAGGCGATGGACTATTATCAAGAAAAAGAAGTTGATGTTTCCAAAATCACCAATATTATAGGCGACCAATATGAAAATGAAAAATTCGATTTTGACAAAAAAGAAAACCTTATTCTTTTGGCAAGCAGGCTGGATCCGGAAAAAAACGTAAAAGGATTTTTGGAAATTATCAGCGAAATCAACTTACCTTCAGAATGGAGCATTGCTGTAGCAGGAGATGGGCGGGAGTCTGGTTTTCTAAAAACATACGCTGAAGATCTGGGGATTAAAAGAATAAAATTCTTAGGCTCGGTAGCTTCTGAACAGATGATAGAAATGTTCAGAAAATCAAAGATATATTGCATGACTTCATTAGTAGAAGGTCTTCCGACAACTTTGATCGAAGCGATGTTCTGCGGGAATACGCTCATCAGCTATGACTGCCCGACCGGTCCTTCAGAAATAATTAATAAAAACAATGGGTTCCTGATTCCTTTGCATGACAAAGAAAAATTCAAGGAGAAATTAACGCTTGTTTTAAATGATCCGGCGCTTCTGAAAAAAATATCGACAAGTTCGTACGAAGAATCCTTAAAATGGAAAAAGGGTGTCATTATTAATCAATGGATATCTCTGCTGGAAAATGTCGCTCATTAATTTTACAAAATATTCTCATAATCATTCTCTTTAAGATCATAAAAAAAAAGTGTATTCTTAAGCTGTTATGCAAGCTTTGAGTGTTGTTCCCGGAAATAAAAATAAGTGCAATCTCAAGGCTTTCATTATTAAATTTGTATGTTTGCAGATTGAAAAACACCCTTAGATGAAACAATATAAGTACCCTTTGTTTTCTGTTTTTTTTGTAGTTCTGTTTAAAATGCTTTTCCTGCTTACCCACCACATACAGGAGGATGCATTCATTACATGGCGGGTTGCACAAAACCTTATGGATTATGGTGTAATTGGCTTCAATGGGAATACAAAGATCTCGGCTTCTACCACTCATTTATATGTTTTCATCTCTTATTTTTTCAATCTTCTGTTTGGCAAAGAGAATTTTATTTATCCTCTACTAATATTTAATTCGGTCTTATTCACTATCGGGAGTTTTTTCCTTTCAAAGCTGGTTTTAAAAGATCCCTTACAGCAAAGTATTTTTATCATATTATTCGGGCTTCTGCCACCCGCCATTAAAATTTCGATTCTGGGAATGGAATACGGCGTTCTGTTTTTTCTGGAAATGGGTTTGTTGTATTTAGGTTTTTATAAACAAAAAAAGTGGGCATTGATCTTGTTCCCTATTCTGATATTATTCACCAGAATAGATACGGTTATTTTTTTAGGAATTGTTTTTATTGTCGACACCATCAAAAATAAGAAACTAAGATGGGCTTATTTCTTCGGCTGTATTGCCGGTGTATTAATTCTACTGTCTTTTAATTGGTTTTATTTCCACGAAATAATAAATAATACGATCCTGGCAAAAAAACTGGCGTATGAAAAAGTTTTTTCTTTTGGTGAAAAAGTTTCTGCATTTATAGCGAACTATGGAAACTTCTGGGGAATGCTGAAGGTACCAGGGACAACCAATCCGGTAACCATTTTTATATTATTGATAGAGGTTATAGCATTTACTCTCCTGATGAGAAAAAAGAATGGGAGAATTTTTTTTCTAATCATCATATTTCTGTACGGCTGGGTAAAACAGATCATTTTCCTGTCACAGAGAAGCTACTTTGACTGGTATTACTGGATTCCTCAGATTCTTCTTTTTGTTCCTGTACTTTTGTATGTTTTGGAAAAGGAAAAAAGAAAATACCTTTGGCTCACCTCATTGATTCTAGTTTTTATATTACCTTTAATGGCGTTTCAAACGATACATTCCATTGCCACCGGAAACGGAGAATGGAATTACAGAAGAAGCATAGGCCTGTTCCTGGATTCTTACGAAAAGGATAAAAACCAATGGATCTTTCTGGAGCCGGCCGGGTATGTTCCGTATTTTTCGCATCTTAAGGCGATTGATGAAGTTGGATTAGTCGATAAAGAAGTACAGACGGAAATCATAAAAGACAGGAAAAATTACTGGCTGAATACAGTAAAACACAGAAAACCAAAGTATCTTTTGTCTTATAAAAATCTTTACTTATCTGCCGATTCATCTTATTATAAGGCGAATTATGCAGAGCTAAAGTCATTTAGGATCCGGGATCACCTGCAGGGAAGTAATGCGATATTGGATAAGATTTATAAATTAAAACCTTCTGGTAGAGATTATATTTTATATTTGAGAAAAAATACAAGATAATTACGAATAGTGGTTTAATTTTCAGTTTTAATATATTTTCACAGACACACAAATCAGATTAAGATTTTTTAAATGGTAATTCTTCATCCTGCATTCACGGTAATTTTTGTTCTATTGATCCTGGCAAGCTTCTGGGAAGTGTACGACCAGACATTAGAAAAGAAAAAAATAGCACTATGGATCATAGGTTTTCTGTTAGTTATATTTGGAGGTCTTAGAAATTATGCGGGAGCCGATTACCCTATTTACAGAACTATGTATTATGTGAGTTTTCCCAGTATTGATCTTTCTGAGGTATGGAACAAGATGCTGCTGAAAAAATCGACACTGGAGATAGAATGGGGATATGTATTGATAAGCAGAATCGTATTTTTTTTTAATGCCCCTTTCTATATTTTTACATTGATTGCCTCCATTTTTACAATCTCTTTACGATTAACTTCACTATATAAAAATTCCATCTATCCTGTTTTTTCGACATTACTGTTTTTTATTCCCGTATATTTTACTACAGACAACGGACACATGAGACAGGCAATGGGAATGGTCATGTGTTTTGTTGCTTATCAGTTTATTAAAAAACGAAATCTTTGGTACTATCTGCTGTGTATGTACATCGCTTTTGGCTTTCATAAGTCCACGGTTTTATTTTTGCCTGCATTTTGGCTCGTGAAAATCCCGCTTAACTCCAATAAGATATTTTATTTGATTATATTCTGTGTATTGCTATCACCGTTTCACATATATAATTTTTTCTCAGGATTTTTAGAAAGTCTGTCTCCTCAGGATGTTTCGAACGGTTTCACTGGTTATGTGAGCTATGAGGACAAGGCATCGACTTTTATGGATGGATTAATAACCGTGTATAGCATTCTACTAATAGCGTTTGATAAACAGGCCTGCCAAAAAATTTATTATTATGAATATATGCGGAATATCCTGGTGGTTGGTATATGCTGCTATTTTATTTTCCGAGATAATCCCGTATTTGCAACCAGATTGGTAGGGGTATATACTACATTTTCTTATATTGTTATTCCTAATATTGCAGCCTCATTATCGGACTCATACAAAAGAGGCATTCACATGTTTTTTGTATGCTTTATGATTTTTTATTATTTTGTGTTTGCTCAATATCAAGGTAATGCAGGAAGTTTTACTCCGGAAAGATATAAGAATTACCTTTGGAGCAATTAGATGCAATAGTGAAAAAAATACAATACTTTTATCAGTCATTATAAAAATAGAATCAATGAACTTCGAAGATTTTATTATTTCGCCAAGAAAAATCAAAACAGAATCTTGGCAAATCGGAGACAAGATCATCAATGATATCAAGGAAGATAGCATTGTCTTGCTTTTTTTATCAGATTACAGAGGTGCCGGCGGCGATGCGGAAAGCCAGAATTTTACTCAGATCAGAAAAGAGTTTTACAAACTATCGCAATTGGATTTTGACATTCCGGTTGTGGATCTTGGCGATTTGGTTTCCGGTAGGACGCCACAAGATTCCCATTATATTCTGCAGGAAGTTCTATCGGCCTGTCATTACAAAAATGCCATTCCGGTAATTATTGGAGGGAGCAATGATTTTGCATTCTCTCTTTTTTCTGCACTCAGTTTTCATCAGAAAGACATCAGTTATACACAGATCAGCAATGTGGTTTCTCTGAAACAGGATGAGGAGATCCACGAGTCAAATTTCCTGAGCAAAATATTGGGCTCCAAAAATTTCTCCATCAAAAATTATCACCATCTTGGATATCAGAAGCATCTGAATGAATCAGACTCTGTCAAATTGATAAAAGAAGTCCAGTTCGATATTATCCGGTTGGCCGAGATGATGAACTCTACGGAGAAAACCGAACCTTATTTCCGAAAAGCCGACCTGGTAACGATCAATTGCGATGCTGTCGAAAGTTTTGCTGAGCCGTTTTCCATCAATCCTCAGGTCAATGGACTTAATAAAAGAGAAGTCTGTGCGTATATGAAAGAAATCGGACTTGGCGAAAAACTCAAGTCCGTAGGAATTTTCAATTATAATATCTATTCTGATTCACAGCTTAATCATCAGCTTTTGGCACAGATGATCTGGTATCTGATAGAAGGCA
The DNA here is from genome assembly GCF_042695135.1 of Epilithonimonas sp. UC225_85. Lineage (GTDB taxonomy): Bacteria > Bacteroidota > Bacteroidia > Flavobacteriales > Weeksellaceae > Epilithonimonas. The sequence goes on from NZ_CP170547.1 coordinate 726,032, forward strand.
TCAATATCCAAAGATCTCATCCGAAAGAAAAGTCTTTTGAAACATTTTTTGTTTTGGTTAATGACGAGCAATACGCTTTCAAAAGAGATGTTTTCAGTAATCTTTGGTATTTTGGCGAGGATGAGAATATTGATAATTGCATCCCCTGCTCGCGATCAGATTTTGACGAAGCTAAAAAAGGATTTCTGAGTCCAAGATTTACAAGAAATTAATAGGAATTATATTTGCAAAGATTATTTAGATCAAAAAAATTGCGTCTTTGCTATAAAAAACACAAATGAGTCAACATTCTGATATGAAAGTCTCCATCATCGTTCCGGTTTATAATGTTGAATTATATCTGGAAAAATGTCTGTTGTCATTAGTGAAACAGACTTTGAAGGAAATCGAAATTCTGGTTGTAAATGATGGGAGTACGGATAAGTCCCAGTCAATTATTGAGGATTTTCAAAATAAATATCCGGATAAAATTTTTGGTTTTGTTAAGGAAAACGGTGGTCTCAGCGATGCGCGAAATTTCGGTATCGACAGGGCCAGAGGTGAATATCTAGGTTTTGTTGACAGTGATGACTATGTTTCTGAAACAATGTTTGAAGAAATGTATAACCTGGCTGAAAAGCATAATGCGGAAATGGCGATCTGTAATCTTCAGAAAGTGAATGAGGACGGTAGTGTCACTCAGAAACTAACCCAGCTGCCCGGTTTCCAAGAGAAAATTATTCTGGAAGATCATCTGTCCGTTTTTTCTGATATTTCGTATTTTGCCTGCAACAAGCTTTTCCGGAGAGAACTTTTCTCTGAAAAAAGATTCAAAAAGGGAATTCATTTTGAGGATATCGAACTGATTCCTCAGATTTTGCTCGATTGTAATATTCTGGTATTTACGCCTAACTTCCATTATCAATATCTTGAAAGACAGGATTCTATTAGCAAAAGCCATACGATGAATGGCCTTGATATTCTGAAGGCTGTGGAAACTGTAGAAACTTATTTTAATAAAAGCAGATTCTCTCAGCATAAGGAAGCTTTAAAAAACTTTCAAATTCTGGAAGGCGTTTATACTTTTTTGGCCTATTTGGCATTTGTGAAAAAAGATTCTGATTTTTACAAAATGTCACAGGTTTTAGATGATTTTGTCTCAACTAAAAGTTTAAAAACCAAAGAAATCTTACAATTTAATCGGTTTGGTAAAAATTATCTGCTATCTTTGCCATTGAAAAAAAAATCATATTACCTCTTGTACTTTTTCGGTTTTAGAGGTCTTATCCGGAGATTAATAAGCAGAAATTGAAATCCAGAAAAATCAAACACAAATGAATAATTTCCAAGTTTTTCTAGAAAGTTACGGGATATCTTTTTTCTATTTCAAGATGTTTCTGGGATTTGCTTTTTCATTTCTGATTACTTATCTCGCTATTCCCACAATTATAAAAATATCCAGAAGGAAAAATCTGATGGATGAGCCTGGTGCCAGAAGCTCTCACCTCAGAAAAATCCCTAATTTAGGAGGTATTGCTGTCTTTTTCTCATTAGGCGTTTGTGCCCCGATCTTTGCATACGAGCTGTTTGACCGATACAAATTTTTGTTTGCTTCGTTTATTATTCTGTTTTTTGTCGGGGTAATGGATGATATTATGGTCCTCAGAGCCTATAAAAAATTGGTTGCACAGATTCTTGTTTCAGCATTGATGGTAATTGGTTCAGATGTAAGAATCAGGAGCCTTTTTGGCGTTTTCGGGGTTTATGAGATCAATTATTATATCAGTATTTTAGTTAGTATTATGACATTTATTATTTTAATTAATGCTTTTAATTTAATTGACGGAATAGATGGACTAGCAGGTAGCTACACAATAATTACGAGTGCGTTGTTCGGTATTAGTTTTTTCAGATTAGGCAGTCATAATGATCCTTTGGTAATTCTATGTGCAATTCTGATAGCGGCGTCATTAGGATTTTTGATTTATAATCTTTCTAATAAAAGAAGCAGCAAGATCTTTATGGGAGACACCGGATCTATGATATTGGGCTTTCTTTTGGCTTTTACAGGAATTTCATTTATAGATATTTTTATAGCTAAAAAAGATGATGTTTTCTATCATCTTCAAAGTGCACCTGTAATAGCAGTTGCTATTTTGATTTTACCGATTATCGATACTTTAACTGTCATTATTACCAGAGTCTATTACGGAAAATCGATTTTTTCTGCGGATAAAAACCATATCCACCACAAATTACTGAATCTCGGATTGACTCATAAACGGTCTACAGCTTATATCATAATATATTTTCTTTTAATTATTGCAGTTGCTTATTTCTTGAGACATTTGGGAGTCAATAAACTGCTGATTATTATTATGGCGTTAGGTTTTTTAGGAGCCTATCTGCCAATATTATTATTGAGGTTCAAAAAAGATTAAAATAGTTATACTTTTGCAAAAAAAACATTAATGAAAAACCGTTATTTATTTAACATATTTTTACTTCTCATTTTATTTGGAATGTCTTCTTGCATCTCGCAAAAAGATATCAGATACTTACAGCCTAGTGAGAGCCTAGCAATCAATGAGGAAGGCTTGGTTCCTTACAATGTCCCGGAATACAGGATCACAAAAGGTGACATCCTGAGTCTAAATGTAGTTACCACTCCAAAAGGAGATGCGGCTCAGTTTTATTCAACCTTAAATGCTGCTGCATCAGGCGGAAGCGGAGGTTCTCAATCTGCCGGAGCAAGTGGGGGCGGCTCAACGGCGGGAGGTGGCACCGGTGGTAATCCAACGTTTTATTTTAATGGCTTAAAGGTAGACTCTAACGGTGATGTTAACATATTCGGAATCGGATATGTAAAAGCAGAAGGCAGAACCGTAGAAGATATGACCAAAGAAATCCAGACACGGGTGAATGAAAATTTTTTACAAGGCAAAGCTGAAGCAAGACTTAATCTGGATGGAATAAGATACTACGTCTTAGGTGATATGGAAAGTGTAGGCGTTACTGGAGAAAAAGTGGCCTATGTTACCCAGCTCAATATCATGCAAGCCATCGCTATGAACGGTGGTCTGAACCGTACTGTTGACAGAAAAAGTATTACTATACACAGGAAGTATCCGGAAGGTATCAAAACAGCAAAACTTGATTTGACAAGAGAAGATGCCATGAACTCACCTTATTACTGGCTGCAAAATGGAGACATCATCTATCTGAATACCAACAAGAAAAGCATTAACGGATTCGGAAAAGAGCCGCTTCAGACTTTAACGACCGGGGTTTCCTTGATTACAACGGTAATGTCTATTTATTTAATTATTACGAGACTATAATGATTCCTGATAAAAACACAAACAGTACACAAGATACAGCTCAAAATGCTGAAAAAATGGGTTCCTTCAATTTGTTTGATCCTGTTCATTTTGTGCAGAGAGTTCTTAAAAACTGGTACTGGTTTGTGATTCTGGGGTTTTTAGGATATTGTATTTCATACGTTTATAGTAAATATTATGCACAGAGAATTTACTCATCCAGTTTATCATTAAGTATATCAAACAATACGTCTAGCTACTTTACTCCTAATCAATCTATTAATTTCATCTGGGGACAAGGCGGAAATCAGGATGGTGTTTATCTGAAAAAAATCTTACTCTCAAGAAGTCATAATGAATATTTGGTTAAAAAGTTAAATCTTAATACCAACTATACAACAAAAGGTCTAATCAAAACAACTTATCTGGATCAGGAAGACAGCCCTGTTTTTCTTGAAATCGATAAAAATCATCTGCAGCAGGTTAATTATCCTATTAATATTTTTCCGAAAGGAAGTAACAAATATGAAATTGTCTTGCCGGAGGAAGGACAATCTAATAATCTGTACAATTATAATACTGAATCTGTTGAATCTGTAGCTTCATATCCTAGACCAAAAAATAGGATTCTGAAAGTTAACGAGTGGTATGAAACGCCTAATCTGAAGTTTAGGTTGGTTCCCAACCCTACACCCAGCAACTTGCAACTGGAAAATATTATGGTTACACTGATTCCTGTAAATCAGGCGGTGAACAGTATTATTGGTAGTTTGTTTGTTGATTTTGACAAAGAACTTTCCTCTATTATGGTTATTAGCAAGACAGGATATAACCTTAATGGAACGGTTAATTTCCTGAATAATTCTGTACAGGAATTGATTAAAAAGAGATTGATAGACCAGAATACAGTCGATCAGAATACTGTAGAATATCTTAATGAAAATCTCATTAAGATCAGAAAAAAACTTGACTCTAGTGGCACCGTTCTTAATAATTTGAAGATTAACAACCGCCTTTTCGATATGGAAAATATCGACTCCAAAACGCTTGCAAAACTGGATGAGTTGGAAACTCAAAAAGCAGAACTGGTTATGAAAATCAGTTCGTTGGATGAAATAAAAAATTCTGTCAATACAAACAGTGTCGAGAAAATCATCAGCTTAAATCTTGCGGGGATAGAAGATGGAACTTTCAACGCTTCGGTTTCAGAATTGAAGCAGCTTTATGCGAAGCGAAGAGAAATGGCGCAGATCTACACACCCAACTCTGAGCCAATGCGAGAGATCAACAGGTTGATAAACGAAGCAAAATCTACTTCACAAGGTGGTCTTAAAAAATATTTCCAAGGTTATTATAACAAACTTACAGATCTTAACGGGGAGATTGGTAAAATAGATAAGGAACTGGTAACATTGCCAGAAAAACAAAGGATTTTTTTAGATGCCCAACGTGGTTATAATATTATAGAAAATACTTATAACACATTGTTAAGCGAGCAAGCTAAGTCACAAATGCGTGTCGCAACCAACCAAAGTAATCTTAATATTATTGATAAGGCAAAGAATTTAGGACAAAGTCCTATTGCACCGGACGTTAATGCTACTAAAATGCAGATAATCGGGGGACTATTGCTTATCCCGCTTTTGTTTTTGGTACTGGGAGAATTGCTCGATAATAAAATTAGAAATATTAAAGAATTATTGTCAGCCACCAGAATTCCGTTATTGGGAGTGATAGGGCATAACAATTATGACAGTAATCTAACGGTTATTGAGGAGCCGAAATCTTCAATATCAGAGGCCTTTAGAGCAATACGGGCTAATCTCCGTTTCTTATTTGATGAAGAACAAAACAGTAAGGTGATCTTGGTAACCTCTTCGATCAGTGGTGAAGGAAAAACCTACGTTTCTATCAATATTGCATCCGTTTTAGGACTTAGCGGCAAAAAAGCTGTTTTATTAGGGATGGATCTTAGAAAACCTAAAATTTTCGGTGATTTTAAAATCAATAATAAGAATGGGATTTCTAATTATCTTACCGGACAGGTAGAATTGGAAGAGATCATCAACCAAACCGGTATTCCGGGATTAGATGTTATTACATCTGGTCCGATTCCGCCAAATCCCTCAGAACTATTGATGAGTGATAATAACATGAAATTTATAGAAAGACTGAAAGAAATCTATGAGTATGTTATTATAGATTCTCCGCCGGTTGGTTTGGTTGCAGATTCATTTGAACTAATCAAGAAAGCGGATACCACAATATATGTAGTGCGGCACGAATATACAGAAAAACATATGTTGAGGATGATTGCAGAAAAATACTTCAAAAAAGAAGTTGCAAATCTGGGATTGGTTTACAATGATTTCAGTGTTAAGCAAGGTTATGGCTACGGCTATGGGTACGGCTATGGCTACGGTTATGGTTACGGCTACGGATATGGATATTTTGATGAAGACAAAAATTATAAAGAGCCGACAATTATCAAAATCAGGAATAAACTGAAAATGTTTTTTAATAAAAAATAAGAGCCTTTATTAAGGCTTTTTTTTATTTTAAAGACTATTTTGATAATATGTTCGTTTTTATAACAATAAATTATATTTTTTTCATCTTATTTAACTTAACTTTAAGAAGTTCCTTAAACTAAAAATGTTTTATATTTGCACCAAAATTTTGGATAATAGTTGTTCCAGTGTATTGAAAATGAAGAAAGAATTAACTTATACCTTTATCGCCCTATTTTGTTTTATGAGTTTTGCCAATGCGCAAAGGCATGAAATCGGCGTGCAGTTAGGTATGAGTAATCTCGTTGGTGATATTGGCAGAACCAATTACGTTCTTCAAAAACCTGTTGGAAGCATTTCTGATTATGGTTTGCCATTTTATGGAGGCCTGATGTACAGGATGAATTTTAACCCTTATCAGACTGTGAGACTTAACCTGGGATTTAGTAATATCCAGTTTGACGACAGGTATGCGGCAGAAAATTACAGAAGAGTGAGACAGCTGCGTGGAACAAATTCTGTTTTTTCAGCTGATCTACTTTTTGAGTACAATTTTTTACCTGTAAATGAAGAGCAGGTGAGTATGTTGAGCCCTTATGTTTTTGGAGGTGTTTCCGGGTTGTATATGGAAGCTTCGAAACCGGAACTTATCATTAATTCTGCTTCAAATGTAATAGTCAGTTACAGTAAGGACAAAGCCTTTACAATGGCATTGCCTGTTGGTGTTGGACTTAAATATAAATTTAATTACAACTGGGCATTGTCCGGAGAATTTACATTCCGACCAACTTTCTCAGACAAGGTAGATTACAGTATGGTGGATGAAAAAGATATTACTGTCAAAAAAACATCTCTTGGCACGGAACAAACTGCTGCTGTAGTTCAAAGCTTTATAGAACAGAGAACTATCGGAAATCCAAATTCAAAAGATTGGATTAATTCCGCAACATTGATTTTGTCTTATTCTTTTGGAAGACCGCCTTGCTATTGCAAATAATATTATGCAGGACTTAAAAAAAATTATTAATAAAGATAAACTGCCAAAACACGTTGCTGTTATTATGGACGGAAACGGCAGATGGGCAAAATCCAGAGGAGAAGAAAGAACCTTTGGGCACAAGAACGCTATCACGGCAGTTCGCAATGTAATCAATGCCTGTAATGAAGTGCATATTCCATATCTTACACTTTATACCTTTTCTTCAGAAAACTGGAACAGACCAAAAGAGGAAGTAGATACATTGATGAATCTTCTCTCAGAAACATTATTGCTGGAGGCAGAAGAGATATTTTCAAAAGGATTGAGAATGCACGTTATCGGCGATGTTTCCTCATTACCGGAACTTGTAAGAGATCAATTGCTCAATGTTATTGATCTTACGAAAAATAATAAAAACGGAAACCTGATACTTGCTTTAAGCTACGGTTCTCAAAAAGAAATTCTGAAAGCTGTAAAAGAAATCAGCGAGGAAGTAAAAGATGGAAAAATAAGTTTAGACGATATTGATGAGAAGTGTTTTGAAGATCATCTTTATACAAAAGATTTTCCGCAGGTAGATCTTATGATCCGAACAAGCGGCGAAGTTCGGATCAGCAATTTTTTACTTTGGCAGATTGCTTATGCAGAATTACAATTTTTAGATGTCCTTTGGCCCGATTTTACAAAAGATACATTTTTCCAGTGTATCCTAGACTATCAGAATAAGGAAAGAAGATACGGAATGACAAGCGATCAGCTTACTTCATAAATATATATTTAGAAAAGAGAACTTCAATAAGAATGAGATTAAGAATTATACCCATTATTTTGTTAACAGCTTCCGCGTTTTTGCACGCACAAGTTGTTCCACAGGGTAACAATGCAGAAAACACTGAACTTGCAGCAAATCAAAATCAAGAGTATGTCCTAAAAGATATCGTTGTAGACGGTGTCAAAAGATACACGCCAGCTCAGATTTTGCGCTTCACAGGTTTAGTTAAAGGAGAGAAGTTAGAAATTCCCGGGCAGAGAGTCAGCAATGCTATCAAGAAGCTTTGGGAAACACAGTCTTTTTCAAAAGTCGAGGTCTATATCCAGGATGTTGAGGGGCAGAATGTTGTCCTGCAATTCTCGTTACAGGATCTTAAAGAGCTTGGAGAAGTCAAATTTACGGGTAAAGGAATCGGAAAGTCCAAAAATGAAAAACTCATCAAGGATAATAATCTGAAACCTGGTACGAAAATCAATAACAATTTGATTTCCAGTTTGCAGAACAAGATTCCACAGGAATATATAGCAAAAGGATTTGCAGATGCGAAAATTAATATCCAGGAAAAAGCAAACGGAACTGATGCGAATCTGGTAGACTGGACGATTGAAGTAGCAAAAGGTAAAAAAGTTAAAATCGATAAGATCGAGTTCGACGGTAATACAAGTATCTCCGACAGAAAGCTGAGAAAAAAAGGTTTCAAGGATACCAAACAAAAGAGATTCCTCTTAGGCATTTTAAAGCCTTCCAAATTTGTTCAGGACAAATATGACGAGGACAAAAAAAATCTGATCAGCTACTATAATTCATTAGGTTTCCGTGATGCCATCATTGTTTCAGATTCTGTTACAAGAAGTGAAAAGGGATATAACATCAATGTTAAACTTAACGAAGGTAAAAAATATTACATCGGAGATATTAACTTCATCGGGAATACAACTTTTACAACCGAGTTTTTACAGAGAGTTTTAGGTTATAAAACTGGAGATATCTATGATGCTGTCGGATTCAACAAGAAAGTTGGAGATGATGGTGGAAAAGAGGATGACTCTGATATCAAATCCATTTATATGAACAATGGATTCCTTTTCTCCAATGTAACGCCAATTGAAAAATCCGTAAAAGGAGATTCTATCAATCTGGAAATCAGAATTAATGAAGGTGAAAAAGCAACTTGGAACCGCGTAACCTGGTCTGGTAATACAACCACACACGATCACGTAATCCTGAGAGCGCTTAGAACAAAACCGGGTGCTTTGTTTGCAAAAACAGATATTAAGAGAACATATTTTGAGTTGGCAGGGATGCAGTTCTTTGATCCGCAGCAGATCGGAACAGATGTAAAACCAAATCCACAGGATAATACGGTTAATATGCACTGGACACTTGTTGAGAAAGGATCTTCTCAGGTGCAGTTGCAGGCTGGTTATGGTGGAGGATCTTTCATCGGAACTCTTGGTTTGACATTCAATAACTTCTCGTTGAGAAATTTCTTGAAGTTTAAAGACTTCAAACCGGTTCCTCAGGGGGACGGACAAACATTATCACTACAGGCACAGGCTGGACAATATTTTACAAATTACGGGATATCTTTCACAGAACCCTGGGTTTTTGGAACGAGACCAACGGCATTAAGTGTAGGCTTGAATTATTCTAATGTCCATTATTCAACATCAACAGGAGATCAGACAATGAATATTTTCTCTGCAAGTACAGGTCTTACCAGATTGTTAAAATGGCCGGATGATTATTTCTCTCTTTACACTGGTATCCAGTACCAAAGTTATGACTTCAGTAATTACCCATTCTATTTTGGTGATGCTTTAGAGTATTATGGTAATACAAAATCATTCAGTTTCAATATCGGATTAAGCAGAAACTCTGCTGGTCTGGATCCTGTTTTCCCAACTTACGGATCGAATATAGAAGCTACTTTAAAATTCACACCGCCATATTCATGGTTTAGTAACAAGGATTATTCTACAATGAGTGTATTGGACAAATACAAATGGATGGAGTTTTATAAAGTGAAATTGAAAGCAGATTTCTATAACGAAGTGATTGGTAAACTAGTCCTTAGAACCACAGGTGAGATGGGATTCCTGAATGGATATAGCAAAGACCTTGGAGCACCGCCTTTTGAAAGATATTATGTAGGAGGTGTAGGATTGTTCAACGGTAGATATGATGGTAGAGAATTGGTACCTTTGAGAGGTTATGAAAACGCTTCTTCCACAGGTTTCAGCTCATCATCCACCTATGATATTACGCCTTATGGAGGAGCTACAATTTATAACAGATTTGCAGCAGAACTCAGATATCCAATTTCTATGAATCAGACTGCGAAGATCTTTGTATTAACTTTTGTAGAAGCGGGAAATGCCTGGAACAGCTACGGAACTTATAACCCTTTCAAACTGAAAAGATCTGCAGGACTTGGTATCAGAGTATCAATGTCAGCATTTGGATTGATCGGATTTGATTTCGCTTACGGATTCGACAAAACACTTGGAAGTTCTGATCCATCCGGATGGCAGCAGCATTTCTTAATGAATCAACCATTATAAAATAATTTTTTATTTTTATACGATGAAAAAAATAGCTTTAATTGTAACAATTATTTTTACCGCAACACATATCTATGCACAAAAGATAGGCGTGGTAGATACTAATTATGTTTTGAGTAAATTGCCACAGTACAAAGAAGCTGAAAGCAGACTTAACACACAGGTAACCCAGTGGCAGGCAGATATTCAAAGGCTGCAGGCAGAATATGAGAGAAAAAGAGAAGCTTTTGAAAATGAAAAAGTACTTCTTGTAGGAGATCAGCTTAAGTTGAGAGAGAAAGAAGTGGTGGATATGGAAACCAATATCCGCAATACAATTGGTGCAAGATTCGGAACAAACGGAGAGGTCAATCAATTGAGATCCAACCTTACAAAACCTTATCAGGATCAGATCTGGAATGCGATTAAAACAGTATCTACAAAGAATAACTTGGGCATAGTTCTTGATAAAAGCAATAACATCAGTGTTATCTTTCTTGATAAAAAATATGACTATACCGAGGCTGTACTAAACCTTTTGGGAAAAACCCTTCCAAAAGCAGAAGAGACTAAAAATAATAACAGACCAGGCGTCAACAATAAAGGACAATCTGCAACAGGTGCTAAAATAAAAGGGGCATCGCAGAGAAAATCAGCTTCTTCTGAAACTACCGAACTTAAATAGAATTAAATATAAATTATAAACATAACTTTTTAAAATGAACAAATTAAATGTATTATTAGTAGCCGTTGTAATGGTTTTTGCAACTGGATTTGCACAAGCTCAAAAAATAGCTTCTGTTGATATCAATTCGATCTTTACATCAATGCCGGAAATGAAAGCTTTGGACCAGCAATTACAAACTTTGCAGACTGCAAAACAAGGTGAGCTGGAAAAACAAGGAAAGTCTCTTCAGGATTTGATGAAAAAATATCAGGACGAAGCTCCTAAACAAACGCAGGCTATCAATGAGCAAAGAAGTCAGGAAGTTCAAAAACTTCAGGACAATCTTCAGCAACTTTATGCTGCTGCTCAAAAAGATATCGCTGAAAAAAGAGATGCAGGTCTAGCTCCAATTGAGAAAAAAATCAATGATGCTATTTCTAAAGTTGCTAAAGCAGCAGCTTATGAATTCGTATTTGATGCTTCCAGCCCGGCTTTAGTTTACAAAGCAGGTACAGATGCAACACCAGCTGTTAAGAAAGAATTAGGTCTTTAATTTTAAGACAGAAAAATAATGGAAACCGTCTCGTTTGATAACGAGACGGTTTTTTAGGAATTGTGACATTATGGAAAAAGAATTTTCATCTACCGTAAAAATCCGTTTCGCAGATTGCGACCCAATCGGTCATCTCAACAATGTGAAATATCTGGAATATATGCTCAATGCAAGAGAAGATCATGTAGAGCAGAACTACGGATTCACTTATGAGCAATATACAAGAGAAACTGGGTGTACTTGGGTTACTGTTCAAAACGAGATTGCTTATCTCAAAGAAGTAAGATACAATTCCACTGTTAATATCACCAGCAAGACTGTTTTTGTAGATGATCTGACTGCAGTTGTAGAATTGTTGATGAAGGATGAAAACGGACGTGTAAATGCCGTCTTTTGGTTAACGGTGATTTACTTTAATATGAAAACCAGAAAAGCAGAAAAAATGCCGGATTCTACTTTAGAAAAGTTCGCTCATTTTCTAGTAGAAATAGACCATAAAACATTTAAGGAAAGAGTTAGTTATTTCAGAAGTCAAAACAAATTAAAATAAGATGAAAAGAATATTAGTTGTTGGCGGAAATGGTCAGTTAGGACATTGCCTTCAAAAATTAGCGCCGAAATATCACGACCAATTTGATTTCAATTTTACAGGATCAGAAGTTCTTAATATTACAGATAAATCTCAGATTGAGAAAGAATTTGAAGAGTATCAACCGGATTTTGTTATCAATGCATCGGCTTACACAGCCGTAGATCTGGCTGAGAAAGAACAAGATAAAGCATTTGCTGTTAATGCGGAAGGTGTCGGTAATCTGGCAGAAGTTTGCAAAGATCATAACGCAATTCTGATCCACGTTTCTACAGATTATGTTTTTGACGGTGAAACCAATCTCAGCTATTCCGAAGACGATTTCACAGATCCAATTGGTGTTTACGGAGCTTCAAAGCGAAAAGGTGAAGAACTGGCTTTGGAAAATAATCCGGAAACTGTGATTCTTAGAACGTCTTGGTTGTATTCAGAATTCAATAAGAATTTTGTAAAAACGATGCTTCATTTATTTAGTGTTAAAGATGAATTGGGAATTGTAGGCGATCAATACGGGCAGCCAACTAATGCGAATGATTTGGCAGAAGCGATTATGGATATCATCGAAGCTGAAAATAAAAAGTTCGGAATCTACCATTTCTCAAACTATCCGGAAACGACTTGGTTCGATTTTGCTAATAAAATAAAAGAATTCTCAGGTTCTTCCGTTATACTTAAAGCAATTACAACCGAAGAATTCCCAACACCGGCAAAACGCCCGAAAAGAAGTACAATGTCTTTGGACAAAATCGAAAAAGATTACAACATCGAACCAAAACATTGGGAAAACAGCCTTCAGGATTGTGTAGAAATCCTAAAAATAACGAATGCGTAAACTCCTATTTTTAATCAGTGTTTTTTGTTTTCAATTCTTTTACCTTCAGATCGTTACTCTGAATAAGGTCGAGAAAACCAATGAGAACAAAGACAAGTTTTTTTATAAAGTCAATGAACCTTCAAAGTCGGAGTTTCTGGGTGAAATCCTTGTGAATGCTTACTCCAATGATGATGTGGTGATTTTTGGAGATATCTATAAAAAAGCAAAACAGATTGGCGCCAATTCATTTAGTTTAAAGCCAATTGAAAACATCGACGGAACGATTCAGAACTTCAATCCTGCTTATTATATCCTGAATGTTTATTATACCAAGATTGATGATATTCCTAATGAAGAAAATGTTGCCTATCTGGTTTCATCTTCAGAAAAGAAGCAGAAAATCAATATCAACAACAAAACCATGGAATTAGAACCAAGAAGTTTCATCAGACTTGATTTGAACGAAAATGAAATTATGTCAGTCTCAACAAGAAAATTACTGGGGTCAACGGTAAAATTGTCAGCAAAATCCGGACAGCCTTCTTTGTACCTTTCTCTAAGTAATTTTAAGATTCGCAGCAATGACAGCCTTTACGGCGGTGTGAACCTGAAATCAGGCGATATTACCGGATTAGAAAAGTCGTTTGGTATGTTTTTGACTACAATATATACCGAACAGAAAAAGGATTAATGTTGATAAGTTGTGACACGCAAAGTGCTTATTTTCAGAATTTAATTTATTAACTTTATACAAGCAGATTTCAGGACCGGGTATTTGTAATTCTCAACACTCAATCTCTAGTCTAAATCTAAATACTATTGGAAGAATTTTTTGAAAACGAACTTGCTAAAAAGTTCGAAGAAATGATAGAGAATAATGATGAATTCTATTTCGATACCGAAGAGTATATAGAAATAATCATCTATTATCTGGAGCTGGGAGATTATAGCTATGCAGAAATGGCTGTTAACCACGCCCTGAAAATACATCCAAACTCCCTCGAAATCAAAACCAAGCAATTGGAGGTTTTCCTGGAACTGGAGCGTTATACAAAAGCTAAAGAACTGATCGATGAACTTCATCAGTCGTCTTTGGAAGATACAGACTTTTTGGTTTGTTGCGCGAAATATTACTCAAATCTCGGAAACCCGAAAAAATCCATAGAATATTGCCAGAAAGCCCTGGAATTAGAAGAGGAAGAGAATTTCCTTCATAATTTCATCGCAGACGAATATGTCAATCTGGACGACCCCTTCAATGCGCTGAAACATTACACATCGGCATTGGAGCACGATCCCTATGATGATTATTCTTTGGAAAACGTGATGGTTTGTTACAGTAAACTGAACCGTTCTCAGGAAGCCTTGGATTTCCTAAATCAATATCTGGACAAGTTTTCTTTTTCAGAAACGGCGTGGTACGAGTATGGACAATTCCATTTCAACAAGAAAAATTACGAGGAGGCTATCAATGGTTTCGATTATCTTTTAGCAATTAACTCACAGGCTGTGGGCGTTTATGCCAACAAGGCCGCTTGTTATGAGGCGATGGGAGAGTGGGACAAAGCAATCGCCGTTTATGAAGAGATGCTGGAATTGGAATATACCAAGGCATTCACTTTCTACAAGATCGGTTTGTGTTACAAAGAAGCCAAAAAATTGGTTCCTGCACTCACATCTTTCCAAAAGTCTTTGAGAGAAGACCCTCAGTTTTATTTGGCAATGATGGAGCAGTCTCACATTTATGAAGAATTGGGAAATCCAAAAGAAGCACTTTATTTCGCTCAGGAAGCTTCTGCTCTTAACGAAGGAAATGTGGAGTATCAGAAGCGTTTAGCGTTTCTTTACATCACTTGTGGGGACTATGAGGAAAGCTTAAGCTGTCTCAAAAAATTGATAGAATCAGAGCCAACTAGATTTTACAACTGGTATGCTTATTCAGAAGTTCTGATGTTGATTGGCGAGTACGAAGAAGCAGTTACCGTTCTGGAAAAAGCTCTGAAAGCGCATCCTCGCGCCGAATTATACTATCAGTTGAGTAATTGCTATTTCCATTTGAAAAATGAAGCAGAAGGCGTTTCACAGCTTAAAAAAGCTTTGGAACTTGATTCAACACTCAGCAAAGATATGCAGCAGAAATATCCGTTCATCAAGGAACAGGTCAAAAAAATAAAGGCCAAAAAGAAATAAAATAAAAGCTCAGATTTGTCTGGGCTTTTTCGTTTTCAGGAGCCGGGAACCTGCTTTCCGTTGCAATCTTTTTTGCATCACATTTGTCAGGCTCAAGTTCTCGAAGCCCAAGCAAAAAAGGATTTCCACTGCAATCAGGGCTATGGGATTTCAACCCCAATAGAAATTTTCAAAAAAATCAGATGAATCTGCCCAATCAGCGAGACAAATTCGGTTTACTCCTCAAAAATATCAATCCGGCTAAAATAATCAATGCTCCGACAGACTGCTGCGTCGTCAATTTCTCACCATCCAGAAGTCCCCAGATAATCGCCACAATCGGCATTAGCAAAGTCACTGTTGAAGCAAATAGAGGCGTAGAAATACTTAATAATTTATAATTCATCATCATTGCCAATCCGGTTCCAAAGATTGATAACATCGCCACAAAACCAAGTCCTGCAAGTGTGCTTTGATTAAAGTTGAGATCCTTAAAAAATCCGGAGAATACCAAAGCCATCAACGATGGCAAAAACAACACAAATGAAAAGATATAAGCAGACATTAGAATTGCCGGAACTTCATGTAATCTGGATTTTATAGTAGTTGTACTGATTGCGTAAAGCAAAACGGCAAGAAGCAATAATAAGATTGGGAAAATTTTTATTTCGCCGCTTTCGCCACTTCCCAAAGCAAGGATGCAAGCACCAATAAAGCTTATTAAAACACCGAGCAACTGTCTTTTCGTTGTAGAGAATTTCCAAACTAAAGAACCAACGATAATTACGAATATCGGCATCATAGAATTGATAATTCCTGCAATGCTGCTGCTGATCTCGGTTTCCGCCATTGGGAAAAGAAACATTGGGATGAAACTTCCTGTGACTCCTGCAATAATCAGCCATTTCAAATGCTTTTTCGGAAACAGTTTAATTTTCAGAATAGCATAAGGCATTAATACAATTCCGGAGATCAGAACGCGCAAAGCGCCCACTTCATAAGGGTTGAAATGTTCCAGCGATTTTTTGATCAATATAAAAGATGATCCCCAGATCAATGATAATGCAATGAGCAAAACCCATTTTTGTCTTTCTGTATTCAAGAGGTTTGTTGTTTTAAAATATTAAGATAATCTATTTTTGGGATCATTTTTGCGCCAAGACTTTCCAGATGTTCAGAATGGATTTGGCAGTCAATGAGTTCCCATTGGTGTTTATATTTGGTCGTAAAATGAATGAATCCCGCTTTGGAAGCGTTTGAAACTTTGGAAAACATACTTTCGCCGCAAAACACATTTCCGACTTGTATCCCATAAAATCCACCAACCAATTCGCCATTCTGCCAAACCTCAAAACTTTTCGCTTTCCCGAATTGGTGAAGTTTTACAAATGATTCGATCAGTTCTTCATTGATCCAGGTTTCGTCCTGGTCTTTTCGTTCCGTCATTTTGCAGTTCCTCATCACGTCTTCGAAACATTGGTTTTCCGTAAATTCAAAAATCTCATCTCTTAGGATTTTCTTCATCGATTTGGAGATTTTTATTTCATTTGGGAGCAAAACAAATCTCGGGTCGGGACACCACCAAAGGATTTCTTCGCCTTCGTTATACCAAGGGAAAAGTCCCAATTGATATGCAAACCAAAGTCTTTCTGGTTTCAAATCGCCGCCAATGGCCATCAAACCGCCATCCGGATCATAAAGTTCCGGGTCAGGAAAAGAAATATCATTGGGATCTAAACGGAGCATTTTATTTATATAATATTATTTCAATATCAATAGGGGCGGGCTTTAGCCCGTTTTTTATGGAGGTATTATAGTTGGCTTTAGCCGAAATTAAATAAGTTTTATTTGATATTCATCTACACAATCAGCGAGAATAATCTTTTATCTAATCTTAATTTCATTAATGGATTTAACAAAACCTCGTCGCACATCTTCGTAATGCTCGTGTTTCCCATCTTTCACAACCCATTTTCCGGCAACGATAGTTCCAAGAAAATGCGAAGAATCCGAAGAATAAACAATCGTATTACAAAGATTTTTAAGAGAAGAAGTGGCGATTAACGGCGCTTTTGCATCAATCACAACCGCATCAAAACTTTGCCCGATTTTGAAGAAATTCTCATTCTCAAAAGCCATCGATTTCCGTCCTGATTTCCAGGCGATTTTCAACGCATTAAAACCACTGTCACCAAGATTCGGCTGAAAAAAAGTGTCACGCCTGTGCGTATGGATCCGTTGTCCATAATCCAAAATCCGCAAATCTTCTAAAGGATTTACACAAATCTGACTGTCTGTTCCAATCGACCAATTGCCACCAAACTTTTGATAATCCTTAAATCGGAATCTTCCATCTCCCAAATTTCCTTCCGTTGAAGGACAAAGAACGATGTTGGCGCCAGATTTTGCAATGCCTTCGACTTCATTATCTTCCAAGTGTGTACAATGAATCAAATTAAAATTTTCATTCACATCACAATTTTCCAAGAGCCATTCTGCAGGTCGTTTTCCGTAGAAATCCACAGAATCTTTGATTTCTTTCAACTGTTCCGCAATGTGAATATGAAATGGATAATCTTTAGCAAGTAGTGAAGACTCAATCAAATCCTCTTTTTGAACTGCTCGCAAAGAATGCGAGCCCACTGCTAAATTAGCTTTATCATAAAACTTTATCGACTGTTTCGAAGCCTCTAGCAATTGGTAATAATCTTGAATGTTTTTTGAAATAAATCGCCTTTGCAAATCATAAGGCTCAGTCCCGAAATTCCCTTTCTGATAAAACATAGGAATCAACGTTATTATGATTCCAGCTCTTTTTGCGGCAGCCACTAATCTTTCGCCCATTTCTGAGAGATTCTGATAAGCTTTTCCATCTTTATCATGATGCACATAATGGAACTCCGCTACCGATGTATAACCGTTTCGCAGCATTTCTGCGTACAACATCGCCGCCACATCTTCCATTTGTTCAGGCGAAAGTGACAAGGCAATTCTATACATCGCATCGCGCCAGCTCCAAAAATCATCCGGAACCTCTGAACCTTCAAAATATTCTGCCAAACCGCACATCGCATATTGAAAAGCGTGCGAATGCGCATTCTGAAATCCTGGCAAAACATAACCGTCGACGTATTCACCTTCCGGTGTTTCCACGGTTTTCAGTTCAGAGATATTTCCGGCGTCGTCCAGCTTTACAAAAGCATTTTCCATCCATCCGTTTTCGGTTAGTAATCCTTTGAATGTATACATTTTATGAATAATAGTATTTGTATTTAATTTGTCATGCTGAGGCTCTCGAAGCCATTTTTAATTGTTTGGGCAGCTATTTCCGCCTTCCGCTTCCAAACGGAGTGGTTCGACGAAGTCAATCTTTTTTGCAGAATGCTTCCAGTTCAAGAGAACGCAAAACCACGCAAAAAAGGATTTCCGCTCAAGTCGGGCTGCTGTTTTCAGGGTAAAACAAGCTTCAAAATAAAAAAAATCTGTTTTCCCAAAGTATTCAAATCTGCAAAATTTGCTAAATCTGCGAGAATTTAAACTTTATCAATTGCTTCAATCAGTTTCAAAAACAGTCCTTTCAAAACCACCTGAATTCTCTCCGCATTAGTTTCATCATAAGTCATTTCCGAAGAATCCATATAATTCGTCTTGCACATTTCCAATTGCAAAGCGTGAATATTTTCACTTGGTTTTCCAAAACTTCTCGTGATGTAACCACCTTTGAAAGGATGATTGTAAGAAAAACCGTAACCTTTATTTTGCAAAGAATCAATTGTAATTTCAATCAAACCAGAACTTGAAGAAGTTTCATCATTATCCCCAAGAATCAAATCCGGAAAATCCTCAGAACGAATTCCAGGAACAGATTTCCTAATCGAATGCGCATCAAACAACAAAACTTTCCCAAATTCAGCTTTTGTTTGTTGTAGAAGTTCATCTAATTTCTCGTGGTAAGGTTTGTGATAAAGCTCAACTCGTCTGGAAACTTCTTCAGAATTAGGAATGTAATTGTCTTTATAAATCGGATTTCCATTAAAATCCGTAATCGTCACAACATCCGTAATCACTCGTCCGTCATTGTAAAGCGGTTGATTTTCCGGGTTTCTGTTAAGGTCAACAACCCATCTGCTGTAATTGGCAGTGATCATTGTTATTCCCAGCTCTGATGCAAAACCATAAAGTTTGTTAATGTACCAATCGGTGTCGTCTAATTGATCAGACAACTCAGGATTCATATTAGATTTTATATCTTCCGGAATAAATGTTCCTGCGTGAGGAACACTAATGATAATTGGAACTTTCGGAAGTGTTGGCTCAATGATTTTAAAAATTTCCATAGACGATTTCAAAGTTGAAATATAAAAAGAATCCCTGCATTTTTGATAAAAGATGCAGGGATTTATTATAGATAGATTCTAAAAATCTTAGAATGGCAAATCGTCATCTTCATCCTCTGCAAAAACGTTTTTATTTTCAGCAGCCGGTTGGCCTTGATTTGGTGTAGCTTCAGTTGGTTCGTTGAAATCAGCAGAACCTTCTTTTTCCATTCTCCATCCAGTGATAGAATTGAAATATTTTACATCACCTTGTGGACTTGTCCATTCTCTACCTCTGATATTGATATGGATTTTCACTTTATCTCCAACTTTGTATGCATTTAGCAAATCAACTTTTTCTGATAAAAATTCAATATTAATTGGTTGCGGGTATTGTTCTTCAGTTAAAAGAACTACTTCTTTTTTTTGAAATCCGCTGTTAAAAGTTTGTAAATCAGAAATCTTCTTGATCGTTCCTGTTAATTCCATGTCTCGAAAATGTTTTAAGAGTGTAAAGGTAATAAAAACTATTGAGGTTATCAGAAATCTGACTACGAAAAAACTTGAAAAAAAATGTTGATTTTATTTTGGAGGGAATATGAAAAGTGTCTATATTTGCACTCACCAAAACAAAAGAAAGGAAGTTCTTACATAATGCGGATGTGGTGTAATTGGTAGCCACGCCAGACTTAGGATCTGGTGCCGTGAGGCGTGGGGGTTCGAGTCCCTTCATCCGCACAATGCTAA
Source organism: Epilithonimonas sp. UC225_85 (assembly GCF_042695135.1). GTDB lineage: Bacteria > Bacteroidota > Bacteroidia > Flavobacteriales > Weeksellaceae > Epilithonimonas. The sequence goes on from NZ_CP170547.1 coordinate 745,990, forward strand.
AAAATTTCTAAGCAATTAGGAATTTTTTTTATGCGAAAATAGCTCAGCTGGTAGAGCACGACCTTGCCAAGGTCGGGGTCGCGGGTTCGAGTCCCGTTTTTCGCTCCACCTCTGCCCTGGTGGTGGAACTGGTAGACACGCAGGACTTAAAATCCTGTGTCCGTAAGGACGTACGGGTTCAAGTCCCGTCTGGGGTACAAAATGACTGTTGATCTTATGATTTACAGTCATTTTTGTTTTTAAGAAATATTTCTATAGATATTTATTGACAATAAAAAACACACAACTTTTTATTGTGTGTTTTTTATTCTGGTTGGTTTTTAGATCTATTTCAAAAGCGCATTAAAAGTATCACCTTGTCTGATGTCTCCAGTGTTATAGCCTTTCATAAACCATTCTTCTCTCTGTGCAGAAGAGCCGTGTGTGAAGCTTTCCTGATTCACATAACCTTGTCCTCTTTTCTGAATGTTATCGTCGCCAACAGCCGCGGCTGCACTCATTGCTTCTTGGATGTCGCCAGGTTCCAGGATTTTCTCACGGCTATCCGTTTGTTTTGCCCAAAGGCCGGCGTAGAAATCCGCCTGTAATTCTGTTGCAACAGAAACCTTGTTCATTTCTGCTTCAGAATATTTTCCTCTTAATTGATTAACTTTTTGAGTGGTTCCTAAAAGCGTTTGGATATGATGACCATATTCGTGACCGAGAACATACGCAACAGTAAATTCTCCGACTTTTGCTCCGAATTTCTGCTGAAGCTCATTGAAGAAACTCATATCCATGTAGATCGTTTGGTCTGCAGGGCAATAGAAAGGTCCCATTTCTGACTGTGCTGCACCGCAACCGGAATCTGTTCCGTTCTCGAAAAGTACGACTTTTGCGGGCGTAAACTGGATTCCGTTTTCCTGTAAGATTTTGCTCCAGGTCTGTTCGTTTTCCGCGGTCAGCATACTTACGAATTCCCGGATATTAAGCTCTTCTTTTGAAAGTTCCCTTTGTTCGGTTTGTTGTGGCGCAGAAGTGCTGTTGTTCAAAATTGCAGATGGATCGCCTCCAAGGAAAAAAACAATGGCTGCAATAATAATTGTTCCCAATCCACCACCAACAAGCATCCCGCCGCCGCCTGAGCCACGTCTGTCATCCAGATTTCCACTTCTATCGTTTGTCCATTTCATATGTATGTTTTTATTATTTATAAATGGTCATATGGTATCGCCTTGGTATTTATTTGTAAAATCCGTTAATGGCGATTTCATATTTTATTTTTATTAAAATTAATAATTTCTTTTTGATATTAATGGAATTTTTTGAAACAGTGCTATCAATAGCCCTGATGGGAACGGCATCCTTTTTTGTTTTTAATTGCTCATCCTGTTTGGAATGACCAAAGTTGTGAAAACAAAAAAGATACAGTGGACAGCAGGTTCCTGGCTCCTAAAAATCTATAATCAGAAATTCTAATTTGATTTGTTATTGAAGTCTATCATTTTTAGTGCCGTAACTGCAGCTTCAACACCTTTGTTGCCCAAACTTCCGCCACTTCTTGCGATAGATTGCTCCTTGTTGTCATCTGTCAAGACGCAGAAAATGGCCGGTGTATCCGTTAAAATATTACAGTCCTTGATGCCTTGCGTAACGCCGGAACAAACAAACTCGAAGTGTGGGGTTTCTCCACGGATGACGTTGCCGATTGCAATAACGGCAGCAAATTTACCAGAACGGCAAAGTTTCATTGTCGCAAAACTTAGTTCGAAAGCGCCCGGAACATAATAGATGTGAATGTTCTCTTCTTTGATTCCTTCGGTCTTCAATGTATCCAGAGCGCCGTTTCTAAGGTTGTAAGTGATAAAGTCGTTCCACTCAGAAACAACAATGCCGATTGAATATTCATCGGCATTGGATATGTTGAGCGGTTTGTAATCTGAAAGATTTACAGTAGCCATATTTTAATAATATTTTATCATTTCTATGAATGCATCAGATTGACCGTTGTCATAATCCTGATATTTCTCATCGATTGTTGAGAAGTATTTTTTAGCATCCGCATTTTTCTTAATTGCCAAAGCCAGCATTCCTGCTTTTTTTGTGAAATAGTAAGACGTGTAAGCATCATCTGAAGCAGAGGAAGCTTTGTCTGCCATTGCAAGCGCGTCATCGCTTTTGTTAAGGTTTGAAAGACAGTCTGCCATTGCACCATATTTAAGAGCAACCAAAACTTTGTTTCCAGAACTGAACTTGTCTAATAGATCGTAAGCTTTCTGATAGTTTCCTTTTTTGTATTCTATCAATCCAGCATTATAAGCTGCTAATTTACCAACTTTTGTACTTCCGTATTGTTCGTAAGTTCCTAAAAATCCTGGGTTTGCAACAGATTTTCCACCAAGAGCTAAATCTTCTTTACCTTCAGCTAAGTTTTTCTGAGCAGAAAGATAGCTTTTTGTAGCTTCTTCGTTTTTCGGACCAAGAATGAACTGTTGATAACCGAACCAGCCTAAAACTGCAACGATCAAAATACCGAAACCAATGCTCAATGTTCTTGCATTTTTTTCTAAAAAGCCCTCGATATTAAGTGCTTCTTTATCAAGATCTTTGAAGAATTCTACTGTTTCTTTTCCTTCTTGCTCTTTGTTTTTGTTATGTAGATCTGCCATAATTTTTTAGTAAATGAAGTGCAAATTTAATGCTTTCCTTTTGATATACAAAAATTCTTTTTTAGGAATGAAAATTTATTTAATAATTGAGGATAGAATAGACGTCTGCTCCAAATTTTTTGAGTCTTTCTTCACCGTTCAAATCCTTTAAATCAATTAAAAAGCTGAATTGTGTCGGGATTGCACCTTGTTTTGAAATCAGTTTAGCGGCAGCTTCTGTTGTCCCGCCTGTTGCCAAAAGGTCGTCGTGGATCAAAACGCGTTGTCCTTCTTTCAGATGTCCGGTTTTCATTTCGATTTCTGCTGAGCCATATTCTAGGTCATACTTTTCTCCAATGAAAGGTGGCGGCAGTTTTCCTGCTTTTCTGATGAGAACAAAAGGAACGTCTAAAGCAACAGCGATTGCAATCCCAAAAAGATAACCGCGGCTTTCTATTCCGCAAACCACATCAATCTTTCCACGGCTGAATTCTGCCAGGTCCACAATCACTTCTTCGTACAATTTTGGTTGAAGAAAAATGGGACAGATATCTTTGAACTGGATTCCCGGAATCGGAAAATCCGGGATATTTTCTATAGTTTGTTCTAATTTGTGGATGAGTTCTGCTGACGCCATTATTTATTTTTAAGGATTATTGATCTTGTAAGTGGTGATTTTCCAGTTGTTGTTAACGGCTTTTAATCCATAAGTCACGTTTAGGGAAGTCACTTTTCCATTTTTGTCTGTCACGTCGTAAGTTACATTTACGTTTGCGGAATTATCTTTATTGTAAGGAACTGCAATGTTCTTAACTGCAATATTTTTCACAGATCCGAAACCGGAATTAGGATTTGAAAATTTGTCATAAGAACCCCAATTTGGATTTTCTGCAACATCGTAGGCCGCCTTGAAATTCTGGGTAGAGAGATTATTAAGAAATTTAGTGACTGTTGCTTTTGGATCAGCAGTAGATTTTGCGGGAGCAGGAGGTGGGACAACTGTTTCACCTGTCTGCGGATCAATCTGCGGAGGAGGAGCCTGAATAGAATCTGCTACAACAGGAGCTGGTGGCGTATAAAGTGCCTGTCCATTTACAGGAATTCCCATTTTTATCATCTGTAACAGTTTTTTGGTTGTTTTCACAGTCAGTTTAATATCAATTTTTTCTTCGAAGATTTTGTCTTTTGGTAGTGAAGAATATTTGATGGTAAATCCTCGGAAAAGATTATCCTGCATCAGATTTTTAGAAGTTGAGATCTTGGTCCCTCCGCTGGAAATTTCCATTGTGGTTTCTAAAGCCGCGCCTTCAAAATCAACTTTTTTTCCGTTGTTATCCACAAGTTGTGGTGTGACAATCAAACCCTTTGATCCTGTCAAACTATCTCCGGCAATATTTCTTACAAGAATATTAAGCGCTGCAGCATCGATGTCGTTGGCATCTTTTTCGGAAGCGGTTTCGTTCCCGAAGATGTTCATTTCGCCTAAACTTGGCGGTGCTGTACTGCTCCAGGCAATGCCGTTTTTCTGAGCCACTTCGTCGGCCATTTTGAAAATTTCAGGTGTCTTTTTACCGTCCAAAAGTTTTCCAAGTGCGGTAATTTCAGCAATGTCACCGTCAGCTTCTACACCAAAAGTTTTTAGAATATATAAGGCTTCATTAAATTTTACTTGCTTCAAAGTCGGTAAGCTGGAAGCCATATCATTGATGCTTTCCTGAAAGCTCATCCTGTTGCTTCCATCCACTTTTGTTTTCTTGCAACTGATTGTAAAAATCAACAAACTTATTAATAGACAGTATTTTATGAATTTCATTTTAAATATGATTTATTTTTAAAAATAAGAAATATGTTTGATAAACATAGCCTTATATCAATTAATATGCAAAATTAAATTTTATATTCAGAATACTCAGATTTTTGAAAGAAAATTTAAAAAAGAGCTTAATTGTAAATCTAAGCTCTGTATCTATTTTATCTGAAAATCGCCATCACTTTTGTATGACCACCTTCTCCTGGAATTTGTTTTTGTTACTATCAATTTCTAAAAAATAAATGCCATTTTTAAGTTGGGATAAATTTAGTTTTGTACCTGGATTTTTAAGACTAATGATCTGTTTTCCTGCTGCATCCAAAACTGTAATATTATCAATTGGGGATGGAGTATTGATGTTGAGATTGCCATTGGAAGGATTGGGATAAAGTTTCATTTTATCATTTTTAATTATACCATCTGCTGCACTGAGCAATATAGTGCCAGTAAAAGGGGTAGTGAATTCCAGTGAAGATGAATCCTGTAAATAAGGATTGCTGTAAGTACAAGTAGCACCACTCAGGTAAATTTCTACTTTTAATATGTAATTGTCTGGTATAGACGGCACGTCTATAATAAAATCATTATTTGGAGTTGTTCCGCCATCAAAGAAATAAAAGTCATAACAAACTTTTAAGGTAATGACATTTTGTTGTCTAGTTACGACATATGCATTATAAGCCGTATAACCGCCATTGCTAAGTGCAATTTTCAAATTAGCTTTTATCTGGCTTTCATTAATTTGAGTAATATTTAGTCCAGAAATATGAATGTATTGTTCTGCGGAAATTTTTTCAAATGTAAAAAGTAAAATAAGTATAATGATTAATTTTTTCATGATTAGTTTTTTAGTTGTACTAATATAATCAATACTATTCAATCATTTTTATTAAAAGTTAAAATGTTTCGGGAACTCAGATTTTTCAAAGAAAATTAAAAAAAGTAACTTTACGGAAAAATTAGATTTGATGCAGAATAAACTCAATATAGAGATACATAGTTTTTCTTATAAAAAAGGTGGTATCCCCAAGGATAATACAGATAATGGAGGCGGTTTCGTCTTCGATTGCCGTGGAATTTTGAATCCCGGAAGGATAGAAGAATACAAATCACAGACAGGAAATGACATCGGCGTTCAGGAATTTTTGGAAACGAAAACTGAAATGCCAAACTTCCTGAAATCAATTCAGTCACTTATTTCCATCAGCATAGAAAATTATTTAAGTCGAAATTTTGAACATCTGCAGATTAATTTTGGCTGTACAGGCGGGCAACACCGTTCGGTTTATTCTGCGATCAAAACTGCAGAATTCATTAGAGAAAAATATCCTGAGGCAGATGTTTCAGTTTATCACGATGAACAGTTACACCTTAATTTATCATCGATAAGCGATAATTAATAATTGATTTTTATCTCTCATTATTTAATCATTTATTCAATTATTATTAATAAAATATGAAAGCATTAATATTTGCTGCGGGAATGGGAACCCGCCTGAAACCTTTTACAGACAATCATCCCAAAGCTTTGGCACAGGTAAACGGCGTTCCACTTTTGGAAAGAAATATCAAATATCTCCAGAGTTATGGGATCAACGATTTTGTGATTAATATCCATCATTTTGGTGGGCAGATCCTGTCTTTCCTGGCTGAAAATGATTACTTCGGAGCAAATATCGAAATATCAAATGAGTCTGAACAGCTTTTGGAAACCGGTGGCGGTTTACTTTTTGCAAAGAGATTCCTTGAAAACGAGAAATCATTTTTAATTATGAACGTCGATATTTTGACAGACCTTAATATCAGTAATTTTATCAAACTTCATGAAACGAAAGGTGCGATGATAACTTTGGCGGTTTCTGACAGAGAAAGTTCCAGAAAGCTGATGTTCAACGACAAGATGTTCCTGAAAGGCTGGAGAAATCTTCTGGACAACAAGAAAAAAGTTGTTGGTGGGATTTTCAAACTAAGAGAATTGGCTTTCAGTGGTTTGCATATTGTGAATTCTGAAATATTCGATAAAATGACCAGAACAGGAAAATTCTCCATTATGGACGAATATATGGATCTGATGAAAGAAGACATCATTGTCGGATACCAGCACAACTCTAACCTTATTGATGTTGGCAAACCGGAATCTATTACTTACGCAGAAAGAATGTTCAAATGATAGAAGAAGACGATGATAAAAGACTTCACGAAAGTCTGCGACAAAAAAATTGGGACGAGACTATAACCAAAGACAGCTGGATGGTTTTCCGTGTGATGTCTGAGTTTGTAGATGGATACGAAAAAATGGCGAGAATTGGACCTTGTGTTTCCATCTTCGGATCGGCCAGGCTGAAGGAAGATAATTTCTATTACAAAATGGCAGTTGACATTGCCAAGAAAATCACAGAGATTGGTTTCGGAGTCATCACCGGAGGCGGACCTGGAATAATGGAAGCCGGAAACAGAGGCGCCAACGGAAGCGGAAAGTCAATTGGTCTGAATATAGAATTGCCTTTCGAACAGCACTTTAATCCATACGTTGACAAAGGTTATAATATTAATTTTGATTATTTTTTCGTTAGAAAAGTAATGTTCGTCAAGTATTCTCAGGGTTTTGTTGTAATGCCCGGAGGTTTTGGAACTTTGGATGAATTGACGGAAGCCCTGACCCTGATTCAAACCAACAAAATAGGGAAGTTTCCTATCGTTTTGGTTGGCAGCGAGTTCTGGAGCGGATTGTTAGACTGGTTCAAATCAACTTTGCTGAAAGAAGGTTTGATCGCAGAGCAGGATCTTTCACTTTTCCGGGTTGTAGATAATGCAGATGATGCGGTTGCCCATATCAAGGCTTTCTACGACAAATATTCTGTAAGTGTGAATTTCTAAGTCGTGGCATATAATTTGACCATAATTTAATCTTAAAAGTTATTAAAACTTATATTAAAATGAAAAAATCTATATTTATATTATCGTTAGGGATCTTGCTGGTTGGGCTTTTTAGCTTTACTGCATTGGATTTCTTTTCATCAATGACCAAAGTGGATTACATTGATGGAACAAAAACGCTTAAGTTCACGACAAAGCTTAATACGACTCATATCTCTCAGGCCGTAAAAATAGATCCGGCAACAGCAGGATTTGAAGCTGAAGTGAAAAAATATGTTAATAACAACGTCGATGTATCTATCAACGGCGCTCCTAAGGCATTAACATTTACAGGAAGTCAGGTTAATGGAGAATCTGTTTGGGTTTATTATGAAGCTGGAAATGTTTCTGATATTTCAAGTTTGAAAATTAAGAACAGTATTTTGATTGGACAGTTTCCAAAACAGGTCAATATTGTGAATATCACTTACAAAGGTGCTTTGAAAACGCTCAATTTCCAGAAAGGAAAAGAAACAGCGGAAGTTACTTTCTAAAAAATTAAAATCGGTCATTTGACCGATTTTTTTATGTTTTATTTAATTAATGACAATTTGTATGATCCGTATGAAAGCCTTTTATAGAATGGTTAACGTGCAATGCTTCGGAATGTGGAGAAACATATGGTATTCCTAGTTCCAATCCTCTTAAAACGAATAATCCGCCTAATATAATCATCATTACCGGAATCACTTTCAATATTTTTACTCGGAAAGCTGTCGTGATGAAATTTCCTAAGTAAACAACGGCAAACATAAACGGAAAAGTTCCCAATCCAAAAAGAAACATAAAGAGCGAACTTTGCCAGATTCCACCGGCTGCCAACGATGCTGTGAGAGCCATATAAACCATTCCGCAAGGTAAAAGTCCGTTAAGGATTCCTGTTGCGAAGCGGGATTTGTAATCGGGAAGCTGTAAGATTTTTCCAAGTTTCATTTTTACTCTTAACAACACTCTTGAAACAAAAGGAATTCTCGTTGCAAAATCTTTTCCTCCGAAAGATGATATAGCCATTATGATGAGTAAAATGCCAACTGCAACTGTAAGATATTTTTGAAAACCAGCAAATTCAAAACTTTGTCCAATAATGCCTAAAATCGCTCCGAGAATAGAGTAGGTAAGGATTCTTCCAAATTGATAGGTGAGATTTTGAAGATAGAAATTAGCTTTCTGATTTTTGGTCAATCCCATCGATAAAGCAATAGGCCCACACATACCAATGCAGTGGAATCCGGAAGCGAATCCCAATCCAATTGCAGATATGATAAGTGCTATTTCCATAAGATGTCATAATCTACCTGATAAGGTTTCTTATTTTCCGTCCATTTTAATTTTAAAGTATAGGAACCTTTAGAAATCACTTTTTTAGGAATCAGGAATAAATTATGTTGTAAAGTGACTTCTTTTTTCACATCCAGATTAGAATCATCTGTCCGAAATAAAATAAATTTCGCCAAATTATTATCTGCTTTGATGCTTTCGGGAAAAGAGATAAGCATTCCTTCGGCTGTTGATTTATAAACCGGAACTTCTTTTAGCGTTGCTGCATTTTTTTTAGCATCAATAATATCCTGATATTGCAGTTCTTCCTCGTAGTAATTATTAGAGATCATTTCTGCATTTTGTTTTCCCATCGGAAAAATAAAGATCAAAAATAGGATGAAAATAATAAAGCAACCCAGTGCAATCATTAATCCGTGTCCCCAATTTAGATTTTTCATTGGTTAATAATTAAAATTGAAATTTGAAAGGTCCTTCAAAATAAGTTTTGTAAGAATCCAGTAATTCGCCATTCATATCATAAACACCCAATTCCAGATTTTGTTTTGATAATTTAATTTGATTTTGCGGGAAACTTACATTAATGGTTCCTTTGATCATCGCATCTCTTTTCATAATGATGTTGGTAGATGTACCGGAAGATATTTCGCCGTTTGAAGGTTCAATGATTTTGATAACGACTGTTTTGTTTTCGTTGGATTTATTAAGAAAAGTATAATTATAAGTGTTGGTAATTTTCCCGTCTCTTACGAAGAAAGTAGAGCCCGGAGGTTTAAGGAATTTGGCTTCCATCTCGCCTCTGTTGTATAATAATCCACCTAAGAAGGCCACAAGAACAAGTAAAACAACCGTATAGCCTTTCATCTTTCCGGAGAATTTGAATTGCTGCTGTTCCTCAATTTCTTTTTCTGAGGCATAGCGGATTAGCCCTGGCGGAAGTCCGACTTTTACCATCACTTCATCACACGCATCTATACAAGCGGTGCAGTTTACACATTCCATCTGCAAACCATCGCGGATATCTATTCCAGTAGGACAAACGACCACACATTGTTTACAATCGATACAGTCACCTTTTCCTTCAGCTCTTCTGTCTTCCCCTTTTTTCCATTTAGCACGGTTTTCTCCTCTTTTATAATCGTAAAAAACATTGATGGTTTCTTTATCTATCAATACGCCCTGCAATCTTCCGTAAGGACAAACCATTGTACAAACCTGCTCTCTGAACCATGCAAATACAAAGTAAAAAGCGGCCGTGAACATAATCATTACCAAAAAGTTGGTAGGTTTTGCAAATGGACCTTCCTGCATAATTCTGAAAACCTCTTCATAGCCAACGATGTACATAAACATAATGTGGGTAATGATGATGGAAATTAATAGAAAAGTAAACCACTTCAAAGACCGTTTCCAAATCTTTTCTGTGTCCCATTCCTGATTATCCAGTCGGATCTGTTTATTTCTGTCGCCTTCTATCGCATATTCTATTTTACGGAATATCATTTCGAGGAATATGGTTTGAGGACAGATCCATCCACAAAATATTCTTCCGAAGACTACGGTAAAAATAATAATGAATATTAATGAAACAATGGCGCCTAATGCCAGAATGAAGAAATCTTGAGGATAAAAAGGCTGCCCAAAAATAAAAAATTGACGCTCTATAATATTAAATAGCAGAACCGGATTTCCATTGATTTTCAAAAATGGAACTGCAAAATATATTGCTAACAGCAGAATACTTACAAGGACTCTGTAATTGGTAAATTTCCCTTTAGGTTTTCTTGGAAATACCCACTTTCTTTTACCGGTATTATCCATTGTACCTACAGAGTCTCTGAATGTTTCAGCTTCTACGACCCAGCTTTCAGCTTCGTTGTATTTTTTTTCTGTAGTACTCATAATATTTAGATAAAAAAAGAGATTGTCCCGAGAATGAACAGTATATCTACCATTTATTCTCAAATATCATTCCGAATAGAACGATATTTTTTGACAATCTCTTTTATATGATATTACTTAGTTTTTTCCCAGTGCGCTTCCGTTCCTTGAGGAGCTGCACCACCTTGTGCAGGTGTAATTGGAGCCTGCTCCTGATTGATATGATAGACATAAGCTGCCACATTTTGCATATCGAATCCGGAAACCACACCATTTTTACCCCAAGCCTGCATTGTCGGGTTATTTGGACTTCCGTTTTCTACCATCCAGAAAACAGTTTTATATAATGTTTTCTCTGGCTGGTTGATCCAGAAATTATCTGTCAGGTTAGGTCCGATTCCTCCTTTTCCACCTTCACCGTGGCAAGAGACACAGTTGGTTTCGAAAACCGCTTTTCCAGCTTCTACATTATCTTCTGAGAATACAGCAGTTTCTAAAGTCGGCTGAGTCACAGTTGACATATATTCATTGATAGCAGCAGTCTGCTCTCTGTATTCCTGTTCATATTCTTTGTAAGGATGAGCAAAATCTGTCAGGAAGTATGAAGAAACGTACAAAATACAGTAAGCTACGCCGAAATAGAAAAGGCCTAGCCACCATTTTGGAAGCTGATTGTCAAGCTCCATAATGCCATCGAATCCGTGATCGATAAGGATGTCTTTTTCCTCTTTTTCTGACTGACTTTTGAATGCACCGTTCCAAAGGTATTGGAAGTAAGGTATTTTTTTGTCAGAGATATAAGCTGCTTTTTCTGTATCTGTCAGTTTTTTGAACTTTTCATTCTCAATCAAATCTCCAATTGCAGCCTGGATAAAAACGACTACAATACTGATCAATGCTGCTCCAAGAAAAAATTTGGTTGACAGAAAATCAGATGTTTGGGTAAACATGTAAAAAACTATAATTAGTAATCCTAAAACGATTGGAATATTAATATAAACAGGTGTTCTTCTTTTCATGATTAATTATCTTTTTTAATTACAAAGTAAATTTATCGTCTTCGTGATCTTTTTCCAAAGGAGCATTTTCTTCCTCGTTATAATATTTTTTTGGTCTGTTGATCACAACATAAACCATTACAACAAAGAATAAAATGAAGATGATCATTGCAATGGTCTGAAACAGACCTGCATTTTCCACATTGGAGACGATGTCTTTAAAACTTTGCGGAATCATTTTATTTTAAATTTAATTACTAGCCGTTTTTACTTCTGTTGTTTTGATATCGGTTCCTAATCTTTGCAGATAAGATATTAAAGCAACGATCTCTCTCTTCTCAAGCGGAACAAATTTCTCTCCGGATTTGGCTTTGTTGACCTTAGCCTCTTGAAAAGATTTTTTCACATCATCTGCTTCAGCAAAAACATTTTTTACAATACCGTTAGCCTGATGATCCATCCATGTATCCATACTGTCGATCTGAGATTTTGTATATGGAACATCAAATGTATTTTTCATCAATTCCAATTTAGCTTTTGTTTTGCTTCTGTCCAATGTATTTTCTATCAACCAAGGGAATCTAGGCATAATAGAACCTGCGGAAGTCGATCTTGGATTATACATATGTTTGAAGTGCCACGAATCTGGTCTTGCGCCGCCTTCTCTCTGCAAATCCGGACCAGTTCTTTTAGAACCCCAGAGGAATGGTCTGTCGTAGATATATTCTCCCGCCTTTGAGTACTGTCCGTTTTTACCGTTGAATCTTACAACTTCATCACGGAATGGGCGGATCATCTGAGAGTGGCAGGCATTACAGCCTTCTCTGATATATAGATCTCTACCTTCTAATTCTAGTGGCGAATATGGTTTCACCGCAGAGATCGTAGGAACATTATCTTTAATAAATATAGTCGGAAGAATTTCCATAGATCCTCCAATTGCTACTACAAGAAAGGATAAAATTGATAAATATAGTGGCGTTCTTTCTAACCATAAGTGGAATGTTTCACCTTCTTTTCTTCCTTTGTTGATTTTTGCCAATGCAGGAACTTCTACAGGAACTTCTTTTTGGAAAGATCCTTTTCTTGCTGTTGCAACTAAGTTAACAACCATAAGGATAGCTCCGGAGAAATATAAGAATCCTCCTACGAATCTCAGTTTAAAGAATGGAAGAATAGCAGTTACCGTATCCAACCAGTTTTTGTACATCAAAGTTCCGTCCGGATTAAATTGTTTCCACATCAATCCTTGTGTAAATCCTGCAATATATAAAGGAACTGCGTAGAAAATAATTCCAAAAGTTCCTAACCAGAAATGCCAGTTAGCTAATTTTACAGACCAGAGTTTGGTTCTCCACATAATTGGAACTAAGTAATAGATAACACCAAAAGCCATAAAACCGTTCCATCCAAGCGCTCCTAAGTGAACGTGACCAATAACCCAATCTGTAAAGTGTCCTACTTTGTTAACTGTTTTAGTTGCCAAAAGTGGTCCTTCAAATGTTGCCATACCATAACAAGTTACAGCGACAACAAAGAATTTAAGAACCGGATTTTCCCGTACCTTATCCCAAGCGCCTCTCAAAGTCAATAGACCGTTTAGCATACCTCCCCAAGATGGTGCGATAAGCATAATTGAGAAACCTGTTCCTACAGCCTGAGCCCAAGCCGGTAAAGATGTATATTGTAAATGGTGCGGACCTGCCCAGATATAGACAAAGATCAACGACCAGAAGTGAATAATCGATAATTTGTATGAGAAAACCGGTCTGTCTGCCGCTTTCGGAACGAAATAATACATCATCCCTAGAACCGGAGTCGTCAGGAAGAATGCAACCGCATTATGACCATACCACCATTGTACCAATGCATCTTTCACACCTGCATAAGCAGAATAGGATTTCCATCCGGTGAAAGATAAAGGAACTTCTAAGTTGTTGAATATATGGAGCATAGCAACTGCAACCCAGGTTCCGATGTAGAACCAGATTGCCACGTATAAGTGTCTTACTTTTCTAACTGCGATTGTAGCAAACATATTGAACCCAAAAATCAGCCAGACCACTGTGATCAAAATATCAATCGGCCACTCGTGTTCTGCGTATTCTTTAGAGGTATTAATTCCCATAAGGAAAGTAATAAGAGTTGTTACCAGCATCAGCTGCCAACCCCAGAAATGCATCCAAGATAAAGTATCGCTCCACATTCTGCTTTTCAGTAATCTCTGCATAGAATAGTAAAATCCTGCAAAGAAACTGTTGCCCACAAAAGCGAAAATTACGGTACTCGTGTGCATCATTCTAATACGCCCGAATCCAAATGCACCTTGAGAATTGATCAATCCCTGCATTCCCTCGCTTCGCAAAGTTCTGATTGTCGGGTCGTCTGTTCCCAGGAAAAACTCTGGTAATTCAGGATAAAATAGTAACAACGCAGCCGTCAGTCCTAATAAAAAACCTAATAAACCGAAAACGACCGTCGCAATAAGAAAAGCGCGAACAATCCCGTTGTCATAACTAAATTTTTGTGTTTCCATATCTACAAATAGCAATTATTCTTTATCATTTTTTTCAGGAGTGTCTGTCTCCTTTTCTGTCTTCACTTCGTCGTCAAATAAAATTCTGACGGCAGGCGATTCGTCGTCTTCAAACTGTCCTTTTCTGGCTCCAATTATGAAAATAATCAGGAAAATAACAGCTAAAGAAACGCTGCAGATAATCATTAAATAGAGAATCTCCATAACTGCGACAAATTTAAGGTAAAAACAGTCGTCAAATTTAGTGAAAATTACTGACTTTGGTCAGAATGAAGCAAATATGGATAATTTATAATCGCTCTAAATAAGGGCGTTCTAAATGTTTATCTTAAAATATTTGGCACTTCTGATCCACGTGGAAAGTGTCGTAAATGTTACAACCGTTACAGAGCTGAGAGGCATAAAAATAGCTGCAAAAAGAGGATGCATATGTCCCGAAACAGCAAAGCTGACTCCGATAATATTATAAAACAAACTTATTATGAATGTGATTTTTACAATCGTTATTGCATCCTTGGAAAGCTTCAGGAATTTGTCCAGATCAGGGATTTTTTCTCCATTCATAATCACGTCGGAAGAAGGCGTGAAGGAATTGCTGTCGTCCGAAATTGCGATACCTACATTACTCTGTTTCAGCGCGCCCGCATCATTCAATCCGTCACCGAGCATCGCTACTTTTTGTCCCTTGTCCTGAAGTTCTTTGATAAAGTCCAGCTTGTTTTCCGGATTTTGGTTGAATTTCATTTCTGAAACATTCGGAATCAGTTTTTCAAGAATTGATTTTTCCGAAGGATTGTCGCCGCTTAAAATGTTGATTTTGTAATTTTTTAAATGACTGAAAAGCACTGAAAGATTGCTTCGGTATTCATTTTTGAATGTGAATTTCCCAATGAAAGTTTCATTTTTCTTGATGTAAACTGCGGTTTCCAGATCCTGTGATTTTTCTCCCGTGAAGCCTGCAGAACCGATTTTGTAAATTGTTCCGCGTACTTTTCCTTCATAGCCTTTTCCGGATATTTCTACAAAATCTTCCACTTCAAAATAATCATCATTCACTTCGATGTAATTATAAAGTAATTTCGAAAGCGGATGATTGGAGTTCTTAAGGAGCGATTTGATGTTTCTTAAATCAAAATCCTCAATTTCATTTCCGATATAATTGATGCTGGATTTCTTGCTTTCAGTTATGGTTCCTGTTTTATCAAAAACTAATGTGTCAATTTTCGCCAGTCTTTCTATCGTCAGAGTATCTTTTACATAAAACTTGTTGCGACCAAGAATTCTCATAATATGTCCGAAAGTAAACGGAGCAGAGAGTGCCAAAGCACAAGGGCAGGCAACAATAAGAATTGCAGATACGACCTGAAACATTTTCTCCATATCAATTCTTGCCCAATAGATCCCTGCCAGCAAAGTAATTCCTAGAATAATTAATGTAAAATACTTACTGATCGTATTGGTCATTGTGTCAAGACCTGTTTCAAATTTTTTGAAAGCTTCTTTATTCCAAAGTTGAGTGAGATAACTTTGATCCACACTTTTGATGACTTCCAGTTCCAGAACAGATCCGGATTGCTTGCCGCCTGCAAAGATCTTGTCGCCCGGTTTTTTGGAAACGTGAGCAGACTCTCCTGTGATAAAACTGTTGTCGATGTTGCCTTCGCCTTTTATAAGAACCGAATCTACCGGGATGATTTCCTGATTTCTGACCATAATCCTGTCACCAACAGCCAGGTCGGAAAGCAAAATATTCTCCTGTTTTCCATCGAAATCAACTTTCGTTACGGCAATCGGGTAAAAAGACTTGTAATCCCGGTCGTACGAAAGCGTATTGTAAGTTCTTTTCTGGAAAGTTTTTCCGAGTAACATAAAGAATAATAAGCCGCAAAGTGTATCAAAGTAGCCTGGACCATAATCTGTTACGACTTCATAAATACTTCTACCATAAAGCACAAAAATCCCTAAAACAATGGGAACGTCTATATTGATTATTTTGTTTTTCAAACCGTACCAGGCGGACTTATAATAATCTGAAGCCGAATAAAATACTACAGCTGTTGCAAACAAAAATAACAGAACCCGGAACAGATGTTTGTAAGAATGGAACCATACATCATCTCCTGAGATATACTCCGGGAAGCTGAAGAACATTCCGTTTCCGAAAGCAAAACCTGCGATTGCGAGTTTTATCAAAAGACTTTTATCTAATGTGTCGTGCTTTTTATCTGCTGTCTCAAGGTTGATGACCGGTTTATAACCAAGGTTAGTCAGGAACTTTGCGAGTTCACTTAATTTCAGTTCGTCATCTTTGAAGGAAACCTGCAACGTTTTACGGGTAAAATTGACCTGAGAATAGTTGATGCTTTTATTGATTGTATGTAGGCTTTCCAACAGCCAAATACAGGAAGAACAATGGATCACAGGTATTTTGAAAGTGACAAGAGTCGTTCCGCCCTCCGAAAAATCGACAACTTTGGTATAGATCTCGGGTGTGTCGAGGTAATCGAACTGAGCATTATTTTCATTGCTCGGCCGTACACCGGAGTTTTTGTTGATGTTGTAGAAATTATCCAGATTATGGACGTTCAGGATTTCATAAACCGACTGGCAACCGTTACAGCAAAATATCTTATGATCAAAAGAAATCTGCTCTTTGTCAATTGCTTGTCCACAGTGAAAACATTGTTCTGACATAAATGTCTGATATTGGAATGCAAAATTACGGAAAATTGTTTGATTGTAGTTCTAAAATAGCTTATTTTTGCTGATAAATGTCATAGGTATGTCTCTTGAACAACAATTGGTTATAGAAGAAAATTTCTCAAAAGCATTCAATAAGGAATCTTTGCGCGAAAGTTTGAATTCCGCTGATTTTGAAGTGTATGAAAAAGCCTTAAAAGTTTTGGAATTCTCAAAAGGTGATGTGGTTTTCGATGATGGTGATTCGCCGAAAGGAGTTTACTTTATCGAAAAAGGAACGGCAAAACTTTCTAAGTCAGGTGTTTACGGGAAAGATCAGATTCTGAGATTCTGTAAAGACAATGATCTGATTGGATATCGTTCTTTGCTGTGTGGAGAAAATTTCCAGGCAAAAGCAGAAGCGATGACACCGTTGAAAGTTCAGTTTTTACCCTCCGATGTTTTTCTTCATTTATTAGAAGTTGATTCCAAACTATCTTACGCAATGCTTCAAAAAATTGCTTACGAATTGGGAGAATCTGCAAATACTGTTACTTTCCTTGCCCAAAAAACAGTAAGAGAAAGATTGGCAGAAATTCTGATCCTTTTGGAGCAAAAACTTGGGACAGATCCGGAAGGCTTTATCAAAATTTCACTTACGAGAGAAGAAATTGCCAACTTAATTGGAACCGCTACAGAAAGCGCAATCCGATTAATCTCAGAATTCAAACAAGATGATCTGATCTCCGTCGAAGGCAGAAATATCAAAATCCTAAACCGCGACAAATTAATCAAATTGGGTCACGTTGTTATATAAATGATAACCGATGAATGATAATGGATTTGCAATTCTTTATGCTAAATTTTTCATCAGTCATCGTCATTTTTTAATCATTTATCACTTATCATTTATCATTCATAATCATGTCTGTACACTCCGAAATAAAAAAAATCACCACAGAAACCTTACGAAAAATGAAATTCGATAAGGAAAAAATCACAATGCTGACGGCTTACGATTTCACCACTGCAAAAATGGTAGATGCAGGCGGTGTAGATTCTATCTTGATCGGTGATTCTGCAGCAAACGTAATGGCTGGTTTTGAAACAACTTTGCCCATTACCTTGGATCAAATGATTTATCATACGCAATGTGTGGTTCGTGGTGTGGAAAGAGCTTTGGTGGTTGCGGATCTGCCTTTCGGGACTTATCAGAGTAATCCGGAAAAAGCCCTGGAATCTGCAGTGAGAATGATGAAAGAAGGCGGCGCTCACGCTATTAAAATCGAAGGCGGAAAAGAAATTGAAGAATCCATCAGAAAAATCGTGAATGCAGGAATTCCTGTTTGCGGACATCTTGGACTCACGCCTCAAAGTATCTATCAGTTCGGAACCTATAAAGTAAGAGCAAAAGAAGAAGCAGAAGCAGAAAAATTGATTTCCGATTGTAAACTTCTGGAAGAACTCGGCTGTTTTGCTGTCGTTTTGGAGAAAATTCCGGCAGATCTTGCCAAGAAAGCGACAGAAAGTATTTCGATACCGACAATTGGTATTGGAGCCGGACAGGACTGTGACGGACAGGTTTTGGTTTATCACGATATGGTTGGGATGAATCAAGGTTTTTCTCCAAAATTCCTGAGAAGATATCTGGATCTTTACACAGAAATTACCGGCGCCGTTTCTCAATATGTAAAAGATGTGAAAAGCTCTGATTTCCCGAATGATAAAGAAAGTTACTAAATTTTCATTTTATATTTTTCTGATATTTTCTATCATTTCCTGTGTTTGTCACCAGACAAAATTCGGGACAAGAACTGAGATTTTCGATAAGAAAGATTCTCTGAAATCTCTTGCCAGAATTAAGGAAATCAAAAATTTAGATTATTCCGATTTCAAACCTGGAAAATTTAAAAATGGGAATGCCGAAGTCAATTTCAGATTATTAAAGCCAAAAAATTTGGATCCAATCAAAAAATATCCTTTGGTTTTAGTCTTTCACGGTTCTGGTGCTGTTGGAACAAATAATACCTCACAAATGGGCATTTTGTCGAAAATGTGGCTGCTTCCGGAAAATCGGGAAAACTATCAGGCTTATGTTGTATCACCTCAATTTCCTGTTCGTTCCTCCAATTATCATCTTGATGAAACCAGAAATGTAAAAGTTTCTGAATCTAATGAATATCTTGATCTTGTTCTGAAATCAATTGATTCCTTAATTATTAAAGAAAATATAGACCCAAACAGAATCTATGTCATGGGATTCTCAATGGGCGGCGCAACAACTTCTAATGCCATTTCCAAGAGACCGGATCTGTTTGCAGCTGCGATTAATATCTCAGGAATTTCACAGTTTGATAAGATTAATGAGCTTCAGAAAATCCCAATCTGGATAGTCCACGGAAGTCTGGATACAGATAATTTTCCTCAAAGTAATTTCAGGTTTTTTGAAGAATTGAAACCTAAAGGAAAAGTTTTTCTGTGGGAATATAAAAACCGATATCACAACAATATTCTTTCGGCTGAATTGATTGATAAGATTCCGGAATGGCTTTTTAAACAACATAAATAATGTCTCAAGAATTTTCCTCTTCTCAAATCGTTTATGAAGATAATCATCTTCTCGTCATCAACAAAAAAGCCGGACAGCTCGTTCAGGGCGATAAAACAGGCGATTTGTCTTTGTTAGAATTGATCAAGGATTTCATTAAAAATAGAGATGATAAACCCGGCAATGTTTTTCTTGGTTTGGTTCATAGAATTGACAGACCAACTTCTGGCTTGGTGATCTATGCAAAGACTTCCAAAGCGCTTTCCCGATTGACACAGATGGTAAAAAATAGAGAAGTCAAAAAGACTTATTGGGCAATTGTTGCTAAAGAAATGATCCCGAAATCTCAGAGATTGGTTCATTATCTTCAAAAAAACGAAAAAACCAACAAAGCCACCGTTTTCATAAAGCAAACGGAAGGCGCAAAAGAATCTATTCTTAATTATCAAATAATCAAAACCTTAGATAATTATCAGCTTCTGGAGATTGATCTGGAAACCGGAAGACATCATCAGATCCGTGCCCAGCTTTCAAAAATCGGAGTTCCGATAAAAGGCGATCTGAAATATGGTGCGCCCCGTTCCAATCCGGATGGCGGGATTTCTCTACACGCCAGAAGACTTCAGTTTATTCATCCTGTTACAAAAGAAAATATAGAAATCACGGCGCCCGTTCCTCAGAATGATGCGATTTGGAAAGCTTGTGAAGGTTAATCGAATTATTTGTCTTGATTCAGTAATCCTGAACTAGAATCAGAATTATTTGTTTTGATCAGATTGGGATCTACTTTTGCCAGTTTGTTCTTGGTCGGAATCTTATAATTAAATGAAATTCCGAATTTCCGCGTATCATTTTTACTTGTCAGAAGGACAGGATCCAGATCATTTGGCGGTACCGAATTGAAAGTATTCCTATTCATATTAAAAACATCGTCTGCATAAAGTGTAATCGTAAGACGATCGTTCATCAATTTTTTGGTAAGATTAAGATCAACAGACTGGTTAAATGGTTTTACCGCGTCAAAATAGAAATAATTTCCTTTCGTAATATGACGGTAATTGGCAGTGAATTTTATTTCCTTCGGCAAAATAATCTGCGCCATTCCTCCAAAAACCCAAAATCCTTTGTTGTTAAGTGCCGGAATCTCGTGCTTCTGATAACTTGTAAATAAGTAAAGGAAATTGATCTTGTCCGGATTGAAATCAAACTTCAGCATTTCACTAAGGCTTTTGGTGAAAATCATAAACGGAACCGGTAATCCGGCGTTGAAGCTGTGGATTCTCATCGTTGGAATATTGATATTTGTATTGGTTACCAGAAGGTCTTTCCGCCCAACCTGCTGTGCAATATTGTTATCAGAATAACTGATGCTGTAACTGATATAGGCATAATCAAAAGCAGAAATTTTAACCTCAAAATTGTCAAAAATAGTCGGCTGCAAGAAAGGGTTTCCGCTGTAATTGATGTTTTGATTGTTGAAAACCGTATTGTTGGGATTCAGGAATGTGATGTTGGGAAGACTGATTTTTTTGTTATAATTAAAGCTGAAGTAAACGCTTTGCATAAAATTGTACTGAACACTTGCATTTGGAAAAATCCTGAACTGGTTAAAAGGTGTCAGATCTTTTTGAACAACAGCATTGTTATCAAAAACCCGCGTGATTCCGCTGATGTCATAATTCTCTCCCCGTGCTCCCAAAATAAAATCAAATTTCTTCAGTTTCGCCTGCAATTCTGCATACAAAGACGATGTTTGTCTCTGATAGTCCAGATTGGTGATGATTTTATTATCCGTATCAAAATTCAGTTTTTCGTACAAACCGCCAATACTTATTTTACCTTCATCCAGTATTTTCAAAGCCTGAGAAAAATCGACCTTAAAACTGTAAACATTCTGATTAGAAGCATTTGCCGTATTGTTGGACGGATTGGTAAAGCTGTTTTGAGAAAAATCCGTATTATAATTATTATAATTCAGTTGAAAATCGAGCTTTTTATTTTTATCGGAAAATCTCTTTTGATAAGTAATAGTTGCATCATTTCTGTTGGTAAATGTCTTTCCAAAATCTTCCGAATTTACAGGCGAAAGAATGTTGTTTACTAATCTAAAACCGTTGCTGGAAACTACATTATCATTATTATTTTTGTTAAGTTCATAATTTAAAAGCAAACGGTCTGCTCCCAGATCAAAAGTCATTGCAGCGTTGCCAAAATAGCCACGTCCTGTTTTATCAGAGAAATTTTTTGAGAGGTCGTCAACTTCGCTCCATTGTGCATTTTCCCGATAGTTTTGTCCGAAAGTAACCTGCCAGCCAAAATATTTGTTTGTGGCATTCAGATTAAGGCTGTTGACGGTTTTATTTCTTACTTTATCATAATTGCTGAAGGCATAACTTCCGCTGTAAGTTGCAGAAAGATAGCTTTTTGCATTTTTACTTGTGATAATGTTGAGAATGGCTCCGCCGGAAGTTGCCGGGAACTCTGCGCCGGGTTGGGTAATCACTTCTATTCTTTCGACAGAGTTGGCAGGCATCCCTTCAAGAAAAGCCGTAAGCTCGTTACTGGAAATGTTAAGTGGTCGCCCATCCATAAAGACCTCAAGCATTTTTCCCTGATACATCATTCCGGCCACATCTGTAGAAACCAAACCGGGAAGCTTTTTCAAACCATCCATCAATGTTCCGGAATTCAGATTAGGCTGTTCCGAGAAATCAAAAATAGTTCTGTCCGCTTTCTGCTCTACCGCTTTTTTAGTTTTGGTAATGGTAACAGCTTCGATCTGTTTTTCTTTTGTTTCCTCCTTTCTTGTTTCCTGCGCAAAATAGATTTGGGTGGAAAATAGAAGGCTTGCAAAAAGAGTAGATTGGATTTTCATAGGTTAGTTTATACAATATTAGACTCATGGTATTTGATATTGTTACATTAACTTTAATCGCAAAATTATTTTAAGTTGATAAATCTCTGTTCTTTACAAAAACTTTGCGATAAATTCCGAAGTCATATATTATAACCTGTTCTTCTCCTCAAAATTGATATTCTTTTTATTAATTTGTTTTTTCTTGTTCCCAAAAGTATAGTTCACGCTCAATCGGAAACTTCTCCCATCCCAGTAATTATTAAAATGCTGGCTGTTATCTTCAAAATACATATCGCCTTTGTATCTTTTGGCAAAAATATTTGTCACCGTTGCATTGATTTGAAGCTGTTTTTCCATCAAAGAGATCTTGATTCCGGAAGTCATCTCATAGAAACTATGGAACCTGTAATTCACATTCTTGTATGGCAGATCGTGGTTATAATTAAGGAATAATGAAACCGTTTTATTTTTGTTCAGCATAAAAGTATTATTGATCGAATAGCTGAAAGACTGTCCGTTTTGAGTTTCTGCATCAATATTAAAAACTTCCGAAGTCTGATAAGCGGCATTCGCAGAAATACTCGTTTCCCAGAATTTGAAAAAAGTATCAGTATAAGACAAATTAACACCATAAGAATCATTATTGTAATAATTCAGGTAAGTTCCGATTTGAGAAATTCCGTCCAGATAAGCAATTTGCCCGAATGCATTTTTCATTTTCAGATAATAAATACTTGCAGAAAACTTGTTGTCATAAGTGTAGCCCAATTCCCAGTTATTCATGTAAGCTGGCGTCAGCAAAGGATTTCCGGAGGAATAAGAATACGGATTTTCGTACCAGCGGAAAGGGTTTAAGTTGCTCATACTAGGGCGGTTGATTCTTCTGGAATATGAAAAGCTGAATGCGTTTTTATCCTTTTTATAAGAAACATAAGCTGAAGGAAACCATTGTCCGTAATTGTATTTGTTGCCGGAATTATCACTTGGCGTATGGCTTTCCGCAGATGTTTTTTCATAACGAAGTCCCACTTTCGTTTCCCAGTTTTCTCCGAAATTCTTTGCGAAACTGGCATAAGCAGCATAATTTTCTTCCCGATATTCGAAGAGATTGGCCTTTGACAGATCTTCCAGATATTGATTGTCTTCCAGTTTGAAATATTTCAGATCTGATGAATTTTTAAACTGATTAAATTTCGCACCGGTTTCAATTTTTCCAAATAAAAATGGAAGTTCCAGATCAGCCTGAGCAGAGAAAACCTGAGGCGTGATTTTGGACAAAGTCTTCACATTCTGTAAGGAATTATCAGAAAGTGCTAAAGTGGAAAAATTAACTTCCGTGTCGTTATTGTTTTTATAGAAATTGCCGGAAATGCTCAGCTTTTTCCCAAGCGAATCCAGTTTCAAATCGTAATACGTACTGAAAGTATGTGTCGGGAGCTTCTCTCTGTGAAAAGTATTGGTCAGCAGGTTTTCTTCCTTAAGGTCAGAACTGATATTTTTGGTTTTGTTTACAATGTCCATTCCGGATTTCTGATTGGCGAAGATATATTCCATTCCGACTTCAGAATTTTTATTGATTTTATATGAAAGACTAAGGTTTGGCGTCAGCTCTTTCCACATATCTTTTCGTACAGAATTGCTGTAGTTTTGGGAAGCACCGAGAATTGTATATCTTTCCGAAGAACGTTTGGCAGAGTCGTAATAAGTCATTTTCAGACTGCTGCTGAATTTTTCTGTCTGATAATTAAGCGTCGCATTATTTCCAAAACCGGAATAACTTCTTTGAATAAGATTAGAATTAATAT
Source organism: Epilithonimonas sp. UC225_85 (assembly GCF_042695135.1). Classification (GTDB taxonomy): domain Bacteria; phylum Bacteroidota; class Bacteroidia; order Flavobacteriales; family Weeksellaceae; genus Epilithonimonas. Next base: position 769,925 of record NZ_CP170547.1, read on the forward strand.
TTCCGCTGAATCCAAGATTCGGATTTTTCTTCAGAATAATATTGATGAGTCCGCTGTTTCCCTGAGCTTCATATTTTGCCGGAGGCGTTGTAATGACTTCGATTTTCGAGATATTTTCCGAGCGTATTGTTTTCAGATAGTTCAAAAGTGCAGTTCCGGATATGTTCAGCATTCTGCCGTTGATCATTACGTTTACAGTACTTTTTCCTGTGATAGAAATTGTGCCAAGATTCTCATCCACTTTCAGCATCGGAACATTTGCCAGAGTTTCGCCTGCATCCATTCCTTGTGAAGCGATTGATGCATCTACATTGAAGATTAATCTGTCGGCTTTTCTTTCAAGCAGTTTTTTCTTCACTAATATATTGACTTGTTCAATTTCCTTCAAACTGTCTTTTTTGGTTTGGGCAAAAGTGGCTGTCGAGAAAAGTGTGGCGATAATTAGATATTTCAGTTTCATAAGTTTATTTTAATAGTTGTAAAAAATCTTAATGCAAATGTATTTTCAAAGTCTTTCCCTTGAAATAGTGTTTAGATTTGATGAGGTTTTAATCCGACCAAATTATTTTCATCGGTAAAAAACGGGCGTTCATAGATTTTGATGTTCTGGATGTTTTTGCTGTGCCTATTTTTGGAATATGAAAAAAGTAACTCTCATTTTGATTTTAATATCAATCATGTCCTGCATAGGAACACATCGGGTAGATGTCTGGAAAACGGTGACAATAGCGCCGGGAGATAGTATTATTTTACAAAAGCTAAAAGCGCCGGCAACTTTAGAAATTAAAAATCTTTCTCACGAAACGGTAAATCTGGTTTCGGAACTGAATATGCCGAAAACAATCATCGCAAATTCTCAACTCAATTATAGATTACCAAAAAAGAGCAGATTGATAATGGAAAATCCAAATTCAGATTCGGTTTCAATACATTTGCATTATTTTTCTTCAAGACCTATTTTAATTAACAACAAAGAATTACGATGAAAAAGAAACAAATCATCTGGCTTCAAATCATTTACTGGAGTCTCAATTTTTTTGGAACTGTCATTACCCCTTTATATTTTCTGGGCAGAGGAGATGATTTGCAGGGTAAAGTTTTAAGTCTTACTTTTTTTCTTGCAGGTATCAGCACCTTTTATATTTGTTATCTGGTGATTATCCCGAAAGTTTTCAGACCCGAAAAAGTTTATACGGTAATTATTTCTTTTTTCCTGTCGATTCTTTGCTTTGCTACATTAAGATATCTGATGGAGGAAGTTTTGCTGCCGGCCACTTTTGGATTTAGAAATTATGGGCAGGGAACAACTTTGGCTTATTACTTTTTTGATAACATATATTATGGATGTATCAATGTATTCATCGCAGGAATATTGTGGCTTTTGGAAAAATTCGGCGTTATTGAAACTGAAAGGCAAAAGCTGGAGCAGGAAAGAAATCAGGCGAGAATCCAGGCTTTGAAGACGCAGATCAATCCGCATTTTATTTTCAATACACTCAACAATATCTATTCTCTTGTTTATCAGAAATCGGAAAAAGCTTTGCCCGCGATTGAAGAACTGAGTCAGCTGTTAAGATACAGTACCAAGGATTTAGAAAAAGATTTTATCCCGCTGGAAAAAGAAATTGGCTATCTGGAAAGCCTTATAGAACTGGAAAAACTCAGACTCAAAAATCCGGAATTACTTATCGTTGAAAAAAAAATTAGTAATCAAAACCTGAATATTTCGCCAATGCTGCTGATTCCGTTTGTGGAAAATGCTTTCAAACATGCAGATTTCAATGGGAAAGGCTTTGTTTTGAATATTTCTGATGACAATCAAACTTTAAAATTCCATCTTCAGAACTTTAAAAAAATAAGGTCCAAAGATTCTCTATCCGGAATTGGAATCGATAATGTGAAAAAAAGGCTGGAAATCCTTTATCCAAAAAAACACGAACTGAACATCAGCGAAACTGAAACCGAATATTCTGTAGATTTGAAAATTGATTTGAAATAAATGAGAAAGATAAAATGCATTGTTGTAGATGACGAACCTTTGGCAATCCAGCTTTTGGAAAATTATATTCTGAAAATCCCCTTTCTGGAATTGGTTTTTTCTTCCGATAATCCGATTCTGGCTTTAGAATTTATTCAGAAAAACGAAGCGGATCTCATCTTTCTGGATATCCAAATGCCGGAATTGTCGGGCATCAATTTTATGAAAATCGCAGGTGACAAATTCAAATATATTCTCACAACAGCTTATTCGGAATATGCGCTCGAAGGTTACGAACACAACGTCATCGATTATCTTCTGAAACCAATTTCCTTTGACCGGTTCAACAAAAGTATTCTGAAGGCTCAGGAAAGATTTCCTTCAAAGGAAGATTCAGAGATTTCTTATTTCTTCGTAAAGTCTTCCGGACGGCAGCACCGTATTAATTTCAGTGATATTCTTTATATAGAAAGCATCAAAGATTATGTCAATATCAAAACCGAAAATCAGGAATATATCGTTCTCGACACTTTAAAATCTCTGGAGAATCAATTGCCGGAAAACTTTGTCAGAGTTCACAAATCTTTCATTATTAATATTGATAAAATTGAAAAGATTGATGTGAAGAATATTTTCCTTAATTCTGGGAAAGAAATCCCGGTTGGCGAAACATACAAATCTGAGTTTCTCCTGAAGCTGAAATAAAGTAGATTTTAAGTTTTAATTATTTTTTTAATTAACAGAATAATTTTCTCGGTGATCAGGCAGATTTATTTTAATTGTTTGATCTGCAAATCTTTCAAATCTGCGGGAATTTTTAAAACATTATAAATAATTTTATAAAACTTTAAAGTAAAAAATTACGAGTGTCGTCATATTCATATGAACTCGCTATCTTTACAGCAAATGACCGAAACCAAATCTGTCTCTATCACAGAGGTCGTAAAAAATTACGGCTCTCAGCTCTTGCGCTTTATCAATTCTAAAGTGGCAAAAACTGAGGATGCCGAAGATATTTTACAGGAAGTATGGTTTCAAACCAGCCGATTGACCAACCTTAATGAGTTGGAAAATGTCGGAGCCTGGCTCTATTCAGTGACAAGAAATAAAATCATCGACAGTTATCGAAAGAAGAAAACAGAATCTCTGGAAGACTTTGTCTATCAGGACGAAGACGGTGAACTAAATGTGAAAGATATTCTCCTTGCAGATGACAGCAACAATCCCGAAATTGCAATGTTCAAAGATATGTTCTGGGACGAGCTGATGAAGGCGCTGGATGAGCTGCCGGAAAAGCAGAAAAGAGTGTATATTCAAAACGAGCTGGAGGATAAAACGCTGCAGGAAATTGCGGACGAAGAGGGCGAAAACATAAAAACAATTATCAGCAGAAAATCATACGCGGTAAAACATCTGCGAAAAAGAATGCAGAGACTTTACAACGACTTGAAAAATTAATATAAAAATCATGAACAAACATAAAAAGAAATTTTGGTTAGCATTCCCCTGCATCATTGCTGCAATCGGATTGTTTATTTGGTTTTTCCAATGGCTTTGGAATATTGTTTTGCCTGATGTTTTAGATGTAAAAGCGATTACTTACTGGCAATCGCTTGGGATTTTATTAATATCAAAAATACTATTCGGAGGATTGGCCAATGCCAAAGAGAAATTCAAAAGAAAAAATAATTGGGGTAATGACGACCGTGAAATGTGGAAACAGAAACTCGAATCCAGATTTTGCGGAACGGATGAAGAAAGAGAAAAAATGAAGGAAATGTGGAAACAGAGATTTGAGTCAAAGTTTTGCAGACAAGAACCTCAACCTGGCGAAAATAAAATATAAATTAAGAACGCTTCACAACTTGTGAAGCGTTTTTTTTGGCTATTATTCAAAATTTGTAAAAAATATTTAAAATATTTAAAGTAAATTAAAATTGTATGCGTCTTCGTATAAAAAGGCGCTAAAATATTATATAAAAAGCCTTTAAGTATTAATATTAAATTTAGAAATAATGAAAAACAAAATGCAGTTTATATTGCCAAAATTATTAGGACTTACAGTCGTTGCAGGTATCGCAGTTTTTGTCTTGGGTATGATCTTCAAAATTCTTTTAGCAGGTTTGGTGTTAGCCGGAGTCGGAACTTTAGTTGCCAAAATGATTGGTAAGAAACAAAGAAGAATGTTACCGTATGAAAATTACAGAGAGGATTTCATCCCTTCAAAAAGAAGATATGAAAGACCAGTAAACGCGGGTTTTCCACAAATGAAAACAGAAAACTTAGCCATTATCCCAATTAACTAATCAAAAAATTTAAAACAATGTTTCAACAAGACAATAAAACAAGACAAGACCATTTCAATCAGAAATTCGACAAATGCGGCAACAACTTCGAGAGAGGTTTCGGAAGAAAATTCAAAGAGCATTTTATGACCAGCAATCATCCTCTAAAAGAGATTTTTGCACAGAAAATAAGCACTCACAAACCGGTGAATATTTCCGAAAATGAGGATTCTTTTACTCTCCAGCTTTTCGCTGCAGGATTGGACAAAACACTTTTCAAACTTGCAGTAAAAGATAATGTGCTTACGGTTTCTTATACTGAAAAAGAAGAAAGCAAAGATGTCAAATTTATCTATCAGGAGTTTTACGCCAAGTCATTTGAACGCAGTTTTCAGCTGACAGAAAAAGTATTAGCAGACAACATCTCCGCCGCTTATGAAGACGGAATCCTGAAAGTGACTTTGCCAAAAAATCCGGAGAAAAATAAACCGGAACAGAAAGTTGATGTCAATTAATAAACTTCAATAAAACTCGGTTTTTTGAAATCGAACAAAGAAAAACGCCTCACAAATCTGTGAGGCGTTTCTGTTATTTAGAACTAAGAATTCTGAGCTTCTTTTTCCATTAGTTTGATGAGGTTAAGGGCAGATCCTGCTTTGAACCAACCAATTTGTCCTGCATTGTAAGTGTGGTTTGTAAGGATAACATCTTTAGTCCCATCTGCGTGAACAAACTCCAGAGATAATTGTTTACCCGGTGCAAATTGGTCAAGATCCGGAAAATTAATCGTATCATCTTCCTGAATTTTATCGTAATCTTCTTTATTTGCAAAGGTAATTCCCAGCATACCTTGTTTTTTAAGGTTTGTCTCGTGGATACGAGCGAAAGATTTTACCAAAACTGCTCTTACTCCAAGATGTCTCGGCTCCATCGCAGCATGTTCTCTGGAAGAACCTTCACCATAATTTTCATCACCAACGACTATTGTAGGAATACCGGCAGCTTTGTATTGTCTTGCAGAATCTGGAACCGGTTTATGTTGTCCGTCCAATTCATTTTTAACATTATTGGTTTCCATATTGAAAGCATTAACAGCACCAATCAACATATTGTTGGAGATATTATCAAGGTGTCCTCTGTATTTCAACCATGGTCCAGCCATAGAAATATGATCGGTTGTACATTTACCGTAAGCTTTAATCAGAAGTTTTGCTCCTGTAATATTTTTACCGTCCCAAGGTGCAAATGGTTCTAATAACTGCAGTCTGTCCGATGTCGGAGATACCACAACTTCTACTTTTGAGCCATCTTCAGCTGGAGCAATATAGCCGGGATCGTCCACATCAAATCCAAGTTTTGGAAGTTCATCACCATTTGGTTCGTCAAGAAGAACCATTTCGCCATTTTTATTTAAAAGCTTATCTGTTAAAGGATTGAAGGTCAGATCTCCCGCAATTGCCAAAGCGGTTACCAATTCCGGTGAACCTACAAAAGCATAAGTGTTTGGATTTCCATCCGCTCTTTTTGAGAAGTTTCTGTTGAAGGAGTGAACGATGGTGTTTTTCTCCTGTCTCTCAGCACCTTCACGAGCCCATTGTCCGATACACGGTCCGCAGGCATTTGCGAAAACTTTACCGCCTATTTCGTCAAAGGTTTTCAGGAATCCGTCTCTTTCGACCGTGAATCTTACCTGTTCAGAACCAGGTGTGATGGTGTATTCTGATTTTACTTCCAGGTTTTTTTCTTTGGCTTGTTTCGCAACGGAAGCTGCTCTTGCGATATCTTCATAAGAAGAGTTGGTGCAAGAACCGATCAATCCAACTTCTATTTTTGTTGGCCAGCCGTTTTTCTCGGCAATTTCTTTCATTTGAGAAATTGGCGTTGCCAAATCCGGAGTGAAAGGCCCGTTAAGATAAGGTTCCAAAGTATCAAGATTGATCTCGATCACTTCATCATAATATTTTTGAGGTTCTGCGTGTACCTCCGGATCTGCTTTCAAAACGTGAGCTATCGCATCGGCTGCATTGGCAAGATCTTCTCTGTCTGTTGAGCGAAGGTATTTGCTCATATTATTGTCATAAGCGAAGATTGAAGTTGTAGCTCCAACTTCTGCGCCCATATTACAGATTGTACCTTTTCCTGTACAGGAAAGTGATTCTGCACCTTCTCCGAAATATTCTACGATAGCTCCGGTTCCGCCTTTTACAGTAAGTATTCCGGCAACTTTAAGGATCACATCTTTTGCAGCAGTCCAACCGTTTAATCTTCCGGTTAACTTTACGCCAATCATTTTTGGGAATTTAAGTTCCCACGCCATTCCTGCCATTACGTCCACTGCATCTGCTCCACCAACACCGATGGCAACCATTCCAAGTCCGCCTGCATTCACAGTATGGGAATCGGTTCCGATCATCATTCCGCCAGGGAAAGCATAATTTTCCAATACAACCTGATGAATAATTCCTGCTCCTGCTTTCCAGAATCCAATGCCATATTTGGTAGAAACCGATTGAAGGAACTGATATACCTCGTTGTTTTTATTCTCGGCTTCAATCAAATCTTTTGCTGCGCCGACTCTGGCCTGGATCAGGTGATCTGCGTGAACCGTCGAAGGAACAGCTACCGTTTTCTTACCCGCCTGCATAAATTGTAAAAGCGCCATTTGTGCTGTTGCATCCTGCATGGCAACTCTGTCCGGCGCAAAATCCACATAAGATTCTCCACGTTTGAAAGATTCTTTTACCTGCTTCGGATCCAAATGGGCGCAAAGAATTTTTTCGGAATAAGTAAGAGGTCTTCCCATAAAAGCTCTTGCTTCGTTCACTCTGGTTTCGAAATCAGAATAAACCTTTTTTATCATATCCAAGTCAAAAGTCATATCTCGATTTTATTTTTATTATTTGTTAATTAGATTTTCCTTGATTTAATGGGGAAAATTTCTTCTAATGCTATTCATCAAATTTTGTTCCTCCAGCCTCTAAAACAAAATAAATATGACGAATGATTACCATATTTTACAACTATCAAGTTAAGAAAAATTTGGGTCTCGCATTTTAAATTTAAATTAAAATAATTTTCATCAGTTTAATATGGAAATGTTCTAAACAAAAAATGAAAGATCCTGAATCCATATGGACCAAGATCTTTCAATTATATATTTTTAAAATAGTCTTTTGACTGCCTTATCGGTAAATTCTATTAATGACCAACTGCAACCAATTCCTTAATCGGTGGCGCAAATTTAGTCAAGTCAATACCTTCAACTGCCGTTTTGTACTCTTCAATATTAGGAATTCTTCCCATAATTGCAGAAAGGACAACAACCGGCGTAGAAGCCAGTAAAGATTCACCTTTTTTACGTTCAGAATCTTCAACCACTCTTCCTTGGAAAAGTCGGGTAGAAGTCGCTAAAACAGTATCTCCTTTTTCCGCTTTTTCCTGATTTCCCATACAAAGGTTACAACCTGGACGTTCGAGATACATCATATTTTCATACTCTGTACGAGCAGCACCTTTCGGAGCATTGTCATTAAACTCGAAACCGGAATATTTTTCGAGCAATTCCCAATCGCCTTCTGCTTTTAGTTCATCGATAATGTTGTAAGTTGGAGCAGCAACAACCAAAGGAGCACTGAATTCCACTTTACCATTTTGTTTTTCGATATTTCTCAACATTTGAGAAACTATTTTCAAATCGCCTTTGTGAACCATACAAGATCCAACGAAACCTAGGTCTACTTTTTTGTTACCTCCGTAGAAAGTAAGGTCTCTGATGGTGTCGTGTGTATATCTTTTGGAAACATCTTCGTTGTTTACATCCGGATCGGCAATCATCGGTTCTGAGATTGCATCAAGATCAACTACAACTTCTGCATAATAGCTTGCATTAGAATCTGGTGTCAAAGCTGGTTTTTCGCCGGATTTAATTTCAGTGATTCTCTTGTTTGCTTTATTAATTAAGCCTTGAAGAACGTTAAGATGATTATCCATTCCTTTGTCGATCATAATCTGGATTCTGCCTTTCGCAATTTCCAGAGATTCGATCAAAGTATCGTCCTCGGAAATACAGATTGAAGCTTTTGCTTTCATCTCTGCAGTCCAGTCGGTAAATGTAAATGCCTGATCCGCAGGAAGTGTTCCGATGTGAACCTCGATTATTCTACCTTGGAAAACATTTTCTCCTCCAAATTGCTGAAGCATCTGCAATTGAGTTGCGTGAACCACATCACGGAAATCCATGTGAGGTTTCATATCACCTTTGAAAGTTACTTTTACAGATTCCGGGATTGGCATAGATGCTTCTCCAGTTGCCAATGCAAGAGCAACAGTTCCTGAGTCAGCACCGAAAGCTACACCTTTGGACATTCTCGTGTGAGAATCTCCTCCAATGATGATGGCCCATTCGTCAACCGTAATGTCATTAAGAACTTTGTGAATAACGTCTGTCATGGCGTGGTATTCGCCTTTCGGGTCACGTGCTGTGATCAATCCGAAATCGTTCATAAATTTCATCAATCTTGGAATATTAGCCTGCGCTTTTTTATCCCAAACAGATGCAGTGTGACAACCGGATTGGTAAGCACCGTCAACGATTGGCGAAATAACTGTCGCTGCCATAGATTCCAATTCCTGAGCAGTCATCAAACCGGTTGTGTCCTGAGAACCAACAATATTAACTTCTACACGAACGTCTGAACCAGCGTGTAACACTTTTCCTGGAGCTAAACCAACAGCATTTTTATTAAATATTTTTTCAACAGCAGTAAGGCCGACACCTTCTTTGGTGATTTCTTTTGATGGGGCATAAACAGTTGGGATTTCAATTCCTAAAAGATTAGAAGCCCAGGTTTGTAGTTTTTTACCAAAAACGATGGCGTAAGAACCACCAGCTTTGATGAATTCCATTTTTTGAGGCGTGAAAGATTTAGAAATATCTTTCAGTTCCTGATCGCCGTTGTATAATTTTTTAGTCTTCGTATTAATAGTAAGAACAGTGCCGGTTGCTACAGAATAAACTTCTTCAAGGATTGGTTCGTTGTTTTCATTTCGGATTACATTTCCGTCAGCATCCAGTTTTTTCACCCAGTTTTGAAGATCTATTCCGATTCCGCCGGTTACGTCAACAGTCGTCAGGAAAATTGGAGAAATTCCGTTTGTTCCGCCAACAATTGGTGCAAAATTCACAAATGGAATATAAGGACTCGCTTGTTTACCTGTCCAAAGCGCTACATTGTTTACGCCGGACATTCTGGATGAACCAACACCCATTGTTCCTTTTTCAGCGATCAGCATGACACTTTTGTCAGGATGTTGTGCCTGCAAAGCTTTGATTTCTTCCTGAGCTTCCGGTGTCATCATACATTTTCCGTGAAGTTCACGGTCAGATCTTGAGTGTGCCTGATTTCCCGGAGACAATAAATCTGTTGAGATATCGCCTTCGCCAGCGATATATGTTACCACTTTGATTTCTTCCGGAGCTTCCGGAAGTTTTGTAAAAAACTCAGCCTGAGCATAACTTTCAACAAGTTCTTTAGCGATTTCGTTTCCGTTGTGAAAAGCTTCTTTCAAACGGTCTGTGTCTGCTTCGTAAAGAAAAACCTGAGTTTTTAGAACTTCTGCAGCTTCTTTTGCGATGTCTTTATCATTTCCTAAAGCAAGGTCTAATAATGCTTTTATTGAAGGGCCGCCTTTCATATGAGATAATAATACGAAAGCGTAAGCCGGAGAAATTTCAACTATTTCGGATTGTCCAAGAATGATTTCCTTTAAAAACTCCGCCTTGACACCGGCAGCACTCGTGGTTCCCGGTAAAACGTTGTAAATAAAAAAGTTAAGAGAGTCTTCCCTGTGTGCATTGTCTGAATCTTTGATCTGCGAAATGATCTCGCTTAATAATTCTGCATTGTCAATAGGCTTCGGATGAAGACCCTGGCTTTTTCTTTCTTCAATCTCTTGGATGTAATCCTGATAAATATTCATAAATAGAAATTCTTTTTTAATTAAATGTAGGTTTATAAAACAGTCGTAATTGATCTGTATGAAGTATAATCCAACATATTTGTTTGTTGCAAGTTGACTTATGTGAAAAGTCTTGGTATTAAGAGTTTATTTCTTTTTAAAACCGCACAAATTTACGAAATTATACGCTTTTAAACGATTAGAATAATTTAGATTCAGAATAAATTACATATATTTTTTCTATATTAATTGTTCGTGTCATATTAATTTTTACATTACAAAACGAATAGTCTTTATGTTATAGTGTTAAAAATCAAAAACTTAATTAAAAATTACCAAAAACAAATTGTCTTTTGTGTGTTTTTTTTGTGCATTATCTGTATTTACTATTTTATAGATCCTTCCAAAAATTCATTTTTTCTGAAGTGTCCGTTGAGGCTGATTACAGGTTACGAATGTGCCGGATGCGGAGTTCAGAGAGCATTTCATGAACTATTGCATTTCAGGCTGTTAGAGGCTTTTAAATATAATCCGCTTTTTGTTATTTTAATTCCGATTTTACTCATTGCAATCCTGATCAGTTTTTCTAAAAATCAAAAACTTAGGCTTAGTCACTTTATGACGAGCAAATTATTTGTTTTTGCTGTGATAATAATAGTTTGTGTATTTTCGGTGTTGAAAAACACAGAATTTTATAAAGATTTTATAACTCATTTATAAAAAGAAAAAACGATGAAAATAATATTTAGCTTAATTTTTATAGGCTGTTTTTTTACAGCTTTTAGTCAGATGAAGGAAGATTATCTGCCTTCATTAATTCCTCAGAAGATCAACGGAAAAGCCGGATATATAGATCAAAATGGGAAAATGGTGATCGCTCCGGAATACCACATCGCAATGTTCTTTTCCGAAGATTGTAATCTTATCAATTCGCCAAATAAAAATGCCAGAATTTTCGGTTCTGCCAATTATGCAACGGTGGAAAAAAACAAGATTTCTTACCGGATCAACAAAAAAGGAAAACGTGTTTATCAGTATAAAAAATCCGACTTAGGAAAATGTTCACAGCCTTATGAGGCTTCGAAGTTTAAAGCCTATAAATTAAACGGAATGTACGGGTTGGTAAGCAAAGAGAATATCAATCCCGGAAATTATAAAGATTTTGATATCTTTCCGGAATATCAGATGCTGTATATTCTGGAAAGCGACAAAGAAAATCCAATGATCGTAGCAGTTAAAGATGATAAATTTGGGGTTATTGACAAGCAGAACAAAATTGTCATTCCTTTTATATACAACGAGATCAAAACAAATTTCTCATGGAAAACTGTCAAGCTTTTTGAAGTTTCCAGAGATGGGGAAGATTATTTTTTTGTCGATAAAAATAATAAAGCCTATTAATTCAAAAAAAATTGTAATTTCGCATTCAGAAATTTAAGGGGTGCTGTAACAGGCTGAGATTATACCCAATGAACCTAGAACAGATAATGCTGTTTAGGGATACATCATTATAATTGATTAATAACAGTTGATAAATGATTTTATCAATTTTTTGTGAAAAATAAGGATCGTTCCATCTTTTATCACTTATCAATTATATCTATAGTCGCCCCTTTTATTCTAAATAAATTTTAACAATCAAAATTATTTAAGAATGAAAGGTTTACTTTTTTTAGGAGTGTTCGTTGCTCCATTCTATTTTTCGCAAACTACAGATTCTGTACAAGTTACAAACATCCAGGCTGTAGAGTTTACTAAGCGAACGCCGGTTGCAAAATCAATCATTAATGTCGAAAAAGATCTGGCGGACAAAAATCTGGGTCAGGATCTTCCGATTCTTTTGAAAAACCAAATGTCGGTAATCTCTACTTCCGATGCCGGAAATGGCGTTGGTTACACGGGATTCAGGATCCGTGGAACTGCCGGAACAAGTATTAATGTAATGATGAACGGTGTTCCTTATAATGATGCCGAATCTCAGGGAACTTTCTTTGTAGACGTTCCGGATTTAACAAGTTCTGCATCTCAAATCGTGATCCAGCGAGGAGTTGGGAGTTCTTCTAATGGCGTTTCGGCTTTTGGTGCAAGTGTGAATGTAATTTCCAAAGATCCATCGGACAGTTTTTCTGTTAAAACGGATGATTCTTACGGCTCATTCAACACTTACAAATATTCTGCTGAGGTCAACTCCGGAAAGTTTTGGAAAAACCGTTTGTCGGTAATGGGAAGATATACTTTCATTCACTCAGATGGCTATATTGACAGAGCATTTTCTGACCTTCATTCCTATAATTTTTCTGCGTTGTTTCAGGAAAAAAATACAGAGCTGAGACTTTTAGCTTTCGGAGGTAAAGAAAAAACATATCAGGCTTGGAACGGAATTGACAAAGCGACCTGGGAAACAAATCCGAGATTCAATTACTCAGGAGCAATATACGATGCGAACTGGGAAAATATCGTTGATTTTTACAAAAACGAAACCGACAATTACAAACAAAATCATTTCCAACTCTTATGGAACCAGAGATTTTCCGATAAATGGAAACTTGAAACAACTGCGCATTATACCAAGGGAAAAGGCTGGTACGAGAATTACAAACAAGGTGATCCTTTTGCAAGATATAATTTACCGAATCAAATAGTTGATGGAGCAGAAGAAGAGTATTCGGATTTCATCAGAAAAAAATGGCTTGATAATGATTTCTACGGTGTGATTTCTACTTTGTACGGGAAATTGGGAAATCTTGATCTTAATGTAGGAGCTGTTGCCAATCAGTATTACGGCAGACATTACGGCAATGTAACCGGTGTTTTCTTTCCGGAAATCAATGAGTCCGAATATTACAGAAATCGTTCTTTGAAAAATGAAATCTCCGGTTTTGTAAAAGCAATTTATAAACTGGATCAATTTGAATTTTTCGGAGATCTGCAACTGAGAAATATAGATTACAATACCAAAATCTTGCAGGAAGGTGATTATGAAGGTGCAAATCTGGACAAAAAATGGACATTCTTCAATCCGAAAGCGGGCATCAGTTATAATATAGAAAATGGTAAAGTTTTCCTTTCCTATGCACACGCTCACCGGGAACCGAATCGAGATGATCTTTTTGCAAATCCTGACACTAAACCGGAAAAGCTTAATGATATAGAGGCTGGCTGGGAACAGCAGTTTGGGAAAGTTGCGGTCACGGCAAATGCTTATTATATGTATTATAAAAACCAGCTGGTTTTGAATGGACAGATCAATAATGTGGGTGAGTTTATCAGAACGAACAGCGGGAAAAGCACAAGAGCAGGGATTGAATTAGGGATTTTGGCAAAACTGACGGACAAATTACAATTATCAGGAAACACGACTTTGAGTTCCAATAAAAACAAGGAATTCATTGCAGAAACAGAAGAAGGACTGGTGAATTATGGTAAAACGGATATCTCATTTTCACCTGATGTGATTGCTAATGGAAATGTTACTTATTCGCCGTTTAAAAATTTCAATCTTGGAATTACAGCTCAATATGTTGGAAAACAATATCTGGATAATTCCGGAAATCAGGTGAACCAGTTGGATTCATATTTTGTTCCGGATTTCAATATGTCCTACAAATTGCCTCTCAAAAAAAATGAAGTTGTTTTAAGATTCTTATTAAATAATTTCACAAATGCTAAATATGTCAATAATGGATACATTTATGGTGATCCGTATTACTTTTCACAAGCAGGAATTAACTTCATTTTTAGTGTTTCTATTAAGATAAATTAAAATTTTAATACTGATAATCAGAAAGTTACATAATTTTAAGGTATATTTAAAATTTTTCTTTGTTAACTTAAAATTAATATTATTTTTACATTTAGTTTATAATATTTTTGTGAAGAGTATTTGAACTAATTTATATAGACCTTAAAAATTAACATTTATGAGAAAATTTTATTCTTTGGCACTTGCTTTAGTTGCAAGTGTGGCTGTGTCAGCGCAGCTTACCACCCAAGTCGTAAGTCCGGGTGTCTTCAAATTAACTTACGGTGCAGCGAATGATTATTCGTTTTATGATCCGGGATTCCAGGTTCCTACTTTTTATGTTCATACCTGGATTCTTTCTGCGGACAACTCTGCGAATGTTTCTTACGATGATGCCTGGAGCAATTCTAATGTTACAATGAATTGGGATTCTACGGCAAATGCCTATGTAGGAACAATTAATCTAAATACAAAAATGTTCACCAACAGCAATAATAAAGTGAATGCAGGTACTACTGTTCAAAAAGTAGGAATTGTGTTCAAGGATCAGCAAAATGGTGCTACAAAACAATCCGGGGATTCTTCTGTACAAGGACCAACCACGCTTCCGACTTTGGCTGTTTCTGATGCTGATAACGGAAAAGTAAAATCTCAGGTAGCTGCTGGAAAATTATTCACCTCTGCGAAAGGAAACATAGACCTTACGGTTTTTGACTTCGGCGGAAAAGTGATCAAAACCTTAAAAGTAAATGCAAACGGAAGTCCAATCGAATTGAATCTTTCTCAAAAAGGATTGTATCTGGTTAAGATTTCTGGCAACAACGTTTCTGAAGTTGTAAAATTTGCTTATTAGACCTTAATTATTCATATCAAATTCAAAAGGCTGCCGTAAAAGCAGCCTTTTATATTTTCTATAACATCAAAAATTATGTAGTTTTGTGCCAAATGAATTTTGAATATTATATATATCAATATCTTCTGAAGCATCAAAAAGCAGAAGTTCCGGATTTTGGGGTTTTCGAACTTACAAAAGAATCTGCAAAAATTGATGCAGAGAATTCCATCATTATTCCGCCAAAAGAAGTGGTAACCTTCCAATATCAGCCGTTTGTTGTTGATAATCAACTGGCAAAATATATTGCAGACGAGACCAATTCTAATATTTTCATCATACAGACGAATCTTAAAAATGAGGTCGCCAAATGGTTTCAAAAATTACAGCAGAAAAATACTCTTCACCTTGAAAATCTTGGGCAGTTTCAGTTGGATGAACACGATAAAGTTATCAAGATAACAGATAATAACGCCGATGTTTTTGGACTGGAAGAGATTAATCTTCAAAATCTAAAATCTTTTAAATCCAGAAAAACGATTATTTCCGGAGATTACAGTTTCAATAAAAAAGTGATTTGGACATTCCTCGCAATCGTTATATTGGGAAGCGTTTCACTTTTTCTTTTTGGAGATCAGCAATTGATCTTTGGAAAATCTTCTCAGATCCCGACAAAGAAAATTGTCAAAAGAGTAGCACCTAAAAAAATTGTAACAATTCCGAAACAGGACTCAATTAAAAAAGATAGTATAAAACCGATAAAGAATGCACACATCCAAAAAATCAATAGATAGCCTTACCGTAATGACGAATATCGTTTTACCCAACGAAACCAATTCGTTAAGAAATTTATTCGGGGGCGAATTATTGTCAAGAATGGATCGCGCGGCATCTATCTCAGCCACCAGACACAGCGAAACCAGAGTGGTTACAGCTTCTGTAAATCACGTTTCTTTCGATCATCCGATCCCGGAAGGCGGGATTGTAGTTCTCGAATCCAAAGTTTCCAGAGCATTTTCTACTTCTATGGAAATCTATGTGGATGTTTGGCTGGACGACCCGATTAACCAAAAGAAAATTCATACCAACTCAGGTATTTATACTTTCGTAGCGATAGATATCGACGGAAAACCGGCGAAAGTACCGGAATTAGTGCCTGAAACCGAGTTGGAAATAGAACGTTTTGAAGCCGCAAAAAGAAGAAAAGAATTATCATTGATCCTTTCCGGAAGAATGAAACCAACAGATTCTGTAGAACTTAAAAAATTATTCTTAGGAGAGTAATTATAAGTATAGACGGGCTTTTTTTAGCTCGTTTTTTATAATAACAATATTAATCTAATCTCTAAAGCCTAACCTCCAACTTATGTCTTTTATGAAAATCCTACAGCTCGATAAAAATCATCAGTTAATTTCTGAACAGCTTACTGCAAAAGGTTTTGTAGTGGAGGAAGATCATGTTTCAACTTATGATGAGGTCTTGGAAAAGATTCATAACTATGAGGGTGTCATCATCCGAAGCAGAATCCCATTAGATGAAAATTTCCTTACTAAAGCTTCTCACCTCAAATTCATTGCGAGAGTAGGAGCCGGAATGGAAAATATCGATCTCGAAACTGCAGAACAATTAAATATCAAACTCATTAACTCTCCGGAAGGCAACCGCGATTCTGTAGCGGAACACGTTGTCGGGATGCTATTGATTTTGATGAACAGACTTTTCATTGCGTCCAACGAAGTAAAAAATGGAATCTGGAAACGTGAAGAAAACCGCGGTGATGAATTGGTGGGAAAAACTTTCGGAATCATCGGTTACGGAAATATGGGAAAAGCCACGGCTAAAAGGCTTTCCGGTTTTGGCGTTGAGGTTATTTTTCATGATATTTTACCAGATCTTTCTGATGAATTTGCAACGCAGGTTTGCTTAGAAGAACTTCAGAAAAGAGCTGATATTCTAAGCCTTCATATTCCTCTGACTCCGGAAACGCATTATTTGATTGATGAAAATTTCATTTCTAAGATGGAAAAGAATTTCTATTTCGTCAATACAGCCCGAGGGAAAAATTTAAAAACTAAAGCTTTAGTACAAGCAATTGAGTCTGGAAAAGTCTTGGGCGCTTGTCTCGATGTTTTGGAATATGAAAAGTCATCATTTGAAAATTTGGAGACAGAAAATCAGGATTTACAATTTCTTTTGGATTCTGAAAAAGTGATTGTTACGCCGCATATCGCAGGCTGGACCAGTCAAAGTAAGATCAAACTTGCTCAGATCATCGTAGATAAAATTCTTGAGAATTTTAAAAACTAACTTCTATATTTAACTAATCAACCAAAACTAAAACTAAAACTATGAAGAAATTGCTGCTAATTTTTATCTTATTGATTGGAGTAAGCTTTATGAATGCTCAAAATGTTGAGTTTGATGATTCAAAATTTAAAGCATATTTAGTGGGAAATGCTCAGATTAACACTAATGGAGACAATGAGATACAGATTTCCGAAGCAGAAGCATTTACCGGAACTATTGATTGTAATAGCAGAAATATTACAAGTTTAAAGGGAATCGAAAAATTTTTAAATATTACTGAATTAATTTGCTATTCTAATTCATTACCTTATTTGATCCTGAACGAAAACAAAAAATTAACTAAAATAAATTGCTATAATAATAAAATCACTGCTATAAATATCATTAACAATATTGCTTTAACGGAATTGATATGTGTTAATAATCTGATTGATTTTATAGACACGAGTAATAATGTAGGTTTAAAATACTTGTATTCTAGTCAAAACCAATATTTGTCTAATCTCAATTTGACTAATAATACGGCTCTTGAACTTTTATATGTTAGTAGTACGGCAATAACATCTTTAAATTTAACTCAAAATAAGTCTTTGAAATCATTAGACATATCTTCGAATCAAATAACTAATATTAATCTCTCTGAAAATATAAACTTAGAGTTGCTATCTTGTGGAATGACTTATATGACAAATATAGATTTAAGCAAAAATGTAAAATTGAAAAACTTGTATTGTTTTGATAATTTACAAATGACAAATCTAGATGTGAGTAAAAATATTGAGTTAATAGAATTAAGTTGTCAGAGAAATGGAATCACCCATCTTGATGTAAGCAAAAATACAGTGTTACAAAAACTATATTGTCAGGAAAATCAATTAACAAATTTAGATGTCAGTAAAAATACTTCTCTAATAGAATTCTCTTGTTTTGGGAATAAAATAACAACTATTGATGTCAGTAAAAATCCGGCATTAACATTATTTAGCGTTAGAGATAATCAATTAAATACTCTGAATGTTAAAAATGGGAACAACAATTTAATCTCAATATTCAGAGCAACCAATAATCCAAACCTGACTTGTATCCAGGTTGATAATCCTACAGCGAGTGCTGGTTATCCCGATTGGCAGAAAGATGCAACAGCAACTTACAATATAAACTGTGGTTTATCGGTTTTAGATTTAAATAGAAATGAAATAATCTTACATCCAAATCCAGTAATAGATATTCTTAATTTTTCAGATGATGTTTCAAATATTAAGATCACTGATATAAGTGGAAAAATGGTAAAACAGCTTCCCGAAACTTTGAAATCCATCAATGTTTCAAATCTTACAAAAGGAAATTATATCATTAATGTTACTACAAAAACAGGGGACGCTATAAATAAAAAATTCATCAAACAATAACCCATTATTTTTACCGATATAATTGCCCTTTTAGATTTCAAATTCTAAAAGGGTTCTTTTTTTAACATTTCTTAAGACAATTACTTTCGGTCAAAATTTCATTTTATGTTAACTTGCGAACCTTAAAGAAGTTTGGTTATAATGAATTTTAGAAAAGTAATTACATCGGTTTTAATTGTTTTATCAGTCGTTTCTTGTAAAAAAGAAAAAGAATCTGCATCAGAAACCTACGACTCCAAACTTCCCAATTACAGCAATGTAGATCTCGAAAAAGTCTTTACACCGGAAGAATTAACTTTACCTAATCAAGCTTCTATTTTATCGCAAATCAATAATTACTATCAAAAAGTTTGGGAACAAGGCGATCTCAGCGGCGGAATATTGGTGGCAAAAGGCAGCAGAATTATCTTCGAAAAATACCGGGGATTTGGCAGAGAGGGAAAACAAATGCCAATTGATGAAAATACACCTCTGCACGTAGCCTCTGTCAGTAAAACAATGACGGCAATGGCAGTTTTAAAGCTAGTAGAAGCCGGAAAACTGAAACTCGAAGATAACGTTACCAAGTTTTTCCCGAAATTCCCTTATACGGAAATCACCGTTTTTAGTCTGTTGTCCCAAAGAAGCGGACTTCCAAAATACGAACATTTTGATCAGGGCATAAAACCCGCACCGGAAGAACTTAAAAAAGAATTTTTGACCAATCAGGATGTTGTAAATATGCTGATCAAATACAAACCGGAATTGGCGCGGTTATCCAACACCGGATTTATGTATTGTAATACTAATTTTGCGTTATTAGCTTTGATTGTAGAAAAAGTGACCAAAACACCTTTTCCCGAAGCAATGCAAGAGATTGTCTTCAAACCTTTGAAGATGAATCACACTTACATCTTTCAGAAAAAGAATATTCCGACAGCGTCTCAATCATTTTTCAGTGGTTACAGACTTTATCCGTTAGGTAATTTGGATTTGATTTACGGCGATAAAAATGTTTACACAACGCCGAGAGATTTGCTTAATTTTTCCGTTGCGTTATATTCCAAAGATTTTCTGAAACCTGAACTTGAAGCCAAAATCTTCGAACCTTACAGCAACGAGAAAAAAGGAATCAACAATTATGGTTTCGGATTCCGGATGAAAAATTTTGATAACGGCGAAAAACTCACTTATCACAACGGCTGGTGGCACGGAACCAACTCGGTTTTTGCGCATCTTCTAAAATCAAAGGTCACCATCATTGCTATCGGAAACAAATATTCCGGGAAAGTCTATTCCGCTTTATCACTTTCTGGCTTGTTTGAGGATTTCCCTTTCGAAAAAGATAAATTCAATAAAACAATGAATCCCGTTGGAGCCGGCGAAAAAGATTCGGCATCTGCAGGCAACGGCGAGTTGTAGAATTAAGGTAAAATATGGAAATAAGAAGACAATTAACTTTATTTTTGGATGAAGAATATGCTTCAGAAATTGAGAGTATTCGTCTTCAATTTAATCCTGTACAATATCGATTGATAAAGTCTCACGTCACCTTATGCAGGGAAGATGAAATCGGAAATTTCCAGCAAATTTTAGATAATATTCATTCTTTAAAACAGAGACTTATTACAATTAATTTTGAAAAAATAGTCAGATTCTCAGAAGGGAAAGGCGTTTTGATTTCTGCTCATCAAAATAATCCGGAATATCACGACTTGAGAAGAAATATCTTATTAAGTGATAAAATTAGATTCTCTGAACCTCATATTACATTGATGCATCCAAGAAATTCAACTTGTACAGATGAAATATTTGATGAAATTAAGAAACTTGATTTTCTGAAAAAAATTAGATTCAATACAATATCTCTTATCGAACAAGTTGATGGTGGGGAATGGAAAACATTACAAAAATTTAAACTTTAATACAAAATTTAAATAAAATAATTTTCAATTTATAATATTGATTATCAGAACTTTAATAATAATTAGAGTTCTTTTTTTATATTTGATGTAATAATTGTTACATTACAGATGTCTTACTTTTAAACAACCAGGAAATCTTAGGGTTCAAAACTTAAAACTTTGAATCTCAAACTTAAAACAGAATCAATGACTCAAGAAATATTTCAATCAACGGTTTACAGTCTCAAGAATGAGATGTTCCGTTTTGCGAAAAAGTTTCTGATGAGTGCAGATGAAGCCGAAGATGTCGTGATGGATCTGATGATGAAGTTCTGGCAGAAGAAAGAAGAATTGACAGTAGTCGAAAATCTGAAAAGTTTCGCAATGAGAAGTGTAAAAAATGAATGTCTGAACCGCCTGAAACACCACGAAGTGAAATTGGGATTTGCCAGCCAGACCAAACATACTTCGGAACTTTATCAGATCGAAACAAATAATATGAGAGAGCAGATTTTAGGATTCATCTCCCAACTGCCCGAGAAACAAAAAATGGTCATTCACCTGAAAGATGTGGAAGAATATGAGATCTCAGAAATCGCAGGAATAATGGAAATGGAAGAAAATGCAGTCCGCGTGAATCTGATGAGAGCAAGACAAAAAGTGAAAGAATCAATTAACAAACTCTATGCGTATGAAAACCGACAAATACAAGGATTGGGAATCTAAATTCTTTGAAGGCGAAGAGCTAACGCCGGAAGAAGAGTTGTTCCTGAAAAATGAAAGCGACAACCCATATTTCTCATTCCTGAAAGAAGAGAAACAGGAAAAACTAGATATCAGCTTTGAAGATTTTTTGAAGAAAACGGAAGAACCGAAAAGAGTTGCACTTCCAGTTAAGAAAACATCTTATAAAGTATACTGGATGGCTGCAAGTATGGTTTTATTAATGGGAATCAGTGTTTTGTGGATGTTCAATCAATCAGGAAAAATAGAAACGACAGTTGCTAAAAATAATGATGTTCCTAAAAAACGAAATATAGAACTAATCTCACCAATCGCAGAAAAAATTGAACAAACGTCAGCACCGAAAGCAGTTTTAGCAGCTCAGGAAAGTCAGAAAGCTCATCAAGCTACAAATGAAAAAGTGGTGAAAGATCTTGTCAAAAAAGAATTTGAAAAACTGATGGCTCAACAAGAGAATTCAACAAAAAAAGAAGAAAAGCAGATCGAGGTTCCGGCAGAATCTATTTCAGATTATAACCCGAATTATGTGATCATCAATGGCAAACCGATGTATAACGAACAAGAAGCTATTGCGGTTACAGAGAATGCTTTTAATTATTTTGCAAGTAACGTTACCCAAACCATAAATCACGCAGAATCTGCTCAGAATCAAGTCGATTTTTACAGGATTCTTAATTATTAATTTTAAATCAAATGCGGTCGCTACTGAAAATATTTTCAAACTAGATCTAATCAAAATGGCGATTACAAGAGACCTTAAACCAATCAAATATTATCATGAAAAAAATATCAATATTACTCGTACTATTTCTACTGTCCACTAATATTTTTGGACAAACAGAAGAACTCAATAAGCTCTTTGACAGATACCAGGATACAGAAGGCGTTACGTCTATCAAAATCGCAAAACCGATGTTCAAGCTTCTGAACAATCTCAAAATTGATGATGCAGAGTTAGGAAAGATCCAGCCGCTTTTAGGAAAAGTAAACGGACTCAAAATGCTTATTCTTGAGAAACCAATTAAATCTGAAAATGCAGATCAAAATGAGCAGAAACTGTTATTGCAGTCCGGCAAAATAGAAAAAGATATTTCGGCCTCTCTCAAAAATATGAAATATGAAGAGCTGGTAACGGTCAACAGCCGTGATGCCAAGATCAAATTTATGGCGCAGGATATTACCGCCAATGTTATGGATAATCTGATTCTTAACATTATGTCGGAAGACAGTTCTGTACTAATGCTGCTGGATGGAAAAATATCGATGGAAGATGTAAGCAACCTAATGGCGGAAACGCAGAATGTGACGTCGGTAAATCCAGTGTCCACCATCACTTCAAATAACATAAATGTCGGCAGTGTAAGAACAGTACCAGCATTCAACGGAATCGAAGTTTCATCTGGCGTGGAAGTGGAATTCAGCCAGAATCCTACACAAAAAGTAACTGTGAAAACAGAAGCTGACAAACAGCAATACGTAATGACAGAGGTAGAGAATGGTATTTTGAAAATCTTTGTCAGAAATAAAGGCGTTCGAAATTTGAATTTTAATAATTTGAAAGTTGAGGTTTCTAATCCTAAACTATCCAGACTTGTGACAAAATCCGGAGCATCTTTCAAAGCAATTACGCCAATCAGCGAATCTACGCTTGCTTTGAGCAGCAATTCTGGCTCATTGGTTTCCGGAACGTTCAAAATCTCTACAAACACTGCTTTGGAAGTAGAGTCAGGATCTAATGTGAAAATTAATCTTGATACAAAATCTATAGCAATTGATGCAAGTAGCGGAAGTTCTTTAAAATTATCAGGGACGGCTAGTACAAGCGTCATCAGCGCAAGCAGCGGAAGCTCAGTTTCTGCGGGAGAATTTGTAACTAAATCAGCGATTGTAGATGCGTCTTCTGGATCCAGTGTCAAAATAAATACCACAGAAAGTGTAACAGCGAGTGCCAGTTCTGCAGCGTCTGTCCAATACAAAGGGAATCCATCGAAAGTGACTAAGTCTGCCCAGGAAGTAACGGGCGCAAGCATCACATCAATTAACTAAAAAAACTTAAAATTATGTTACGATTCATCTACATTATCATTTTGGCGGTTGTCGGGTTTTTTCTTCAGTCGTGTATGGTTTCTCAGAATAAAGTTCACACTGATTTCTTTGATAATCCTGGATTCAAAAATAATTCGACCTATGTTAGCATTAATGTTCCAACGTTCCTTGCAAAGTCTTATGTGAAAAACGCTTTGAGAGAAGATGGTGAAAGCCAAGAAGTTATTGACCTTGTAAAAAAGATTAAAGATGTGAAAGTCTTGATCGTTGAAAGTTCTAAAACGCCAATTAAAGCTGAATTCCAAAACTATCTGAACAAGAATAATTATGAAGAATGGATGTCTGTAAAACAGGAAGGAAATCTGATCAGCCTGAATGCCCAGCAATCCAACGATATCATCAAGCGAATGATAATCACTGTGAATGATGACAAAGACGAAACGATCTTCGTAGATGTATCAGGAAAATTTACTGCGGATGATATTTCAAAAATCATCAATGCCACAGAGAAAAATCAGATCAAAATCAATAGAAATTAATTTTTCAACAGCCACTATTTATTAGTGGTTTTTGTGGTTTTGAGGATTCTTTCCTTTGCATGATTCACAATTTTTTTGATCAATTCCGAAGGTGCTTTTTCTGTCAAAGGAATTTGAATAGCGCCTTTTGAAGTTTTATATTGCGCCAATTCTTTCTCAAGAAATGTTACAGCTTCCGGACCGGGATATAGTCCGATATGATTTCTAAACGCGGCGAAATGAATGAGATTTTTATTCTGAAAAACAAAAGTTGGCATTAGATATTTGATGCATTCTTCGGCTTCCGGAATTTCATTTTTAATTTCAGTTCTGATTGTTTCCAATTTATTTCTGATCTCTTCATCAAATTGAGAAAAGTAATCTTCGAATGTTTTCATCATCAATGTGTATTAATTTAAGTTAAAATGATATACGAGATTTTTTCAGAAATTATCTTCTGAATCTGAAATATTTTGATAATTCATGTTTCCAACCTTTAAAACTGAGATGCCATTTCCATTCCAATTACGGAAAATGTGATTCTATTTTCATCACATCCTAATAAAAGGTATTCTCTTTAAGTGAAAACAGAAGTTTCAGATTACGTCTTTTACCAGACAGAATGGTTTGGAAGATTACTGTATTTTATGGTCAAGTGCAATTGCAAAAGCGATTTCATAATTTGATTCTAGTGTGCTGGATCTAATCAAAAATGAAACCGCTTTCTGTTGGATGAATTATTACAATCACCGGATATGTACAAAGGATTTTTTACGTTCACATTTTCGGACTCGTGCTTTTTGTTTTTATAGTATTCTACCGTTACATAAAACTCCAATTGCTTGGGATCAATTCTCCCTGCATTGCCTTATGCATCAAAGCTTTGGTAAACATAAATTTCCCACAGCGACGCCATTTTCATTTACGCTTTTAGGAGATAGAGTTTCTATAGGTTTGTTGTTGGTATTATGTCCACTTTCTTTGGTGCGTTATTGATTAAATTTCCCCTCTAAATTTTGTGCATCATATTCTTCAAATGTTATTGTTTTAAAGTCTTTTGAAGTATATATATTGTCTGGAATTAATTTATCGGGATCATTTCTATCCGTATATGATTTACCATATTTACTAAGAATAATATTTTTACTTTGATTATCGTATTTAAAGGTTGTATAGCTGTCAATAAAATATTTGCCTCCTCCTTCTTGCTGCTCAATAGTAAAAAAATTATTTTTTATTATTAAATTCCTAAACCCTTCTGCAGGTGTATTAGGCATAAATGTGTAAATAAGATGGTTATTTTTGTAAATTTCAAAAGTATTTCCTCCTTTATTTATTAAAATATAAACTGGCGAGTCTAAAGTTGTTTCATCTTGCTGTGTAAATTCTTTCGTAGGATTAAATATTAATATAACATCACTTAATCCATCTCCGTTCAAATCACACTTTTCATTTTTTATAATCTGATAATTATCTAGTTTCATAGAATCGATGATTTCACTTTCATTTACTAACACATTTTTTGTTGTAGATGAATTGCCGTCTTTAAAGCTCAAATATTTATCGTTTAGAATACTATAAATTAGAAAATTTTCATTTTTATCCTTTTCCAATAGAATATCAATATTTGTCCTTTTTTCATCTTTTCTTCCAAATAACAAAAAGCTTACACTGTATTCATTTTCATTTTTTAATGGTTCAATCTTTAATGTTTTTCTAATTATATTGCCATCATAATCCTGTCCATTTATAAAAGGGTCATAATCTAAAATTAGATTTTCTCCATCAGAACTTAAATCATTAATTTTTTTTAAAACCCTTTCAGAAACATATTTTTTCATTAACTTTTCATCGTTTCTCAGTGTATCATTGCCGTAAAATAATAAATAAAATTCTTTTAGGGTCTTAATAGCCTTTTCAGAATTTTTAATTTTGAAAGTCCCTGTTGAATTCTTGTCAACAGATTTTGTTTCTTGCTTACAGCTTATGAAAGCTGATATAAAAAAGAATAAAATGATTGTTTTTTTCATGAAAATAAATTTGAAATGTTAATTAATATAAACGGAATTATTATTCCTCCCATCTATAAATGGCATATTTCTTATCTACTGAGTATTGAGTGGCTACCCAAAATGATTTTTGTTTAAAATCTGAAACCCAATTTGTCCCATTCCACATTGCTATATGTCCATATGGATGTCCTTTTACGGAACCAAACGTTGCTATATCTCCCTTTTTTAAGGAAATAGAATTCAAATCTGTTCCTATTTTAGTAAAACCATATTTTGATAATTTATCGATATCATAATATTCCGTTGCGTGACCGGATAAATTATCTATTCCTCCAGCATTAATTGCTTGTCTTACATATAAAGCACATTTTCCTTTAGATTTTGCTAATGCATTGCTATCAAGATGAGCAATTGCTGCTTCTATATCATACTTTCCTTTTTTTTCGGATTTACTTTTTGAAATTATTGTCTTTGTTAATTTACACTCATCAATCTTAAAAACTTTTGAAGTTATATTATTAAAGTTTCTTTTTTTACCTGCATAATCTACATCATTTCCTATAGTTCGAGAAAGTACATCTTCATCTCTTTGCCCGTTAGATTTTTTATCTCCTCCATGATTTTTCCAATAACCCATTGATGTTAAAACAGCAATTTTAACTTCATTAACTTTATCTGGATTTATTAGAATATCTATATTTTCTTCCTTTAAAGTATACTTATTAACTGCATCATAATTTCCTCTCCCTGTTAACTGAACCAAGCCTCTTCCTCTGAATTTCCAACCATCTCCAGTTTGTGTATTTCCCAATTTTTCTTTAGCTGATCTATTTTTATCATCGTAAACTAAATTTGCAATCATTTCATAATTAGCTTTTTGAATACCTCCATCGCCATATTTATTTAAATCTTTTCTTCCGTATAAGTTTGCCTCTGCTGGATTTCTCTTAAAATACGAAAAAGGACCTGATTTCCAAGTTCCAGATATGTAATGTCCTCCATTTATTAGATCTTTCACCCAACCAGTTCCTGAAACATAATCACCATCTTTGAGTCTTCTTGTAGAATAATCTAAACTTTCCCCATGCCTTAGAGTAAAAGAAGAACCTACTTCTATTGACGCTTGTGCGAAAAAATGTGCTTTATTCCAACAAGTATTCATATTTAAATTTTTCATATAATTATTGTAAGCAGTTGATGCTTCTTTCAGAGTTGTGTCACTTGCATTTGTAAATATCTTTTTCAGTTCTTCTACTGTAATATCTTTATTGCAATTTGGACACTTTCCATCCTCTTTTTTATCCTCCTCTTTCTTCTCCACCTTCGGTGCACTTCCAACACTGCTTGCACTTTTCCCTTCCGGTTTCTGTCTTGTCGGCTCTTGCTCTTTTTTTATAGTTCCCTTACTTTCCCACCAATCCCAGAGTTCTTTCCCGGCATCCGCTATTTTGTCGCCAATGCCTTTTTCTTCTTTTTTAGAAATAGGTTTCTGTTCTGCCGGTGATCCTTTGGCTTTTGGGATTCTTGGCTCGGGTAGTTTCGTGACTATTGGCGGCGGTACAACGCCCGGTGTCCAGTACAAAGGATTTTTCACGTTCACATTTTCGGAATCGTGCTTTTTGTTTTTATAATATTCTACCGTTACATAAAACTCCAATTGCTTAGGATCAAATTCTCCCTGCATTGCCTTTTGCATCAAGGCTTTGGTAAGTACAAATTCTCCCACAGCAACGCCATTTTCATTTACTCTTTTAGGAGGCAGAGTTTCGATAGGTTTATTGTTGGGATTATGTCCACTTCCTTTGGCATCGTCTTCCCAAAGGGTAAATGTCACTTCTTTATAAAACATATTGACGCAATAGGCTCTTGCTCTCAGTTTTTCCATAAAGCTGAACGTGCTGCCTCTTTTATCATCTACATAAAAAAGTTCTACTTTGCTTATTTGTGGGATTTTATTTTGTTTAGGCGTAATTATCAGCCCGCCTCCTTCCGGCTTATGAAGATAAGCTTCCAGGCGGTAAGTATTCCCTAAAGACGCTTCTCCAAATGTAAAACTGCTGTCACCTTTTTTCCGGATATTGGTTGTGGTAAAAGTTCCATTTCTTCTTTTTCTGAATAATTCCCATGTTACCTGAGATAGATTGCGCTCAGATTGTGGGGTCGAGGGATACCAATCTGCGACATGATAGATATGTTTTTCTCCGACTATGGGAGATATATTTCCTGACACCGCTGAAACTCCTGTTTTTGACATACTTTTTCTATTTAATATTACCAGGTTCGTTTTCGGTTTCATTTACTTCTTCCTGAAACTCCTCAAAATTCATCACCGGATTGTAAATGTGCTGTTCCCGTGCGTCAGCTTTTTTCACCTGACTTTTCCCGGCTTCGCTTTGTTGTCCGTGTTTCAAAATGGTAATTTTACCGCCTGTGGTGCACATCAGCTCAGACATTTCTGTGAGGCAGCTTTTGCCCATTACCTTTACTTTTTCATAAGGTTTCTGCCATTTTCCCGCTGGCGCAAATGCACAAGGAAGATAACCACCGGACGAAGGCTTCAGTTTACAGTTACCAAATGGCATCGCAGGAGGGTCAAACGTCAAATCATCTTCGGTCACGGCAAGATAATCGGCTTGTCCGTCTGCATCATTCCAATAATGTTTTTGGTGGCTGGTCACTTTTAGTTTGGGAAACTTGAAACCCTGGCTGCACTGGCACATCCCTTTTTGGATGACAAAATATTTTCCATCATGTTCACTAGGACTGCTTTCAGTTTGCTGTTCTTTTTTCTGCTCTTTAGATTCTTCCTGCTTTTCTTTGGAAGTTCCTTCTGCTTCGCCCTCATCATAACCGTTCATGGGATCAATCACTTCTTCTTTCAGATATTTTTGATCTTCGGGAATCAGGATTTCTTTTCCGGGAATCGCATCGTGTCCCAGCAAATCTTCTAATGGACAATAGATATTGTGATATGAACGGAGTGTCTGAGCATCTTTCACGCAGAATTGCTCAGCAATGGAGCTTAAAGAATCTCCTTTTTGCACGGTATATTTTTTCATCAGATTGTGTGTTTTATTAATCGATCAAAGTGTTAAACTTTTGCTTTATGTTTTCTTTTGCTATCAGTTTCAGATTATATTTCCTGTAAAATTCTTCATTATGAAAAAGCATAATGCTGGCTTCCACATTTTTTAATTGTTTAGTTTCTTTATTAGTTGTATAATGTAATTCTAAATCACCCTTTAATTTGTCTTCCGGTGATTCATCAAATTTTACTCCCTTCAATAATTCCTGTAAACTGCATTCTTCTGCAATTTTTCCTTTAATAATAGTTTCTACAGTCTCGGGATTTTCAAAGTTATATTCGCAATGGAATAGGCATTTTACGGGAAACGAGTTGGGGATCACATAAAAATTTTCTTTCCATTCAGTTTTTCTATGAAACCAGTCCATTTTCGGAAATAAAACCTGATACAATAGAGCAGAGCTGAATTGTTTCAATAGATAATTCTCATCAATGAGATTCTCATAAAATTGATTAAAATGGACTGTAGAAATTTCGCCGGTGAAAAACGACTCCAAGTCAGGCCGTTTGTTCTCGAATTTTTTAATCAGTTCTTTATGGTCATCAAAACCATTTATTTTCCCTTGTGCCGGAACAGAAAATTTAATTGGCGAAATGCTTTCCGTACAGGCAAGAGAGAGCATGCTGATTTTATCATCAGGAGTCTGTCCGTGCTTTTTGAAACCGGAAGTTTGTATCTCCGCTACAAATCCTTTATCTTTTGTTTCCTGAAGCGAAACAGATGTTGAATAATTAATTTCTATATCTTCTTTATCAATCTGCTCAATTCGTTCTGTAACTTTATAATTCGAAGCGTAAAATCCAGCCGTTAAATAGAGTGAGGGAAGACCACTGGCTAAAGATAATTCTTTTTGATTTTTCTGGATTTCTATAATTCTTTCACGTGGAGGAATAAAAATTTCAGAGAGTCCATTCAGGTTATATTCTATAAGATTTTTTAAATCAGAATACGTATTATGATAGCGCTTTAATTCTTCTGCGGAAATTCCAAATTGTTCAGCAACGGAGTCAAGAGTGTCTCCATACTTAATTTCATAAGTAGAAATACTAATGTTCATTTGTGTTTTTGTTTTTATAAAAGTACAAAAAAACTTAAATAAATCTGTGCAGGGTTTGATTTTATAAAAAAATGAATATTATTCTGAGAATGACTTATTTCTATACTTGTTACTAGCTTCATACAAAGAATGAGTAATCTTTCCGCAGCAATAATTGTTTTATGCAATACCATTAGCACAATTAGTTGCCCCATTGATAATTTTTAGATTTCCCTTTTTCTTAACGAGCATCCTTTCGTGTGTTATAATAAAGGTAATCTAGTCTTACTACAAAATTGTAACATTATAGAGTATTGGAGCAGTATTACAGACTACCCGACTAGTATTACAGCGTAGTGGAGTAGTGTTACAGAGTAGCGCAGTAGTGTTACATACTACCCGAATGATGTTACAGATTACTCCAGTAGTATTACAGAGTAGTCGAGTGGTATTATAGATGGTTTTTAAGTAAAGACTAATCATAATTATAGCTACAAGACCACATATTGGCACCAAGTAACAAAAAAACCTCAAAGAAATTCCTTGAGGTTTGATTTATAAATTATTGATATGTTTAGTAATCAAGAATTGTCTGCCCGACACGGGCCGGACTACATATTTCTTCTATACTTACCACCCACTTCAAACAAAGCGTTGGTAATCTGCCCAAGTGAACAGTATTTCACGGCATCCATTATGACATTAAATAAATTCTGTTGGTTGATGGCAGCGTGTTGTAAAGTTTTCAGAGTGGCTTCAGACTTGTCTTCATTAGCCTGTTGGAAATTATGAAGCGTTTCAATCTGAACTTGCTTTTCCTCTTCAGTCGAACGGATCACTTCTCCCGGACGAACCGTTGGCGAACCATCTTTTCCAAGGAAAGTATTGACTCCGATAATCGGATATTCTCCGGTGTGCTTCAACCATTCGTAATGCATAGATTCTTCCTGAATTTTCGAACGCTGATACATCGTTTCCATTGCACCAAGAACACCACCTCTTTCTGTAATTCTGTCGAATTCTGCATAAACAGCTTCTTCAACAAGATCCGTTAATTCCTCAATAATAAATGAACCTTGAAGCGGATTTTCATTTTTCGCCAATCCTAATTCTTTATTAATAATCAACTGAATCGCCATCGCTCTTCTTACCGATTGCTCAGTAGGCGTTGTAATAGCCTCGTCATAAGCATTCGTGTGCAGTGAATTACAGTTGTCATAGATTGCGTAAAGCGCCTGTAAAGTAGTTCTGATATCATTAAAATCAATTTCCTGAGCGTGAAGCGAACGTCCCGAAGTTTGGATGTGATATTTTAACATCTGGCTTCTTTCGTCGGCTCCGTATTTCAGTTTCATCGCTTTTGCCCAGATTCTTCTTGCCACGCGACCGATTACTGAATATTCAGGGTCGATACCGTTGGAGAAGAAGAATGATAAGTTTGGTGCAAAATCATTAATGTCCATTCCTCTTGACAAATAATATTCAACATACGTGAAACCGTTTGCCAATGTAAATGCCAACTGAGAAACAGGATTCGCACCCGCTTCTGCAATGTGATAACCAGAAATAGAAACCGAATAGAAATTTCTTACTTTTTCTGTGATAAAATATTCCTGAACATCACCCATCAATCTCAAGGCAAATTCAGTAGAGAAAATACAAGTATTTTGAGCTTGGTCTTCTTTTAGAATGTCAGCCTGAACAGTTCCACGAACGGTTGCAATTGTTTTAGCCTTAATTTCTGCATATGCTTCAGCAGGAATCACTTCGTCTCCCGTTAAGCCTAATAATTTTAATCCTAAACCATTATTGGAAGGAGGCAATTCTCCATTATATTTTGGTCTTTCTAAACCTTTATCATCAAACTTTTCCTTAAGCTTAGCCTCAACCTTAGCCTCAAGATTATTTTCAGCAATATATTTTTCAACATTCTGGTCGATTGCAGCATTCATAAAGAAAGCCAATAACATCGGAGCAGGTCCGTTAATCGTCATTGAAACGGAAGTCATCGCATTCACCAAATCAAATCCGGAATACAATTTTTTCGCATCATCCAAAGTTGCGATAGAAACTCCCGCATTTCCGATTTTACCATAAATATCTGGTGGTAAAGCTGGATCTTGTCCATAAAGTGTAACTGAGTCAAACGCTGTTGACAAACGCTTTGCATCCATTTCCGCAGAAACATAGTGGAATCTTCTGTTGGTTCTTTCCGGACCGCCTTCTCCTGCAAACATTCTTGTTGGGTCTTCTCCAGTTCTTTTAAAAGGATAAATTCCCGCTGTGTAAGGAAATGCTCCCGGAAGATTTTCCTGACCTTTCCATTGGATCAAGTCGCCCCAATCATTATATTTTGGTAAAGAAATTTTTGGAATTCTTAAATGTGATAAAGATTCTGTTGAGGTTTCAACTTTAATTTCTTTTCCACGAACGAAATATGAATAAAACTCAGCCTTGAAAGCCTGTTTCGTATCATCCCAATTTTTTAGGAAATCGATATTTTCCTGTTGAAGATCTTTTTCGGCTTTTTGATATTCAGCATCCAAAGTTTCATTAGATAGAAATTTTTTCACACCTTCAATGTGATACATTTTTCTGGCTAATTCTGCCTGTTTTTCTACATTAGCGTCGTAGATTCTATTATTTTCAACAATTTCTGATAAGTAACGAACTCTTTTTGGAGGAATTATCGTGATGTCTTCAGAAACTTCCTGTTCAACAAAACCTTTCAGATTTAAGTCAGAATATTTCTCATTCAATTTATCAACTAATCGATTATATAAATCGGTCGTTCCGTGGTCATTAAACTGAGACGCTTTTGTTGCATAAACCGGCATATCATCCAACGGACTTTCCCACAACAAATGGTTTCTTTGGAATTGTTTTCTCACGGCTTGAAGTGCATCCAAAGCACCACGTTTGTCGGATTTATTTAATGCAACCAAGTCAGCATAATCCAACATATCGATTTTTTCTAACTGTGTTGAAGCTCCGTATTCAGGCGTCATTACGTACATAGAAACATCAGCAAAATCTGAAACTTCCGAACCAGATTGTCCGATACCTGAAGTTTCCAAAATAATTACATCCGGGTGAGCTAATTTCAACACATTTAATGCTGAATGAATGAATGGCGAAACAGAAACATTGTTTTCTCTCGTCGCCATCGAACGCATATACACTCTAGGATCATTGATCGCATTCATACGAATTCTATCCCCTAATAATGCACCTCCAGTTTTCTTTTTCGAAGGATCAATCGAGATGATCGCAATTTTTTTATCTGTATTGGAACGTAGAAAACGTCTTACCAATTCGTCTGTCAAAGAAGATTTCCCGGCTCCGCCAGTACCAGTGATACCGATGATTGGAATATTTAAATCTTTTGATTTTTCGTCAATCGCTTTTACCAATTCCGGTTTTTCTTCTGAAAAGTTTTCAACGGCAGAAATAATTTTTGCAATGCTTGTAGAATTTTCAAAACTGATTGAATCTAAATCACTTGCCTCTACATCTTTTCCTGTTGCGAAGTCCGATCTTTTCACCAAATCGTCGATCATCCCCTGAAGACCAAGTTCACGGCCGTCATCCGGAGAATAAATTCTGTCAATACCATAAGACATAATATCTTCGATTTCTTCGGGTAGGATTACACCGCCGCCGCCGCCGAAAATTTTGATCTGTGGGGAATTTTTTTCTCTTAAAAGGTCGTAGATATATTTAAAATATTCATTGTGACCACCTTGATATGAAGTTAATGCAATCGCGTTTGCGTCTTCCTGAATGGCCGTGTTCACCACCTCTTCAGCCGATTTGTCGTGACCAAGGTGGATAACTTCGCATCCCGTTCCCTGAATCACACGTCTCATAATATTAATTGCAGCATCGTGACCGTCGAATAAAGAAGCTGCGGTGACGATTCTTACTTTGTTTACTGGCGTATATTTTTGGGTTTCCATTTCTTATTATCGATTGTTTCCAAAGATAATATTTTTTGTGAAATGGGAATAAGAAGAGGTTAGATATTGGAATTTAGATGTTATACTAAATATGGTGTGGTTTTGAAAATGTTGAATTTCGGGGACAAGTTCTAAATAGCCCCGATTGCAACGGCATCCTTTTTTGTTATTGCGCTAAAAAGCATCGAGCAATGTATTACCGTGGTTCGCAATGACAAAAAAGATATAGTGGAAAGCGGGATTAAGCTCCTGAAAATATTACTGCTTAATAAACTTGAAGTTTTTGAAACCAACTTCTGTTTTTACAGATAACAGATAAACGCCTGAAGGAAGCCTGGAAACATTGATCTTCTGTTTGTTATCCGAAAGCATTAGTTTACCACTCAAGTCGAAAACAGCAACTTTCTCGATCTGGTGTTTGACATTATAAATATTGATGAAATCTGTCGCAGGATTTGGATAAATACTCAAATCTTTAAGCTCCGAAGCCCCTAAAGTTCCAAGTGCGTCTGCCAAAGTAACAGGTTCGCGGAAAAGAGAAAGATCAAACAGAACATTATTATTCAAAATACTATAAGTGTAAGCTTCTGCTGTGTAAACCGCAAAATCTGTGTTTTCTACACTGCTGAAATTTAGGTTTTCTGTTGTCGTATTTAGTTTCTGATCTAGATTTTTGAACCAGGTAAAAGTGTAATTCACTGAAAGAGACTGCTCCAGTTTTGCCGGCTGACCAACCACAGCAAGCACCAGTTTTGCTTCGTCATACCGCTGAGGTGAATAGTTGAGATCCGTCTGCTCTGCAAAATCTGTGATGTAATTTGCAAGATCGGTTTTAGAAAATCGATTGTTGCTGATATGAGTGATCGGAGGCAACTGATCCGGAAGTTCGCCTGTCAATTGGTTGCTATTCAGATTCAGCATCATCAGTTTTGACATTCCTAAAAGGGCAGAAGGAAAGTTTCCCGAGATCTCATTGTTGTTTAGAAACAACTGCTGAAGATCTGTCAACACCGTAAGAACGGCAACACTGCCGCTGATTTTATTTCTTCCTAAATTAAGGGTCTTTAATTTTTTAAGCTGAGAGATTTGAGCCGGAATCTGAGCCAGCTGATTGCTTTCCAGAGATAACCATTCCAGATTTGTCAATGTAGAAAGTCCGGATGTGTTCTGCTCTGTGAGATTATTATTGCTAAGATTGAGACTCGTAAGCTGTGTGCGCTGTGAGACCTGAGTTGGGATCTGAGCCATTTGCGTTCCGGCAAGTGACAGTGTTTTCAGATTAGAAAGTCCGGCAATATTTCCATATCCGTTCGCCGCAATCGGATTGTTGTCCAGAATCAAAGTTTCCAGATTTGTAAATGCTGTGATTTTTGCAGGAATATTAACTAAGCCAAGATCTGTAATATTCAGAACCTTGATGTTGTTGAAATTCTGGAGCATTGCATTGACATCAGAAATAGCAAAAGTATTGCCTCCCAGGCCAAGATCTTGCACATTGAAAAGTCCGGTTAAGGAATTTGTAGGATCGCCAGTAAGTCTGTTGTTGCTGATATCCAGCTTTACAAGTGAGCTTAAAGAAGAAATGCCCATCGGAACATCACCGGACAATACATTATTACTAAGGTCTAGCTTTGTAAGTTTGGTAAGCGATGAGACGTAAGTCGGGAAGACACCGCTCAGTGCATTTCCGTTGAGATTAAGTTCTGTAACCACCCCATTTTTTACCACAACGCCAAACCAGTTGCGTGGGTCTTTTTCCAGATCCCAGGTTCTGTTCCAGTTGGTTCCGTCTGTAGAATTGTAGATATTAATAAGCGCGCCTCTTTCTGCATTGGAAATACTCCACTGAGAGAAAAGGAAATTGGAAATTAGTAAAAAGAATATAATTTTTTTCAACTGTGTTCAAAATTAAACGACAAATATAATGGATAATAGAATTAGTTGATCTGTTTTTTAAAAAATTAATGATTATTTTCGCTTTCGAATGTGTTTTTTATGCGAAAATATCTGCTTTATTACAGTTTGTTATTTACTATTGTAACAGGATTTTATTTTATATATTCTTATCTGCAGTTGGCTGGTAGTCAATTTGTTTATCCTATTGATGATGCTTATATCCATCTGGCGATTGCGAGAAACTTTGGCGAACACGGTTTTTGGTCGATAAATCTTAACAGTTTTGACAGTGCTTCTTCGTCTATCCTCTACACCTTATTATTAAGTTCATTTATTAAAATTTTCGGCGATAATATCTATTATCCGATGATTATCAATATTGCAGCCGGATATTTTACGGTCTATTGGATTTATAGATTTTTCAGTGATTTTTATTCGGAAAGAGAGTTGAAGCTGGGATTGATTCTTTTTCTGCCGGTGTCCTTATTATATATGATGGTAATTCTTGGGATGGAGCAGACACTTCATATGATGTTGTCTGTGATGGCAGTTTATTTTATCAAAAAGAATTTTGTCACCAATTTCAAAAGATCGGATTTTATTAGGTTATTGATTGCGATTCTGTTTTTAGGAATGGTTCGTTTCGAAAGTATGTTTTTCGTTTTTTGTCTGGGATTATTATTGTTGATAGAAAAGAGATTCAAAGAAATGATACTTATTCTTTTAGCTGGATTTTTGCCGATCATCATTTTCGGATTGATGTCTGTTGAAAAAGGCGGTTTTTTCTTCCCGAACTCTGTCATCATCAAAGGAAGTTATCCGGAAGGTAATCTGCTAATGAGCATTTGGAGAATCTTCGAAAAAGGAATTTTACTGAATGTTTCATTTTACAAATTGTTTCTGTTTCCTTTTTTCTGTGTGATTATTTATTTGTGCAGTCAATATCGAAACCGAAAGTTAAAAGATCTGATTCGGGAAGAAAGTCTTCTTTTCCTGATTCTTGGAACGGTTATTTTGCAAAGTCTTTTTGCGGTGATCAAATACCGGTATGAAAATTATCTGATGATAATGTTGTTATTGGTTCTGATTCCAATAGCTGTTGATTATTTTAAATTTAATCAAAAGAACATCATTTACTATCTGTTTTCTGTTTTTTTTATCGGATTTTGCTTCGTTGGATTTTATCGTTTTGTATATTCTCATCCTGTTTTGAAAGTGTCATCTAAAAATATCGAAGAACAGCAGGTAGAAATGGGGAGATTTCTTCATCAGTTTTATAAAGGAAAGAAAACGGTTGCGAATGATATCGGAGCTATTGCCTATTTTGGAGAAACACAATTGCTGGATATTGTTGGCTTAGGATCGACTGACGTTGCAAAATTTTATATTGAAAACAAAGGACTTAATGAAATCGATTTTAATAAAAAATACCACAAATTTCTGGCAGATTATATTTCATCAAACCAATATAAAGTTGCCGTAATTTATCCAAAATGGTTTCCGGATAAAGTGCCGCATAATTGGATTCCGGTTGCATCCTGGAAGATTGAGAATAATCTGGGGACGGCTCAGAACAGAGTAGTCTGGTACTCTTTTAATAAAAAAGATGCGGAAGTTTTGAAAAGAAATTTGGAGAAATTCGATCTTAACAAAAATGTGACACAATATTATTATATATATAAATAAAAAAATCCAGCATTAAAGACTGGATTTTAATTTTTAAGATTGAATTATTTCCCGAGGTAAGAATTATACATCCAGACTTCTTTTTCCTGCTCCGTAATATAATCGCTCATTTGGGAGTTGGTTCCTTCATCGCCGGCTTGGTCTGTAATGTCAAGAAGTTCTCTTTGAAGATCAATCACCACTTTGAAAGATTCCAGAATGTTTTCGACGCTTTTATTTCCGTCAGAAACTTCTTTACTTTCTTTAATTGTTGAAACCTGGAGGTAGTCAGAATAATTATGAGCCGGTGTTGCACCAAGCGTTAATATTCTTTCGGCAATTTCATCAATTTTAAGAACCAGACTGTTATATAACTCTTCGAATTTCGGATGAAGCGTGAAGAATTGATCACCTTTGATATTCCAGTGAGAACCTCTCGTGTTTTGATAAAAGACAGAGTAATTTGCTAAAAGTACATTTAATTTGTCTGAGATGTTTTTGCAGTCGGATTCTTTTAGTCCGATCAATGTTGCATTTTTCATTATGTAAAGTTTAATTGATTTTAATTTTAATTTGATTGATTGAAAATCGTGTTTCAATCATCAATAATCTTTCCAAAATTAATCATTTGCTTGCCCAATCCTTATCAAAATTGAATAACTGGCTTATTGAAAATTTCAATCGCTAATTATTTTTGTTCTAACTACTTGTGCATTAAAAAATTATTCATATTTTTGCACCCTAAAATAAAAAGCAATTAAATGCCTACTATTCAACAATTAGTTAGAAAAGGAAGAGTCGCACTCACCAAGAAGAGTAAATCGGCTGCCCTTGATTCTTGTCCACAAAGACGAGGTGTATGTACGAGAGTATATACTACCACTCCTAAGAAACCTAACTCTGCACTTAGAAAAGTTGCAAGGGTAAGACTTTCAAACGGTAAAGAAGTCAACGCTTATATCCCGGGCGAAGGACATAATCTTCAAGAGCACTCGATAGTATTGGTACGCGGCGGAAGGGTGAAAGACCTACCGGGAGTACGTTATCATATCGTAAGAGGAGCACTGGACACTGCGGGTGTTAGTGGAAGAACTCAGAGAAGATCTAAGTATGGAGCTAAGAGACCAAAACCAGGTCAGGCAGCTGCAGCACCAGCAAAAGGAAAGAAAAAGTAATCATTAAATAAGGTACAGAAACAATGAGAAAGACAAAAGCGAAAAAAAGACCGTTGTTACCAGATCCAAAATTTAATGATCAATTGGTAACTAGATTCGTAAACAACTTGATGCTGGATGGTAAAAAATCTATCGCATTCAAAATATTCTATGACGCATTAGACCTTGTAGAAACTAAAAAAGGAGAAACTGAGAAAACTGCCCTTGAAATCTGGAAAGATGCATTGACAAACGTTATGCCTCACGTAGAAGTACGTTCCAGAAGAGTAGGTGGAGCTAACTTCCAGATTCCAATGCCAATCAGAGCGGATAGAAAAATTTCTATGGCAATGAAA
Source organism: Epilithonimonas sp. UC225_85 (assembly GCF_042695135.1). Classification (GTDB taxonomy): domain Bacteria; phylum Bacteroidota; class Bacteroidia; order Flavobacteriales; family Weeksellaceae; genus Epilithonimonas. Next base: position 808,792 of record NZ_CP170547.1, read on the forward strand.
TGGTTAATCAAATATTCTAAAGCAAGAAATGATAAGTCTATGGCTTTGAAATTAGCTAACGAAGTGGTAGCGGCTTCAAGAGAAGAAGGTGCTGCTTACAAGAAAAAATCTGATACTCACAAAATGGCGGAAGCTAACAAAGCTTTCTCACACTTCAAATTCTAATTAGAAATGAGTAGAGATCTTAAATTTACAAGAAATATTGGTATCGCTGCCCACATTGATGCGGGAAAAACTACCACTACAGAAAGGATTTTATTCTATACAGGAGTAAATCACAAAATTGGTGAGGTTCACGATGGTGCTTCTACAATGGACTGGATGGAGCAGGAAGCTGAAAGAGGTATTACTATTACTTCTGCTGCAACTACTTGTTCTTGGAATTTCCCAACAGACCAGGGTAAAGCTTTGCCAGAAACTAAACCTTACCACTTCAACATCATCGATACACCGGGACACGTTGACTTCACAGTAGAAGTTAACAGATCTTTGAGAGTATTAGATGGTTTGGTATTCTTATTCTCTGCAGTAGATGGCGTAGAGCCTCAGTCTGAAACAAACTGGAGACTTGCCGACAACTACAAAGTAGCGAGAATGGGATTCGTAAACAAAATGGACCGTCAAGGTGCTGACTTCCTTAACGTGGTAAACCAGGTTAAGACAATGTTAGGATCCAATGCAGTTCCAATCGTTTTACCAATCGGTGCTGAAGAAGATTTCAAAGGTGTTGTTGACTTAATCAAAAACAGAGCTATCGTTTGGGACGAAGCAGGACAAGGAGCTACTTTCGAAGTAGTGCCAATTCCTGAAGATATGAAGGCGGAAGTTCTGGAATACAGAGAGAAATTAGTAGAAGCTGTTGCTGACTACGATGATACTTTGATGGAGAAATTCTTCGAAGATCCGGATTCTATCTCTGAAGACGAAATCAACGAAGCGCTTAGAAAAGCTACTATCGATTTATCTATTATCCCAATGACTTGTGGTTCTTCATTCAAAAATAAAGGAGTACAGTTTATGTTGGATGCAGTATGTAAATACTTGCCTTCTCCATTGGATAAAGATGATATCAAAGGTACTGACCCAAGAACTGACGCTGAAATCACAAGAAAGCCATCTGTAGATGAGCCTTTCGCAGCATTAGCATTTAAGATTGCTACTGACCCGTTCGTAGGAAGATTAGCATTCTTCAGAGCATACTCTGGAAGATTAGATGCAGGTTCTTATATCTTGAACACTCGTTCTGGAGATAAAGAGAGAATCTCAAGAATCTATCAGATGCACGCTAACAAGCAAAATCCTGTAGAATATATTGAAGCAGGAGATATTGGTGCAGCGGTAGGTTTCAAATCTATCAAAACTGGTGATACAATGTGTGACGAGAAAAACCCAATCGTTCTAGAATCGATGGTTTTCCCTGATCCGGTAATTGGTATCGCTGTTGAGCCTAAAACTAAAGCTGATCAGGATAAAATGGGTAACGCTCTGGCTAAATTGGCTGAAGAAGATCCTACTTTCACTGTAAGAACTGATGAGGCTTCTGGACAAACGATTATCTCTGGTATGGGTGAACTTCACCTTGATATCATTGTAGATCGTATGAGAAGAGAATTCAAAGTTGAAGTTAACCAAGGACAGCCTCAAGTAGAATACAAAGAAAATCTTACAAAAGTTGCTCAGCACAGAGAAGTTTACAAAAAACAATCTGGTGGTAAAGGTAAATTTGCTGATATCGTATTCGAACTAGGACCAGCTGAAGAAGGTAAAATTGGTTTAGAATTCGTTAATGAGATCAAAGGTGGTAACGTTCCTAGAGAATTTGTTCCTGCCATTGAAAAAGGCTTTAAAGCTGCAATGAAAAACGGTCCTTTGGCTGGTTTCGAAGTTGAAGGTATCAAAGTTACTCTTAAAGACGGATCTTTCCACGCGGTGGATTCTGATGCACTTTCTTTTGAATTAGCTGCAAAATTAGGATTTAAAGAAGCGGGACGTGCTGCTAAGCCGGTAATTATGGAGCCTATTATGAAATTGGAGGTTGTAACTCCGGAAGAATATATGGGTAACATCATTGGTGACCTTAACAAAAGAAGAGGTACGATCAGTGGTCAGGAAGAAAAGAACGGTGCCGTTGTAATCAAAGGTTCAGTTCCACTTTCTGAAATGTTTGGATATGTAACAACTCTAAGAACACTTTCATCAGGAAGAGCTACTTCTTCTATGGAATTAGAGAAATACCAGGCAACTCCGCAAAACGTTGCTGAAGATATTATCGCTAAAGCAAAAGGTTAATTTTTTAAATTAAAGAAATGTCACAAAGAATCAGAATAAAATTAAAATCTTACGATTACAACTTGGTGGACAAGTCTGCTGAGAAAATCGTAAAAACGGTAAAGGCTACTGGTGCTGTTGTAAACGGACCAATTCCATTGCCTACAAATAAGAGAATCTTCACCGTATTGAGATCTCCGCACGTAAACAAAAAAGCTAGAGAGCAGTTCCAATTATCAGCTCACAAGAGATTGATGGATATCTATTCTTCTTCTTCTAAAACTGTGGATGCATTGATGAAACTTGAATTACCAAGTGGTGTAGATGTAGAAATTAAAGTGTGATAATTTAATTATCATCATTATAGAATCCCCTTTCGAAAGATTGGGGATTTTTTTACGTATTTATCATAAAAATCTTAAGACACCTTAAAAAAAACTTAAAATCGAATTTAAGAAATTTATCAGATATAGGCTTTTAGATAGATAAATTATATTCAATTGTTAAATTTTCAATAATTTTTATAAAACAATATATTATTTGCAATAAAATGCTACATTTGTCGCCTTAATTTAAAAATATGAATAAAAGATTAACTACTTTACTTTTCTTTGGCGGGCTGACGTTGATGAATGCACAATGGAGCAAGGCAACACCAAATGTAGATGTAACAAGAAAAAGTGATAACTCAGTTTATTACAAATTAGACATCAATGCTATCAGAGGTCAATTAATGGCTGCTGATAAAGTTGGAAATGCAGCAGGAACTGTTACGGTTAGTATGCCGACAGTAGATGGAAAAATTGAAAGATTTGCTGTTAATAGCTTTCCTGTTATGGATGAGGCTTTGGCAAATCAATACCAATTAGGTTCTTATGTTGGTGTTGGGATAGATGACCCAACTAAATATGTGAGATTCAGTGTGGCGCCAAATGATTTCCAGTCTATGGTCATCAGCAATGGTAAATATGAATTCATTGAACCTGCTACGGACAACAAGGCATATTATTCTGTACACGGTAAAACCAATAAAGATGGAGCTTTTAACTGTAATACAAAAGAAGATCAGGCATCCGTAGAACGATTGAAAGAAATGTATAAAAACGGATCCGCTGAAAAATCCGGAAATAAAAAATTCCACACACTTAGATTAGCACTTTCTGTTACAGGAGAATATGGTGCTTATTTTGGAAGTGTGGCAGGAGCGCTTACTCAAATGAATGCTACAATGACGAGAGTGAATGGCGTTTTTGAGCAGGAGTTCAATTTACACCTTAATATGGTGAATGCACCAAATCTTATTTTCACCACTGCTTCTACAGATCCTTACAGTGCAGCAAGCCAAATGTGTAAATGGAACTATGAACTGATGAATGTTCTACACGGCGGAACTTATGGTGTAACCGATGCAGATTACGACATCGGACACTTATTCGGAAGAAGCGGAGGCGGCGGTAATGCCGGATGTATCGGCTGTATTGGAAGCAATGATGTATCGTATTCAACATATTCAGATTGTGGATATTCTTACAACTCTCCGGACAATTATAAGGGAAGTGGGATTACTTCTCCAGGATCCGGAGCACCAAGCGGCGATAATTTTGATATCGATTACGTAGCTCATGAAATGGGACATCAGTTGGGAGACAATCACACTTATAGTTATAATGAAGGAACGGGTGTTACAGTAGAGCCAGGTTCAGGATCTACAATTATGGGTTATGCAGGTATTACAGGTACTAATACAGATGTTCAGGCGCATTCAGATGCTTATTTCCACAGTGTTAGTATCGATCAGGTTCAGACCAATCTTGCGTCAGTAACTGTAGATGTTGAGACAAATATTACCAATAATCCACCGGTTGTAACAGCGATGACTGCAACCAGCTATACAATTCCTAAAAGTACAGCCTTTGTTTTGACAGCAGCAGCTACAGATCCTGATGGAGATGCATTGACTTACTGTTGGGAAGAAATGGATTCCAGTACAATAGCAAACGGAATTGGGATGGCTTCAGGAACAGGTGACGGCGCTTCTGCTCTTGGAAATACTACTTCCGGTGCTACTTTCAGATCTTGGCTTCCAACTAGTTCACCAACGAGATACTTCCCTAAATTATCAACAGTTTTAGCTGGTACGGTAAAAAACACTGCAGATTTTGAAGCAGCTTCTACAGTTGCAAGAACAACAAAGTTCCGTGTAACAGCCAGAGATAACAAAGCTGCCGGACAAGCGCAAACTGCTTATACTACACAAACTATTGTTGTAGGATCAGCAGCGGCCTTCACCGTAAATACACCTCCTACTTTGATGGCTGGCGGTAATTCTACAATTACTTGGGTAGTATCCGGAACTACAGCTTCTCCTTATAACGTGGCTAATGTAAAAGTAGATTTCACTTCTGACAGTGGAGCAACGTGGACAACTTTAGCGGCTTCTGTTCCTAATAGTGGGACTGCAAGCGTCGCGATTCCTGCTGCATTGGTTGGGAAAACCGGCCACATCAGAGTTTCTGCAATCGGAAATGTGTTCTATGCTGTGAAGCCTGCAACAGTAAGTACAACGTTGGCAGTATCTGACGTTAACAATACCAAATCAATTCAGATTTTCCCTAATCCGGTAAAAGATGTTTTGAATGTTTCCAATGTTTCCCTGAACTCAAATTATGAGATTTTCAGTGCAGCCGGGCAACTTGTTTCCAAAGGTAATCTTGGAACAGGAAAAGTAGCAGTTAACAAATTAACCAAAGGTGTTTATTTCCTAAATGTTGATGATAAAGGAACGGTTGTGAAAACCAAATTCGTAAAAGAATAATACTTCTAACTTTCTATAAAACCAAAGCCGCCTCAGAATTTCTGAAGCGGCTTTTATATTAATATAAAATTACACTTACTTATGCGTGTAATATCCAAAATACAGACAGCTGCTCTGGAGATTTTTATAAGTTGATGTCTGACTATAATTAGCCTTCAGTTGAGCAAATGATGTCCGGAATTTTTCGTTCTTGGTTTTACTGAAAAAATTCTCATTTTGCTTAGACTTTTCTTCATATTTCGGATCATCATAATTGACTTTCAACGGATTGTTGGCTTCCCACTGGTAATATTTCCCTTGTTCGGCACTTGCCATCTGAAAGAGGATTCTGGCTTGGTTTTCTTTGTCTTTTGATAAGGTCAAAGCTTTCTTGTAATAGTTGATAGCGAGATCAAAATTATCCGGCTCTACATAACTTCTCGTGGAGAAATTTTTGTAATAAAGATAAAAAGGCGACTGCAGTTCGTTCCCAAACTGGAACTTCGGACCGTTTGTGTTATCGACATCCATCACAAATATTTCCCGGAAATAACCCAAAACCGAAGTGTTGTAAAGCAGATTCCCAAGAAGCTGATTGGCCAATCGTGCTTTGTCATCATTTCCCTTTCCAATATTTTCCAGCTGAATCATCGCTTCTGCCAGCTCAATCTTATTCATTTTGTTATTGATGAATGGGAAATTGGAAAAACCTTCCGCCTTCATAGATTCTTCCGGCTTGCTCTGGAAACTTTCCCAGACATTATACCCGAAAACCAAAGATGAAATATTATTAAAACCATTATAAACACCGTTTTCAAAAGTCAATGGTTTTTGAGAATAGGAATTGCCGTCTTCTTTCCACTCGCTGACCATTCTCGGGATGCCTTTATAGTTTTTAGCTTTCAGGTAATATTCTTTTGCTTTTTTGAAATCTGCCATCCGCATCGCACGGTCGCCATAGATCACATTGAAGAAAGATTCCGGATCGGCGATGTCTTCCATTTTCTTAACGAGATAATTTTCAAAAGCTGTCTTGTTTGGCTTTTTGTAGAATTCTTCCACTTTTTTTACGAGTTCGGAGTTTGGATTGTACTGCAGATCGGACAAGCTATTGTTCATCAGGAAAGATTTGGCGTCTTCCTTCTGAAGAAAATATCTGTTGGACAGAATGTCCATCACAAAATCTTTGGTAGAAGGCTGATAGGCCCAGTTATTATATTCACCTTTCTGTTCAAAAACCTGCGCATATTTTTTCATTAACAAGTTTTCAAACTCCGTCGTAATGGTTGGCTGGGAAACAATCTCATTCAGCATTTTGAATTTCTCGATCTCAGTCAGATATTCCTTGTTAGTGGTTTTGATTTCAGATAATATTTTCTGACTTCCTTTGTAATCGGTATTCAGGAATTTGATATAGGCTTCGCAAAGCTGCCAGAATTCATCTGCGCCTTTTTTGCTTTTCGCTAAGACAATAGTTGCTTCCAGATCTTTGGCGAAATCCTTGGTCTGTTCCTGATAATTATCCGGCGCATAAAACGGTAATCTTTTGTTTCGAAAATGATCACATTTTTCATCATTACAATAAGGATTTACGACGAGATAATTTCTTTCCAGCTGATTAATTGCCCGAACGGTCAGAACCTTCAAAATGTCAGACTCTGTATTGTTCTCGATCATCTTGTTCATAATCGGAACAGGATTGTTGAAGGAGTTGTAGGCCAAAAGAAAATATGCCATATTTCTGTCTTCCGGTGTTTTGGTCTGGGCAAGGATTTTGTTAAAGTCTTTGTCCGTCGCCAGAAACATAGAATTATAAGCACTTTCTTTCTTATTGTTGGTGTTCTTAAAAACCTGGAAGAAGTCCCAATTCGCTCTGTCAAATTGTTTCAGTCCGCGTTCTGCTCCGGCTTTTTGATCCAAAGCATAATAATAGATGTGATTTTTAAGCTTCAAAGGTTCCGCATAAGTTTGAAAAGCAGTAATCGCTTGCTGGTATTTTCTGGAGTAATGGTTGAAACGTACCAATTGGTAAGCATACCTCAATTTGATTTCTGAATTACTTGCGGCTTTGTAAAGTGAGATCAATGCAGCATTGGTTTTATCATAATTCAGCTGTGTCGCATTTTTGTCAGTCGGACTACTTTCCCGGTAAGAATATGAATCCGGATTTTCAACATAATTGATCCTCATATAAGGCTCCAGATATTTGGCCTCAATCAGATAATCCATCGCTTCCTGATATTTTGTATAAAAACCTTTTCCTAATTTTTGAAACAGCGGATGGGTGAGTTGTCCTTTCTTAAGATTGTTGAGATGTTTGATGTCAAGTTTCGTGACCAATGCGTTAGCTTCACCGTAAGTCAGCTTGTTGTCAAAATATTTGACCCACGATTCGATGTTTTCGTCTGGGATGTCTTTATCGAGTCTTCCATTATAATCGTAACCGTAGAAATGACTGCTATAGGTAAGAAGGAAAGGCTCATAAGTTTTGTTGTGAATGATTTCTTGGGCAAACAGATTGAAGTAGTCGTAATCGGGATTATATTCTGCACAAGCTTTGGTATTTTGCTGAAAACCGAAAAAGATTGCTGCGGTTAATACTAGTTTTTTCATTGGAAAAGTGTTTTGTAGTTTTTGGTAAATCTATCGTCGAGATGATAATATATAAGGTGTGGATTGTAATCTAATTTTTTGTTAATAAATGTAATACTTTCGATAATATCTTCCTCGGGAATTTCTTCGATCTTGATTTTGAAACCTTTGTTGAGATACATTCCGAAGTAGAAATCGTCCTTCAGAACTTCGAAGTTATTTTCATTAATCTTTTTGAAGTTTTTATTTTGCATCAATTCTTCTGCCGTTAAGGCATTGATCAGTTTTTTCTTCCCAACATGATTGGTCACGATTCCCCAGGAATAGATTGGCAAAGCGACGTCTAACTTTACAGGATAATCATCGATATTTTTTAAATAAGATTTCAAGGTCTTTACATTCAGAATAGAATTTTGATCCTGATTTTCAAGTGGGGAAGAAGTGGCGTAACACATCAGATACATTTTATTAACAGGCGGAATTCCTGTTTGTAATTTATCTTTGACTTGGTGAAGCCTTAACGTGCAGGTCACATTTTTCTTGGATATCTTTTTGAGAGTTTGCAGAAATTTGAAATAATCACCCTTTGTAGAAGTTGTCCAGTCGCTGTCGATCTGGATTTCATTTTTTAGGTTTAGATGATTTCTGGATTTGATCCTATTGATATGATTGTTGATTTTATTAGCCAGAAATTCAATCTCATTTGGTTTGATATTGAACCAGGTTTCGTTAGTTATAAAAATGACAGGGACGATCTTTTTATTAATGGAAAAACCTTTGTCAATAGAAATTACTCCGACTTCCAAAAACTGATTATTCTCTTTTACAACATCGAAAAATCTGGTATAAAGATTTGAGACTTTGCTTTTATTGAGTGTCTGCTGTTCGTTTTTGGTTAAACTTAATTTTGACCGCCAGTAATAAAAACCGCAGTCATTACTAATCTCAGTTTTGGAACAACTGCTAATTAATAAAATACAAACGAGCAGCAGAAAAGTTCTCTTCATAGCAATCTGTTATTAAGGATCATTAATATTAATCATTAAAATGACAAAGTAAAAGGAATTCCCGGAAAATAAAATTCAATATTTCATTGCACCGAATGTTTAACTTTGAAAACAAAAATGAATAATAAAAATTTGTTTGAAAGATTCGCGAATGCCGCAACCAGTTTTACCGGCAGTTCTTATGCATTTATAGGCGCATTGCTTATCGTCGTGATTTGGGCTGTTACCGGTCCGGTTTTCGATTATTCAGAAACGTGGCAGCTGGTCATTAATACGGGGACCACCATTATTACTTTCCTGATGGTTTTCCTGATTCAAAAAGCCCAGAACAAAGACGGGAAAGCGATTCAACTCAAACTGAATGAACTGATTGCGGCCAGCCGGCAGGCGAGCAACAGAATGGTCGATGTGGAAGATCTTACGGAAAAAGAACTGGATCAGCTCCATCATTATTTTGTAAAAATTGCTGAATTATCCAAGAAAGACGAGGACATACACAAGTGCTATTCTATAGATGCTGCAGTGAAAAAACATCATAATAAATATCAGGACAAAAATCCGGAATTATAAATCCGGTATTTAAATCTTGATTTCAAAAGGAATTTTTGCCAAAATTCCGTAACTCACAAATTATCAAATAATTTCCGGATATTTATTTGCCAATATAAAAAATATCCTTACATTTGCACACTCATTTTAGGGAAGGAGTATGCCTATTTCAGACATAGAATATGACGAACACCGCTAAAATGCTAAGTTTTAATATAATAGATATATATAAATAATGTCAGGTATTATTGGTAAAAAAATCGGTATGACATCTTTGTTTAACGAAGACGGGAAAAACATTCCTTGTACAGTTATTCAAGCAGGTCCATGCTCGGTTTTACAGGTCAGAACCGTTGAAAAGGATGGCTATAAAGCTGTTCAGTTAGGTTTCGATGACAAGAGTGAGAAGAACGTTGGTAAAGCGTTAGCCGGCCACTTTAAAAAGGCTGGTTCAACTCCTAAAGCTAAATTGGTAGAGTTCTACAGAGAATTCGTAGACCAGGTAACAGTAGGAGAAGATGTAACTGTAAAATTATTCGGCGAAGGAGAATTCGTAGATATTACAGGTACTTCAAAAGGTAAAGGTTTCCAGGGTGTTGTTAAAAGACACGGCTTTGGAGGTGTAATGCAGGCAACTCACGGACAGCACAACAGACTTAGAGCTCCAGGTTCTATCGGTGCGGGTTCGGATCCGTCTAGAGTATTCAAGGGGATGAGAATGGCAGGCAGAATGGGAGGTAAGCAGGTAACTGTACAAAACCTTCAGGTGTTAAAAGTAGATGAGGAACAAAATCTTTTAGTAGTAAAAGGTGCTATTCCGGGAGCGAAAAATTCTTATGTAATTATCAGAAAATGGAACTAGTAGTATTAAATACATCAGGAAAAGAAACCGGAAGAAAAGTAACTCTTGACGAAACAGTTTTCGGAATTGAGCCAAACCAGCACGCGGTTTACTTAGAGGTTAAACAATATCTTGCTGCTCAGCGTCAAGGTACTCATAAATCAAAAGAAAGAAGCGAAATTACAGGTTCTACCAGAAAGCTTAAAAAGCAAAAAGGTTCCGGATCTGCTAGATATGGTGATATCAAGTCACCAACTTTCAAAGGTGGAGGTAGAGTTTTTGGTCCAAAACCAAGAGATTACCGTTTCAAATTGAACAAATCTTTGAAAAGATTAGCTAAGAAATCTGTTCTTTCTCAAAAATTGAAAGATAACAGCGTTAGAATATTAGAGAATTTCAGTTTTGATGCTCCTAAGACCAAAGAATTCATCACATTGTTGGATGCTTTGACTCTTACAGGTAAGAAATCATTATTCGTACTTCCTGAGGCTAACAAGAATGTATATTTATCTTCAAGAAACTTACCAAAAACGAAAGTATTAAATTATAACGAGATTTCTTCTTATGATTTGATCAACGCTGGTGAGATCATTTTCTTAGAAGATGCAGTAGAAAAATTTCAGGAAAACTTAAAGAAATAAATCATGTCACTTATTATTAAACCAATCATTTCAGAAAAAGCAAACTATCTTACAGAGTTGAGAGGGGCTTATTCTTTCTTGGTTGCTCCAAAAGCAAACAAGATCCAGATCAAAGGTGCAATAGAGGCACACTATGGTGTAAAAGTAGCAGACGTTAGAACGATGATTTATGCGCCTAAAGTTTCTTCGAAAAACACTAAAAAAGGACTTCAGATTGGGAAAACCAATAAATTAAAGAAAGCTGTTGTAACATTGGCAGCTGGAGAAGTTATTGATATTTTCGCAACTAATTAATTAATTATAAATAATAGTAATGTCTGTTAGAAAATTAAAACCTATCACCCCGGGACAGAGATTCAGAGTTGTAAACAACTTTGAGGAAATTACTACCAACAAACCAGAGAAATCTCTAACCGTTGGTATTAGTAAGTCAGGTGGACGTAACCAAACTGGTAAAATGACCATGCGTTACACCGGCGGTGGACACAAAAAGAAATACAGAATTATCGACTTCAAAAGAAACAAACATGATGTTGAAGCAACGGTAAAAACTGTAGAATATGATCCAAATAGAACTGCTTTCATCGCTTTAGTTGAATATGCAGACGGAGAAAAAAGATATATCATCGCTCCAAACGGAATCAAAGTAGATCAAGTAATCATTTCAGGAGAAAGTGTGGAACCTAACGTAGGTAACGCAATGAAACTGAAAAGTATTCCACTAGGAACTGTAATTTCTTGTATCGAATTGAAACCAGGACAAGGTGCTACTCTTGCTAGAAGCGCTGGATCATCTGCTCAATTGACTTCAAGAGACGGAAAATATGCAATCGTTAAATTGCCTTCAGGAGAATCCAGAATGATTCTTACTGAGTGTTATGCAATGGTTGGATCAGTTTCTAACTCAGATCACCAGTTAACTGTATCAGGTAAGGCTGGTAGAAGCAGATGGTTAGGAAGAAGACCTAGAACTAGACCGGTAGTAATGAACCCTGTGGATCACCCAATGGGTGGTGGTGAAGGACGTTCTTCTGGAGGTCACCCAAGATCTAGAAACGGTATGCCGGCTAAAGGTTACAAAACTAGAAAGAAAAACAAAGCGTCTAACCGTCATATCATATCTAAACGTAAATAATTATGTCAAGATCACTTAAAAAAGGACCTTTTATTCATCATACTTTAGATAAGAAGGTCCAGGCAAATATAGAGTCTAATAAAAAGACAGTAATCAAAACTTGGTCCAGAGCATCAATGATATCTCCAGACTTCGTAGGTCAGACTATCGCAGTACACAACGGGAAATCCTTTATCCCGGTTTATGTTACAGAAAACATGGTAGGACACAAGCTAGGCGAATTTTCTCCGACAAGATCTTTCAGAGGTCACGGTGGTAACAAAAATAAAGGAGGTAGATAATCATGGGATCAAGAAAAAGAGAAAGTGCATTAGCACGTAAAATAGCAAATCAAGATGTGGCAAAAGCGTTACACAACGATTGCCCGTCTTCTCCTAGAAAAATGAGATTAGTTGCTGATATCATTAGAGGAGTAGAGGTAGAAAAAGCTCTGTCTATTCTAAAATATTCAAAGAAAGGTGCTTCTGAGAAATTGGAAAAAGTATTACTTTCTGCGATTGCAAACTGGCAGTTAAAAAACGAAGGCGCTGACATTGAGGAGGCTAACCTTATCGTTAAAGAAATATTTGTGGATAGCGCAAGACAATTGAAGAGACTAAGACCAGCACCGCAAGGTAGAGGTTACAGAATCAGAAAAAGATCTAACCACATTACATTAATCTTAGGTAGTAAAGAAAATTAATTCAAGGTATGGGACAGAAGACAAATCCAATTGGTAACAGATTAGGTATCATCAGAGGATGGGATTCTAACTGGTTTGGCGGAAACGATTATGGAGACAGAATCGCAGAAGACTACAAAATCAGAAGATACCTTGAAGCTAGACTATCTAAAGGTGGTATTTCAAAAATTTATATTGAAAGAACCCTTAAATTAGTAACTGTAACTATCACTACTGCTAGACCAGGTTTAATTATCGGTAAAGGAGGACAGGAAGTTGACAAACTAAAAGAAGAGTTGAAAAAATTGACAGGAAAAGATATCCAGATCAATATTTTCGAAATCAAAAGACCTGAGCTGGATGCAGTATTAGTTGCTGACAGCATTGCTAAGCAAATTGAAAACCGTATCTCTTACAGAAGAGCTGTGAAAATGGCAATTGCTTCTACAATGAGAATGGGAGCTGAAGGTATCAAAGTTCAAATCTCTGGAAGACTAAACGGTGCTGAGATGGCACGTTCTGAAAACTTCAAAGACGGAAGAATTCCTTTATCTACTTTCCGTGCAGATATCGATTATCACATCGGTGAAGCATTGACTCAGTATGGTAAATTAGGTGTAAAAGTTTGGATTATGAAAGGAGAAGTGTATGGTAAAAGAGACCTTACTCCACTTGTAGGACAACAGAAAAAAGCACCTTCTGGAGGACGTAATGACAGAAATGACAGAGGCGGAGACAGAGAAAACAGAGGAGGCGACAGAAAACCAAGAAGAAATAATTAATAAAATTTTAGAGGCCAGTTTTTAAATGACCGTTACTTTTTTAAAATCTAAATTCTAAAATCTAAAATTTAAAATTATGTTACAACCAAAAAGAACCAAATTCCGTAGAGTTCACAAGATGAAAATGAAGGGGATTGCCCAAAGAGGTAATCAACTTGCTTACGGAACTTTCGGAATCAAAGCTACAGAAGGAGCTTGGGTTACTGCAAGACAAATTGAAGCGGCTCGTATCGCTGCTACAAGATATATGAAAAGAGAAGGTCAGCTATGGATCAAAATCTTCCCGGATAAGCCGATTACTAAAAAACCAGCCGAAGTAAGGATGGGTAAAGGTAAAGGTGCTGTAGAATATTGGGTAGCCGTAGTAAAACCTGGTAAAATTATGTTCGAAGTTGGTGGTGTACCTTACGAAGTAGCAAAAGAAGCTCTTAGGCTTGCTGCTCAGAAGTTACCAATTGTTACCAAATTCGTAGTTGCTAACGATTTTGTTAAACCTCTATAATCTCTCATAAAATGAAAAAAGCTGACATCAAAAATTTAAGCAAAGAGGATCTACAAAACCAATTGGCTGACGCTCAGGCTAACTATTTCAAATTGAAATTAGCCCACAAAATCAGCCCAGTTGAGAATCCTATTCAGATCAGAGATTTGAGAAAGACAATCGCAAGACTTAACACAGAGTTAACTAACAAACAATAATTCCTTTTTACAATGGATAGAAATTTAAGAAAAGAAAGAATCGGAATAGTTTCCAGCAATAAAATGGAAAAGACTATTGTTGTTAGCGAAACTACGAGAGTAAAACATCCAATGTACGGTAAGTTCGTTTTGAAAACGAAAAAATACACTGCACACGATGAGAACAATGAGTGTACTGAAGGGGACACAGTTTTGATTACTGAAACTAGACCTTTGAGTAAAAGCAAAAGATGGAGATTAGTAAGAATCATAGAAAAAGCTAAATAATGTTACAAACCGAATCAAGACTAAAAGTAGCTGATAACACAGGTGCAAAAGAAGTACTAGTGATCAGAGTTCTAGGAGGAACTAGAAGAAGATATGCTTCTGTTGGTGATAAAATCGTTGTAACTATCAAAGATTCTACTCCATCAGGAAATGCAAAAAAAGGACAAGTATCTAAAGCCGTAGTGGTAAGAACTAAAAAAGCTGTTAGAAGAAAAGATGGATCTTACATCAAATTCGAAGACAACGCTTGTGTACTTCTTAATGCTGCCGGAGAGATGAGAGGAACCCGTGTTTTTGGACCGGTTGCCCGTGAGTTGAGAGACAAAGAATATATGAAGGTTATTTCATTAGCTCCTGAAGTACTTTAATCTTTAAAATTTTAGAAAAAATGACAAAAGTTAAAATAAAAAGAGGAGACAACGTACTTGTAACTACCGGAAAAAATAAAGGTAGCAAAGGTGAGGTTCTTGAAGTAATCAGAAAAGAAGGTAAAGATCCAAGAGTAGTTGTTGCAGGTATCAATATCGTGAAAAAACACGTTAAGCCATCCGCTTCTAACCCTCAAGGTGGAATTGTAGAAAAAGAAGCTTCTTTACATATCTCGAACGTAGCACTTGTTGATAAAAACGGGAAAGCTACAAAGACAGGATCTAAAGTAGAAGGAGACAAAAAAGTAAGAGTAGCTAAAACTACCGGTGAAACTTTATAATTTAATATTACAATGGAATATATAGTAAGACCAAAACAAACATATAAAGAGAAAATTGTTCCTGCAATGATGGAAGAATTTGGGTACAAATCTGTAATGCAGGTTCCTAAATTATTGAAAATCGTTGTAAGCCAAGGACTTGGTGCAGCTGTTCAAGATAAAAAAATCGTGGACTATGCTGTAGAAGAATTGACTGCAATCACCGGACAAAAAGCTGTAGGTACTTTATCTAAAAAAGATGAGGCTGCTTTCAAACTAAGAAAAGGAATGCCAATCGGAGCTAGAGTAACTCTTAGAGCTGATAAAATGTATGAATTCTTAGACAGATTGACGTCTTCTGCTTTACCAAGGATTAGAGATTTTTCTGGTATCAAAGCTGATGGTTTCGACGGAAGAGGTAATTATAACTTAGGAATCACTGAGCAAATTATCTTCCCAGAGATCGTAATTGATAAAGTGAAAAAAATCCAAGGGATGGACATCACTTTCGTTACAACTGCGAAAACTGACAAAGAAGCAAAATCATTATTAACTCACTTCGGTTTACCGTTCAAAAAGAACTAAGATGGCTAAAGAATCAATGAAAGCGCGTGAGCGCAAAAGAGAAGCTACTGTAGCTAAATATGCTGAAAAAAGAAAAGCTTTGAAAGAAGCTGGAGATTACGATGCATTACAGAAGTTACCTAAAAATGCTTCTCCTGTAAGATTACACAACAGATGTAAATTGACAGGAAGACCAAGAGGATATATGAGAACATTCGGACTTTCCAGAGTAACTTTCAGAGAAATGGCAAACAACGGACTCATCCCGGGAGTTAAAAAAGCTAGTTGGTAAGCAATTAACAAAAACAATCGAGGCAATTAAGTTGTTGAGATACTAAAGTATAAAAATATCAGACCGAGGTTTTCTGAGGTCTGATATTTTAATCTTCAAGTCTTTTCAATACTGGTTGTCATAAACCAATAATTTTAAAACAAAGAAATGGTAACAGATCCAATTTCAGATTTCCTAACCAGAGTAAGGAACGCACAAAGCGCAGGCCACAAAGTGGTGGAAATTCCTGCATCAAAAATCAAAAAAGAGCTTACGAAAATTCTTTTTGACCAAGGTTACATCTTGAACTATAAGTTCGAGGATAACGCTGTTCAAGGAACGATCAAAATCGCTCTTAAGTACGACAAGCAAACTAGCAAGCCGGCTATCAAGTCTATCCAAAGAGCTTCTAGACCAGGACTAAGACAGTACAAAGGTTCTGCGGAACTTCCAAGAGTACTTAATGGTCTGGGTGTAGCTATTATCTCTACTTCAAGAGGAGTAATGACGGATAAAAAAGCAAGACAAGAGAAAGTAGGAGGCGAAGTAATTTGCTACGTATATTAATTTTTTAAAACAAGGAAAATGTCAAGAATTGGTAAAGCAATTATAGAAGTTCCTGCTGGTGTTACAATCTCTCAGAAAGATGATGTCGTAACAGTTAAAGGTCCTAAGGGTGAATTGATCCAGGAACTTACAGGAGGGATCAGCTTCACACAAGAAGACGGCGTGCTTACGTTCAGCCGACCTTCTGACTCAAAAGAACACAAAGCGCTTCACGGTTTGTACCGCGCGCTTATCAACAATATGATTGTTGGTACTACTACAGGATTTACTAAGAAATTAGAATTGGTAGGAGTTGGATACAGAGCATCTCACAACGGTCAAAGATTAGAATTGGCTCTTGGATTTTCTCACGGTATCGTATTGGAACTTCCAAAAGAAGTAACATTGGATACATTGACTGAAAAAGGGAAAAACCCGATCATTACATTATCTTCTTACGATAATCAACTTCTTGGAATGGTGGCTGCAAAGATCAGATCTTTCAGAAAGCCTGAGCCTTACAAAGGAAAAGGTGTTAGGTTCGTAGGTGAAATCATTAGAAGAAAAGCCGGTAAATCTGCATAAAATTTAAGAAAATGGCATTAACAAAAGTTGAGAAAAGAAACAGAATCAAAAGAAGAGTAAGAGGTAAGATCTCAGGATCTGCAGTATTACCAAGATTGTCTGTATTCAAAAGTAATAAAGAAATCTACGCACAATTAGTAGATGATAAAGAAGGTAAAACATTAGTATCTGCTTCCTCTAGAGATAAAGGAGTGGATGCTAAAGGTACAAAAACAGAAGTATCTACAGCTGTAGGTAAAGCAATTGCTGAAAAAGCAAAAGCGGCTGGTATCGAGAATATTGTATTTGACAGAAACGGATTCGTGTATCACGGTAGAGTGAAAGCTCTTGCTGACGGTGCTAGAGAAGCTG
This sequence comes from Epilithonimonas sp. UC225_85, assembly GCF_042695135.1. GTDB lineage: Bacteria > Bacteroidota > Bacteroidia > Flavobacteriales > Weeksellaceae > Epilithonimonas. The sequence continues at coordinate 826,033 of NZ_CP170547.1, forward strand.
GTCTTAAATTCTAATTTTAAAAATTCAGAAAACATGGTAGATAGTAATATAGAAAGAGTTAAACCTGGAGGATTAGAATTAAAAGATCGTCTGGTTGATGTTAACAGAGTAACTAAAGTAACCAAAGGTGGTAGAGCTTTCGGATTTTCTGCAATTGTTGTTGTAGGAAACGAGGACGGAATCATCGGTTACGGACTAGGTAAATCTAAAGAAGTTGCTTCTGCAATTGCGAAAGCAGTAGAAGATGCTAAGAAAAACTTAGTGAAAGTTCCTGTAATTAACCATACAATTCCTCACCAGACTTCTGCAAGATACGGTGGTGCTGATATCTTCTTGAGACCTGCGTCTCACGGTACAGGACTTATCGCTGGTGGTGCAGTACGTGCAGTACTAGAATCTGCAGGTGTACACGATGTATTGTCAAAATCTAAAGGTTCTTCTAACCCACATAATGTTGTGAAAGCTACTTTCAACGCATTATTGGACATCAGAAGACCAGAAGAAATTGCAAGAATGAGAGGAGTTTCTTTAGATAAAGTGTTTAACGGTTAATCAATATAATAATGGCAACAATCAAAGTAAAACAAGTTAGAAGCGCTATTAATAGATCTAAAACCCAAAAAAGAACGCTTGAAGCTTTAGGATTTAAAAAACTTCACCAAGTAATCGAGCACGAAGCTACACCTTCCATCTTAGGAATGATTGCTTCTGTAAGTCACTTATTAGAAGTTCAAAAATAATAATAGATAATGAGATATGAGATTGGAGACTTGGTCTTTGATCTCGGATCTCAAATCTTTTAATCTCAAATATTCAATACAACAATGAATTTAAATAACTTAAAACCATCAGCTGGTTCTACCTTCAGTACAAAAAGAATTGGTAGAGGTCAGGGAAGCGGATACGGTGGTACTTCAACAAAAGGACATAAAGGTCAAAAAGCCAGAGCTGGTTATTCTCAGAAAATCGGTTTTGAAGGTGGACAGATGCCTTTGCAAAGAAGACTTCCAAAATTTGGTTTCAAAAATATTAATAGAAAAGAGTTTAGAGCAATCAATCTTGATACTATCCAAACTTTGATCGATACTAAAAACATCACTGGTGAAATCACTAGAGACGTATTAGTAGAAAACGGTCTTGCTTCTAAAAACGAATTGGTAAAAATCTTAGGAAGAGGTGATTTGAAATCTAGTATTTCTATCTCTGCTGATAAATTTACTAAATCTGCTGAAGAAGCTATCAACAAAGCTGGAGGTAAAGCAATTACTCTTTAATTAATATCTAATGAAAGAATTTATACAAACATTCAAAAACATTTGGAGCCTGAAAGAACTGAGAGATAAAATTGTCTTGACGCTTTTATTGGTCCTTGTGTATAGATTCGCATCGTATGTTTCTCTTCCTGCAATTAATACTGCAGAAGTAGGAAACTTACTACAACATTACAAAAACCAAGGCGGGAACCAACAAGGAGCCGGCCTTTTGGGTTTATTGTCATCTTTCACAGGTGGAGCATTTAGCCGTGCTTCTATTATGGCATTAGGAATTATGCCATATATCTCTGCTTCTATTATTGTACAGCTGATGGGTATGGCAATCCCTTACCTTCAGAAGTTGCAAAAAGACGGAGAAAGTGGAAGAAACACTTTGAACCAGATCACACGATGGTTGACTATCGGAGTCTGTCTTGTACAGGCACCTTCTTATTTGACATCGGTAACGCAGTTTTTCTTGCCTTATTCACAATTCCAATCAGCATATTATATAGATCCAGCATCTATTATGTTCTGGTTGCCGAGTATCATTATCCTGGTAGCAGGATCTGTATTTGCAATGTGGTTGGGAGAGAAAATTACGGATAAAGGGATTGGTAATGGTATTTCTATTTTGATTATGGTGGGTATCCTTGCGGATCTTCCAACAGCATTTTACCAGGAAGTTCTTACACAGAATGGTAAAGGTGGTTTAGGAAGCATCATGATTTTGGTAGAAATTATTTTCTGGTTATTGGTAGTTTTACTGGCAATTGTTTTATCAGTTGCTGTAAGAAAAATTCCGATCCAGTATGTAAGTAGAGCTCAGGCAAGAGGTGGGGTAAGCAGAAATCTGATGGATGGCGCCAGACAATGGATCCCATTGAAGGTGAATGCTGCAGGTGTAATGCCGATCATCTTTGCACAAGCATTAATGTTTGTTCCGGGATTACTTACAAAAGTTGATGAATCTAATACGTTTTTGGCAGGATTCAAAAATGTTTTTAGCTGGCAGTACAATGTATTGTTTGCATTACTAATTATAATTTTCTCATTTTTCTATACGGCAATTACCATTCCTGTAAATCAGATGGCTGATGATTTGAAGCGTAATGGTGGGTTGATCCCGAAAGTAAGACCCGGGAAAGAAACGGCAGATTACCTGGATGATATTTTGTCCAAGATAACCTTGCCTGGTGCAATTTTTTTATCTATCTTTGCAGTCCTTCCGGCAGTAGTGCATGGAGCGTTTGTTCAGACAGATAGATTTGCCCTATTTTTTGGGGGAACATCGTTGTTAATTATGGTGGGCGTTATCTTAGATACCGTTCAACAAATTAATACATATCTGCTGAACCATCATTATGATGGGTTGATGCAATCTAAATTATCAAGATCATCAAACCTTTAATAGAATAAATGGCTAAACAGAAACATATAGAACAAGACGGCGTCATTACGGAAGCACTTTCGAACGCGCAGTTCCGTGTAGAGCTAGAAAATGGGCACGTATTGATTGCCCATATTTCTGGTAAAATGAGAATGCATTATATTAAACTCTTACCTGGAGATAAGGTAAGACTCGAACTCTCTCCTTATGACTTAACTAAAGGGAGAATAACTTTTAGATATTAAAAATAACAAAATGAAGGTTAGAGCATCTATCAAAAAAAGAAGTGCTGATTGCAAAATTGTACGCAGAAAAGGTGTGCTTTTCGTAATCAACAAAAAGAACCCTAAATTTAAACAAAGACAAGGTTAAGAACCAAATTAAATTATGGCGAGAATTTCAGGTATTGATTTACCAAAGAACAAAAGAGGCGTTATCGGTCTTACTTATATCTACGGTGTAGGAAGAAGAACTGCTTCAGAAATTTTGAAAAACGCTGGAATCAGCGAAGACAAGAAAGTCAACGAATGGAATGACGATGAATTGGCAGCAATCAGAGGTTATATCTCAGACAACATCAAAGTTGAAGGAGAGTTACGTTCTGAAGTGCAATTGAACATCAAGCGATTGATGGACATAGGATGCCAACGAGGAATACGTCACAGACTAGGACTACCTTTAAGAGGCCAGAGAACGAAAAACAACTCTAGAACCCGTAAAGGAAAGAGAAAAACAGTTGCTAACAAGAAAAAAGCAAGTAAATAATCGTTAGGAATTATGGCAAAACAAACTAAAGTAGTTAAGAAAAGAAAAGTAAAAGTTGAAGCTATTGGTGAAGCGCATATTCAGGCTTCTTTCAATAACATCATCATTTCTTTAACAAATAAAGCAGGAGAAGTTATCTCTTGGGCTTCTGCCGGTAAAATGGGTTTCAGAGGTTCTAAAAAGAATACTCCATTCGCGGCTCAAATGGCTGCAGAAAACTGTTCTCAGGTAGCTTTCGAAGCTGGTCTTAGAAGAGTTAAGGTGTTTGTAAAAGGTCCAGGTGCTGGTAGAGAGTCTGCAATCAGAACGCTACACAACTCAGGGATTGAAGTAAGCGAGATCGTTGACGTGACGCCTATGCCACACAACGGATGTCGTCCACCTAAAAGAAGAAGAGTATAATCTTTTAACCTCAAATCTAAAACAATGGCAAGATATATTGGCCCTAAAACAAAAATTGCTAGAAAATTTGGTCAAGCAATTTTCGGAGATGACAAAAACTTCGAGAAAAGAAAAAATCAACCACCTGGACAACACGGTGTAAATAAAAGAAGAGGCGCAAAGAAATCCGAGTATGCTGTACAGTTAATGGAAAAGCAAAAAGCTAAGTACACATACGGTATCCTTGAGAAACAATTTGCTAACCTTTTTGAAAAAGCTCATAGAAGTAAAGGTGTAACAGGTGAAGTCCTATTGCAACTTTGCGAATCAAGATTGGATAATGTAGTTTACAGATTAGGTTTTGCTAAAACAAGATCTGCTGCCAGACAACTAGTTTCTCACAGACACATCACTGTAAATGGAGAATTAGTGAATATCCCTTCTTATTTGCTAAAAGCAGGTGACGTAATTGCTATCAGAGAGAAATCAAAATCTCTTGAAGTAATTGCTGACGCTCTAGCTTACAAAGCAAATTATGAGTGGTTACAATTCAATGACGAGAAAAAAACTGGTACTTTCACAACTGCTCCTGAGAGAATTCAGATTCCTGAGGACATCAAAGAACAGTTAATCGTCGAATTATACTCTAAATAATAATTTTTTCAAATTTTTGCTCAACCAGACTATGGCAATTTTAACATTTATAAAACCCGATAAAGTAATCCTTTTAAACTCCACAGATTTTAAAGGACAATTCGAATTCAGACCTTTAGAATCAGGTTTCGGGCTTACAATCGGTAATGCATTGAGAAGAGTTTTGCTTTCTTCTCTGGAAGGATATGCTATTTCATCTATCAAAATAGAAGGCGTAGAGCACGAATTTTCAACTATACCAGGAGTGATCGAAGATGTTACTGAAATCATTCTTAATCTTAAACAACTTCGTCTTAAAGCGAAAACTGAAAACCCGGGAAGCGAGCAGGTAACTGCAAAAATCTCTGGTAAAGATGTTGTAACTGCTGGAGATCTAGGAGACTCAATCGTTAATTTCGAGATCCTTAACCCAGATTTGGTTATCGCAACATTAGCTAAAGACGTGACGTTTGAAATTACTTTCAACGTAGAGAAAGGAAGAGGATATGTTCCGTCTGATCAGAACAAATCAAACAATGCTCCTGTTGGGACTATTGCTATTGACTCTATCTTCACCCCTATCAAGAAAGTACAGTATAGTATCGAAAATTACCGTGTAGAGCAAAAAACAGATTACGAAAAATTGGTATTGGATATTGAAACTGATGGATCTATTACACCTCAGAATGCTTTAACAGAAGCTTCTAAGATTTTGATCTATCACTTCATGTTGTTCTCCGATGAGAGAATTACTCTAGAAACTGAAGCTGTAAAAGCTTCTATCCAATACGATGAAGAAACCCTTCACACAAGACAACTTCTTAAGTCAAAATTAGCAGATATGGATCTTTCTGTAAGAGCCCTTAACTGTCTGAAAGCAGCTGAAGTAGAAACGCTTGGAGAATTGGTATCTTTCAGTAAATCTGATTTGATGAAATTCAGAAATTTTGGTAAAAAATCTTTAACAGAACTTGAAGAATTGGTTCACTCAAAAGGACTTAATTTCGGGTTTGATGTTGCAAAATATAAGTTAGACGCTGATAAATAATCCTTACAATGAGACACGGAAAGAAAATAAATCACTTAGGGAGAACAGCCCCACATAGAAAAGCAATGCTTGCTAATATGGCTTGTTCACTAATTGAACATAAAAGAATCAACACTACTGTTGCTAAAGCGAAAGCTTTAAGAGTTTACGTGGAACCACTCCTTACAAAAGCTAAAGAAGATACAACACACAATAGAAGAACAGTTTTCTCTTACCTACAAAGTAAAGAAGCCGTTACTGAATTGTTCAGAACTGTAGCTCCTAAAATTGCTGAAAGAAATGGTGGGTACACAAGAATCATCAAAACTGGGTTCAGACTTGGTGATGCTGCTGATATGGCAATGATCGAGTTAGTAGATTTCAACGAGATCTACAATCCAAACGCAGAAGAGAAGAAAACAACAAGAAGAAGCAGAAGATCTGCCGGAGCTCCTAAAAAGGAAACTGCTGTAGTTGAGGCTGCTGAAGCTAAAGTTGAAGAAACGCCTGCTACTGAAACTTCTACAGAAGAAAAAACTGAAGAATAAGAATTCTAAGTTTTTAAATATAAAACCATCTCTTTTTAGGGATGGTTTTTTTTATGGAGTAATTTCAATAGTGTACTTTTGTAAATATATATAAACCTAAAAATTAGTATTAATGAAATTATTGCATAAAGATCTGCTCAAGATCTTCTGTCTGTTTGTCTTATTGTTCGGCTTTACTCCGACAGTATTTGCCCAGACCCTCAAAAACAGTATTGTCAAATCTCCCGACGGAAAAATTGTTTTGGAAGTAGAGCTTGATAAATCCAGAATCTATTACAAAGTCTCCAAAGACGGAAAAGCTATCTTAAATCCATCTTTTCTTGGATTCGAATTAAAAGATGGTTCCCTTAAAGATAATCTTTCAGTGAAAAATATTACGCATTCTAAGTTTGATGAGACCTGGAAACAACCGTGGGGTGAAGAGATCGAAGTCAGAAACCATTACAACCAAATGAAAGTCTTGGTTAAGGACAATTCCAGACTTGCCAGAGAATTTATTATCGATTTTAAAGTTTTTGATGACGGTTATGGCTTCAGATATGAGTTTCCGGAACAGAAGAATCTGAAGGAATTTGTCATAATGGATGAACTGACAGAATTCAATTTCCCAGAGGATCACAAAACCTGGTCGATTCCTTATAAGACAGAATTCTATGAAGGTCTTTTCAAACCGAATCCCATCTCAAAAGTGGATACCGTTGTAACGCCTTTGACAATGGAAACCAAAAGCGGCTTATTCCTGACCGTTCACGAAGCTAACTTGACAGATTACGCTGCAATGAATCTTGCAGGAGATAAAAAGTCAACCAAGCTGAAAACTTTCCTTACGCCTTGGTCAACCGGCGAAAAAGTATTTGCGAAAGCTCCTTTCAACACGCCTTGGAGAACAATGATCATCGCTAAATCTGCAGGCGATCTGATGCTTTCAAGATTGATGCTGAACCTCAACGAACCCAATAAACTTGGTGATGTTTCCTGGATCAAACCCGGCCGGTACATCGGAATCTGGTGGGGAATGCATATGAAAAAATACACCTGGGAAGCAGGACCAAACCACGGCGCAAAAACCGAAAATGTCCTTAGATATATCGATTTTGCGGCTAAGTATAAATTCTCCGGTGTTCTGGTAGAAGGCTGGAACAAAGGCTGGGAAGACTGGAAATCATTTGAATTTACACAGCCATATCCGGATTTTGATATCAAAAAGATTACAGACTACGCCAAGTCAAAGAATGTGACCTTGATTGGTCATCACGAGACTGGCGGCAATACCAAGAATTACGAAAGCCAAATGAGTGATGCTTTTGCTTTCTATAAAAAATACGGTGTCAATGTTGTAAAGACAGGTTATGTAGGCGGTTTATTAGATGGAAAAGAACCTCACGACAGTCAGTACGGCGTTCGCCATTACAGAAAAGTAATCGAAGAAGCGACCAAATATAAAATAATGATCGACAACCACGAACCGGTAATGCCAACAGGCCTTCAGAGAACACTTCCGAATCTGATGACGCAGGAAGGCGTTAGAGGTCAGGAGTGGGATGCGTGGTCAAAAGATGGTGGTAATCCACCGGAACATACGACAATTATTCCATTCACAAGAGGGTTGGCTGGTCCAATCGATTTCACGCCGGGAACTTTTAACTTCACAAATTCTGTATTACCGAATACGAAAGTTCATACAACTTTGGCGAAACAATTGGCTTTGTATGTTGTGATTTACAGCCCCCTGCAGATGGCATCTGATATGATCGAGAATTATGAGAACAATCCAGCTTTTGAATTCATTACCTCTTGTCCGACAGACTGGAGTAAAACTGTGGTCCCGGATGCGAAGATCGGTGATTTTGTAACCGTTGCCAGAAAGGATAAAGCGTCTAATAACTGGTATCTTGGAAGCATCACCAACAAAGATCCACGAACTGTAAAGTTAGATCTTAAATTTTTGGATTCTAACAAAAAATATAAAGCGAAGATCTTCCGCGACGGAAAAGGTGCAGATTATGAAACCAATCCGTATCCTGTGATCATCGAAGAAAAAGAAGTAGATGCTAAAACGATTTTGTCAGTTGATCTGGCAAGAAGTGGCGGCGTGGCTATCATATTCACACAACTATAAGGTTGTATTATTCAAAATAAAACCATTCTTACTCGAGAATGGTTTTTTTGTATTGAATCAATGAAATACTGCAGACGTTTTTCTAAGTCTTAATTTCTGTCAGAAGGCACATTTCAACATTAACAAAGCCGCAGAGTGGCGACCTGTTAATAGGAAAGAATCAAGAACGATAATCCAAGCTCCGGAGGAGCGACCTGTAAAAACGTACGTATGTTTTCATAAAAAGACACGAGAGTTTTTGTCAAAAGACACGTGTGTTTTAATGAAAACTCTTGTGTCTTTTATAGCATCTCTTCAAACGTCCTGTTCATCGGCTTTTCAGAAGGGTCATTTTTGCATTAATAAAACCATTAATTTTGCGTTTTAAATTTGATTAAAACCATTTATGAATCCATTCCAAAAGTTCATCTCAATCTATTATTTACTGATCAGTTTCTTCGCTTTTTCTCAGGCAGGAGATCCGGTTTACACTTTACCGAAGATCAAATCCAATATCACTTTGCCGGTTTCTCTTCCAATTTCTGAGATCAATAGCTTGATTAATCAGTCGGTGAAAGGCGTTTTGTACGAAGATCAGTCTTACACGGATAACGGTAATGACCAGTTCAAAGTGAAAGTTGAAAAACAAGGTAATATTGCCATAAAAGCTTTGACAGGGAACAGACTGATGATCTCGGTTCCGCTGAAGATCTGGGCAGATAAAGGCTACGGAACTTTCGGATATTATGTTTATAAGGATACAAATTTCAATCTCGTAATGAATTTCATTACCACTATTTCTGCCGCTTCCGACTGGAGACTGAATACCAAAACAACAGCTGCAGGATTTGCCTGGACCCAAAAACCGGTCTTGGATTACGGTAAAATCAAGATCCCGATTGCACCGTTAATTGAAAGTACACTGAAAGACCAGCAGAATAAATTCACGACGATTATTGATCAGCAGATACGATCCCAATTCAATCTTCAGCCTTATCTCGTCATGGCCTGGAATCAGTTTTCGAAACCAATTAATGTTTCGGAAGAATACAACACCTGGCTCAAGATTACGCCGCAAAGCACTTATATGTCGCCGCTTCAGGTTTTTCAGGATAAGATAAAAACAACTGTTGGGATAGACTTATATTCCGAAACGTATGTTGGACAGATTCCACTGGCTACAAAAGATGTCAAAACGGTTCCGAATTTCATATTAAATCCAAATCTTCCAAACGTTTTCAACCTTCAGACAACCGCAAATATCAGTTTTGATGAAGCTACGAGAATCGCAAAACAACAATTCCTCAACAAAGAATTTGCGATGAGCAGCGAAGACAAAAAGGTGAAGATTACGGAGATTTCCGTTTATCAGGAAAAAGAAAATATCGTGATAGAAGCGCACACAACAGGCGAAGTAAACGGAATTGCTTTCATCAAAGGGAAACCTTTTTACGATGCGGTGAGCCACAAAATAAAACTGAACGTTACAGATTTTAATCTTAAGACCAAAAACTTCTTCCAGAAGGCTTTGACGGTTTTATTTGAAGGAAAGATCCGGAGAATGATAGAAAATGATTACGGCATTCCGCTTCTGGACATCGAGAATTCTTCCAGAAAAAGTATGATTGACAACTTCAACAAAGAATATGTGAAAGGTATCAGACTGCAGGGAAATGTTCTGGATCTCAAACCAACGCAGTTTCTGCTGTCAGAAAAATACATCACTATCGTGATCGATACCAGAGCACAATTGCAAATGAATGTTTCCGGATTGAGTTTTTAGCAATTTCTTATTATTTAACACTTATCATTAATTATAATGCATAAAATAATAGGTATATTTGTTTTCACTAAAATTTAAAAATGAAGAAGACAGTAACTCTACTCCTTGCACTGGCTTATACTTGCGGTTTCGCACAGGAATCAAAAGAATTGGCTAAGCTCAAAAAACAAACGAATGCCAATGTTACAATCAGTAACAGTACTTCAAATCCCAATTTTATCCTTTTCGGAAATTCTAATGCTCTTCATCTGAAATCTGCCGGTGCAAAAGCAAAAGCCGCAGAGTTTTTGGCAGAAAACTTCAAAGCATTTAATCTGAAGTCGATCAATGATTTGGTTTTTGTAGAAGAAAAAACAGATAATTACGGGTTGAAGAATGTAATCTACAGACAGCAATATCAGGGCATTCCGGTTTATGATGGCTTACTGAAATTTCATTTTAACAGCAAAGAAGAACTTACATCGATTAATGGAAACGCAATTTCCAATATCAAAGTGAATTCTACACCGGATATTTCTTCAGCTGAAGCTGAGAATATTGCAAAGAGCCTTGTTTTAAAACAGGACCTTAACAAATCAAATGCATCATTGCAAGCTGCAAAAAGCAACCTGTTGATCTTTCCGAAAAACTTAGTTCAAGGCGGTGTTGTAACTTCTTTTCTAGCTTACGAAGTAGAAGTGACCAATAAAGTGGATGTAAGAGAATTTGTTTTTATCGATGCCCATACCGGAGAATTGGTAGAGCAGTTCACAGGAATTCATCCAATTGACAGAAAACTATACGAAACCAATACCAATGCTACTAACCTGAAATGGAAGGAAGGCGATGTCTTTCCGGGAGCATTGAGTATCTGGCAGCAAAATGAAGTAACAACTTCTGAGCACGTTTATAACTTCTTCAAAAATGCATTCGGGTATGTTTCTTATGATGCCGCAGATCATTCTATGACAACGGTTAATAATGACCCGACGATCTCTTGCCCTAATGCAAGATGGAACGGAACGTATGCAGGATATTGCGACGGAACCGCAACAGATGATGTAATTGCCCACGAGTGGGGACATGCATATACAGAATATACAAGCGGTCTGATCTATCAATACCAATCCGGTGCGCTGAACGAATCTTACTCAGATGTCTGGGGAGAGACAATTGATTTGATTAATAATTATCAGGATGAAGGAGAGAATCTAAGTGTGAGAACGACAACAGCCTGCTCACCAGGATCTGTACGCTGGAAGATGGGTGAGGATGCAACAGCTTTTGGCGGCGCCATCCGTGATATGTGGAACCCCAACTGCAACGGTGATCCGGGAAGAGTTCTTGATACTGCCAATTATTTCTGTGGAACCACAGACAGTGGAGGCGTTCACTCCAATTCCGGAGTTACCAACCATTTATATGCACTTCTTGTAGACGGCGGGACTTACAACGGATATACTATGACAGGTATTGGATTCGTAAAAGCAGCACACCTTTGGTGGAAAGCACAAACAACCTATTTGACAGCAACCAGCGATTTTTCTAATTTTGCAGACGCTTTGGAAGCAGCAGCCAATGATTTGATAGGGATTAATTTACAAGGTCTGTCAACAACAGGTACAGCAGCAGGATTGAGCGGACAGTCATTCACAACTGCAGATCTTCAGAATATCAAAAACGGAATTCTGGCAATGCAGCTGAGATCTTCGCCGGCAACACAATGTAACTATACACCGATTCTGAAAGCAGTTCCGGATCTTTGTGCAAGCGCAACTTCCAACCCTCTTTTCAAAGAAACCTGGGAAAATGGTTTAGGAAGCTGGACGGCTACAAATATTCCGACAAATGCTTCTTCTTGGGAAGTAAGAAACTGGGTGGTGAAAGATAATCTGCCAAAAGGCAGAGCTGGAAAAGCAATTTTTGCTATCGACCCAATCAACGGAAACTGTACGACAAGTTTACAAAACGGAATTTTGCGTCTGGAAAGTCCACAAATTACGATTCCTGCTTTCACGGGAGGAAAGTATGAAATGGCGTTCAATCATTATATCGCAACCGAGTCAACTTGGGACGGCGGAAATATTAAATACAGCCTAAACGGTGGCGCATGGACTCTGGTTCCTGTAACTGCCTTTTCTCAAAATCCATACAATCTTATTTTGGACGGCACAGCAAACAGTGACAATCCATTGAAAGGACAACGTGCCTTCACAGGAACTGATGGCGGATCTCTTGGTGGAAGCTGGGGACAAAGTGTGATCGATCTTTCAAAACTCAACGTTACTTCCGGTTCTAATATCAAATTCCGATTCGAGTTGGGAACGGACGGATGCAACGGAATCGAAGGCTGGTATGTAGATGAGATCTATGTTTACAACTGCAGCATTCTGGTTGTGGAAGATGCTCAGAAACAAAACGGAATCCAGGTATTCCCTAATCCAACTTCTGGTTTTGTGACGATTCAGAATAAAAACAATTCTAATCTTAAAAACGTGGAAGTTTACAATGTTGCAGGACAATTGATTCAGAAATTCAATCTGAGCAATGTGAAAAATGCTTCTGTAGATATGAGCCAGCTGGTGAACGGAACTTATGTTCTGAAAGTGGTTTCCGATACAGAAAGTAATTCTGTAAAAGTGATCAAGAAATAATTCTCAGAATTATAAACCATAAAAAACGCTTATGAATTTCATAAGCGTTTTTTATTTTGTTAATTATAAGATTTTAAAACAATTTTCTTTCCCCAGCCCTAAAGGGAGGAAAATCGTTTTAAAATTTCATCAAAATTACACCTTTTAGGGTTGGGGAAATAATTTTGATGAAATTTGGCAGATTTAATTAAAACTTCAAAGCGGTTTCCAGAGAAAGCTCCATCATTGTTTTCAGCGCCTGTTCTCTCTGGTCGGCAGAGATGAATTCTCTGGTCGGGATAATATCAGACACTGTCAAAATAGTAGCCGCATTTTTCCCAAGATGTTTTGCGTTTGCAAAGAGCGCAAAAGCTTCCATTTCCACAGCAAGACAATTATATTTTGCAGCAATAGCAGGCACATCTTCATCTTTTCTGTAGAAAATATCGCTGGAGTGGATGTTGGTAGATTTCACAGCAAGATCAAGTTCCTTAGCCGTTTCATTGATTTTGTCAAAAGCATTTCCCTGATTCAGGATTGCTTCCTTTTCAATTCCCCACGCAAATTTTGCATAAGTGCTTTCGCTCACGGCGTGTTCTACATTCAGGATATCGAATAATTTCAAGTCTGTGGAATAGGCGCCGCAAGTTCCGATTCTGATGATCGTATCCACTTCATATTCTGTGAACAATTCAAAAGAATAGATGCCAATGCTTGGACATCCCATTCCGCTTGCTCCGACAGTAATTTCTTTGTCTTTGTAAAGACCTGTGAAGAAGAAAATATTTCTGGTTTCATTGACCAATTTTACATCCGTAAGGAAGTTGTCTGCAATATATTTGGCGCGAAGTGGATCGCCAGGCATCAAAACTGTTTTTGCGATATCTCCTTTTTTTGCACTAATGTGAACACTCATAGTAATGATTTTTTAAGAGCGTGAATATAAAATTTATATTTCAATCAGTGAAATTGAAGCGACAAAATCTTACTTATATCTTTCAATAATTCCCGTCAGGAAAGGTTTGTATTTTTCGCTCACCGGGATTCTTTCGTCACCTATCATAATGCTGTTTTTACCAACACTTTGAAGGTGGTGAAGCGAAACGATATGCGAATTATGAACCCGGATAAAATTCTCATAATCAATTTTCTCCATAATGGATTTCATGGTTTGATGAACGATCAGTTTCCTGGTGATTGTGTAAATGATGATGTAATCCTTGAGTGCATTGATTCTGGTTATCTCGTCCAGATTCAGTTTTACATCTTCACTGTTTGATCTTACAAAAATGAAGGATTCTTTGACAGCTGAGGTCGTTTCCTGCAGCAGCTTTTTATTATTGGTGAGGTTATAACTTTTGTAAGCCGCTTTCAGAAATCTTTCAAATGAAAAAGGTTTGAGAAGATAATCTATGACATCCATCTCAAAACCCTGGATCGCACAATTATCATAAGCCGTTGTGATAATCACATTCGGGAGTTTGTTGAAGCTTTTCAGAAACTCGATTCCGGAAATATTGGGAAGATTGATATCCAGAAAGATCAGATCTACGCTGTGGTTTTGTAAAACACTGATGGTTTCCTGGATGTCGTAACAATTGGCTACAAGATTCAGGAAAGGAATTCTTGAGATATATTCTTCGATCACGTGGTGCGCCAGTTCTTCATCATCTACAATTATGCAATTCATTTTCAGTCGAGTTGGAGGTTAAGATTAATTTCGTATTCGGAGCCGTTATCATTGATGTCCAGCTTATATTTTTCAGGATAAAGCAGATCCAGCTTCATCTTCGTGTTCTTGATGCCGAGTTTATTATGGTCGGTTCTCTCGCTTGGTTTCGTTTCGTAGAAATTCTTGACATTGAAGCTTAGGATGTTATACTTCAAATTAATAAAAATATCCAGAGGCCCTTTTTTGAAATCTGCATATTTGAAGGCATTTTCTATAAAGGTCAGGAGCAGAAGCGGTTCGATTTTATAAGCTTCGAAGTTTCCATAGAACTTCCAGTTGATGTTATTGAATTTATTGAACCGGATAGACTGTATTTCGATATATTTTTTGATATTGATGATCTCGTCGTTCAGATTATTTTTCTGTCCGTTTTTATCATTCAGAACATATCTCATAATGTCCGATAAGATCAGAATCACTCTTGATGTATCTTTTGACTGCGTGATAGAAAGAGAATAAATACTATTCAACGCATTGAAGAAAAAGTGTGGATTGATCTGTTCTCTCAGGATTTTCAATTCGCTGGATTGTCTCTCAAACTCCAAAGCTTTTATCATTTTTTGATCTTCCAGCCATTTGTCTATGAAAAAAAGCAGCGTGCTGAAAATGATAGAGAAAAGCCCGATTTTGAAGAACATATCGTGAAAATTGAGTCCATGTTCAAAAGGTTTCATCATTTTGCCTGGTCTTGGGAAATCTTTTGGAGGAAAAGGCGGATGATGAGGCATAAACAAAAAGAATGATCCAACATACAAGATGATAAATGTGATGACAATCGTAATTCTGGTTCTGGGATTTTGCCTAATGATAAAAGGCAGAAACAAGCTGTAATTGATATAAAAAATGGTCATGAAAATAATGAATACCTTCATATTCATCAATAACATCAAATCTCCGAAAACGGAATAATCCATAATGAGCTTGAAGAAAATAAGAATAATCCAAATGACACAATGATACACGTAAGTGGATTTGATTCTTTTAAAGAGGGTTTTCATAACGCTAATTTATTCTTTTTTAAAGTGCAAAATTCCTCCGATAAAAATAATCGAAGGAATTATTGCTATTGAAATTTTTGGATCTCGTATTCAATCTTCATTGAGTCCAGTTCATTTACCGAGATCCTAGGAAAAGATGAGTTCCCTATTTTTCTTATTACCAGATCAGCCGTTCTGCGAGCCTGCAGGCTGTCTTTGAAAACCTGCTCTCCCGGGATTGCCGGAATGTATGGCTGATTGATGAATGTTTTTTTATCTTTTATGATCTGATAACCATAACCTGTTTTTTGTTTTATGATCTTGATATCAAGCTGATTGCTTTTTTTCTGACAGGCAATTGAGATTAAACCCAGAACCAAAAGTAATTTCCAAAATGATCTAATCATCGTCGTTTTCGGTTTCTGTTGGATGGAAAACCCAGATGTCATCAAAGTAAGAAGATCCGCTGTTCCCCGTCAGAACATAACCATATGTTCCGAATGAAAATGCACAGGCACTCTCTCTGGCAGAACCTTCAAAAGCTGTTCTTTCTGTCCAGTCATCTGTATAAGGATTATATTCCCAGGTTGAGCTGGAAACACCACTTACAGATCCTGTGGAAACATATCCCAGACCATTTGCTGCAAATGCTGCTGTTGAAGTTCTGTTTTGAGAATCATCATCATTGCTTGTGTCTGCTTTTCTGCTCCATGTTTCTGCAGACGGATCAAATGCCCAGAAATCAGATACAAGACTTCCGTTATTGGTTCCGAATCCTACATAAGCAATTCCATTGATCACAAATGCAGAACCGTCTCTTCTTTTGGATCCTCCAAGACTTACAATGTTTGTCCAGGCAGAAGTAGCTTCATCATATTTGTAGAAATCTTTCAGTTCGCTGCCGTCATATCCTGTCCCGACAAATCCTTTGCTGCCAACTCCAAAAGCTAGGGCTCCATATCTTGCTGTACTTGGAAGGTCTTCTATCTGAGTCCAGGAATTGGATGAAGGATCATATTTGTAAAAATCTTTTAATTTATTCAACCCGTCATATCCTGTTCCTACATATCCGAAAGATGTTGTCGCAAAACCAACCGCCGAACTTCTCTTCACACCCGGGAAATCTGCTTTCTGTGTCCAAGAGTTGGCATCGGGATCGTAACTCCACAAGTCATTATAATAATATTCGCCATCGTATCCTCCGGTTAAATATCCCTTGCCATTTAACACAAAGGCAGAAGCATTGGAACGGGGTTTACCATCCAGATCAGAAACCCTTACCCAATTTCCCACCAACTCATCATCATCATCATTCTTACAGCTTGATAATAAAAACATTCCTGCAAGAGCAAGAATTAAAACCGAAACTTTGTTGTCCATTCTTATTTTTGATGCAAATGAATTTCATTCTGTGGGTATTTGAAAATTTTTTAGACGAACACGCTTTTTTTGTCGTTAAACCGTCTGATTGTTTCGATACTTTAACATTAATTCTATGAAACCCAATCTATCTATGTAAAACCCGTGATTGTCGAAAACTAATTGCGAAAGGAAGAAAAAATTTTAGCTCAAGCTTGTACGCCCGTATGTTTACAGAAAAAAATGTACAAATATGTATTGTTGTGTGCTGCGATTCTTCTTTTATTTTCCTGTGAAAGAGAAAGCAACACTTATGAAGTAGGAAATTCTCTGATGTCTGCACAGTCCAAAGTGGCAATGATAGACACCCTTACGCTAAAGATGTCAACAATAATGAAGGACTCTGTAACCACGTCCGGAAAGAGTGCCATAATGATAGGTCATATTAAGGATCATACTTTTGGAACTGTAACCTCGGCGTCACTTTTTCAGTTGAATCCCGAAAGTTATTCACTGGCAGCCACAACCAACGTTGTTTTTGATTCCATCGTGATGTATCTTACCAATAATGACTTCTATTACGGAGATACTTTGAAAACCTTCAAGCTGGATGTTCATCCAATGATTGACAGGATCAAACTTAATGACAGCGGTTATCTTTATAATAACAGTGATCTCAAATATTCTTCCGCTTCGGTCGGCAGTGCAGAGTTTCTTCCAAGGCCGAACACAGACAGCAGCTTTGTAAAGATCAAGCTGGATCAATCCTATGGTCTCAGTATCTTCAATCTTTTGAAAAGTAAAGATGTCAACAGTCTGGAGTATTTTCTTAATTTTTATAAAGGCCTCGCTCTGGTTCCATCGTCTGATAATAATGCGATGCTTCGTTTTGGCATCAGTTCAAGTTATGAGGCGCAGATCAGCAATGTTACCAAAGAAAAAGTGTCCAATGTTGTCCGGATGTATTACCATACGGCTTCTGTAAACGGAACGGAAGAAGTGAAATATACGCTGGATCTCAATCCAAGTTCCAGCTATCAGTACAACAAGATCAAAAGTGATTTTGCTGGTTCAGATCTGGCAGGACTCACGCCAAGCAATCCCATTGAATCCAAGAATCTGGGCAATCGGGCTTATCTGATAGCAGGAATCGGCGTTTATACAAAAGTGGAAATCCCTTATTTAAAGACTCTGAAAAACCTCTATACCAACTATAAAATAATCAGTGCAGATTTGACATTGAGTCCCGTTGCAGGCTATTATTCCAAATCTTTTTATAATCCGACGCCGCTATATTATTATTTGGGAGATAAGAAAAACAATATCGTCTCCACCTTTGTAGAAACAGACGGATCGACTGAGATAACATCAAGTTTGACAGACAGCAGCGAGTTCCAGAGTAACTATGGCTACAACTTTTCTCTGCTGAACTACGTTAATAATATCTTATCCGAATCCACTACATCGAATTATAATATTTTGATATATCCCTCTTCTTATGCAGATGTTCTGTCAGGAAAAGCTGTCATTGGAGATCAAAAACATGCAACCAATCCGGCTAAGCTCAAACTTTACATTTTAGGTTATTAATTCAGAATTTATGTATCAGAAAATCAAAATATTTATATTTTTTGCAGTAGTTTCTATTCAGAAAATAGCCGCTCAGGATTCTTCTCCTTATTCGTACTTTGGGATTGGAACGCTCAATAATGTGGATAATGCAAGGAATATTTCATTGGGAAATACAGGAATTGCGCTTCAGTCTCCGGATTATATCAATTCAAAAAATCCTGCAGCCATCACGACTATCGGGATGCAGAACGTGATCTATGATGTTAGTGGATTATTAAAATACAGCGATATTTCCAGCAATCAGGGATCAGACAAACGGTTCAATGGTAATTTTACAAACTTAGGTTTGGCGATGAGGATATCCAATAGAGTTTCTATCGGTGCAAGCGTGCAGCCGACAACTTCTACGGATTATAAATTTGTTTCTACAATTCCTGTGGAAGGCACTTCTGTTAATTATCCGATCACTTACGAGGGCAGCGGCGGTATTACAAATCTTGGCGTTACTGCGGGATATAAGATTAATAACAATTGGAGTGTCGGTGGGAAAGTGAAGAATAATTTTGGGACCATCAGCCGTATAGAAACCATCACCACAACATCTGAGCTGGAAATCAGCAGAAACATAAGATATACAGGCTTCAGTTACGGATTTGGAACTCAGTTTAATAAATATTTTTCTAAGGAAAGACTGCAGCTGACTTTGGGCGCCATTGTGAATTTCAAAAGCAACCTGAATGCGTCAGGAGAAACCGTTTATACAGAAAATAAAGACTATACAAACAGTGTTACAACAAAACTTTCTTCCAAAGATTCTACTTTGCCATTAGAAATGGGAATTGGACTAAGTGTTCTGAAAAATGACAGATACCGATTCAGTTTTGATTATACTCAAAGCAAGTGGAGCGAGGTTAAAAATACAATTACCAATGAAAAGTACTATAACCAAAATGTTTATGGTTTAGGATTCGAACTTCTTCCGGAAAGCAAGAATCCGAAGAATGTTGGCGAGGCTTTAGTTTACCGTTTCGGACTTAATTATGATACGGGATATTACAAGGTTAATAACCGGGATATTAACAAAATGGAAGCTACAGTTGGTGTCGGGGTTCCGATGAACAAGATTGTTCTGAATATCGGGTATGGCTACGGAAAACGTGGTGTATTCAGTAATATTGCCATCAAAGAGAATTATCATATGCTCAATATCAGCATCGATTTTCTTGATAAATGGTTTGCAAAACGCTACATCAATTAATTTAATCTATATTTTGAAAGGAGACACTTTTTATAAAGCATCTCCTTTTTTTATTTAATATTAAAATCTGCCAAATCAACTCAATCTGCGAGAATATTTTTTTAAATTCCAAAGTTAACAAACATCCCAAACCTCGACTTAGCTTCGATATCACCACTTGCAAGGTTCGTGTAAGCCGGCAACATTATTTCAGAACCGATGCTCCATTTTTTATATGAAGCTTCGAAACCGATTTTCCCATAAAGCGCACTTCCGGCAGTTCTCGGCATCACTTCTCCAAATTGTTTGTTCCAATCATAAACTTCACCTTGCAATCCCAATTTTCCTGAAATAATACTGTTTTCATTTCTCCAAATCCTCTGAAATCCAGTCATCGCATAGTTCCATTGATTCCCAAATTGATAGTGTTTTTTATTCTCAGTTTTGATGGTATAATCTGTATTGATGAGCAATGCGAAAAAATTTTCCTGAAATTTATAGTTTAATGCTATCTGATAATCCCAGCTTCCCGTTCCCAATTGGAAACTCGGATTCACACCCGAAATTCCTTTTTCATCGAATTTCCCAATCGGAATTTTCACGCCTAATCCACCATTTAACTGATGAAAAGTATTTTTAGAATTAAGGATATGATAAATTCCCATCAAGCTTGCATCACCAATTCCGTTGATTCTAATATTGCCTTGGAGAGTCTTTTTCTCGTGAAGCTGAAATGGCAGACTTCCGTAAACACTCAGTTTTTTGGTAATAGGAATCTTTCCCCAGATTTGAATGGTGTTAAAATATTGGTCTTGCGTCAATTCATTCGTGAAAAGATTTTCTTTCGCTTTGTAGTGTTGAGAAAAATATTTGATACCGATGAATTGAGGATTTAACAGAGATTCGAAGCCTGAAGAACCATTTCCTGCCGCGCAACCACAAGCATCACAAAAGAATTCCTGCGTTTTCAAAAGATTCTGAGTGTTGTACTTTGGAATGTAAAGACTATCCACCATATTTTTCGATTTTAGCAAAGTAAAAGCGAAAAGGCAGATCATAGATAATATAGAGTGTTTCATTTTTTATTCGGTTAAATTTTGGCTAAAGCTGAAAAAGCATTGTATTATTTAAGACGGGCTAAAGCCCGCCGCTATTGATCATTATTCTGCAAATTTTTTGTTGTTGATGAAATTTTGGTCGGTCAGAGTTTTCAAGAAAGCAATAATATATTGTTTTTCCAAGCTTGACATTGAAATTCCGATATGTCCGTTTTGTTTTAAAATTGGATCAAGATTCGGTTGATTTTCCACATTGTCGGAATAGAAATTGAGAACGGCTTCCAAAGAATAAAATCTGCCGTCGTGCATATAAGGTGCTGTCAATTCTACATTTCTCAAACTTGGAACCCGAAATTTCATATTGTCATTCCAATCCAAAGTCACGAGGTATCGTCCGCGGTCATCGTATTGCGAATTGTAATACATTCCGGTATTCCGATAACTTTCATCCGTGAATAATTCACCTGAATGGCAACTCGCACATTTATTTTCGAATAAAGTTTTTCCCTGAAATTCTTCATTCGTGAAACTCGCTTTTCCATTTTTGACCTGGTCGTATTTGGAATCTGCGGAAACCATCGTGACCATAAATTGCGACAACGCTTTCAGGATTCTTTCGCCATTAATATTCTCATCACCAAAAGTCGATTTGAACATTTTTTTATAATTCGCATCCGCACTTAACTTTGAAATGACTTCCGGAATCGAGCTGTCCATTTCAAAATCTGTCGTGATGGGAACCAGCGAACGCTCATCCAGATTATGACTCACGCCGTCCCAAGTGTAATTTTTCAGCCAAGCCATATTTTGAATGGCGGGCGCATTTCGCATTCCCAATTTGTCATCGATGCCGTGACTTACCGGATGTCCGTGATGTGTGAAAGCATATTCCTGAATGTGACAAAATCCACAAGAAATCGTATTGTTCCGGGATAATTTTCCTTCATAAAATAATTTCTTTCCCAGCGCAACGCCGTTAACTGTGACCGGATTTTTATCTGTATCAAAAGCCAAAGCCGGATAATAATTAGGAATTTCAAGATTGTAAGCTTTGTCTTCCTCGAAAACTTCGCCTTCAATTTCGCTTGAACAAGACACCGAAATTCCTGAAAGTAAAACAAGGAAAATCCAGAGAGAACGTACTCGCCCTCTCTGGAATTGTTGAAATGGATTAATCATTATGAACGTGATCAACTTTGAACATTTGGATTAAATTCTTGCTCACACTTACAAGGTGTGAACTGCTTCCCATCGCCATATTATTTTCGGTTGTCAAGGTCAAAGCTGTTTGTCCACTCAGATATTGATTGAAGTCTGCCAGAATATGAATCGATGGCGTAATTTCTTTGCTGACTCTCGCCGTTGTCGGCAAATCCAAAACGACTTCTCGGTAAAGGTCTGCAGTTCCGTTGATTGTTGTGTCACCCATATTTCCGGTATGATTCATAAATTCTGTGTCAGGAGTCGAAGTTCCGTATTTTCCTTCGAGCTTTGCGAAAATGTAGCCGGCTGACCACGACCAAGCCATTCCTTCCTGCTTGGCTTTGTCCCAGAAAATTCCCTGTCCGTCTTGTCCAATCAAGTAAGCAGTTGGGCTGATTCCTAAACCAAGTTTGATTTTCTTGTAATTTCCTTTTGGGATTTCTGTTAGATTAATTGCAACAATTCCTGCTGTTGCTTTATCTTGGTTGATGATGAAAGCACCTTTGTCCGGATTGTTGTAATTGTATTTGAACTCGTTACCATTTTCGTCGATGAGAGAGATGTTGCTGATGACATATTTCAAAGTGGAAAACTGATGTTTTTGTCCGTTCGATGATGTTTGCGTTGTTTGATTTAAAACAATATCGCCTAAGTTATTGAATCCGTTTTCGAATTTGATTTGGAGATTTCCTGGTTCTGTGTTTTGACTGTCGTCATCATCGCTGTTGGAACAAGATGAGATTGTGATTACGGTGAAAGTAATAAGGAATAATGATAAAAATTTATAGATTTTCATATGATTTTTTATTTGAAACGTTGATTTTATGCCGAATCCCGCGATAGGGATGGCAGCGGATATCCTTTTTGTCTGTTGGTCAAACGTCGTTTTATAGACTTACGTGGCAAGACAAAAAGATTGGCTTCGCCGAACCACTTCGTTAGGTTTGTAGTGGACAGCCCGGCCCGAGCTTGATCCTTCGAGAACCTCAGGATGACAAGCGTGTGCGAGGGAATCGCCCAAATTAATATGTTCAACTAAAAAATTGGAGGTCTGAAAATGTGTCTCAGAAAGAGGAAGGTGTAACCTGTTTTGTAAGTGGAAGTCAGGTTTGGGAGGGAGAAATTGTTCTCGATTGAGGCTTTGAAAATCTCAGTCGGAATGTAAAAGTCCAACACTTTCTGGACTTGGTTTTTGCCTTTGGAAAGTGGCGAAGAATCGGATTCGCTGGATTTTGCGAGTTCTTTTCCGAGGTAGCATTTTCCGTTGCAATTGAGTTCTGGTCGCGCTTTGTTGACGCAGAGCACCTGAATTTGATTATAATTTACAACATATTCTGCCAGTGGAAATGCAGGTTTGCACACCAGATAAAGGATGAGGAATATGTTGCAAATTAATTTCAAGGAGGGATTATTTTGTGGCTTCTTCGAAACGTTTGCTCACTTCTTTCCAGTTGGCAACATTCCAGAATGCGGTCAGATAATCAGCTCTTTTGTTTTGATATTTGAGGTAATACGCGTGTTCCCAAACATCGATGCCGAGGATTGGCGTTCCTTTGACTTCGGCAATATCCATCAATGGATTGTCCTGATTTCCGCTGGAAGTCACTGCCAGTTTTTTGTCAGCCGTCACGACCAACCAAGCCCAACCAGAACCGAAACGGTCTGCGCCAGCTTTGCTCATTTTCTCTTTCAAAGCGTCCAGACTTCCGAAAGATTCTGTGATTGCTTTTGCCAATTTTGCTGATGGCTGTGTATTTTTCTCAGGCGTCAGAACAGTCCAGAACAATTCGTGGTTGTAATGTCCGCCGGCATTGTTTCTCACGGCTGGCGTTTCTTTGGAAATATGTGAAAATATCTGAACTAAATTTTCCTTTTCCAAAGGTGTTCCGGCGATGGCTTTGTTCAGGTTGGAAACGTAAGCTGCGGCGTGTTTTGTGTAATGAATTTCCATTGTCTGCGCATCAACATAAGGTTCTAATGCATTATAAGCATACGGAAGTGGTGTTTGTTTGAATTGCGCCATCGCAAAAGTTGCTGCAGACAGCGCACTTGCTAGGAATATTTTCTTGATTTTCATAATAACTTTATTTAAAGATTAATATTTATTGATTTAATAATTTTCTGATGTCATCTATCAACTTTTCACGGTCGGGATGATATTTCCCGACGAGTGAAGTTGTTTTTCCTTCAGGATCTTCATAATTCAAGCCAGAATAATATAGAATTGGACTATTATTCTCATCAAATCTGGAACGGAGATATCCTTCCTTGTCAACCAGAGCAATCATTCCGCTGTGGTTGAGATTTTCTGCTTTGTCTTCTTTGTCGCCCACATAAATGTTGAATTGATCTGCTAAATTATCGATGTAATCTCTGTCGCCAGTCAGGAAATGCCAGTTTGGGGATTTGGTTCCCAACATTCTGGCGTGGTTTTTCAGAATTTCCGGCGTGTCGTTCGTTGGGTCGATGCTGATGGAGATGATTCCGAAATTTTTATCGTTGATGGTTTCTTCGATGTATTTCATATTAGAATTCATCACTGGACAAATTGTTGGGCAACGGCTGTAGAAAAATTCCACGAGATAGACTTTTCCAAGCATATCCTTATTGCTTATTTTTTTGTTGTTTTGGTCTGTCAGTTCAAAATTCGGAACTTTCATTACGGTGAAAAGACTCTTTTTGAAATAGCTCATTCCGGCGCCAATCGTCACAAAAATCAAAGCTAAAACAACAATCGGAGTGATGATTTTGCTTTTGGGATTTTGCTTTGTTTTTTTGTTATTTGGCATTTTGTGCATATTTCTCAGGATTCTTTTGGAATTCTGCTTTGCAATGGTCACTGCAAAAACCGTACTTTTTTCTTTTGTAATCTGCGGTGTCTTTCAGAAAATCTGCGGTTTTCATTTTGCAGACAGGGTCTTCCGTGTTGACGACTTTGACATTTTTGAGGTTTGTAGCAGGTTTCATTTTCGAAACGTGTTTCACTTTTGGTGTTTCCTGAGCGCAGGAAAATATGGATACAGAAAGAAGTATCGATAAGATGAATGTTTTCATTAATGCTTGATTTAATTTAATAAAATTTAAAAATTACTCTTGTAAAAAGAGAATTGTAATATTAAAATCAAACCAACGGCGGATGGAAAATATCGGAGAATAAATTGAATTGATAAGAGAAGGATCGTTCGAAATTTAAATTTGAAATTTCGTAACTATAATCGGTTGTTTTAAGAAAAGTAATATCTTCATTAATAATAAAAGTATCTGTAAAACCAGAAATGCTGATTCGGGAATCATTTTTAGATTGGTCTGTTGAGGTCTTTGCAATTTCTTTTTTCAGATAGCATTTTCCGTTGCACAACAGTTGAGGTTTGCTTTTGTTCTCGCAAAGATTCTTGGTGATGAAATTATAATTAACCGCATAATCTACTAATGGCATCAGCGGACGCAATGCGATTGTGAAAATGATGAAGACAGTAATTAGACTTTTCAATTCTTAATATTAGTACAAATATAAAGGTTTATCTTTTGAGTTGTTGATGATAGAACTCATATTGATAGAAATATTTATCTCAGATTTTATTGATTTGGCAGATTTGATTTTAGTATTTATAATCTGTTAAATCTGCATAATCATAGAAAATTAGAAAAATATAAGATTTTGATAATGAAAAAAACCCACAAGTAATTGCGGGTTTTAATTTTTAAGATGCAAAAATTATTTGCAAACATGTATTGATTTAATCAAGCGGTTTTCTGCCTGAAATCAGATTGTAAAGAACTACAATAATTGCGATTACCAATAAAATGTGCACCAAATTTCCTGTTGCCATTCCCGGTACAACCCCTAACATTCCAAGTAGCCAGATTATAATACAAATCACTGCTACTAACCATAATAGATTTCTCATAATTTTAAATTTTGTTTATTTTGATTTTGTCTATACATATTCTGTGCCTTTTTTGGAAAGTATTGATTTTCCGCTGATTAATATTTCTCAATCTATGTATGGTATTAGAATTGATAACTAAGTGGTTATGACTTTATTATTAAAATAAAATCTTTTATCATATCATTTTCAAAATCAAATACTATGGATTCTAATCATAAATTAATAAGAAGTTTAGCAGGAAAAACAGTCGTCATTACAGGCGGAAGCAGTGGCGTAGGAAGAGCAGCGGCTGAGGCATTTGCTCTGGAAGGGTGTAATGTTGTAATTGCTGCGAGAGGAAAAGAAGCGCTAGAAGAAACAGTCAGTCTTTGCAGAGATTTGGGCGCTATTGCTTTAGGAATTCCGACCGATGTCTCTGTCGCGGAAGATGTTCAAAAACTAGCTGAAGAAGCGTTGCAATTCAATGGGAGAATTGATATTTGGGTCAACAATGCAGGTGTTATGGCAAGTGGGAAATTCGAGGAAATACCAATGGAACTGAATGAGCAGGTTATCAAAACTAATCTTTTCGGTTATATGCACGGCGCGTACAGTGTCTTGCCGATTTTCAAAAAACAAGAAGAAGGGATTTTGATTAATAATGTTTCGATTGGAGGCTTTATGCCGGCCCCTTACAGTGCCGTTTATTCCTCTACAAAATTCGGAATCCGTGGAATGATGGAAGGATTGCAGGGCGAAATATCAGATTTTCCAAATATTCACATCTGTAATCTGTTTCCTCAAATCCAAAGGTCGACAGGAAATGCACACTCCGCAAAATTCTCAGGACTGGATTTCAAAGTACCACCTTTTGCCGCAGATCCCAGAGATACCGCCGCAAAAATCGTTGAGTTGGCAAAGAACCCAAGAAAGGGTCTTTTCCCGGATATCAATTCATTAATTATAAAAAACCTTTACGGCGCATTTCCAAAGACAATCATCAACACAGCCTCTGCAGCAATGCGCGTGATGATGAAAATAAAACAAGGGAAACCAAATCCCGGAAATGTACTTTGGCCGTCACCAAAACCTCACAGAATCTATGGTGAAACCAGTTTACCAGTTCCGAACCGGAAAACTAAATTAGCGCTCCTCGCAGGAATTGGATTGGGACTGTCTTATATGATTATTAAAAATAGTTCTTCGAAGAAGTAAACGTATTAATAATGCCTAAACAAAAAACCACTGGATTTCAGTGGTTTTTTTCTGTAAAGTGGAGTTGGAGGGATTCGAAACTCTATGTTCATATATAATCATATATGATTTTATACATCTGTATATCAGTTGTTTAATTATTTTTTATTGTCTTTAATCTTAATAAAATAATTACAAAAATACATCAAAAGTGGGTGTAAAAATGGGTGTAACTTTTTAAACGTTTATAATTAAAGAAATGTAGTTTTCGAATTAGAAAACAAACGATCCAATGGACAACTAATCTCTGAAAATGTTTAAAATTGTTGAGGTTCTTTTCTTCAATATATTGTTCGATAATCTTAAAATGAGATGGAAAATCTTTTTCAAAATATTGACGAAAGTCCAGTCCAATATTTTTCCATTAAATTCAAATCCCATGAACTCTAGGAATCCATTTAGTCCATCAAAAGTTAGCTTACCTTTCCATAAATCCTTTTGATAGTCTTCGTAACTTCCTCCATAATCGTTAAGAGTTATTATCTCAGGAAAATCAATTAAATCTTCACATATACTAAATAAAGTTCTTTTTACTTTCCCAGATTAAAATATTAAGCTTATGCTCTGAAGGAAATGTTTTCTTCACAAGAGAATATCCTGAATGTAGTGTAAATTTCACCTTATCCGTTATGGATGGATCAATAGATTCTCCTCTGTTAAATGCAATGTTATATTTGTTCTAATAGCTGTGTATATCCGTTAGTATATATACTAGTTGTTTTTGAGATTGGAAATATAAGCATGTATATATTTGGTTAATAGTGGTTTGCATCTTAAAAAAAACTAATCAAAAATCAAACTTTCGGCAGTAAACTGATTTTTTTGCCGTAAGTTTGTATCGTATTATTATTAGGTGGTAAAAAAAGATAAGAATAAAGTAGCGCTACAGGAATATTTTGGGAATAAATCAGAACTTTCCTTGGATGGCCTACGTACCTATTTTAAAATAAACGACCCTGAGATTCCGGATGCTACCATCAGGTGGAGGGTTCATGACCTTGTTAAATCGTCAATACTGCATAGAGTAGGAAGAGGACTGTTTCAACTCGGTGATGGTAGGTTATATCAGCCTGAACTATCTTCCAGGTCAAAAAAAATCAGCACATTTATCCGGAAAAACTTTCCTGATGTTTCTTTTTGTGTATGGAACTCAGACCTTTTAAATGAATTTACCCAGCATTTAATTGCATACCCATTTGTACTGGCAGATGTAGAGCGTGATGTTACAGAGTCTGTTTATTATCAACTCAAAAATAATTTTAGCGGTGTATTTCTACATCCTTCGGAAATGCTGATAAGCGATCTTCTTCCTGATTTCCGTTTACCCATCATAGTCCGGTGTCTTACAACTGAAAGTCCTTTGAATGAAGAAAGTGGTCTGCCCCTTATTACCCTAGAAAAGATGCTGGTCGATATATTCTGTGATTCTGAGTTTACATTCCTCGCAGGCAGTGAGCTCAGAAGCATATTTGTTAATGTATTTAAAAAATATACTATAAATGAAAACAGGCTTTTGCGATATGCCGACCGGAAGGGCAGAAAACAGAAGCTGATTAAATATCTATACGACTCTCGCTTTCCTAAACAATAACCATTATAAGTTCTAAATTATGTTTATAATGATAACGTGGATATTATATATCATTATGAAAAGGAACTAAGAAAAATTATTATGGAAAGTAATCTCATAAACCTATAAGTGCACCGGCAATCCAATATAACCATACTTATATCTTTAATGAATTAGCTAAAATTAATGACGTTAAAAACAGAATTGATTAATCTATATTGGAATGTTGGTGAAAACCCATTAAAAAGAGGGTATAAATGAGTGTAAATAATGTATTGATTATAAATTTGTTTTATGGGGGTTGAAGGGATTCTGGATATAATTTTTTAAAGTCTACTTCATCTGAAAAGATTTCAAAATCATTCGTAAAACCTTGCTGCTCCCATTTGTCCCAGAAAATATTAATAGTCAATCAAAATAATTTATTTTTTAAATGTTCGTTATTATGAACAAAATAATTATATTTGTTCATAATAACGAACATAATGAAAAGAAAACAAATTATTCTTCCGAAATACAAAGCTGTTATGGAGCAGATGGGAGAAAATATAAAGCTTGCCCGAAAAAGAAGAAAGTTAAATGCTTTGCAGGTAGCCGAGAGGGCGGGCATTGCGCGTACAACTCTATACCTCATTGAGAAAGGAGATCCTAGTGTGGCGATGGGTTCTTATTTTAGTGTTTTAAGAGTATTAGGTCTTAGTGATGATATACTGAAATTGGGATCTGATGATGAATTAGGACGCAAATTGCAAGACTTAGAATTGTTATAACAAATGAAACAGAATAAGGTAGATATATTAGTTTATGCTGACTGGATAGAACTTTCAGAGCCTCAATTAATGGGGGTCTTGTCTGCTAATTATGGAAAAGGAAAAAAATCATTTAGCTTTGAGTATACAAAAGAATGGCTTAAAAGCGATGGTCAAATTCTAATTGATCCCGATTTACAGTTTTTCTCAGGAACACAATATCCTAACAAAAAAGAGAATTTTGGAGTTTTCATGGATAGTATGCCGGATACTTGGGGAAGAACTTTAATGAAAAGAAAGGCTGCTCAATTTGCGAGGGATAATGGAGAAAAGAATAAGAATCTGTATGATATTGATTATTTATTGGGTGTATATGATCACACCAGGATGGGAGCATTAAGATTTAAGATTTCAGAAGAAGGCAACTTCCTGGATGATGATGACAGTAATCCTACACCTCCATGGTCTTCACTAAGGGAATTGGAGGCTGCAGTGAAAAGTTTTGAAGAAGATGACCAGCCGAATATGAAGGAGCTGCTAGCCTTGTTGGTAGTTCCAGGATCATCACTAGGAGGAGCAAGGCCCAAAGCAAATGTTCTTGATGAAAATGGTAATTTATGGATTGCGAAATTTCCTTCTAAAAATGACACTATCGATAAAGCCGCGTGGGAGTATTTAGCATATAGATTGGCTATAAATGTAGGGATCAATATGTCAGAAACTAAAATTCAAAAGCTAAACGGTAGTTATCATACATTTTTCACCAAACGGTTCGATAGGAATGGCAGTGGAAGAATACACTTTTCATCAGCAATGACAATGACCGGAAAAAACG
This sequence comes from Epilithonimonas sp. UC225_85, assembly GCF_042695135.1. GTDB lineage: Bacteria > Bacteroidota > Bacteroidia > Flavobacteriales > Weeksellaceae > Epilithonimonas. Next base: position 855,938 of record NZ_CP170547.1, read on the forward strand.
AAGATATATTAAAATCTGAACAAGCGAGTTATTTAGATATTCTTGATTTCATCGAAACTTATGGGACTGATGTTGAAAATAATTTGAAAGAATTGTGGAGAAGAATTATATTCAATATCTGCATATCAAATACAGATGACCATCTTAGAAATCACGGTTTTCTTTTGACTCCCCAAGGATGGGTATTATCACCTGCTTATGATCTTAATCCCTCAGTTGATAAAGATGGTCTGGCATTAAATATTGACATGGATAGTAATTCCTTAGATCTCGATCTTGCAAAAGAAGTTGGACAGTTTTTCAGGTTGGGAGAAAAGGAGATGGATTCAATTATAGAAAAAACCGTAAATGTGGTACGAGATTGGGTAAATATAGCTAATGAAATAGGGATTTCAAGATCAGAGCAACAGTTAATGCAGTCTGCTTTTTTACCGTTTGGGAAGTGAAATAAATGGTAACGATATGCTTTATGCAACTAAGCGTATGAGTGGTACATTGTATGAGTGGTACATTTAAGTATATAGTTATCATACTTAAGGGAACAAGATACTTCGATGTACCAAATTATATTTGTTATCTCAAAACTGAATTTTGAAGTTTTTTTGGAAAATACTCCGAGTAAATGCCGTCATTTTTGATATCCCTGGGCTTTAGTACAGTGAAGTATATAGTTGCCAAAAAGGATTATATTGTTTAAGGATACAAACTACATTTATTTCAGTTTTCGTAGAACAAAATTCATTTGAATTGGATTTTTATGATGAAAAATAATTATCTTTATTTGCTTATGATATACTTTTTTACAAAGTATTTATTTGTGATTCAAAGATTCAATGCAGGGAATAATGAATACAAAAAACTACCTTTGTATAGAAATTATTTTAATAAATAAATGAGTGTAATTAATACAAATCTTAAATTACAATTTTCAGGACACGAATCGTTTTCTTGTAAACAATTCTGGTTAAAGAAAGGTTATGATTTTGTTCAGAAGGACAAAACATTTAATGATGATGAAGTGGTAATAGATCTAGGAGTTGGAAAAAATATGGTAAGCTCTATACGATACTGGTGCAAGGCTTTCAATATCATTGATGAGAAAGATGATACTCCTACGGAATTGGGTAACTATATTTTTTCTGATAATGGTTATGATCCATATTTAGAAGATATTGGAACTCTTTGGCTTCTTCATTATAATCTTATCAAAAAAAACAAAGCCTCTTTGTATTCATTGCTGTTCAATGAATTTCGTAAGGAGAGAATAGATTTTACTAAAGAACACTTGCATTCTTTTTTAAAACGAAAATGTAATGAAGATAAGTCTGTTAATTATAGTGAAAAAACCATAACTACAGATATCAATGTTTTTTTCAGAAACTATGCTTCTCCCGAAAGAAAAGCAAAAGTAGATGTTGAAGATGTATTTTCCAATATATTTTTGGATTTACAATTAATTCATCAGTATAAAAAAATTGATATTGATGGCAAGATTGAAGACTGGTATAAGATAGGAAGTGAAAAAACCGATAGTTTACCATCTGAAATTGTTTTATATTCCATAATTGATAATTATGAGGATAAAACAATTAGCTTTAAACAATTACTAACAGGAACAAACTCTCCTGGAAATATTTTCGCCCTTAATGCTGAAGAATTGTACAAACATATTTTAAATATTAGTAACAAATATGCCAGTATAATTTATAGTGAGACGGCAGGTAACAGAACATTACAATTCAAGGAACAGATTAATAAATGGGAAATTCTTAATGAATACTATAGATAGAAAAAATTATCATTTTTCTCCATCTGTAAACATAGTAAGAGATAATGGTGCACAAATAGATTATATCCTAACTCCTAATGCGGAGTTGGTTCATTCACAATTAATAACCGGATTTCAGATTGGAATCAGAGCATATAACTTGATAGGGGCTTACGGGACAGGGAAATCTGCTTTTCTAAAAGCCTTTGAGAATGACATAATAAATGTTTCGGATAATTTTCATAATAAATCTTTTAGTGGCTTTAAGTTTATAAAATTTATAGGAGAATACGCATCCTTTAAAAAGGAGTTTGCCAACTTTTTAAATATTGGGAATTTAAATTCTAAGAATATCGTAAAAGCAATAGATGAATATTATTCTAAATTAAATTCGGGATTAATAATTCTTGTTGATGAATTTGGTAAGTTCTTAGAATATGCTGCTCAGAATAATCCTGAAGAAGAGTTATACTTTATACAGGAACTTGCAGAATATGTCAGTGATAGGAACAAAAATATTCTCTTTATCTCAACATTACATCAGGATTTTAATCAATATGCATTCAACCTGTCACAGGCTCAGAAAAATGAATGGGATAAAGTAAAAGGAAGATTAAAAGAAATAACCTTTAATGAACCGGTAGAACAACTTTTATTTTTAGCAGCAAAAAGAGTTGATAAACTAGGATTTGAAAATGAAAATAATAATTTCGGAACCCTATTCAAGACTATACAAGACTCAAAGTTATTTCCATTAAGAGATTATTTCAATGAAGAGATAGCAGAAAAATTATTTCCTTTGGATTTTTTGTCAGCGTCTGTTCTTACATTATCATTACAAAAATATGGACAAAATGAAAGGTCATTATTTTCATTTTTAGATTCAAATGATCCTCACAATTTATTTGATTATGATAATGTTGGAAATCCTTACTTCAATCTCGCTTGTGTTTATGATTATTTAATTCATAATTACTATTCGTTTTTGACGACCAAATACAATCCACATTATTCCCAATGGACAAATATTAGAGCTGCCATAGAAATGACTGAAGGCAGATTCGCAGGAAATCCCAGTAATGCAATTAAAATTGTAAAAACAATTGGTTTACTGAATCTTTTTGGAAATTCTTCGGGTAGTATAGATGAGGCTTTCATTGAAAGATATGCAAAACTTTCTTTAGGTATCGATGATATAAAAAACGTTATTATCGAGTTATTAGGATTCCGAATATTAAGATATGTAGGGTATTCCAATCGTTTTGTATTAGCCCAAGGAACTGATTTAGATATTGAAAAAGCTTTAGACGAAGCTTCTTTTTCTGTAGAGAAGCCTAATAATATTACAGATTACATCAGAGATTATGTTACTGGAAATTATATTGCAGCAAAGTCAATTTATTATACTAAAGGTACACCTCGTTTTTTTGAATTTAATTTAGTAGATAAATTAGTCAATGACATTCCTGTTGGAGAAGTGGATGGCTTCATTAATTTAGTTTTTTCCAATAATATAAGTGAAAAAGAAGTTGTAGACTTTTCTCAAAATAGTGACGAGGCAGTAATGATAGCTTACTACCAAAACTACACTCAAATACAAGAAGGCATTTATGAAATTCTAAAAATTCAGAAAATAAAAGGTGATTATCTGAATGATAAAATAGCGTTAAATGAACTTGGCGAATTGGAACTATTTAATAAAAATACCTTAAATAAGTTAATAAACGAAGATTTATATTCTAATAATGGTAATGTAAAATGGTATTATAAAGGTCAATTGCTAAATATTTCTTCTTCAAAAGCCCTTAATAGACAACTTTCAAGAATTTGTGATGAAGATATATATACAGGAACTCCTATTTATCGAAATGAAATGGTTAATAAAACCAAAATTTCATCTCCTATTTCTACAGCAAAGAAGGCGTTACTGAGAAAATTAATAGAAAATTGGCAGGTAGAAAATTTAGGATTTGATACTGCTCATTTTCCTCCAGAGAAGACTATTTACTTAAGTTTATTAAAGGAAACTGGAATTCATAGAATACAAAATGGTGTATTAACGGTTTCGAAACCTACAGATAATAGTTATGAGCTATTGTGGAAGCTCGGAGAAAAGTTCTTGGAATCTTCTAAGTATAGCAAAAGAAATTTGCAGGATTTTGTGGATCAGCTGTCTGTGAAACCTTTTAAATTAAAACAAGGATTTATTGATTTTTGGCTACCCATATTTTTGTTTATCAAAAGAAATGATTTTGCGCTTTTTTATGAAGATACATATATTCCTGAATTGACTTTTGAGAATTTAGAATTGGTTTCCAAAAAAGCAAAAGATTACGAAATAAAAGCTTTTGATGTAGAGGGAGTTAAACTGAAAATGTTTAACCAATATAGAGAAATGCTAGAGCAAACAGAAAAGGATACCATTACAAATCAAAGTTTTATTGAAACGGTAAAACCTTTTCTGAAATTTTATAGAGAAATCCCTGACTACTCAAAAAAAACGTTGAGGTTAAGAGGAAAAGCTTTAAAGCTGAGGAGTGCTATTGCCAATTCAAAAGATCCTGAAAAAACATTTTTTGAAGATTTCCCTTCGGCGATGGGTGTCAGTATTATTGAGCTACAAAATGACACAAAAAAATTAGAACAGTATATTGCTGAGATTCAATTATCAATAAGAGAAATCAGAACTTCTTATTCCGGGCTGATTGAAAGATTTGAGCATTATATTTTAAATGAAATTGTTGGAGAAAATTTAGGTTTTGAGGAATATAAGATAAAGCTTCAGAATAGGTTTAAAAATATCAAGAAACATTTATTAAAGCCTAATCAAAAGGTATTTGTACAAAGACTGAATTCCCCTCTAGAAGATAAAAATGCCTGGTTAAATTCATTAGTTCAGGTGTGTCTAGGGAAGACACTGGATAAGATTACTGATGAAGAAGAAGCAAGATTATATACTATTTTTACAGATACTATTGCAGAATTGGATAATCTTAGCGAAATTAGTCAAAAAGATTTCGATGAAAAAACGGAAGAAATCTTTAAAATAGAGATTACTTCATTTGTAGATGGACTTAAGAAAAATTTAGTCCGTTTACCTAAGGAGAAAACAAAAGAAATTTCTGAAAAAGAAATAGAACTAAAAAAACTACTGGTAGATGATACCAGAATTAATATAACCATACTTGCAAATTTATTGCAAGAAGAACTGAAAAAATGAGAAAAGTAAGGCACGTAATGGGTATTTCTGGAGGTAAGGATAGTGGTGCCTTAGCTATCTATTTATTTGAAAAATATCCTCATTTAGATATTGAATATTACTTTACAGATACTGGAAAAGAGCTGCAAGAAACATATGACCTTATTCGTAATATTGAAACACATACTGGTAAAAGAGTAAAGCGTATCGAAGCCGCTGAAAAAAGCCACGAAGATCCGTTTGACCATTTCTTAAAATTATATGGAGGTTATTTGCCCTCTTCAAATGCTCGCTGGTGTACAAAGAAACTTAAATTAGAACCCTTTGAAGATTGGGTGGGTGATGATTTGGTTATTTCCTATGTCGGCATTAGAGGTGATGAGGACAGAGAAGGATACATATCAAGAAAAGGTAACATCCAGTCTATTTTTCCTTTTCGTAGAAATATTTGGAGTGAAGACGTCGTTAGCAAGGTTTTAAAAAACTCAAATATTGAAAATCTTCTTACTTGGTATAACGATTATATACCAGCCCAAAAATTATCGCGAATTCAAGAAGTCGTTAATGAGCTTGTGTCTCCTAGATATATGGCTAAAGATAAATTGAATGATTTATTAGATATTGATATCCAATCATTTAACAAGGTTGTTTTTGAGTTTCTAAAAACGACAGAATATCCATTGGCTTATGAAAGTGATTTTGCTTTGTTAGATAACGAAGATAATCTAGTGAGGGAAGATATTTTTAGCATATTAAAAAGTAGCGGTGTTGGAGTTCCTAAGTACTATGAAAAAGTTGAATTTGAAGTAAATGGTCAAAAAGGAGAATATGCTAGAAGCCGCTCAGGTTGTTTTTTCTGCTTTTATCAACAAAAAATAGAATGGATTTGGTTGTATGAGCAACATCGTGAACGGTTTGATAAAGCATTGGAATACGAAAAAGATGGTTATACTTGGATGCAGGATGAAAGTCTTGAGGACATTATTAAACCCGAACGTATGGCGCAGATAAAAGAACAACAAATAAAAAAACTACAAAAAAATAACCAAAATAAAAAATCAGCTTACCTTTTAGATCTTTTGGATGATTCTGAAGGAGAAGGTTGTGCAAGCTGTTTTATATAAACCCAATTAAATGAAAGTCATAACACAAAAATTCAATATTGAAAAAATATATGAGCTTAAAGATCGTATTGATCCCAAACCACAGTATCAACGTACTCCTGTTTGGAAAATAGACCGAAAAAAGCTTTTGATTGATTCTATTTTCAGAGGATATGACTTGCCTAAGTTCTACTTAAATGATATAAGTGGTAATGCCTTTTATGACTTTGAAGTTTGTGATGGTCAACAAAGACTTAGAACTATTTGGGAATTTTTAGAAGATAAGTTTAGTTTAGGAAAAGATATTTTTTTTAATGAAGAAAATATTGAAGGTAAAAAATATAGCCAATTGGATATTACAGCAAAAGACTTTTTCAACAAATTTAATCTAAGTATTGCTATAATAGAGGATTCTACTCAAAAAGAAATAAGAGATCTTTTTGCAAGACTACAAAGAGGAATGGGTTTAAACCAAGCTGAATTAAGAAGGGCACTCTCTACTCAAATAGGTGCATTTGTGGAGTCTATTGTTGATAATCATTCTTTTTTTAAAAATTGTGGTTTCCAGGATTTACGAAATAAATATCAAGATTACACAGATCACGTTATTGCATATATAGTAAATGGTTTTAATAATGATTTTAAAGGGCAAATTCTGAAAGATGTTTATTTAAATATATCACCAACGGAGATATCAGAGATCATTAAGGATATCAGTACAGTATTAGATGATATGACTAAAATAAACTCTTATTCAATAGGTATATTTAAAAATAAATGGGCTTTTGTAGATACTTTTATACTGATTTACCAAAATAGAAAACAGGGTGCAAAGGTATTAGATAAAGAATTTGTTAGAGCATTCCAACAATTTGAACAACAACGAAAAAAATTTAATAGAAAACCGGAATCATTAATAGAAAAAGATTCTCCTTCTGATGAAGATAAACGACTTTATGAATACATTACATCTTTCACCAAAGATGGGAGCTTGAAGGCTAATATGAGGCGCAGGAATGAAGTTTTTGTTGTACAATTTAGACATCTTTTTAAATAATAATTATGGCTTTTGACATAAATAAAATACCAACAGATTTAATTCACTCTTTTAAAAATAATAAAGGTGGAATATTTGTTGGAGCTGGAATTTCTCAAGCAGCAGGTTTACCGAACTGGTCTGGCTTATTGAGAGAATTAATAGATTTAGCAGAAAATGTAAGTTACAAACCAAATAGGGAATTTTTAGATAATTGTAATTCTCTTTTGGCAGATCCTTCCAAATTTTTAATATTGGCTCAAGAGTTAAAAGATTTTTTGGGAGATTCATTTAGAAAGTATGTAATAAAAAGATTTGCTGACGAATGCCCCCCACCAATAGCAATTCACTCCGAATTGATAAAATATCCTTACCAGTTTATTATCACTACAAATTATGATACTCTTTTAGAAAATGCATATGTAAAAGAGTTTGGCAAGCAAGCTAAAGTGCATTCATTTAAAGATAGTCCTGATATAGCATACGACCTATGGAATAATAGACCTTTTATATTGAAAGCCCACGGAGATGCTAATAAATCCCAACAGGGAATCATATTAACAGAAACCGACTATCGTCAGATCTTATTTCAAGAACGAGGATACCAAAGTATATTACAATCATTATTTACAACCAAAACTGTATTATTTCTAGGATCATCTTTATCGGATCCAGAATTAAAACTTTTGTTAAGTTTTATTCATAGTTCATTTCACGGTGGCGGACCGAGTCACTATGCACTGATTGCAGAAGATCAAATTAATAGTGTAGAAGCAGAAAGTTGGAGAAAAAATTTTAATATTCAGATAATCCCTTATTCACCTAATAATAGTCATGAAGAGGTAGGCGAATTTATTTCATTATTTAGGACATTAATTGTTTAATGGTTTTTTACCCAAATTGATTAAAAAAATAATAAAAAGTCAAAGAGTAATTTATTTTCACTCTTTGACTTTTATTATATCACTGTATTTAGAAATTAGATCTTTATGGTTGATGAGGCGCTTTTCGATTTCATCTCGACTCCACCATTCAATCCAGAATTTATTTTCTGTTCTTAATTTATCTAAATAATCAGATAAAGATTTTGTGAGGTAACTTGACACTGCTAAAAAATAGCCATCATAATTCCTATATTCAATCGTATCCCTAATATCTGTAACTTTTGATTTACTAACACCATCCTTATACGCTTTACATTGGACGATAATTTTTAGTGTATTATAAGGATTCATATCACCAGAATACATTTTAACTTTAGGAATCTTCCAATCAACAATTAAATCAACACCTCCATCTCGTTCTCGTGTATGAGCTGTTTTTCTCACTCTAGTCACCTCAGGCTCTCTTTCTAATAAATCTTTTATTAAGTCTTCAAATCTTGAATCATCTATTTTTTTATTCCATTCTAATTCAGAAGGTTTAAAAAGAATTTTATATTCTTTTTCATGCCGAATTTTCAACTTAGCCTTTTCATCTTGAAATTTATGATAACCACAGTCACTATTAAAAGAGAGAATGTATTCATCTCCAATAGCAATAATTCGATTTTCTAAAAGAATAATACTTTTACTTTTATCGCCTAATTTTCTGAAGGCCATTCTTATTTCCCTATTCTTGAAATTGCCTAGGTAGTGATGGCTTGTTCTTCAATACAAAGCTTTCCACTTATTGAATTAATGTTCATGACCTTACTGTTTTTACATAAATTCTCAATAAAAGGATGTAGATCTTTACTTTGAATTAAAGAAATTTTCCTTTTAAAATCTCTAAAATAAAACCAGTTTGGCAGTGTTCTTTCACAATAGTTTACTAGTTCTCCTGAACTACCGATTGAATTTATTATATTCTCTAATTTATTTTCTTCAATTTCCCAATTGTATTCAAATTTATAACCAAGTTTCTTCCTACATTCGGCGAATGGACATCCAGGAAAACATGACAGAAAAAATGCTCAAACACCATCAAACTATTGATCAGTTCATCAATAAATTTTAAATATTTTTCACTTTTTTTATTAGTGAAATCATTATTGATTTGAAATGGGATTAAATATTTAGAATATATTTCATCATCAGCTCCAGTAGCTGGATTGTATACATCGGTGAAATATAAACTACAAATATTCATTCGCTTAATGAACAAAGCGAATGTAATTGGAATTATATCGTGTAAATCAGTTCTTTCACCATTATATACCCACGAGGTTGTTCTTTGAGAATAATAAAAACTCATGCTTTCTTCTTGATTGCATTTAATTATCAATGAAATACCTAGGTATGGACTTGTCCAAATTGAAATTCCCTCATCACTTTTATGTTGAGTTTCTAAGCCTATTTCTCCAGCAATTTTATCTATATATTCTATTATTTTCATTATTCTTCCAAAGCTCCCATTAATTGTTCCATTCCAAAATTCAATAGAAAATCAGAATAATAATGGTCAAATATATCTCTGATGTATTCATCTATTGTTATGCTTTCAGTACCACTTTCTTTATCTATTGATATAGAATATTTCCTCCTTTTTGTAATCATATATAGAAATATAGTATGAAAATAAACCGATGAAATATATTTTCTTTCAGCAGTTAGAATTTGCTCTTCTCCTTTTAATTTGGAACGATGGTTCAAGAATACAGAACTATCTAAATTAATGAATATTTCCTGCAATTGGTCACCTTCTGAAACCGGATACATTACGATATTGTGTCCCATTTCAATTCCATTTTCTTCTAAGGAGCTCCAATTTTCTTCTTTTACTTTATGAAGTTTCGGTAATCCAATATAATCTTCCTCATCTTCCTCTTGAGGTACTTTTTGATTTGTAGCCTCTTTGTCAGTGACTTTTACAAGAATTATTTCTTCAAAAGTTTGTCCTGGGGCAGTAAGAGAAGCTGTTATTTCAATTTCATCGCCAACATTTAACTCTTCCGTAGGTTCTAGGGTAAGTTTTATTGTTCCCTGATTAGGGCTGCTCTTAGCAATATTTAATATTCCGGAAACTTCTTTTTTTGTTCCAGGTTCCGTCCCTCCGGAAGTTTCATTTCTTTTTATCTGTAAAACGCTGACTTCTAAATCACCGGAATCCTCAGAACGATCAAAATAATCATTTGCTACATCTGTATCAAATTTAATCGTCTTTTCTCCATTTTTAGGCAGTGAGATGATATTAATCCCTTCTTTTTTGTTATGTAATTGAAACATCGAAGGAAAACGTTGAGGTAAAAATGGTTTTATCTCTGTTTTAGGCTTTTGTGGAGCTGGTTTTCTATCTTTTTTTTCTTCCTTTTTCTCTTCTAATTTCAAAGTGTTTTGCAGCAATTTAAATAGATCACTGTTTTTAGGTAAATTTTTTGCAAATGACTTTATAAGTTCAGTAGTATCTTCATTCTCTAATCCAATACTTTCTTTACGCTTGCGGTTAATTTCGTCTAATTCACTTTTCCTTAATTTTTTACCTAAATATTCTCTCAACGCATTTGCTTCAAGTGCATCTTTGAGGCGGTCTCTTGAAGCCATAAACAATTCCTCTCTAAAATCAGGATCCATTTCAGTACAATCCACGTGAATCAGAAGATAATCTTTAAGAAGATTGAGCTTAAGAGTCCTGGATATAAATTCAGTTGTATAACTGCCGTGTACCTGTCCGTTAATGGAAAACATAACAGACATATTGTTTTTAAAAAATCTACTTCTTATAATTTCTCTGCTCTTCTTAACATCTTGTTTTTCTGTTTTAGGCTTAAAAACATAGCATGTTACTTTAGCTTTACCGAATAATTCATCGACATATTCTTCAGAAAAATAGGTATCTATATAATCGCTTTGTGCCTCCTCTAATCTTCTTTTTAAACCAAACAAATCTAATTCTAAAACTTTATTATTAGGATATCTCTCTTTGTTATCTACCGTTAAAAGAGGGAGTACAGGTTCAAATAGAAATTCATTCAGACTTTGATTAAGATCCTGTGCAAAACCTGAATAACCAGTAGGAAATTGATAGGAGTACATTTTTATAATACTTCCTGTTTCAAAATTTCTTCCGTGGAGTTTTAAGTCTAAATCGGTTATAGGGAAATTAGGAATTTGATTATCTATCTTTAAATATTCAAAATGACTTGATCTTCTATTGGTTCCTGATTCACTAATTTTTCTTTGACGAATTAAAGTAAAGCCAAAATTGCCGGTATTATCATATCTTTTGGATGCGATCAATTGAAATCTTCTTTTTCCGCAAAATACTAAAGCACCGCTCCCTCCCATATTATATTTACCCTGAACAAACTGAATATTAATTTTATTCCCTCTTACCAAAGAGAGAAATGTATCTTCAAATTTCTCAGGATGCTGTCCTTCACCATTGTCATATATAATCACAGAAGTATTACGAGGTGGACCATCTGCTAAAATCTGTATTTCTTCAGATTGCTTACGTCTTTTCTGCTTTAAATCCCAGTTTTTATAATCCGGATAAAATAAATTAATAGCCTCTTCCATTGACTTAGGCGCTTCAATTGAATCTGGATAAACTCCCGTTTCTAAACATTTTTTGGTCAGAATGGCATCAATAGAATTAGTTACCTTTTCTACCAAGGCGGCAATAGGGCTTGATTGTTGATTTCTGACGATACCAAACATATTTTCGTTTCCGCCTAAAGGAAACCAGTTTTCATCTTTGAATACATTGGGATTTTGTTTAATCACCTCTTCAACTTCCTCCTCAGTAGGACTAAAATATAAAAGTTTAAAAAGGTCTTCTGTAGAAATATCAGGCATAGTTAGAAGTTTTTAGCTGAGAAATAATTTCTTTAACTTTTTTAATTGTGTAAAGAATTTCACTTTCGGTATTGTATTTACTTAGGCTGAATCTGATACTCGAAAAAGCATTTTTGTTACTTAATCCCATTGCTGTAAGAACGTGCGAAGGCTCTATTAGTTCAGAATGACAGGCAGAACCATTTGATACGCAAATGTTATCAAGCATTTTGATGAGTATGTCAGCATCTATATGAGGAAAGCAAATATTCGAGATATTGTAGATTCTATTCTCTCGATCTCCATTCACGAATGCTCCTTCAATAGTCAATAGTTCATTTTCTAATAAATCTCGTAGCTCTTGTACCGAAGACTTATTTCTCTCTGTTTCATTTATAGTTATTTCACAACTTTTTCCTAATCCAATAACTCCAGGAACATTTAATGTACCACTTCTTTTTCCTTTCTCTTGACCACCACCGTGTAATAAGGGTTGAAAATTTAAACTTTGGGAATTTTGATAATATCCGCCAATTCCTTTTGGTGCATAAAACTTATGTCCTGAAAAAACCAGATAATCTATGTTTAAATCTTTCACATCTACCGGAATTTTACCAACAGCTTGTGTTGCATCCGTCATCATTAAAGCTCCAAACTGATGTGCTATTTTTGTAATTTCTTTTATAGGTTGTATTACACCAGTTTCATTGTTTACTAACATAACGGAAACTAAAAGTGTTTTTTCTGAAATTACTTTTTTTAATTCATTTAAGTCTAATAATCCAGATTTGAGAACAGGCAAGTAAACAACATCAAAACCTATTTCTTCCAAATACTTACAGGTATCAAGTACTGCAGAATGTTCAGTTTTAACTGTGATAATTTGTATTCGTTTTGTTCTGTTAGAAGTAACTATACCTTTTAAGGTAGTATTAATTGCTTCGGTCGCTCCGGATGTAAACGTAATTTCTTTTGGTTCTGAATTAAATAATTTAGCAACATTTCCCCTCGCCTTTACAATTTTTTTATTGATTTCAACTCCCAAAGAATGAGCACTTGAACTATTTCCATAAAGTTCTGAGAGATATGGAATTATTTCCCTTATCACTTCATCATCAACCTTCGTAGTTGAAGCATTATCAAGATATATATAATTTTGAGATGTAGACATTGTATTAAAATCAGATATTATCAAATATACTCATTTTCATTTGTTTTATAAAGCTCTTAAAGAAATATAAATCTGCTTCGCCAACGCTTGTTCCCACCAAGCCATTTTCATAGGATGCACAAAAAGATGCAGGCGTTTGGTCTTTTGCCAATCGTTACGGCGCTTCATAGTCAGAATATTTTAGAAGAAATAAAAAATATTCCGTCTATTCAGCCACTTTCACTCACGTGCATAGCAGTATTCCTGTTGTCATACCGTTATCTTTCCAGTCGCTTTTCGCATTTGGTTATTCAAAGAAGCTTGGTTAAGTAATTGAACTTTTCACTATGCATCTTTTTGTGCGGGCTATTTACCCATTAGAAATCACGCTTTCTTCCCAAAATCAGATCATCAATTTCAAAATCAAATTTATCATATAGGTCTCTGAAAGAAATTTGCTCTTCAAACAATGCTTTCTCAACTGCAAATTCACGATACTTATTTAATATTCCACCTTCTAAAAATACACACACTGAACTTTTGTTGTGGTCAACAGAATATTGTACATCTTTTACCCAAAACGTTGTCCATCCGGTTTTTGCTTTAATGAAGAAAAATTCAAAAGTTTCATAAGCTCTCGGAATTGCCGGAAGTGTCAGCCAAAAAGAACAATAGCTATCATAATAACGTATGTAGAGTTCTACTTGGATTCCTTGTTCTGCATAGAATAAATCCGGATAATTTTCATTGAGTTCCAGGATTCCGTCATAAATCTCCTGTAACCATTTAGAAATCTTTGCAGAAGGATATCCACTCAGCTTAGAAATTTGCGTAATGGTAAGATTGTCATTTGACCTACAATAGTCCTTTTCCAGTATCCATTTCAGAAAATCATTATATCCTTTTCCATTGTTTTGAGATAGCAATATTTCCGACCATCTAGACATATTCTGCAGGCAATGTAAATACTCTTGGGTTGAAGCCTTATGAATAAATTTTGGGCGTTCTTTTTTTCTGGACATTTTATTTTAAAGTTAAGTAAATCGGTACACAAAAAATAAAAAAAGCAAAGGCAAGTAGGAGGCTTCCCTGTCCAGCCGCTATATTGTGTAAAGGTCAAGCCCTGCGGGTTTTTGGAAAAAAGTTTTTTCGTATAAAATATACGCAAAAATTTTCCCCCAAAAAACCTTGACACAATTCCCCGCCTCCTTACAAACGGGCTTTCTTTTTTTTCAGTTTTTTCTTTTCAAAATATTTCGGCGGAGCATCAATTTTAAATCTCAAATTATGCTTAATTTCAAAGTATGCACCTACAATACTGAAAAGGAAATACCCGAAAATTCAGTTTTCATTTTGTCAAGAGGGAGAAATGCAGGAAAACCACTTTTTGAACCCTGCCCAAACTGTTTTATTCTATATTGCAGGAATGAAATCGAAAAAGAAGACCTGTATTGGATGTTTTATACCCTATGGGAAAACGGATTTTTCCATCCATATCTCTGCGGAAGTATGATTGATATGCTTCGTCTTACAGATTTGAAACTCTTACTTCGACAACGGATTAAGCCAAACTTTGAAAAAATGAACAAAACCTCGAATTGATTAATAAAATTCATAGGGGAACTGGAAAGGAAAATGCAGGAGCAATTGGAACTAATTATTTAGTTACGAGTTTCAATATTGGGAAAATTATATTTAGAATTATAAATTTGAAACTCTTTTTAAAAAAGTTTTTAATTTTAAAAGAAAAATAACTTATGCGAAAAACACAATATCAGGAAGAGTTTTTAAAATCAATAATTGAAAAAGTAAATTTAGAATTAGGGGATTTAGTTAAAGAAAAAATTGACTTAGATATAATTCAATTAGCAAAAGATTATCAGTCAGAAATCTTCAGGACTAAAAGCAACTTAAAGAAATTTAATAATGAATATCATTTGGAAGTAATGATTGTTGATAATATTATATTACAATTTATTTGGTTCTTTTTCTTTATTTCTAAAAGCTCAGATGATGACAATATCAAAAATAAAGTGAATCTATCTGATTCACAAACAATAGTTTTAAGACATTTTAGTATGATTCTTCTTAATCAACTTAAAACTCTTGAGTCTATTATGATTTTATCGGAAAGTGGTTTTCTGACACAAACAAAAATATTATTTCGAAATTTTATTGAATCATCAGAAAAAAGTATAGCAATTTTAGTGGATGAAGAGTATTTTAATCATTATTTTCAACTTCCTGCCAATAATAAAATAGAAGCTGATATATGGAGCAAAACTAATCCTAAACAAACTGCGAAAATTGTAAGGGATTATCTTAAAAATCTTGAAAACGAGGAGTTTTACCAGATTTTTTTTGATATTAGAAAATCAATGTATGATGAATATTCACAATCAGTTCACAGTAAAGTCGGTAGTAATATCTTAGATGCATTTCATTTTAAAGATGATGGCGAAGTTGTACTTTCTTTAGTTGATTCTGAAATTAAAGATTATAAAGACTTTTTCAAAAAACTTATATTATATTCAAATACAGTGGGACAAGCGATGTTAGTGATTTTAGTAAAAGAATACAAAATAAGTTTAAATAACTTTGATAGTGATGGCGAATTCTTTTTGAATCTTTATAAAATTAACGAAATTTCAATGAAATCATATTTGCTGAAATAGGGCCTCTCAAATCTTTGAGAGGCTCATTTGTTCCACCACAACTTTTATTTTTGGAACTTACTTTTTTATGTTTCTAATAAGAAATTTTACGAGTAAGGTTGCCATAAAACTCGAAACTCCACCTGCAACTGCGGCCACAACAGCAGGAAGCGAAACCGGAGCAATCACTCTTATACCGGTGGAGAGAGTTGAAGACGATATAAGCCTTCATCCGAAGGTTTTACCTTTACATTTCATCCCTACCTATGTAGCCCTTCAAATGTTCACGTATCTTTATAACTCTATTATAAATTCTTTCTCAACTATTGTATGAACTCCGTCACTAACTCCGTCATTAGCTCCGTCACTAGCTCTGTCACTAACAAGAGCAATATTGGGACAGTGCTACAGAATCCAAGAAAGTATAGAACCAAGTAAAACTCCAATTAAAATGCTTTTATCATAACATTTAGACGAAATAGAATTACTTCAACGAAACCGAATCTCACAACAAATAATTAACAGGCAAGATTTACTAATCTAAATATGAATTGGAAGTAGCAGATGTTTAAGGTTAAAGTTGCGATATATAATTTTAAGATACAATTTGCTACGATATTATACTATTAAATTATAGCAGGTGTTAATTTCAAGCAGGATATGCAATATTCATAAAATAGTTGTGATGGTATATCTGAAAATATGTATTTGGAATAGATGCCTTCACTTGTAGAGAGGGCCAAAATATGAGCGTGGAAGGTGAAAAAAATAGTCGTTATAAAAAGATGGTGTGCTATATTTTTAAAATTTTTAAAGCAAAAACCCACTTAATAAGTGGGTATAAAATGGGTGTAAACATTGTAACTAATTGATTATCAATGTTATTAGTGGAGTTGGAGGTTTTCGAACCTATAATATTTTAACATAACTTAAAATGTGTAAATTGTCTATTTATCAGTATTTTAACTATATTTGTATAAGCTAATATACTTAGTTTTTATGTCTAAATATAGAAGAAGTAGCACCTAAACTGGCACCTGATGAATTACACTTTCAAACTCAAGCAACCTAATGGTACAAGCGAGACTCTGATTTATTTCCGTTCATTTTTTAACAACGAAAATAAGAATTTCATCTATTCTACTGGTGAGAAAATAAAACCAATCGAATGGGATTTTGAAGGTAGGCAACCTAATGATCTAAACGGAAGAACTAAAAGAGCAGAGATCCATCGAAGCCTAAAAATGCAGTTAGATCGATACAGTAGCTTTTTTACTGAGATAGTAAATCGTTATAAAAATATAAACGAGGAACTTACTGTAGATATTTTGAAACAGAGATTTGATGAAAAGTTCAAGAAAATTACTGTTAAAAGTGATTTTTTTAGAATATATCAGGAATTTTTAGATGTGAAGGAGAATGATTATACAGGAAATTCAATTTCAAACTCTACTCTAAAGCGTTATAAATGTAACAAAACTTTACTGGAAGATTTTGAGAAGAATTGTAAAATCAAAGTTACTCTCGGAAAATTTAATGATAAGCTATACAACAAATTTCTTAAATACTGTATTGAAGAAAAGAAGCATTCAGCAAATACTGTGCATAGAAATGTTGGTCTTCTAAAGACTTTTTTGCTTTGGGCTTTAAATAAGAAATACACTTACAATAATGATTTCATTGCTTTCAAGAAACCGGCAAAATTTATTACTGACGAAATCGCATTGAACTACGAACAAGTTGAGCTAATTTACAATTACGATCTTACTAAAAATAAAAGATTGGAAAAAGTTCGTGACCTATTTGTTTTTGGTTGCACTACAGGAATGAGGTTCGGCAATTATAGTACAATCTCAAAGAGCGATCTTGAAGGTGATTTTATTAGAGTAATTGATCTTAAAAGTAAATCTAAAAACTTAGCAATTCCTTTAAATAGTATTTCTAAAGCAATACTCGAAAAGTATGATTATAATCTGCCAAGTATTACAAACCAAAAGATGAATGAATATATTAAGGAGGTTTTTAAAAAGTTAGAATTTACTGATGAAATAAAAAAGACTATGAAATACGGTGATGAGTTGGTAGACCAGAAAGCCGAATTTTGGACAAGAATTTCCTCACATACTGCAAGAAGAAGTTTCATCACTATAATGAAGAATAAACGAGTTCCGGATAAAGTTATTATGAGCTACACTGGTCATACTAGCTTAGAAGTGTTCAATGCGTACTATAGACCAAGCGAAGAAGATAAAATCAATTATATGAATGAAGTTTTCAAATAATCATTAATTTAGATTATGGATCCAAAGAAACTTTATGGACGTTGGAATTTTTGGGAAGAATTTGTAGGTTATCCTTTGATGATTTTTTACTGGATCAAAGGTGAGAAAATTTCAAAGATGCTGACAAAAAGAATTGAAAAAGCCCGACAAAAATCTGGCTTAATTAGTCTTACTCATAAGAAAAGAAGTGAGTTTCTTATTCGATATGAAAAGTTGGAGAATTTTTTCAGTTTTCACTTCAAAAATATAGATGCTTCCCGAAATCACAACTTTGAAGAGAAGATCGAATATTGTTTGGAGCAATATCGAAAAGAATCATTAAGTATTTTAAGTTCAAGCAACCTTATGAAGTTACAGGGCAATTTTTTGAATGGGGCTGAAAAGACACTTTTTCTATATTTTGTTTTAGAGAGCAAAACAAAAAGAGAAATCCTACTATCAGAGATTATGATTGGGGAAGATAGCTCTAAAATCTTTATTTCTTTTCTAAAAGGTAAAAAATTCATCGACGAAAATCACAACCTAATCGTAGATCAGAAATCTTCCTTCATCAGAATCCACAGGTTCTTAAAAGACAATCATATTATTAATCCGGATTTTCAAGACACCACTATTATTGAGGCTATGGAAAACGAATATAATTCCAATTTTGACAAAGGAACATTTTCACGGGCAATAACTGTGAAACCTAATGATTTTGAGGAAACTATCTATCAAGAATTGTCTAAGTTATTTAATATCAAGTATTAAACTTTACGCAATTGAGTAGAATTGCATCATTAGTTATTCCAATCATACAATTTTGTCTGCAAATAAATATCAGATTATGCAGACAACAAATCCATTCCAAACCATTCTCGACGAATTAGGGGAAGTGAAAGACTTACTCTATTCTCTCAAAAAAGAACCTGAAATTGAGTTGAAAAAGAAACTATACTCTATCAAAGAGTGCTCAGAAATTCTAAAACTCGATTATCAAACCGTACGCTCACATATTTTAAAAGGTAACATCAAAGCAGAACAAATAGGAAGATTCTACAGGGTCAACCATTTTGATCTGATGGATGCTTTAAATGAGGTCAAATCACTTAAGTATAGAAGATAGATAGAGATTTTATTTATCCAACATTCTAATTCACCCTTTCGTATTTCCTGTACAGAATCAAACCTTTAAAATATGAGCGAAAAAATCCCATATCTAAGAGTAGGAACCACCTACTATAAAACTATTGAGAAACCGTTAATATCAGGAGATAAGATCTCAATACTGACTCGATGGAATCGTGAGACCATTATCAGCGATCACGGTAAAATCTACGTTTCTAAAGTTCCTAAGTATGATGGTTTCTGTTGTATACCATCCCATTTGCAGTACCAACAAATTATCCAAGGATTCTATAATGTTTACAATAAGATTCCTTTCCAGCCGATTAAAGAGACACCGGAGCAAAGAACCCTACTAGAAAAGATTCCATTTTCACTCAGATTTATGGAGCATATTTTCGCAGAACAGCTGGAATTAGGATTGGATTATATCAAGATATTACTGCAATATCCAACACAGATACTCCCGATTCTTTGTCTTGTTAGCAAAGAAAGGTCTACAGGAAAATCTACATTCATCAAATGGCTGAAATCCATTTTTGGGCTAAATATGACTTACATCAAAGGAGATTCCTTCAGCAGTCAGTTCAATTCGGATTGGACATCGATGTTGATTGTAGCCATTGATGAAGTATTCTTTGATAAAAAGGAAATCACTGAACGGTTGAAATACCTATCTACGACGGATAAAGACAAGAAAGAAGCCAAAGGAAAAGACCGTGAAGAAGTAGAATTCTTTGGAAAATTCATTCTCTGTTCCAATAATGAAGACAACTTCATTCAGATCGATGAAAACGAAATTCGATTCTGGATCATCAAAGTTAGATCAATCAAAAACGAAAACACTGAATTTCTACGCAATCTCAACAATGAGATCCCTTATTTCCTTCGCTACCTAATCCAAAGACCATTTCATAGCCGGAAGGAGACAAGAATGTGGTTCACAGATTCGGAGATCAGAACGAAAGCCCTTCAGAAATTGGTTTGGAAAAATAACAACAAACTCGAATCAAAAATCATTGAACTGTTATATGAATTTTTTGAAAGCACAGAAGACAACAAAATCAATTGTGTTCCGCAAGATATTTTCAATATGCTGGGTAAAATGTTCAAAAACAGTTATTGGACAATCAATGATGTCAGGAAATTACTCAAAGAAATCTGGAAGCTTGAGCCTCAAAACAATTCATTAGCCTATATCAAATACGACCTGGATTATGGCTTAAGTTTTTACCAGCAGAACAAAACAGGGCGGTATTTTACAATAGAAAAGAATTTTATTCTCCAAAAATTTGATGAAATGATGAATTAATTGATAACAAAAATAAAATCAATTAGTTACATCTCATCAAAAGCCTCATCAAACTTTTAAACCTTGATTTTTGATGAGAGAGTGATGAGAAGAATATTTCCACTATGATGAGGTGATGAGAGTTTGATGAGAGTTTAAATTATTGTTAATCAATTTCTTACAAAGCTTTCCCATCAATTCATCAAAAATTAGTCAAAACCAAACCCGTCCGCTTGAACCGATGGGATACCTACTATTTATTACTAAAAAACATTAAAAATTATAAAATGAACTGCAGACAATTCAACAGCATATCGTTGGAAGAAATCCTCCTTTCTCTCGGACACCTTCCCACGAAACAAAATGAAAAAGAAGCTTGGTATCTCAACCCCTTTGCCAACGAATCCCAAGCCTCTTTTAAAATTCATAAAAGTCTAAACTATTGGTACTTATTTTCAGAAGGGATCGGTGGGAACAATACCGCTTTTATGAAGAAATATCTGAATGCTTCGGTAAATGAAGTTTTAGTCTGGGCAGAAAGTCAAAATTTTTCTTCTTTTCAACAGCAAAGCATTTCAAATCAGAAATTAGAAAATCTTTCTAAAAATT
Source organism: Epilithonimonas sp. UC225_85 (assembly GCF_042695135.1). GTDB lineage: Bacteria > Bacteroidota > Bacteroidia > Flavobacteriales > Weeksellaceae > Epilithonimonas. Next base: position 876,891 of record NZ_CP170547.1, read on the forward strand.
ATGAGATTATAGAAACTAAAAATGTTCAGCATCCTGCACTTTTAGAATATCTGAATCACAGAAAAGTAAAAGACCAAATCAAATTTTTAAAAGAAATTCATTACAGAATGAATGATAAAAATTATTTCGGAATTGGATTTAAAAACGATTCAGGCGGTTACGAAATTCGTAATAAATATTCAAAAATCTGTCTAGGTAAAAAAGATATTTCTACGATAAAAAACAGCTCAAATTCACTTCGCATTTTTGAGGGCTTTTTCGATTTTCTTTCGTTTAAAAATGTAGAAAATTTTTTAGAAAAAGAGCCTGCCGATTATCTCATTTTGAATTCTGTGTCGATGATTTCAAAGATTAAAAACTCACTCGAAAATTATGAAAATATTGAGCTTTATTTTGACAATGATGATGCCGGAAATCGTGCCGTTGAAATGATTAGAAATGAAAACCAAAACGCAGAAGATTGTCGGGTTTTGTATTCTGATTTCAAAGATTTGAATGATTGGATGATTCACAAAAATCCATCAAATGAGAGACAAGAGAAACAAAGGCGAAGGTGAGTAAAATAAATACAGGTAAAATATGGTGGTATGTTAGTGCAAAAAGTACCCAAAGTTTACAATAAGCGTATCCGCTGATTGCAAAATTGGGATTTTTGATTTCTTCCTATCGTCAGAAATGTTTTGAAAAACACTAAAATAAACACAATGGAAAAAGACTTTTTACAAGAATTTATACACCAAGCCACCAAAGAAAATGAAGCAAAAATTGCTCAGGAAAAGAGGAAAAAATATTTTCAGGAATTAGGCAGAAAAGGTGGATTGAAGACCAAAGAAAACAAAAAACTGGATAAAGTTATTTCGATCCGAATGACTAATTTCGAATACGAAACTCTCATTCAAAAGCAAGAAAAATATCCGCTCAAATTGTCCACATATATCCGGAATATTCTGTTCGAAAAAGAACTTAAAATTAATGAATTCCAAACTGATGAAGTATTACTTCAATATGGGACTCATTTCAAAAAAATCACCAATCTTTTGCGAAATCGGGAATGGAATGTTTTTGAAAATAAGAAAGAAATTTTATTGAAAATTGAAAATCTCATCGAATTAATTCATCAATATCTATATTCAAAAAAACAAAGAAATGAATAATTCTGCAACCACAAGAACCATTACAAAAGTTGCTTTGGAATACAATGCGAATGACAAAGGAACAGCTGAAATGGTGGCATCGAATTATCTTCTGAGTACAACTCCGGAAGGTCAGTTTTTAGAAATGAAAACGGTTGCAGATAGAAATCTGAATGTGAAAAAATGGGCATTAACTGGCTATATTTCTCAACCGGACGAGATTGGCAGAAAGTTGACGGATGAAGAATTTGCGGAAATTGCCACCAAAGCTTTAGAAAAAATCGGAGTGAGAGAAAACAATCAATTCCGATTGGATATTCATAACAGTACGAAACAAAAACATATTCATTTTATCGTGAACAGGATTGATTTTTCGGGAAAATGTACGGTGAAATCACACAATATAGGGAGAAGATTTGGAGAAGCCGTTCGGGAAGTTTGTAAAGAAAAGGGCTTGCTAACCGATGTTGAAATAGGTGTTCAGAAAAAGAAAGAAATGCTGAAGAACTTATCGGAAACTTTAAAAACCAGTGATAATTTTGATGAACTCATTTTCAAAATGAAAGAAAAAGGTTTTGAAATTCAATTGTCTTCAAATATGAAAGACGGAATTTCGGGAATGCGGATTGTGATGAAAAAGGACAAAAATTTTCAAACAGAAAGAATTTATAAGGCAGGTTACAAATTGTCTGAAATCTCAAATCGATTGAAAATTTCTGAAATAAAATCTGTATTTGAAATGAAAAAAGCAGTTAGGGAAGCACAAAAAAATGCTGACAACTTAAAGGTATTTCGGGAAAATTTACAACAGAAAGGATTTTCTGTGAAGATCCAATACAAAGGAGAATATAAAGCCGGTCAAAAAAATGAAATTAAAGATTTTTGGATAAATAAAATTGGTAGTGGTCAAGAGAAAAATGGATTCTTTTTTCGGAAAAATGTCGGATTCTTACTGTCGGCAATAGATTTTGATCGTGTGGATGCGGTAAAATCATTGAATCAAAATAGTGTATTAAATGATGCAAGCAGTCATTTGAAATCAGAAACAAATGAGAGCTTAATAGAAATTGCAGGTGGATTATTAGGTGACTTCCTTAATCCAACCTATGTTTCTCAGGACGAAGATGAGCTTTGGAAAAAGAAGCTAAAATTAAGACGATAATCAAAAATTTAAAAAAATAAATATGGAAAATGAAAATAAAGAATCTAAAAGTAACGGAATGGAACTATTAGAAAATGTGATCAAATCAAATATGGAAAATATTGAACAAAATATCAAACTTCAGTTTGCCATTGATGATCATATGACTCTATTGAACGACTTAAAGATCATCTTGGAAGACGGGCAGTCAATCAATAATGAAACTATAGTCTTTTTTAAATTAGTGCAAACCAAAATAACTGAATTAATTGCCAGTATTCCTACCCAGACAGAAATGGTTCTTTCAAAAGAAACTAAAGATTATTTGGACAGTTTTGTAAAGAATATAAAATGGAAGAAGAAATTTATTTGGAGCGGAATTGGAGTTTTTGTATTTGCGGTTGTAGTACTGATCACCTCCGTTAATTTCTCAATCAATTGGTATAAAGAAAGTATCAAAGCTAAAAGTGAACTGCGCCAAGATATATTAAATGAAATTGCTGATGAAGGAAAAAAAATCTACGATGAAAATGAGATTAAAATCTTGAGTGAAAATACACAAGTAATACAATTGTGGATTAGAAACAATCCCAAAAAAGCAGAAGATTTTCTTAGGTTCAAGGATGGATATAAAGCTAGTAAGGAAAATGAATAGAAGATCATCACTCCATTGGAGTGATTACTTTGAATAGAAAAGTTAAGGAAAAAAATAGGAAACTACATTGTGTTGACTATTTAAATTCTTTATGAATTCTACCTCTAGGTTTCTCTTTACACAATTTATTAAAAAAATATTTTGCGAAGTAAATATTATATCGTAATATTGCGATATATAATTACAGGAATTATGGGAGCTACGAAAACAGAACATTTTACAGATAAACAAAACCAAATTGCAACAATTGCAAAAGCATTAGGACATCCTGCGCGAATAGCAATTATCGAGTATTTGATGAAAGTCAATGAGTGCATCTGTGGAGATATCGTGAACGAATTGCCTTTAGCCCAACCAACAGTTTCTCAGCATTTAAAAGAATTGAAAAACGCAGGAATTATAAAAGGTAACATTTCTGGAAACGCTATCTGCTATTGTATTGACGAACAGACAATAGAAATTCTAAACACTTATTTTTCAGCTATAGTACAAACTGTGACCAAATCAAAATGCTGTTAAGTATTTTTTTACCTTAGTATATCGCAATATTGCATTTAATCTATAAAGATTCAATTATGAAATTATCAGAAGTAAAACAAATTTTGCCAACATTAGAAAATGTTGAATTTCAATTAGAAAATGGAGCTTTTGTTCCGGAACATTTTCACGTTACAGAAGTAGGAATGATTACTAAAAACTTCATTGATTGTGGCGGTGTCATCCGTTCAGAAAAAGTTGTGAATTTTCAGCTTTGGAATGCTGACGATTTTGAACATCGTTTGAAGCCAAACAAATTACTAAACATTATCAAGCTTTCTGAAGACAAATTAGGAATTGAGGATTTTGATATTGAAGTTGAATATCAAAATGTTACTATTGGAAAATACGATTTAGAATTTAATGGGAAAACATTTATTCTAAAAAGTAAGACTACTGCTTGTTTAGCACAGGACGCTTGTGGAATACCATCAGAAAAAGAAAAGAAAAACTTATCTGAACTTAATGTTAATAATGGCAATTCTTGCACACCAGGTGGGGGATGTTGCTAAAAATAGTATCTATATTAAAAATCAATAAAAATGAAAATTGCATTGTTCAGCGACATTCACGCTAATCTCCCTGCATTAGAAGCATTCTTTGCAGATGTTGAAAAAAGAAATCCCGACAGCATTTATTGTTTGGGAGATCTAGTAGGTTATAATATCTGGCCAAACGAAGTGGTCAATGAAATCCGTAAAAGAAAAATACCAACTATTGCAGGCAACTACGATTTTGGCATTGGAAGAATGAGCAACGAATGCGGTTGCGCCTACAAAACGGATGCTGAGAAGGACAACGGAAACATTTCTATTTCTTATACCAATTTGTTGATGAAAGATTATGAGCGTGCTTACTTGCGTACACTTCCAGCGCATATAAAAGTAGAATTTCAATTGAACGAAGACAAACTAAACCTGCTTTTAGTACACGGGAGTCCTAGAAAAATAAATGAATATCTTTTCGAAGACCGTGAAGAAAAAAGTATGCTTCGTATTATGGAACAAGCCGATGCCGACATAATGTGTTTCGGACATACACACAAGCCATATCACAGAGTTTTAAATTCGGGTATTGATGGACAAGACTATTTCCGTCACGCAGTGAATATCGGTTCCGTTGGGAAGCCAAAAGATAACGATATAAGAGGTGGTTATGTGATGTTGACAATTAATGAAAACAGTTCTGTTTTGAACAAAGAAAGCATCAGTGTAGAATTTATCCGTTTCGACTATGACTTTGAAAAAGCTGCAAAGGCAGTGGAAGATAGCCCTCTTCCAAACGAGTACGCAGAAAATCTAAGACGTGGCTATTAATCTTTAAAATCTAAAAAAATGGAACTTCCGAAAGATTTATATTATTCGAAAGAGCATACTTGGGTTCATATTGAGAACAATAACGCTACTGTCGGTATCACTGCTTACGCACAAAACGAATTAGGTGAAATCGTATATGTTGACTTACCGAATGTTAATCATCATTTCAAACAAGATAACGTATTTGGTTCTGTAGAAGCCATTAAAACCGTAAGCGATTTGTTTATGCCATTATCGGGAAAAATAATTGAAACCAATGAGCAACTTTTAAAAGAGCCAACGCTTGTAAATTCTAATCCATTTGATAATGGCTGGATGGTCAAAATCGAAATTGAAGACCTAAGAGAAACTGAAAATCTATTAACAGCGGAACAATACGCTCAACTAAATAATTAGACGATGCAACCAAAATTAAAATTCCTCGACCGCTTTCTTACCCTATGGATTTTTTTAGCAATGCTTCTGGGTGTTGGTTTGGGAAATTTCTTTCCTAATATTTCTACTGTCACAAATTCTTTATCTGTTGGAACAACTAATATTCCTTTAGCAATAGGTTTAATCTTAATGATGTATCCACCATTGGCAAAAGTTGATTACACTCTATTACCAATGGCTTTTAAAGACAAAAAAGTAATGTCAGTGTCATTATTACTGAACTGGATTATCAGCCCTATTTTAATGTTTGTTTTAGCTGTCATTTTTCTGCGAGATGAGCCAGACTATATGATCGGTCTAATTTTGATCGGTTTAGCAAGATGTATAGCGATGGTAATTGTCTGGAACGATTTGGCAAAAGGTAATCGGGAGTACGCCGCTTTGCTAATCGCATTGAACAGTATTTTCCAATTGGTGTTTTATAGTTTTTATGTTTGGCTTTTCATTAATGTGTTGCCACAAAAGCTTGGTTTAGGAAATTTCAATGTTTCTGTACCAATGAAAGATGTTGCAGAAAGTGTTTTCATTTATTTGGGAATCCCATTTATTGCAGGATTTTTAAGCCGTTATTTTCTAATTAAATTGAAAGGAAAAGATTGGTTCAATAGAAAATTCATTCCGGCTATCTCACCTATAACATTGTATGCATTGCTGTTTACTATAGTATTGATGTTCAGTTTAAAGGGAGATAAAATTTTAGAGCTACCAATGGACGTTGTTAAAGTTGCCATCCCATTAGTAATATATTTTGTTCTTACATTCTTCATTAGTTTTTTCATTAGTAAGGCATTGAAAGTGCCTTACGACAAAAATGCTTCGATCGCTTTTACGGCTACAGGAAACAATTTTGAATTAGCTATTGCTGTTGCTATAGCAGTTTTTGGAATTCATTCCTCACAAGCATTTGTTGGGGTCATTGGCCCTCTTGTGGAAGTACCTGTTTTAATTTTATTGGTTAGAGTTAGTTTATGGCTGAAACAAAAGTATTATAAACAGCAATAGTCATTTCAGAATATTTAACGGAGTTATGGAAGTGCTAATATTCTAATATAATTTCTCAGCTCTTAAAAATATTATATAGGTCACTATAAATTTACCTTTTATTCGCAATGATCTTTAATAAATAAAACGGCTCAATTATTATGGTTGTTCCGTTTCTTTGAAAAGTAGTTGTCTTGGATTATTTTTAATATTCTTTTTTTAATTAGATTTTGTAGTCTTTCCCGCATTTCTTCTTTTCCCTGACCAATCTTTCACATAACGAAGTTTTTCCATTATGTTGAAGCAATATAATAAAATTTTATACTTTTGTAAAGTGAAATTTCTAAGACTCATATTAACAATCTACTTCATTGCATTACTTTTAATGCCTTGTAGTGATGTTAAAGCTCAGTCGGAAGTTCGTGACAATCATCAAATTTCAATGAATGCTGACAATTCTCATTCTAAAGAAAAAGATGATCCGTGTTCTCCTTTTTGCCTATGTAGTTGTTGTCAAATTAAAATTAGCACATTTAACTGCGAAAAGTTATTGCAGATTCCAGTACAGTCTAAGATTTATTTCTCAAAAAAAATTCTTTTTCAAAAGAATAATATTGACTATCAGGTTTACGACCATATCTGGCAACCTCCCAAAATTTGATTTTTATTGATCAGATGAAAGAAAATCTTTCATCAACTTTTAGAGATACTATGCAATAGGATTGCACGGTTCATCTATTCATATTTGTATTCCTAAATTATATCAATTTCTTAATGATAAGATTAAGTTGGAAATCAATAAAATTAAATCAAATTCTGTGTTAGATAAAATCATAAAATTTAGCATCAACAACAAAATCGTCATTGGTATAATGACCTTGTTATTGATTATTTGGGGCGTATGGAGCGCTACCAAATTACCGATAGATGCTGTTCCTGACATCACTAATAATCAGGTTCAAATTATTACCGTTTGTCCAACATTGGCAGGGCAAGAGGTGGAGCAGTTGGTTACATTTCCAATTGAACAAAGCATAGCAAATATTCCAGATATTGAGGAAACCAGAAGTATTTCAAGATTCGGATTGTCTGTTATTACTGTCGTTTTCAAAGAAAATGTTGACGTGTATTTTGCCCGTCAGCTTATTTCCGAAAAACTAAAACAAGCAACAGAAGAAATACCTAAAGGAGTTGGAACACCAGAGCTTGCACCAGTCAGCACAGGTTTAGGTGATGTTTATCAATATATTCTCCATCCAAAAAAAGGTAGCGAGAAAAAATACTCATCCAAGGAACTGCGCACAATGCAGGACTGGATTGTAAGAAGACAACTGAACGGAACACCTGGTGTTGCAGAAGTCAACAGTTTTGGCGGTGAGCTGAAACAATATGAAGTAGCTGTCAACCCTGACCGCCTCAGATCAATGGGAGTCAGCATTACAGAGCTTTTTACTGCATTGGAAAAAAATAATCAGAATACTGGCGGAGCGTACATTGACAAAAAACCAAATGCCTATTTCATCCGTGGAATCGGCGTTGTGACTTCTCTGGAAGATATTAAAAATATCGCCATCGTTAATAAAACTGGCAGTGTTCCAATTTTTATAAAAGATGTTGCAGATGTTCGATTGGGAAGCGCAATCCGTTACGGCGCAATGACATATAATGGTCAGGTAGATGCAGTTGGAGGTATTGTAATGATGTTAAAAGGTGCCAACAGCAACGAAGTAGTTAGCCGTATTAAAGATAAAATTCCCACCATCCAAAAATCTTTGCCAGAAGATGTTCTAATAGAGCCTTATCTTGACAGGTCTGATCTAGTAGGACGAGCAATCAATACCGTTGAGAAAAATCTGATTGAAGGAGCACTTATCGTAATTTTTGTTCTGGTCATATTTCTTGGCAATTTCAGAGCAGGATTGATTGTTGCATCAGCGATTCCTCTGTCGCTACTTTTTGCACTAGCAATGATGAATGTCTTCGGTGTTAGTGCCAATTTAATGAGTTTAGGGGCAATAGATTTCGGATTAATAGTTGACGGAGCAGTTATCATTGTAGAGGCTACACTTCATCACTTAGGTCTCAGAAAATCTAATCAAAAACTGACACAGTCGGAGATGGATGAGGAAGTTTTCCTGTCCGCATCCAAAATCAGAAACAGCGCAGCATTTGGTGAAATTATTATCTTAATCGTTTACATACCAATCTTAACGTTAGTCGGTGTAGAAGGAAAAATGTTCACGCCAATGGCAAAAACGGTTGGGTTTGCAATTTTAGGAGCTTTGATTTTATCACTGACCTACATTCCAATGATGAGTGCTTTATTTTTATCTAAAACAGTTTCAACCAAAGAAACTTTCTCGGATAAAATGATGAATAAGTTGCAAAGTTTTTATCAGCCATTATTGCGAAAAGCTTTGCAATTGAAATACATCATTGTTTCTGCTACGGTCGTTTTATTTGCTGTTTGTATTGTAATCTTCTCAAGAATGGGAGGTGAGTTTATTCCGCAGTTGCAGGAAGGTGATTTTGCATTTCATTGTATATTACCACAGGGAAGCTCACTTACCCAAAGTGTGGAAACATCAATGCAGGCTTCCAGAATTATCAAACAATTTGATGAAGTAAAGATGGTTGTTGGTAAAACAGGTGCTGCTGAAGTTCCTACCGACCCAATGCCTCCGGAAGCAACTGATTTGATTATCGTTTTAAAACCGCAAAGCGATTGGAAAACCAAAAAATCTTATGATGAACTCGCAGACGAGATTTCAGAAAAGTTAGAACTGATTCCCGGTGTTTTCTTTGAGAAAAACCAGCCGATACAGATGCGATTTAATGAATTGATGACAGGAATCCGGCAAGATGTAGCCGTGAAAATTTTTGGTGAAAATCTGGATTCTCTTGCGATTTATGCTGAAAAAGTGAATAAGGTAGTTCAAACTGTTGACGGTGCAACTGCTCCGCAAATAGAACGAATCAGCGGACTTCCGCAAATCAATGTTGAATATGACCGTACAAGAATGGCCAATTACGGATTGAACATTGAAGATGTCAATAATTCTTTGAGTACTGCTTTCGCAGGAAAGTCAGCCGGTCAGGTTTTTGAGAACGAAAGACGTTTTGATTTAGTAGTTCGCTTAGACAGCATTCACAGAACCAATATTGATGATGTTAATAATTTAATGATTTCCACGAGTTCGGGAAATCAGATTCCGCTATCTCAGGTTGCCAATATCAGTTACAAACTCGGGCCGTCACAGATAAGTAGAGAAGAGGGTAAACGTAGAATTGTGATTGGTTTTAATGTGAAAAACCGCGATGTGGAAAGTGTTGTGAATGATATTCAGGCAAAATTGGATAGGCAAATCAAGTTGCCTTCGGGATATTACTTCACGTATGGCGGACAGTTCGAGAATCTGCAGGCAGCGAGTAAACGTCTGATGATTGCTGTCCCGGTTTCGTTATTTCTGATATTTCTACTGCTTTATTTTACATTTAAATCGTTCAAACAAGCTGCTTTGATTTTTACAGCCATTCCAATGAGCGCGATTGGTGGAATTTTCGCTTTGCTGATACGAGATATGCCTTTCAGTATCAGTGCGGGAATTGGTTTTATCGCTTTGTTCGGAGTTGCAGTTTTAAATGGAATAGTTCTCATCGGAACCTTCAATCAATTGGAAAAAGACGGCGAGACCGATATTTTGAAACGTGTTTTTGAAGGAACCAAAACAAGACTTCGACCAGTCTTAATGACTGCTGCCGTGGCTTCTTTAGGATTTCTTCCGATGGCAATTTCAACCGGAGCTGGAGCAGAAGTTCAGAAACCTTTGGCGACCGTCGTGATTGGAGGATTGATAACGGCGACTTTCCTGACATTATTCGTTTTGCCAATGTTGTACATTATTTTTAACACAAAATTCAGAAGGAATAATTTTAAAATGAAACCTTTGACAACGATTGTCGTTTTAGGATTTTTGCTGGTTGGACAAACTTTGAATGCTCAAACCACAAAAACGCTTTCGGTAGAACAGGCAACAGAATTGGCTTTAAGCAATAATTATTCGATACAGTCAAAAGATTTGGATATTAAAGTTTCTGAAGCGCTGATGCCAACAGCCAATGAACTTCCGAAAATGAATTTCAATGCGCAGTTGGGGCAATACAACAGTCCGAAATTTGACCAGTCGTTTTCTATTTCCCAAAGTATTCCTTTTCCGACTTTGTTTAAAGCAAGAAAGGATTTGATTAATGAGGAAATTAAAGGAAAACAGATTAACAGAGAAATTACGGCTAACGAATTGGCAAAACAGGTCAGAACTTACTTTTATCAGATTGAATACCTTCATTACAATCAGACAAAACTGATGAAACTCGACAGTTTGTATCAGGATTTTATCAGAATTGCTACCGTAAGATTTAATGCCGGTGACATCAAGAAAATAGAAATTAGTACGGCGGAAACTCAGAAAGGAGAAATTAATCTTTTATTAAATCAGAATAAAATTTATCTGAAAAATGCCTACAAAAACCTGAAAACTCTGATCAATACAGATGATGAAATTGAGATTCCGCTCACAAAAAATTATCAACCACTGAAAGCGGAATATGTTCTGGACAGCACTGCGATTTCCAGCCATCCAACAGTTAAAGCTTTCTATCAGGAAATGGAAATTGCTGAGAAAAATAAGAATGTTGAAAAGTCACAAGGTTTGCCGGAGTTAAGTTTGGGTTACACAAACCAGTCGATTATTGGATTTCATACCGTTAATGGTCAGGAGAAATATTATAATGCGGGAAACCGTTTTAATGTTGCCAACATCGGGGTTTCAATTCCTTTGACTTTTGGAGCGACTAAAGCGAGAATTCAGTCTTTGGATTATCAAAAACAAATCGCAGAATCGAATGCGAAACTGCAACAAAAACAATTGACAGGTCAGTTGGAAAATGCTTTGAGCCAATATCAGCAGGACGTTCAGCAATATGAATATTACGTCGATCAGGCTTTGCCTAATGCCGAAAAAATCGTGAAGGCAGGTCAACTTGGTTACAAAACCGGAGAAATTTCCTACGTTGAATATCTTTTTGCCTTACAGACCGCAACCAATATTCAGCTGAAATATCTGGAATCCATTCAGCAGGTCAATCAGTCTGTCATCACCATTAATTCTTTAATCAATCAATAAAATGAAACAACATATCATCTATACTGCTTTTGCCTTTGTTTTTCTCATAAGCTGCGGAAAAAAGGACGCTTCTATAGAATCTGAAAGTGAAATTAAAACCGAACAGACCGAAGAACACGGCGAGGAAGCTCCACAAACTATTGCAAGCCTGACAGAGGAGCAGATGAAAGCGGTCGGAATCACTTTGGGAAAAATCGAAATGAAGGAACTGAATTCCACGATTAAAGCAAATGGCGCGTTGCGAGTTCCCAACAATAATAAAGCAACCATCACTTCAATGTATGGTGGAATCATCAAAACTCTGAATGTACAAATTGGGGATTTTGTAAAAAAGGGACAGGTGATTGCCTCTATTTCAAATCCAGAGTATATACAATTGCAGGAGCAATATTTAACTGTAAAAAGCAGAATTGCATTTGCCGAGCAGGAATACAGAAGACAAAAAGAATTGTTTGATAATGATGCCGGAGCCAAGAAAAACCTTCAAAGTTCAGATGCGGAACTGAAAACTCTGCGAACACAAAGAGCGTCGTTACAGAGACAGCTTCAGATTATGGGAATTAATCCTTCCAACATCAGCAATGGAAATTTGAAATCAGGTTTGGTAATCACATCTCCAATCAGCGGAACGGTCAGCAATATTTCGTCGCAGATAGGAAGTTATGTTGATATTTCATCGCCTGTTGCAGAAGTTATTGACAATGGTTCTTTACATTTAGATTTACAAGTTTTTGAAAAAGATTTGCCTAAAATGAAAGTTGGACAAATCGTTCATTTTAAACTCACTAATAATCCCGAAATTGAATATGATGCAAAAATTTATAGTATCGGTTCATCATTTGAAAACGATAGTAAAACAATCTCAGTTCACTGTTCTGTAACAGGAAATAAAGCAGGATTAATCGACGGAATGAACATCACAGGAATCGTAAGCCTTGATAAAAGCACAACACCCGCAGTTCCCAATGAAGCCATTGTGGAAGCGGAAAGTAAATATTATGTTTTCATTAAAACAGACAAAAAACCAGTAGAGCATCACGAAGAAGAAGATGGACATCAAGACGAAAAGAAAGCGCCTGAAAAAGAATCAAAAATTATTAACTTTGAAAAGATAGAAGTAGTAAAAGGTTCATCGGATATGGGTTACACGGCTATTACGACCGTTACTGAAATTTCAAAAGATGCCGAAGTGGTTGTGAAAGGTGCATTTTTTGTGAATGCAAAATTGAGTAATTCCGGAGAACACGAACATTAATCAAAAAATAAATTACAATGTCGGATAAAAATATAAATCAAGAAAAGCATCCTGAGAAAAAGCCAACTGCGCAGGAAGATAAAATATATGAAGACGCAGGTGCTAAAAAAATAATTGAAGGTGATGGATGTTGTACGCCGAAAAAAAGCAAACCTATAGAACATAGCGATGACGATGGTCACGATCACGAGTATAGTGATTCCGAAAAAAGTACATTCCAAATGTTTTTGCCAGCAATTATTTCCTTAATTGTTTTATTTTCAGGAATTGCGATGGATTATTTCTTGCCTCAGGAATGGTTCAAAGATTGGGTCAGAATTTTATGGTATGCTGTTGCTTACATTCCAGTGGGTCTTCCGGTTCTGAAAGAAGCCTTTGAAAGCATTACAAAAGGTGATGTTTTTTCGGAATTCTTTCTGATGAGTATTGCTACAGTTGGCGCATTTGCCATAGGCGAATATCCCGAAGGTGTTGCGGTAATGCTGTTTTATAGCGTTGGGGAAGTCTTCCAAACTTTGGCCGTTTCAAGAGCTAAAAGTAATATTAAAGCATTATTAGACCAAAGACCAGATGAAGTAACTATTCTAGTAAATGATCAGCCGAAAACAATTCAGCCAGAACAGGTAAAGATTGGTGATGTTATCCAATTGAAGTCGGGTGAAAAACTAGCTTTAGATGGAGAATTAATAAGTGAATCAGCATCATTCAATACTGCTGCTTTAACCGGAGAAAGTAAGCCCGATACAAAAAATAAAGGTGAAGTTGTATTGGCAGGAATGATAAATCTTCAAACCATCGCCCAAGTGAGAGTGACTACTGCTTACGAAGACAGTAAGTTAAGCAAAATTCTTGAATTGGTTCAGAATGCTACATCTCAAAAAGCGCCTACAGAACTTTTTATCCGAAAATTTGCAAGAATATATACACCAATTGTTGTAGGACTAGCGGTATTGATCTGCTTTCTACCATACTTTTTTGTAGATGAGTATACCTTCAGAGATTGGCTTTACAGAGCCTTGGTCTTTCTGGTTATTTCTTGTCCGTGTGCTTTGGTCATCAGTATTCCTTTGGGTTATTTTGGGGGAATTGGTGCGGCTTCTAAAAATGGTATTTTGTTTAAAGGAAGTAACTTCTTGGATATAATTGCGAATGTCCAAAATGTAGTGATGGATAAAACAGGAACAATGACCGAAGGAGTTTTTAAAGTACAGGAAGTATTATTGAAACCAGAATTTAATAAAGATGAAATCCTAAAAATGGTTAATACTTTGGAAAACCAAAGTACGCATCCGGTTGCAACAGCCATTCACAACTATGTAGGCGAAATCGACAACTCAATTAAATTAGAAAACACAGAAGAAATATCAGGACACGGCTTGAAGGCCAATATAAACGGAAAAGAACTACTGGTAGGGAATTTTAAGTTGATGGATAAATTCAATATCAGTTATGATTTGAATCCAAGCACCATCGTTTATACCATAATCGCCATTGCTTACGATGGTAAATTTGCAGGATACATTACCATTGCCGATAGCATAAAAGAAGACGCACAGCTAACCATTGATAAACTAAAGGAGTTAGGTGTAAATACCACAATGTTAAGTGGCGATAAAAGTACCGTTGTAAAATTTGTTGCAGATAAGTTGGGAATTACAAATTTCTTTGGCGATTTATTACCGGAAGACAAAGTAAATAAAGTAAAAGAACTTAAAGCAAATAATGAAAGTGTAGCTTTTGTAGGCGATGGTGTTAACGATGCACCAGTAGTAGCATTAAGTGATGTTGGTATAGCAATGGGTGGTTTAGGTAGTGATGCAACTATCGAAACTGCTGATGTAGTCATTCAGGATGATAAACCAAGTAAAATACCGATGGCAATTAATATAGGTAAACAAACCAAAAAAATAGTTTGGCAAAATATCATATTAGCGTTTATTGTTAAAGGAATTGTATTGATTTTGGGAGCTGGCGGATTGGCGACAATGTGGGAAGCTGTATTTGCTGATGTAGGTGTTGCTTTATTAGCTATTCTGAATGCGGTAAGAATTCAGAAGATGAAGTTTTAATATGTCTAGTTTAAATTTATCTGTACTAAAAAATTTATTCACTCTAGATTAATAAAATAGAAAGGTTCAACAATTTGTTGAACCTTTCTTGTGAAATAGTAATTATCTCGTATTACTTATATTTTTTTATTTATTGATAAGTATTTTGGATCTAACCATATCACCCTTTTCTTTCAGCATTCTTATGGATTAAAAAAAGAACCCACGCCGTTGTACATACTACTAGAGTATTTAGTGAGTGTTCAAGACCTCACCCTGCGGGTTTACAAGCACCCTCGTTATTTTTTAGTTATCCAATGATTAATTCGATACCTGCTTTTTCTGCTTTGTATTTTATTTTGCTCTGCAATTCATAATAACTCCAGTTGCGAAGGACGAATTCCTGTTCTTTTGCAATGCCTATCTTATCTTCTTGATTTTTTAGAATGAGTGTGCCTGCCTGTTGTTGGATGCAGAAATCAATCAATTTCCGGCTGTACAAATGTAGCCGATGACTCACATATTTGCTTTCCAAATTTTCTGTTTTATACAATGCCTTTTGTTTTCTCTTGGCTCCATTTCCCGAACGGGCATAGGCGACTCCGTTTTGGATTCTTTTTTGACTTGCTTGAATCGCAAGCCTTCGATATAAAAACTCCTCTTTTGAGCCAATATTGATTCGCACATTGTTGGCTTTTGCTACTATAGGATGCTCCAGAGACAGGGAAGCTTCTGCAATGATATCAGGTTTTAAATGATGCTCTTCTTTTTCGAATTCAAATACTGCAAGCCAATAGATTTTTCCTGCTTTCAGCTGGATCTGCGATGTGCAAAGCTTTATTTCTTCTCTTAAAAGGCGTTCCATTATCAGCCGCTTATCAGAGTAGTCCTTTCCCAAATACGTTTTAGCAGGAATTGCAAACATATTGAAGCAAAACGCTTTCTTTCCCTCATCATATTTCATTTTGCTGATGCATTTGATAGGAAGTGGAATTGGAATGTCTTTTTTAAAATTTCTCAGCGATTTTGTTCCTTGCCAGTAATCGGCTTTGTTTTTAGAAAGGGTAGATTGAATAGTATTGTTCAGGCTTCCCAGAATATCCGTAGGGATTTCTCCTTTGAAACGGTCAGAAACCAAGCGTGCCGTTGTATTTGTTTTGGAACGTGTAAATATTCCCATTTCATCTTTTTTTTCATCAGCAAGCTTGTATTGGATTTCTTCGGTTAGGTAAAAGAAATCCTTGATCATTTCCTGAACATACAGATGAGAAACAATTAAATTAGCTGCTCGGAAACAGCGGTTCTGATATCGGTAAAGTTTTTCCCACATTTCTTTTTGTTCATTTGCAGGAAGATCTATCAAAAGCTGAATTCTTCGGGTCAATGTCATCGTGGATTTTTCCATTTCAAAGAGGTATTTCAGAAGTGTTTTGATTTTGCAGATACTGATAGGCGTACATAAATTCCCGATGGACTTCCTTTTCTGGTAATTTGAGTTCTCGGGCAATAACTGCAAATGAAGATTTCTTCTCAAACCTTCTTTTCAAAATATCGAGTTGTTGACTACTGAGTTTTTCTGACTGCTCTTTATTGTCAAAAGCTTTTTCCTGTGGCTGTTCAAAAGAACTTCTATTAAGAATTTTGCGAAGATCATTTATAGCTCTGCTCACCTCATTGCTGATGTCTTTCACACTGCTACCCATTGCTTCTGCGATGGGCTTGTGCTGAAAGCCATATTCCAAGCAAAGTTCAATAAGGTGTTTTCTTTTGGGATCCAAAATGGGTAAAACCTTTTTGACTTCATCGAAATTTTTCTGATCCGATTCGTGACTGAGGAGATTCTCTTTATCAGTTAGGGGATCATAACCCACTAGATAATCTTGATAATTCTCAAAACTTTCAAGAGAAGCCATCAAACGGTTGAATTTATTTCTTGGAGCAGTAACATAAGATATACAATCTCTTTTCATCACAAACCGTAAAAAGCCAAGAATATGATTCGGAGTTTCAATGGTGTTGCGGTGTAGCCACAATTTGAGGAATGTATCCTGAAGAATAGTTTCCACTACAAAATCATCCTCAAGCACTTGCCTTCCAACCCAGAAAAGAAGTCTTTTGTAGCGCAGATGAATATGTTCCAAAGCGGTCGGATTGCCTTTTTTCAGCAGTTCGTACAACTGAAGATTGCTTAGTTTTCGGGAGAAAGAGTCTGTTCTTTTCATAAGCAGCGGATTTAGCTATCTATTACTGGAAGGAACTGCTTAGATCTTTGTATGAAAGCAACAAACTATTCATATCACCACCTCATTACATTTTGTCAAAAAAACAAAAGGCGTGGAACTCAACTTACCGACTGGAGGTACTGGCATACCGAGCAACGATAAGTGAGCCCACGCCGAAGTCGTGGGCACATTTACTTATCAACTCGTTGCTTTTTGAAAAGTGCCAGTTTTCCAATCGAGAATCTAAGCAATAGCTTCTATGTTTTTTTTGAACTATCGCAAAATTACATTACTGTAACTTGTATTGCAAATATAACAAAAATAATTTAATTACGGTCGAACGACCGTAATATTTCAATTACAAAATATTTCTTTTGTTATATGATTGACATAAACGAGAAAATCTGTTCTTATATAACTAAAAATTGGTTAGTTCCTTGGCTTAAAGAAAATAAGTCACAAAACTCGTTTGCTAAAAATCACGATGTTGAAGAAAGTACTATCAGAAAAATTAAAAGTGATATTACATATAGAATTCCCGTTGAAACACTTTATAGGATATGCAAAGCAAGAAAAATTACTCTTGAACAATTTTTTAATCTTATAAATGAGTAAAATACCGACTAGAGTTGGCATTTTTTTATTGTAAAATTCTGGACTAAGTTCTTTCCTGATTTGCATTATCATATCTTTCTTCTTCATCAAATACCAATTTTATACAATTAGAAGTTGATGACAGTGATCGTGAGGGAGTTAAGATATTAGTTGCATTGTATTGCTATTAAAGAAAAGACGATTTTTTTAAACTATATTAATATAAAAACAAGATTCAGCTCTTAGAGCTGGATCTTGTTTTTAAAAATATTAAATGATAATAATACGTTAATTTATAGTACAATTTAAAATAATTAGTAATTGAGAGATAAACCCACACCAAAGCCCATATCACTGTCGTAATGTGTACGAATACCTACATTTTTATTGATAATATATTTGAGTTCGGTCATATATTCCATATCGGTGTTGACCATAAAACCTGCTCTTAATCTTTTTGTTATAGGAATATCTTCGCGCATTAAGGAAAGACGAACAATACCATCGTGATAGACTTCTGCTTGAAAATTAACCAACATCGGCATTGTGTACATAAAACCTAAACTTATAGCTCTACGAGTATCTTTCTCGTTTTTCTGTCCGAATAAATTGGTTTCGTGTTCATCCATACCCATTTTACGATATCTCCAGTCAAAACCAATGAATGGCATAAACCACTGCATTTTACCAATGTATCGCCCTAAGTGAGTTTCTACTTCATAACCGTGCATATCGTTATAGCCTAAACGCCATTCTGTACCTAAACTCCATCTTGAGTTCTGAAGCATTGCGTCACCATCATTCCCATTCGTAGCAAAATCATTCTGCGCCATAAAGTGTGGCATATTACTCTCGCGCTGCAACATATTATATGCTTGTTTTTTGTCAGGTAAATTAGGATTTTGATAGTCGTCAACCGCAAAAACTCTGTTCATTCCCGACATCATATGATAAAGGATATGACAGTGGAAAAACCAATCTCCTTCTTCATTCGCTAAAAACTCAATCGTATCAGTTTCCATTGGCATTATATCCAACACATTTTTTAGCGGAGATTTTTCGCCTTTACCGTTAATCACTCTGAAATCGAACCCGTGTAAGTGCATAGGATGTCGCATCATAGAGTTATTATAAATGGTAATACGTAGAATTTCACCCTTTTTGACAGGTATTTTATCAACTTCGGAAAGAATCTTATTATCCATACTCCACACATAGCGGTTCATATTTCCGGTAAGTGTAAATTTTAATTCCTTTACCGGAGCATCTTTTAAAAGCGTAGTATCGTAAGGTGATTGCAACATTGCATAATTCAGGGTCTTAATATCTCCTAAAGCATTTGCGTTGTAACGATTGGGGTCGCTATCCATATTCATATTCATATTCATATTCATATTGTGTTCGCTATGATCTTGCTTCTGTTTTGCTTCACCAGTAATTTCTGGGTACATCACTACATTCATATCCATTTGGTTCAAGCTCATTTTCATTCCCATATCATCCAGATCACCATTCATCTTCATCATATCGTTCATCATTTTCATTCCTTCAAAATATTTAAGACGAGGAAGCGGAGAAATAAGTTGCTTAATACCGTTTCCTACGAAATAGCTTGCAGACTGTGTTCTGTCTTCAGTGGTAGCTAAAAACTCATAAGCCACACCATCGTCCGGAATCGTAACAACGACATCATAAGTTTCAGAAACTGCAATAATTAACCGATCAACTTCTACAGGCTCTACATCATTGCCATCATTGGCTACTACAGTAATTTTACCACCTGCATATCGCAACCAAAAATACGATGAAGCGCCTCCGTTTGAGACACGTAAACGCACTCTGTCACCTGCTTTTAGCTTTTTGCCATCAACCATTTTTAAGTCGGTAGCATTATTTCCATTGATTAAAATTTTGTCATAATACACATCGCTAACGTCCATCGCCAACATCCGTTTCCATTCGTTTGTGACCTTAGTTTTGAAATGACCTTCTTTAATAGCTTCGACATAAGACTGAGTTGCATTTTTTTTAATAGCCGCCCAGTCATTGGCATTATGCAACATTCGATTAATGTTCTCCGGATTAAGATTTGTCCATTCGCTTAAAATAATTGGTACAGTTGGTAAATCATCAATTCCTTCTCTAAAAGTTTTATCATCATCACGTTTTTTCATTACAAAACTGCCATACATACCAATCTGCTCTTGCAAACCGGAATGGGAATGATACCAATGCGTTCCGTGTTGAATAATCGGGAAACGATAAGTATAGGTTGCACCGGCCTCAATTGGTTTTTGTGTAAGCCAAGGCACTCCATCTTCTTTATTAGGTAAAAACACTCCGTGCCAATGCAACGATGTACTCTCTTTTAATTGGTTATGTACAACAATTTCAGCTGTATCGCCTTCTGTGAATGTAAGTGTAGGCATTGGTATTTGACCATTTACGGCAATAGCTCTTTTTTCTTTACCTGCATAGTTTACCAGTGTATCTGTTACATATAAATCGTAACGAACTGTTTTTGGCGGTATTGTCTTTACAATTCTTTTTACGATTTGAGGTTTCCCTTTGGGCATCGACATATTGTTCATTTTGTCCACCTTTTTCGGCTGCTCTTTTGGAGGCATCTGCATTTCATCACTCTTTTTGTTTGATGACTGCATTACCACTTTAGCCTTTTCTTTCATCAGTTTCATACCACACTTTGGGCAGTTGCCTGGTTTTTTAGCGTGAATTTCAGGATGCATCGAGCAAGTATAAGTTGTCTGCTGAACCTTTTCTTTTTTACTCATATCCATACCTTTCATATCCTGTGCTTGTCCAAGGGAAAATGCGGAAAGGATGAATATTATTAGTGTTATATTTTTCATTTATTAATTTTTTTATTTAAAAAAAACTTGTATTTATAAAAACCCTGCTTGGTTTTCTTTGTTTATTTTGCGCATTGTTTTAATTTATGGTCGAAAGGCTGTCTGCTGTTTTGTTCATCCAATTTACCATCAATTTTTTTTGCTTCTTTGAAAGCTTCGCATTGCTGTGCATTATTTTATAAGACGCTAAAGGCATTTCATCGTTCTTAATTTGGTTTGCAATTCCTTTCACTTTACTTATTTGCCTTCGGCTACCTAAACTGCCAAACTCACTAAAATTTAATTGCGCCTTTCCATCATCAATATGTCTTTTCATTAACAAAGCCATAGGTTGAATGTTAGCGTACCATTTATCTTTGGTATTATTGCTATGACAGTCGTAACAGGCGTTTTGTAAAATTCTTTGCACATTTGTCGGAACATAATAAACCTTTGCAAAATCGGTTTGATAAACCTGCCCTTTATTAACATTGAGGGCAGGTTTGTAAAATTGAATAGCAATAAAAATAAACAGCAATGTTGCCAGAATTATCTTTAATACTTTCTTCATTTTATAATTCTTTTTTTAAAGAACCGCAGGTAAGCATTTTACTGCCATAGTAAGGGTTTTTTATTGCCTTGGCTTCGCTAATCCAAATAGTACCTTTGCCATCATTAAACATTGGGCAGAAATCCTGATACAGTTTTTCTGTAGTTCCAAACAAGGTAATAAGGTCGGAAACATCTTTACTCAAAATTGCGAAATGTTCTCTTTGGTGGTCTATCTTTCCTGCATTGTCGCCAATATGTTCTGCATTTTCTTTGGCATCTTCAGCTATGTCCATATATTGTTTATGCTTGTTTGCAGGTATGGTTTTCATATCTACCTTACTTAATGTACTAATGAGCTGTTTGCCTGCACTGGATGCTGCTTTATCATTATCTGCAACAAGTGCATTTTTTAATGCCAAATAATCTTTAACAATTGGTGTGATAATAAAGTTTTGCGCTTGCTCCTTTGCAGTATGTTTTTCAACTTCTTGAGAAGGCGTATCTTTTGAAGCAAAAGCTTTTACTGTATCATTTTGTATTGCTGATGACAAATCTTGCGTTTTAGCTATTGCAGTGCTATCATTAGCTTGCTCGTTGTCGTTTTTATTGGAAGACTGATTGCAGGAAACTGTTAATACTGCTAATGTTGCCAATGATATGATGGAGAAAAATATATTTTTCATTGTAATAATATTTAAAGTTATTAAAGAATGATTTTTTACTTATTTGTTTCAAATTCTTTAAGCTTTCGCTTCATAAATTCTATTTCTTCTGCTTGGGTTTTAAGTATGTTTTTTTGCAACTGTATCAGTTCGGGATCAGTAAGGTTTGATTTTTCAGACATTAATACTGCTGCTGCGTGGTGTGGTATCATACCTTTTACAAATTCTTCATCACCAACAAATAACTGCTCTCGAATCCCAAACCACGAAAAGATACCTATCGCAGCAGAAATTATTATAATGCCCCAATTGATTTTCTTATTTTCATACATACCCTTCATTATCCATAATTCTATTATCAACATTACAGAAACCATCAGCAAGGTCATATACAAATTATTAATGTTTGGGATAAGATTATTTAAACCATCAATCATAGCATACATTATAAAATACATAGCTGCAAACATTATAACTGCCATAATTGCGAAGCGTTTGTACATTGCTAAAGAATGTTTACCACTATGTCCTTCATTTATAGAACTATGTTGCATTTTGTGTTCATTTTCCATAATAGAGGAGCTTTATTTGTTGCCAATTGTCTCCTGCACGCTACCACAGGTAAGCATTTTAGAACCATAATAAGGGTTCTTAATTACGTCTTCTTTGCTTAACCAATTTGCTCCTTTACCATTGTTGTACATAGGGCAATGCTGATAATAAACAGGTGTTTCTTGTTTTGACACTTTGGTTAATTCATACATATTTTTAGAAAGTAAGGCAAAAGTTTCTCTTTGTTTTGAAACATCTTTAGCGGTAGAAATTTTTTCTGCATTTGCTGTTAAATCCTTCATTACTTTCATCCAAACGCTATGTTCTTCTGTTGAGAGTTTTGTCATTTCTACAGCTTTTATCGCCTTTAGCAATTCAGCAGCTTTTATAGATGAGATAGCAGGATCGGTTTTTACCAAGGCATCTTTTACTGAAAAATAATTATCGAAAACGGATTTAAGTTGTGGAACATTTTGAATGGTTGCCGTATTTGTAACAGCCATTTCTTTAGGGTCGTGGTTTGCGTGTTCAGCCTTCATATTCATAACAGCATCTTTGTTTGTGGCAACTGGCTTAAGCTCCCTATTATACTGGCAACAGCCTGATAATTTTGAATAAACGTCGTCTGGAGCTAAAAATTTCTCACTGTCATAACCAGCTAAGGCAATGCGTTTCAATATTTCGTCCTGATTTGTTTTTTTACTATCATAGCTGAGTGTAGCCATTTTCGTATCCTTATTCCATTCTACAGTGGATACATTTTTTAAATTTCCTGCTTTTTCGATGTTTGCTTTACACATTTCACAGTTACCATATACTTTTACGGTTTCTGTTTTTGAATTTTTGATTTGGGCAAAAATGTTTATGGTTGATAGTAATACGGTGATTACCATCAATATTTTTGATATTGATTTCATTTTGAAATTTTTAAATTATTAGGAATACAAAAATTTTACGAAAACTAATTTAGTTTTCGACAAGACATAATTATGGCTTGAAAGAAATAATTTTAGCCTATTTTAGGTGGTTGCCAAATGGAAGAAAAGCCTGAAGAATGGTAGGCTTGTTTGAAATGGAATTTTTGTTGTTTAATTTCAACAAACTGATTTTCGTTCTCTATATAAAACGGTATAGGTAAACTCAATGAAGATGAAAAAGTGCTACATCTACAAGAACTATGCTTACATTTTCCACTACAATCATTATGGTTTTTATCTCTTTTGCAAGATTTTGCTTTACAGCAATCCTTTATTTCTGCTTTATGGAACTGACTTTTTGAAACTGACTTTAAGTCTGTCTTTGTTGTTTTTTTTGAGCAAGCATAAGTAGTACTCGGTATAAGCAAAAAGCCCAAACAGATTAAAATTACAAAGCTGATATGTTTACTCAAAGTTTTCAACGCTACAAAATTATAAATAATTTCTATCGAAAATTATATTCGACTAATTTATTTTTTAATTATAATATTAGAGTTACGTTTGTTAGCACTATTTAGAATTGAAAATTCATCATCTAGCAATCCTAAAGGAAAAAAATAAACTAGCACCTACAATAGCACCTTTTAAAATAAAACCCTGTAAATCAATTATTTACAGGGTTTTAAGTGGAGTTGGAGGGATTCGAACCCTCGTCCAAACAAGCAATACATAAGATTTCTACATGCTTATTTCACTATTGATTTTCGAGCCTAAGCAGAGAGCAAACACCCAACTTAGACCTTATCTTCTAAAGTTTTCGATCCCGAGCCGAAGTTTCTCGAGACTTATTTCTGCATTGCTATGCCCCAGGATCAAACGCCGCAGAACAGAGCGTTTGTGAGACATCTTGCTTCCTTACTATCTTCGGGAAAGCGCTGGATCCTACTAAACTTCGGATTAAGCTGCAAGAGCGAACTCTTCGTTGCCAGTTAAAAGTGTGTAGCAAGGGATTTAAGAGATCGCGCTACGGTTCTCTGCATGCTTACTTACCCATTGACCTTGCTGTCGAAACCAGTCAACCCCAATTTTAAAATAAGAAGACAAATTTACAACAAATTAATTTACCATTCACCATCAACTCTCAACCAAAAACCATCAACCAAATTTGGGCGTAACCCTCACCTCCACATTGCCAGCCGCTCGGGTCGGGCTGTTCGTTCCAATCTTTTTGTCTTGCCACACTCAGGTTTCCGAAAGACGATTCAACAAAGACAAAAAGGATTTCCACTACCATCTCTTACGCAGCTTCGCAAACTCCACATTTTCACCTGTTTTAGAAATTTACACAATCGAATTATTAGAAAGTTATATGAAATAAATCTTTGATGAGTTTTACGCCTTTGCGAACCTTAAAATGTTTTCAATAATAATAAAATAATTAGCGGGCTTTGCGTTCAAAAAATCTACATAACCAGCAAAATCTTCGAAACATTATCTCTGTTAAGTTTTACGCCTTTGTGAGACTTAAATATTTTCAATAATGATAAAAAAACTTAGCGGGCTTTGCGTTCAAATGCAGAATCTGCATAATCAGCTAAATCTGCGAGAGATTCCAAACCTTTTTGCTGAGCGAAGCACCTTTGCGAACCTTAAATATTTTCAATAATGGCAAAAATCTTGCGCACTCTGCGTTTAAAAAAATCTTCTCAGAAAAATTTTAACAAAACCAAAACCCACAATTTCTAAAAAAATCACAAAACTCCTTAAAGTCGGTTAAACTATTTGACTACAAGACTTCTCATCATAACAAACAAAACGATTAGAAGTAGATTTGCAAAAACTTAAGTTCCGTGAAAATCAAATTACTGTCACTCCTCATATTACTTTTCTCAATAAAAGCATTTTCCCAATCAGACTATGTGATGGGAAATATCTCCAATGAAAATGGAGATAAACTACCCAATACAAGCATCGTCAACCTTCGGACAGATCAAGTGGTGATTTCGGATTTTATGGGAAATTTCGTCATCGCTGCCAAAGCTTCTGATGAACTTCGAATCGCAAGACAAGGCTATGAACGTAAGAACGTGACCTTGAATTCGGAAAATTTCTCAAAAAGCTTGGATGTAAAATTATCGATTATTCCAGTGGAAATAGAAGAAGTGAAAATTGCCTTTCGCCCAACCGGAATTCTCAGAAAAGATGTCGCAAGACTCAATCCGCCGCCAAAAGTCGTTGCGCTCAACAGTGCGATGAATCTCTATATGAAAACACCGCCAAACGGAGTTACGCCGACAGCAACAGTTCCGTCATCTTTCAGGCAGCCCAATTTCTCTGCCGGACAATTGGATATGATGAAACTCGGAAGCGCAATCGGAGGTTTAATTGGAAAAGCAACGCAGTCTCCAAAGACCACCGCCAATTATTCCGAGAAACAGGAATTTTATAAACGTGTAAAAGCAGTCGTGAATTTGGATTATTATACAAGCTACGGTTTGGACGAGTATGATTTTGATATTTTCCTGGCTTATGCCGACGAATCTCAGGGACTTTCCAAGAATTACAGAAACAATTTCAACAAGGTGGCAATAGAATCGCAACTCAAAGTCGCTTTTGCAGAATATATCAAGACACATAACTTCTCAAAGAAAGTTTCTGAAGGTTAATATTTTTAACCATTTTCTCCATATTTCTCCGGCGAATTAAAATTAATATTTTTTGTGTTTAGCTGGAGCAATCTATTATACAAGACGATTTTGTCATAGTGTTTAAATTTAATCTGACTAATTAACAGTCTTATTTAGTTCTATTTTCTAAGAATTCCCTATCCATAGCTCTTTTAACATAATGTGGAAAACTTTTGCCGATGATTGTCAGAATTTTGACACATTTCCGCATTTTGCCCTTTCATTTGTAGACTTCAATTTCTATTTTTGTAATCACTTAGAAGATAAAAGTAACGCATTTCTCAACGAGAAATATTCTGTTGCTAAATCACTATCTTTTCTTAGAAACTAATATAATTGATAAAAACGGCTGATAATGGGAATTTTTGATAAAAGAATAAGCTACAAACCTTTTGAATATCCAGAAGTAATGCAATTTGTAGAGGCTATTAACAAGTCTTATTGGGTACATTCCGAGGTAGATTTTACAGCCGATGTTCAGGATTTCCAGTCGCAGCTAGAACCTCACGAGAAAAACGCAGTGAAAAATGCTTTGCTTGCGATTGCTCAGATCGAGGTCAATGTAAAAACCTTCTGGGGAAATCTTTACAACCACCTTCCAAAGCCGGAACTTAACGGTCTTGGTGCCACTTTTTCAGAATGCGAATTTCGCCATTCCGAAGCTTATTCAAGATTGCTGGAAGTCTTAGGTTACAACGACGACTTTTTGGACGTTGTGAATGTTCCAGCCGTAAAAAACAGAATCGATTATCTGGGGAAAATGCTGAAAAATGCCAATTCCGAAGATCAGAAAGCTTACGTTTCTTCATTATTGTTATTCAGTATTTTGATTGAGAATGTGTCTTTGTTCAGTCAGTTTGCGATTATTTTGTCGTTTACGAGATTCAAAGGCTATTTGAAAAACGTTTCCAACATCATCGCCTGGACTTCTATTGATGAGCAGATTCACGCAAACGGCGGAATTTATTTAATTAATAAAATCCGTGAAGAACAGCCGGATCTTTTAACAGAATCTGATATCGAAGATATTTATGATCTGGTAGACGAATCCATAGAAATGGAATCCAATATCCTGGACTGGATTTTCGAGCAGGGCGAATTGGACAATGTTTCCAAGAAAAACCTTCTCGATTTTATGAAATACAGAGTAGACGACTCTTTGAAAAAAATCGGGATGAAAACAAGATACAACATTTCTCCGGAAGATTACCGTCCGATGGTTTGGTTTGAAGAAGAAGTTTTTGCCAACTCTATGGATGATTTCTTCGCAAAACGTCCGGTAGATTACACAAAACACGATAAGAGTATTACGGCGAACGATTTGTTTTAAAATAATTTGGGCGCCTTTATCCGCCTTCCGTTCCCGCTTTTTTATAATTTTTGCAAAATTATAAAAAGAGCTCCACTCAAGTCGGGGCGCAACAACAGCGCGAGCGAAGCGAGCGTCAAAAGAAAATAGTATTAGAGTTGTCATCCTGAGCGAAGTCGAAGGATTCAACATCTAACCAGAACATAATATTGTCATTCCTCAGGAAACCTAACAAAGCTGTCGAGATTCCTACAGAATGACAAAGTGAATGAAAATCCTTTCAAAGTTTCAAACTGAGAAAGGTGTAAAAAAGAAAATTTTGAGAAACATTTTTAATTCTTGGAGTTTTCTTTTTTATGTGAAAACGTCAAAAATGGCGAAGCGCATCCCGGCCTGAACGAAGCTCTTTTTTTTCTTGACCAAGCGTCGAGAATCTGGAAACGTGAAGAAAAAAAAGCGGGAGTGGAGGACGGATTAAGATGCCCAAAATATAAAATAAATACAATAAGCCAATACAATAAGCCAATACAATAAGCAAAATAGATAAAGTTATGATGGACGAAAATATAGATATCTGGTGGCTCAACGAAGAGTCTGAACAAATGCTGAACAGAGGCTACCTTCTGAAAGGCGAAACTGTAGATGGTGCAATCGACCGTATTACAACGGCTGCGGCGAAACGTCTTTACAAACCGGAATTGCAACCGGCTTTCAAGGAAATGATCGTGAAAGGCTGGATCAGTTTCTCTTCTCCTGTTTGGGCGAATATGGGAACTCAGCGTGGTTTGCCGATCTCTTGTTTCAATGTTCACGTTCCGGATAATATTGAAGGCATCACGCACAAGTTGGGAGAGGTCATTATGCAGACGAAAATCGGTGGTGGAACGTCCGGTTATTTTGGAGAATTGAGAAACAGAGGAACTGCGGTTACAGACAACGGAAAATCTTCCGGAGCAGTTTCCTTTATGAAATTATATGATACAGCAATGGATGTTGTGTCGCAAGGTGGTGTAAGAAGAGGTGCATTTGCCGCGTATCTTGACATCGACCACGGTGATATTGAAGAGTTTTTGAGTATCAAAGATATTGGAAGTCCAATCCAAAACTTGTTTACAGGTGTTTGCGTTCCGGATTACTGGATGCAGGATATGATCGATGGTGATGCGGACAAACGTAAGATCTGGGCGAGAGTTTTGGAAAGCCGTCAGCAAAAAGGTTTGCCTTACATTTTCTTTACGGATAATGTGAATAGAAACAAGCCTCAGGTTTACAAAGATTCCGGATTGATGGTGAACGCAAGTAACCTTTGTTCCGAGATTATGTTACCTTCTACGGCCAACGAATCATTCATCTGCTGTCTGTCTTCTATGAATTTAGAATTGTATGACGAATGGAAAGATACAAATGCTGTGAAATTAGCAATTTATTTCCTAGACGCAGTTCTTTCGGAATTCATTGATAAAACTGAAGGAAATTATTACCTGACTTCAGCTAGAAATTTTGCAATGCGTCACAGAGCTTTAGGTTTGGGTGTTTTAGGGTACCATTCTTATTTGCAGAAAAATATGATTCCGTTCGAGAGTTTTGAGGCAACTCAGTTCAATGCAAGAGCGTTCCGCCATATCAAAGAACAGTCTGAGATTGCTTCCAAAGAATTGGCAAACATCTACGGAGAACCGGATATGCTGAAAGGTTACGGATTGAGAAATACAACGTTGATGGCAATCGCGCCAACAACTTCAAGTTCAGCGATTCTTGGTCAAACTTCTCCTGGAATTGAGCCGTTTGCTTCTAACTATTACAAAGCTGGTCTGGCAAAAGGAAACTTTATGCGTAAGAACAAATATCTGGCGAAATTGCTGGATGAAAAAGGTCTTGACAACGAAGAAACATGGAGAACAATTATGTTGAACCACGGTTCCGTACAGCACCTTGAAGGTTTGTCAGCCGAAGAAAAAGCGGTGTTCAAAACTTTCCGTGAGATCTCTCCAATGGAGATCGTTTCCCAAGCGGCTCAAAGACAACAATATATCGATCAGGCGCAGTCTCTTAACTTGCAGATTCCATCGACAATGCCGGTGAAAGACGTGAATTACGTAATGATCGAAGCCTGGAAAAAAGGGGTAAAAACTTTGTATTACCAAAGAAGTTCGTCTGTTTCCAAAGAGATGATGGTGAATTTTGTGACGTGTTCCGCTTGCGAAGCGTAAACATTTATAAATAGAATTAATAATTGAAACCATCTTGTTGCGAAACGAGATGGTTTTTTTGTTAACTTTAAACCTCCAATCTAACCTCTAATTTCTAACCCCTAACTTCTTAATAAAATGAAATTCGGACAAGTTGCAGATCCTTCACAGATAGATTTTACATTACCAAAAGACCATCCTCAAACCAAATTTATTCTCGAACAGAATAAGCCAGGATTGAAAAACATCTCCATCGGTTGTGCAAAATGGAACAAAACTGATCTCAAAGGTTTTTATCCGAAAGGAACCAAAGATGAATTGACTTATTATTCAACTCAATTCAATTCGATCGAATTGAATGCTACGTTCTACGGAATGCCGACTGCCGAACAAGTTCAAACCTGGAAAGAGAAAACGCCAAAAGATTTCAAATTCTTCCCGAAGATTACCAATACGGTTTCACATTTTCGAAGATTATTAAATATTACAGATGTCGTAACACAATTCGCTTCGGCAGTTCTTAATTTTGATGAGAAATTGGGAATGGTTTTTCTTCAGCTTCACGATAATTTTAAACCGAAAGATTATGAACGTCTGGAGAAATTTGTACATGATTGGCCAAAAGAAGTCCCATTGGCAATTGAATTGAGGAATACAGAATGGTTTACGGATGAAGAGGTTTTCAATACCGTTTGTGAATTGTTTGAGATGAATAATATCACCAATATCATCGTTGACACAGCTGGAAGACGAGATATGCTCCATATGCGATTGACGACGCCAAATGCTTTCATTCGTTATGTTGGTGCCAATGCCGACAGCGATTACGAAAGATTGGAAGATTGGCTGAAAAGATTGACCAAATGGAAAAAAGAAGGTCTGCAAAATCTTTATTTCTTCGTTCATCAAAATATCGAAAAAGCATCACCGCTTTTATCCGCGCATTTAATTGAGAAGATGAATGAGGAATGGAAAACGGATATTCACGTTCCGAAATTAGCTGATGATATGCCGACTCTTTTTTAGAAAACTTAATTAAATAAAATTCCCCTTACTTTTTTGAAGGGGAATTCTTATTTTGAAATCGATTAAGATTGTTTTATTTTAAGCCAAAAACTTCAGTTCTTTATCTTTAAATTTATTCTTTTCAACCAGTTTATTCATCGCTTTCATCGTTTTCTTACGAAGCTTTGCAAGGATACGGACATTTTTGTCCTCGCTG
This sequence comes from Epilithonimonas sp. UC225_85, assembly GCF_042695135.1. GTDB lineage: Bacteria > Bacteroidota > Bacteroidia > Flavobacteriales > Weeksellaceae > Epilithonimonas. Next base: position 907,330 of record NZ_CP170547.1, read on the forward strand.
TAATCAAAGATATTGTCTTCGAAAGAAAAGACATCGCCTTTTTTGAAACTGATATTGTTTTCCTTTAACTCTTTAAGGAGCATTAGGTTGGTCATCACTTTTAGCGATGTGCTTTCCGCAGCTTCCATATATTTCAGAGATTTCAGAAGTTCTTTTTTATATTTTTTCTTAGAATTCATATGTAGATATTTATTATTTTTTTCAAAGGTCATATGTTATCGCATCATGTTAATCTGGGTTTTTAACTTCCAAAATAAGGCGATTTCATTATGTAAATGTTAATCGGCGAAAGTTATAAAAATATCTGTAGAATTTCTTATTTTTGACAAAAATAAATCTAAAATGCAAGACCCGATCTTCGACCTTATTGAAAAAGAAAGAGAAAGACAAACCCACGGAATAGAACTGATCGCTTCGGAAAATTTTGTTTCCGAAAATGTGATGAAAGCAATGGGAAGTGTATTAACTAACAAATATGCAGAAGGCTATCCCGGCAGACGTTATTATGGCGGTTGCGAAGTGGTAGATCAAGTCGAACAGCTGGCGATTGACAGAGCAAAAGAACTTTTCGGGGTGGATTATGTGAATGTGCAGCCACATTCCGGTTCTCAGGCTAATGCTGCTATTTATCTTTCGATTCTTAAACCAGGCGATAAAGTGATGGGAATGGATCTTTCTATGGGAGGACATTTGACACACGGTTCTGCCGTTAACTTCTCCGGAATCCAATATCAGGTTTGTTCTTACGGCGTACAGAGAGAAACAGGCTTGATCGATTATGACCAGATGAGAGAAGTGGCTTTGAGGGAAAAACCAAAAATGCTGATCGCCGGATTTTCCGCTTATTCCAGAGATTTGGATTATGCGAAATTTCGTGAAGTTGCGGACGAAATTGGCGCAACACTTTGGGCAGATATTGCACATCCGGCAGGTTTGGTAGCAAAAGGGTTGCTGAATAATCCATTTGAACATTGCCACGTTGTTACAACTACGACTCATAAAACGTTAAGAGGTCCAAGAGGTGGAATGATCATGTTAGGGAAAGATTTCGAAAATACTTACGGACACAAAACACCGAAAGGTGAAACTAAATTGATGAGTGCAGTTCTTGATAGTGCCGTTTTCCCGGGAATCCAAGGTGGTCCTTTGGAGCATGTAATCGGTGCAAAAGCGGTAGCATTTGCTGAAGCGATTGATTCTAAATTTGAAGTTTATGCTAAGCAGGTGAAAGCTAATGCTCAGGCATTATCAAAGTCAATGGTAGATAATGGCTTCGAAATCGTAAGTGGCGGAACGGATAATCACCTGATGTTGATCGATCTTCGTAATAAAAACGTAAACGGAAAAGAGACTGAGAAAGCTTTGGTAAAAGCCGATATCACCTGTAACAAAAATATGGTTCCGTTTGATGATAAATCGCCTTTTACAACTTCGGGGATCAGATTGGGAACAGCAGCAATTACAACCAGAGGTTTGAAAGAAAATGATATGGAAACTATCGCAGGATTAATCTCTGAAGTGGTTGACAATATCCAGAATGAGGAAGTTTTGAGCTCAGTTAAAAAGAAAGTAACCGAATTAATGGAAGGTCACGCACTTTTCAATTACTAATAATATATAAACTTGATAGCAAAAGAATGAACAATTTCGTTCATTCTTTTTTTTGAATTAAATGGAGAAAAAATCTTACACTTTTGATGAGATCAAGCAGAAAATGGTAAACTATTGCGTTTATCAGGATCGTTGTCATTCTGAAGTCGAGCAGAAGATGAGAGATTTTTTACTGATTCCGGAAGCTAAGGATGAAATTTATCTTTATCTTATCAAAGAAAATTACCTGAACGAAGAACGCTTTACAAGAAGTTATATTCGCGGCAAGTTTTATATAAAACATTGGGGACGAAATAAAATTAAGATGAACCTCAAGCAAAAGGGAATTAATGAAAGGCTCATTTCAAAATCCATGGATGAAATAGATGAAGAAGATTATGAAAAAACAGTTATTAAGATTTTTGAAACCTATTTTTCCACACAAAAAGGACTAAAAGAATACCAGAAAAAAAGCAGAACAATCAAGCATTTATTGTCCAAAGGTTTTGAGTATGAAGTGATATTAGATGTTATAAATGATAGAATAATTTAAAGTTAATTTAATTTAATATTACAATTAACACATCCAAATGAAATTATTCTCTTAAAATTAATAAAAAATTCTTAATTTCGTCCCAAATTTGATCAATTACAATTCATGAAAAAACTTATTCTTATATACACGCTCTTGCTATTTGGGTTTGTAAACGCGCAATCTATAAAATATGGCGTAACGGCTAGTTTTCATAAAGGATCTATTGCAGAGGTACATGGTGTTTCTAAAGGTAATTTCGGAGGAAATATTGGTGTATTTGCTGATTTTTCATTAGTGCCCAATGATATATATGATTCTGCATGGTTGTATTTTACGCCTCAATTAGAGTTTTATACCATAGGAGAACGTGCAGATTGGAATGAGGACGGGCAAAACAAACAAAAGTATAATAATTATTATGTTGCTGTTCCCTTATATATCAAATATTTCTTGAAAAATCACGGATACAAAAGTGATATCTATTTCATGTTTGGTCCCAAATTCGAATTTCTTGCAAGTGAGAAAACCGAAGAAGGCAATGCTGTGGCAGAAGCTAAAGCTGCAGGTTTAAACCCTAATACGTTTGGATTAGGACAAAAAATGGATACTTTTGGTTACGGTGTATCTGTAAAAGCTGGTGCAAAAATAAACGATAAGCTGGATGTATTCATAAGATTTGACAGAGGCCTTTCGAAAGTTTATCCGGATTACAGAGATGCTACTTACAATAGATTCCTGGCAATTGGCGTTAGTTATTACTTAGGAGAAACAAATTAACGTTAAAAATATTACTGTAAAAGTTTTTGTACTTTTGCAGACTTAAAAATGAAAAAACAAATATTTCTACTATTTATATTTTGTTTAGCCTTTTCTTGTAAGCCTAAAGAAAATATGATTTATATGAGCAATCATAACTTCGATCAGGAAGTGAGCCAGGCCAGATATACAGGACTTAAAATTAAAGAAGGAGATAATCTTTCGATTTCAGTTTCGGCATTTGATGAAATGGCAGTAAAACCTTTCAATTTAAATACTATGGCCTCTACTAACGATCCTGAAAAATCTACAGGCGCTGGTTCGGGCGGCTATTTCGTTTCTCCTGAAGGTTATATAACAATGCCGGTATTAGGCAGGATTTATTGTCTTGGAATGACCAAAAAGGCCTTGAAAGAAGATATTGAAGAAAGGCTTAAGGCGTATCTTATAGATCCTATGGTAGATATAAAATTAAATAATTTCAACTTTAGTGTTCTTGGAGCAGTAGGAAGCCCAGGTCAAAAATCAACTAATAATGAAAAGATTAATTTATTTCAGGCAATAGCATTAGCTGGTGATATGAGCACGTCAGCAGATAGAACAAAAGTAAAATTGCTTAGATATTCTGAAGAAAGTCAAAAAGATACACTGGTAAGCCTTGATTTTTCTGATGCAAGTATCGTCAAGTCTCCTTATTACTATTTACAGCAGAACGATATCCTCTACGTTGAGCCTGATAAAAATGCACAAATAGCCGCAAATACAACCAATCCGAACAGAGCCTTATTCCTGCAGCTTCTGGCAGTAGGATTTAGTGTGCTGGCTTTAATTATAAGATTGACGAATTAATAAATGGAATTATTAGATCAGGATTTCAATCCGAATAAAAAAATAAATTTCAAAAAGGAAATTGTTCGTTTTTTGAGATATTGGCCATGGATTATTGTAAGCATGATATTTTTTTATATGTGTGCTTATTTTTATCTTAAATACACCCAACCTCAGTATCTTTCAAAAACAACTTTATTGTTTCAGGAATCATCTGGTTCCGGTAGAGGTGCATTAGGTGATTTGAAAAGTTTAGGAATGGGAATCAGTGGCAGTAACGAGCTGCAAGGTGAGGCTGCAATTATAATTTCTAAGCCAATTCTACAAAGAGTAGGCAAAAATTTGAATCTGGATGTTGCCTTCTATGTAAAAGGAAAAATAAGAGAAGTGGAATTATATGACAAATCTCCTTTCTCTGGAAAGATTGTTACTGAAAAACCTACTTTTTCCAGCGCTGCTTATTATATCGAGCCTATTGATGGAAGTACTTATAAACTGAAAGATGGACCATTGGTATCCGGTAATAATACTTTCCGATACGGCAGGCCTGCAGTTTTACCACTTGGAACAGTGATTATAGAGAGAAATCCGGAAATTCGGCCATACAGATTAAGAGTTGTATTTAAAAGTGAAAAAAATGTTGTAAGAGATTTGGAATCGAGCATAAAAGCGCAGATTCCTAATGGTCTGCTTATGGATTTGACATTAGTAGGGCCAATCCCTAAGAAATCTGAAGATATTCTTAATGAGCTTTCCAGACAATATAACATTGATGGTATTAATGATAAAAATATAGAAGCTCAGAATACAGCAGATTTTATTGATGGGCGTTTAGATCTGATATCAAATGATCTCGAAAAAATAGAAGCTGATAAAGAGAATTTTAAAAAAATAAACAAGATTACAAATCTTGATACTCAAACAGATATTGCTGTTGGCCGATTGACAGGGAATGTAGAGAATATATTCAATCAATCAATGCAGCTGGAGGTATTGAATTCTTTAAGTGCTCTGGCAAATTCCGGGAAGGAACAATTGTTTCCTACTGGGTTGGGTACTCCTGGCGCAACAGAAAAATTACTGACACAATACAATGAGTTGCTGTTGACAAAAAAACGAACTCTGAAACAGGCCACTGTTGCCAATCCTGCTATTAAGGCTTTTGATAAGGAATTGTCAGAAATTATGGTGGCAATTCGTAAAAATATACAGGAAACAAGTATGCAGATCCAGCGAAGGTTAGGCCAAACTAATTATGAGATGGGAGAAGATCAAGCTGCTATTTATAAATACCCTACTCAGGAAAGAACTTTCCGAAATATTGAGAGACAAAGAAGTCTGAAAGAATCTCTATATCTTTATTTACTACAAAAAAGAGAAGAGAATGCAATCACCCTTGCAGTAACAGCACCCAAAACAAAAGTTGTAAATCCAGCTTATACAACCGGCGTCGTAAATCCTAATTATAACCAGATTAAAACTTCGTCACTTATTATTGGATTCTTATTTCCTTTAGTTATTATTTTCGTTGTAAGAATTCTTGATGCTAAAATTAGGACAAAAGATGATATTGAAAGTTTGGTACCTAATATTCCTGTTATTGCAGAGATTCCTTTTGAAGACGAAAAGAAAACATTAATTGAGAAAAATGACTTTACGATTTTTGCAGAATCATTCAGGATTTTGACGTCTAATATAAAATTCATTCTTCGTTCAAAAGAGATTAATAAGGGTGGTGTTATATTGGTTACATCTTCTGTAAAAGGAGAAGGGAAAACAACGATTTCAATGAATACGGCATTAAGTCTCTCGGGAAGTGGCAGAGTTCTGCTTATCGGAGCCGATATTCGTAATCCACAACTGCATCGTTTTATTAATAAAAAAGTAAAGGGACTTACGGATTATTTGGTTTCAGACAATGAGTCCATAAATGAATTTATTATTAATTCAGGACTGGATAAAAATTTAGATGTTTTATTCAGTGGAGCAAAAGCACCAAATCCAAATGATCTTTTGGATATGAATAAGTTTGATCAGTTGATCGATATTTTGAAAAAAGAATACGATTATATAGTAATGGATTCTGCTCCTGTTATGTTGGTTAGTGATTCTATGCATTTGATAGATATATCAGACCTTGTGATTTACACAGTTAAATCAGAATTTTCAGACCACGAGATGCTTTCATTTGCACAAAACTTTAGAAGAGACAATCAAATCAATAATATGGTCTTTGCTCTTAATAGTGTAAAACCAGAATATTCCAAATACGGATACAAGTACGGATATGGGTATTATTCTTATCAAAAGCCAAAAAGTAAACTAGCTAAATTATTCGGAAAGAATAGTTAAAAAAAATAAAGAAAAAAATTTGCCTTATTTGCAATAATTTTTTATTGATTTTATAAAAATAATTAAAATTCATTAAATTTTTCACTTAAATAATAATGTCTGAAATAAAAATATACGAAGCTGCTAATCAGAACAAAACCTTCATAAAAATTATTGGAGAAATGTTCAAAGACTTAGTCTCATCTGCAGGTTTGGCTCAAAGACTATTCATCCGCGATAAAAATGCAGAATACAGACAATCAATTTTTGGTATACTTTGGGCTTTGATAACACCGCTTGCAAATGCATTGATCTGGGTTTTTCTGAGCGCTTCAGGAGCTGTTAATGTTTCAGGAACAGGAATTCCTTATGCATTATATGTTTTTCTGGGCACGATGTTATGGAGTATTTTTAGCGAAAGCGTGAGTATGCCTTTAACTCAAACCAATGCTTCAAAAGCATTAATTTCGAAAATTAATTTTCCAAAAGAAGCCATCTTATTATCCGGTTTTTATAAAGTCATTTTTAACAGTGCAATAAAGTTTTTAATTATAATCGGAGTGCTTTTAATTTTTGGTTATTATCCTACGTTTCAATTTTTATTATTTATAGGAACATTAATACTTCTTATATTATTTGGAATTAGTTTAGGATTAATAATTACACCTATCGGGCTTCTTTACACGGATATTGGAAAATTGATCCCGGTGGTACTTCCCTTTCTGATGTATCTGACACCAGTAGTATATGTGAAAACAAAGGTTTCGACTTTGCAAAGTATTATAGATGCCAATCCGTTGACACCTCTTATCAATACGTGTAGAAATATGCTTACGCGTGGTAACATCGAAAATCCAACTTATCTGTTTACTATATTGATTGTTACAATTGTAATAATGTTTGTAGGATGGTTATTTTATAGAATTTCTATTCCTATTGTAGTAGAACGAATGTAATTATAAAAAAATGTCAGAAATTTTAATAAAAGCCGAATCGGTATCCAAGAAATTTTGTAAAGACCTGAAGCTGGGTCTGCTTTACGGGATGCAGGATTTAGGTAGCACTGTATTTGGAAGTGAAAAACCTAGAGAGCTCAGGAAAAAAGAATTTTGGGCAGTTGAAGATATTAACTTTGAAGTAAAACGTGGAGAATGCCTTGGGTTGCTTGGACACAATGGCGCAGGAAAAAGTACACTTTTAAAAGTATTGACAGGTCTTATTGCACCAGACAAAGGAAGGATAGAAATGCACGGTAGAGTCAACGCACTTATTGAACTTACCGCTGGTTTCAATCCGATTCTTACAGGTAGAGAAAATATCTTTAATAATGGAGCGGTATTAGGACTTTCGGATAAAGAAATAAAATCCAAATTTGATGAGATCGTAGCTTTTTCAGAATTAGAAGAGTTTATAGATACACCCGTTCAATATTACAGCTCCGGGATGAAAGTCCGTTTAGGATTTTCTGTTGCGGTACATACCGATCCGGATGTTTTGATTCTGGATGAAGTATTATCTGTTGGTGATGCAGGGTTCCGCGCAAAATCATTTAATAAAATGATGGAAATTATGCAGTCTGCAGCTGTTATTTTTGTAAGTCATTCTATGCCGCAGGTTGCCAGAACATGTGATCAGGTGATGTTTATGAGAAACGGAAAATCATTCTACTACGGAGATAATGTAAATAAAGGCATCGAAATGTATTTTGGAGAATTCAAAAATGAATTAGGGAAAATAGAACTCGATTCCGGAGCAGAAATCAACGATATTACTGTTAACTCCGAACGTGTAAAAGATGAGACAGATATTAAAATAGTTAATTACGGAGATCCGCTTAGCCTGGAATTTGATGTGAAATTAAAAGATACAAGCGTAAAAAACTATTACATCCAGATTCAATTTATAGATAAAGATCTGAAAATGGCTGCAATACATTATACACATCTTTTTAAAAGCGCTTTTTCTACACAGGAAAATAACCGTATAAAAATAATTTTTCCGGATTTGCAATTGGTAAACGGAGAATACGGAATCACCTATTTTGTTGTGGAAGATGATGGATCAGGAAAAGTTTCCGAAAATAAAATTTTATGTATTTACAGGAATTTTACAAAATTTATAGTCCGGGGATTAAATACGGCGACATACACTTCTTTTCACTTGAAAGGAGATGTTTTTCAGAACAATGTAAGATTAGAATAAAATTAGAAAAAATTAAATTTAAGATATGAACCATCCTAAAATAATAGCAGAAATAGGCTGTAATCACAAAGGTGATATGCAGATTGCTAAAGAACTGATTAAAACAGCCGCTTTATTCTGTAAAGCAGATGTTGCTAAGTTTCAGAAAAGAACCAATACAGAGCTTTTATCTGAAGCAGAATACAATACTCCTCACCCAAATCCCGCAAATTCTTATGGCGATACTTATGGTGCGCACAGAGAATTTTTAGAATTTGACGTAGATCAGCACAGACAGTTGAAAGCTTGGTGTGAAGAATTCGGGACAGAATATTCAACTTCTGTTTGGGATGTAACTTCTGCTAAAGAAATCACAGAGATCAATCCAAAATTAATCAAAGTACCTTCTGCCTGTAATCTTAACAAAGCGATGCTGGAATATCTTGCAGACAACTATGAAGGAGAAGTGCATTTGTCTTTCGGGATGACAACTCAGGACGAAGAGGAGCAAATCGTTTCTTTCTTCGAATCGAAACAAAGAGCAAAAGATCTTGTTTTGTACAGCTGTACTTCCGGCTATCCGGTTCCTTTTGAAGATATCTCTCTATTGGAAATCGTAAGAATCAGAAAACAGTTTGAAGGCAGAGTGAAATCAATTGGATTCTCTGGTCACCACTTAGGAATTGCTGTGGATGCAGCTGCGATTGCTTTGGGTGCAGAATGGGTAGAAAGACACTTTACTATCGACAGAACCTGGAAGGGAACAGATCACGCTGCATCATTGGAACCGGACGGAATGAGAAAGCTGGTAAGAGACTGTAACGCCGTTTACGAATCTTTGACTTACAAGAAAAGCGAAATTCTTGATATAGAAGATGTTCAAAGAAAGAAGCTGAAAAGCGGACAAATTAAGTGGTAGATAAACTCCATTTAGATAGAAATATAAAAATTGATATAACCAAGGGATTATTAATTACCTTGGTTGTGATTGGGCATCTGCTTTTGGGAAAGTTAAATGATAGTATAGTAAGATATATTATCTACTCATTTCATATGCCCATTTTTCTATTTATTTCCGGATACTTAGTAAATGTCCAAAAATTAGAAAAGGAGAGCTTACCGGGATTATTTAGAAAATATTTTTTCAGATTGATAGTTCCCTGGACAGTTGCAGTCATTATCTATTCATTAATAGAGTATAAGTACAATATACTAGGGAAGGGATTTTATATTTTGTATCATCCCTTTTATCATCTTTGGTATATTCCGGCATTTTTGAGTTATATTTTTTGCACTTATTTTCTTGTAAAGTTAAACATCAAAATAAAAACGATTGTACTGGCATTACTACCTTTAACAATTTTCCTGAATTTTATTTATATAAGTCCTGGCGTCAATAGCTACTTTGATTCAAATCTGATATCAAATATTTCAAATCTATTCAGGCCACAGTTTTATTTTTATTTTATTCTGGGAATTTTTTTTAAAAATAATCTTAAGATTATCAATAAATATAAGTTATTATATTTATTGATAATCCTGCTATTGTCCTTTTTTGTTAATATATTGATGTTTTATGCTCAGATCAATAATTTTAATAAATTAATATCAGTAGTTACTCTTATTATACAAAATAGTTTAATTGGGCTATTTGTAGTAAAATTTCTGAATACTGATTTATCATTATTAACAGATAAAAAGATAGGATTATTTATAAGCTGGCTTGGGAAAGAGTCTCTGGGGATTTATCTCTGGCACGTTTTGCCACTTTTATTGGCCAAATATCTTTTTATTAATTCACCACAGAATTATTATGTTTTAAGTGTTATATTGATCATGATGTTACTAGGAGTTATATATTTGATGGATAAGAGTAAATTTTTCAAACAGTTTTTTTTAGGAAAAATATAGATGAGTAAAACAATCGCATTCATACCTGTTCGTGGAGGCAGTAAGTCCATACCTCTGAAAAATATCAAAGAATTCTGCGGAAAACCTTTGGTATATTGGAATATCAAAGCCCTGGAGGACACGCCATCCATTGATAAAATCATTATCGCTACAGACTCGGTAGAGATAGAAGATGCTGTCAAAAGTTTCGGATTCAAAAAGACAGAGATCTATAAAAGATCTGTTGAAAACTCTCAGGATACATCAAGCACAGAAAGCGTGATGCTGGAATATCTGAACCAGTCTGGATCAGACAATGATGATGTTTTCCTTTTGGTACAGGCAACATCGCCGCTTACCCAAACCAAAGATTTTTCTTCCGCTTTGGAGGTATATAACAATTCGGATTATGACTCTTTGTTGACTGGTGTCAGATTCAAAAGATTCTTTTGGAATGAAGATGGGACATCAAAGAATTACGATTATCAAAACCGCCCCAGACGCCAGGATTTTCAAGGAGAATTCTTGGAGAACGGCGCATTTTACATCAATAAAATCGGGAATGTTTTAAAGTATAAAAATAGACTAAGTGGAAAAATTGGTCTATTTGAAATGGAAGAATTCACATCTTTTGAGATCGATGAACCGGATGATTGGGTGATCGCAGAGCAATTGATGAAAAGACATATTTTGCAGCCGCAAAAGCCAGAAACTAAGATCAAACTATTCCTGACAGATGTGGATGGTGTTTTGACAGATGCAGGAATGTATTATTCCGAGAATGGTGACGAGCTGAAGAAATTCAATACGCACGACGGGATGGGATTTGATATCCTTCGCCAAAACAATATCAAAACCGGAATCGTCACTTCTGAAGTGACTCAGATCGTAGAAAGAAGAGCCAAAAAACTGAAAGTCGATTATCTCTATCAAGGTAAAAGAGAAGGCGGGAAATTAGAAGCTGCTCTGGAAATCTGTGCAAAAGAAGGGATTTCTATAAAAGAAGTCGCTTATATCGGAGATGATATCAACTGTTTCAATCTGCTTTCGGAAGTTGGTTTTGCTGCTTGTCCGCAAGATGCATTAGATAAAATAAAATCGATCACCAATATTCAGATTATGACTTTGAAAGGTGGTGAAGGCTGTGTGAGAGAGTTTATTGAGAAAATCATTAGCAGATAATCATAATGCCAAAAGAAAAAATCATATTCGGCTCCAGGAAAGATTATATTTCTGTCCTGATAGATCTTTTTCATGGTGTCAAAAACAAGTTAAAACCATTGGATGGCATTGTCAATCCCTGGTTTTTGATAAGAATCCAGACTGGTTATTTTTTCCATTTGATATACAGCGGTAAACTTCAGGTTGAGAATGAAAAAACAGTTCTCTGTCCTCCAAAAAAAACGAAAACTTCTTTCATTCAAAAGTTGAAAAATGGGGTAAAACAATTGTTATTAGCCCTAAAAATAAACCAGCAACACAAGCTGCTGAAAAATAAGCTGAAGGACCAGACATTATATTTAGGTTATCAATACCACAATATTAAAGAAGGCAAATACAATATTTATCTCCATCCTTTTTATGAAGAAGAGACAAAAAAAGGAGAGATTCTTTATCTTGATCTTGTCAATAATAATTCGGAATTACAATCCTATTTACAACTTTTACTGAAGTATTATTCTTTAAAGTTTAAAGATAAATTTCATAGTCTGGCTTATGAAAATACAAGCTTGATCAACAATTTTTTAAGCAAAGAAAAAGGAATTGAAATTAATAAGCTTAATAGTAATAACTTTTCAACACTCGGTTCATATCTGATAAAATTAAAGACTTATGAACAATTTCTGAAAACTATAAATCCCTCGAAGTTGTTTTACTATTGTTATTATGATTCTGACACCAATGCAATGTCCTTTGCGGCAAATGAACTTAAAATTCCAACAGTAGAGTATCAGCATAGTAATATCACCGATACGCATTTTGCTTATGCAAAATGGGAAATCCCGGGAACGCTTAAGATGCATTTCCCACAAACATTTTATGTATGGGCAGACACTGATAAAGACTTAATAATTAATAATTTTTCTGACGAAGAATATAGCCCTGAAGTTGAAGTTGTAGGGAACAAGTATTTACAAAAATCAATAGAAAAGTCTTTAGATAAAAATGTAGGAATTGACAAAAATGTTCTGATCTCTTTGCAGGGACAATGGATCCCGGAATTTTTAGAAGATTTTATTTATAAAGATAAGGATCGCAAATGGTATTTCCGATTACACCCAAGATATCCGCAGGATAATATACAGCTACAAAATTTTGCATCAAAAAAGGGAAATAATGTCATAGTTGAGCACGCAAACACACTCGAACTATATGATCTTTTTGCTGAGATTTCTGTTCTGATGACCTCCTTTTCGGGAACGGCATTGGAAGCTGAGAAATTTGGAAAGAAAGTCATTATCTTTGGTGAAGAAGGATACAATTCTTATCAGAATAAAATTGAAAACGGAACCTACAGTTACATTGAAAAATTAGAAGATATAAATCAGACATTACTTCAAAATGAAAAAAGTATTGAAAAAAATCCTGAATAAATTAGGGTTTAATGTAAGTAAATCTTCACAAATTAAAACCAATATCATCGATTCCAAAGTTCCCAAACTTACGATAATTGATGACACTACAACTGTACAGTTTAGCGAGCTGTTTGGAGACATCAAAATTGGGAAAAGATCTCTTATCAACAAAACCCGACTGGACGGCAACGTTTCCGTTGGGAATAATACAACCATCAATGGTCCCGGAACAGAGATTTACAGCATAGAACATCCGATCACGATTGGCAATTTCTGTTCTATCGCAAGAGGAACAGCCATCCAGGAGCATAACCACGATATGCAGTCCATCACCACCTATTTTATAAAATACAGGATTTTTGGAGAAAAATATGGTATAGATGCCGTTTCAAAAGGCGGAATCACAATTGGGAATGATGTCTGGATTGGAACTCAGTCCGTGATTTTGACGGGTGTAACGATTGGTGACGGAGCAATCATTGCGGCTAATAGTGTCGTTACAAATGATGTTCCGGCTTATGCAATTGTTGGAGGAACACCGGCCAAGGTTCTTAAATTTAGATTTAAAGACGAGATTATTAAAGAGTTGTTAGAAATAAAATGGTGGAATTGGGATATAGATAAAATTAAAAGAAATAAGGATTTATTCTACGGAGATTTGACATTGGAAAAAATTAATAATATTCAGGATTAGATGGAACAAAAATTTAAAATATTAATTTTCGCCCACGACTCTACACTTTACGGCGCGACCAAATCTCTCCTGACCTTGCTGGACTATTGGAAAAAAAATCATCCAGAAGTAGAAGTTTTGGTTTTGCTTCCCTACAAAGGTATTTTGGAAGATCATTTTGCAACTTCCGGTATCAGTTATAAAGTCGTCGCCTTTCCAAGAACAGATTATCCATATAAAAACCAGTCCTTTTTATATATTTTAAAACTGAGACGCAATTATCTGAAGCAGGAAAAAGCTGCAATAGTCAATATTTCAAATATTATAAATGATTTCCAACCGGATGTTATTTATACCAATACATCGGTAGTTGGAATTGGTTATGAAATTTCAAAACTTTTCAAAATACCTTTTGTATGGCACATAAGAGAATTTGGATGGGCAGATTATCGTCTCAAATATCTACCTTCGGTAAGGTCACAATTCAAAAAAGTTAGAAATTCTAATACTATTTTTATATCCAAAATACTACAAGATCATTGGATAAAAAACAGTAAGAAAAAAGAATCGAAAGTGATCTACAACGGATTTGTGGAAGAAAGTGTAAATCACACAATGAAAGAAATTCCAAATGAACCAATCATTGGGATATTAGGGACAATAATGCCAGGTAAAGGCCAGCTCGAAGCCATACAAGCTGTAGAAATCCTTAATAAAAAAGGAATTAAAGCTACGTTGGAAATCTATGGGAAAGCCTCTGACAGAGTCTATGAAGCCCAACTGAAATCTTTATTGGAAAATAATAGGGATATAAACAGTTATATTAAGTTTTGTGGTTTTAATGAGAATCCGAAAGAAATTTATGATAGAATTTCAATACTACTCAACTGTTCCAGAAGTGAGGGTTTCGGTCGTACAATTATAGAAGCAATGCTGGAGAATGTTCCCGTGGTTGCCAATAATGCCGGAGCAATACCTGAGATTATCAAAGACAGTTATAACGGTCTTGTTTACGAACATACAAGCGAATCTTTGGCCAATAAATTAGAATTGTTAATTAATAATAAAATACTTTGGAAGAATATTACAGATAATGCGTTTATTTTTGCAAAAGATAATTACAGTATAAAAAACTATGCGGAATCTGTTCTTGATTTCCTGAAAAATAAAAAAAAATGAATAAAATTCTCCCGATAGCAATACATCTTCCGCAATTTCATCCATTCCCAAAAAATGATGAGTGGTGGGGAAGAGGTTTTACAGAATGGACCAATGTAACAAAGGCAAAACCTCTTTACAGCGGACATTATCAGCCACATTTGCCGGCAGACCTGGGTTTCTATGATCTGAGACTGGAAGAGGCAAGACTAGCCCAGGAAGCAATGGCAAAAGAATATGGCATCTATGGTTTCTGCTATTATCATTATTGGTTTCACGGTGAAAAGCTTATGAACGAACCGGTCGACAGAAAACTGAATAATCCGAAAGAAGATCTTCCGTTTATGCTTTGCTGGGCAAATGAAACCTGGAGCAGAAGATGGTTGGGAGAAGAAAAAGAAATTCTCATAGAACAAACTTATTCCCTGGAAGATCATAAAAATCACGCCATCTATCTACAGAAATTTTTTAAAGACGACAGGTATATAAAAGTAGATGGCAAACCCGTCTTTATGATATACAGACCTATACAGATCCCTGATCTGGATCAGGTAATTGATATTTACAGGTCTGTAGCTAAAGAAAATGGTTTTGAAGATATGTTTCTTGTTGCTTCTAATTCGCACGCAGGGTATGAAAATCTTTTGGAAAAAGGATTTGACGCTGTTATGAACTTCCAGCCGAAGTTAGGATCATTGGGGCAGGCTTTTAATGATAAAAACAGCATGACAAAACTGAAGAGAAATCTTGAGTTGGGAATTTTCAGTAATAAATTAAAAATTTACGACTATAAAAAAGCCAAGGAAAAGATGAACAGAACATATGAATATAATTATTTGCCATGTTCGTTTGTCAGCTGGGACAATAGTGCCAGAAGAGGAGAAAACGGAATTATAATCAAAGATAAGAATCCGGAAGTCTTTGCAGAGTTTTTGCAAAAAGACATAAAATATTTACTAGATCAAAAGAGAGAACCTGAGGAAAATTTCCTTTTTATAAATGCATGGAACGAATGGGCAGAGGGAAATTATCTAGAACCCGACGTAAAATATGGATTTGAGTTTTTGAATAAATTAAAAGAAGTATTAAATAAGATATAACTTTTATTAAATGACTAAGATTAGACCAATAGCAATACATCTGCCTCAGTTTCACCCTTTTCCCGAAAATGATAAATGGTGGGGAAAAGGCTTTACGGAATGGACAAATGTCACGAAAACACAACCTCTTTTTGAAGGTCATTATCAGCCGCATCTTCCTGCAGATCTGGGATTTTATGATCTTAGACTGGAAGAAGCGAGACTGGCACAGATCGCATTGGCAAAAGAATTCGGGATTTATGGTTTTTGTTATTATCATTACTGGTTTAATGGTAAAAGACTGATGAACGAACCCATTGACAGAATGCTGAAAAATCCAAAAGAGGATTTTCCTTTTATGCTGTGTTGGGCCAATGAAAACTGGTCCAGAGCCTGGGACGGAAATGATAAAGAGCTCCTGATAGACCAAAAATATAGTTCCGACGATGACAGAGATCACATCAAATTTTTATTACCAATTTTCAAAGATAGTAGGTATATAAAAATAGAGGGGAAGCCGGTTTTTGTAATTTATAAGTCGGATGAGTTGCCTTCTGCAAAAGAGACAATCAAAATCTGGAGAGAAGAAGCTGCAAAGGAAGGATTGGAACTCTATATTTGTAGAATGGACCGCTGGAATACAGCCAACGGACAGGAAGTTTTGGATCTGGGATTTGATGCTGCGATAGATTTTCAGCCATTGAGTCCGTCACTTGTAAAATTTAAAAATGCAAATAAAAAAAATAAACCGACGGGTTTTACATCCAAAGTTATTAATAAATTAAAAATAACATTCAGCAAACCAAAACCGGAATCTTCTCAACATATCATAGATTACAAAAATTATACAGAATTTGATATAAAAAACTTCCATCAGGATTATAAAATATTTCCCGGTTTTTCTCCTTCCTGGGACAATGCCGCACGAAGAAAACATAATGCTACAATATTTAAAAATGCCTCACCAGAATTATTCTATCACTGGATTGTAGAAAAACTGAAAAAATATAAAACCTATTCCACAGAAGAGAATTTTATTTTCATCAACGCCTGGAACGAGTGGGCAGAAGGTAATCATCTGGAACCCTGCCAGAAATGGGGTTTACAGTATTTGGAAGCACTTAAAAATGCTGTAAAAAAATCAGAATAATGAAGGTATTTGCAATCATAGTAATTTACAACGGGATGCGGAATAACTGGATTCAGAAATGTTTTGATTCGGTTATTAATTCCAGCATTCCTGTTCAGATCATTGCGATTGATAACGGATCCAATGATGGGAGCGTAGCGTTTATACAGAAAAATTATCCTCAGATAGAATTTATCATTTCCAAAGAAAATCTTGGATTCGGAAAGGCGAATAATATTGGGTTTGAAAAAGCACTGGAACTTGGTGGAAAGTATTTTTTTCTCCTTAATCAGGATGCAAGAGTTGATACAGATACGATAGAAAAATTGGTTCTGCAATCAGAAAAAAATCCGCAATATGCTGTCATAAGCCCAATCCATCTGAACGGAAAAGGAGACGCTTTGGATTATAATTTTTCTCATTACATCACTCCTAATTTCTGTAAAAATCTGTATTCGGACTTTGTAGTGCAAAAATTAAAGGATACAGTTTATGAATCTGATTTTATATGTGCAGCCGCTTGGCTGGTCACGAAAGAAAGTCTGAGAGTAATTGGCGGTTTCAGTCCTGTTTTTTATCATTACGGAGAAGATGATAATTATGTTAATAGATTGAAATTCAGTAAATTGAAAATAGGTGTCTATCCAAAAGTGTCCATATATCACGATAGAGAAGAGAGACAAGGCGGTGTTTTAAAAGATAAAGAATTTAACAGAACAAAATCAGTACTATTAAACAACTCTAACCCGTTAAAAAAACAGGATATTGCAAAAAAAATACAGACATTATCATTTAAAATAATTGTTAGAAAAATATTTTCACGCGGAACTATACTGGAAGATATGCAGTTGGAAAAAAAAGTTCTTATTAAATTTAAAGATCAAATTGAGGAAAATAATAAAATTTCTCTCTCAAATGACGAATATAAGTTTTTGAATATTAAACATTAATATTGAATGGAAAATGCAAAAGTAACAGTTTATATTCCGACAAAAAACAGATTGGTTTTAGTTAAAAAAGCAATCGATTCTGTAATGCAGCAGACCTATAACAATTGGGAATTGATTGTTGTAAATGATGCTTCCACAGATGAAACAAAAGATTATCTCGACAAGTTGTCAACAGAAAATCCAAAGATAAAAGCGATCCATCATCAGGAATCTTTAGGTGCTTGCGTTTCCAGAAACGACGCTATCTTTTCGGCAACCGGCGAATTTATTACCGGTCTGGATGACGATGATTATTTTGCTCCCAACAGACTGGCAAATTTTATCAAAGAATGGGATGATAACCTCATTGGATTGTGTACTGATAATATAAGTGTAATAGACAACGTTGAAGCAGAAAAAAACATACAGCCTGAAACTTATATAAAGCAAAAGGATCTGCTGTATTTCAATTTTATTAATAACCAGATTTTTACCAAAACCAAAAGTCTTCGGGATATAGGCGGTTTTGAACCAAGTTTAAAAGTCTGGCAAGATTACGAATGCTGGTACAGATTATTGTCAAAAGGCAAGGCTAAAAAATTGTCGGAACCAACTTATTACTTTGATGTGAGCGACAGAGTAGACAGGATATCGCTAGCCAGAAAGGAAAAAGCACTTGATTCTTACAACATCTTTATTAAAAATAATAGACTTTCCAAAACTGAAAGCGAAATTTTAAAAATCCCTCTTTTATATTATGGTTTTGGAAAAATAAATCTTTGGTTTATTTTCAAAATGCTTTTCCTAACAGGATTTGATCACAACTATTTTAATTTTCTTAATAAAGAAGTTATAAAGCCAATTTTAAAAAAGGCTACAAAAAAATAAACATTGTAGAATGTCGATAAAAAAAATAAATATAAAAACTATACCTTCTCCCAAGACAGTAATTTGGGGAGAGGGAAAAGAAAATAAAAAAGAAATTCCAAAAATAATCTGGTTTTTTTGGGATTCGCCTACTTATTCTCCGACAGTTGCGCTTTGTATCAATAGATTAAAAGAATTAAATCCCGGCTTCGAAATTAATATTATTGATTTTAAAACCATAAATAATTTCCTTCCCGATTTTAACAGAAACAACTTAAAAAATCTGCATATTGTTAATATAACGGATCTTATCCGTTTGGAACTGGTATATCGCTATGGTGGTATCTATCTTGATGCCAGTGTATTTTTAATAGATAATCTGGATTGGGTAATAGAGACACAGAAAAAAAACAGCTGCGATTTCATCGGTTTTTATACAGAACGGTATATGTCAAATGCTGATTTTCCAATGGTAGAAAGCTGGTTTTTTGCAGCTTCTCCGGAAAATAAATTTATGAAAGAATGGCTTCAGGAATATAAGAACATCATTTTCCATAAAACTCCGGATTATTTGTATGAAGATATTGATACAGATGTATATAGCAAATTACCTGATCCGGGATATCTCAAGATATATGTTTCTGCAGCTATTGTAATGAGAAAATCTTCTGATTATATTCTTAATCTTATTAAGTCAGAAGATGGCGCGCATTTCTATAATGTTAATTATCTTCATACAAAACCTTCTGTGATGCAGAATGTGATGCTTCTAAGCAAAATACCAGATAAGCTGCCTCAGTTAATAAAACTGACCAATGCTGGCAGATTAGCCTGCGATATGTATATAGAAAAAGGTTTGTATAAATTTGATTCGATTTTATTCAAATTAAGCAGAGAAGATTTTCCGAATAAACACTTGCTGAGGTTGAAAAGGCTGATGAGATTTTCTTTAAAATACTTATCGAAGAAAAAATAAATTATTTAATAAACAATAAACTGTGGTTTTGAAAATCCTCTCAATTATCATTACATATAATTCTGAAAAATGGATTGATAAAAATATCAGTTCTATTTTGCAGGACGGATTTGTGGGTGATATTCTGGTAATTGACAATGGTTCTAATGATAACACCTTGGATATTGTAAAAAATAATTTCCCGGGTGTAAGAATAATAAAATCCGGCGAGAATCTGGGTTTTGCAAAAGCAAATAATATCGGCTTCGAAATAGCAAAAAAAGAGTTGTATGATTACGCTTTTTTGATCAATCACGATGGCTGGCTACTCCCGGATTTCTGGAATAATGTCTTGCCGGTTTTACAGGATCCAAAGTATCAAAAATATGGATTGCTGTCTCCGGTTCATTTGGACTCAACTGAAAAGAATCTGGATTTTGGATTCAAAAAATATGCGGGAAAGGTTTTTAAAAAGAATTTTAATACAATCTTAGATGTAGATTTAATAAATGGTGCATTTCTGTTTATATCCCGGAAATGTCTGGAAGAAATAAAGGGTTTTGACCCTGTTTTTTTCTTTTACGGAGAAGATATAGATCTTTGTCTGCGTGCTAAAAATAAAGGGTTTAAAATAGGAATTATCAGAAATGCAAAAGTTGTTCACGACCGTCAGGAGAGGAAAATGACAAAGGAACGTTTACAGCTTCATTTGTTTGCAAATGCCGTTGTGCAGGTAAAATCAGATAAAAGTGATTTTCTGAAGAGTTTTGCAAAAGCCGTTTTTTCAAATGGTTCTTTTGCATTCAAAAGGAACAAATTGTTTGGTTACATTCCGGATTTGTATTTTAAAAATATATTAAAGCTGGCAAAGAATTTTCGCCTGATCAGGAACTCATATAACAATTATAAATAATCAATTGATCTGAAGATGATTAAAAAGTTACGAAGATTTTTTTGGCGGTTAATGGGCGTAAATTACGATCAGTTTTTAAGAAAAATAGATTATGTTTTGCTTAAGGATGATAAGTTTACCGAAAAAGGAACGGGCACTTATGACAACGGTGCAAAAGTTTGGCGCTGGTCAGATGAAAAACTGATTATTGGAAAATATTGTTCCATTGCAAACAACGTCAATTTCATTATGGATGATGGTTTCCACGGATTGTCACCAGTAACTTCGTACCCTTTTATTAATAATCTGACAACCGATTCCGAATTACTGAAAATCAAAGAATCACTTGTTCAGAAAAAAGGAATTGAAATTAAAAACGATGTCTGGATCGGGATGAATGCAGTTGTTTTACCAGGTGTAGAGATCGGAAACGGCGCAGTTGTGGCTGCAGGATCTGTCGTTACCAAAGATGTCCCGGCTTATGCCGTCGCAGCAGGAGTTCCAGCAAAAATTATAAAAATGAAATATTCTGATGAAGTCATAAAAAAGCTTTTGGATATAGCCTGGTGGAACTGGAGTGAGGAAGAAATAACTAAAAATAAGAAAGATTTTTATTTATCAGTAGATGATTTTTTAAATAAATATTAATGAGAATTTTATATTGTATTGCGTCTTTTTCAGCAAAGGGAGGCACCGAAAAAGTACTTTCCTCCAAAGCATCTTACTTTGCAGAAAACGGTCACGAAGTAACAATATTGATATCAGATCAGCACGATAAGGCATTGGCATATCCACTTTCTGATAAGATAAAAATAACGGACCTCAAGATTACCAGTCAATTAACGGGCAAGATCAAGTTTATTGGTTTTTTTCAGAATATTCTCACACTCAGGAAGATTTATGAGCAGGAGATCAAAAAAATAAATCCCGATGTTATTATTGTCCTGGAAAGAGGTTATGAAGATTTCATCATTCCATACATTCTCAAAGATATTCCAAAGATCAGAGAATACCATTTTTCCAGAAAAGCATCTGAGTTTTTAGAAAGCAAACTTGCTTCTGGTCAAAAATACAAGAAGAAAATTCTACGAAAATTCTACGAATATCATTACAAAAATTATGATAAGCTGGTTCTCCTGACAAAAAAGGATCAACAGAGCTGGAAGGATTTTTCGAATACGACCGTGATTCCCAACGTTGTAGAGTTTTCAGATCATCCTGTTTCCGAAACTATTCTGAACAGACCCAAAAATATCATTACTGTAGGAAGTATGGCAGATGACCGAAAAGGTTTTTCTGTACTGATTAATATCTGGAGCAAGCTAGAACAGAAGTTTCCGGAATGGACCCTGAACATCTATGGAGACGGACCTTACAGAAGAAATTATGAAAAATCCATCCGTGATTTAAGCCTGAAAAATTTGATTCTGCACGGTACAACCAATCAGATTACTGAAAAATACAGCGAGTCGCAGTTATTTGTAATGACATCCAATGGAGAAGGATTACCGATGGTGATCATTGAAGCATTATCTCAGGGTGTGCCTGTCATCGCCTATGATTGCTATTGCGGACCAAGTGATATTTTAGAAAAAGATAAAGGGGGTGTATTGATAGATTTCGGGAACGAAAGTCAATTCATACAACAACTGGAATTACTGATGAAAGATGAATCATTACGAGAGGTCAAAAGCAAAGAAGCCCACGAGGTTGCCAAAAACTACGCTTTGAAGGAGATTATGCCGAGATGGATTAACTTATTTAATGAAGTGAAAAAATGAAAGCGAGCATAATTATTACCACATACCATCGTCCTGTTTTTTTTAAAAAAGCAATTTTAAGCTGCATGAATCAAAAGACCAATTTTCCTTTTGAAGTTATTATAATTGATGATAACGGCGTGAATACAGGATTTCAAAAACAGACAGAAGCTATAATTCCGGAAAATAATCAGGTTGTATATCATCCGCTTGAGAAGAATTCGGGAGCCTGTATTGCAAGAAACAAAGGGGCAGAAATAGCATCGGGAGAATATCTTTTTTTTCTGGATGATGATGACGAGTTTTTACCAAACAAACTCGAGCATCAGGTCAACTTTTTGGAGTCAAATACAGAATACAACGGCTGTCTGGCTGCTTTCAAAAGAATCGATCAGCATGGGAAAGAAATCGTAGCAGACAGCAATTATCCTGTAGTCGGAGATTTCAAAAACTTTGTGCTGAGAGGCAATTTTTTCACCCCAATGCTTTGTGTCAGAAGGGGTTCGTTTCTGGAACTCGGTGGTTTTATTGATATTCCAAGATTTCAGGATCGTTTTTTTATGATCAATGCTTTGAAACAAGGCTATAAGTTTGCTGCATTGCAGGAACAGCTTCACATTATGTATGAGCATACCGAAGATAGAATTACATCAAAATCTGTTGATAAAACCAAAGCATCTATTTCGCAGATCAAAACCTGGATAAGCCAATATAAAAATGAGTTTTCTGACAAAGAATGGAACAGTTTCCTAATCAGCGACCTTAGAAAAATAGCGGTTACAAGTTATAACTCGACAGAAAAAAGCATAAGAATGTCGGGAGCGTCTTATTATTTCAAAATATTTTTGAAAACCAGAAATTTTTCAGATTTTACAATGATATTTAAAAGCTTAATTAAATAACAAATACTTTTGGAAATCACAGTCAGACAATCCAATCAGCTGAAGTCTATAGGCATATTAATGATGCTGTGTCTTCATTTATTCAACAAAAATTACAAAGGACTTTTTGAGCCATTATTGTTTGTAGGAAAACAGCCGCTTTCTTATTATCTCTCGTTGTTTTGTGATGCCTGCGTTCCTGTTTTTGCTTTTGTCAGCGGTTATGGATTGTACTTTAAATATCAGCAGAATAAAACAGTTTATGCAAAAGACAATTTTGTAAGACTGAAAAAGTTATACCTTAATTATTGGATCATTTTAATCATATTTCCGGTCATTATTGGATTGATTTTAAAATCCGAAGGCTATCCCGGTTACTGGGAAAAGTTTTTCCTGAATTTTTTGGGAATTAATCCTTCATACAACGGTGCCTGGTGGTTTTTTACGGTTTATGTTTTATTTGTATTGACATCGGGATTCTGGTTTTCTATTTTGGAAAAACTAAATATGATTATATTTTTAATTGCATTAGTTGGTCTTTACATATTAGGTTTTTATTTTAGAATCTATAAAACAAATCTGTTTACAAATCCGGTATTGAATTGGTTTCAAAAATATGGAGCTTTATATTTCTGCACCTTATTTCAGCTGATGCTTGGTGCTTTTGCATTAAAATATAAATGGAATAGTTTCATTTCCAAATACTTTCAAAAAGTAAAATATAAAAATCTGGTGATTTGTATAATGATTGTGATATTGGTTATTTTTCATGCATTTGTGCCGAATTTTATCATTGCACCTTTTACAGCCCTTGCATTTATCCTATTGTATTGTCAGTTTAATTTGCCTGAGAATGTTCAGAAAGGAATTGATTTTTTCACGCCGCATTCTACGAATATCTGGCTCACTCATATGTTTTTTTATATGATTTTTTTTCCGGAATTCATTTACTCTTTCAAATATCCGATTGTCATATTTTCCATATTGGTTTTGATTTGCGTCCTTTGTTCTTACGTTATCAATTTCATTAATCAAAAAGTCCAAAAATTAATCTGATGAAACTTTTATATATAACCAATGGCATCAACGGCTCCGGCGGATTAGAGAGAGTTCTTTCTGTAAAAGCTTCTTTGCTGGCAGAAAATCATGGCTATGAAGTTTCTATTTTGGTGCTGAATCATGCCGATGAAAATCCATTTTATGAGTTCAGTTCCAGGATCAAATTTTATTCTATTGATGTAAAAGGGAATCCGCTGCAATATATCTCGACGTACAAAAATGGTATTCAGAAAATAACTGATGAAATAAAACCTGATGTAATCTCAGTTTGCGATGATGGTCTCAAAGGTTTTTTTATTCCAAAATTTTTGAAAACCGATGCCAAAATCATTTACGAGAGACACGTCTCAAAATTAGCGGAAACTCATGCAAATCAGTCTTTTGTTCAGAAAGTTAATACGCAGATAAAATGGACATTGATGGGAATTCTGGGAAACAGTTTCAGCAAATTTGTTGTGTTGACAGATGGCAATAAAAAAGAATGGACATCTCTGAAAAATCTTGAAGTTCTTCCTAACCCCTTGTCTTTTTATCCGAAAGAATCATCAAGTCTGGATTCCAAAAAAGTCATTTGTGTGGGTAAGATTTCTTTCCAAAAAGGGCAGGATCTTTTGTTGCAATCCTGGAAAAAAGTAAATTCAAAATATCCCGACTGGACTTTGGAATTGTATGGAAAAGAAAATAAAAAATTTTTAGACACTTCTGATTTGCCGGAAAGTGTCGTTTGGTTTCCACCTGCGAAAAACATTAAAGAAAAATATCTGGACAGCTCTATTTATGTGATGTCTTCCCGGTTCGAAGGCTTTGGAATGGTTCTTATCGAGGCTATGGCCTGTGGTGTTCCATGTGTTAGTTTTGATTGTAATTATGGACCATCCGATATTATAAAAGATAATGTGGACGGTTTTATTGTAGAAAAAGATAATGTTGATATCTTCGCAGATAAAATCCTGGAACTTATAGAAAATGAATCCTTAAGAAAAGTTATGGGATCCAATTCTAAAGAAAATGTAAAAAGATATGATCCTGACTTCATTGCAAAACAATGGGACGGGCTTTTTAAAAAATTGTAATGAAGAATATATTATTAATAATACCTTATGGAAGCGTAGGCGGAATGGAAAGGCTGGCGGTGACTTTCTACGATGGCTACAAAAGAAAAGGATATAATGTTAAGGTTATTAAGATTATAGGTCTTACAAATGATATTATCAGTTTTGGCGATGATGAATATATTTTGTCAGGAAAAGATTTCTCAGAATATTCTGCGTCAAACAGAATCCTTTTTTACTTAAAAATCCCATTCCTGATCAGAAATTATATTAAGAAAAATAAAATTGACTACTCAATAGCATTTGGAGATATGGCAAATTCTTTCAGTGCTGTTACTTATACCAAAGAAGTTAAAATCGCAAGCTTACATGCGGTAAAAAGTGTTGAGTTTAAAAACCTGAACGGAATAGCAAAGTTCTTCAAATGGTCTATAGAAAATACCTATAAAAATTTTCATAGAGTAGTTGCGATAAGCCATGCGATTAAAAATGATCTTTTAGATAATCTTAATTATTCATTTAAAAATGTTGAGACAATCTATAATCCACACAATCATGAATTAATCGGAAACAATTCTAAAGAACTATTATCAGCTGAGGAAGAAAATATTTTCCAGGGAAAGGTAATTCTTTTTTTGGGGCGTTTAAGTTTACAAAAATCACCCTGGCTATTAATCAAATCCTTTAGTCTGATAAAAAGAAAAAATCCTGATGCCCGCTTAGTTTTAGTAGGAGATGGCGACAAGGAAGTGGAAAGTTATCTTGAAAAACTAATTCGTGGCCTTAATCTTAAAGACAGTGTATATTTCTTAGGAAGGAAATCAAATCCATATAAATATCTTGCAAAAGCAAATTGCCTGGCACTTTCCTCTTTGTATGAAGGTACACCAAATGTAATTGTTGAAGCTATGGTTCTCAATATTCCTGTAATTACAACCAATTGTACAGATGGGATTTCCGAAATGATGATTCAGAAAAATAATGTTGATAAGGAAAATTTCATTATTACTGATGCAGGTCTTATCATAAAAACTAAATTTGACAATTCTGATTTTCAGATTCCGAATGATTTCCAAATGAATGAAAATGATAAAAAATATGCAGAAGGACTCAATTTTATATTGGAAGATACCAATAACAAGATAATAAGAGGGAATGAGAAAAGTGAATTACTGAAAAAGTATAATCTGAACGAAGTATTAAACTTATATATTAAATAAGAGAAAGGTGTTTGATTTTATTCCCTTAGAAAGTTACTCAGCAGTATATTATCATAGCATGATGTTAATCATGATTATGATAATACTTCATGCCATGGTGTATGATGTTTACAATACGAAAAGTCTTAATTTTTTTAATATAATAGGGCATGTTTTTTTAATTGTTTTTACTTTATACATTGGGTCAAGGCCTATCAGTGGAGCTTATTTCGCAGATATGGCAACCTATGCCAGAGCTTATAATCTAATGGAGCATGGGACAAATCTTACAATTGATAAAGACTATGCTTTTAATTATTTGATGAAAGCCTGTGCCTATATCATGCCTGTTAAGGCATTTTTCATGCTAATAGACATTCTGTATATTATTCCTTGTTATATCTTTTCAAAAAAATACTTTACCAAATATTGGTTTTATGCATTCTTTATGTTTGTTGGGTCATTTTCATTTTGGGCTTTCGGAACAAATGGGATCAGAAATGGAGTAGGAACCTCTTTTTTTATATTAAGTCTTTGCTTCTATGATAGAAAATGGGTTATGTATTCTTTATTCATAATTGCTATTTTATTTCACAGTTCTGTAATTATTCCATTTGCAGCATTTATGGCAGCAGAATTTTATAAAAATCCTAAAGTTTATTTATATGCGTGGTTGGCTGCAATCCCGTTGTCATTAGCGGGTGGAAGTATTTGGCAGGATTTGTTTTTCAATCATTTGGGATTTGCAGAACGTACGAGCGGATATATGGAAGGAGAAAGTGCAGAAGGATCATTTTCTGCCACAGGATTTCGATGGGATTTTTTATTATATAGCTCATTTGGTATTATCGCAGGATATTATTTCATTTTTGAAAAAAAAATAACAGACAAATTTTACATCCACTTGTTCGGAGTTTACGCTATTGCGAATGCCTTTTGGGTATTAGTAATTACAGCAAATTATAGCAACAGATTTGCATATTTGTCGTGGTTTTTGATGGCCCCGTTAATTGCTTATCCAATGTTTAAATATAGAATATGGAAAGATCAGTATAAGGTTTTTGCAGTCATTCTAAGCATCTATTACTTATTTACATATATAATGTTTTTGAAAAATGGAAAATAAAATAACCGTTTTCACTCCAACCTATAATCGCGCCCATCTCTTACCAAAACTCTATGAAAGTTTAAAAAATCAAACCTCAAAAGACTTTGAATGGCTGATAATTGATGATGGATCAGCAGATACTACGGAAGAAGTTGTAAACGCCTGGATTAATGAAAATAAGATAAAAATAAAATATCACTTTCAGGAAAATCAAGGAATGGTTGCAGCTCACAATACAGCGCATTATCTCATGACGACAGAACTTTGTGTCTGTATAGATTCTGATGATCACATGCCTGATGACGGGATAGAAAAAATCCTGGATCTTTGGGAGAAACATGGCTACGAAGACTCTGCCGGAATGGTCGGTCTGGATGCTTACACCAACGGAAAAATTATCGGAACCAGATTGCCTGAGGTAAAGGAATGCAAATTCTCAGAACTTTATACAACGTATAAGATCAGCGGAGATAAAAAATTTGTTCACAACAGAAAGGTGTTCAATCAATATTTACCTTATCCAAGATTGGGGAATGAGAAATTCCCGGTGACGAGTTATTTATATCTTTTCATAGAACAGAAACACAAACTTCTGGTCTTTAATGAAGTGTTTTGCATCGTAGAATATATGGAAGACGGTCTTTCTAATAATCTGATAAAACAATACAGAGAAAGCCCCGATTCTTTTGCCTTTTACCGAATTGCCAAAATGAAATTTGCACTCAATTACAAAGAAAAATTCCAAAACGCAGTTCATTATGTTTCTTCAAAATTGCTCGGCGATCGTCGCAATCTAATGAAGGAGTCACCGGCTAAGTTGACAACATTACTAGCATTTCCGTTTGGCTTGATGCTCTATTATTATATCAAAAACACAAACAAAACCGCAGTTAATAAAACCTTAAATAAAAAATAAATGAAGGCGATCATAGTCCCGGGAATTACAGATATGAACAAAGGCGACCAGGCATTGGTCTGGGAAAGCTACAGGCTCGTGAAGGATACCGGTTTGTATAACGATATTTATATCCTGAATTCTGGTGATACAGATGAGGAGAAAAAAAACCTGAGTTATCAGACACAACAGCGAGGTTTTCCTATCCTGGAAAATATCCTGAAACATCCCAGAAGAGGCCAGCACAAAAAAGACGAACATATCCAGGAATCCAAATTAGAATTGGCGAAGCAAATCAAAAACGCCGGATTAGATTTTTTGAGTACCTGGTTTCTGATATTAATAGCAAACAACGCCGGATTAGTTCGCTTATTTTACGGTAAAAAGACTCAGCAGACTGTGGCGCAATTCAGAGATTCTGATGCTGTTTTTGTTAAAGGAGGCGGTTTTATCCACGCATATGGAGAGAAAACAGCGCCTTATTTGATGTGGTATTTTTTATTCTACGTCAGGCTGGCGAAAAAAATGGGCAAAAAAGTAGTTTTCTTCCCCAATTCTTACGGACCTTTCAAAGGTTTAACGGTAAAATCTCAGGTTAAGAAAGTTTTTAATACATTAGACTTGGTGTATGCCAGAGAAAAGGTTTCTTCTGTTGCAATGTCTGAGCTGCTGGGAAAAAATGTTCCTGTAGAAATGGATTTGGGATTTTTCTTGGAGAAGGGTTCCGAAGAAAAAGCAAAAGAAATCCTTAAAAAATATAATTTAAGTTCAGACGATAAAATTGTAGGCATTACTGTAAGACCTTGGCGTTTTCCAGGTAAAGAAAATCCTTTGGAACTTTATGAAAAATATCTTGATTCTGTTTACAGGCTTGCAAATTTTGCAATTGAAAAAGGCTTTAAAATAGCATTGTGCAACCAATCTATTGGGCCTAAATTCTCATGAGGATGACAGGAATGCGATCAAAGATCTTCTTAAGAAATTTGACAATAACAGTAATGTAGTCTGGATCAATGAGAATCTGGATTGTGATGATCTGAAGGCCGTCTATTCTTATTTCTCAGTATTTGTAGGAACACGTTTCCATTCGGTCATTTTTTCATTAACATCGCTGGTGCCTTCTATAGCAATTGGTTATGGTGGGAATAAGGCGAAAGGAATAATGGGGGATTTTAATTTTGATAATCTGGTGGTACAGATAGAAGATGTGACGGCAGACTCATTAATAAGAATGTTCAATGAGATCACAGACAATTACGAGGTAAGTAAAAGTAAAATCGGTGATTATCTTTATAAGCTGGATGTCAGCAGAAATAAAATTAAATCGGATATTATTAATCTTTATAAAAATTGAAAAAGATATTCAGAATTTCAACCGTTCCTATTTCCCTGAATGTCTTATTAAAAGGGCAGCTCAGATATTTGAACCAATATTTTGATATTACTTCTATATCCGGAAACGGTCCAGATCTGGATGAAGTGAGAGAACGCGAAGGTGTTAAAACCTATGCTGTAGAAATGCAGCGCCAGATCTCTCCAGTCAAGGATTTGTTTTCACTCGTAAAGCTTTATTTTTATTTTAGAAGAGAAAAACCGGACATTATCCATTCTATTACTCCAAAAGCGGGACTGCTATCTATGGTTGCCGGAAAATTGGCTGGCGTTCCTATTAGAATTCACACATTCACAGGTTTGGTATTTCCTTACAAAACTGGAATGATGCAGAAAATATTAGTCGCAATGGACAGGTTGTTATGCTATTGCGCAACTGATATCTATCCGGAAGGCAACGGCGTAAAAAATGATTTGCTGAAGTTTAAAATTACGGATAAACCTCTGAAGATCATTGCAAATGGTAATGTAAACGGAGTTGATCTTGAATATTTTGACCCGGCATTATTTTCGGAATCGGAAAAGCAAATGTTTAAAAAAAACCTGGGGATAAAAGATGATGATTATGTCTTTTTGTTTGTAGGACGCTTGGTAAGAGATAAAGGGATAAACGAATTGATCGACGCTTTTACAAAGCTCGAATCACAATTTCAAAATACTAAATTATTACTAGTCGGACCTTTTGAAGAGGACCTTGATCCAATTTTACCAGAATCCAAAAATAATATAGAAAATAATCCGAATATCATTTCCGTAGGATTCCAAAAGGATGTGCGGTTATTTTTTTCGATTGCAGATTGTTTTGTATTTCCAAGTTACAGAGAAGGATTTCCAAATGTATTGCTTCAGGCTGGCGCAATGGGTTTATTCAGTATTGTGACAGATATTAGTGGCAGTAATGAAATTGTTAAAGAAGGAAGAAATGGCACAATTATTAATGTGAAAAATAAAGCGGAATTGTGCAACGCTATGAAGAAAATAAGATTGCAGGATTTGAATGTGAACTCTTCTAAAATGGTTTACAGGACGCTGATTGAACAAAATTACGGCCAGGGCTATATTTGGGAGAGTATAAAAAATGAATATTATTACTTACTTGATAAATAATAATTGATTAATTTTGATGAATAAATAAAAATAAAAGAATATGAAATTAAATATACTATTTAAAAGTCTGGTTTTATCACTTTCTGTGATTACAGTAATGTTTAAAGCTCAGGTAGCAGCAGAATTCAATAATTGGACTGCCAGATATTCCCCTGGAGATTACACACAATCAACAACCGCAGGGACTTGGACTGTAACAAGGGGATCAATATATCCTGCAGGGAGTTCTAGTATACCCCTGAATGGTTATGTGGAATTAGCAACGCAGACCTCAACAGAAGCTGCAGGAACACTCGTAACACCAAGTATTCCAAAAGGAGGAGCAAAGTCAATTACAATTTTGGCAGCGGTGAGACCGGCTAATATTTCTTATACAGAGATAACAAAAATATTGATAGAAAAAAGTATCAATAATGGGACTTGGACTGCTATAAGTACATACGATGTAGTTACGCCTAAGACATTAACTGTAGAGACTTTTACTATTCCGGTTACTGATTATAGTGATAACTTAAGATTTAGAATTTCGAGAACATCCGGAAAAACAATTTTTCTGGACAGAGTTGTAGTAAATCCTTCATTTGTTCTGTCTTCCAACACTGCCAGCGTATGTCCAAATACTCCCGTAATCTTAACCGCTCAGAGTTCTGCACCTTTTACTTATACTTGGTCAACTACCACAGGAGGAGATTTAGCACAGACTACAGGTTCTTCGGTTTCAGCAACACCAAATCAAAATGCCACTTACACAGCAGTGGGAACTTATACTAATTCATTAGGAACGTTTACAGATACAAAAACCATTACTGTAACTACCAAAACCAGACCTACTGCAACATTATCCGGTGCTGCAACAATTGATACAGAACCAGGATTTGCCAATTTACAAGTGGCACTTACAGGAACCGGACCTTGGTCAATTACCTATTCTGCCAATGGAGCTAATCCACAAACAATTAATGGGATTACAAATTCACCATATATCTTGACAGTTTCCCCTTCAGTTAATACAACTTATCAGCTTACGGCCGTTTCTGATGCTATCTGTAATGGAACTTTAACAGGAACAGGAACTGTAACAGTAAACAAAACTGTATGGAGAAGTGTAGAAGGTGTTAATGGCTGGTCGAATGGAGTACCAAACACGAGCTTGAATACCTATATCTTTGAGCCTTATGTAACCAGTACAAATGGATCATTTACCGCTAACAATTTGATTATTGATAATAATGGATTATTAACTATAAGTGCTAATACTGCAATCACCGCTAGTCAATATATTAATAATATTACTGCAGACAGACTTGTTTTAGAAAGTGATGCAAACTTAATGCAGAGTTCTGCATTGGCCAATAGTGGAGATGTCACGGTGAAAAGAGTAGCTAATATGGCAAAAATGCATTACACGTTTTGGAGTTCACCGGTTTCAAATCAGAATTTATTCTCATTTTCAGATGGTGGTCTTGTAGGTGGAACGCCTAAAAATAGATTCTTTATCTACAATGAATCAAATGATTTGTTTGTAACAACAGGACTTAATGATGCCTATAACTTCAAAACGGGACAAGGTTATGCTATCCGCGGAAAAGACAGTTATAACGCAGATTATAATAGCCCTTCAGCTTATACATTTACTTTTGCAGGTGTACCAAACAATGGTAATCTGATTTATCAATACTTGAAATGGAGCAATGCTGCGCACGGCTATAATCTGGTTGGTAATCCTTATCCATCCAATTTAGACTTTGATGCATTATATGATGCTAACAGTTCTTTAATTTATGGAACTGCATATTTCTGGACAAATCAGCAATATGTCCCAGGTCAGCAAGGTGGTAATTATTCTGGTTCCAATTATGCAATTTACAATAGAAGTGGAGGTGTTCCTGCAACATTCCAGGATGGCGTAGAGTCACCAACTCCTACACAATATGTAAAAGTGGGACAAGGTTTCTTGGTTCAGAGTATGAGTGGATCAAACAATCAGGCACTGCAGTTTACAAATGATATGAGAAGTTCCAATGGTTCTAGTATTTTCTTCAATAAACAAGAAGCAAAATCAAAAGACAGATATTGGCTGAATCTTAAATCACCTTCAAATATCAATAACACACTATTGGTTTCTTATGTTCAAGGTGCAACAGACGGATATGAAAGGTTATACGATGCAGATCTACTAGTATTAGGATCAGATGCATTTTACACCATCAATGGAACTGCTAAATTAGCAATCCAAGGTAGAAAATATCCTTTGAATAGTAATGATGTGGTTACTTTAGGAGCCAAATATTTTGAAACAGGAAATTATACAATTACTCTTAAGGATGCTGAAGGATTATTCAAAACGGATCAGGCTGTTTATTTGAAAGACAATAAATTGAATAAGTTAATCAATCTTACTTCGGACGGAGAATATACTTTTGCGGCAAGCAAAGGAATCGATGAATCAAGATTCGAAGTTATCTACCAGGATTTAGTATCTTTTGATTCCGTAAACAGATCTGCAGGTAGTGTAAGTGTGGTGAAAGACGAAGCAGAAATTGTAATTATAGATACAAAAGAAGTTATTACAGGAGTAGAAGTTTTTGATGCATCGGGCAAATTGATTAAAACACTTTCCGGCAACAATTCTAAAGAAGTTAAACTAAGTACTTTTGGATTTGTGAAAGGAGTTTATATTTTGAAAATTAATTCCGACAAAGGGACTACAACTAAAAAAGTGATTTTATAAATCACCATTAAAATATTCAAATTTAAAGTCAACCTAAAAAAGGTTGACTTTTTTATTTAGCAAATAAAAGTATATATTTTTAGATATTCCATTTACGCAGAATCTTCATTAATAAGTATTAGACTAAGTTTTGTAAGGCATACTTTCTAAATGGCACAAGGTTTGTAAAATGAAGAAAAGATAATTATTAACGAAAAATTTGAACATATGAAAAAATTATTATTAGGAGCATTCGTAATTGGCGCAGGATTATTCTCCACTGCAAATGCTCAGATACAAGAAGGAAACTGGATGGTAGGAAGTAGTATCGTTGCAAGTAATTTTGGTCTTAATACTGGTGCTGGATATAATATTGCTTTACAGCCAAAGGCAGCTTATTTTATAAAGGATAATGTAGCCTTAGGAGCTTATGTTGATCTTGGGATCAGTAAAGCTACAAAAGGAAGCCCGACAGCTTTCGATTACGGAGTTGGCGCTTTGGGAAGATATTATATTTCTCCAGGAGAAGCAGGTGTAGATAATCTTCTTAATCACGGACGTTGGTTCTTCGAAGGTAATGTAGGTGTTGGAGGATATTCTGTTGAGGATGGCCCTTCTACAACCGGCCTTGATTTCGGAGTTGGTCCTGGTTATTCTTACTTTATTACGCCAAATATCGGTCTAGAAGGTTTAGTAAAATATAAAGGCAGAGCTGGATTTGGTAATGAAGGTCTTAACTCCAACATTACATTCAACGTTGGTTTAAGTATTTATCTGCCGACTTCTCACGCAAAGAGAATTGCGGAAGACGCTAAATAAAATAGAACTACATATACAATAAAACCGACATTTTGTCGGTTTTTTTATTAATATCGCGTTATGGAATATTTACAAACAGTTTACGCCGTTTTAGAAAGATGGTACATAAAATTTGCAGAATTAACACCTAGATTAATCGTAGGAATCCTGATATTTTTATTTTTCCTTACGACAAGCACTTACCTCAGCAGATGGTCTGTAAAACTCTTTCACAAACTCTTCCCGAAAACAAAAAACGATTCTGTCGTTACCCTCATTTCAATTTTCAAATTTCTGATCATCTTGATGGGAACTTTCATCGCATTAGAGGTTATGGGATTCAGCGGATTTTTTATTAAGTTTTTAGGAAGTCTGGGAGTTGCCGGTGTTATTGCCGGTGTTGCTCTGAAAGACCTTGTGTCGAGTATGTTTTCCGGAATGCTTGTTGGAGTGGACAAAGCCTTTAAAATCGGGGATTATGTAACAATCGGAGGCAATTCCGGAACGGTTCAGGATATTGGATTGCTTACTACAAAGCTGATAACCGATGATGGAAAAAAAGTTTACATCCCGAATCAGATCATTTTTAATGCGCCCTTCTTCAATGTAACAGCATCGCCGCAGCGTAGAATTATACTGGATTTCGAAATTCCTGTGGGTGAAGATATACAAAAGGCAAAAGCAGCAATTCTCGATGAAATTAAATCTCTGGAACACGTTGATAAAACGGATACAACGGAAGTTCTCTTTACCAATGTAAAACAAGGCGTTTTCAATCTTCAGGTCAAATTCTGGCTGGAGCAGGGCAATAATTTTGGAAATCTGAAAAGCGATGCTATCATGCGGATTAATGAAAGACTGATGAAAGAAGGTGTCAATCTGGTAACGCCAACCAGCATTAATCTTACAACTGCTGATTCTTCAAATTCCTCAAAAGATTAAATCAATATAAAATAAAAATGCCCTTGAAAATCTTCAGGGGCATTTTTTTATAGTGGAGTTCTGTCTATTAATTAGCAAGAACTTCTTTTACTTTGTTTGCAGCCTCATCCAAAGTAATTGCAGAATGAACAGGAAGTCCAGAGTCGTCAATTAATTTTTTAGCTTCTACAGCGTTGGTTCCTTGTAATCTTACGATCAACGGAACAGGAAGGCTTCCCATTGCGTGATAAGCATCTACAACACCTTGTGCAACTCTGTCACATCTTACGATTCCTCCGAAGATGTTGATCAGGATTGCTTTTACGTTCGGATCTCTCAAGATAATTCCGAAAGCCGTTTGTACTCTTTGTGCATCAGCAGTTCCACCAACGTCCAGGAAGTTTGCAGGATTTCCTCCGGATAATTTGATGATATCCATAGTCGCCATTGCAAGACCAGCTCCGTTTACCATACAAGCTACGTTACCGTCCAGTTTTACGAAGTTAAGACCAGCTTCACCAGCTTCTACGTCCAATGGATCCTCTTCTCTTGTATCTCTTAGTTCAGCAAGATCTTTGTGACGGAACAATGCGTTATCGTCCAAAGTTACTTTTGCATCTACAGCAATAATTTTGTTATCAGAAGTTTTAAGAACCGGATTGATCTCGAAAAGAGAAGCATCAATTCCGATGTAAGCATTGTAAAGAGATGCAATGAATTTTGTGAATTCTTTGAAAGCATTCCCTTCAAGACCAAGTCCGAAAGCAATTTTTCTAGCCTGGAAACCTTGCAATCCGTAAGCCGCATCGATCACTTCTTTGTGGATCAAATGTGGCGTTACTTCTGCAACGTGCTCGATGTCCATACCACCTTCTGTAGAATATACGATCGTGTTTTTTCCTAAAGCTCTGTCCAGAAGGATAGAAACATAAAATTCTTTAGTTTCTGTTTCTCCCGGATAATATACATCTTCAGCTACCAAAACAGAATGTACTTTTTTACCTTCAGCAGAAGTCTGAGGTGTGATCAATTGCATTCCAATGATGTTTCCAGCGTTTTCTTTAAGTTTTTCCATATTTGGAGAGAACTTTACACCGCCGCCTTTTCCTCTACCACCGGCGTGGATCTGAGCTTTTACCACCCAAGCCTGCGCTCCGGTTTCAGCAGTAAGTTTTTCGGCAGCAGACACCGCTTCGTCCACATTGTTTGCAACAAAACCACGTTGGATATTAACCCCGTATTTTGCTAAAATCTCTTTTGATTGATACTCGTGAAGATTCATAATATATTATTGATTAATTTTTAGATTTTATAAGATTCACAAATTTAAGAAAAAGTGACGAATTACATTACATAAATGTCTGATTGAAATCAGTTTTAGGAATATGATGTTTTTTAGTATCAAATCAAAAGTTGTTCTGTATTAATGTTTTATCAAATCAACAATATAACCCAAAGCAAAAATAGCAAGAGCAAAAGTCTGCATTCCCAAAATATAAGAAAGTATTGCCTTGGGATAATTGATGATTTTTTTCCGGTCATAGAAGTCAACAATTGCCCACGAACAATAGAGAATTCCAATCCAGCCGGCAACTTTCATCACGTGAAAATGTGTCAAACCTTCTACAATCACGAATACTGAATAGATCAACATCCCAACGCCCATTACAAAACAAAGCAAAATCAAAATTTCAAAAAAATTATAATCATATTTTCTGAAAAATAACTTCAGCCAAGGTGCAATGCATATTCCCATAATGATATTCGCATACCCATAATGACCTTGCATCCAGTCATTAATAGAGTTGAAAGCTGAGCCTCTTTTACCTTCGACCTTTACATAACTTTGTTCAATATGAAAATAATGATCAATTAACGTATAAATCAGCGAGCAGACAATAATGAAAATAATAGGTTTTACGAGTCTGTTTCTATTCTCAGAAAAGAATTCTCTCACGCTTTTTCCAGGCCTGATGAGCAATTCTTTGATTGTATAGAAAATTCCTCTGTCAAGGTGCAGGACGTGTTCTATCTCGTGTTGGATATAATGAGAATCGATGCGTTTTAAAGTTGCAGGTTGCCCACAATTCGAACAGAATTTTCCGGTTAAATCTTGGTTACAGTTTTTACAATTTTCCATTAAAAAAATGATAAAAATTAAAACTTAGTTTTGGCGAAATACCAGATCAACATTCCCCAGCTGATAATCATAAACAAGCCGCCAAGCGGTGTGATTGGTCCGAGGAATTTTAGATTAATACCCCAAACATCCTGAAAACTCAAGAAATAAATGCTAACTGAAAACAGAAAGGTTCCCGCAATCATAAGAATGGAAATCCATTTCTCAGAGGTCGTTTCGAATTTCAGAATATAACCGACAATCAATAAAAAGAAAGCCGCGTAAATCTGATATCTAACGCCGGTTTCAAAACTCTCCAATCTTTCTACAGATAATATTTTTTTGAAGGCGTGCGCACCAAATGCACCAAGAACTACAGATAGCAAACCGTAGATTCCGCCGATGATTAAAGTAAAGTTTTTCATATTATTTTATTCGAATTTTAAAGTTAAAGGAATTATAAAGTTGGCAGGTCTTATCCAGTTTTCATCAAATATCGGTTTTATGTGTTTGTCAAGAGAATAAATCAAAAGACTCGTATAAAGATTCATTTCCTCATCTTCGCCTGTACAGATTATATTTTTTAATTTTCCATCAGAGTCTAATACAAGATTTATTTTAGTTCTTAAAGTTGAATCAAAAGGAGCATCAATATAATCTTCATTAAAATTGATAATCAAATCGTTTCTAATGTCGGTAACTTGAGATTTCACCAAATCAAAATTTGTTTCAAACTCGGTGTTGTTTTGATTAGTAAAAGTTTTGGCACCAACTAGAGGATTGTTTGCTTCTGTTCGTTTTAAAAGCGATTTTAATGCAGCTATTTTTGCAGATTGATGTTTCTGCTTTTCATTTAAAAATAGTGAATAATCATCACGATATTCCTTTGTCTGTTCTAGTTCCTTGAAGTTTGTCTTTTCGTATTTTCCTAAAATCTTGTCTTTCGAAATTGTACAGTTTTCACTGTAATTTTTATAGATGGTTTCAATTTCTTTAGCTACGAGATTATTCGTTGTTTGGGAGAAAGAACTTAAAGAAAGAAATATTGCAACAATTAAAAGAAATTTATTTTTCATAATTTTTTATAATTCTCCTTTTTGATACAAAATAATAAGCTTCCCTGCAATAGTTAATAATCCCAAGATAATAAACAGCCACGAAAATCTCTTGGCACCTGCAAATCCCGGATCTTTTGTAAATCTTAAAAAGATTCCAAAAATCAGGATGAAAGCTGAAAGTAAAATTCCAAACATAATTTTATTTGTTTCTCAATTTCTCCAATTCCGAAGTCACCTCGTGATGACTCACCGTTTTGTCTTTGAAGTAAGTTACAAAATGTTGTTTCTCCTCTTCCGTCGCACCAAATTGATTCAAGATATTGAAAAGATGCATTTTCATATGACCTTTCTGAATTCCTGTCGTCACCAAAGAACGAAGCGCTCCAAAATTCTGCGCCAATCCCGAAACCGCCAAGATACTCATCAATTCCTGAGCAGATGGTTTTCCAAGAAGAGCCAAAGAGAATTTTACCAAAGGATGAAGATTCGTCAATCCGCCAACTACACCAACCGAAATCGGCAGATCAATCCAAAACCTAAATATCCCATTATCCGTTGTACAATGCGTCAACGAAGAATATTTTCCGTTTCTCGCCGCATAAGCGTGTGCGCAAGCTTCTGTTGCACGGAAATCATTTCCTGTCGCAATTACAACTGCATCCACACCATTCATAATCCCTTTGTTGTGAGTTGTCGCTCTGTAAGGTTCGATTTCTGCAATCGTCACCGCACGTTTGAATTTCCACGCAAATTCTTCGTTGGAAATCCCGCTGTCGTCCTTCAAATCTTCAATTTTGCAAGAAACTTCGGCTCTTACGATGCAATCCGGCGTGTAATTGGAAAGGATATTCATCACAATCTGCAACGAATCTTTTTCTTCCTGAGAGAAACTTCCTTCCTTCGCAACTTCTTCCTTCAAAGTTTTCCCGAACTGTTCCAGACAAGAATTAATGAAATTCGCACCCATAGAATCTACAGTGTCAAAACTCGCTTTCAGCTGGAAATAATCTTCCAGTTCAGCCGTTTTGTCGATGAGTTTGATATTCAGGATTCCGCCGCCACGGTTGCGCATATTTTTGGTAATATCTTCCGTTGCTTCCAACAGTTTTTTCTTCAGTTTAAAATTGAAAAAATGAAGCAGTTTATGAGTCTCGGTTTTGAAGATAAAATGCGTGTGACCCAGTTTTTCTGTATTGATAATCGTTGTTTTGAAACCGCCTTTGTCGATCCAGAATTTTGCCGCTTTACTCGCTGCTGCCACCACCGAACTTTCTTCAACTGCCATTGGAAGAGCTAAAAGTTTCCCGTCAATCAGGAAGTTTGGAGCAATTCCGTAAGGCATATAAAAGTTAGAAATCGTGTTTTCAGAAAACTCGTCGTGCATTTTTTGCAGGCTGGCATCGTTGTTCCAATATTGCTGCAGAATCTGCTCGTAACTTCTGTCGTTGCTTAGATATTCGCTGATCAGCCAATCGATTTTTCTTTGTTTGGAAAGTTTTGAAAATCCTTCAACAGGTTGATGGTTCATAGGAAAATTTTATGTTTGTAAAGATAAGGATTTTGGGAGATTGTGATGGGATTGGTTTGTATATTTGTAACTTGTCTATAAACTTAAAATGGCATCTAAAAAAATTAGAGAATAAAACAATTGGTTTTGCTAAGTCTTTCAGTAGACCTTTTCCTGCCGTTGTTGTTGGAGCAGAATTTTCTTACTTTAAAAAAACTGATAAATCAAAACAGATTGATTCTCAGATTTTAGTAAGGAAGTTGAGAGATAAATTATTAACAATTGGAGAATTATATAGTAAACAAAATGGCAATAGCGTAGGTTGTTGTGCAGAAGTAAATTGTGCAAATCAGATATTAATTAAAAGACCATTTGCTAATCTCAACAATATTAAATTTTCCAAAGCATATAGACCAAGAACTATGCAAGTAATACCAAAATGTAAAAACTGTAAAATAACATTTGAATAATGGCGTATTCTCAAACTGAGCAAGAAAATTTAGATTTGGATTTGTTTTTCAAGGATTCTGAAAAGCAAATTCATATTGCAACAGGAGGTGGACAAATTCCATCTAGATTGGCAGAAGTTGATAATTTAATCGAAAATTTTAGACAGGAACGATTAGATTTAATTATTGAGAACTATGAAATTACAGTAAATCCTAATCTAGGTGAAATTCTTGGACTAAATGAAAGTGAATTATTAAATTATTTGATAGATTTTGAAATGATTGCAAAGAAAGGATTCTTTTAATATGACAAAACTAAATTAGGAGACTTTAAAGACCAAACTTTTCATTTGGTAGCAAAACCAAATTTTAAAATTAGCACTTTTGAAAAATTAGCACCTTTCCCAATAAAATTACCAAATGAATTTGAAGTTTTTAATTTATTCTCTTTTTTTTCTGAGTAAAAACTAAAATTTTTATATTAGTAACTTAATTGACAAAAACTATCAAAATTGTAATTAATTGGACTTGTTTTTGACGTAATTTTAGGGCTTAATTCTTCTAAATAAAATCCCCCAAAATATGAACTTCGACCGCACAAAAGAAAAACTGGAAATACTTGCAGATGCTGCAAAGTACGACGTTTCCTGCTCATCAAGCGGTGGAAAAAGAAAGAATAATGGTGGTTTGGGCGACAGTTCTGCCAGCGGAATTTGTCATACTTATACAGAAGACGGACGATGTGTTTCGCTTCTCAAAATCCTGTTGACCAACCATTGCATTTACGACTGCATCTATTGCGTTTCCAGAAAATCGAATGATATCAAACGTGCCGCGTTCACAGTGGAAGAAGTGGTGGATTTGACCATCAGTTTTTACCGCCGAAATTATATCGAAGGCTTGTTCCTGAGTTCCGGGATTTTCAAAGATGCCGATACAACGATGGAACGTTTGGTTCGTGTGGCGAAAAAACTGAGAAATGAACATAATTTCAATGGATATATTCATCTCAAATCGATTCCGGGAGCGAGCGATATTCTGATGCAGGAAGCCGCACTTTATGCGGATCGACTTTCAGTTAATTTAGAAATCCCGACAGAATCCGGACTTAAATTATTAGCGCCAGACAAAAATCGGGAAGATATGCTGCAGCCGATGCGAATCGTCCAGAAAGGAATTCAGCAATATAAAGATGAAAAGAAGCTCATCAAAAGTGTTCCGAAATTCGCACCAGCCGGACAATCTACGCAGATGATTGTCGGTGCAACCAACGAAAATGATTTGCAGATCATCAAAGTTGCCGACCATTTTTACCAAAATTATGGGATGAAACGCGTTTATTATTCAGGTTATATCCCAGTAACGTCGGATAATCGTTTGCCGGCAATCACGGCAGAAGTTCCTGTTTTGAGGGAAAACCGATTGTATCAATCCGATTGGCTGATGCGTTTTTATGGTTTCAAAGCGGATGAGATTTTGGATTCCAATATGCCATTTCTGGATTTGGAAGTAGACCCGAAATTGAGTTGGGCGCTGCGTCATCTTGACCAGTTTCCTGTGAATCTTCAAACCGCCGATTACAAAATGATTCTCAGAATTCCGGGAATCGGTGTAAAAACGGCGATGAAAATAGTCAGCTCCAGACGTTTCCAGGTTTTGAATATTTATCATTTGAAAAAGTTAGGCGCTGCTGTCAATCGTGCAAAATACTTTATCGATTTCAGTTACGGCAATCCCTTTTTGAAACATTTAACCGATTTGAATTTGAGAAAATTAATCATCGGCGGAAGCCAGTCCAAATTTCAGAATCAGTTTTCTCAGCAGTTGACTTTGTTTTAAATTAATATTTATTGTCCATATTTGCTAAATTTAGATATTTTATATAATTTCGAGGAAAGAATTTATAATGAATGTCAGTTTCACAAAAAAGCAAGAAAATTACATCTCCGAACAAATCGAATCGGGAGATTTTCAGAATGCCAGTGAGGTCGTTCGTGATGCTTTGCGTCTTCACGAGGTGTATCGTCATCGAATTATTCAGGATTTAAGAAATGAAATTGAAAAAGGTTGGGAAGGTAATTCGAGTTCCAGATCGATAAAAGATATTATCAAATCCAAGAAAAAAGACAATAACAATGTCTAAAGAATTCTACATTCTATCAGAAATTGCTGATGAAGATCTGGAAGGTATTTTTGATTACACGATGACTGAATTTGGATTTGAACAAGCGGAGAAATATCTTACTGAGATTGAAGAAGTTTTTCAAAGTTTACTTATAAATCCGGAATTAGGCAAAAAACGAAATGAAATAAAACAAGGGTTATACAGCGTCCTAAAACACAATCATATTATTTTCTACAGGATTTTGGAAACTCATATTCGGATTGTCAGAGTGCTCCACGGAAGTAGAGATATTCCGAAATATTTTTAGTTTAAAATTTCAAAATTAGTTTTCTCAGCAATTGACTTTGTCTTAAGTGTAGCTTCTAGAGCCTCAGCCAGACAACTTTCAAACCCTCAAACTCTCAAACCCAAAAAATGACAACGCTCCTCTACGACGGCAGCTTCGATGGACTTTTAACCGCAGTATTCGAAGTTTTCGAATACAGGTATAAAGATGTAGAAATCCGAAGCAGAGAAAGATTCCAGCAG
Source organism: Epilithonimonas sp. UC225_85 (assembly GCF_042695135.1). GTDB lineage: Bacteria > Bacteroidota > Bacteroidia > Flavobacteriales > Weeksellaceae > Epilithonimonas. The sequence goes on from NZ_CP170547.1 coordinate 950,367, forward strand.
GAAAATATGTTTGCTGAGATTCACGAGGTTGTTACTCAAACTGAAAAATCCGAACGTGTTCTCAAAAAATTAGAAGCCAGCATCGGGAAATCCGGAATTAAACAATTGTTAATGGTTTTTCTCTCAGAACTTCCGGAATCTGAAGATCTGATTTTTTCTGCCATCAAACAATCCATCAAAAATCCTGATGATAATGTCTTGCAGAATTTTGCCGATGATGACATTCTTAAGATTTCAAAAATTTGTAAATCTGTAAGTCGCGAAAGACATCGAATGACTGCTTTTGTTAGGTTTGAGAAGATGAAAGATGATATTTATTTTGCTAAGATCGATCCGGATTTTGATGTTTTGCCTTTGATCCGAAAACATTTCAAAGACCGATATGCCGACCAGAAGTGGATGATATACGACCTCAAACGACATTACGGATTGTTTTATGATCTCACAGATTGCGAATTTTTCTATCCTGATGAGACATTCAGTCTGAATCAATACCAGCAGAAGTTCCACGAGGAAGAAATCAATTATCAGGAACTCTGGAAAAGTTATTTTACGAAGACCAATATTAAGGAAAGGAAAAATATCAAACTCCACGTTCAACATGTTCCGAAACGCTATTGGAAATATCTGACTGAGAAATTTTAATCTCACGCAGATTCAGCAAATCCAGCAGATTCAGATGATAAAAATTAATCTGCCTGATCAGCAAAATCTGCGAGAAAGTATTTTCTTAATTATAATTGAATAATCGCACCCACCACAAAATTCCGTTTTGCCGCAGGATTGTAAAACCTATTTCCAAAGGCATTGATATCAAAGCCCAAAACGTAATCTGTATTGTACAAATTCTGAATCTGAAAGAAGATATCCAGCTTTGATTTTTCAAAAATAATAGGATAACGGAATTGAATATTTGAAACTAAACTAGGTTCCGACCAAATAGAATTTGCGTCTGTCAAAGGAATTTTTGACGTCAGAAATTGAGAATAATCAATGGCTAATTTTCTGAAGAAAGTAAAATTCAGTAAACTGTTTATAGTGGTTTTAGGAACACCTGTCAAAGCATTTCCTGAAAAATCTGAAGTTCCCTGAATATAATTTTTAAATTTAAAATCATAAAGACTTCCCGAAAATCTGAATTTAAAATGACTCAAAATATCATTCTTCAAATCAAACCGCTTCGATTCCAAAAGAAATTCCCAGCCTTTCTGAACCGTATTTCCCTGGTTTACAAAATATTCCTGTCCAGCTTCATTCTGCCTTCTTACAATCGCATCTTTCATTCGGAAATCAAAATAATTCAGTTCCACAAAAACGGTATTTCCAAACTGTTTCCTCACGCCAATTTCCTTATTCCAGCCATATTCCGGAACGAGATTGAAATTGAACTCCTGATTGGAAGAACGAATCTCCTCATTCGTCGGCGCCGAATTCCCTTTTCCGATTTTCCCTCTCACAGAAAATCCTTTATCCAAAACATAAGTCATCCCGAAATTAGGCAACCATTGGTTTTTGAACTTTACATTTCCAGTTTCAGAATTTGGAAACATCTTTTCCCATTTATAAGAATTTGAATTTAAACTAATAGAAATGTCAGTAAATAACCGCTCCTTAAAATTCAGTTTCTGGGACAGAAAATAGAATCCGGAATTGTTTTTCAGCCTATCAAAGTTTTGTGGATTTCCTTCTGTTCCGCGATTATTATCAAAGTTTTTAATGAAGATTGGATTGGTTGCACCTTCGTAACCCAATCGCCATTCTGCAGAAACATTATCCCAATTTTTCTCATAATTGAAATGTGTTCTCAGTGTATAATTACTTTCAAATCGATTTTCAAAATTGGTGATAAAAGGATTCTCGAAATCGACATACGAACCTTGAACCAAAACAAAATGCGAAAGTCCGTTTGTCAATTGATATTGATTGGAAAGTCCTGCCAAAACCATTTTATTCCGAATTCCGGCGTCTTGATCTTTCGCTCCGGGTATTGTTGCTGTCGCAGGCCGAGCTTGTTTTCGGTTAGCTTCCATTTGAGCCAAAGTCAATCCACCTGGCGTTTCATAATCCAAATCGGAAAAGAGTAGCATTGCTTTCAGTTCGCCTTTGTCAGAGTATTTGAAATTGTCCTTAATGAAAATCTGCTTTCGCTCAACCGCCGATTGTTCCCGGTAAGAATCTGTTCTGTAATAATTTTGATAGACCTGGAAAAAGTGCTTTCCCAATTGCTTTGAAAAATTAATACTTTCATTAAAAGTCCCATAACTTCCGGACGAAAGATTCAAAGACAAGTCATCAGAATTCTGAGTTTGAAGCAATAATGTTCCGCCAGCCACTGCTCCAAAATCGCCACTTTCCGGACCTTTGAAAATCTCGATTTTATGAATTAAATCCGGCGAAATCTGATTAAAATAAGTATTCCCCGAAGCATCAGACAAAATAAAATCATCCAGATAAACTTTCACATTCCGAACCCCAAACGGCGAACGCAAAGAACTTCCACGGACAGCGATTCTGTAGCTTCCGGGCGAACGTTCTTCCATTCTTGCCCCGGGAATTTGATTGACAGATTCCAGCAGACGCTCTGGCGGATTTTGGGAAAGCAGATTTTCCGAAACCACGGAAACCGATTTGGTAGAAGCGATAAAAGAAACAGGTTTTTTATAAGCATCGATTTTGACCTCCGAAATCAAAGCCACTGAATCGCTCTTCTGAGAAAGATAAAATACGCTGAAAAGTAAAAATAGAAAGGAAAGTTTTTTCATTATTCTCAACACAGAAATCATTGTGCCGAAATCGTCAATTAGTTAAAATTTCACAAAAAACTAATTCTTAACTTACATCAATGTGAAGAAACTTTCCCTGCTATAAATTTGCACTATAATTAATCAACAAAATATTAAAATTATGGCAACTAAATGGTTATTAGACCCAACTCATAGCGAGATCACTTTCAAAGTAAAACACTTAATGATTTCTAACGTAAAAGGAGAATTCACAACTTTCAATGCAGAGATCGACGCAGAAGATGACACATTCGCAAGCGCAAAAGTTTCTGCTTTCATCGATACAGATTCTATCTTTACAAACAATACAGACAGAGATAATCACCTGAAATCTGCAGATTTCTTCAACGCAGAAGCTAATCCGAAGATCACTTTCGAAGCTTCAACTTTGAATGGTGATGTTACGGGAAACCTAACATTGAACGGGATTACAAAACCAATCACATTGGACGTAGATTTCGGAGGAATCAACTCTGATCCTTGGGGAAATACAAAAGCAGGTTTCTCTTTCGAAGGGAAAATTAAAAGATCAGACTTCGGTCTTACTTGGAACGCAGCATTGGAAACAGGAGGTGTGATGGTAAGCGAAGAAGTGAAAATTGCAGGAGAACTGCAGTTTGTAAAACAATAATACATCATAGTATTTTTTATAGTTTGAGTTTTTTAAAGTGTGAACAAGGGCAACTTTGTTCACGCTTTTTTGATTTTAAGAATAATTATTTGGGCAGCTTTTTCCGCCTTCCGTTCCCGCTTTTTTTACCATTGCGATCGACGGGAAGCAATCAATAAAACTTTTCTACAATCGCAATGACAAAAAGAGCTCCACTCAAGTCGGGCTGCAGATTCTATAAAAACAAACTTTGTCAAAAAACACGAAGTTTGTCATTCCGTAGGAATCTAAATCTCGCTATCTAGATTGACTTTGTCGAACCACTTCGTTAGGTTTCCTACGGAATGACAATATTATGTCAAAAAAAGTCTGCTCAATCCACCAAATCTGCGAGAAAATAAAATACATTTTACAAAATAAAAAATGAACCTCAACGACCTTTCCAACATCTCCGATAATTTCCCAACCACACAAAAAATGCCCGTTCTATTCCTGGGACACGGTTCTCCGATGAACGCCATCGAAGAAAATATCTTTGTGCAAGGTTTCCGGAATATCAGCAAAGAGATCCCGAAACCAAATGCCATTATTTGTATTTCCGCACATTGGTTTACCAACGGAACTTTCGTCACGGCAATGGAACTTCCAAAAACCATTCACGATTTTGGAGGTTTTCCTCAGGCCTTGTTTGATGTTCAATATCCGGCAAAAGGTGATCCCGAATTGGCCAAAGAAACTGCAGAATTATTGGCTCCTGTTTTGGTAGAAGAAGACCACAATTGGGGTTTGGATCACGGTGCTTGGTCGGTTCTTCGGCATCTTTATCCTGATGCGGATATTCCGGTTATTCAGTTAAGCATTGATTATACAAAACCAACACAATATCATTTTGATTTAGCCAAGAAATTATCCAAACTCCGCGAAAAAGACATCTTGATTATCGGAAGCGGGAACATCGTTCATAACCTTCGGTTGATCGACTGGAAAAATATCGATACCGTTGGTGCAGGCTGGGACTGGGCAATCGAAGCGAGAGAGAAAACCAGCAATTGGCTTCTAGACGGTGATTTCCAAAAACTCATTAATTATCAAAAACAGGGAACATTCTTGCAATACGCCGTTCCAACGCCCGATCATTATTTACCATTAATTTATAATCTCGGATTGAAGGATAAATCGGAGCAACTTTCTTTGTTCAATGATTCTTTGATTGGCGGTTCTCTGAGTATGACTTCAATAAAAATTGGATAATTTTTTAGCACTTATTCAAGCAGTCTTTTTTTATAACTAAAAAATTAGTAATATTGTTTTAATGAAAAGAATATTACTTTTTTGCATCTTTCTCGGTTTTGTCTGCAATTGTTTTTCCCAGATCATTTCTGGTAAAATTCAAACGGAAAATGGTTCAGCCATTTCTGATGTTAATGTCTATCTGGATGGGACCAAAATTTCGACAGTTTCCAATAACGACGGGACTTTTCAACTGGACGTCCAGGGACAGAAAAGCGGGAACTTAATTTTTCAGAAAGATCATTATGAAACCAGTATTTTTCCTCTGAATCAAGCAATTGGAAAATCAGTCAAAGTGATTATTAATCCGCAGAAAGAGATAGAGGAAGTAGTCATCATTCCATACACAGAAGAGGCTTATCGCAACTTTATCAATTATTTTCTGGATCAGTTTATCGGATTTGACAGGGAAGATGTAAAGATCAAAAATCAACGCACGCTCAAATTTTCTTATGATAAGAAAAATCAATTTCTGAAGGTGAAAGCACCACAGACTTTGATTATTGAAAATAAAAATTTGGGTTATACCATTCAATATAATCTAATCAATTTTGAGGCTGATTTTAAAAAGAAAAGTACAAGCTATCTTGGAACTTCATTTTTTAAGGAAAATGGCAATAAGAAACAATTTATACTGAATCGGATGAATGCCTATAAAGGCAGTATGATGCATTTTCTGAGGACTCTTTATAGTAATGAACTGGAAAAAGAAGGCTTTATTGTGAATCACGCCAAACGAATCAGAAATCCAAAATATCCTTCTGAAACAGATATTCAAAAGCTGGAAGATTATTACAGTTTTGTAAGAAGCCAGAAAGTGATGACCGTACATCTATCGGATGAATTAGAAGATATCTCCCGAAGAAAAAGTGAAAATGCTGAGTTTCTAATGGCAATTCTCAAAACCAAAATGAAAGAATCTGATTTCACCAAACGCAGAGACGGAAGGTTATTTATTGACTTTGAAGATCTGCTTCAGGTGAATTACCAGAAGTATTATTATGAGATCAAAAAAGGAGAATTTGTGAAATCTTCTGGCGTGGTGACGCAAACATCGTTCGTTCATCCGGAAGCGATGGAATTTGAGATTTTTCCGGAAGGTATCTCGTCCGAGCCGGATCAGTTGATTCTGGAGGGCGATTTTTCACGACAGAATATTTCGAAAATGCTGCCTTTGGATTATAAGTTGGGAAACTGATTTTTTCTGAATATTAAATTTCTCGCAGATTAGGCGAATTTTACAGATTTAATTTGGACAAAATCTGTTTAATCTGTAAAATCCGCGAGAGAAAAATATTTTATAATTGCTTCTCGAAGCAAATGCTGTTCTCAACTCCGGAATACTGACCGTAATTTGGGATGACTTTGTAGCCACATTTTTCGTAAAGAGCTACTGCTTCGGTTTGTCTTTTTCCGGTTTCCAGAATGGTTTTTTCGTAACCTAATTCTTTAGTCCAAATTTCTAATTCTTTTAGAATGGCGGACGCCAAACCTTTCCCACGTTTCTCCGGAAGTGTGAACATTCTTTTGACTTCCATCGATTTTTCGTCGAAAGCTTTGATGGCGCCACAAGCAACAGCTTCATCATTATCAAAAATGACGATGCAGTTTTTCAGAGAATCTATTTTGTTGTATTGGTCATAGAAACCGTGGTCTTCACCGTCAATCACAGCGAGATAAGCGTCCAGTTGTTTTACTAATTTTTGGAAGTCTTGGTTTTCTGAAGTTGTTCTAAGGGTTTTCATTTTCATTAATTCACTACAAGTTTTCTTTCTCTTACCAAGTCAGCAATTTTCAAAATATCTTCGCCGATTAATCTGTCATTTTCCAATTTTGGAACTACAGAACGGATGATTGTATAATTCTTCTCAACAATTTCAGAACAAACTGCAGGTCGTCGGAATTCCAAACCTTGCGCACCGAACATCAATTCGATAGCCAAGATATTTTCAAGATTCCCAAGGATCTGATTAAATTTTCTCCCCGAAATACTTCCCATAGAAACGTGATCTTCTTGTCCTAAACTTGTCGGTATAGAATCTGCAGATGCCGGGAAACAGAGCGTTTTGTTCTCTGTGACCAACGCTGCACTCGTGTATTGTGGAATCATAAATCCGGAATTGAGACCAGAACTTTCGATTAATAATTTCGGTAAACCAAATTTACCCTCCAGCAAAAGATAACTTCTTCTGTCCGAGATGTTTCCTAATTCAGCTGCTGCCAACGCGCAATAATCCAAAGGTAAAGCCATCAGTTGTCCGTGGAAATTTCCTCCTGAAATGGATTCTTCTGCACTCAAAATGATTGGATTATCCGTCACGGAATTCAGTTCCGTGTCTGCCATTTGTTTCAAATGTTCGAAGGCATTTCTGCTCGCACCGTGAACTTGTGGTACACATCTCATCGAATACGGATCCTGAACCCGGTCACAGAATTCGTGGGACTTGAGATTGTCAGAGTTTTTGAGAAAATTTCGCATTCTTTCTGCCACTTTTCTGCTGCCGTCAAACGGACGAATGTCGTGTAATTCTTTTTTGAAAGGACTTGCGGAACCACGGTAAGCTTCAAGACTCATTGCCGCAGTTAAATCTGCCAGATCCAAAAGATATTCAAATTTTGATAATCCGACGATGGCGTGAGCTAAGATGAATTGCGTTCCATTGATCAGACCTAATCCTTCTTTCGGACCCAGTTTTAAAGGTTGAATGTTATGTTTTTCTAGAACTTTGGAAGTCTCAACAGGTTTATCATTCTCCCAAACCTGACCTAATCCTAAAAGTGGTAAAACCAAATGTGCCAAAGGTGCCAAATCTCCGGAAGCGCCAACAGAACCCTGTTCCGGAACGACAGGGATAATGTCTTTTTCCAGCATCAAAATCAAGCGCTCAATTACTTCCAATGAAACACCCGAAAATCCTTTCGACAAAGCGTGGATTTTGGCAATGATCATTATTCTCGAAATATTTTTATCAATGGGTTTCCCTACACCAACGGCGTGAGAAATGATAAGGTTGTGCTGAAGTTGCGCTGTTTCCGATTCTGATATCTTGGTGTCGCAAAGTGGCCCGAATCCTGTGTTGATGCCGTAAACTGTTCTGTCGGAAGCTACAATTTTCTGAACATTTTCCTGCGACTTTATAATCTGTTCTCTTGATTTTTCACTGAGTTTTGCAAGGGATGGATCTTTTGCTATTTCCAAAACATCCTGATAGCCAAGCGTATCGATTCCGTAAATCATTACTAAAATTTTTGCCTAAAAATACACTTTTCAAGAGTAATATGATGAAGGAAATTCTGAAAAATATGTTATAATAATTTTACTCAAACCTCAACACCTTTGCCTGCTTGATATGCGCCAAATGATGCTGACAATGCCAACTGTAAATTAAAATATTTTCTTTAAGTGAAATCTTTTCAGACTGTTCCGGATGAATGAATTCTTTATTCAAATCTTCATCAGAAAGATTTTTCAAAATGAAAACCCATCTTTCGTGCAAAGCTTCCAGCAACTTCAAAGAAATAAAAGGCGAAAGTTTACTGTCCGGCAATTCTGCCCAAAGACTTTCTTCGTAAGGTTTTATTGTTGGGAGATTTTCTGTTAATGCTAACTTAAATCTCATATAACTGTTGATATGACTGTCAGCGCAATGATGAACAACTTGAGAGATAGTCCAGCCTTCTGGTCGATATCTTAGATTCAAATCGTTTTCATCCAAATTTTGGATTTCAGCTTTCACAAAATTTGGAAAATTTTCTATTTCGTTAATAGCGGAATCAATGATTTCCTTTGTGATGGATTCTGGTTTTACAAATTTTCCAACTGGGAATTTTAATGTTTCAAGATTCATTATTTCAAATTTTTCATCAGGATTGCTTCCATTTTTTCATAACCCAATTTGTTCGGATGAATTCCATCTTCGGCAATTTCTTTTGGTAAACCGTTTTTGTCGTCTTTCAAAGGTGTGTGATAATCGACATACGTAATTTTGTTTTTCTGAGCGTAATCCTTTATCATTTGATTCAGCGCAATCACTTTGTCAGCAGGCATCATTTCTTTTCTCCAGGGGAAATCGGAAGCGGGAAGTGCCGAACACAAAACCACTTGGATGTTATTAGCTTTCGCCAATTCTGCCATGGAAACAATATTTCCAAAAACCTTATCCAAAGAAATCGGACCTTGGTTTTCTGCAATATCATTCGTTCCTGCAAGGATAATCACGCGTTTTGGTTTTAGTAAAATCACATCTTCCCGAAATCTTAGAAGCATTTGCGAAGTGACTTGACCACTGATTCCTCTTCCAACGAAATTGTTTTTTGTGAAAAATTCCGGATCTGTGGCAAACCAGCCTTCAGTTATGGAATCACCCATTAATACTGAGTTTGGCGTTGTGTTTTTAGCTTTCACTTCTTGATTCTGTTTTGCGTATTTGGTGAAATTTGCGAAGTCTTGGGTGTAGAACATTGTGGAGAATAAACCGATGATAAAAGTTAAGATTTTCATTTTTTCTGATTTAAAATCAAATATATGAAATCTCGCCAAGCGGAAATTACATCGAGAAAATAAAATGTTTGTAATAATATAGATAAACCACAAAAGTCACAAAATTTTTGCCAATTTTAGATCTTGCAAAAGTTCAAAAAAGATTAGTGCTAAAAGTTTTCTTTTTGTTCTTTTGAAAAAATCTTTTGTGACTTTTTGGTTTAAGATTTCCCAATTAAAAGAAGCTTTAAAAAAATTCAAATCTTAGCTGAGCGAAGCGCCTTTGCGAACCTTAAAAATATTTTCAATAATTATAAAAAATCTTTGTGGGCTTTGTGTTCAAAATTATAATTTTACAAAATGGAACAAATTTCGAAAGACCCTTTACACGGCAAAAGACTCGACGCAATTTTGGAAGAATTGGTGGATTACTACAATGGTTTCGAAGAATTGGGGAAACAAATCAACATCCGATGTTTCAACGCCGACAATCCAAGCATCAATTCCTCATTGAAATTCCTTAGAAAAACCGATTGGGCAAGAACAAAAGTGGAAAGTTTGTACTTATACGTTTTGAGGAAGAAGAAGAAAAAAGGTTTGTTGTAAACCTTAATCCAAAAATTCCCCAGTCACATAAAACCAGCGATTTTTTATCATTTTAAATGTCGATAACTCGTGGTGAACTTGCTCGTTTCCATCTTCATCCGTATAAAAAGCTTTGAATTCCACCTTATTCATTGAAGGCTTATCAATAATTTCCAGCTTTGTCCACTCATTAATTTCGCCCCATTCCTGGAGACTTTTTTTATTATGGGATTTTCTTTTGTTGGGAGAAGTTGTTTCCCAAAGATATTCGCCGTTCGGAATTGCAAAGGCTGAGAATCTGGAACGCATCAAAGCTTCTGCAGTTGGCGGGGATTTTTCCTTTGTGTGATAAGGTTGACAGCAATCTTTGTAGGATTTTCCGGAACAGCAGGGACAACTCATTAGATAAAAGTTAGAATTAAGATGTTAGAAATTAGAATGTCATTTCGTGCTAATTTAAATTAGTACGAAATGACAAAATTTGCATTATTTATCCAAAAGCTCTTTTCAACAAACTCTCCACTTTCGGCTCGCTTCCACGGAAAGCTTTGAATAATTCCATCGGGTCTTTTGTCCCGCCAGAAGAAAGCAGAATTTTATATTTCGAAGCAATTTCCGGATTGAAAATTCCGTTTTCTTTGAAATATTGGAATGCATCTGCATCCAAAACTTCCGCCCATTTGTAAGAATAATATCCGGCAGAATATCCACCTTGGAAAATATGTGAAAAACTTGGTGCAGTTGCTGTTTCGGGATTGGAAGGATAAAGACTTGTGTCATAGGTTTTCTCAACCTCAAACTCTTTCACACTCAAATTCTCCAACTCTCCAGCTTCCGAATGAAAAGCCATATCCAACAAGCCAAGACCAACTTGTCTCATTGTCTGATAACCTTCCATAAACGATTTGCTTTGAGATAACTTCTCAATTTTTTCGTCTGGTAAGATTTCTCCCGTTTGATAATGTTTGGCGAAGGTTTTCAGAAATTCCGGTTCGTAGCAGAAGTTTTCCAAAAACTGAGAAGGCAATTCTACAAAATCCCATTTTACGGATGTTCCAGAAAGATTCGGATATTGTGTGTCTGCCAAAACGCCATGAAGTGCGTGTCCAAATTCGTGGAAAAGCGTAGTAACTTCCTGGAAGGTCAGCAAGCTTGGTGTGTCTTTCGTTGGTTTTGTGAAATTACAAACCACGGAAATATGCGGACGGGAATTTTCACCGTCTTTTTTATATTGATTTTTGTAGCTCGTCATCCAGGCGCCAGCACGTTTTCCTTTTCTTGGATGATAATCGGCGTAGAGTAGGGCTTTTACATTTCCGTTTTCAGTTATTTCGTAGGTTTTGACGTCTTCGTGGTATTTCTGAACATCATTGATTTCTTTAAATTCTAAACCAAATAATTTTCCAGCCAAACCAAAAACCGCTTCCTGAACTTTCTCCAGTTGGAAATAAGGTTTCAGTTCTTCATCATCAATATCGAATTTTTGTTTTCTTAATTTCTCAGCGTAAAAAGTGTGGTCGTAACTTTGGATTTCTTCTATTCCGTCGGCTTTCGCTAAAGTTTTTAGTTCTTCGATTTCCTTTTGAGCGAAAGGTTTTGCTTTGTCCAAAAGTTCGTTCAGGAATTCGAAAACCTTCTCCGGAGATTTTGCCATTCTTTCTTCCAAGACGAAATTTGCGTAATTTTTATAACCTAACAATTCCGCTTTTTCCTGACGAAGTTTCACGATTTCTTTAATCAGATTTTGATTGTCAAATTCGCCACCATCGAAAGATTTTTTTCCATTTGCTAAAGCCAATTCCTTTCTGAGTTCACGGTTTTCTGCGTAAGTCAGTGCCGGAAGATAACTCGGATATTGAAGCGTAATCACGTAACCTTCCAAATCTTTTTCCTTGGCATCTTCTTCATATTGTTCAAGAATCGCTTCAGGAATCCCTTTTAGTTCTTCTTTATCTGTAATATGTTTGAAATAAGCATTGGTCGAAGCCAATGCGTTTTGCCCGAACTGAAGCGACTTGATTGACAAATCCATATTGATTTTTTCCAGCTTCTTTTTATCTTCTTCGTTCAATAAAGCACCGCTTCTCACAAAACCTTTGTAAGTTTCGTTGAGCAACATTTTTTGTTCTTCGTTTAGGGACAAAGTGTCTTTTTGGTCATAAACGTTTTTGATTCTTTCGAATAGTTTTTCGTTTTGAGAAATCTTGGAAGAGAACTCTGTCAAAAGTGGCGAAACGTCTTGCGCTATTTTCTGAATCTCATCATTGGTTTCAGCTGAATTGAGATTGAAGAAAATACTGGAAACTCTGTCCAGTTGTTCGCCGGAAAACGCCATTGCTTCAATCGTATTTTCGAAAGTTGGCGCTTCGGGATTGTTGGTGATTTCTTCGATTTCTTTTTCTTCGGTTTTTACTAATTCCTGAAAAGCGGGAAGGTAATGTTCTTCTTTGATGTCGCTGAAAGGTGATGAGGTGTATTTTGTATTGAATTTTTCTAATAATGGATTCATAATTTTATATGGGATTTTGATTTTTTATGTGCTTCGAGAGCCTCAGCATGACAACGCAGATACGATATGATATTGTTTTAACACTGTCAGGCTGAGCGGAGTCGAAGCCTTTTCTAATTTTGTTGAAATCACAAATTTAGTACCTAAAGTTGAAAATATGACAAAATTGCGCCCCGGCTTGAACGTAGCTCTTTTTGTCTTGTCTTTTCAGACAAGGCAAAAAAGCGGGAGTGGAAGACGGATAAAGGCGCCCAAACCTAACGCAGTGGTTCGACGTAGTCAAATAAATATTGTCATAGGAAAAGTTGTTGTATTCAAATTCTTTTTAGATTTGTTTTGAACTTAAACTATACTGATTATGAAAAAATTCTTGAAAATTGTTGGTGTCATTCTTGGCATTTTTGTGGTGTATTGTCTGATCGCAATGCTGGTGGTTGACAGCAAATGTCATAATGAACAATCAATCGTTATCAATGCGTCGAAAGAGAAGGTCTGGCAGAATGTGAATTCTATGAAGACCTTCAACACTTGGAATCCTTGGATGAAAATGGATCCGAACCTTACTGTGACCTACAAAGGAACTGCTGGCGAAGTTGGTGACGGCTATACTTGGAAAGGAAACGATGATGTTGGCGAAGGCGAGCAGGAAATCACGGCAATTGTTACTAATGAAAAAGTAGCAACCAAAATGCATTTTATCAAACCAATGGATGATACAGCGACTTCTGACCTGCTTCTTGCAACGGAAGGTTCCGCAACCAAAGTGACCTGGACAATCGACTACGAAATCGAGACGCTTTTCAAACCGATGAAACCAATGATGAATTATCAGATGAATAAATCATTTTCGGAAGGTCTTGAAAAGTTGAAAGAGCTTTCTGAAAAGTAGTTAAAATAAAAAAATCGCCCCGAATTTTCGGGGCGATTTCATTTTGATTTGAAAAATTTTTATTTTGTGTTATTTGACGATTAGTTTAGAAACTGCCAAACCTTCATCAGATTTTAACTGAACCATATAAACGCCGGTGTTCAATCCTTTTACAGAGAATGTTTCGTCTCCTTTAGCAGATTTTAATCCGAAAGATTTTATTAGTTTTCCGTTAAGATCAAAAACGTTGATCTGTCCGTTTTTAGCTTTGTTATATCTGATCTTCAATAATCCTTCTGTCGCAGGATTCTGAGTGATCTGTAGTGATGTTTTGTTGGCATCGATTTTAGTCTCGTGTGTTGCCAAAGCCACTTGATTTCCGAAAATTCTGAATTCTCCCGGCTGAAGAACTACTGTTGTAGAACCACCGGCAGACATAGCAGAATTATCCATCAAATTATACCAGGTTCCCGAATATGGGAAATTAGGTGTAACCGTTTGGGCTGTTGTTGTGAAGTTGGCAACAATTACAACATTCTTTAATGTGTTTGCTGCAAGCGCATCATTCCAGATATAGATTCTAGGTAAAAGATTTCCTGATTCTACCGTGAAAGTTGTTGTGTCGAAAACCGGACTTGATAATTTAATAGCCAGGATTTTTGACCAAGTGTCATAAATTGCTTTTCTGGTTGCATTTGTATCGTAACCTAAAGTAAAGGCAACCGGTTTTGGAGACAATCTGCAATCGTTGCTGATGGTTCCGTTCTCACATCTGTTGATGCTGAAATCGTAACCTAATTCTCCAAACTGCCAGATCATTTTTGGACCAGGAACTGTCAAGAAAACTGCACCGTAAGCTTTTTGTCTTTCAAGGGCTGTTGCAAGTGTTTTCACACTACCGTTTCCAAAAGTCAGGTTTTTATACATCAGACGTTCTTCATCGTGGCTTTCTCCGTAAGTTATATTTCTTCTTTCGCTGAAACCGTGGTTTTCAAAATCCACTCTGTTGAAGTTGCTGTTAGCGTCATACCCCATTGTGTTTTGACCGTAAGGACCGATCAAGTTATCCCACATCATAACACCCTTACCTTCATTGACTCTGTAATTTGCCCATTGCTGCTCTTCCGCATCTGTTCCCAAATGTTCGAAGATGATGTAAGAAGTCGGATCATAAGACCATTGATAATCTGAATATAATTTCAGAACATCCACTCTGTCCTGTTGGTAAGATCCTGTACAACCTTCATCCGAAGCGGTACAATTCTGAGTGAATCCTTTTGTAAGATCCCAACGGAATCCGTCAACTTTGTATTCTTTGATCCACTGTTCCAAAACTCTGTTCACATAATATCTTGTTTCAGCTTTTGAATGGTTAAAATCATAAAAAACACTGTAAGCGTGTGTTGCTAATTGGTTGAAATATGGATTGCTTGATGAAACGCCGCCATAACTTCCGTCCGTACTTGTAGACCAAAGTCTTTCTAATGGTGATCTTCCTGTTGCATGGTTTAGTGCAACATCAAGAATTACTGCAATTCCATTTTGGTGGCATTTGTCAATGAATTCTTTGAATTTTTCCGGTGTTCCGTATGCTTTATCTAATGCTAAGTGGAAACCGGGATTATATCCCCAAGAGTTGTTTCCGTCAAATTCCATTACCGGCATTAGCTCTATTGCATTCACGTTCAATCCTTTGATATAGGGTATTTTATCAATCATTGCCTGCCAGTTTTTTCCTTCGGTGAAATCTCTTACAAGAGCTTCATAAACGATAAGGTTTTGTTTTGCAGGTTTTTGGAAATTTGTCACAGTCCAGTTATATGCAGGTTTTGCAGTTTGAACTACTGACACATCATATTGCTGTCCAGATGGATATGCAGGCAATCCAGGATATGTTGCAGCAGTAATATATGGATCATCATCTGGAGAAAGAACCAAAGTAGAATATGGATCTGCTACTTTTACGCCGTCACTCGTTCTGTATTGGAATGTGTAAACCTGCTGAGGTGTAAGTCCTGTAATTTCTATCCAGAAAAGATTGGTATTATTAGTGTCTCTCTTCATGATATAATTAGAAGAAACCTGCCAGTTGTTGAAGCTTCCGATTACGTGTACATAAGTTTTTAAAGGTGCATACAAAGCCAAACCAACTTTCGTAGGATCATTCGGGTCATAAGTAATACCTTGTCTCATGTAAGAAGGTATGGCAGCTGATTGTGTTGTTGGCGTTGGAGAAATACTGAATTTTGAAGTCAATACAGTTCCATCGGCAACACTTGTTGCAGTCAGTTCGATCTGGCTGTCAACAGTCACGTTATATGCCGTGAACATAGACGATACATTGTTTGCAGTATAAATCGTGTTCCCGTTTGCTTTTACAACATAATTTGCTGGCAAAGATGTGCTGTAAGAAATAGGATAATTATTCCCGGAAGTGATGAAATTAACCGATCCGTTTTTCGGAGTTGTAGTTCCGAATTGGAATTTTCCTACCTCAGAATAGATATCCTGCGATTGTTTGGTACCTGTACCGTCTTTCGCTTTTACCAGAAATCCGATTTTCCCCAATCCTGTTCTGTTGTAGAACGTTTTTGGGACAAAGGTCATCGTGTAGGTGTCGTTTCCGGAATTGTAAGTCAGCTTGTTGGCTTCGTTTGAAGCGGTCCAAGCGCCATTCGTTGGGCAATCCTGACTGTTAAGGTCATTGGTGTCGTAAGACCAGGCCCAAAGATAAAGTGCGTTGTTTGTAACGCCCCAGGTGCTTTCGTTGATGCTGCTACCATTGAATGTAATGGTAATGGACTCATCTTCATTAAAAGCAGCGGGGCTGATCGAGTAGGTCACAGTCTGTTGCTGTGCCATGGCTATGACCGCAATTAAAAATGCGATCAGGTTGTAAATTTTTTTCATTGGTCTATATAAAAGTTTTTAAATATATCATTTTTTCATGATTCAGGATTAATTTTTATTTGAAGGTTATTTTATGGTATAATTAATTGATTTTTAGATATTTAATTTTTATAACTTAAAATCTGAATCTTTAGATTTTAGTTTTTACTTTACCGGAAATTAACCTTTAGTACACATTTGGATAAAATTTGGTTTATGTGATTTTTCTATTATTTTGGAAAATAAACCTAAATATAATTTTATAATTCATATTATTTTCTATATTTTTACAACCTAATAGAAAATGATAAACAATTATTTTAATTAAAAAATAACTATATAGACATTTATAATTCTTAATTAAATTAAAATTATTCGTTTATTTAAAATATTTAGTAATATATTTAAAAATTCAAAATCCAAAGTAAATTATGAAAAGTGTTTCAGAATCTGGTTATCATTTAGACGGTGTTGATAAAGAGATTGTTTACATGCTAATGGATAACGCAAAAACTTCTCTTGCTCACATTTCAAAGCATGTAGGGATTTCTACTACAGCAGTTCATCAGAGAATCAAAAAATTGGAACAGGCTGGTGTAATAGAAAATTCTATCTCTTTCCTTAATCCAAGAAAAATAGGCTATAAAGTAGTTTCTTACATCGGAGTCTTCCTCGAGCAGCCAAGTCATTATCAAGATGCGATCAAAAATCTAAATCTTGTAAATGAGGTAGTAGAAGCACATTATACAACAGGAAATTACACTATATTTTTAAAAGTGCTTTGCAAGGATAACGATCATTTGATGCAGATCCTCAACAAAATTCAGAAACTGAAAGGTGTTACAAGAACAGAAACCTTTATCTCTCTGGAGCAAAGTATCAGCAGACAGTTGAAAGTTTAATAAAAATTGATATAATTATGAAAGGATGCAAGATATTTGTATCCTTTTTTTATTTTTGCACTTAATAGAAATCGCCTCTCTACGGCCTAAATCAATAAAAATCTGATTATGAAAATCAACCAATATTTAGATTCAACATATCTTAAAACGCCTTCTCAATCAGGTTTGTCAGAGGAAGAAACGTTTGAAAAAGTAAGAGAATTGACAGACGAAGCCATCACTTATAACTTCAAAGAAGTGATGATCCGTCCAAATTATGTAAAGCTTATCAAAGACTATCTGGTGTCAAAAAACGCTGACGTTTTGGTGGGAACTGTGATTGGTTTTCACGAAGGAACTTATTCTTTGGAAGAAAAACTGGCAGAAGCCAATCAGGCAATTTCGGATGGTGTGGATGAGCTGGATTACGTCATCAATTATGAGGCTTATAAATCCGGGGATCTCAATTTGGTTGAAAAAGAATTTGTAGAAGGAACTAAACTGGGACTACATTTCGGGAAACCCGTAAAGTGGATCATTGAGATTGCTGCACTTTCTGATGAGCAGATTGGTGACTTGACCGCTAACATCTGGAAATGGGCGCAAGCTAACTTTGAAGAAAAAGACTTCTCAAAAATCTTCGTAAAATCTTCCACAGGATTTTACGTTACAGAAGGCGGAAAACCAAACGGAGCAACATTCGAAGGTGTGAAAATTATGCTGGACAATGCCGGGAAACTCCCTGTAAAAGCAGCTGGCGGCGTGAAAACTCCCGATGATGCAGAAAAAATGATCACTTTAGGTATCCAAAGAATCGGAACTTCTGCTGCGAAAGCACTTCTGGGTGAAGGCGAAGCCGGAACCGGATATTGAAATTTATCTTTAAAAATCTAAACCTCCCGAAAGATCACTTTCCGGGAGGTTTTGTTTATTATTTACTCAATCAATGTCCGCCAAAAAAATCAAGCATCGTTTCCAAAGCATTTTTAGAATGCATCTTTTCTCCATTTTCAAGAGATTCTTTTGTTGCTTCTGAGGCTCTTTTTCTCATCTTAATTTCATACTCAGAGATGGCTTCTATCAGAGAATCATATTTTTCTAAAGTCAGATATTCGCTTAGTTCCAAAGCATCCAGCATCGCCATATTCGCACCTTCGCCAGCAAACGGTGGCATCACGTGAGCGGCGTCGCCAATCATCGTTAAGTTGGATTGAGTTTCCCAGGTTTGATCCAAAGGCATATAATTAATAGGACGCGGAACGAATGGCATTTCTGCATTCTCAAATAGTTCGTACCAGATTTCGCTCCATTCGGGATAAATGGTTTTGAACCAATCAAGAACTTGTGATCTGTTATTAAAGTCTAAACCACTTTTTGTTGCCCAATTTTCATCAGCTTTGAAACTTGCGTAAAAACCAAGATCGCCATTGCCTTTTTGTCCCATCAGAATATTTTTTTCACTCCCGAAAGCCATTATTTTTCCACCATTAATTAAACTGTCAATAGTTGGAACTTTGGATTTTGACTGATAAACATTACCTTCCAGCATCAGAATTCCAGAATAGACTGGTTTGATGCCTGTAATATATGGACGGATTTTGGAATTGGCGCCATCAGAACCGATTACGATGTCTGCATAAACTGAATATCTGTTTTTGAAATTTAATTTCCAGCCGTCACCTTGCTTTTCCATCGAGATAAAATGACTGTCCCAAATTACAGTTTCCGGCTCTAAAGATTCCAATAGTATTTTTCGTAAGGAACCGCGGTCAATCTCCGGACGGAAATATTCATCGCCAAAATTTTCCTCAATATTAGTTTCGTGATCGCTGTAAAATATTTTTGCCTGTTCGTTTAGGATTAATGTTTTGTCTGCGCCTGGAAGAAAATTTTGTTTGAATTGCGTTAAAAGATCAGCCTTACGAATTGCTGCTAAACCGGAGTCTTCGTGAAGATCCAGAGGCGAACCCTGGACTCTCGCATTTTTATCGAGATCTCTTTCATACACTTTAACATTGCCACCTTTCATTTGTAAAAGTCGTGCAAGAGTTAGTCCGCCGGGACCGCCGCCAACGATAGCGATTGATTTATTATTGATGAGCATAATTTTAAAATTTTATGCTGCAAAATTACTTGGTGTGATAAAGCAAAAATTGTAAAAAACGGTCGTTTTGGCTATTGATGCTGATAGAATTCGGTAATTAGTTTTTTATTCGCCGCAATTATTTTTCCGGAATCCGGCATATTTGGATTAAATATCAAATCGTAATTTTCATCCTTAGGTTTAAATTGATTCACGCCAAATGCAATACTATTTGGAGGAATATTTTTGGTAATAATAGAACCAGCACCAATCACAGAGTTTTCTCCAATTACAACTGGACCAAGAATTTTAGCTCCGTCAGCTATGGTTACATTTCTGCAAATAATGGGATTTCCAAGATTTTCCCATTCGTGACTGATTTTGTTGTATCTCAGGTTAGCACCAATCGAAACGTTCTGATAGATCACAACATTTTCACAAATTTTTGCCGCAACAATGGTGCAGCCTCTTGCGTGATGCGCAAATAAAACACTTCTGTCGATCTCGATGCAGTTAATCTCGCAGCAGTAGAGTTTTTCTAACAGGTTGTTTGCGATCTTTTTAAGGAATTTATATTTTGAATGGCAACTTATTTTAACAATAGTACTGAACATATTTTAAATTTTACCATGTAAAATTACTTGGTGTGATAAACCAAAAATTGTAAAAATCGGTCGTTTTGATTTTTGAATAATTCTTTGGGCGAAACGCCGGAGAGTTTTTTGATTTCCTTGATGAAGTGTGATTGGTCTGTGAAATTAAGCTGAGGATAAAGGTTGCCGTCTTTAATATGAAAAAGCGAAGCCTGAAAACGCAAAATATTGCAATAGAACTTAAGCGAAATTCCTAAATACTTTTTAAAATAACGGTTGATCTGCCGTTCTTCCCAGACTATTTTTTCGGACAATTCTTTGATGTTTATTTCGCCATCAGTTTCGAAGATAAGGTCGAATAATTTCTTTTTTCTTTCGTCAACTTCTGAGGGTAAAAGTGACTGGATTTTATTAGATGCTTTGTCACAAAATGCTTTGAAATCATCAAGATCATTAATGTTAAAATCCCAAAAATCATTCGGTAATTCCATTCCGCTGTTGACCAATTCTGCGATGGACTGATGAAGAATATATTCCAACGCAAGCGGATTGAAACTGATGGCAAAGAAAGAAATAATATCCATCTTTGGCGTTGGCTTGGGCTTAGTTTCCAAACCCATCAGCACAATTTGAAGCTGGTTGTTTTTTGTTTTGCAAAATAGCAAATCGATCTTCCCATTTGGGATGACGACGCCTTCTTTTTGGCTTGATAGATTTTGCAGGGACGAAAAACAATACACATAATCAGCAATGGATTGATCCGGTTTGATGAGTCTGTATTCTAATTCTTCGCCCATTTTATCTGCAAAATATTTTTTATTTGATGTCAGAAGGTTCCCAAAGTTCTATTTTATTATCATCCGCATCTAAGATGTGAACAAATTTTCCATAGTCAGAATCTTCGATTTCGTCAAGAACTGTCACACCATTTTCTCTTAGATTTTTCACCAGACCTTCAATATTCTGAACGCGGTAATTGATCATAAATTCCTTTTTAGAAGGAGAAAAATAACTGCTTCCGGTTTTGAACGGACTCCATTGCATAGACTCAATGATGTCGGGGTCATTATTGTTTCTTGATTCGAAAGTGGCGCCCCATTCTGTGGTGTCAATTCCAAGATTTTTAGCATACCAGTCTCTGGTTTCTTTTGGATCATCGGAGAAAAAGAAAATGCCGCCGATACCGGTTACTTTAGGCGTTTTGTCTGAGTTTTCCATAGTGTTTTGATTGATTCAGTTTATTTTAACCAAATATAAAAATTTTATCCCAACATTTATCCAGCCACCCAAACACTCACATTCCCTGCAGGACAAGGAAAATCTGCCCAGCCATTTTCATCAATCGTAATTTTGTCTTGCAAATGTCCTGTAAAATCATAGAAAGTTTGTCCGGCATAGCGTTTCCCAATTTCCATAGGCTTATGATAAGCATCTTTGTTGCTGATGACAACGGCACAGCCAGAATGTTCACCGTCGCCTTCACGAACCCAGCCGAGACAATGTGCATCCTCAAAATAATCTTTCTGATTGCCATAAGCGTAATCTCTTCTCGCTTTGATTAGCTCTTCTATGGCATCAACTTTATCAAGATGGATCTCATACTCGTTGCCGTCGTTGCCCTGATCTTTGTAGCTTGCACCATAAAGATCAGGATAGAAAACACAAGGATAGCCATCTTTTCTTAATAAAATCAAAGCATAAGCTAATGGTTTGAACCAGGTTTCAACCGGCGCTTCCAACGCCTGAAGCGGCTGTGTGTCGTGATTATCAACTACTGTTACGGATTTTTCCGGATGAGAAGCCACCAAGGTTTCATTAAAAATTTGTCTCAGATCATAATCCGGAGTTTTGGAAGCTGTGTGCAGATTATTCTGAAGAGAAGAATCGAAGAGACTCATACAGCCTTCTATAGAATCGATATAAGCTTCCAAAAGCGGTAGAAGTCCGGGAGCCCAATATTCGCCGACAGCAAAGATGTCTTTTCCCGTGTTTGCTCTTAGCGTGTAGAGCCATTCTTTATAAAAACCGGGCGAAATATGCTTCACGGCATCCAGTCTCACACCGTCGAAATCTGTCTGGTCGTGGTACCATTTTGCCCAATGGTTCAGTTCTTTGCGTACAAAGGGATTACGGTGTTCTATGTCATTATACATCAGGTAATCATAATTCCCTTTTTCATTATCGATGATTTCATCCCAACCATCACTGAAATCATTGAAGATTCTGTAAATCCCTGGATCCGCTCCTTCGGCATAATCTACGCCTGTAAAACAAGTAAAATCCCATTTGAAATTGGAATAGGTGTCGCCTCTTCCCGGAAAAGTAAATTTAGTAAAGGATTCTATCTCAATGACTTCAGAAATAACTTTTTCACGGTTGTTTTCGTCCACTTTTACCACTCGGAATTTCTCCAGCTCATCTCCTCCGGCTTTGTGGTTGAGAACAACGTCTGCAATTGCCTGGATGTTTTTTTCTTTCAAGGATTGGATGGCTAATAGATACTCATCTTTTGAACCATATTTTGTAACGACACTTCCTTTCTGGTCAAACTCTCCAATATCAAAAAGATCATAAGGAGAATAACCTACATCGTAATTACTCGTTGCTTTATAAGCCGGTGGCAGCCATGCTGCAGTGATGCCGAGGTCGGCAAGATATTGTGATTGATCTTTTACGTGTTTCCAAAGGAATGAGTCTCCATCAGTGTACCAATGGAAAAACTGTATCATAGTTCCGTTCATAAGAATGTAGATTTTTTCAGATTATTGATTTGATTTTTCAACCTATGAAAATATCAAGCCAAGGGAAGCCGAGCTATGATTTTGCCAGGCGAGCCTATAATTTTAATAGGTGAGCCTATGGTTTGTCTATGGCTTTTATTAATCCTCAAACTCCTCAAAAGGAATTTTCAGCTGAACAGAAACCTGTTTTTTTTCTTCTGTATTGAGGTTGGAAAGAGAAAGTCCTAAAAGACGAATGGCTTTGTCGTAAGGTCTCAGTTCCCAGAGATGTTTGGCGGTGTTATAGAATTTTTCTGCATTTTCAAAATAGAGATCCTGCGTTTTGCTTCTGGTGTAAAGTGTAAAATCTTTGTATTTTATTTTCAGAGTCAGGGTTTTTCCTTTGATTCCTTTTTTGCCTAGGCGCTCTTCCAGCTCCAGACTCAGCGATTTTAGTTTTTCATCGATCTCTTCATCTTCATTGATGTCGTCCCAAAACGTCCTTTCCACCGCTACACTTTTCTGGATTCGGTTGGGTTTTACTTCACCATTGTGGATGCCTCGGACAACATTGTAATAATATTTCCCGGATTTTCCAAAGAGTTTTTCCAGCTCGTCCAGGGATTTTGCCTTCAGGTCAGAACCTTTGAAGATGTGAAGCGTGTGCATTCTATTGGCAGTGACTTTTCCCACACCATAGAATTTTTCAATCGGGAGATTTTCCAGAAACTCATTAATCTTGGTTGGATGGATGGTTTTCTGCCCGTTTGGTTTGTTGATATCGGAAGCAACTTTTGCCAGAAATTTATTGACGGAAATTCCCGCAGAAGCCGTCAGTCCTGTTTCCTCGAAAATACGTTTCCTTATTTCTCTTGCGATATCATTGGCAGACTCGATGTCTTTTTTATTTTCTGTGACATCCAGGTAAGCTTCGTCCAGAGAAAGCGGTTCCACGAGATCTGTATATTCGTGGAAAATGCTTCTGATCTTATTTGAAATTTCTTTATAGCGCTGAAATCTCGGCTTTACGAAAATGAGATGCGGGCATTTTTCTCTAGCCGTTTTACTTGGCATTGCGGACCGAACGCCGAATTTCCTGGCTTCATAACTTGCTGCTGCAACCACGCCACGATGACCGCCTCCAACGGCAATGGCTTTCCCGCGCAGACTCGGATCGTCGAGTTGCTCTACGGAAGCATAAAAGGCATCCATATCTACGTGAATGATTTTGCGCTGCGGCTGCATTGGTTATATGGTTGTTGACAATTTATTATTTTGACAAAACTGCAGCCCGACTTGAGTGGAAATCCTTTTTTTTGCGGCTGGAAAAAGCCTTGGCAAAAAAGATTGACTTCGCCGAACCACTTCGTTAGGTTTGGGAACGGAAGGCGGAAAAGCTGCCATGAAATTTAAATAATCTAAAATATTTGAAGCAAATTTAATCAAAAAAAAATCCCGAAATTTTTCGGGATTATATTCTTTCTTTGGCAATCTTGATTATTTTTTATCTTTCAAATAATTGCTTGCATTCGTATTATTAGGATTTAGTTCCAGTGACTTTTTATAATTGATGATTGCGTCTTTGCGATTTCCTAATGCTTCCAAAGTTTCAGCGTAACTATCATAAACATTGGCACTATCAGGGAACAACAAGGTGTTTAGCTGGAAAACCTGCAATGCTTCATTTTTCTTTTCTTGTTCTAAAAGTTGATAGCCCCAGGAGTTGATTTCATCTTCAGACAGTTTAAAATCTTTGTTACTTTTTTTAATTTTGGAATAAAGTTTATAGCTATTTTGAAATTTATTTTCAATGAGTTGTTGACGTAATAATTTCAGATTTTTACTAAGACCGAAACCATTTTTAACTTTCATATCGGGAAAGTAAAAACCTGCAATTTCATCAATAAACCATTCGGGATTAGAACCTTGCAGATTAGTCAGGACTACAATCGAAAGTTTGTCTTGCGGATATACAAATAATGCTGAGCGCATCCCGCCAACAGGAGCTGCGGCAGGATGTTCTTCTCTAACGACTGTTGGCCAGCCTAGCGCATATCCATTGGTGAGTTTATTAAAACCATCGATATGTCCATCATTTAATTTTACGGAAGTGAAAAGCTCTTTAACGCTATTTTTATTCTGTAATAGTTTTCCGTCATTTAAGGCGATCAGCCATTTGCTTAAATCTTCTGAAGTGGAAATAATTCCTGTCGCAGTTCTGAAGAATACGGGAAAGGTTGCAAAAGCATTGTGTAGTTTTCCATCATTAATCCACTTCCCATCAATGTTGATAATCGTAGAATAAGCACCAGCATTATTTGGTACAATATCATTGGAGTCTCCAAACTGTGTAGAAGTCATTTGACAAGGCCGGAATTGGTTTTCTTCAATGAATTGTGTGAAATGTTTACCACTTAATTTTGTGATGATTCTTCCCAGAATATAATATCCGGTTTGGTTGTAACTAAATCTTTCGCCAGGTTTAGATTCCATTGGCAATGTCTTTACCAGTTCCCAGTTTTTATCTTCAATTCCGTTGCCTAAAACTTGTTCTTTTTCATCAATATTATTAGGAAGTCCGGACGTATTACTTAACAATTGTTTTATCGTAATGGATTTCCAATCATCAGGAATATCAGAAATGTATAGAGAAATAGAATCATCTGTTTTTAATTTACCTTGTTCCTGTAATTGCATAATCGCAACACCAACGAAGGCTTTTGTCATAGAATTAATCGAAAAAGCACTTTTTGAAATGGTGGGAACCTGATGTTCCAGATTGGCAAAGCCATAATTGCTTAATTTTTCTAATTTTCCATTTTTAATGACAGCCAACTGTAATCCAGGTATTTTTAGCTGTGTCATCTTATCTTTTATAAAAACGTCAATACTATCAGAAGTAGTTTGGGCTATCAGTTTATTTGATAATGCTACAACAGATATCAAAACAAGAAGTTTTCCGGTTGTGAAAAAATTTTTCATTTATAATCATTTATTAGCTAGACAAATATAAAAGCCTTTCTGTTACATGAGACTGTAAATTTTTAATCAAAAAAAATCCCGAAAAATTTTCGGGATGATGTGTTTATTTAATCAGCTTGTCAATCGTGGATTGGATTTCCGGATCATCTGGTGTTATGGCATAATATTTTGCAATAGCTGATTTCTGATCTACGACAATGTATCTCGGGATCCAGTTGAGGTCAACATAATTATTGAAATCGTTTTTCCAACCGGAAGCGAACCAGTAATTTTGTTTGTCCGTCATTTCAAATCTATCCAGACTTTTCAGGAAAGATTCCTGAGTCTTTTCCAAAGAAAGAAAAACAAAAGTTACATTCGGATTGTTTGCTTCCAATTCCTTTGCTTTTGGAAAAGCTTTAAGACAATCTTTGCACCAGCCTGCCCAGAAATCGAAGATCAGGACTTTGCCTTTGTGCTGCTTCAGGATTTCATTGATGGAAATTTCGTTTCCGTCTTTATCCTGTACTTTTTGAGCTAAAGCTTCTTTTGAAAATTTAGTTTTCAAAACTTTTGGAACTTCCTGAGAAAATCCGAACTGGAAAACCATGAGCAGCGTGTAGATTAGTATCCTCTTCATTTTTTTTATTTTGATAGATCGAAGTTAAGCAATAATCATGAAACCGGTTTGTAGTAAAGAATGAATGTATAGTTTGTATTGCTGAAATCAATTTCTGCTAATCATTAATTCAAAAAAATAATTTAAATGATATTTGAATTGGTAAAATATATTTTACTTTTGAAAAAAAATAATTAGTGGACAGCCTGGATTTTATCAAAAATAAATTTAAAAATTTTGACGAGGATTTTTATCGTGAAGTGAACGGAGAATGTATCACAACAACTGTAGAAGCTAAGCAGGAATTGATAAAAGAAGGGCAAAAAGTCACCCATATCCCCATACTGATAAGCGGTCTTGTAAAAGTGTTTACACTGAATGATGGTAAGGAACTGCTGTATTATTATATAGAACCTTCTGAGAGTTGCATTATGACATTTTCGTCTATTTTCACAGATAAAACAAGCAGAATCTATGCCTGTACAGAGGAAAAATCCGAAGTCTTGCTGCTGCCGGTTTCTCAATTTCTAATGTGGCTGATAAAATATCCGCAGCTGAATCAGGTCTTTTTCCTGGAATACGACCTGAGATATAAAACAATGATGGACACCATCAGTCAGGTTGTCTTCCAAAGACTGGACAAAAGGATTTTTGAATATCTGGGTCAGCGAATCAAAAGAAGTGGAAATCCGGTTTTGAAAATTTCTCATAAAAAAATAGCCGAAGATCTGGGAACTGCGAGAGAAGTGGTGAGCCGCATCCTAAAGAAATTTGAAAAGGAAGGATTGATTACACAAAGCTCATCGGGGATAGAAATTATTAATAAATAGTGATATTTGTCACCGTTTTTTTGAAGTAAGACTTCATATTTTTGGATCAAAGTGCCAATATGACTAAAACTTTCTTCATTATCTCTTTATTTGTTTCAATTTTTACCTTTGCGCAAGATGATTTATTAAAAGAAATCGATACAACTGCGGTAAAAGAAACCTACTCGCCAAGCTTCAAAGCCTTACAGGTCGTAACGGCACAATCTACAAAACTGCCGGCTAAAAAGGAATTCTATCTGGATATTTCTCACAGATTTGGCGATGTAAGCGATGGTTTTAAAAACTTTTTCGGTCTGGATAATGCGACTACAAAGCTGGGCGTTGTCTATGGACTTACAGATTGGATGTCGCTAAACTTTGCCAGACACACCTATCAAAAAACATATGAATTTGGAGCAAAGTACAGGCTCATCAAACAAGAAAACGAATCTCCTATAGATCTTGTCGGATATAATGTTCTGGATATTAATTCTGAGCTCAAGAAAAGCAATTTTCCAAACCTTGAATTTGCAGATCGATTCGCATACGTTTCGCAAGTTCTTATTTCAAGAAGATTTTCTGAAAATCTCAGTCTGCAGCTGACACCAAGCTATATTCACAAAAACCTGATAGATCCTTCTATTGATACGGAAAATCTTTTTTCCACAGGTTTGGGCGGCCGGTATAAAATCTCAAAAAGAGTCTCCATCAATGCCGAATATTTCTACAATTTCGAAGACAAGAACTTTTATAAAAATCCTTTTTCTGTAGGGATGGATATTGATACCGGCGGACATATTTTTCAGTTGGTTTTCAGTAATTCGCAAGCTAATACGGAAAGCGGCTATATCACCAATGCAACCGGAGACTGGCTGAAAGGGCATTTCTTTTTCGGATTTAATTTATACAGAGTTTTTTAAAAGTAAAGGATGAAACATATTATAAAATTTTCAGTATTTGTTCTGGTAATTTCCACATTCGTTGGCTGTGATACCAAGACCTATGACGATATTTCTGACCAGACACCAATTACAGAAACTATAACTTACAACAAGGATATAAAGACCATTGTGCAGAATAACTGTGTGGTGTGTCATTCTCCAACAGGATCCAATCCTTATTTTCCTCTTACGGATTACACTGCTACTAAAAATGCGATAGATAATATCCTTGACAGAATACAACGTGCCAATGGTGATCCGGAAAAAATGCCACAAGGTGGGACATTGTCTCAGGACAATATTAATGTATTTAAAAAATGGAAAGCCGACGGATTATTAGAAAATTAATTAAAAAAAACAGAGATAATGAAACCTATCATTTTAATAACAAGCATCTTTCTGACAACGACTCTTGCTTTCGCCCAGAAATATTCTACCAAAACAGGGAAGGTTGCTTTTGAAGCCTCGGTTCCGCTTTTTGAAGATGTATATGCAGAAAATAATGCTGCTACGGTAATCTTAAATGCAGACACAGGAGAAATAGCATCGCTGGCCATGGTAAAAGATTTTAAATTCAAGACCAGTTTGATGCAGGAACATTTCAATGAAAATTATGCAGAAACTGCGAAATATCCCAAAACAAGTTTCAAAGGAAAAATTTCGAATTTTAATAAAGGTGATCTTTCTGCAAAACCAAAAACATACACTGTTACCGGAACACTTAATTTTCACGGTGTCGATAGGCCAGTTCAATCTTCTGCCACTGTTTATCTGAAAGATGATAAGATAATTGTCCAGGGAAAATTTGTTGCAAAGCCTGCAGATTTCAAAGTGAAAATCCCGAAAATGGTAATGGCGAAAATTGCAGAAAATGTAGATGTGAATTATAACTTTACCCTTCAGAAATAATGAAAAAACATCTTTTTTTATTGTTTTTAATTCTTGGTAACTTATGTTTTGCTCAAGACAAAAATGTATTTGACATTGCAAGGAGCGGGACTGTGCAGGAAATCGAAGCATTAGCAAAACAAAATCCGGATGTTCTTAATTCTGTTAATCAAATGGGTTTTTCACCACTGATCCTCGCTTGCTACAGAGGTAATGTTGAAGTTGCAAAATACCTGATAGAACATACAAAAGATATCAACTATCTCAGTCCGGAGGGAACGGCTTTGGCCTCCCTTTGTATCAATTATAACAAAGAATTGGTAGAGAAACTATTAGCTAAAAAAGCAGATCCTAATATTCAGGACTCTCAGGGTAATACACCACTTTTATGGGCTGTAAAAAGGAATAATATCGAACTTATAAGTCTTTTGCTAAAGAACAAAGCGGATATTAATATAAAAGATTCTATGGGAATTTCTGCTTTTGAATATGCCATAAAATCTAATAATACCGAATTAATTAATCTTCTAAAACATTAAAAATATGACTAAAAACTTACTAAAGATGATTCCGCTGCTTATTGGTGGAACTATGTTTTCTCAATTTTCTACAGGCGTTGTCAGTCTGCCGACAACTGCTATGACAATAAAAATTGACGTGGATCCAACTAATGTTACAATGACACTCACGGGTAGCAGTACGGCGTGGTTAGGTGTAGGATTCGGTCCGGATGGGATGGCTGCCGGAACTGATGGATTTATCTATAACAGCTCGGCTAACAGAGATTATATGTTCAACGGGATTGGTGTAACACCTTCTGCAGATGCCGCGCAAAACTGGACAGAGCAGTCTAATACAGTTGCCTCTGGCGTGAGAACATTGGTGGTGAAAAGAACACTTGCAGGTGGTTCCGGTGATAAAGCATTTACGAATGCAGCAGGAACGTTAGATATTTTTTACGGTAAGGGCACTTCTACCAATTTAGCTTATCATGGAGCTGGAAACAAAGATTTTGCTACACTTACTTTCTCTCCAAGTTTAGCGGTTGATGAATCAAGTCTGGCTGCAAATAAAGTCACTATTTATCCGAACCCGGTAAAAGATGTTCTGAGCTTTACAAATGCTGATAAAATAAAATCTGTAAGGATATTTGATGCGGCGGGAAAACAATTGCCTGTTCAGAAAAGTGTTTCAAATCTGAATGTTTCTACACTTGTCAAAGGCGTTTACTTTGTCGAAGTTGAAAAACTGGATGGAACTGTAGCTTATGAAAAATTTATTAAAAACTAAATAAAAAAGTCTGATCAGGTAAAATTGATCAGACTTTTATTTTTTTGAATATTATTTAGAAGAAATAAGTTCTCCGTTTTATTTATTGTAATTCTTTACAAGACCTTTTACAATTTTGATCACATTCGGCATTGCTTTGTTAGCCGCTTCCAATACCTCTTCGTGAGAAACAGCAAAAGCGATTTCCGGCCCGCCAAGATCTGTGATGATTGATAAACAGAAACAATCCATTCCCTGATGTTTTGCAACAATCACTTCCGGAACGGTGCTCATCCCGACCGCATCGCCGCCGATCGCTCTTATCATTCCATATTCTGCCGGTGTCTCGAAAGTTGGTCCTGATAAAGCCACATAAACACCTTCTTTGATATCAATATTTTCTTCAACAGCGATTGACTTTGCAAGTTCGATCATTTTGCGGTTATAAGGTTCGCTCATATCTACAAAACGAGGTCCGAGTTCATCTATGTTTTTTCCTCTCAAAGGATGTTCCGGCAGCATATTGATATGATCTGTCAGAATCATAATGTCAGCCACTTTGAAATTTGGGTTTACACCGCCGCAAGCGTTGGAAAGAATCAGATTTTTAATTCCTAACAAATGAAAAACTCTGAAAGGAAAAGTAACGGTTTCTATCGAATGACCCTCGTAATAATGAAAACGACCGCTCATCATCAAAACTTTTTTGCCTTCAAGGATTCCGTAGATCAATTTCCCGCCGTGACCAACAACTGTAGTCTGAGGAAAATTAGGAATGTTCTTATAATCCAAAGTGTGAATAGCCTCAACCTCATATTGAAGTTTGCCTAATCCGGAACCTAATACAATTGCAAAATCCGGTGTTTCACCAATGATATTCCTGATAAATTCTGCTGTTTCTTTATACTTTTCTAACATAGTTTTGAATGATCTTATTAAAGTCTTCGCGCTTGTCAATCTCTACATTGATGGGCCAATAAAAAATCTTGTTCCGAAGATAATCAAAAGTCTTAAGTCGGACATAATCTTTTTCGGTTGTCAAAATTACCTTGTATTCACCTAGTTTTTTGTATTCTGTCGAGATTTTTTTGATGTCATCATCGGTAAAATTATGGTGATCTTTATATTGCAGATGCTTTACTTTTTTGTTGTATTTGGCAATCTCTTTTAATAATTGTGATGGATTTGCAATTCCTGTAATCAACAGAACATCATAATAATCCAGATTTTTCACCGGCATCATACTATCGAGTCCCATAATATTTTCGTCATACGCAATCGCAGAGAAAAAACTTTTTGGTAATGCTGAGGTCGGATTCTGGAGATGTAATATTGTTTTTTCTCTTCGGTAAGATCATCCGGACATTTGGTAACCATTATGATGTTGGCACGGCTCATTCCGTTTCGGCTTTCGCGAAGATCACCTGCTGGAAGGATGAAATCTTTGAAATAAGGATCATTATAATCTGTCAAAAGTAGATTCATTCCCGGTTGTATTGCACGATGCTGAAAGCTGTCATCCAAAAGAAGAACTTCCAGATCCATATCAGAAATGATTTTTTTAGCTCCGTAAACGCGGTCTTCGCAAACACCAATCACGAAGCGATTACGAAAACGCTCAAACAGTTGCATTGGTTCATCACCAACCAATTTATAATTGCTGTCGTAATTCACAATGCCGTATCCTTTTGTAATTCTTCCATATCCACGGGAAAGCACGCCTGTTCTGTAATATTTGGAGAGATATTCTGCCAGATACATTACCATAGGCGATTTTCCGCTGCCGCCAACAGACAGGTTTCCGACACCTATTATAGGTGTTTTGAATTTCGAAGAAGAAAATAATCCCCAATCAAACATTCGGTTTCTGATAGAAGTGCCGAGATGATAACCTAGGGAAAAAGGGTAGAGATACCATCTTTTCATAGATTGCAAAAATACAATTTTCAAATTTCTAATGGCAAGAATTTTAAAGACTAAATTGTTAAAATTGAACCTTTATTACAAATAGATATAAACCTTATATTTGTAGTCTTATAAATATTGAATATGATATTATCTATGACAGGTTTCGGCAGAGCCGAAACTGTTTATGAAGGCACCAAAATAACGGTGGACATCAAGTCGCTGAACAGCAAAAACTTTGATCTGAATGTCAAAACACCACTTAGATATAAAGAAAAAGAATTCGAAATCAGGAAACTTCTCAACGATAAAATTCTTCGTGGAAAAGTAGACTGCTACATCAATTGTGAAAGTCTGGAAGTCAGCAATGATGTGAAGATCAACGAAGATATCGTTAAAAACTACATGGATCAGCTAAGAGCTGTTGCTTCTGATGCACCTGAATTTGAATATCTGAAAATGGCTGTTAGAATGCCGGATGTTTTATCAACAAAAAACTCTGATCTTGATGAAAACGAATGGAAATCACTTCTCGAAGTTGTTCAGGATTCCGTTTCTAAATTCATAGAATTCCGCCAGACAGAAGGTAATAATCTGGCTGAAGAAATCGAAAAAATCGTTCAGAATATTGAGAATAATCTGAATCAGGTTGCTCAATATGAAGAAGAAAGAATTCAGCCTATCAAAGACCGTTATCAGTCTGCGCTTAAGAATTTCGAAAATATTGACGAAACAAGATATTATCAGGAGATGGTATATTTTGTGGAAAAGCTTGACATTTCTGAAGAAAAAGTAAGACTTTCACAACACATCAAATATTATCTGGAAGTCATGAGAAACGAAGATTTCAACGGGAAAAAACTAGGTTTTATCGCTCAGGAAATGGGACGAGAAATTAACACTTTAGGATCGAAAGCCAACCATTCTGAAATACAGAAATTGGTAGTGGAAATGAAAGATGATCTGGAGAAAATCAAAGAACAAACGCTGAACGTTTTGTAATGAAAAAGGAGAAAGTTATCATATTCTCAGCACCTTCCGGAAGTGGAAAAACAACCTTGGTAAAACACGGTTTGTCTGTTGTGCCGGAACTCAGTTTCTCTATTTCTGCCACCACAAGACAGCCGCGAGGTGATGAAAAACATGCCGACGATTATTATTTCCTGACGCCTGAAGAATTCAGAACCAAAATTTCCAAGGATGAATTTGTGGAATTCGAAGAAGTTTACACCGACAAATACTATGGAACGCTTAAATCCGAGGTCGAAAGAATCTGGAACCAGGGCAAAGTTGTCATCTTCGATGTTGATGTAAAAGGCGGAATCAAACTGAAAGAGATCTTTGGAGACAAAGCGTTATCGATTTTCGTAATGCCGCCAAGTATTGCAGAGTTGGAACAGAGATTGATCAAAAGAAATACCGACTGCGCAGAAACAATTAAGACACGTGTTGAAAAAGCCGAAGAAGAAATGACCTATCAGAATCATTTTGATAAAATCATCATCAATACAGATCTTGACAAGGCAAAAGCGGAAGTCGAGAAAATAATTAATAACTTTATAAACGATTAATTTAGCTGCTGGCAATTAGCTATTTGCTTTTAGCTGATGATCTTTAATTAGAATTAAACAGATGAAAAATACATTAGACACTGCTATAAATAATATGCCTGTCAAAGGTTTTCTGGATCTTAAAGAATTTGCGATCCCAACCGGCGACGATTTGGTAAAAGCAATTTTGGATCTTAAAAAAGAAAAAAATGCCGTTATTCTGGCGCATTATTATCAGCCGGGACCTATTCAGGATATTGCCGATTTTCTTGGAGATTCTTTGCAATTGGCGAGACAAGCCAAGGAAACCGATGCCGATATGATTGCATTTTGCGGCGTTCACTTTATGGCAGAAGCAGCGAAGATCCTTAATCCAACCAAAAAAGTTGTTCTTCCGGATACTTTGGCTGGTTGTTCTTTAGCAGACGGATGTTCCGCAGAAGGCCTCAACAAAATGCGTGAGCAATATCCAAATGCACTGGTTGCAACATACATCAACTGTAATGCAGAAACTAAAGCGGCTTCAGACATCATTGTAACGAGTTCCAACGCTGAGCAAATTATAGAAGCTTTGCCAAAAGACCGACCGATTATCTTCGCTCCGGACAAGAATCTTGGGCGTTATCTCAGTAAGAAAACAGGCCGTGATATGATTCTTTGGGACGGGAGCTGCATCGTACACGAGGCGTTTTCTATGGAACGTATCGCCAAACAACTAGCAGATCACCCAAATGCAAAACTCATTGCACATCCGGAAAGCGAATCACCGGTTTTGGAATTGGCGCATTTCATCGGATCAACTTCTGCACTTCTTAATTATGTAGAACAGGATGATTGTCAACAATTTATCATCGCAACAGAGGAAGGGATTCTTCACGAAATGAGAAAACGAGCACCGCATAAAGAACTGATTCCGGCTCTTGTTTTTGACGAAAGCTGCAACTGCTCCGAGTGTTTTTATATGAAACGAAATACCCTGGAAAAACTTTATCTCTGTATGAAATACGAACTACCGGAGATCAAAATGGATGAAGATATTCGCTTGAAAGCATTGAAACCTATTGAAGCAATGCTTGAACTTTCCAAAAGCATCAAATAAAATTATAAACCTTGTCTTAACCGATGAGGTTTTTCTTTGTCAAAGTTCAAATCTTTGACAAAGTTTGTAAGATAGAATTTAATAATAAAAAAATTGGGCAATCCCTCGCCAATTATCAGCAGCCGCTCGGGTCGGGCTAAGAGTTTATCCTGAGCCTGTCGAAGGATTGTAATCTTTTTTTGTGAAAGACTTTTTCCAACTTAGTTAAACTTTATCAAAACCACAAAAAAGGATTTCCACTAATATCCCTATTGCAGCTGCACAGGAAATTGTCATTCTGGAAGAATATAAACTGCTGTTGAGATTCTTTCAGAATGACAAACTGTGTGTTAAGATTCATTTCTTTTCTAAGCGAAGCACCTTTGTGAACCTTAAAATATTTTCAATAAAATAGAAAAAGCTTTGTGAACTTTGTGTTCAGAAATTTTTTACTTTTAGCAAATGAAATCAAAAATAATCCTCGAAGACATAAAAATCTATGCTTATCACGGTGTTTTGCCGGAAGAAGCCATTATCGGGAATCATTATGTTGTGATTCTGGAAGTTCATGCAGATCTCGAGAAAGCTTCACAATCTGATGATCTTAATGACACAATTAATTACGATGAAATCAATGAAATCATACATCAGGAAATGGCAATCCGGTCTCAACTTTTGGAACACGTCATTGGACGAATCATTAATAAAATTGAAAGTCAGTTTCCTCAGATTACATTCATAAAAATCAAATTAACCAAAACTATTCCACCGATGAAAGGCGAAATGAAAGGTGTAAGTCTGGAATTTGAGAAGGAAATAAAATAAGTCTTCGAGAATCTCAGACTGACAGCGTTGATATCTCAAATCCGATTAGATTGACATTGCGAGAATAATATTTCTAAGTTTGCTGGGTATCGTTGAGGTCTTCGAAAGCCTAAGACTGCGAGGAAATAACTAAAAATCATTTAGTATGTCATTCTGAGATTCTCGGATAATTTTATATTAAAATGTTAATGAAATCTTAAAATCTGGTATTACATTTGATGCAAAAGGTTCAAATACAAAATTTTATGAGAACATACATTGCAGTTGGAATTGCTGCATTAGGTTTTATTATTGCGTCAGCTTTGTTAGGAAGTGCCATAAAAAACAGAAACAAATCCGAAAATACAATTTCTGTAACAGGACTTGGATCCAAAAAGTTTACTTCTGATCTTATCACTTGGTCGGGCAGTTTTTCCAAAAATAGTTTTGAGCTCAAAACGGCTTATGATGCTTTGGCTGTTGACAGAAAAGTAATCTCCGATTATCTGAAATCGAAAGGCATTAAAGAAAATGAAATGGTTTTTTCGGCAGTTGATATTCAGAAACAATTCAGAAGTTTTACTGATGCAAGCGGAACTTATCAGCAGGGAGAATTTGCTGGTTATAATCTCACTCAGAGTGTTTCCATCAAATCCAAAGAAGTAACAAAGATTGAAAATATCTCCAGAAATATTACAGAAATCATCAATCGCGGGATTGAGTTCACCTCATCTTCGCCACAATATTTCTATACAAAACTATCCGAAGTGAAGCAGGAAATGATTGCTGATGCTACAAAAGACGCAAAAGAGCGCGCAGGAAAAATTGCTGAAAATGCAGGAAGCGACCTTGGGAATCTGAAAAAAGCAACAATGGGCGTGATCCAGATTACAGCTCCGAACTCCAACGAAGATTATTCCTACGGTGGAACTTACAATACGACTTCCAAAGAAAAAGAAGCGAGTATTACGATAAAATTAGAATACGAAGTAGATTAATTAGAGGGGGCATATTTTGCTCCTTTATTGTTTTGTCTTACTATCAAAAACCAGAGTCACAGGTCCGTCATTAATCAATGAAACTTGCATATCTGCCCGAAAATTCCGCTTTCTATTTTCAGTCCGGATTTTTTCAGTTCTTCTTTGAAGTATTGGAATAATGGAATGGCTTTTTCCGGTTTTGCCGCCTTGATATATGATGGGCGATTGCCTTTTTTGTAATCCGAAATCAAGGTGAACTGGCTGATGCAAAGGATCTCGCCGTTGATTTCTTTTACAGATTGATTCATTTTTCCGGCTTCATCAGAAAATACCCGAATGTTGATCACTTTTTTCACAAGCCAGTCTGCATCTGTTTTTTCATCTTCTTCATCAACGCCGATTAACAGCATTAAACCTTCCCCGATTTCCCCGACAATCTGATTGTCAACTTTTACACTCGCTTCGGAAACACGCTGGAGTACGACTTTCATATAAGATTAATTGAAATTAAAATTTGAAATCAAATAAAAAATTAATTGTAGATAGATAGAATATTGGAATTAGAATCAAAACTGTACCCGTAAGTTTTAGGTGCTATTTTTGCAACGCTGGTTGGCTGTCCCGTGATAAGGATCCATTCTGCCTTGTCTTTTGGGCAATAAACGGAAGTGTCATTTCGGACCTCAAGAGTAGTATCTGTATCAGGACATATGTGTGGCGCGTTTCTGTCATAAACTTTGAATCCGCTGCTTATACGGACAACAATAAGTCCTCTTGTTCCGGCTCCAACTTCATTTACATACACCCAGCCGCCAACATTTTGTAATTTATAATATGAAGGCAATGTAAGATTAAGCTGTACAGAAACGGTTGAATTGGGAAAACAGCTGACAGTTTCGTTACGTTCGCTGCAAGAGCTATTGAAAGTTAATAAACTGAAAGTCAGTAATAATGTGAAAATGGATATGATTTTTTTAATTTTCATTTCAAAATAAATTATATATTTGTAAACTCAATTCGAGGCAAAATAGTATCCGGCAAAGGTCGGATTATTTTTTTATACAAACGATAAATTTTATTGTTATGAACTACGTAACCAAAGAAGGTTTGGACAAAATGAAGTCTGAGCTGGAACAACTTGAAACCATAGAAAGACCAAAAATAACACAGCAAATTGCCGAAGCAAGAGACAAAGGCGATCTGTCCGAGAATGCAGAATATGATGCTGCCAAAGAAGCACAGGGTATGCTGGAAATGAGAATTTCTAAGCTGAAGGATATTGTTTCTACTTCAAAAATAATTGATGTTACTCAATTGGATCTCAGCAAAGTATCAATCCTTACAACTGTAAGGCTGAAGAATAATGTGACAAAAGGTGAGCAAAAATTCACTTTGGTACCAGATAATGAAAGTGATATAAAATCCGGAAAAATCTCTGTAAACACACCGATTGCGAAAGGACTTTTAGGTAAAGTTGTTGGAGAAACTGCAGATATCGTATTGCCAAATGGCAACAAACTTTCTTTTGAAGTTTTGGAAATTTCATTATAAAAAAACAGCCATCGATGGTTTAATAATTGCTGAATTTTTATTAAATCAAATTTAAAATTATGAGCAGTATTTTTTCTAAAATCATAAGCGGAGAAATCGAAAGCTACAAAATTGCAGAAGATGATAAGCATATTGCTTTTCTGGATGCAATGCCGCTGGTAAAAGGCCACACATTGGTCGTTCCCAAAAAAGAAACAGATCTTATTTTTGATCTTGACTCTGATGATTACAAAGATCTCTGGGCATTCACCCAAGATATTGCAAAACAAATCAAGAAAGCTATTCCTTGTAAAAGGGTAGGTGTTGCTGTAGTTGGACTGGAAGTGCCTCACGCACACATTCATCTTATTCCACTAAATAATATAGAGGATCTTAATTTTAAAAATGTCAGGTTGATATTCAGCCCTGAAGAATATAAAGAAATTCAGCAGTCCATAGTAAATGCATAAAAAGAAGTTTCAGACTTCTTTTTTTTAATTAATAGAATTCGAGATATTTATGAATCCAAATCAATGTTCATTTTGCGGGAGAAAAAAGAGTGAAGTACAAATTCTTATTTCCGGTCAAAATGGCTTTATATGCGAAAACTGTATAGAACAAGCTCACGCCATCGTAAAAGACAGCGCAACTACAAATCCGGAAAACTCTATGGCTTCATCTCTGGATGAGCTTAAAAAACCAAGAGAAATCAAGGCTTTTCTTGACGAATATGTTATTGGGCAAGATCAGGCAAAAAAACAATTGTCTATTGCGGTTTACAATCATTACAAAAGAATACTGCACGCTCAGGATGAAAACCGGGAAGTAGAAATCGAGAAATCCAATATTATAATGATTGGAGAAACAGGAACGGGAAAAACCCTGCTCGCAAAAACAATTGCAAAGCAGCTGAATGTCCCTTTCTGTATCGTTGATGCTACAATTCTTACTGAAGCAGGATATGTTGGAGAAGATGTAGAAAGTATCCTTTCCAGACTTCTGATGGTTGCAGATTATGATGTAGAAAAAGCGGAAAAAGGAATCGTTTTTATTGATGAGATTGATAAAATCGCCAGAAAATCCGATAATCCAAGTATTACAAGAGATGTTTCCGGAGAAGGTGTGCAGCAGGGTTTGCTGAAGCTTTTGGAAGGAAGCATCGTGAATGTTCCGCCGCAGGGAGGACGCAAACATCCGGATCAAAAATATATCCAGGTCAATACACAGAATATTCTTTTCATTGCAGGAGGAGCTTTTGACGGGATGAATGAAATCATTGAAAGAAGACTTAACAAGCAGGCCATAGGTTTTTCTAAAGATAAACTGAATAAAACGGAGGATGAAGATTACATCCTTAGTCAGATCAATGCGATCGATTTGAAGAGTTTTGGATTGATTCCTGAGCTGTTAGGCCGTTTTCCTATTATCACTTATCTCGAAAAATTAACAAAAGAGGTGCTTGTAAGAATTATGAAGGAACCAAAAAATTCTATTGTCAATCAATTTACCGAACTTTTTAAAATGGATAATGTGACGCTCGAATTTTCTGACAATGCCATTGAAGAAATTGTTGAAGATACTATGAATAAAGGCCTTGGCGCTAGAGGTCTAAGAGGAACTACAGAAAAAATCCTAGAAGATTATATGTTTGATATTGAAAATAATCAGCATGTTAAGATAGAATCAATATTATAAAATCTTTAATTAATCAGATAATGTTTTTGGTTATTTAAAATTTTAATATCTTTGCAGGATAAACACACAAATATTATGAAACCGATGATTAAAAAATTTATTACTATAAAATCAATCCTATTTTATAGTTTGGCCTCCTCTCAAGTACTTACCTATGTAGGAAATTCCGCACTAGTAACGATCCAATCACAAACATTATTCTATAATGGTGGCGGCTTTCAGACGGCAGGAACGGCAGTTGTTAACAACTCTGGAAATGTAATGGTAAATGGTACATCTACGGACGTAGTTACCCTTGCAAACACCGCAAATTTCACTCTAAAATTAGCTTCAACCACAGATTATGGGCAGTTATATGTAACAGGTATTACACAAGCTAATATATCTGGTAAAGTTAATAAGGAATACACTGCTGATTATCTGAACGGAACTACGGGCAGACAGCAAACAGGTATACCTTTTTATAATTTTACTTACGCAGATCTTAAAAATGTTTTCGGAAATGGTAATATCAATCTTACCAATGGAGGAAATACAACTTCAGGAAGATTTAGTCCAAGTTCTATTTTTAAGTGGAATAACGAGAGAGCTCGTTTTGATCAGATCGTTGGTGGAGCAGATACCGATGTTATCGGAACTCCATTGACATATTATATTGTCCCTAGAAGAAAAGCAGACGGAACTTTCTTTTGGGTTCCTAATAGTGATAAGAAAACCTTTACAGGGATACCGGTTTCTGATATGACCACAAGTAATGTACAGATTTCTTTATCTGGTGCTTATGCAGGAAGTTTTGGATATAATGGTAGTTCTTCTAATTATTATGGAGAAAAATATAACACTTATTTAGATGATCCATTTAGATCAAAAACCCCAACCTGGGCTTCGGATTATGCATTGAATTTATATCAGCTTGCCAATCCGTTTCTTACAAATTTGGACTTAAGTTTTATAGCTACATCTGAAGCTGGAAATTTGAGTGACGGTAACTCTATATCAAATCTTGTAGGTGTTGCTTATTATGGAACAAGTTTTATTACTAATACTTTTTCTGGTACAACATACGGTACGCCTATTGTAGCGACTACATCAGGAGGAGTTTTCCAAGGTGGTGACATCAGTAAATTGATCATAAAGCCAATGGGGGAGTTTATGGTGAAATTGAGTAACAATACAGCACAGACATTAAACTTAACCAAGACAAGAAGATTCAAATCAACTGTTCGTAGTACTTCAACTGATTATTCTGTAACTGCTGCTAAGAATACTTCTGACGACGAAGGTGGCGGAATACCTGCAGATAAAATTGTAAAGCAAGTGGCTGTTGTGATGTATGATCTTGATGGTACTGAATTAGACAGAACTTATTATGCTATTTCCCCATCAGCAGTTACAGGATACAATCCATCTACTGCATTGATGCAGGCTTACTCATCTGATAAAAAAATATTTACCAAAGAAGAGAAATCAGAAGGTGGTGAAGATTCCAATTATACTGATAAGCTATATATTAATGAAGCAAATGAGCTAGGTTTTAAATCAAAACAAATCCCTCTTTACATTGATTATGCAGAACAACCTTATCAGTTGAAATTTGAAGTATATGAAAAAGGAGAAAGAGTTACAGACGGTCTTTCCAGTGGTGATAGTTTCTATTTCAAAAATAACGAAGGTCAGTTTATTAAAATCGTAGACGGAGAAGGTCTTTCCATGAGTGGTAGCCAATCTTCTTTAGGATTGTACTATGAATTGCCGGAAGGCGGGACTTTAGGGACTGATATTACAAGCAATTCTCAAACTGTCATTGCAAAGAAAAATTCTGAATGGGTCGTAAGATTTGCTAAAAACTGGAAGAACGCTACAGTTGAGATTTATTCTGCTGCTGGACAACTTCTAAATTCAAAAACACAAATATCCACAAGCTCAGATTATTCAATTCCTCTTAACTATCAGGCAAAAAGTGTTTTCCTTGTGAAGGCAATTTCTGAAAAAGGAGAAGTTGTAATCAAAAAAATTATAAACTAAAACACACAAGTTATGATGAATATGTTATCAAAGAAAACTTACAGCTTATTGTTTTTATTAATAAGTATTTTAAGTTTTGCCCAATCAGTACCACCACCACCAGAAAATCCTGAATCTGGAGATATCGGAGGTTACCCAGCTTCTCCTATAGATGCTTACACCTTTATTTTGTTTCTTTTGGCGATTATTTTAATTGTATTTTTTGCAATGAAACAAAAACAAAGAATATTAGAATAAATTATATATTTTTAATACTAAAACTCACTTTTATAGTGGGTTTTTTTTATTTTTACCTTATGAAAAAATTATTGATAACAAGCAGTGTTCTTTTGTCTGCTTATATATCTGCACAATTCAGTGTAAAGGTCTCAATTCCGGCTTAT
This sequence comes from Epilithonimonas sp. UC225_85, assembly GCF_042695135.1. Taxonomy (GTDB): domain Bacteria; phylum Bacteroidota; class Bacteroidia; order Flavobacteriales; family Weeksellaceae; genus Epilithonimonas. The sequence goes on from NZ_CP170547.1 coordinate 992,095, forward strand.
TTATCAGATTCAGAAATTTATCTTTATGGATTCAATGGATCCAAGGAGATTCTATACTCCAAAGCGAAAATATCAAATAATGTGGCTTATTTTAAAGTTGATAAGCAATACATAGGTATGATGAGGGCTTTTTTTAAAAAAGCAAATTCTTCTGTGAATATGGTTTCTGAAAATAAGGACATCAATCTTAAAGTTGATTTGGATAGTAAATACAAAATTTCCAATGTCGTTTTCGAGGATCAGACTAATAAGCTTTTCAGTAATGAAGTAGAACTTCAGAAAAAACAAGAATTGATACTTCCTGCACTTATTCAGATTAAGGATTATTATACGCCTTCTGATGCGTTTTATAAATCTTTGGATAGTGAGATCAATCTTCTTTCTAAAAAAGATCAAACAGCATATGATATCCATCCGTTTTTGAATTTTTATCAGAAAAATCAGAAATTCTCACAACAGGAAAAATCGGCAGAACTTACGAGTCAGGATTTTATTGATTTCTTTTCAAAATCTGGCGAGTATCTGGAGACTTCTACAATTCTGAAACCCGCACTTATCAATTTTTTAAACGTTTCTAAATCAAATGTGGAAGGCAATGTTGACAAATTGCTGGACGCTGTAAATGTAGAAACACCAAGAGGACAGACAATTATGTCCGAACTTATTGAGATATTCAGCACTTATAGTATGGACAAGCTTAAAGATAAATACCTTACGGAGGCTAATAATCTTAAATGTACTATTAATGACAGACTGGCCTCTACTATAAAAGCGAATAAAAATACAGAGATAGGGGCGAAATTACCTAATACGGTTTTTGTAAATCCAGTTCATACGAAAGCTAAATCGCTGTATGATATCAAAGCATCTAAGAAAATTGTGGTATTTTGGTCATCTACCTGCTCACATTGTGAAGCCGAATTGCCGAAACTTTTGGAAAAATATGATAAGCTGAAAGCTCAGAATATTGAGATCGTAGGTTTTTCATTGGATAGTAATTTGGATGATTTTAAAAACAAAGCCAACATCTATCCTTGGATCAATGATTCCGAAGGAAAGGGCTGGTATAGTTCCTATGGAGACACTTATAACGTTGTTGCAACGCCAACATATTTTATTTTGGATGCCAATAATACCATCATCAGCAAACCAAATCATGTAGGTGATGTAATTGACTATTTAAAATTGAATTAAAATTTGTGGAAATCCAAAATATCCTTATATTTGCACCACCAAAATGGCGAGGTAGCTCAGTTGGTTAGAGCGCAGGATTCATAACCCTGAGGTCACGGGTTCAATTCCCGTCTTCGCTACATAAAACTCTCTTCTTAATTAAGAAGAGAGTTTTTATTTTTGAGCTAATTTGAATTGTCTATTTATGAGACAGTGATTATCTTAATTAAAGTTTATAACTTTTTGATTACTAAGTATTTTTAAAATAATTCAAATTAATGTTTAAATATATTTGGAGGTTATGTTAAAATGTTGTACTTTTACGGGGCTTTTGAGACAATCACTCAGGGGCAATAAATTTTTTTTCATCATTTGTGTTTTTAGAATCGTACCTCGTGTACGATTCTTTTTTATGCCTCACAGCGGACAAGTAAGATGATGAAATAAGAATAAGTAATACTGCCGTCCTGCTGATTTGATTTTAAAAAAAGGTCATTTGTAAATCCAAAAACATCACTTACCAAACCTTCATTTTTTTTGAAAAACTCAATTTCGTTGATCCTGTCTCTTTTCATTTTTTCAGAATATTGCGATAGAATCCCTTTTGCAAAAGATTTGTTTTTCACAGATAAGTTTCTCAAAAGACTTTTAAGAACATACAGTTGATAACTGTATTTCAAATCCTGATCGTTAGAGTTTTTAGAACATAGGTAAGCGATAAAGCTGGCTTCCTGTTCCCTGGCAAATCCAAGTTGATGTGACATTTCGTGGGCCAGCGTAAAAGGAAGCTGCGTGGACGGGAGATTTGGATTGTATTGCGATTCTGCAGTAAACGGATTATAATAGCCTAAAATACCTGTGTAATTCATCAAATGATTATACAGGCTTGGCTTTACTGACAAGATTTCAATGGGTCTTTTTGAGGTGATCTGAGTCGATAAGTTCTTTTGCTGTGCTAAAATTTCTTTTTCTACTTTTTGAAGATCTTTAACCACGAAAATACCTTTATGGTCTTCAGAAACTTTCTCTCTGGTTTCTTTGCAAAGTTTAAGATATTTTATAGTCAATTTTTTCAGATTTTCTTCCGTAATATCTTTTTTAGCAAGTTTCTCAATAATCGGTGTTTGAAAATAAAGCATTCCCCAAAGACATTGATAAACAAAATAAGACAGGTTGATGAAAATAAGTAAACGTTTCAAACTTATGCTCTTTTTCTTTCTTATCAAATTAATGGTTATATACACCAAATAAAGTAAAACAAACGTATAAATAACATCTCCGGCAGAAAATGCAAACTTCGAAAATAGTAAGATGTGAAAATTCTTTTTCCATTCAAACAGATGTGAGAAGAGGTTAATTGCAAAATCTATTTTCGACAAGATATAGAAAAACGAAAATTGGGCAACCAAAACGATTGCCCAAAATTTATTTCTAATAAAAATATTTTTTTTAGTGTCCACCGGATACTTTCTTATCAAAATTGATTCCCTGATTTTTTAAAATTCCACTCACTTTCCAAGCATAAAATGCCAGATAGGCAAAACACAAGATCCCAACAACATAGCTATGTTGGATTCCTATACTTTCAGAAACAACACCTTGTAGCCAGCTTACGATTCCACCTCCCATAATCATCATGATCAGGAAGCTGCTTCCCTGGCTGGTATGTTTTCCAAGACCACTTACAGCCAAAGTGAAGATACACGGCCAAAGCGTACTGCAGAATAATCCAACACTTGTGAAAGCATAGATACTAACGATTCCATCCGTAAACATCCCAATAGTTAAAGCAATAATTCCAAGGGCAGAGAATATTAATAACATTCTGGCAGGATTTCCTTTGCTTGCCATATCAGCACCGATTAGTACTAAAATTATAAGTCCGTAAACGTAAAACGGAGATAAGTCATGTTTTGCAATGGCATTGACCATTAAGAAAATAGCAAAGGCTAAATAGGGAGCAATAAAACGCAATATTTTTTGCAGGCTCATATTATCTGTAAAAGCTTCTACAGCTCCTGTCCAACGACCGATCATCAAACTCGCCCAATAGAGAGAGATGTATGGAGAGATTTCCTGTAAAGTATATAAAACACCGGTTTGTGAATTCACTATAGTTTCCATATAAGCAGGCAGATTACTCGCAGTAGAAACTTCCACGCCAACGTAGATGAAAATTGCAAGCATCCCCAACAACAATTGAGGATATTTCAAAGCAGAAGTTTTCACATTTCCGTCTTCTTTTACAGTTTCTTCAATCGTTGCAGGATGTTCCGGTAACGACGATAATTTAAGCAAAATGGCTACAGCTAAAAATGCAACACCCAAAACCAAATAAGGAATTTTAACGCTCTCGATGCTCATTTCTGTATTTTCAGAAGCTGCTGAACCGAATATTGCAAAACTGACGATCAATGGACCAATTGTAGTTCCAAGATTGTTGATTCCTCCAGCAAGCGTCAAACGCTGCGATCCTGTTGTAATAGGTCCCAAAGCAATGGCCAACGGATTAGCAACAGTCTGCTGCAAAGAAAAACCCAATGCCACTGTAAACAACCCTGAAAGCATCAATGGAAATGAATGAAGATTGGCAGCCGGATAGAACAATAATGTTCCTAAAGCCGAAATAGCAAGCCCTAATGCCAATCCGTTTTTATAACCGATTTTATTGACTAAATCTTTTCCAATCGCTAATGAAATCAACATATAAATGATTGAACCAACTGTATAGGCAATATAAAATGCTACAGATACAAGCTGACTTTGACCTTGAGTCAAATCGAATGCTTTTTTGAAAACCGGAATTAAGATGTCGTTACTCGCAGCGACAAATCCCCAGAAGAAAAAAACGGTTACAAGCGGGATAAACTGTGCCCAATTTGTTTTTTGTGATTCCATTATTAATTGATTGTTAATTTAAGGTTAATATATAATAGCAAATGTAAGTAAAAAGTCTTATTAGTAGAATAATTATTTTAATTTCTCCAAAAGAGACAATCTTATTTCTTCGTGCGCTTTGTCTTTTAATTCTTTCAGTGGAGAATCTGGCATCAGGATATCGTTGAAAAAAATGTCAACGCGCCCGGGATATCCTTTTTTATTATCGAAAGGAAACATTTCTTTAAGACCCTTGAAAGTATAAACGGCGATCGGGAATTGATGCTTTGTGGATAGGATGAAAGCACCATCTTTAAAATCGTCCAAAATAACATTGGTATCATCGGGAACGCCGCCTTCGGGGAAGATAACAACACTTTGTCCGTCTTTCATCCGTTCTGCACATCTTCTGTAAACATCGGCGCGGCTTCTCGCACTTTTTCTATCCACCATTACGCAAACACGTCTGTAAACGCTCCCGAAGACCGGAATTTTTTCCAGTTCTTTTTTTCCGACATAGCAAAGTGGATGATTTGGAAATAGTATGCAAGGCAGCATCACATCCATTAAAGAAGTATGGTTAGAAATAATGACGTAAGCCTGATTCTTGTCAATTTTCTTATCCGTTTTATTGATGATCCTGTATCGGAAGCCAGTTCCATAGAAAATTCCCATCGCCCAAAGACGGATGAAGAAATAGCAGGCTTTATAACCTTCCTTACGGATTGATAAAAGATACACGGGAAGAAAAAATATAAGTGTGAGAATGGTTGCCAAAATCACCATCCAAAATCGCCAGGCATAAACCAACAAAACCTTCATTAATATTCTATTTAGTTCAAAAATAAGTTTTTTTATCCGTTAAATATCACTTTTTTCTTTATAGAATAGTTGAGTAGTGATACAATAACGATAGACGTGATCTTACTTGTCATTTCCTGAGACAACACATAAATACCGAGATCAATCGCATCTTTGAAAACAAAATGATAAAGAATTTGAAACAAAAACAAACTAATAAATGTGGAAACCACAGAAACAGAAATGAAATAAGCAAATTCTTTTCTCTTGGAATGTTTCCCTCTTTCAAAAACAAACCAGATGCTGAGGAAATAATTGGTGATAATGCCGCAGCTTGTAGATAAGATATTGCTAAACGGATATTTGATTCCATACAGATTATACTCACTCGCAAAAATTCTTGGAAGGTAAACGCTCAGCATTTTGAAGCTCCCGATTTCTACAATAGCGCTTAATCCACCAGCGACGATGAAGAGTATGATTTGTTTATGACGAACTAGTAATTGTTTCATTTCGTTTGCAAATTTATACGAATTGTTAAATGTTTTAAAATAATTGTTAAATAATTTTTTTGTATCAAAAATATTTTTACTTTTATTAAGTGTTAATGGTTTATGCGATTTGATTGAATTATCAATTGATTTTTTGTTAAATAATTGTGAAAACATTAATGCTGATCGATGTTATATTGGAATCCTGGCTCTAGAAATTCAGCCGGGACATTTTTTCATCACTTGTCAAGACACCACACTCACAAAATAATAATTACAAAAATGAAAAATTCTAACAGACCTTACAGAAAATTTCTGCCTCAACAGGACAAAATTGAGGAGTTGGAAAAAAGTAGCTCCAGGTTCAAAAGAATCTATTCAGAATATGAATTGATGTCCGATGAACTTTGGGATATGGAAAGCAGCGAGACTGCAGAAAGCATTCCTGATGATTTCATCAATGCAATCAAATTACAGACATCCTATCTCGAAGACGAGATTCAGGATTGGCTGATAGAAGATCCTAAATAAACAGACATCACACAGAATCTTCCCAAAAAATATTACATTAGCATTTTAAAAACCTAATATATGATTGCTATTGTTGATGGAGGATCTACCAAATGTGACTGGGTTATCCTGGAAAATGATGGTACAGAAGTACTCAAGACCGAGACGATCGGTTTCAATCCTAATATTATAAAATCCGAATTAATTGCGCCCGAATTAGAAAATAATCAGGCACTCACCAAGTTCCACGACTACATAGAAAACATATTTTTTTACGGCTCCGGCTGCGGAACGCCCGAAAACAGATTGATTGTAGAAAGAGAAATACAGAAAGTTTTCCCTAATGCACAGATTAGTGTCAAAGAAGATCTTTTAGCAGCTGCATATGCCGCTTACAGAGGTGTTCCGGCAATCGTATGTATTCTTGGAACAGGTTCCAATGCCTGCTATTTCGATGGCGAAAATGTAAAAACAGAATTACCGTCCTTAGGTTTTCTGATAGGAGACGAAGGCAGTGGAAGCGCGCTGGGAAAGCAACTCGTTCGTCATTATTTTATGAAAAAATTACCGCCGGATCTTCACCAGCAGTTTACTGAGATTTATCAGTTAAATATTGATGATCTTCTCAAAAATATGTATCACAATCCAAGAGCGAATGCTTATATGGCAGATTTTACACGCTTCATTGTTGACAGGAAAACGCATCCTTATTTTCAGAATTTTATTTACAAAGAACTCAAGAATTTCCTTGAGTTTCAGGTGATGCCATACGAAGAATGCCGGGAAAGCGAAGTCAATTTTATTGGCTCAATCGCTTACTTTTTCGAGGACATTCTTCGGGCAGCCGCTTCGGATTTTCATTTCAAAATAGGCACCGTTGTTCAGAAACCGATAGAAAGTCTGGTGAATTATCATCGTGACTATATCATTCCAAAACTTTAACTTTGCACAGATATTTGGGCGTGTCCTTTGTCTCGTCAAGATCTTTGCAAAGATCCAGACGAGACAAGCGGGCCGGTCTACGGGCAGTCGCTTTTTTTGTTTTTGTCATCCTGAGGCTCTAGAAGAACGCTTGCAACAAAAACAAAAAAGAGCTCCAACAATGCCCTCCGCCCTTACGCAGCAAAGTCATAATAAAAACCTGTGGATCAAATTTTAACCAAGAATGGTCCACTCAAAAGAAATTAAAAATGTCAAAAAATTCAAGAGATCAGATCGCTTTCGATAAGGCCGCTTTAGATTATCACAGTCAGGAACCAAAGGGTAAGATCGAAGTCATTCCTTCAAAACCACACTCATCACAAAGAGATCTTTCGCTAGCTTATTCTCCAGGAGTTGCTGTGCCTTGTATGGCAATCCACGATGATCCTCAAAAAGTTTACGAATATACTTCCAAAGGAAATCTTGTTGCCGTGATCTCCAACGGAACAGCCGTTCTAGGTCTGGGTGACATTGGTCCGGAAGCTTCAAAACCGGTGATGGAAGGGAAAGGTTTGCTTTTCAAGATCTTTGCAGGCATCAATGTTTTTGATATTGAGATCAATGAAAAAGATCCGGACAAATTCATCGAAACGGTAAAAGCCATTGCGCCAACATTCGGCGGGATCAACCTGGAAGATATCAAAGCCCCGGAAGCATTCTATATAGAACAAAGACTGAAAGAGGAATTGGATATTCCGTTGATGCACGATGACCAGCACGGAACTGCGATTATTTCTGCAGCCGCTTTGATCAATGCTTTGGAAATTGCCGATAAGAAAATCGGGGAAGTGAAAATGGTGATCAATGGAGCAGGAGCAGCAGCAGTTGCCTGTGCAAAATTGTATATTTCACTTGGCCTTGATCCGAAAAATATTCTGATGTGTGACAGCAAAGGGGTCATCAATCAAAGAAGAGAAAACCTGACGCCTGAGAAATTAGACTTCATTGCCCAAACCGATATTGATACTTTAGAAGATGCGCTGAAAGGTTCTGATGTTTTCATCGGTTTGTCAAAAGGAAATGTAATGTCTGCAGAAATGTTATTATCAATGGCAGAAAATCCAATTGTTTTTGCTTTGGCAAATCCAGATCCGGAAATCAGCTATGATCTCGCATTGGCAACAAGACCAGATGTAATGATGGCAACCGGAAGGAGTGATTATCCTAACCAGGTGAATAACGTGCTTGGTTTCCCATATATTTTTAGAGGCGCATTAGATGTTCAGGCAAAAGGAATTAATGAAGCAATGAAGCTGGCAGCAGTTTATGCATTGGCAGAAATTGCAAAAGAACCGGTTCCGGAAATGGTGAAACTGGCTTACAATGTAACCAATATGAGTTTTGGAAAAGAATATTTCATCCCGAAACCGTTTGATAACAGATTGATTACAAAAGTTTCTATCGCTGTTGCAAAAGCAGCAATGGAAAGCGGAATTGCCGGAAAACCAATCGAGGATTTTGAAGCTTACGAAAATCAGTTATTGGACAGAATGGGACGAGATGAAAAGCTTGTCCGAATGATGCAAAACCGTGCAAAAGCAAACCCGAAAAGAGTAACATTAGGCAATGGTGAAGAGTATAATATTCTGAAAGCTGCACAAATTCTACAGGAAGAAGGGATTGCCTTTCCAAGTTTGTTAGGGAGCAGAAGATTGATTAAAGAAAGAATGCAGGAGTTCGGGATGGATCTGGATATTCCGATCATCGATCCGAATGACGATGAAAATAAAGAAACCCGAAAAAAATACCGAAAAACACTTTGGGATCTTCGAAACCGAAAAGGAATCAATGAGTACAAAGCAAAACGATACGTAAGACAACGTGATTACTTCGGGCCACTGATGTTGGTTCATGGGGATACAGATGCGTTGATTGTTGGTTTTTCCAAAAGCTATTCATCTATCTTGAAACCTATTTTGGAAATCATTCCTAAAAAACAAGGCGTGAACAAAGTTGCTGCGATGATGATGATCCTGACAGAAAAAAAACCATTGTTCTTCGCAGATACTTCTATTAATAAAAACCCTTCTGCAGAAGATTTGGTTGATATTGCAAAAATGGCCGAGATTACGGTTAAGTCTTTCGCAATCGAACCAAGAATCGCCATGTTGGGTTACGAGAATTTCTCAGCCAAAGCAGATTCTTCCAAAAAAGTGGCGGAAGCGGTGAAAATCCTTCATCAGAAATATCCGAAAATGGTGGTTGATGGCGAGATCCAGCCGGATTTTGCTTTGAACAGTGATCACCTTGCAGATTATCCTTTCTCAAAATTAGGAACCAATCCTGCCAACGTTTTGGTTTTCCCAAATCTTGAAAGCGCCAATCTCTCTTATAAAATTATCCGTGGGATGAAAGCCGCACAAACTATAGGTCCAATTTTAATGGGACTGGATCAGCCGGTTCACGTTCTTCAAATGAGATCCAGCGTTGATGAAATCGTGAATCTTGCCACGATTGCGGTTCTGGATGCGCAGACGAAAGAGAAAAAGTAGATTAATCTCAATTAGTATAAATAAAAGCCATTTTAAATTATTAAGATGGCTTTTTTATTTAAGTTAATCTATACTTTGAAATATTTTGCTAAATTTATCCTTATAAAAAACACAATTATGAATTTTGACGATAAGTTTACCAAAGAGTTTGAAGAGAAATTTCAGAAAAATCTTAAAGGAATAAGGAGCATGACTCCGGAGGAACATCAGAAAATAAAAGAAAGTTTGGAAGTTATTTATGAATTTGCATATAATCTGAAAAACAAACCGGACAAATCGCCGGAGGAGCTTGAAATGCTGGCAGGCATTACAATCAAACTTGAAAAATTGTCGCAGACTTTTAGAGATATGCAACTGATTTTGGGAGAAAGTCTTTACAGGCAATCATTGGCTTTTTATGAACACGTTAAAAAGCTGGCAAAAGAAGGAAATAAAGAGGCGGAAATAGTTTATAATGATTTAAAAATTCATGTTGAAAAATTTGATCCAAACTAAAATCTTTCAAATTCTTGATCTTCAAAATTTAGGATGAAGATAGGTAAATCCATATAAATATTCAAAGAAGATTATAGAAAAGCCATTTTAACTATTAAGATGGCTTTTATCTTTAAGTTAATTTATATCTTCGCAAAACCCTAATTTTTTGATTTAATGATTTATTCTTTAAGAGGTTTTGTTCAGGAACTGACGCCTACTTTTGCCGTTATCGAGGTCAATGGAATCGGATATTATGTAAGTTTGAGCTTGCAGACTTCCCAAAACCTGAAGCTGAATTCTGAGGTTTTTCTTTTCATCCAGCAGATCATTCGTGAAGATGCGCATCTTCTTTTTGGGTTTTTCAGCAAAGAAGAAAAAGAGATGTTCAACCTGTTAATAAGTGTTAACGGTGTTGGACCGGTTTCCGCATTAATATTACTATCTTCGCTGAGTCTGTCCGAAGCTGCCAATGCAATCCTTTCCGGCAACAGTGGACTCATCCAAAAGGTGAAAGGAATAGGTGTAAAAACTGCTGAACGGATTATCATCGATCTTCGGGATAAGGTTGGAGGATTCAGTATTTCCGAAGAAAAACTTTCTAATTTTGCAAACAATAAAATCAAGAATGAGGCGTTATCTGCTTTAGAAGTTTTAGGGATTTCCAGGAAAGTGAGTGAGAAGATTGCGGATAGAGTTTTGAAGCAGAATCCGGAAGTTTCTATTGAAGAATTAGTAAAAGAGATTTTAAAAAACATTTAACATTTGATGATATTTTATCATCAATTTCTTAAAAAAATATAAGTGAAGAAAAATATTTACCTTTATAAATTAACCCTCCTTTTTTTAGTTTTTGTAGGTTTTACAAACATTTTTGCCCAAGATAGTCCTTCTGACAGTTTGATAAGTGTCAGAAAAGATTTTAGTTTGGCAGATCCTATCCGATATGATGCTTTTTACGACATCGGGACAGGAATGTATTATTTGTATCCTAAGGTTGGGAACACAGTCGTTGGTTCGCCAATCGCGATGACGTTTGAAGAATACAAAAACTACACCATGGAGAATAATCTTCGTTCTTATTACGAAGAAAAATCTCTTTTAAACGATCTTGGAAAAAGAAGAGACCAGACAGATGCCAAAAAGAAAGGGCTGATTCCGTCTGTCACGATCAAAAATAAAATGTTCGAAAATATTTTCGGCAGCAACAAAATAGAGCTTATTCCGCAGGGTTTTGCCTCTTTTGATCTTGGTGTTTTATCTCAAAAAATAGAAAACCCCTTGATTCTTCCTCAGAATAGGAAAAGTTTTGCCATCAATATCCAGCAAAGAATCCAGTTGGGGATTACGGGAAAAGTTGGAGAAAATCTTCAGCTGAAAGCCAATTATGATACCCAGAGCGGTTTTGCTTTTGAAAACCGTATGAATATGGTCTGGCAGGCAAAAGGGTCGTGGAAAGATCTGCAATCCAAAGGCCTTAATGAAAAAGGGCAGGATCCGGAAGATAAAATCATTAAAAGAGTAGAGGTAGGTAACATCAGTATGCCGCTTTCTACCAGTTTAATCCGGGGATCTCAATCTTTATTTGGTCTTAAAACAGAGTTCCAGTTGGGTAAAACAACGGGGACTTTGGTGTTTTCACAACAACAGGGTGAAGCAAAAACTATCGTTGCACAAGGTGGTGGTGCCCTGAGCACTTTCAAAATCAATGCGATAGACTACGAAGATAACCAGCATTATTTCCTTGGACATTATTTCCTTGACAAATATGATGAGTCGCTTAATAGCTATCCGCTCATTAATTCCAGAATTAATATTACAAGATTAGAAGTTTGGGTTCTGGATCAGGGTGGTGCGAATCTTGAAACTCAGAAACCAATCGTCGGGATCAGAGATTTGGGAGAGCAGGATGGTGTTATTCCAAGCAATGCCAACCTTGGATTATATAATGCAATTTCCTCTACTTTAGGATCAGACAGAACGACTGTCTCCCCAGGAAATGTACTGAATGGAAACACTTTCCCGGGAAGCACCCAACCATATAACAACGATGGTGAACAATATATTTATAATGGTAAGGCAAGAAAATTAACAAGCTCTGAGTACAAATTCAATTCTCAATTAGGTTATATATCCTTGAATCAGAGGCTTAATGATCAGCAATTCTTAGCTGTTTCTTATTCTTATACAATGAATGGCTCCAGCACGGTTTATAAAGTAGGAGAGTTCTCGGAGGAAAATAGTGTTCTTATTACAAAAATGTTGAAATCCAACGTTGCAGTAAAAACAAGTTCTCCAATGTGGGACCTGATGATGAAGAATATTTATTCTCTTAACACAAGTCAGATTCAGGCGCAGGATTTCTTGCTTAATGTCTATTTCAAAGACCCGAACTCAGGAGGTAAGGTTAATTACTTACCAGGAGCACAATATACTAACGGCGTAGCCGGAGATACCAATTTATTACGACTATTCAATTGGGATCGTCTGAATATTAACAATGATTTACAGCAGAATTCTAAAGGTGAATATGGTGATGGTATTTTCGATTTTGTGAATGGCATTACAGTAGATGCAGAAAATGGAAGATTGATCTTCACAAAAGCAAAACCTTTCGTCAATTATTTAGATGGTATACTTACAAACCAGGATAAGTCGCCATATCTTATCAAAGATCTATATACAAAGTTCAAGGCACAGCTGCCGCAAGAACAGCGATATACTATCGAAGGTCGTTACAAGGGAAGTCAGGGTCAGGGGATTTCCTTGGGCGCTATCAACGTTCCGCAAGGTTCGGTAAAAGTTACGGCAAACGGAGCTCAGCTTGTAGAAGGTGTAGATTACACCGTCGATTATATGCTTGGAACTGTCACAATCATCAATGAAACAGTAAAACAATCCGGGCAGGCGATTAATATCTCTTTGGAAAATCAATTGACCTTCAACACTCAGAGAAAAAGTTTCTGGGGACTTAATCTGGAGAGAAAATTCAATGAGCATCTGACAGTTGGCGCTACAGTTGTCAACTATTCGGAAAGACCATTGACACAAAAAGTGAACTACGGTCAGGAAGCGGTGAGCAATACAATGGCGGGCTTCAATATGATGTATAATAATGAACTGCCATTCCTGACAAGATTAACAGATAAAATTCCGTTCGTAAATACAGAAGCACCTTCTAACCTTAATTTTAAAGCAGAAGGCGCTTATCTGATTCCGGGACAAAGCAAAGGAATCAATGATCAATCTTACATTGACGACTTTGAGCAGACCACTTCTAAAATTTCTCTGAAAGATGCTTCTATGTGGAGTCTGGCATCTCGCCCGGAAAAGAATATTGGTGATGTTGTTTTTCCTCAGTCAGTTAATAATGATAATCTGAACAGTGGTTACGGAAGAGGTCTGTTATCCTGGTATACGATTGATCCAAGATTTTATGGTGTTGGTGGCAAAGCTCCAAGCGGAATCAATGCACAGACACTTTCCAATTTTGCATCCAGAAGGGTTCAGATGAAGGAACTTTACAATAACAGAGATTATGTAGCCGGCGAGCAAACACTTCTTAACACTTTTGATGTAACTTATTATCCGGAACAGAGAGGGCCATACAACGTAAATCCAGGCAACGAGTTAGTTTCCCAAAGATGGGCTGGACTTATGAGACCTATTTCTGTGACCAACTTTGTAACATCCAATATTGATTATGTTGAGTTCTGGATGCAGGATCCTCATGCAGACGGAAATACATTGGGTAGTAATCCAAAATTATTGCTTCAGTTAGGTAATGTCTCCGAAGATGTCTTAAAAGATGGTAAACTGCAATACGAAAATGGATTGCCAACTGCAACAACAGCGACCAACACATCTACTACAAATTGGGGAACTCAGCCAAGTCAATATCCGATTCTATATGCTTTCTCAACAGAAGGTGACGAAAGAACACAGCAGGATTTAGGATATGATGGACTTAACGGAACTCAGGAGCAGCAGAAATTTGGAGTTAATTTTGTGAATCCTGTTACCAATGAACTAGATCCGGCTTCTGATAACTTTGTATTTTATTTGTCAGATCAATTCCAGGGAAATCTTGCATCATCTTTGACAGAACGTTACAAATATTTCCGTGGTCCGGAAGGAAACTCTGCAGCCAATACTTTGGAGGTATCAACTCAGACTCCCGACGCAGAAGATGTAAACAGAGATTATAATCTGGATCAAACCGAAAATTACAACCAGTATACAATTGATCTTGCACCTTCCAGTTTGGTTTTGGGAGAAAATAAAATTGTAGATGTAAAAGAAGTCGATGTTAAATTCGAAAACGGACAATCCAAAAAAGTAAAATGGTATTTATTCAGAGTTCCGGTTGCGCAGTATGATGGTGTCGATGGTACTAATGTGGTTGAAGGCTCAGACGAATCAGTCCTTAATAATGTAAGATTTGCGAGGTTATTAATGAAAGGTTTCGACCAGACTTCGACACTTCGATTCGGATCTTTTGATTTGGTAAGATCAGATTGGAGAAAGTACAGCAACCTGATTGCAAGCCCTGCTGTTCCTTCTCAAAATGAAGGTAATACACCTGTAGTAACTGATATAAATTCTAACCTTGATGTAGGAAGTGTAAATCTTGAAGAAAATGCGCTTGGCACACCTCCATATGTTTTGCCTCCAGGAATCGACCGACAAGTATTAAGTGGAAATGCAGGTGCACAAAGACAAAACGAATCTTCACTTTATTTGAAAGTTACTAATCTAAAGGGGGAGTCCAGAGGTGTATTTAAGAATACAAGCCTTGATATGCGTCGTTACAAAAAATTACAGTTGTTTGTACACGCAGAAAATCAAACCAATCAGACAACGATCAATAGCAATCAAGTTGATCCTAATGCCAAGTTTTTCATCCGTTTTGGAAGCGATGCCGTTGATAATTATTATGAATACGAGTCATCATTAAAATATACGCCAAGAAATTCAACTTCACAATTAGATATTTGGCCAACAGAGAATGATGTCAATCTCGAAATAGAAAATTTTGTGAATGCAAAATTAAAAAGAGACGAGTTACTTAGAGCTGGTACAGAAAATATAGATAATCGATATTTATTCCCTGAGTTTGGAGATGAAAATAAGAGAATATATGTAAAAGGTCGTCCCAGTATAGGCAACGTAACTACAATAATGTTGGGTATCAGAAATACTAACCCTGTAACAGACGCCGGAAAAGATTTAATATTATGGGTCAACGAGATCCGTCTTTCTGAGATTGAGAACAAAGGTGGATATGCAGGTAACGCAAGTCTTAACTTCAACCTTGGAGATTTTGCAATGGTAAATGCCAACGCATCGTATGCATCTGTCGGCTTTGGAGCTATCGATGAGAAACCTTCTGAAAGATCTCAGGATGATAATTCTGCTTTCAGCATCAATACAACTGTGAATGTAGATAAGTTCTTGCCGGAAAAAGCAGGATTGAAAATCCCTGTGAATTATTCTTATACACAGACGATGACCAACCCAAAATACAATCCGCTGGATAATGATGTCGAATTAAGCAAAGCTCCTAATGAAGCAGAACTTAAAAAAGTGGTCAGTACTTATACACAACAAAGAAGTATCGGTGTTGTGAATATGAGAAAAGAAAGAATGAATCCTGACAAAAAACCTAAATTCTATGATGTGGAGAACATCAATGTAACGGCGATTTATAACGATGATTTCTACAGAGACGTTTACACCAAAAGAAATTACAAGCAATACCTGAAAGGTTATGTTGAGTACAACTATACTTTCAAGCCTTATGTTTTGAAACCTTTCAACAAGATGGTCAGCGATACGGCCAAGTCTTATAAATATCTGAGATGGATCAAGGAGTTTAATTTTAATCCGGTTCCGACGAGGTTATCTTTCAGAACTATTTTGGACAGAAATTATAACGAGTTAGAGTATAGAAATGTGGATGCATTACTTTCCGGAAACGGAGGTTCGGATTTCGATGTGATCAAAAACAGAAACTTCTTCTTCGGATGGCAGTATAGTTTAGGATTCAACTTTACCAAGTCTTTGAAATTGGAAATTAATTCTGAAACAAAAACCTTGAATGACCAGTTGGATGTTAATTCTATGAACAACCGTTCTATCTTCGAGAATCCTTTCCGTGCCGGTCGCCCTGTATTGTATAACCACAGAGCACAGTTGAACTATAGACTGCCGTTTGAATATTTCCCTTATCTGGATTTCATCAACGCAGAATTGAGCTACCAGTTTCAGTACAATTGGAATGCAAGATCAACGGCTTCAAGAAATGTTGTATTTAATGGTGTCACAGAAAATCTTGGAAATGTTTCTCAGAATACCAATGCTATTGTTGCAACATCAACGGTTGACATCCCGAAATTCTTTGGTAAGTTTAATTACTTTAAGAAGATCACAGACAAAATGCAGAAGCGCCGTCAGGAAATAGATTCACTTAATAATGTTTACAACACGGCATTCACCAAGAAGAATAGTAAATTTAAGTTCAAATCTTATAAATTTAAAAACAAGCTGACTCCTGTTCAGGCAGTGGCTTATGCATTGACATCTTTCAAACAGTTAGATTTTAACTATAATGAAAACAACGGAATTGTGTTGCCGGGACTTTTATCCGCACCTAACTTCTACGGATATGGACAGACGCTTGGCGGACCAACAATTGGCTTCTTGCTCGGGTCTCAGGCAGATATCAGAAGAACAGTGATAGAAAATGGATGGGTTTCTAATTCTACTTTGATGAGTGATGCTTATTCTGAACTTAATAACAGAACAATTACCGGGAATTTACAGCTAATGCCTGCTAATGATCTTAGAATAGATTTTAACGTTCTTCAGAATTACAGCAGAAATTATATTCAGGGTGGTTATAATGTTACAGATGATACAGGTTACCGTGGATACAGAGATGCCTTCGGAACAGAACTGGTAACTTATTCCAATACATCCTGGACATTTAATACAGCTTTCAAAGACGGAGCAGCGCTTTATCAGTCGATCAAAGAAAATGCATTGGCAATTTCCCAACAGTTTGAAGGCATCAGAGACAGAGATGGATTTACAGCAGGTTATTCAAAAAGTAATTCTTATGTATTGATTCCGGCGTTCAAAGCAGCGATAGAAGGCAAGTCTCCAAAACAATTAGGCAATCCGACCAAAGCCGGGACACCTTTGCCAAACTGGAAATTAGTATATTCAGGACTTAGAAATATTCCTATTATCAATAGTCAGTTCTCTAAGTTTGATGTTTTGCACTCTTACGTTTCTACATTTACAATGTCGGGCGTTCAGTCGAGCATCGATTATTATAACAGGGATTTGAATAATTCAGAAACGGCTTATGACTCAAACGGGAACAGATATAATCCATATACCTTCTCTCAGGTTGGTTATGTAGAATCTTTCTATCCATTGATTGGTTTTGATGTAACGATGAGAAACAATATGCAGTTCCGTTTCAATTACAACAGAGACAGAACATATATGTTAGGATTGGTAAACACAACCTTGACGGAAGAATTAGGAAACGAATTTGTGGTAGGTTACGGTTATATTTTGAAAGACCTAAAGATCCGTCTTAATTATCAGGGCAAATCCAGAGATGTGAAAAGTGATCTTAATATGAGAGCAGATCTATCGATGAGAGACAGCAAAACCACGATCACTAATATTCTGATTGATGATTCTCAGATTACAGGGGGTCAAAAGATCTTCAGCCTCAAATTATCCGCAGACTATAATATGTCTCAAAATCTGAACCTGAAATTCTTCTACGATCAGATGGTGACAAAATATAAAATATCCACCGCTTTCCCATTATCTACGACCCGCGCAGGTATTACAGCCACGCTGACGTTTGGAGGAACAAGTAATTAATAAGATTTAGACCAAAGATTTCTAAATCTAATATTTAAAAAGAGTAAGCAAATTGTTTACTCTTTTTTTTGCAATTTATTTTTATTCTATTGTTATATCCTAATTATATAATTAAATTTGCCAAAACCTAATCAAAAGAAATGAACACACCATCAGAACTAAAGTACACCAAAGACCACGAGTGGGTTAAAGTAGAAGGCGACACTGCAACTATCGGAATTACAGATTATGCCCAGGGAGAATTGGGAGACATCGTATTCGTAGATGTAGACACAGTAGATGAAGATCTTAACGAAGGCGACGTTTTCGGAAGTGTAGAAGCTGTGAAAACTGTTTCCGATCTTTTCCTTCCTGTTCCCGGAACTGTTTTAGAAGTTAACGCAGATTTGGAAGATCAGCCGGAATTGCTAAACACAGACCCTTATGGTAAAGGTTGGATCATCAAATTGAAAGTTGCGGATTCTGCAGACTTTACCAAATTATTATCCGCAGAAGAATACCAGGAAGTTGTTGGATAATCTCATAAACAAATATAGTAAGATCACATTGCCCATTTATTGGGCATTTCTTACTTATATGCTTTTGCGTCCGGGTGTGGAGAACAAAGAATATCCCTTTATGTTCCGGCATATAGATAAGATCATCCACTTTACCATATTTTTTCTTCTCGGATTTTTCTTCCGGCTCCGTTTCCCAAAGACATCACTATTATATTTTTTCTTGATTCTCGTTTCTTACGCATTGCTTACAGAGATTCTGCAGGACATTATGAAATGGGGACGTTCGCTGGAAGTTTTAGATGCCGTTGCCGATACTTTAGGCTTATCACTTTCATACTATATATATAATAGGTATACAAATTTCCAAAACCGGATTTGAGATTTTTTTTGTGTTACAGTAAATATTAAGATTTCATAACTTTAAGGAAATTAAATTTACTGGCACAATTAATCAATTTCATAACTTGGGCGGCTGCCAAAAAGCCATTTCTTTCCCATCGTTATTTTTGTCACCGGGCTATCCGCTCATATCTTTTACTTTTTTTGGTATAAAATTACCATACTATATAGGAGTAGCATGACACTTCATTAGAACTTGTCTGGTAAAAATAACAAAAAAGTAAAAGGATAACCGCTGCTATCCCTGCCGCAAATCCCCATCAAATCTAAGTTTTCTATCAATTTAAGGATGTTTAACATAATGTGGATAACTTTAGGATGACCTTTATCGTACTGTTTTACAGTTGGTTAATTACGGTAGTTTTACACAATTGTAAACTAATCATTAATTCCGTTTGCATGTACAGCTTATTCCACCATATATTTGCAGAACCAAAACGAGAGTAGTGGTAGCGCAGGAGCCCAATAGAACGTATACGAGATGGATTAGGTCTTATTAATTAAGGTTTAATTTTTTTGAAAAAAGTTTTGTTGGATATAAAAGAATACATTATCTTTGCAGACCCAAATCGAGAGATTGGCGGAGCGCAGGAGTTGATAAGAGATACGAAATTATATAACCGTTTAGATGGTTAAAAAAAACTTCAAAAAAGTTTTGGTAGTTTCGGAAATGTTTTCTACTTTTGCAATCCCAAATCGAAAGGTTTACGGAGCGCAGGAGTTGATAATAAACGAGACTGTATAATCTTTAGGGGTTAGAAAAAAACTTCAAAAAAGTTTTGGTAGTTTCAAAAACATTTTCTACTTTTGCAATCCCAAATCGAGAGAAGAGGAAGCGCAGGAGACGAGTTAAAAACATATCAAAATAACTTTCGGGTTAATTAAAAAAAACTTTAAAAAAGTTTTGGTAGTTTAGAAAAAACTTTTTACTTTTGCACTCGCAAATCAGGGTCAACAATGACAGATTAAGAATCCTGAGGAGGCGAACAGAACGCAGTTCATTGACATAACATATAACAACCAAGTAAGAAAAAACCAAAGCGTCAATTTTTATTAATTGAGTTGAGTATAAGGACAAACAAACATACAATGGAGAGTTTGATCCTGGCTCAGGATGAACGCTAGCGGGAGGCCTAACACATGCAAGCCGAGCGGTATTTGTTCTTCGGAACAGAGAGAGCGGCGTACGGGTGCGGAACACGTGTGCAACCTGCCTTTATCTGGGGGATAGCCTTTCGAAAGGAAGATTAATACCCCATAATATATTGAATGGCATCATTTGATATTGAAAACTCCGGTGGATAGAGATGGGCACGCGCAAGATTAGTTAGTTGGTGAGGTAACGGCTCACCAAGACGATGATCTTTAGGGGGCCTGAGAGGGTGATCCCCCACACTGGTACTGAGACACGGACCAGACTCCTACGGGAGGCAGCAGTGAGGAATATTGGACAATGGGTGAAAGCCTGATCCAGCCATCCCGCGTGAAGGACTAAGGCCCTATGGGTTGTAAACTTCTTTTATACAGGGATAAACCTACTTACGTGTAAGTAGCTGAAGGTACTGTATGAATAAGCACCGGCTAACTCCGTGCCAGCAGCCGCGGTAATACGGAGGGTGCAAGCGTTATCCGGATTTATTGGGTTTAAAGGGTCCGTAGGCGGATTCGTAAGTCAGTGGTGAAATCTCATAGCTTAACTATGAAACTGCCATTGATACTGCGAGTCTTGAGTGAGATTGAGGTAGCTGGAATAAGTAGTGTAGCGGTGAAATGCATAGATATTACTTAGAACACCAATTGCGAAGGCAGGTTACCAAGTCTTAACTGACGCTGAGGGACGAAAGCGTGGGGAGCGAACAGGATTAGATACCCTGGTAGTCCACGCCGTAAACGATGCTAACTCGTTTTTGGGTCTTCGGATTCAGAGACTAAGCGAAAGTGATAAGTTAGCCACCTGGGGAGTACGTTCGCAAGAATGAAACTCAAAGGAATTGACGGGGGCCCGCACAAGCGGTGGAGCATGTGGTTTAATTCGATGATACGCGAGGAACCTTACCAAGACTTAAATGGGAAATGACAGGTTTAGAAATAGATCCTTCTTCGGACATTTTTCAAGGTGCTGCATGGTTGTCGTCAGCTCGTGCCGTGAGGTGTTAGGTTAAGTCCTGCAACGAGCGCAACCCCTGTCACTAGTTGCTAACATTCAGTTGAGGACTCTAGTGAGACTGCCTACGCAAGTAGAGAGGAAGGTGGGGATGACGTCAAATCATCACGGCCCTTACGTCTTGGGCCACACACGTGCTACAATGGCCAGTACAGAGGGCAGCTACCAGGTGACTGGATGCGAATCTCGAAAGCTGGTCTCAGTTCGGATTGGAGTCTGCAACTCGACTCTATGAAGCTGGAATCGCTAGTAATCGCGCATCAGCCATGGCGCGGTGAATACGTTCCCGGGCCTTGTACACACCGCCCGTCAAGCCATGGAAGTCTGGGGTACCTGAAGTCGGTGACCGTAAAAGGAGCTGCCTAGGGTAAAACAGGTAACTAGGGCTAAGTCGTAACAAGGTAGCCGTACCGGAAGGTGCGGCTGGAACATCTCATTTTAGAGCGTCTTTTAGACGATAAACAAAATTAAAGAGCCTTATACTTATTAAAGCTTTGGTTTTTTACTCGGTTGCTTATATAAAAATATAACCCCTAAAGATTAGTATCAGGGAACAAGAGATAATTAACAATTATTAATTAAAAATTAATAATTAGTAATTAGAGAGAGTCTCGTAGCTCAGCTGGTTAGAGCGCTACACTGATAATGTAGAGGTCGGCAGTTCGAGCCTGCCCGAGACTACTAATTGAAAAGACGGGAAGATAAAAGAAAAAGAGTCAAGATTAAGTCTTGTATCTGATGTCTTTCATCTCCAAGTCTAAAACAGGGGGAATTAGCTCAGCTGGCTAGAGCGCCTGCCTTGCACGCAGGAGGTCAAGGGTTCGACTCCCTTATTCTCCACCAAGTTACTGAAAAGTAACAAGAACAGAAGATTATACATTTACGAAAGACAATATTTATGGACAAATGGGTCCGGCATTACAATAATGTACATATTATTGAATGTAAAGAGTTCGACTCTCTTATATATTACTGTTTTATGACTTTAATTTAAAAGTTACGGATAGAGCCAAAAACAATATCTGTTCATTAAAGGCGTAAGAAGATAAAAGATCATTGACATTAACGATAAGAACATCACAAAGAGAAAACCGAGCGCAATTGAGCGCTTGAGTTTATAAAAATACCGTCTCGTCACTTGTGACGAGACAAAAAATACTGAACTAATTAATAATTAGGAAAGAAATCGTTAAGGGCGTATGGCGGATGCCTAGGCTTTCAGAGGCGACGAAGGACGTGGTAAGCTGCGAAAAGCTGCGGGGATTGGCACACACGAATTGATCCGCAGATGTCCGAATGGGGCAACCCGGCTGGTTGAAGACCAGTCACCTCGTAAGAGGAGCAAACCCGGAGAACTGAAACATCTAAGTACCCGGAGGAAAAGAAATCGAAGAGATTCCGTAAGTAGTGGCGAGCGAAAGCGGATTAGCCCAAAAGTCTTTATATGTTTAATAGAATGTTCTGGAAAGAACAGCCATAGACGGTGATAGCCCGGTATATGAAAGGCATACATAGATGATAAATGAGTAGGGCGGGACACGTGAAATCCTGTCTGAATATGGGGGGACCATCCTCCAAGGCTAAATACTCCTGAAAGACCGATAGTGAACAAGTACTGTGAAGGAAAGGTGAAAAGCACTTCGAATAGAAGGGTGAAATAGAACCTGAAACCGTACGCCTACAAGCGGTCGGAGCAGATTTATTCTGTGACGGCGTGCCTTTTGCATAATGAGCCTACGAGTTAATTTTACTAGCGAGGTTAAGGACTTAAGGTCCGGAGCCGGAGCGAAAGCGAGTCTGAATAGGGCGCTTAGTTAGTAGGATTAGACGCGAAACCTTGTGATCTACCCATGGGCAGGTTGAAGCTTTGGTAACACAAAGTGGAGGACCGAACCGGTTGACGTTGAAAAGTCTTCGGATGACCTGTGGGTAGGGGTGAAAGGCCAATCAAACTGGGAGATAGCTCGTACTCCCCGAAATGCATTTAGGTGCAGCGTTGAGACAAGTTTATTAGAGGTAGAGCTACTGATTGGATGCGGGGGAGTCAAATCCTACCAATTCCTGACAAACTCCGAATGCTAATAAATGTTTCTCAGCAGTGAGGGCGCGGGTGCTAAGGTCCGTGTCCGAGAGGGAAAGAACCCAGACCAACAGCTAAGGTCCCTAAATATATGCTAAGTTGAAACAACGCGGTTGGACTGCATTGACAGCTAGGATGTTGGCTTGGAAGCAGCCATTCATTTAAAGAGTGCGTAACAGCTCACTAGTCGAGCGGTCCGGCATGGATAATAATCGGGCATAAGCATATTACCGAAGCTATGGATTTGTAATTTATTACATCTGGTAGGGGAGCATTCTATTTGCACAGAAGCAGTATCGTGAGGTATTGTGGAGCGGATAGAAAAGAAAATGTAGGCATAAGTAACGATAAAGCGGGCGAGAAACCCGCTCACCGAAAGACTAAGGTTTCCTCAGCTATGCTAATCAGCTGAGGGTTAGTCGGGACCTAACGCGAACCCGAAAGGGGTAGTGGATGGACAATGGGTTAATATTCCCATACTTGCTCACACTAAAAAGGGGACGGAGTGACGTAGCTACTGGAGACTGACGGAATAGTCAAGACCTAGCCTTCGGGCGAAGTTGCTGTAGTGAAATCGCTTCCAAGAAAAGCCGAAGTGAAGCAACCCGTACCAAAACCGACACAGGTGGTCGAGGAGAGAATCCTAAGGTGCTAGAGTGAATCATGGCTAAGGAACTAGGCAAAATAGTCTCGTAACTTCGGAAGAAGAGACGCCAGCAGCAATGCTGGCCGCAGTGAAGAGGCCCAGGCGACTGTTTATCAAAAACACAGGACTCTGCTAAATCGAAAGATGCTGTATAGGGTCTGACACCTGCCCGGTGCTGGAAGGTTAAGGAAGGGCGTTAGCAGCAATGCGAAGCGTTTGACTGAAGCCCCAGTAAACGGCGGCCGTAACTATAACGGTCCTAAGGTAGCGAAATTCCTTGTCGGGTAAGTTCCGACCTGCACGAATGGTGTAACGATCTGGGCACTGTCTCAGCCATGAGCTCTGTGAAATTGTAGTCTCGGTGAAGATGCCGAGTACCCGCAATGGGACGAAAAGACCCTGTGAACCTTTACTATAACTTCGTATTGACTTTGAGTAAGTAATGTGTAGGATAGGTGGGAGACTTTGAAGCAGGCACGCTAGTGTTTGTGGAGTCAACGTTGAAATACCACCCTTTACTTACTTGGAGCCTAACTTCTTTTAGAAGGACATTGCGTGGTGGGTAGTTTGACTGGGGTGGTCGCCTCCAAAAGAGTAACGGAGGCTTTCAAAGGTACCCTCAGCACGCTTGGTAACCGTGCGTAGAGTGTAATGGCATAAGGGTGCTTGACTGTGAGACCTACAAGTCGATCAGGTGCGAAAGCAGGACATAGTGATCCGGTGGTTCCGTATGGAAGGGCCATCGCTCATAGGATAAAAGGTACTCCGGGGATAACAGGCTAGTCTCCCCCAAGAGCTCATATCGACGGGGAGGTTCGGCACCTCGATGTCGGCTCGTCACATCCTGGGGCTGGAGAAGGTCCCAAGGGTTGGGCTGTTCGCCCATTAAAGTGGCACGCGAGCTGGGTTCAGAACGTCGTGAGACAGTTCGGTCTCTATCTATTGCGGGCGTTAGATGTTTGAGAGGGCTTGAATCTAGTACGAGAGGACCGATTTGAACAAACCTCTGGTGTATCAGTTGTACCGCCAGGTGCACCGCTGAGTAGCTACGTTTGGAAGAGATAAGCACTGAAAGCATATAAGTGCGAAACTCGCCTCAAGATGAGACATCTTTTAAGGGTCGTTGGAGATGACGACGTTGATAGGCTATAGGTGTAAAGACAGTAATGTCATAGCCGAGTAGTACTAATTACCCGTAGATTTATTGCCTAATTGGCAGTTGCTCAATTGCGCAACAAGGTTATCTCTTTGTGAACGTTTTTATCGATAATTATTAGACTAGAAGATGATAGACTGATAGATGATAGACTTTAATAGTCTTTTTGCCTCCTATCTATTAATCTCAAATCTAATAATATAAATATATTGTACATCCTTTTGTACAAAACAGCCTTTAGGGTGGTTTTAGCAGAGGGGCTCACCTGTTCCCATTCCGAACACAGAAGTTAAGCCCTCTAGCGCCGATGGTACTGCGAAAGCGGGAGAGTAGGTCGCCGCCAGTTTTTTTAATCCTCAATCATTCATTTGATTGAGGATTTTTTTTGATCCAAACTCAAATATATTCTAAGAACATTTATAAGTAAAACTGATAAAATATAAATACCGAATCCCCCACATCATAAATTGAAGGTATAAACCAATGATGTGAATTGGTAATTATTTATTATCCCTCTATCTCACTTTTAAATTAATCTGCTATTTTCTTATTCTGTATTCAAATTCGACCTTACACATAACTAATATGACTTAAAATCTGTTAATGTTATAATAAAAGTATAGATTTCATTTTTTTTAAAATCTTAATTGAGTTATTTTTGCACAAATTAATTTTTAAAATGAAAAAATACTTATTTCTTCTTTTAATTTCTTTGATGGTGGTTTCTTGCTCCAAAGTTAAAGTTGAAGGAAATGTAAAAGGAGGTTCTCCTTTGGAAAGAATAGAATTTATAGAAGCATCAGGTGTAGCAACACTTCCTCTTATTAATATTGGTGTTGACGAAAAAGGAAATTTTAAAGGAGACTTTAAAGCTCCAAAAAATGGAATGTATGCAATGACTTATGCCGGGAAAATGAATTTCATCTATCTTAAAAAAGGTCAGGATTTAAAGATTTATGGTGATGCTGCAACTTTCCCTGAAATTTATAAAATCGAAGGTGATGCAAAGAAAAACAATGATTTCATAACAGCTACGCAAAAGTATATGGAGTCTTACAGTTCCAGATTAAATATGCAAATGCTGCAGAAAAAGGAATCTGAATTTTTAGCGGACATAAAAAAAATATATTCTGATCTTGAAAAAAACCTTGATGAAACTGCAGATAAATTAGGCGCAGATAGCGAAGTTGTAAAACTTAAAAAAGACGAATTAACAACTAATATATTGACATTTCTTGTTCAGTATCAATCTGCTCATGGTCAGGTTTCCGGTGATCCATCTTTTAAAGTTTCTAAAACTTTTACTGATTACGAAAAATCTCTGACAGAAAATAATGACAGAATGGTAGAGGAATTACCCGTTTACAGAAACTACTTATTAAATAAAGTTGGTCAGGATTTCCAGAACTTTGCTGTAAAACAAAAAGACAAGGATAATGTTACGATGTCTACAATTTTTGCCAGATACCTAGCAACAAATAAGGAGATGTCTCAAAAAACCAAAGATTATTTGCTAGCTTTTGTCATTGCTAAATTTGACCTTAATCCTTACACAAGTGAAGTGGAAAAAGTTAAGAAAATTAGTGATGAATATATAAAAGATTCTGAAGTTAAGAAAGACCTTAACTCTGCTATTAATGCTGTGTTTGGATTGAAAAAAGGAGAGGAAGCTCCTAAGGTTACTTTACAGAAGTTGGATGGAAAATCTGGTAATTTAGAATTAAATGGAAAACCGACTTTGGTAATGACTTATGCTTCTTGGAACCCTTATATTGGGCAATCTACAATTCCTGTACTTAAAGAAGTTGTAAATTTTTACAAATCTAAAGTTAATTTTGCATTTGTAAATCTTGATGATACTAATGAACAATTCACAAAAACAGCTAATGCAATGTTAAAAGGCATTCCTGGAACAAATTATTATGCTGAAGGTGGGTTGTCATCAGAATATGCTAAGAAATTTTTCATTTATGGATTTAAAATTCCTGGTTTCTTCTTGATTGATAAAGATGGGAAAGTGGCAAGCCAGACTTTTTATAATTTAGGTGATGCTAAGTTTGTACAGGAAATGAACAAAGTTTCTGGTCTGCAGGCGCCAACGGTTAATCCACAGGCACAATTACAAAATGATTTGTTACAACAGAATCCAAATGCAGATTCTGCAAAAACAAAATAATTAATGAAACAAAGAAGAAATAAAATTCTTGAAAGTATCAAACTCCTTTCTGCAGGTGCGAAAGGAGTTTCTGTTGGTAAAACAGAAGACGGGAAAACTGTGTTAGTTACTGGCGCAGTTCCCGGAGATATTGTAAACGTAAGGGTTAAAAAAACTAAAAGTAATTATGTAGAGGGAGAGGCTGTAGAGTTTTTAGAATATTCTCCATACAGAGTTAACGCCAAATGTATCCACTTCGGAACTTGCGGTGGTTGTAAATGGCAGAATATCGCTTACGAAAAACAACTCGACTTCAAACACAATGAAGTAGTCAATAATATCAAGAGAATTGGTGGATTCCCAGAATTTGAAGCTATCCCTATTTTGGGAGCGCCCGATCAGTATTACTACCGAAACAAAATGGAATTTTCCTTTTCCAACGCACGCTGGTTAACCAAATATGAAATTAGTTCGGAAGAGAATTTCGGTAATAAAGATGCCTTAGGATTCCATATACCAGGAATGTGGAGCAAGATCCTCGATCTTAAGGAATGTTATCTCCAGGAAGAACCCTCAAATCTGATAAGATTGGCAGTTAAGAATTATGCTGTTGAAAACGGTTTGGAATTCTATGATGTAAAAGCTCAACAAGGATTTCTTAGAACCTTGATGCTTCGCCAGAATTCTAAAGGAGAATGGATGGTGCTTTTCCAACTTTATAAGGAAATGAAAGCAGAAAGGATCAAATTGTTCGATTTTCTTTTAAGTCAAATCCCACAAATAAATACGTTGGTGTTTGCTATCAACCCGAAAGGAAATGATAGCATCTATGACTTGGATATCCAGACTTATTTCGGAGAAGGTTTTATCTATGAAGAAATGGATGGTCTCAAATTCAAAATCGGACCGAAATCTTTTTTCCAGACCAATTACAAACAGGCTTTGGAATTATACAGAAAGACACTGGAGTTTGCTGATCTTAAAGGTGATGAAGTGGTTTACGATCTCTATACAGGAACTGGGACTATTGCACAATATGTTGCAAGAAATGCAAAGCAGGTGATCGGGATCGAGTCTGTTCAGGAAGCTATAAATGCTGCAATTGAGCACGCTGAGCTAAATGGTCTTACCAATACCACTTTTTATTGTGGAGATATGAAAAACGTCTTCAATGATGAGTTTCTTGCCAACCACCCAAAAGCAGATGTTCTGATTACGGATCCGCCAAGAGATGGGATGCACCAAAAAGTAGTAGAGCAGATCCTGAAGTTAGCACCGGAAAGAATTGTTTACGTTAGCTGTAATTCGGCGACACAGGCTAGAGATATAGCGTTGATGAAGGACGATTATGAATTGGTAAAAATCCTTCCGGTAGATATGTTTCCACAGACACATCACGTGGAGAATATCGCTTTGCTGATTAGAAAATAGGTGTAATATATTTACGGATTTTTTAGCGGCGTCAGTCTGAGCTTGTCGAAGACTATAATTTATAGATTTTAATTTATATTTAATAAATGAAAAATGTAATATGGATTTTCGGATTGTTGTTGATTCTCACAAGTTGTGGGAGCGACGATGATATCTGCCTGGGAGAAGAATCTACACCAAGACTTAAACTTAAATTTCACAACGTCAATCAACAATTGATACGTTTGGATACTCTTTATGTAGATGTCGATTATGGGAAAACTACACTTACCAGTATTATTACAGCGCAAGCCAACGTAGATTCTGTTTTTGTCCCTTTGAGGATTGATGAAAGTCCTTACACCGATGTTTATGTCAGAAGAAGATTAGCAGGACCGAGGAGCAAGATAAGAGTTACTTACGATACAAAATCAATTTATGTCTCGCCAGCCTGCGGTTTCAAAATCAATTATGAAAACCTGAAAACTGATCTTTTACAAAGCGATCCTGTACTGAATGTTGAACCAAATCACACATCACTGACTGATGAAAGTAAGATCAATTTTTATCTGCGTTTTTAGTATTTTATCGATCTCAGTTTTTTCCCAGACCAAAAAGGAGGAGAAAAAGCAAGATTCTGTGAAATGGAAATATACCCCCAACTTTACTGTAGGTATGGACATATTGAATCTTGGAACCAGTTTTTTTGGAGACAGACAACTGATACAGGGATTTATATCCAGTAGAATCAATAAAAAAGTTCATGCCATTATCGATCTTGGATATGATAAGAATATCTATCAGAAAAATGGTTATGACGTAACAGCTGATGGCTTATTTGCAAAGATCGGAGGATTTTATATGCTTTCAATGGATCCGGAAAATGAGCTGAATGGTTTCTATGCCGGTGCAAAACTGGCAGGAAGTTTTTACAATCAGGAATATAAAGCAGTTCCGGTAAAAGGCTTGAACAGTGAAGGCGTTTTTCTGACTTTCGATCCTTCCACGCAAAGCAGTTATTGGATCGAGGCTATGCTGGGAGCAAGAGTTCAGGTTTTCACCAGTAATTTTTTTATTGATGTTAATGCACAGCCAAGATATCTAGCCTATACCACTAAGCAGGAGGAGATCAAACCAATGATTGTCCCGGGATTTGGGAAAAGCTCCGGAAGTTTCACAATGGGCTTTAGCTGGAGTATTGCTTATAAATTTTAAAAATAAAAAGTCTGCACAATGTGTGGACTTTTTATTTTAAATTTTTTTTGACAACTTAATCCGCTCATCATTTCTTCCCGATAATTTACGATATTAGATTAAATCATTTTAAAACAAAAAGCACAGAACTCTGTATGGGCTTTGTGCTTTTTTATTGAGATAAATTATAGAAATTATTTTAATTCAGCTTGATATTGAACGGCATTTCCATCATTACAGAAGCTTTTGCATTAGGATCTGTAATCTGCTGGAAGATCTTGAAATTCTCTTTCCCTATTTTATTTTTGATCACTCTTGTAGAAAAATCCTCATCCGTTTCAGAAGAGAAGATCTGCTCAAATTTTGAAACTTTTGCAGGATATGCAGAAACGCCATAATCCTTAAGATTAGCAGATTTTGCAGCAAAATTAATAGCATCCTGTAGTGTTCCCAGCTCATCTACAAGTCCGATTTGTTTTCCTCTAACGCCGGACCAGATCCTTCCGCCGCCGATAGAATCAATATCTTCAAAAGATTTTTTTCTGTTTACGGTTACAAAGTGTACAAATCGCTGATAAGTAGACTCTACACTTCTTGTCATTATTGTAAGCGCCCCGGGACTCAATCCGTTGATGGCTGAGATCATATTAGAATTGGCATTCGTGGTAACCGCATCACTTCGGATTCCGTTTTTTTCAGCCAAATCCTTAAAGTACGGGATCACGCCAAAAACACCAATAGATCCGGTTAAGGTATTCGGTTCTGAGAAAATCTTATCTGCGCCCATAGCAATGTAATAACCACCGGAAGCGGCATAATCTCCAAAAGAAACGATAACCGGTTTCTTACGTTTTAGCTGCTGCATTTCGAAAAGTATTTCGTCCGATGCATTGGCACTTCCTCCAGGCGAGTTGATTCTGAATACTACTGCTTTAATATCATCATCTTTTTGTAGCTTCTTGATTTCTTTAACAAAGTTATCAGAATATATAGCGTCATAACCTTTTCCATTATTGATTGCTCCGGATGCGTATAAAATGGCAATTTTATTTTTCCCGCTTTCTGGGTCTATCGATTCGGCATATTTTGCAAAAGAGATTTTGTTGATCTTTTCATCAGTCTCTATATTCAGTTTTTTCTTGATGATATTATCATATTCACTTTTCTGGATCAGCTGATCTGCCAGTTTATATTTTAAACTTAGATTTGGAAGATATCCGTACAGACTATCTGTAATTGTTTTAAATTCTGATGCAGGGATTTTTCTGGAGGTAGAGATTTTATTGGAAGTATTAGCCCAGATATCATTCAGTAAGGTTGAAAGCTGTTCTTTATTTTCCGGAGATATTTCGTCTCTTAAGAATGGTTCCACTGCCGCTTTGAATTTTCCGTGGCGGATCACCTGGATTCCAATTCCATATTTTTCGGCAAAACTCTTGAAAAAAGTCACTTCGGCAGAAAGTCCTTTTAATTCTATTCCGCCAGCAGGATTCAGATAATATTTATCGGCAACTGAACCTAAGTAATATGCTCCTTGAGAAACCGAATTCCCATAAGCATAAACAAATTTACCGCTTTTTTTGAAATCAATAAGTGCATTCCTAATGTCATCTAATTGGGTGATTCCGGCATTGATTTGATCGGCCTCTATACTTATTCCTTTTATTTTATCATCGGTTTTAGCATTATTGATCGCTTGGAGAACATCATATAGCAAAACTGCTTTTTGTTCTTTCTTAATACTGAAAAATTCTTCCTGATCCTCAGATGGACTGTCGATGATTTTGGTTTTCAGATCCAGGGTTAGTACAGAATTAGATTTTACATCGGAGGTGTCTGAGATAGAAGATAAAATTAGAAATGCTATAAAAAATACAAAGAAACCTGCTACCACTATAAAAAATGCAGTTAAATTTGCGAGAACTAGTTTGAAAAAACTTTTCATTATAAAATTAATTTGTTTGATATGTCGTACAATACTGTGGTTTTGTTACTAGGAAGTAATATTAATAATCCGGAGAATAATATCCAAATTGCGCTAGAAAAAATAGAAAATGAGATAGGTGCAATATTAAAAAATTCTGAATTAGTTATAACATTGCCAGTAGAATTTGAAAGTTACAATAATTTTTGTAATATTGCAATTAATTTAAAAACACAATTTTCGCCTATAAGACTGTTGAGGCACCTTAAAAAAATTGAAAAAGAAATGGGTCGAACCAAAGATTCTTCAGATTTTGGCAGTTATCAGGACAGAATTATAGACATTGATATCGTATTATATAATAATATAAAGTTTATCTCGACGAAACTTACTATTCCTCATCACAAAAATCTTTACGAGAGAGATTTTGCAAGAGAAATAATAAATGAAGTGAGGTAAGATAGTATAACACAAATGATTATGAAGAAAACACTATTCTTATTTTTCCTATGGCCTTTTCTTGGTCTTGCACAGACTAATGAATCAACGGCTAAAACAGATTCGAAATTGCAACCATTTGACAACAAAAGCAGACTTTTCAAAGATTGGTCTATTTCTGTTGGAGGTGGGGGAGCTTTTATGGCTAATGCAGATCTCACTTCTTTTTATGATGGAGACATCAATTGGGGTTGGAACGGCTATGTAAGTATTGACAAACAGATTACGCAAGCTTTTGGGCTTTCTCTTTTGTATACAAGAGGAGAAACTAAACAAAAAGCTTTACTTAATGAAGCGGCTGGCGTTGCACATGGTTACACTAAGTTTAATCAGATTGCACTGTTAGGGGATGTCAATTTCTCTAACATTATGAGAAGAGTAGATAACAAGTCTAACTTCAGATGGGCATTCCATGGTTATGGTGGAGTTGGATTTACTGGCTACAAAACATTTTTGCAAGATGGCAATATGCTTAGTAAATGGCCTCTTTATATAGATCAAAAAATCGGAATTTCATCTTTCACATATATTGGTGGAGTTGGTTTAAAATATAATGTATCAAGATTGCTTGATGTAGAATTAAGAACATTGTACATTATTAGTGGCGATGAAGAATTCGATGGCGGTGGTTGGACAAGAGATGCCACTCCGGGATATAACCAGATTAATGATTCCTATACAGACAATGCATGGTTGGTTAACTTAGGTGTTTCGTTCAAATTAGGAAAGCACCAAGATCATCTTCGTTGGGTGGATCCATTACAAAATGCTTATGCAAGAACAGCTGATCTGGAAGAAAAATTCAAAGATTTCAAAGTTTGCGAAAAAGGAGATGTTGATAATGACGGAGTATGTGATGACTGGGACAGACAATTGGATACGCCTGCTGGTGCCAGAGTAGATGGTGCCGGAGTTGCTCTGGATCTAGATCTTGATGGTGTTATAGATCTTAATGATAAATGTGTTTCTATGCCAGGACCTATTGGAAATAATGGTTGTCCTGTAGAAAATACAGTTAAACCATTACAGGCAAAAGAACTGGCAATCACTGAAATTAATAAATATTTCAATGGAATAGAATTTGAACTTAATAAAGACGTTATCAGACCAAAATCTTTTTCAGATCTAAACAATGCTGCAGATATTATC
Source organism: Epilithonimonas sp. UC225_85 (assembly GCF_042695135.1). Taxonomy (GTDB): domain Bacteria; phylum Bacteroidota; class Bacteroidia; order Flavobacteriales; family Weeksellaceae; genus Epilithonimonas. The sequence continues at coordinate 1,025,077 of NZ_CP170547.1, forward strand.
AAAACATTAGGAGCAGATAATGGTTTTATAGTCGTAGGTGCTACAGATAGCAGAGGTTCTGCAGAATATAATAAAAAATTATCCCAGGCAAGAGCAAACGCAGTTGTTACCTATCTTGTTAATAAGGGTGTTTCCAAAGCTGTTTTAACAGCAGAAGGAAGAGGAAAAGGAGATCTTAAATATACAGAATGCGATCCGGCAACAAAATGTCCGGAGTGGAAAAATGAAGCTAACAGACGAGTATATTTTTTAGCAAAATAATTAATTAGAAAAAAAACATTCAAATATGAAACAAAATTTATTATCATTAGTAACATTAAGTTTGTTGTTACCTATGAGTCTAGCTGGTCAGGAGAAGTCCACAGATGCCAACTCCGGATCTCAAAATGTTTCCCCATTTACACAATCTTCAAAAAGATTCAATGACTGGTCTGTATCTGTTGGTGCGGGAGTACCACTTATTCAGTCAGCTGACATGACATCCATCAAAAACGGAAACGGGAAAAATCTTTTTGGATACTCAGCTTACATAAGTGTTGATAAAGCAATTACACACGCTTTTGGACTTAATTTGCAATATGACCATGGAGAAACAAGACAAGGTGAGATCAATACAAAAGATCATGTAGCTTTATCTGGAAATCGTCCTGCAGGTAGGACTCAATATGATGCTATTTCAATTTTAGGAGATCTTAATTTTTCGAACCTTCTTAGAAGAGTAGATAATAAATCTCCATTCAGATGGGCATTACACGGATATGCAGGTGTTGGTACATTAGCTTACAGATCATACAGACAGGATCCTGGTCCGGTATTTAATCAAGTTCTAAATTATGAGAAAAAACCATTTAAACTTGGTTCTCTTTTTGGACAGGCAGGTGCTGGTCTTAAATTTAAAATCAATAACAGAATTGATATAGAAGGTAGAGTAATGTACGTTGTTACAGGTGATGATGAATTTGATGGTGCAGGTGTTGGACAAAATGGATATAATCTTACAGAAGATCAAATCTCAGACAACTTCTTCAACACAACTTTAGGCCTTACCTTCAAATTGGGTAAGCACGAATCTCATTTGATGTGGCACGATCCATTGCAGGAGATCTATTACAAACTTGATGTTCTTAATGATAAAACGCAAGATCTTGAAGTTTGTAAAAAAGGAGATGTTGATAATGATGGAGTTTGTGATGATTGGGACAGACAGCTTGATACGCCGGCTGGAGCAAGAGTTGACGGTGCAGGTGTAGCATTAGACGTGGATTTAGACGGAGTTATTGATTTATATGACAAATGTGTAACAGTTCCTGGACCGGCAGAAAATAACGGCTGTCCTGTAGCTGCTATAAGCAACAATCCAAATTCTACTTCAGGAGTTGTAACAGACGAATCTACAATCATGAAAGGAATTGAGTTTGATCTTAATTCTGACAGAATTTTACCTTCCAATACACCGATCCTGAATAATGCAATTAATTATATTAATTCATCTAACAGTAACTTCAAAGTTATTGGTGGTACCGATACAAGAGGTACAGAAGAATATAATCAGGAGCTTTCTGAAAGAAGAGCAAATAATGTAAAAAATTATTTGATCCAGAATGGTGCAGACAAAAATAAGTTTGAAGCTTTGGGTACAGGAGAAAGTAATCTTTTATATCCTGAATGTGAACCAGCAGACAAATGTCCGGAATGGAAAAACAGAGCAAACAGAAGAGTATATTTTGAAGCTAAATAAAATATATTTTATATAATTAAAACCGTTTCGTTTTATTACGAGACGGTTTTTTTATTTTAAAGAATTGATTAAATTTACAGATGCTTTCCTCTATAGAATCACAAAATGTACTAATTCATAAAACGCTCAAACAATATTGGGGGTTTGATGAATTTCGGTCTTCCCAGGAAAAAATTATTCTTTCCATTATAAATGGTAAAGATACTTTAGCCTTGTTACCAACAGGAGGTGGGAAATCCCTTTGTTACCATCTGCCTGCAATCATTCTGGAAGGAACTTGTCTTGTGATATCACCTTTATTGGCATTGATGAGGGATCAGCTGCTTTCTTTACAGGCTTTGGGGATTGAAGCCGAGTTGCTTAGCTCAGAATTAGATGAGTTTGAAGAAGAAATCGTCTATAATCGTTGCAAAGAAGGCTTGACAAAAGTTTTATATGTCTCGCCGGAAAGATTGCAAAATCAATTATTTTTGAAGAATATTCAGGAGATCAACATATCTTTTGTTGCCGTGGATGAGGCTCATTGCATTTCAGAATGGGGACAGGATTTCCGTCCCAGCTATCAGAATATCAAAAAATTCAGGCAGGAATTCAAAAATGTACCTTGTCTAGCACTTACAGCAACAGCGACCAATCTAGTTGTAGATGAGATGGTAAGCAAATTAGGACTTCATAATCCTCAGATCTTCAGACAAAGTTTTAAAAGAGACAACCTGAATATCATTGTAGAAAATACTTCAGATAAGTATAAAAGGATTTTAGAGTTTCTAAGACAAAATCCATCGTCCGGAATAATATACACAAGAACAAGAAAAGAAGCAGAAGAGCTTACGTCTTTTATTAAGAGAAACCAATTTCAAAACATCGATTTTTTTCATGCCGGTCTGCCTTCAAATGAAAAGGAAAGACTTCAGAAAAAATGGATTACCGGGCAGTTTCATGTGTTGGTTTCTACCAATGCTTTTGGGATGGGTATTGATAAAGACAATGTCAGATTCGTAATTCATTTTTCCCCATCATCCACGATAGAAAATTATTATCAGGAAATTGGAAGAGCTGGTAGAAATGAAGAAGAAGCCTTGGTTTTGATGCTTTGGAATGAACAGGAAATCACCAATATCGATGATGTTTTCAAAAACCAAATCCCCAATAAAACAGAATATCAGAAAATACTGACTTATCTGTATTCCATTTTTCAAGTTGCAGATTCAGATTTACCGGAAAGAACTTTTCAGTTGGACATTAACAGGATTAAGAATTTAACAAAATTATCGATCGCAAAAATCAAGAATATTCTCACTTTTCTGAATAACCAGGAACTTGTCTATTATAAAAAAAATATTTCCGCTTCCACGATTCAAAGCTTTATCCAATCGGATGAGTTGGAACAGTTAGCACCTTCAGATGCTTATTTTATGGAACTTCTTTTCCGGAATTTACCAGGTCTGGGCATTCAGAAAGTTCATTTTAGCGATGTTGCATTTTGCAAAAAAAACGGATTTGATATTGTCAATTTCAAAGAAAGACTGAAGCAGATGCAAAAAGCCGGACATTTGGAATATCTCGACGGAAGCCAACATTCTATCAAGTTTTTAAAACCTAGGAATGACAGACATCTCTCAGGAGAATATTGGACGCTTTTTAACCATATTCAGAAAAATAAACTGAGAAAATGGGAAGAAAATAAATTCTATATAAAAGATTTGGATTTCTGTAAAATGAAGCTGATCCTGAGTTATTTTGGAGAACGGGATGCCGAAAATTGTGGTAAATGTTCCGTTTGCAGGAAAAGAAACAATTCCAAAAGAAATTTGTCCAGCGATATTTCGTTGCAACTTTCAAACAGGCCGATGTCTTTGGACGAAGTTGCTGCAAATCTTAATTTTTACTCCAAAGAATCAATTTCAGAAACACTGATTTTCCTTTTGGACATCGGCAAAGTCAAAATGTTGAATTACAAAACTTATATGCTCAATCAATAAAAACGTAGAATCTTACGCAGCCCGACTTGAGCGGAAATCCTTTTTTGCTTTTACTAAGTTCAACTTAATGAAAAACATGAGCAAAAAAGATTGACTTCGTCGAACCACTTCGTTAGGTTTGGGAGCGGAAGGCGGAATAGCTGCCATAAAAATCATTAATTATCTATCAACTATCATTTATCAATAATAAATCAATGCAGACGAAATCCCTTAATGTCGTTTTTTTCGGAACTCCCGATTTTGCAAGTTTTTCTTTAGAAGCTATTTTCAAATCCCATCATAAAGTTGTTGGCGTTGTAACTGCGCCAGACAAAGCCAGCGGACGCGGAATGAAACTCACGCCTTCACCAGTCAAAGTCTTTGCAGAAGAAAACAATCTCAATCTTTTTCAGCCAGAGAAACTCAGAAACCCAGAATTTCTGAAAGCCATTCAAAATCTAAATGCTGATGTTTTCGTAGTTGTTGCTTTCAGAATGATGCCTCAGGTTTTGTTCTCGATTCCGAGATTGGGAACTTTTAATCTTCACGCATCGCTTTTGCCAGATTATCGTGGTGCTGCACCAATTAATTATGCAGTGATTAATGGCGAAACCAAAACTGGCGTCACCACTTTTTTTATTAATGAAAAAATAGACGAAGGAAGCATTCTTCTTCAAGCTGAAACCGATGTTCTGCCAGAAGACAATGCCGGAACTTTGCACGATAAACTGATGACAATCGGTTCAGAATTAATCATTAAAACTTTGGATGGATTGGCTGATAACTCAATTCAGGAAAAACCTCAGCCTGAGAAAGAAAATCCAAAAACAGCGTATAAGATATTCAAAGAAAACCTGAAAATTGACTGGAATCAAAGTTCTGAAACTGTTCACAATTTCGTGAGAGGAATGTCACCGTATCCAACAGCTTTTACAACGCTGAAAGTTGGCGAAGAAGAAAAATCCCTGAAAATATTCAAAGGAAAATTCGAGTTAAAATTACATTCCCGGGAAGCAGGCGATGTTGATATTTCAAAAACGGAATTTAAGTTCTATACAAAAGACGGAATTTATTTCCCTGACGATGTTCAAATTCAAGGTAAAAAAAGATTGCCTGTCAAAGATTTCCTAAACGGAATCCAGAATTTTGAAGAGTACGGAAAATAAAATTTAGATATTAGAATTTAGATTTAATTTTGAAAGATCATTAATATTTAATATGAAAAAACTTTTTATCGGTTTGTTGTTCGCTTCAAACCTTTTCTTCGCTCAGGATTTGAAAGTGATGACCTACAACATCCGACTGTCATTAGAAAGTGATAAAGAAAATTCCTGGGACAACAGAAAAGAAGATGCTTTGGCATTGATGAGTTATTACCATCCGGATTATTTCGGTGTTCAGGAAGCTGTTCCACAGCAAATGGTTGATATCAAAACTGGTTTGAAGGATTACGATTACGTTGGCGTTGGCAGAGATGACGGTAAAAACCAAGGCGAATATTCAGCGATTTTCTATGACAAAAATAAATTGGAAGTTGTAAAATCCGGAACTTTCTGGCTCAGCGAAACGCCGGAAAAACCATCGAAAGGTTGGGACGCCGCTTACAACAGAATTTGTACCTACGCACTTTTCAAAATAAAAAAAAGCGGTAAGAAATTCTATGCTTTCAATGTTCATTTTGACCATATTGGAGATATTGCAAGAGTCAATTCTTCCAAATTAATCCTTGAAAAAATAAAACAACTGAATCCTGAAAATCTCCCTTTGACATTGACAGGCGATTTCAATTTGACGGATGATACTGAACCTATAAAAATTATTTCGCAATCGTTAGATAATGCTTATTATCATTCGAAAAAACCACATTACGGACCGAAAGGAACTTTCACGGCGTTCGATGTCAACACCATTCCGAAAGATAGAATCGATTATATTTTTGTAAAAGGTTTCGAAGTTCAATCGAACAGAACGATTAATGACAGGCGGGAAAATCTGCTTTATCCATCAGACCATTTTCCGATTTTGGCGGAGATTAGTTTTAAGAAATAATACAAACAAAAATCCTCTTGATGAAAGAGGATTTTTTATTTTAGTGAAAAAAGTCTTCGACATAGTTCATATTGAGCGAAGTCGAAATACTCAGACTGACATTGATAAAAATTTGAATTTGTAGTATTAGAGTTATCAAACTGAACGGAATCGAAGTGTTCAAACTATTTTTCCCAAACAATCTTATTTGTCATTACATCACTGGAATTAGTTCCAACCATTATTTCAAATTCGCCAGCTTCCCAATCGTAATTCAGTGCGTCATCGTAGAATTTCAAATCTTCCGGAGTTAGCTTGAAAGTAACGTTTTTGTTTTCCCCTTTTTTCAGGAATATCTTTTGGAAACCTTTCAGTTCTTTGATTGGACGAACCACTTTTCCAAAAAGGTCGCGGATGTACAATTGAACGACTTCTTCACCGTCAAATTTCCCAGTGTTGGCAACATTCACAGTGATGGTCAAAGTTTGATTGCCTTTCAGATTTTCGGAACTCAGGTTTAAATTTGAATATTTGAAATCTGTATAACTCAATCCAAATCCAAATGGGAATTTCGGGTCGTTATCCAAATCGATGTAAGCAGAAACGTAATTTCTATCTGTAGATTTTCCAGCAGGTCTTCCGGTATTGTAATGGTTATAGTAGATTGGGATTTGACCTTCCGTTCTTGGGAAAGTCATTGGAAGTTTTCCTCCGGGATTTATATTTCCGAAGATGACATCAGCGATGGAATTACCAGCTTCTGTTCCCAGCCACCAACTGTAAACAATAGTCGAAATATTATCCGCTGCCCAGTCAAAAACCAAAGGTCTTCCCGCATTAATCATTAATACAATTGGTTTTCCAGTTTTTGCAATTTCTTTTAGTAAGTCTTCCTGAACGCCTGAGAAGTGCAGGTTACTTCGGCTTTTCGCTTCGCCACTCATTGCGTGACCTTCTCCCAAGGTCATTATCACGACATCTGCTTTTTTTGCGGTTTCGATGGCTTCTGCAAACATCGATTTGTCTTCATCATTTTCATTGCAGCCTTTTGCGTAAAGTATGGTTGAGTTTTTATCTAATTGATTTTTGATGCCGTCAAATTGAGTCACGATTCTTTGCGCATCATCCTTGAAAGGAACCGACCAAAATCCGTGCATCGCCACAGCATCTTTCCCGAATGGCCCAATCAGAGCAACCGTCTTAGTGGATTTAGAAAGTGGGAGAAGTTTCTTTTGGTTCTTTAAAAGGACAATGCTTTTTGCACCAAATTCTCTTCCAAATTTTCTGTGTTCAAGATTATTGGTTTGTTGTTTTTGTCTGTCGGTATTTGAAAATTTATATGGGTCATCAAATAAACCAAGTTCAAATTTCTTGATTAAGACTCTTCTTACGGCATCATCCACAAATTTGATGTCCACTTTTCCTTCTTTCACCAATTTTGGAAGTTGTTCCATATAGATTCTGCTTTCCATATCCATATCAGAACCTGCGAGGATGGCTTTTTCTCCGGCTTCAGCATTGTCTTTTGCATAACCGTGTTTTATCATTTCGCCAATGCTTCCCCAGTCGGAAACTACAAAACCTTGAAATTTCCATTTGTCTTTCAGTAAATCTCTAAGGATGTATTTGTTAGCCGTTGCCGGAATTCCGTTGATGTCGTTGAAGGAATTCATAAAAGTGGCGACCCCCGCTTCAGCTGCAGCTTTAAAAGGTGGGAGATATGTTTCATTTAATTGTCTTAAACTCATATCGACCGAGTTGTAATCTCTGCCACCAACTGCTGCGCCGTAAGCTGCAAAGTGTTTGGCGCAGGCCATTATCGCATCGATGTTGCCTAATCCTTTTCCCTGGAAACCTTTGATTCTCGCCAATCCGATTTTGGTTCCGAGGAAAGTATCTTCACCAGAACCTTCCATCACGCGCCCCCATCTTGGGTCTCTCGCAATGTCCACCATTGGCGCAAATGTCCACTGGATGCCGTAAGCTGATGCTTCTATAGCCGCGATTCTTTCGGATTTTTCTATCATTTCCAAGTCCCAGCTTGCGGCCTGACCAAGATTAATCGGGAAAGTTGTTCTGAATCCGTGAATCACATCTTGTCCAAATATCAACGGGATTTTTAGTCTTGATTCTAAAGCTAATTTTTGGAATGCTTTGGTTTCTTCTGCGCCGGTAACATTCAGCATCGAGCCGACTTTTCCGCTTTTTATTTCTTCCAAGACTTTTTTGGAGTTGGAGTTTTGAGGTCCTGTGGCGTATTCGAAGCCGCTGTATTGGACGAGTTGTCCGGCTTTTTCTTCCAGGGTCATTTTGGAAAGGAGTTCGGTGACTTTTTGGTCGATGCTTTTCTGTGCGGAGATGGTGATTCCGAAGATTAATAATAGGAATGAAAGGCTATGTTTTATCATAATTTTTCTTTTGTCTCTTTTTGAGGTATTAATATTTGTAAATGTAATTATTATAAACCACCCTGTCAAAAATTTTTCAAATTTTTGCCACCCCTCCATGGGAGGGGAATTTTGGATGTTTTTTGGTTTTGTGATTTTTGTTGCATTTTGTTGATTGGATTTTGGGTTTGTCAATTCAAGGTTGGCGGAAGCTATTTCAAGATTGGCGGATGTCAATTCAATGTTTGCGGAAGCTATTTCAAGATTGGCGAATGTCAATTCAACATTAGCGGAAGCTTATTCAAGGTTGGCGGAAGCTATTTCAAGATTGGCGGATGTCAATTCAAGATTAACGGAAGCTATTTCAAGATTGGCGAATGTCAATTCAACATTAGCGAAAGCTTATTCAAGGTTGATGGATGTCTGCGTATTGTTTTAAATTCTTTATTTTTGATACTTATATTTTTTAATTTCTCGCAGATTTCATTGATTTTGCAGATTAAAAAGTTAAAATAAATCTTATTAAAATTTCAGAAGAATGAAAAAACTATTATTGGGATTGATGCTGGTAGGAATGGCGGTGTCTGCGCAGAAACTTTATATGCCGAGGAATATCAAGAATGCTTATGCAAAGGGAACTCGCGATATTTCCGGAAAGCCGGGAAAAAATTACTGGCAGAACAAAGGCGTTTATGATGTGAACGTGAAAGTGGATGCGAAAACGAAAATGGTTTCGGGTTCCGAGACAATTCAGTATTCCAATAATAGTAAGGATGAGTTGAAGGTTTTGGCGATTCGGTTTGTAAATAATGTGAATAAACCGCAGGCTCCAAGAGCCGGATATGCTTCGAAAGAATCGATGACGGATGGTCTGAAGATAAAATCATTCTCCATTAACGGTGAAAAATACAATATCAATAGCGACGATTGGGGAACTGTGGAAGCGGTGAAGCTGACGAAAGCGATTGCCTCAAAATCCAAAACTGAAATCAAGATCGATTGGGAATATCCATTAGCAAAGGAAAGTGGGAGAGAAGGACAGATAGATCCGGAGACTTTTTATGTGGCTTACTCTTTCCCAAGAGTTTCGGTTTATGATGATTACAATGGCTGGGATATGCTGGCGCACAACGGCAGACAGGAGTTTTATAATGACTTTAATGATTATTCGTTTGCGATTTCTGCGCCTAAGAATTTTGTGGTTTGGTCAACGGGAGATTTCCTTAATCCTGAAGAAGTTCTGCAACCTGAATATCTTAAACGTTTTAAAGAGTCTTTGAAATCTGATAAAATCATTCATGTTACAAATGAATCTGAAATGAAATCAGGGAAAGTGACGAAGCAGAATGAGTGGAATATTTGGAAATTCAAGGCGAATAACATTGTTGATTTTTGTTTTGCCTTGAGCAATCATTATGTTTGGGATGCGTCGAGTGTCCAGTTGAAAACAAAAAGAGCGAGCGTACAAGCGGCTTATAATGCTGGTGCAAAAGATTTCGAAAAATATACGGAGTGGATGCGCTACAACCTGAAATGGTTTTCGGAAAACTGGCCGGGTGTGGAATATCCTTTCCCTGCGATGACTGCCGTCCAAGGTTACGCCGATATGGAATATCCAATGATGATCAACGATACGAGTATTCCCGATGATTTCCAGGATGCGAGATTGACGGCTGACCACGAGATTGCGCATACTTATTTTCCTTTTTATATGGGAATCAATGAAACACGATATGCTTATATGGATGAAGGCTGGGCAACAACTCTTGAATATCTGATAGGCATTGCTGAAAACGGGCAGGAAGCAGCGGACAAATTTTATAAAAACTTCCGTGTGAAGCGTTGGATCAATGATGCTTCTGCGGAACAAGACCAGCCTGTGATTACAATGAGTTCTCAGCTTGCAGGCGCAGGTTATGGGAATAATGCTTATGTGAAATCATCACTTTCCTATCTGGCTTTGAAAGATTATTTGGGTGACTACTTGTTCAAAAAAGCGCTTCATACTTATATGGATAACTGGAATGGGAAACATCCGATTCCTTGGGATTATTTTAATTCTATGAATGCCGGTTCGGGGAAGAATCTGAATTGGTTTTTTAATAACTGGTTTTATACGAACAATTATATTGATCTGAAGATTGGAAATGTTTATCAACAAAATAATCAGTTGGCTTTAACGGTAGAGAATGTTGGCGGATTTGCGGTTCCTTTTGATGTGGTTTTGACCTATGACGATGGGACGACGGAGAAAGAGCATTTCACGCCGGCAGTTTGGGAGAAAGACCAGAAGATAACCAACCTGAATATTCCGGTTAAGAAGAAAATCAAATCTATTAATTTGAATGGCGGGATTTTTATGGATTACACGCCGGGGGATAATTTGAAGAGTTTGTAAAATGGGAACGCCACAAGATGATTGTGGCGTTTTTTATTCATTAATGTGAGAATCAATATCCATTTGTTGATGAAGGATTCTGATGATTTCAACTTTTTCTTCTTTTATATTAATTCTGTAAAAAATAAAATGTGATTTTACACGTGAACGGAAATAACCTTTTCTGATTTTATTATAATCTTTGCCTGATTTTGGATTTCCGGATAAATATTCAATTTCGTCCATTATCAAATCAAAGTAATAATCTGCCTGTTCCAAAGACCAATTTTCAAAAGTATAAAGCCAGATTTTTTCTAAATCATTTTTGGCTTCTTGACTGAATTTGAAATCCATTTATTCAGTAACATATTTTTGATGTAGGTTTTTCTTGAAAGATTCTCGATCAAAATCTGTTATAAATCCCGATTTTTCTCCCTTTTGGAGTTCTTTTATCAGTTCTGTTTTTTTTGTTTCTTCGTGTTCGAATAATCGCAATGCCGCTCTTACAACTTCGCTTGCAGAAGTATATTTTCCATCTTTGATTTGCTTGCTTATGAAATTATCAAAATAATCTCCCAATAAAATGGATGTATTTTTAGCCATTATCTTTTGCTTAAATTTCTAATATCAAATGTACCAAGTTTTGGTATTTTGGACAAATTTATGTGTTTTTTTATTTTAAGAATTCACTTCGTAATTTTTCATTTTTTACCTTATGATATAATTTATTGCTAATTTGTAAATCATTGCCAATTCTTTTAGCCATTAAATTCTTCTCTCTTTTTACTTTTACATACTCACCATTGGAATCTTTTTTCATTATAGTTGGACAATTGTCACAAGAAATTTCCTTTGTTGTAATTTTTATCTGATTTCCTTTTTCATTCTTAATTCCTTTGTAATAATAGAATCCTCCATCGCTTGCGGAATATATTGTATCATTCTTACTAATTGCGATTGGACTTTGGTCAATGAAGACACTGTCATTTTTAAATTTGATATATGTTTTCCTAAACCATCGATAATCGGGTTGGCTTTCATCAGAATATCCTTCCATTTTTTCAAATCCTAAGTATGAAGTCTCTGTATTTTCATAATTTAACTTATTTGATTTAAAGGAGACTAAAATTATAAGTGCTCCAATAATTAGAGATTTTTTGGTTATCATTTTCATTAATTATTTAAAAAGTAAAAGAGCATTTCTGATTCAGAAACGCCCTTTCGTTTTAAAATAGTATTTAATATGAAGAAAAATTTAACGCTTATTCCACCGGTCTGAAAACCAAACCTGTTTCTTCGAAATAATCTAACGTGATTCTGTCACCATCATTCACGGTTCCTGCGAGGATCTCTCTGGATAATTTATTTAAAACTTCCTGCTGGATTACTCTTTTCAAAGGTCTAGCTCCGAAAGCCGGGTCGTAGCCTTTGTTGGTAAGGTAATCCAAAGCATCCTGTGTCGCAGTCATTATGATGTTTCGTTTTGCCAACAGATCATTGAAACCTCTCAATTGATACTGAACAATTTTTCCGATTTCTTTCCTTCTCAAAGGCTGGAACAATACGGTTTCATCAATCCTGTTCAGGAATTCCGGACGAAGAGTTTGTTTCAGTAAATCAAAAACTTCAATTTTTGTTTTGTCAACGATTTCATCTTGGTTTTCCTCCGTAATATTTTCAAAATTCTCCTGAATAATGTGCGAACCGAGATTTGAGGTCATAATGATAATCGTGTTTTTAAAATTCACGACTCTGCCTTTGTTATCAGTCAATCTTCCATCATCCAAAACCTGTAGCAGCGTGTTGAAAACATCCGGATGCGCTTTTTCAATTTCGTCTAAAAGCACTACTGAATAAGGTCTTCTTCTAACAGCTTCCGTCAATTGTCCGCCTTCATCATAACCAACGTATCCAGGAGGCGCACCAACTAATCGCGAAACGGAATGACGTTCCTGATATTCACTCATATCGATTCTTGTCATATTGTTTTCATCGTCGAATAGAAACTCAGCTAGAGCCTTTGCCAGCTCAGTCTTACCAACTCCGGTTGTTCCTAAAAACAAGAATGAACCAATTGGTTTTTTCTCGTCACTCAATCCCGCTCTGTTTCTTCTGATCGCATCTGCAACTGCCTGAATGGCTTCCTCCTGACCAACAACTCTGTGGTGAAGTTCGGTTTCAAGATGTAATAATTTTTCTCTTTCAGACTGAAGCAACTTGGTAACAGGAATACCAGTCCATTTTCCGATGACTTCAGAGATATTGTCAGCGGTTACTTCTTCTTTAATCAATTCATTCTGATGGTTTTGCATCTCCAGTTCGAGTTTCTGCAAAGCATCTTCTTTTTCTTTTATTTTTCCGTACTGAATTTCTGCAACTTTTGCGTAATCTCCTGCTCTTGATGCTCTTTCGGCTTCCAGTTTCAAAGATTCAATATCTTTTTTGATGTTTGTTAGATCCTCAGATTTTTGTTTTTCCTTAAGCCATTTTGCATTAATTTCATTTCTCTGTTCTGAGATTTTTGAAATATCTTCTTTTAAATGGTCGATTTTCGTTTGGTTTCCTTCTCTTGAGATCGCTGCCAACTCAATTTCCATCTGCATTAGTTTTCTGTCTAAAACATCCAGCTCTTCAGGTTTTGAATTGATTTCCATTCGCAACTTAGCCGAAGCTTCGTCAATCAAGTCAATTGCTTTGTCCGGTAAGAATCGGTCTGAAATATATCGTTGAGACATTTCCACCGCCGCAATAATTGCTTCGTCTTTGATTCTTACTTTGTGATGCGCTTCATATTTATCTTTAATTCCACGGAGAATGGAAATTGCAGACTCCGTATCAGGCTCTTCCACCATTACTTTTTGGAAACGTCTTTCTAAAGCTTTATCTTTTTCAAAATATTTTTGATATTCATTTAAAGTTGTTGCACCTATCGCTCTTAATTCTCCTCTTGCCAAAGCTGGTTTAAGGATATTTGCAGCATCCATTGCGCCTTCACCACCGCCGGCTCCCACCAAAGTATGAATTTCGTCAATGAAAAGAATGATTTGTCCGTCTGATTTGATAACCTCATTCACGACAGATTTTAACCTTTCTTCAAATTCACCTTTATATTTTGCACCGGCGATCAATGCTCCCATATCCAATGAATACAATGTTTTATCCATTAAATTTTCAGGAATATCTCCGCTTATAATTCTGTGCGCAATTCCTTCTGCAATGGCAGTTTTACCAACTCCGGGTTCACCAATCAAAATCGGATTGTTTTTTGTTCTTCTTGAAAGAATCTGTAAAACTCTCCTGATTTCTTCATCACGGCCGATAACTGGGTCTAATTTTCCTTCTGCAGCGAGTTCGTTGAAGTTTTTAGCATATTTATTTAACGATTGATACGTCTCTTCCGAACTTGCAGATGTGGCTTTGCTTCCTTTTCTTAATTCTTTAATTCCGCCTTCCAAAAGACTTTTGGTCACGCCCATATCTTTCAACATTTTAGAAACTTCAGAATTGGTTTCTAATAATGAAAGCCATAAATGTTCGATGGTTACGAATTCATCGCCCATTTTTTTCGCGATATTCGGAGCATCCAGCAAAACTTTGTTCGCTGATTGAGAAAGGTAAATATTTCCTCCCTGTACTTTTGGAAGTCTTTCAAGATTTTCACGGTTGCGCTCTCTTACCAGATTAGCATCTGCTTCAGACTTTTTCAGTAAAAAAGGCGATATATTTTCGTCTACCTGAAAGATTCCTTCCAATAAATGTTGAGGTTCTATTTGCTGATTGCCAAATTCCATTGCCACTTGCTGAGCGGCCTGGATGGCTTCCTGCGATTTTACGGTATATTGGTTTAAGTTCATATCTTTTTAGTTATTAAATGATTAAAAAATTAAAAGATTGGTTATTAAAGTTACATCAAATTCTATTCAACTTTTAAGTTTATAAGAATGACTTTTGTTTTAAAAAACATTAAGAAACTGAAATCTTCCAACTTGAGCTTCTTAATGCTTTATCAATCATTTAATTCGAATACCTTATCGCAAAAAGTATTCTTTTGTTTAATTTCTAATATTATAAGACAAAATTTCCGAATAATTAAATTTTAATTCAAATTGAAAAGACAAAATTTCCGGAAACTTGTAAAATCGATCAAAAATGATTGTCAATTTGGTAATGAAATTTTTATCAGTACTATTTAGTAATGTTTTAATTCGTTTTTTTTATTTATAAATTTGAGTCTATAAAATCTGAAATTGACTCGTTTTCTATTTGTTTTGATGACTTTCTGTTTTACAATATTTTGTTCTGCTCAAAAACAAAATCAGGAAGACCTGTCTGGTTCCGAGACTTTGGATTATTCTAAAATTTCACCGGAACAAATCATCGATCAAAGCCTAAAGAAGCTTGAACAACCAATCTCTGACGAAGCAAAATACGAAGTACGGATGAAAATGGCGGATGCTTATCTGAAAATCAAAAAACCTGATTTTGCAAAATCAACGGAGATGCTTTTCAAAGCGAAAGAAATTGCAGAGAAAATTGATGATCCCCGGATGATGGCAAAAATCTATGGTTCTATTGCCAATCAATATTCCTTTCTGAATTTTCCGGATAAGATAAAACCATATCTTGATTTGTCAAAGCAACAAGTCGACAAGCTTCCGAACGGATATGAAAAGAATTATTTGACAGCACGCCTTTTCATTGAATATGGGAATCTGGAAGCGGACAAAGAAAATTTTCTTATGGCAAAGAAAGACTATCAGTACGCTTTGAAATCTCTAAGGAAAAACGGAACCCCAAATAAAAGAGATATTTTCCAGTACAGACGCGCATTTTACAATATTGGCGTTGCTTATGCCTATCTCAAAAAAAATGATTCAGCCGAATATTTTCTTAACAAAGCATTGGTAATTCGGGATAATGAAAATAAGGAATTCAAATATTTCATTTACAATAACTTGGCTAAAGTTTATGCCGATAAAAATGAACATCAGCGGGCAATTGACTCATTGGAGATTGTTATGAAAGATGATGGTTTCAAAGACAGCAGACTAAGAGCTGATATGTACAAAAAGCTGATTGCGTCTTACAAAGCAATAAACAACCACGATAAATATATTGAGTATTCGGAGAAGTTACTTGATCTTGATCCTGATGTAAAGGAGAATAACTTAAAGGCAATCAATACGGCTGTGAATGCTGAACAGAGGAATCTCCTGGAAAAAATTTCTGATAAAGAAGGTCATAACCAGCTTTTGATATTCAGTTGTGCATTATTAATTATTCTAGGAGGAATATTCATTTTTTACATCAATCAAAAAAGGAAAAAAGAAAAGCTGATCTATCAGAGCTTCATTTCGAATTTAAAGGAAAAAGAAACCGTCGAAATCACAGAACCGGAAGTTGAAGAAAAGGAGAAAGTTTCTTTCGCAGTTCCAAGCTCTGCAGAAGCCAGTATTCTGGAAAAATTAGAAAGATTTGAGGCATCGACTAGATTCACCAATTCCAAACTTTCTGTGGCGAGTCTTGCGGTGATGTTCAAAACCAATCCGACTTATCTTTCCGAAACAATTAAAAAACACAAAGAGAAAAACTTTAATAATTACATTAATGAGCTTCGGATCAATTATATCTGCAAACAGATCCTGGACCGCCCGGAATTTCTCAATTATAAGATAAGTTATCTCGCCGAGCAGGCAGGTTTTTCTTCCCACAGCAGCTTCACAACTATATTTAAAAACGTTACGGGCATCTCTCCGTCTTCTTTCCTCCGTGAAGCTGAAAGAAAAAATAAAAATATTTAATTGTTTGATTATTAATATTTTAACTGCATGTTTTGGTTTTTGAAATATGATATTTCGAAAGTGTAATGTTATTTTTTATTGATTTTAACATCTACATTTACTCTAAAGAATTGAACGGATATCCTCTGTTTGATTTTAATTCCAAAATATATTTCAATAAATCTTAACATTAATTATTATGAAAAAAACTTTACTATTTTTCTCCGCATTGGGATCGCTCTTCGGCTATTCTCAAGACTTGGGATATGGAAAATCATTCACCAAATCTTCTTTAGACAATGTCCAGGCTTCGAACAAACTGGTTTCAAAAGTAGCGACTTGCAACGCAGTGGTTATTAATGACACCGAGGAAGAGAATGGTGTTTTCATCATTGGAAATGGTGGTCAAAAAGCGGCGGTAGATATTCCGATTGCAGAAAATCAAACGATCAAGATCAACAGCATTACGGTTACATTGGCGAGTAAATTTCCTCCGACATTTGTCAATTTTGTTTTTTATGATAACATCCTTTCTACGCCGGAAGATCCGGAAGATCCTGCAAGAAATATCCCGAATCAACAGCTTTTTGCAGTTACAAACAGTACGATAGAATCTTTTGAAGAAGTTGGATATGAGCCTTTGCATCAATTTATCATCAGAAAAATAAAAATTAAACTTCAAACCCCGATTCTATTAAACGGGAATATGGCGCACGAAAGAATCTGGATGAGTACAAAATCCGATGCCAATGCCTGGTCGACTACAGCCCACTATGATACAGGAGAAGGTGTAATTGGCGAAAGTGTGGCAATGGGAGGTAATACTTTTGACTGGTTTCAGTTGATTAATGTTGAAGCTTTGTATGAACTGGAAGCAGAATGCGACTTCCTGAATGTTGCCGATACCAATTTCAAATCCAAGGTTGATATCTATCCAAATCCTGCTCAGGACTATTTTGAATACAAAAATCTGGAAACCATGAAAATCCTTTCTGTTAATATCTATGACGCAAGCGGAAAAGTGGTAAAAACGCTCACAGGAAATCAATCTAAAGTGAATGTTAGTGATCTTGAAAAAGGTGTATATATTATTAAAACTAAAACCTCTTCGAATATCACTTTGACAAATAAATTGATCAAAAAGTAATTCATATTTTTAAATTATTAGCAAATCGTCTGGTGAATTTTTCATCAGGCGATTTTTTATTGTTAATTTTCTGGATCCACAAATTTTATGGGTGATTGTATTAATATAATATCAATTTTAGAACTTTACTTAAGGAAAAGTTATGAAACTTGGCTGAAAATTCTTAATTTGCAAGAAATAATTTAATTATGAAGAAGTATTTACTAATTTCAGCGCTGGCATTGCCATTGTTGAGTTTTGCCCAATGGTCTAAGGTGGGTAATACAAATAGGCAAGTGAAAGAAGAATTTGCAAGCTTAAAAGAAAAACAGCTTTTCTCTTTGGATAAAACTTTGTTGATATCAAAATTACAAAATGCGCCGCAAAAATTTTCAGGTCAGCAGGGAGTAGAGATTCTGATGCCTAATGCTAATGGCGTTTTGGAGAAATTCCAGGTTTGGGAATATTCCAATTTCACGCCGGAAGTTCAGGCGATGTTCCCGAATATCAGATCTTACATGGGAATTGGTGTTACAGATCCTACGGCTTACTTGAGATTCAGTATTTCTGATCAGGGGCTTTCTTCTACAACTTTCAGAAGTGAAGGTTCTAATTTTATAGAAGCTTATACTGCTGGGAATGACGTTTATGCAGCATATTCCTCAGCTTCCAGAATTCTGGATCAGAAAGATGAATTTATCTGTTCTACAATGGATGAGATCATCCAGGGGAATAATGCAGAATTAAGTTCAGGCAAATCCACAAATCAGGTTTTTAAAACCTTCAGACTGGCAATGTCCGCTCAGGCAGAATATTCTCAGTATCATATAACAAGAGCCGGAGCTACAGGAGCAACGGATGCAGAAAAGAAGGCAGTTGTCCTTGCTGCAATCAACAATACGGTTACCAGAGTTAATGCTCTTTACGAGAAAGATCTTGCCGTGCATTTTAATCTGATAGATATTTTACCGATTATTTATCTGGATGCTGCTACAGATCCTTACACAACATCTTATAACTCGCAGTTACAATCCACATTGACATCTGTTATCGGAGCTGCAAATTATGATATAGGACACGTTGTAGTTTATGCAAGCCCTAACGGTAATGCAGGCTGTATCGGTTGTATTTGTACGAATACGACCAAAGGTTCAGGCTTCACATCACATTATATTCCTGTAAGTGATATTTTTGATATCGATTATGTGGCTCACGAAATGGGTCATCAGGTTGGTGCCAATCACACGCATACCTACAGCGGATCAGAAGGTTCCGGAGTGCAGGTGGAAGTAGGAAGTGGTAATACCATTATGGCTTACACAGGGATTACCGGTGCTTATGATACACAATTTAACTCAAACGATTTCTTTACTTACAGAAATATCGTTCAGATCCAGAATAATCTTGCAAGCAAGGCTTGTGCTGTAAATACCCCAATTACGAATACGCCGCCTGTTGTAAATGCCGGACCTAACGTTACCATCCCAATCAGTACGCCGTTTGTATTAAAAGGAACTGTTACAGATGCTGAAAATGATGCGATGACTTATGTCTGGGAGCAAAATAATTCAGCCACCGGGACTGCACAGTTTGGTACAGGATCTTACGCCTCTCCAACGAAAACTGGTGGGCCAAACTTTAAAATGCTGCCTCCAACATCTCAGCCTGTAAGATATTTCCCGGAATATGGAAAAGTTCTGGCTGGCGTTAATGCGACACGTTGGGAAGCTCTTTCCAGCGTTGGAAGAACTCTTAATTTCACTTTAACAGCAAGAGATAATTCTGCTGCAGGTCCTCAGACAAATACGGATGAGGTTATCCTGACGGTAAGTGCGGCTGCTGGTCCGTTCGTAGTGACAGCGCCAACTTTTGGAGAAAGTCTTGTTTCCAGTTCTACTTACAGTGTAAAATGGAATGTGGCTAATACTAATGTAGCGCCTGTAAGCACATCAAATGTTAATATCAAATTATCTCTTGATGGAGGTAAGACATTCACAACTCTTGCTGCGAATACAGCGAATGACGGTGAAGAAACAGTATCAATCCCTGCAAGTTCACAAGCAGCAAATGCTTATATAATGATCGAAGCGGTAAACAATGTTTATTTCGCAATGAGTCCTAGCTTCGTAATTGATTATTCTGCAACAGGTGAGGTTTGTACAACTTATAACTATACAGGTGCACCGGTTGATATCAATGATGGAACAGGAAGCACAGGCGGACCTATTTCGTCTCCACAAATTATGGTTCCTATTGATGTTCAGGATTCTGGCGTGATTACAAAAATCAGAGTGAAACCAACAGTGGAGCATCCAAGAACAAGTCAGATTGTTGTAGGAATCCAAGGTCCATTAGGCCAAAGTGCATGGTTATGGAACAGAAAATGTACAAGTTCAGGAATTACTGCTACTTTTAGTGATGAGGGTTCTGCTTACGTTTGTGCATCGCCAATTGCCGGAAGTGTAAAACCTGATGAATCTTTATCTATCTTCAAAGGAAATGATACAAAAGGTATTTGGAATTTATTCGCTTCAGACAACGTTAGATTGCTGACTGGTAAAATAACAACTTGGTCATTAGAATTATGTACAAGAGATGCGCAGTCATTAGCAGTAAATGAAAGTGCTTTCAATTCTAATAATATAAAAGTATATCCAAATCCTTCCAACGGAAATTTCTTCATCAAATCAAAAGATCTTGGAGGAAATGCCAAAGTTGCGATCTATGATATGAATGGCAGACTGGTTCACACTTCAGGCTTCAATGTTTTGACTGGTGAATCTACAAATGAGTTCAATGTTAACCTTACAAAAGGCGTTTATTTACTTAAAGTAACGTCTCCAAAAGCTAACTATACTCAGAAATTGATTATCAAATAATCTAAATTATTTATAAATATAAAGCCGGCCAGCAATGGTCGGCTTTTGTTATTTTCAGAATAAGACTTTCTCCGGTGCTTTCAATAAAATATATTAAATTGCAACTAACAATAATTACGTGAAAATGGATTACACTCAGATAGAAATAGATGCTCAGTTTGATGGGAAATTACAACTCATTTACCTCAATCAGCCGGAAAGTTATAACAGCTTAACCAAAGTAATGCTCTCCGAATTGCGAAATGCCGTTCATAAGTTCAGCGAAGATGAAAACGTGCGTTGTGTTGCCATTGCAGGGAGAGGAAAAGCATTCTGTGCCGGTCAAAATCTGAAAGAAGCTTTAAGTTTTGGTAATGATGACGATGACCGGGAAATCCAGCGTTTTGTAATCGAATATTATAATCCTTTGGTTTTAGAGATTGTAAAGTGTAAAAAACCTGTGATTGCTTTGGTAAACGGAGCTGCAGTTGGCGCTGGTGCGATGCTGGCTTCTATTTGTGATTTCACTTTAGCAGTAGAAAGTTCATATTTTTCTTTTGCATTTGCTAATATTGGATTAATTCCGGATACGGCCGGAACTTACTTTTTACCGAAATTAGTAGGGAAACAATTGGCGAGTTATTTATCATTCACAGGGAAAAAAGTACCTGCGCCTGAAGCTAAGAAAATGGGCTTGGTGGCGGATGTTTTCCCGGATTCAGAATTCGTGGAGAAATCAATGGAAGTTCTTACGCAGTTGGCACATTCTGCCACGACAGCACTTTACCTCACCAAAAAAGCCTTCAACAAATCTTATGATTTTACGTTGAAAGAACAGCTGGATTACGAATCCATCATTCAGCAAGACGCAGCAGAAACAGAAGATTTCCGCGAAGGTGTTACCGCTTTTATCGAGAAACGTTTGCCTAATTACAAAGGGAAATAAGTTGGAGAGTTTGAGAATAGGAGAGTTTGAGTATTTTTTAATGCCAAAAATCATTTATCAATCATCAATTATCATTTTTATGACTCCAAAAGAAACCGCTGAATATATGTTCGGGAAGGATCTATTTTCTCAATGGTTGGGGATAGAACTCATCGATATCAAAACAAATTACTGTCTCATAAAAATGCCTGTAAAAACTGAAATGATCAATGGATTAGGAACTGTTCACGGTGGTGTAACTTTCGCCTTTGCAGACTCTGCTTTGGCTTTTTCCTCCAATAATACGGGCGAAGCAGCTGTTGCACTCAACTGTTATATCAACTTTACAAAAGCGGTGAGAACAGGCGATGTTTTGACAGCGGAAAGTATTTTATTGACGGATACAAGAAAAACTGCCGTTTATGATATCACGATAAAAAATCAGAATGATGAGGTAGTTGCTGGTTTTCGCGGAACAGTTTACAAGATTGGCAAAAAAATAACTGAATTATAAATTTCAAAAAACTTCAAAATTTATTTTGAAGTTTTAAAATAAATTGTAGCTTTGTAATTCAAAGTTCTTTTTATGGAATCAAAAAATTATCAGGAAGAGTTGGCACACATCCGTCAGATGATGGAACGCAGTTCGAGATTTATTTCATTGAGTGGTTTGTCCGGCGTCATTGCGGGGATTGTGGCGTTGCTGGGTTCTGTTTATGTTTATTTTGTTTTCCAAAGAGAAGGCATCGATTATTTTGATGGCGAACGAAATATCTACGGACCGGCTCTGGCCAAGGAATTATTCTATGTCGCTTTGGTGGTTTTGGTTTTAGCCATTTCCAGCGGTTATATTTTCACGGCAAGAAAAAGCAAAAAGAAAAACCTGAAAATCTGGGATTCGATCACAAAAAAGCTTCTGTTCAACTTTGCAATTCCATTAGTTGCAGGCGGAATTTTTTGTATTGCGCTTTGGTATCACCATTATTTTCCTTTAATTGCGCCGTCAATGCTTATTTTCTATGGATTGGCTTTGATCAATGCAGAAAGATACACATTAAGTGATGTCAAATATCTTGGAATTTGCGAAGTTGTTCTTGGAATGATTGCCTTATTCTGGCTCGGTTGGGGATTGATATTTTGGGCGATTGGATTTGGATTTCTGCATATTTTTTATGGGATTTTGATGTATAGGAAATATGATTAAAATGTCCAAAACTTTAAAATATATTTTAATTGGACTCGCTATTGTTTTTGGATTGTTCACAATTGGTGCGATTGTACTAAATATTATGATTGCTTCTGCTTTTGGAGCTTTTGATAAAAATTATTCAGTTTCAGAGTTGAAAGAAGAATATTACTCAAATGAAAAAGAAATTGATGAATTGATTTTGTATTTCAATAAGATTAAACCAAAAGATAAGATTGTCTCAATTGAGTTTAAAGATGATGAAATTATTGGAAGACTTGCAATTGAAAATAAAGGTACAGAGAAAAAAAATTTTCAGAGTTGGAATTTTAATAAAGAAATACTTCTTACTCCAGACCTTAAGAATATGCTTAATTGGGATTTAGAAACAATTGAAATTCTAAAAGAAAAATTAGATAATGCAGATTGTATTTCGATAGAAGATGGAGAGCCTATTAAAATTGGTTTTAAAAGAAGCGGACTGGGAATGTACTCTTTTGATGTTTTTCAGGATAAAGCCACAAATAGAAATAATTTTAATAACAATTGTAATTATATTTTAGTCAATAACAAATTAGCGTTAGAATACGGAGGTGGAGCCGTAGGACCTCAATGTTTTCAAAACTTTAAATAAAAATGTTAAACATCAATCAGCTCAACAAAGAATTCGAAAGTCGTGTAAGATTGGGCATTATGTCCGTTCTTATGGTCAACGATTGGGTTGATTTTACCGAAATGAAAAACCTTCTGAACGCTACCGACGGAAATCTCGCAAGCCATAGCACAGCTCTGGAAAAAGCAGAATATATAGAAGTGAAAAAAGAATTCGTAGGCAAAAAACCGAGAACTTCTTACCGTGTGACACAGAAAGGCAGAGATGCTTTTACAGAACATATCAATAATTTGGAAAAATTGTTGGGAAGATAGTTCCCGATTTTTTTTGAAAATTAACTTTGTAATTCAAAGAACTTTACAATTAAAAAAATGAATCGAAGAAAATTTATTACAAAATCTTTACTCGCAACAGCAGGAGTTTCGCTGGGTTTTTACAGTTGGCAAATCGAACCATTTTGTTTGGAGTTTGTTCATCAGGATTTACCGATTAAAAATCTCCCCTCAAAACTTCACAACAAAATCCTGATGCAGATTTCAGATTTGCACGTAGGCAATCGATTCGATTGGAATTACCTAATTGATTCTTTCCAAAAAGCAAAAGCGTACAAACCCGATATTGTAGTTTACACCGGCGATTTCGTCTGCTGGGAAGATAATCCGGAACAACTCGAACAATTGAAAATCGTCATGAAAGAAGCCGTTCTCGGAACTCTTGGAACAACTGCAATTCTCGGAAACCACGATTACGGCGCAGAATGGAGGGAAGAGTATGTTGCTGACGAAGTTTCAAAAATCCTTACCAATTCGAACATTCAAATGCTTCGGGATGAGAAAGTGGATATTTTGGGACTTCATATTTATGGATTTGAAGAATTATGGGGCACTAATTTCCATCCCGAAAATTTAACAAAAATGATCAATCCGGATGAGGCCAATCTCGTCCTTTGCCACAATCCCGACGTTTGCGATTTGGATGTCTGGAACGGTTACAAAGGTTGGATTCTCTCCGGTCATACACACGGCGGGCAAGCGAAACCGCCATTTCTTCCACCATTGATATTACCAGTCCAGAACAGAAAATACACTTCCGGCATCATCGATTTGGAAGATGACAGAATGCTTTATATCAACCGCGCTTTGGGACATTCTTACCAAGTCAGGTTCAATTGCAGACCAGAAATTACAATTTTCACATTAAAATCAATTTAAAATAAAAATTATGAAAAAAAACCGCATTCGATTTTTGCTTTTTGTTTATGACAACACACAAAGGCTGTATAGAAGATATTTTAAGAAAAAGAAAAGACAATGGGCATTTTCCCAACAGCAATTGCTGGCTTTTGAAGAAGATACGCTTGGTAGAAAACTCGGCGAATTCTACAAAAAGCACGGGTTTACAATGATTCCCAAGATGGAAAATCACGATGTTCATCATTTGCTTACAGATTGCGGAACCCGGTTCGAGGAAGAAATTGCGATGCAGTTTTTGCTTTTAGGTAATGGAAAAATGAATGCTCATCTTCTGGCAGCCATCTTTTTAGGAAGTCTCATTCTTCCGGAATATTTCAAGATTTATATTCAGGCGTATAAAAAAGGAAAGCGGATGAGACCTTTCTATTATTGGGATTTTGAGAAATTACTTGCCCACAATTTTGACAATATCAGAGACTTTGTTTATCAGAAGCAAACTCCGGTTTTCTACTAAAACCTAATTAATTTTTAATTTATAAAACATTACAATAATGAAAAAACATCATCTTATCTTCATTACAGTTTTAGCGATAATCATCCTTTTTTACAAAGAATATATTGCGCTCAATCTCGGAATTTTTGGAATATTCCTAAGTATTTTGACTTTTACTCAAATCAAATCCGAATTCAGAACCCGAACATTCCTTACACTTTTTGTGACCTCAATTTTCTCATCATTTGCATTTGCCTGGTTTGGCGACGCTGTTTCTTTCGCAGCAGTTTTTGTATCCTTGTTTTTGCTGAGGTTCAAAGGAACTTATCCGAAACTGAAACCATTTTTATATATCGAAGTTCTGTTGTTGAATCTCTTCACGTTTTTGGGAAGAGTATTCAACATAGAGCAATGGTATGAAAAACCTAATGAAGGTAAAAGTTTCAGCAAGAGACTCATTACTTTTATTCTGATTCCGGGAATTTTCATCACCATTTTTCTTTGCATTTATTCCGCAGGAAGTTCACATTTTGATAACTTTTTCAGTGAAATTAAATTAGATTTCAGTTTCTTCCAAATTTTTATTCTCGCCATTGTAGGATTTTATATTGGCTTTATTTTCTGGAATTTCGGTGTGGAAAGATTCATCTTCAAACAAAATCAATTTCTGAATGACGATTTTTCCAGCGTCATCAAATTGGGAAAACCGACTTTCTCATTCCTTGATCTGGATTCTGAAAGAACCAGCGGTTTGATTTCCTTCTCTGCTCTTAATATTTTGCTTTTAGTTTTTATTGCAACTTATAATTACGAACAGTTTTACGAAGTCACAAAATCTGCTGATAGCCTGAGCGCAGAAACGCACGAACGGGTAAACTCGGTGATTCTGTCAATCATTATGGCGATTCTGGTCATTCTTTTCTATTTCAAAAAAGGATTTAATTTTGATGAAAAAGCAAAGTCATTGAAAATTTCTGCGAAGATTTGGATTACTTTGAACTCTCTTCTGGTCGTTTCTGCCATCATCAAAAACTCAGAATATATTCTAAATTTTGGACTGACTTACAAACGTTTGGGTGTTTATGCTTTCCTCACAATGGCATTGATTGGATTAATTTTTACCTTTATCAAAATTCAGAATCAGAAGACCAATGCCTTTCTTTTCAATAAGATGTTCTGGGCTTCTTATGGCTTGATTTTGGTTTGCAGTTATGTCAATTGGGGCGGAATCATCACGGCCAACAATATCAAAAGAAAAGATTTTGCAGAGAATTTCCATCTAGTTTCCATAAATTATAATGAAAAAATATTGCTGGATTACGCTGAAAAAGCCGGAGATTTTGAAATGAAAAACCAACTAAAAGAAAGAATCAAATCTTATCAAGATGAAACTTTCCTTTCAAAAATATTATATTATGAAACAATTAATATCGAAAAAACAAAACTTGAATAGCTTAAAATATCTGGCACTTGTTCCATTATTCTTGGTTGCGTGCAAAAAAGACCCGCAAATAACGGAGACAAAAGTCGATACGGTTACAACAATTCAAAAGCCGGTTGATTCACTTTCAACAATTGTAAAAACAGAAAAAGAATCTAACCAGAATATCATCACAGTTGACGCTTCAAAAATGCCAATCCGATTGAATCTAGAAATCAAAAATCCTGATGATCAAATCGTTTTGAAATTAGAAAACCTCAGCCAACCTAAAATAAAAGGTTATCTGAAAACCCAGACGCCGATGAATGTAAGATTCAATCAGATCAGAATGCCGGATAATACTTTTGATGGACCATTTGGGGCAACGATAGAATATGACACAAAACAAAAAGGAGAGTATTGGCTGATCTTTGCCAAGAACAATATGGCAGACGGCGATCCAGTTGGAAAATTCTTTGTAAAAATCGAATAACAAAAAAGAATCTCAATCGAGATTCTTTTTTTATTTTAAACTTTGGATCGCTAATTTATAACCTTTCATCCCAAATCCTGATATCACGGCATCGCAGCTTTCTGCAGTCACAGATTTCTTTCGGAATTCTTCCCGTTTGTAGATATTACTGATGTGGACTTCGATTTTTGGTTTGTTGATATTTTTAAGACAATCCGAGATGGCATAAGAATAATGTGTAAAAGCGCCGGGATTAATGATCACGGCTTCGAAATCATCTTCCTGCAGACGATTGATCAATTCGCCTTCGATATTGGATTGATAATAAGAAATTTCATCAGAAGAGAATTCGTTTTTAAGATCAGAAAGATAATCTTCCATAGAAACTGAGCCGTAGATTTCCGGTTCACGAGTTCCGAGTAAATTGAGGTTTGGGCCGTTTATAATGAGGATTTTCATTCAGAATATTTTTTCAAAGATATAAAATTAAGGCTGATGCTGAAAGCAATATCCATTTCCGATACTCGTCATGTGTTTGCATCGTGTTCCGCTTTTAGTTATTCCCTTGCACTGGACCGTTGCATTAGTTCCGGAAGTTATCTTATTTCCCGGATCTGAAATATTGAGAGTAGATACCGGATTACAAATTTTGCAAGCTGTCAATCCCCTTTCCAAAGCAGAAGTAAGATCTGTTTTGTTAGAAGTATTTTTCACCATCCTACAATTTTCTGTATGGTATTTTTTTCCGCTGGGTGTATAATAAACCGTTTGAGATTTTGCACAAATAAAACTTAACAGAAAAAACAGAGTAGTAAGTGATCTCATAAACAACTAATTCATTAAACAAAATCCTTAGAACTTCTAAGGATTTTATAAATATAAGTGTTTATTATAAGTTATTTAAAAAGATTATTCAAATCTTTTTGTGCTTTTTCAATTTTTTCGTTTGCAGATTTTTTGGTTTCATCTGTTCGTTTTTTGAAATCTTCTTTTAATTTGTCAGCTTCAACTTTGGCATCAGAAACTTTTTTGTTTGCGTCTTCTACCAGTTTTGCTTTTTCGGCATTTACAGAAGCTTTTATTTCTTTTGCAGTATTATCTATTTGTGCGTTGGTTTTTCCGGTAATGATACTGTCGGATTTTTTTATAACACTACTTACAATATCAACTTTTGGGCCTCCAAGGGTTTGAGAAGATGTTACGAGATAAGTTTCATATTCTGGTTTTACCGTTCCTCCTTCTGCTACGTAAGTTTTTTTGGAGTCTACATATTTAGCCTGAGCTTTTTGTAATTCTAATTTTGCAGCTTCAATTTTTACAGGATCTTTCGAAGCAACGGCTTCATCGTAATTTTTCTGAGCTGTGGATAATGCTAAAGCGGCATCTTCATAAGACTGTGTGAAATCTATTTTCACATTGGATGTATCATTTTTTTTGCAGCTGCCGGCCGTCAGTAATAATCCTGCAAAAGCCAGCGATATAAGTGTTTTTTTCATTGTATTATTGATTATTAATAATCTGTTTTGTTAATTTCTGTAATTCAATATTTTCATCTGACTGCGAGATTTCGCCATTGAGTCTTTTGATTTCTAAAGTATTGACTTGCTTTGCCAGACTTAGGTAAGCTAGATATTTTTCTAATATCCGTATTTTCTTTTCAGAAGTTGCATTTGCAGCGTTGGCTCCTTTTACAAAAGTCTGCAGATTGTCGTTACACAAAATATATGCCTGGAATGCATTTGACAAAAAATAGTCGCTTACCAGAGAATTAGTTTCAAGATTTGTATATAGTTTCGGGATCTCTACAGGAGAATATTGAATGGTTTCGGATACATCTATGCCGCTTTTTGCAGGATTAAGGTACATTCCTTTGGTTTTCATTTCGCTGTTTTCCAAAGAAAGGTTGGTAGCGTCCAAAAGTTTTACCAGATTTTCTTTCTGAGTGATTTCTGAAAGCATAGTATTGAGGCTAAGTGCAAAAAAGAAACCGATAAAAGTAGAGATTAATGAAATGAAAAATTCAAAAGTTCTGCCTCTGTTGCTTCTGAAACTATCCAATCTGGACGAATTGATGAGGAAAATTACGACTAAAATTAAAATGACTGCAATGATAATGTACATAAAATGTGTGTTTTTTTGTCAAAGGTATTAAACTAAAATTGTATTCAAAATATTATAGATGAACAAGTGTTTTTTAATGGTAAATAGATTATATTCCTATATTAAACCAAAAAAAATCCTTAGAAAGTTCTAAGGATTTTTAAGTAGCCCGTAGGGGAGTCGAACCCCTCTTACCAGGATGAAAACCTGAGGTCCTAACCGATAGACGAACGGGCCAGGCTATATATTAAGCTAAGCTGTTTACGTGCTTAGTTAATTTGCTTTTTAAGTTAGCTGCTTTATTCTTGTGAATAATATTTTTCTTAGCTAATTTGTCAAGTAAAGAGATTACTCTTGGTAATTGCTCTACTGCTACTGCTTTGTCTGCTTCTGTTCTAAGAGACTTCAAAGCTGTTCTTGCAGTCTTGTGATTGTATTTATTACGAAGTCTTCTAACTTCGTTTTGTCTGATTCTTTTAAGTGCTGATTTATGATTTGCCATAACGTTCAAATGTGGGTGCAAAGATAAAAACTAAATTTTAATTTGCAAACTTTTTTTTGAAAAAATTTAAAAATTTATTTGCTGCCTTTTTGAAAGTATAATAGATCAGTTAAGGTCTATGGATAAAGAAAAATTTCTTCATTTCTCCCTTAAGGCGGTGCAAAAATATAAATATTTTTTAAAAATAAAAATTTTTGAGAGATTTTTTATAAAATTTTAGAAACTGAGTGCTAAATGTTCCCGATTACGAACATGTTTTCCATTGTAGGAGTCGCACTGCCGCCTTGTTTTTCAAGAGTTATGGCAAAAGCTTGTGCTTTCTGGATATTGGCTAAAACAGCTCTTGTGTCCTTTTCTGCAGTGTACATTCCGGCGTTCACAGGTTTTCCATCTACAAGTGCCCAAAGCTGGTATTGCATTCCCTTCGGTGCTTTTGGAAGACTTTCCGCGTTCAGATAAACGTCTTTAGAATTTGAATCCCAATAGACCATTGCTTTTGAATCCGGATGTTTTTCGACACCTTTCAATGGAACAGAGATAATGTCCGGGTTAGATAAAATTGCCAACTTCTCCTGAGAGTTCTTCAAAGCCAGATCCTGAGATTTTTTCTCGGCTTGCAATTGTGCAATTTCCTTTTTGTTATTAGAAATATCATTGATCCAGAAAAAATTTCCAATAATGCTTACAAAAAACAGAACCGAAGCTGCAATCGCATACTTTTGCCATTTAATGGCTTTATTAGGATATATTTCTTGGGTGATCTCGCCAATTTTAAATTCCGGCTTTTCAGAAATTACAGGTTTGCTTTCTTCAACAGTTTGTTCCTGCTGAATTTTGGTCCAGATTTTGATTTCCAGGTCGTCAGGTGGTGTTACAGCTTGTGCTGTAGCCAGATCTTCCAAAGTTTTTTGTGCTTCTTCGAATGCTGATCTCACTTCAGCACTATTCTTCATGACACACTCCAAAATGCCTGCCTCCTCAGGAGAAGCAAGACCTAGAATATAAGATTCTAAGATTCCGGATGATATGTATTCTTCTATGTTCACTTTATTTATAATCTTTTAAGAGATCTTTCAATTTGATAAGAGCAGTGCGCATCTTGGTTTTAATTGTACCTAACGGGATTTTTAGTTTTTCAGATATTTCGTTTTGAGTGTAACCTTGATAATAAGCCAAATCGATCATTTCGCGTTTATCGGATTCCAAATTACACAGAACATCCGTAAAACCAATAAAATCCGAAGACTTATTAGTTGTTGAGAGTTCCGTACTGTTATATACGAAATCTGGAAGTGATTGGTTTTTAAGTTCGTTTTGGAAAGACTTGGATTTCAGATAATCAATTGCGGTATTTCTTGCAATGTTGATCATCCAGGTATAGAATCTTCCTTTCAGAGCATCATATTGATGGATAGAATTCCAGATTTTGACAAAAACATCCTGAATTACTTCTTCAGTATATTCTTTGGACTGTACTATTCTGAAAATGACACCATACAATGCACCAGAGTAGTGATTGTATAAGTGCTTGAAACCTGCTTCGCTTTTTTTTCTCAGCAGTTCCAGAAGCTCATCTTCAGAATAAGTTGTTTTAATAATGAGTAATTTACAATTCAAATATAGAAAAATTATACCAATAATGATTTATTATTCCATTTTGTTGAATTTTCATTAATTTAAGATTAATAGTTGTACAATTTGGGCGCCTTCATCCGTCTTCCGTTCCCGCTTTTTTGCCATTGCGAATCACCGGAATCATTCAATTAGATTTCAACAATCGCAATGACAAAAAGAGCTCCACTCAAGCCGGGGCGCGCTTCGCATATCAGGAAATTTTCACGTGAAATCACTTTTCTAAGTTCCTGGCAATTTCTGGGAATTTAATCTTATTTAAGTCTATACCCCTTTGTGAACTTTTAAATGTTATTCATAAAACCTTAGTGTACTTTGTGTTCAATTTCTTCCCATGAAAAATCCAAAAAATCTTATTACTCGTAAATAACTATAAATATTTACGACAATGAAAAAGATTAAAAAAATATTCCTAGTAAGTTCCGTCGCTTTGATGCAAGGGAACATCGCCGCTCAGTCAGCCAACTTCAAAACCAAAAATCCATACTACTCAAAAACCGAAACAACACCACTAAAAGTCAGCAATGCCGAATGGAAGAAGATTCTGAAGCCGGAACTCTATCAAGTAGCAAGAGAAGCGGCAACAGAAACGGCCTTCACAGGGAAGTTTTATGAATTTGATGAAAAAGGAACCTATTACTGTGCAGTTTGCGGTAATGCATTATTTCTTTCGACTTCGAAGTTTGCAACCACGTGTGGCTGGCCATCATTCTACGAGCCAATCAGAAAAAATAGCGTGATCTACAAAAAAGACGATTCTCATAATATGACAAGAACAGAAGTACTTTGCGGAAGATGCGATTCTCACCTGGGACATATCTTCGATGATGGACCGAAACCAACCGGAAAACGCTTCTGTATGAATTCGGTTTGTTTGGATTTTGTTCCAATTGCTAAAAAATAATAATTTGATTTACAGTTGTTTAAAAATTATTTTCAAATTTTTAAATCCAAAAACAAACTAACCTCGTAACTGCAATTAACACACAATATATTAATATAAAAATAAAGAAAATGAACTCAAGAACAAAAATCGCAGCTTTCGGAATGATCGCATTATCATTCGCTTTCAGTGGAAATGCAGCTGCACAGGCAATGAAAGAAAAGACAGTAATGGTTGGTGGCGCAGCAATGTATCCTTCCAAAAATATTGTTGAAAATGCAATGAACTCCAAAGATCACACAACGCTTGTTGCAGCAGTAAAAGCAGCCGGATTGGTAGAAACATTACAAGGTAAGGGTCCGTTTACGGTCTTAGCTCCCACAAACGAAGCTTTCGCAAAACTTCCAAAAGGAACAGTTGAAAACTTAGTAAAACCTGAAAACAAAGAAACTTTAACCAAGATATTAACCTATCATGTTTTAGCAGGGAAATACAGTGCAAAACAAATCTGGGCGGCTGTAAAAGCAGGCAATGGAAAAGCAATGATGAAAACTGTAGAAGGTGAAGATCTTACTTTCTGGACAAAAGGAAGTGATCTGTATGTAAAAGATGCAAAAGGAAACAACGCAAAAGTGACCATCGCAGATGTGAATCAGTCAAATGGTGTGATCCACGTGATCGATACTGTTCTTATGCCTTAATAATGATCTGAAACCAGCATGATTCACTATGCTGGTTTTTATTTTTTAAACCAAACTTTAAAAATAATATTATGAAAAAAACAATCAGTGTATCCAATAGTGCAGCCACCTTGGATACCAACAGAAGAAACTTTTTGAAACTTAGCGGTGTTGGTCTTGCGATTGCAGGTCTTGCGCTTGTAGGCTGTAATGATGATGATATGATCATCAATCCAGGAGGTAGTGTTTTCGATCTTGGAACGGGCGATGTAGGCGTGCTTAATTATGCTTATGCTCTTGAACAATTAGAGGCAGATTTCTACACTAAAGTAGTCAACAGCTTCTACACAGGAATATCAGATACTGAAAAACAAGTTTTTACAGACCTGTATCACCACGAAGTGATCCACAGAGATTTTTTCAAAGCAGCAATCGGCGGTGCTGCTCCGAACAGTATATTACCAACTTTGGAATTCCAATATCCTAATGTAGACTTTAAAAGCAGAGCTTCTGTTCTTGCAACAGCAAAAGCTTTGGAAGATACTGGTGTTGCAGCTTATAATGGTGCAGGAAAATATATCACCAATCCGGATTATCTGGTAATTGCAGGTAAAATTGTTTCTGTTGAAGCAAGACACGCTTCTGCAATCAGAGATCTTATCAATCCAAAATCCGCAGATTTCTCCGGAGATGATGTAATCAATGCTATGGGATTGGATGTTGCAAAAGAACCGAAAGATATTGTTGCCGCAGCCGGAGGATTTATCAAAACGCCATTTACCTGGAAAGAGAGAGGCATTTAATTCATTATTAATTTCAAAAATTTACTATTATGAACATTCTTAGAATATTAGATAAGCTCTCCAACGACAAATTCTTTACAGGAGAAGCTTCAAGGTTACAAACTTTAACCAGCATTGCTGATTTTGGTAAAAAAGCAGCAGTGGCATCTGTACCACTTGGATTAGGCGTGCTAATGTCAACACCAGCACATGCAGAAACAACAAGTGCAACTTCTTCAGCAGCATTAAAAACGCCTTTGACAGATGCATTGCAACTGGCATTGACATTAGAATATCTGGAAGACGAATATTACCGTATTGGCCTTGCAACTGCCGGACTTATCCCAACTGCCGACAGAACAGTTTTTTCTCAGATCTCAAAACACGAAACCGCACACGTTGCTTTCCTGAAAAGTGCATTGACATCTTTAGGAACAGCACCTGCAAATAAACCAACCTTCGACTTTACAGCTGGAGGTAATTTTACACCTTTTACAGATTATCAGCAGTTTTTGACATTGGCTCAGGCTTTTGAAGATACAGGTGTAAGAGCATATAAAGGACAAGCTGGAAACGTCATGTCTAACAAAGATGTTTTAACAGCAGCTCTTCAGATTCACTCGGTTGAAGCAAGACACGCTTCTCAGGTTAGAAGAATGAGAGCAAACAAAGGCTGGATAGAATTGGCAAACGGAGGCAATATGCCGGCTGCAACCAATCCTGTTTATGCTGGTGAAGGTGTTACTGTTCAGGCAGGTTTCAATACAGCGACTGCGTTTGGTGCAGAAGCGGGATCTGCTGCTTATGACGAAGTTTTAAGCGGAAGTGACGCGGCAGCCATTGCAGGATTATTTATCGCATAGAAAACGAATGATGCGAATTGATTTATTAGTCCTTTCCCTTAGTTGGGAAAGGATTTTTTTATGATTAATAAACTCAATAAAGGACTAATTCTGATCCAGTTTTCTGTATTTAGGGAATTATTTTTTCTTTTTTCAATTTATCAAATAAATCCAGAAAGGAATCTAAAGTGCTTTTGAATGTTGTAAATCCTGCATTCCTGCTTTTTCCCATATCTGTCATCACCTCAATCGGACGTCCCAGATCAAGGTCTGTATGCCAGGCAGAAGCTATTCTATATAGATTGCCTTCTTCAAGATGATGTTTTTCCGCAATATCTTTCCAGAGTTTTTGATCGTTTTGGAGTTCTTGTTCAAGTGGTCTTATTTCGTTTTTGTACCCTTCAAATTCGATTTGAAAATAATCTGCAATTTTCACCCAAAGCCATTTCCAACGGAATATATCTCCATTTGTAATGTTAAAAGCTTGATTCTTTGCAGTTTCAGTTGTAGCAGCCCAGATAAGTTGCTTTGCCAGAACTTTTGCATCCGTAACATCTGATAATCCATTCCATTGTGCGGAGGATCCCGGAAAGATGAATTTCCTGCCTGTCTCTTTGCAGATACTGGCATACACTGCTAATGTTGTTCCCATATTCATCAGATTCCCAACCGCATATCCGATCACAGTATGTGGTCTGTGAATACTCCAGGTGAAATTGTCTCTTTCTGCCGCTTCATAAACGGCATCTTCCTGGGCATAGTAAAAATTAGGATATTCCAGACGTGGCTGTTCTTCCCGCAAAGGTGTTTCGGGTAAAAATCCTGATTTTGCATAAGCTTCAAATGGTCCTAAATAATGTTTCAGACCTGTAACCAACGCCACGTGCCGGATGCTTTTTTTAGGTGATAAAACATTCAATAAATTTCGTACCAGCGCACTGTTTACTTTAATATTGTCTTCCTCTGTGTCATTTCGCATCCAAGTGGTAAAGAATATGTGGGTGGGGGAGATGTTTTCTAATGCTTTTTCGAGATTTTCTATATCTAAAAGATCAGCTTTCACAGGAATCAAACCTGAGATGTTTGAGTTGGGATTTCTAGCCAAACCGTAAGTTGTCCAGCCTTCTGAAAGCAGTTCATGAGCGAGATTGCTTCCGGTAATTCCTGTGGAACCAACTACTAATGCAATATTTTCCATAATCAATTATTTATTTACAAAAGTAGAAATACCGGAGCCGGAAAAACTTGACATAGATCATGAGTTTGTCTTGGCTTAAATCAGATTTCAATTTATCCAAGTGAAATTTTCTTTCTTATTCTGCTGATGGTTTCAGGACTTAAACCTAAGTAGGAAGCTATTAATGCATGTGAAAGTTTTTGAGTGATTTCAGGATGTTTTTTCACGAGTTGAAGATATTTTTCTTCTGCCGTAAAAGTGTTGGAAATAATCAGCCTTTGATCTTTTGTGATTAAACTGCTTTGATATAATAGTCTGAAATAACGATCCATAACGGGAATCTGCAAAGTCAATTCTTCATAATTGTCACGACTTATCAGAAGTAATTCTGAATCCTCAATAGCATCAATATTTAAAACAGCTTTTTCTTCATTCAGAAAACTATTGAGATCTGAAATCCACCAGCCTTCAAAAGCAAATAGATTGATACGTTCAATTCCCTTTTCATCCAGTATGTAAGATTTTAAAATACCTTTGCTCACAAACGCCAGATATCTGCAAATATCACCTTCTTGTAACAGATATTGCTTTTTGCCAAGTTTTTTCTGAGTGAAAAAAGATTTTAACAATTCGATTTGTTTTTCATCGATATCGACCTTTTCCTGAATATGGGATAGTAAAATATCAAACATAAAAATCTTTTATAATTATATAAAGATATAGTTAATATTGCTTTGACTTCTAATTTTTCTATTTATCGAAGTAATAATATATGAAAATATGCAATATAAAAAGCCCTTTTCAAGGGCTTTTGTTTGTATTTGTGGTAATTTGTAGCCTATAGGGGAATCGAACCGCTGTTGCAAGAAAGAAAATCTTGAGTCCTGACCACTAGACGAATAGGCCGTTTGGTATTGTGGACTGCAAAAATAAAGACTTTAAACAGTTCTGGCAAATGATTTTATCTATTTCAGTTTTTTCTCGATAACGGTGTTTGTGATTCCTTTGCTTTCAAACTCTTTCTGAGCTTTGATAGCATCCTCCAAAGTTTTGTATTTCCCAAAAGTATAATAGAAGACGCCGCTTTCTTTGTTTCTGGTGATGTCAGGAATCGTTTTCAGGATAGTGGATTTAGAATCCAGCTTATCTCTTCCTGAATAGATCTCCAAAGTATAATAACCAATTCCCAAAGTCTGATTCGGGACAAAGCTTATTGAGATAGAGTTTCGGAATCCGGCATCTTTGGCGGTTTTCAGATTCGTATCTCTTACTGACGCGTAGTTTGTTGTTCCGTAATAATATTTATAAGTTCCGTTTTCTTTAATTGGAAGGATATATTTCAAACCTTTCAATGCAGGATCTTCGTCATTATATTTGGTAGGTGTGCTCATTAACAGGATTCTGAAATCATTTTTAAGAGGCTGTTCTACTGGTTTTTCAGGTTCCGGCTCTTTTACGTTTCTGTCCACGAGTTTTTTATAGCTCACGATTGCATTGAAAATACTTTCTGCAATAGCCTGTTGACCTTCTTCCGTAGAGATATAATGGGCGTCATCATAATTATTAACAAAGCCTGTCTCTATCAAAATAGATGGCATTGCATTCATCCTTAAGACGTGTAAGTTTTCCTGTTTCACGCCGCGAGACATTCTTTTGTCTTTTTTGACGAAATTATCTTCTACCAATCCACCAATGATAAGGCTGGCTTCCAGATATTTGCTTTGCTGAATTTTCAAAGCGATGAGAGATTCGGGAGAACTGGGATTGTAAGAGGCGAAGTTTTCTTTATCTTTTTCATCAAGAAAAATCACATCATTTTCTGCTTTTGCAACGTCCAGATTGGTTCTGTTCTGGTTAGGACCCTGTACAAAAGTCTCTGTTCCCTGCGCTGTTGCACTTTTACTTGGGGAAGAATTAACGTGGACCGAAACGAATAAATCCGCTTTACTTCTGTTCGCAAGATCTGTTCTGTAAGTCAGAGAGGGGTATTCATCAATCTTTCTGGTGTAGATAACTTTATAATCTTTGTTTTTTTCCAGCATCCTGCCGAGTTTGAGAACAATGCCAAGAGTCACGTTTTTTTCCTGTACGGCGCCAATGTCGGCATAGTTTCTATTGGCCCCAATATCACTGCCACCGTGGCCTGCATCCAGAACCAGCGTGAATTTTTTCTGTGAATAAAAGCAACTGAAAGTAATAAAAAACGTTAACAGAAAAAAAAATTTATTATAAAGTGTGGAGCTAATCATTTTAATCTTTAAAATTTAATTAATTTTGACCCCAATTACAGAATGACTGCATTGGCTCGAAGTATTTTCAAAAATATATTACTAATTTTAAATATCCTAATTTTTAACAATATTTTAGCACAAACTGTGCCTCAAGATATTGATAAAAAAAGTGGTGTTCAGGATTCTATAAATATAAGCAAAGATTCTTTAGGAATAAAGAAAGACACCATCATACCAAAAGAACAGCTGGATGATGTCGTAAAAACCAAGGCCGAAAACAAAAGCAGTTCCTCGATTTCCAACAAGCAGACTTTCCTCAACAAAAAAGCTCAGATCATCTATCAGGATATGCAGATAGATGCAGATTACATTCGTATAGACTGGGAAACAGGCAAGATCTATGCACGTGGTGAGCAGGACGAAAAGGGTAAAATTACAACGCCGGCTATTGCGACACAAGGCGGTAAAAAATTCGAATACAGTGAGGTTATATATAACTTCAAAACCAGACAGGCGATTGCTTTCAATGCTAGGACTGAGGAGAGTGAGGGCGTAATTGTAGCTGAAAAAACGAAGAAATACAATGATTCGGTTTTTTTTATGAGAAAAGCCATTTATACGACAGATGAATATTTCCTCAAGAAAAAAGATTCGCTTCCGGATTATCATATGTCTGCCCCGAATATCAAACTTCTGAAAACAAAAGATAAATCACAGATCATCACAGGACCGATCCAGATGTATATAGAACAGGTGCCGACACCATTGATCCTGCCATTTGCAATCCTTCCTTTTTCTGATAAAAGATCTGCCGGTATTTTGATCCCGAGTTTTGGAGAACGTCAGGATGTTGGTTTTTTTCTTAATGGACTGGGTTATTATCAGCCGATCGGTGATCATTTTGATCTAAAGGTATTGGCCGATATCTACACCAAAGGAAGCTGGAACCTGAAGCCGGAACTTAATTACCTTAAAAAATACAGATATTCCGGGAACTTTGCAGCCGATTATGGTTATACTGTGCGTGGAATCAAAGGATTGGATGACTATTCCAGAGTGAAAACATTCCGGATTGCGTGGCGGCATTCGCAGGATTCTAAGGCCAATCCATATTTTACCTTCAATGCAAGTGTGGATATCGTAAGCAGTAAGTTTTATAATAATACGGTTAATAACAATTATATTTTCAATGGAAATGTCCTGAACACACAGCAGACTTCCAGAGTCAATGTCACCAAACGTTTTCTGAATCTTCCGGTCACCATTAGCGCAAGTATGGCTTATAATCAGAATTTTGCGACAGGAGTTACAGAATTGCGACTGCCGGATATGACAGTTGCCATCAATCAGTTTTATCTTTTCAAACCGAAAACCGGTGTGAGGACAGGTTTGCTGGAGAATATCAATGTTAATACAGGATTGGCTCTTAGCAACTATGTTACTACCACAGAAGACCAGCTTTTCAAAAAACAAATGTGGGAAGACCTGAAAACCGGCGCTAAAAATAATATTTCCCTGTCAACTAATACAACGCTTGCCAAATATTTTACATTCTCTCTAAGTGCAAATATTGATAATGTGCTCACCACAAAAACACTGGACAGGAGCTATAATCCGTTGACCAATCTTGTAGAGGATAATTATAAAAACGGAATTGCCGGATATTCTACTTTTTCTGCAAGTACAAGTTTGCAGACTGTTTTATATGGTCAGAAAAACTTTAGCAAAACCTCACCAATTGTCGCTATTCGTCATATGATAACGCCGAGCATGAGTTTTAACTATTCTCCGGATTTTGGGGATAAAAGCTGGGGCTATTTCAGAAATTATTCCAATTCGCGTGGCGAGATGACACCATATTCTATTTTTGATAACGGTATCTATGGAGCACCGTCATCAGGACTTGTTCAAAGTGTAGGCTTTAATATCAATAATAATCTGGAGATGAAAATCAAATCCAAAGCAGATTCTACAGGTATTAAAAAAGTGAAAATCTTTGAAAACCTGAATGTTTCCGGGAATTATAACTTTGCAGCAGAAAAATACAAATGGTCCGTCTTCACAGTGAACGGACAGTCTTCTTTCTTTAATAATAAACTGAATGTCAATACAAGCCTTACCTTAGAGCCTTACGAGATTGTCTTCACTGATGGAAGTGATACTGGTGTAAGAACGGAAAACTTCGGGCATTTTAGCCTGCAGGGATTCAATCTTCAATTGTCTTATCCAATGAGCGAAGCTATTTTTGGAAAGAAGGAAGACCTCGGCAAAAAATATAAGAAGAAGGGCGAGATCCGGAACGAGAATTATTTCTTTGATGATGATAATTATTCCCATTACACACCGACCTGGACGCTTAATGTCAATGCAAATTATGCA
This sequence comes from Epilithonimonas sp. UC225_85, assembly GCF_042695135.1. GTDB lineage: Bacteria > Bacteroidota > Bacteroidia > Flavobacteriales > Weeksellaceae > Epilithonimonas. The sequence goes on from NZ_CP170547.1 coordinate 1,064,842, forward strand.
TATACCAAAGGGTTGTCCAGATTTGGCAATAAAGTTGCAACGCTTGGATTGGACGGGAGCATAAAACTGACACCATATTGGAATATCAACGGTAGTACGAACTATGATGTTGTGAATAAGGCTTTAGGTTACACACGCCTTGGTTTTGCCAGGGACCAGCGTAGTTTTACGATCACTTTCAACTGGGTTCCGTTTGGTCAGTATAAGGTTTACGATTTCTTTATCGGGATCAAGGCAAACATTCTGAAAGATGCGGTTAAGTACAAAGAAAGAAGTTTTACCCAGCCGAACAGTACTTTTTAGGATTTAATGAAAATTTGTATAGTTTTGTAAAAATTAATATTTGAAATGAAGAAGATTATTCATACATCGGAAGCTCCGGCTGCAATTGGACCATACTCGCAGGCTTGTTTAGTTAATGGAACATTGTATATCTCTGGTCAGATTCCTGTAGATCCTGAAAATGGTAAGCTGGTAGAAGGGATCCAAAAAGAAACGCATCAGGTGATGAAAAATCTGAAAGCGATCCTGAACGCTGCCGATATGGATTTTAGCAATGCTGTCAAGGCTTCTATTTTCCTGAAAAATATGGATGACTTTGCAGTGGTTAATGAGATCTATGCTTCTTATTTTGAGAACGAAATCTATCCTGCCAGAGAGACCGTGCAGGTGTCTTGTCTTCCAAAAAATGTTGATGTCGAAATTTCTATGATTGCATTCAAGGATTAAAAAATGAATTTCTGTAGAAATACTGTCGGTGTATTGGCTGGATTGATTGTAGCCGCCCTCATTATCACATTGGGGATAAAGGTTGACTCCTCATGGGTCACCTATAGACAGTTTGCGCCTTTTGAACATTGGGAAGCACTGCTTAGATCTGTTCAGAATAAAAGTTCCTTTTTTGTAGCACTTTTGTTCTTCGGAGGATTGGGTGTTACCTTCGGAGGAGTTGTCACTGCATTGATTGTGAAATATGCCAAAGTTGCTTATGCTATTCTGATAGGCTTCATCATGTTGTTTATTGCGATGCTGGATATTATTATCTATCCCTACCACCCGGTTTTTTACAAGATCTCAATATTTCTGATATTCTTCCCATTCTCTTGGGTTGGAGGGAAAATTACTGAGGTTATCCACGAAAGGCGAAAAAAAAGAGAAAAACAATTACAGTTAAAACATAAAAAAGCACAAGCCTAAACTTGTGTTTTTTCTTTATAAGTAGTGATGTTTCCGTGACTTTTATTCTTTATTTTAAATTTCTGAATTTTGGTTTTTGCATTTATTTGTGTTTTATCAAATTTCTGCCTGGAGCAACTGCAAGTGACGCCTTTGTTGGTTGGAACTCAGCTTTGCGAGGACGGCTGATCCTTACAAGCAGAGTTATTATAACACATCATTAATCGAGCTGGTAATGTAGGCTCAACAAAAAAACCACAAGCCGAGACTTGTGGTTTCCCATTGTAGTTAGTTTATGTAGTTTTAATAAATTTCTTAATAAGCCGTTTCGTGTACTTTTACGGCTCTTCCGCTTGGGTCGTTCATCTTTTTGAAAGCTTCGTCCCATTCCAAAGCAACAGGTGTAGAACACGCAACAGATGGAACAGAAGGAACACAACTCGCTGCAGAATCACTTGGGAAATGACTTTCGAAGATCGTTCTGTATCTGTATTCTTCCTTGCTCATCGGCACATTGATGGGGAATCTGAATTTCGCATTCGCCATCATTTCGTCCGTTACTTCATCTTCAGCCACTTGTTTCAAAGTATCGATCCACGAGTATCCAACACCATCGCTGAACTGCTCTTTCTGTCTCCACGCAATACTTTCCGGCAGCAGATCTTCAAACGCTTTTCTGAGAACCCATTTCTCCATTCTTTCCGGCGTGATCATTTTATCTTTCGGATTCACATTCATAGCGACGTCCATAAATTCTTTGTCAAGGAAAGGAACTCGCCCTTCGATTCCCCAAGCCATCAGGGATTTGTTGGCTCTAAGACAATCATAAAGGTGTAGTTTTCCTAATTTTCTTACAGTTTCTTCGTGGAAAGCTTGTGCAGATGGTGCTTTATGGAAATACAAATAACCTCCGAACAACTCATCAGAACCTTCACCTGAAAGAACCATTTTGATTCCCATCGATTTGATGACTCTTGCCAAAAGATACATTGGCGTGGACGCTCGGATCGTCGTAACATCATAAGTTTCCAAATGATAAATGACATCTTTAATAGCATCCAGACCTTCCTGAACAGTATATTTAATTTCGTGGTGAACAGACCCGATATGATCCGCCGCTTTTCTTGCTGCTGCCAGATCCGGAGAACCTTCCAATCCAACGGCAAAGCTATGCAGTCTAGGGTACCAGGCTTCCTGAGTGTCGCCACTTTCGATTCTTTGTCTTGCATATTTTGCTGTAACAGCTGCAATAATAGATGAATCCAAACCACCGGAAAGTAAAACACCGTAAGGCACATCGCTCATTAACTGTCTGTGAACAGCCTCTTCCAAGCCTTTTCTTATGGCAGCGATATCTGTTTCGTTATCTTTTACATTCTCAAAATCTGTCCAGTCTCTTTTGTACCATTGCTGTAATTCCTGCCCATCTTTGCTGTAAAGAAAATGTCCGGGTAAGAATTCTTCAATTTTGTTACAAACGCCTTCAAGGGATTTCAGTTCAGATGCAACATAGAAACTTCCGTTTTTGTCCCATCCCATATATAATGGCACGATTCCCATATGATCTCTGCCGATGAGGTAGGCATCATTTTCTTCGTCATATAAAGCAAATGCAAAGATCCCATTCAGTTTTTCCAGAAAGTTTTTTCCGTCTCTTTTGTATAAAGCCAGGATTACTTCGCAGTCGGATTGGGTTAAAAATTCATAATCCGGGAATTCTAATCTTAATTCCTGATGGTTGTATATCTCTCCATTTACAGCCAAAGCTACTTTTTTATCTTTTGTGAACAATGGTTGTTTTCCAGATGTTGGATCTACAATTGCCAATCTCTCGTGAGAAAAAATCACATTGTCATGTTGGTATATTCCTGACCAGTCCGGACCTCTATGCCTTATTTTCTTTGACATTTCGAGAATCTGAGGTCTTATCACTTCATTTTTTTGTTTGGTGTCAAACACACATACAATTCCACACATTATTTTATTTGTTTTTTGATTTTGATTAAAATTATGTTGCAAAAATAAGTTTGTTAATTCAAAAATAAAATTAAATTATATTTTACATTAAAATACTAAGCTAAATATTTTTTTTTGATTTAATAAATTCTATTTAAGGTCTGAAATAAGTAATAATTCTTAATTTTTTATATAATAAAATTATTATAAACTAATTTAATCGAATAACATTTATAATAATTTTAATTATAAGGATGTCACGTTATAATTTAAAATAAATCTGTTTATTTAAAAAATATAATTAATTATTTAAAATAAAGTTCACTTTTTATTAGGATATATGATAAAAAATGTACGATTTTTGCACCGAAAATTGTATTGTAAATGTGGAATAATTAATTTATTTCAAAATGCATTTATAATTTTTTTCATCATTTGTGTTTTTGCCCTCTTATTTTCATTAGTAAGAGGGTTTTTTTTGCAATCGATTTTGCCAGCCAATATTTAAGATTTAACTTTGTCAATAATCTAAAAAAAGTAAAAAATATGTCAACTTACGTAGTTGTAGGTCTTCAGTATGGAGACGAAGGAAAGGGAAAGATCACAGATGTCTTATCTGCAAAATCAGATTATGTTGTACGTTTCCAAGGCGGGGACAACGCTGGTCATACGGTTTATGTAGGTGATGAAAAATTTGTTCTACATCTTCTGCCTTCCGGTGTTCTCCAATGTAAAGGCAAATGTATCATCGCAAATGGTGTAGTTGTAAACCCAAAAGCTTTTGTGAAAGAAATAGGTCAGATTGAAAGTAAAGGACTTAGAACAGATCACGTTTTCATCAGCAGAAGAGCGCACGTCATAATGCCTTATCACATTTTGCTTGATACCTACAGAGAAGAAGAACAGGGCGGAACCCAGATCGGAACTACGAAGAAAGGAATCGGACCTTGCTATGAAGACAAAATTGCAAGAGTTGGCATCAGAATGATTGATCTTTTGAATCCTGAAGTTCTGAGAGAAAAAATTGAGAAAAACTTAAAAACTAAAAATTCGCTTTTCGAAAAATACTTTGAAAAACCGACTTTGGATGTTGAAGAAATTTTTCAGGAATTCATTGCTTTAGGTGAATTGCTAAAAGACAGAATAGTAGATACGGAACTGGAACTTAATGAAGCCATAAAAGACGGAAAGAATATCCTTTTCGAAGGTGCACAGGCTTTGATGCTGGATATCGATTTCGGAACTTATCCGTTTGTAACTTCGTCTTCGCCTTCTACCGGTGGTGTTTGTACAGGTGCAGGTGTTCCTCCAACGGCTTTGCAGAATCTAATCGGAGTTGCAAAAGCTTACACAACCAGAGTTGGAAACGGACCTTTCCCAACAGAATTGGATAACGAATTGGGCGAAAATATCAGACAGATCGGTGCAGAATTTGGTGCGACAACCGGAAGACCAAGAAGAACTGGCTGGTTGGATCTCGTTTCTCTGAAACATGCTTGTATGATCAACGGAATTAATAATCTGGTAATTACGAAATTAGATGTACTTACTGGAATTCATCCTTTGAAAATCGCTACCAAATATAAGACTGAAGACGGAAAAATCATCGATTATTTCACTTCTTCCACGACCAAATTGTACGATTACGAACCTCAATATGAAGAATTGGAAGGCTGGGACGAAGATATTACCAATGCAAGAACTTATGATGAACTGCCTGCAAATGCTAAAAAATATATCGAGTTTATCGAGGAGCATTTAGGAATCAATGTTTACTTGGTTTCGGTAGGACCAGAGCGTTCTCAGAACATCATCAGAAAAGAACTTTTCTAAAAAATATAACATAATATTATAGAGTCGTCTCATTTAAATAGTGAGACGGCTTTTTTTTATTTTAACAAATTTTAACCACGATTTTATTTTTTGGAATAATAATTGAAAAGACTAAGTCAATAATTCACTGTTTGTGAAAAAATATACGATTATGAAAAAGTTATTTTTAACAGGATTCGCAGCAACTTTAATATTGTCATCTTGTAATAAAGACGAAAAAGTACAAGCTGCTTCTCTTGAGCAGCAAAAATTAGATTATCAGACAAGACAGATTGATCTGGAAAAACAAAAATTGGCGATAGAAAAAGAAAAAATATCTTTTGAAAAACAAAAAGACAGCCTTAATAAGGTAGCTGAAGAAAAAGAGGCAGAAAGAAAAGCAGAAGCTAACAGAGTAGCAAGAAGATCTACACCTAGAAGAAGCGGATCATCTGGCGGCGGAAGTTCATCTTCTGGTTCAACAGCTTCTAATTCTGGTTCATCCAGTTCAGCCGGAACTACTGCGACTCAGAAAAAAGGATGGAGTAGTGCTGCAAAAGGTACTGTAATTGGTACAGTTGGTGGAGCTGCAGCAGGTGCAATTATTTCTAAGAAAAATCCTGGTCTTGGAGCTGTGATTGGCGGTGTTGCCGGTGGTGCAACTGGTTACACGATCGGTAGAGCAAATGACAGAAAAACAGGAAGAGTTCAGAAGTAAATTCTTCATATATATACATTAACACGGAAAGATTGCTTATTTTTAAGCAATCTTTTTTATGCTTTCAATTTTAATCACGGTTTTCATTTTGCTCGCTGTTAATTTCGGAAACGGAATTATCGTCAGGAATATGCTTAAAATAAAGGAGCAAAGTTTTGTTTTGATTTCCCTTTTAGGAATGATCGGCATTACACTTTTGGAGACGCTTGCTGCATTCCTTTTTCCACTTAATTTATACTTAGAAATTCTTTTTATAGTTATTGGCTTAGTTGGAATTAGCTGGCTTTTGAAAACAGAGAAATATCAGTTTACTTTTAAATTTGATTTCTGGTTTTATTTTTTTCTTTTCGTCATCATTTTTGCGGCTTCATTTTCGCCATATTTATTTGATCATTACGGATATTATGTTCCGACTATTTCTTATCTGAAAGAAGTAGGTTTTGTGAAAGGTATTTCAAATCTTGATCTGCTGCTTGGACAAACTTCATTTTGGCATATTTATCAGGCTGGATTTTCGAATTTTACAGATCCGTTTTTGAAGATTAATTCTTATTTGTTAATTCTCTTTTTGATTTATATTTATGAACGGAAACAATATTTTTTGTTGATTTTCCTTCCCATATTTTTACTTTTTGTTCAGCAGCCAAGTCCGGATTTACCGATTTTAATCATCACTTTAATTGTCATTAATGAACTCATTAACAACAGACAAAGTCCAATTATTTTATATCTGTCTCTGTTTACATTTTGTATAAAACCTATCGTTTTTTGGTTGCCGCTTTTTGTTATTTTAAATAACTTAAGTCACAATAAATTCAGTTTGAAATCAGCCTTTCCGGTTTTCATTTTCGGAATTGTATTAATGATAAAAAACCTTTGGTTGTTTGGGTTTCCTATTTTTCCGATTTCTCTCCCTGAATTTAATTTACCTTGGAAACCGAGTCAGGAAATGCTGACTTATTCATCTCAGATTGGATTAATGAAATCCTATGATATGAAATATTCCTATCAGCAGGTTTCAGGATTTAATTTCTTTGATAGAATTTTTTATTGGTTTACATTTGGTTACAAATCTGTTTTAAATATTGGGATTATTATTTCTTTATTGATTGTGGTATTTTTCGCATTCAAGCAAAAAAGTAGATTTTATTATCTATTATTAATTTGTTTATTAATTAAGACAATTTTAATTATTTCGTTTTCAGCACAATACCGTTTTTTTATTGATGTCTATCTAGTTGCGGTATTTTTGTTATTCAGACATATTTCTGAAGAGAAATCAGTTTTCACGGCGGTATTTCTGTCAATATTTATATCTGTCATTTTTACATTTCCGGGTTTTATTCAACAATTTAATATTGGAAAAAGAATGGAAGAATTCAGTTGGTCTCAACTTTATAAGCCGAAACAAGTCCAGATTAGGATTAATAAAAATTATAAAATCGGGAATTTCAACTTTAATGCATCGAAAGATCCGGTTGATAAAGTTCATTTCCCGGCTCTTAATATTTATGATCTGAAACTTTATGATTATTACGGCGTTTTTCCACAGTATTTTGGTAAGGATTTCAAAGACGGAATTTTCCAGAGGAAACTAAATCCGGATGAAAAAAATCAGCTAAAAAATATCATCGCCGAAACTGAAAAACTCAAACCATAATTCCCTGAATTTTTCTTTATCTTTGAGTTTAATTTTCTATTAAAGAATTAGTTTTTAAAGCATTGATTTTAAATCTAATATCTAAAGTCTAATATCTAAGTTCTACTATGCCCGATTTTTTACATCCCGATAAAGATAATTATTCCAACGACGATTTGATTCAGGAAGAAAAAATCCGTCCGCAGAGTTTCAACGATTTTGCCGGACAAAGAAAAACGCTTGACAACCTGGAAGTTTTCGTCGCCGCTGCGAAGAATCGGGGAGGCGCTTTGGATCACGTTCTTTTACACGGTCCGCCAGGCTTGGGGAAAACAACTTTAGCACATATTATTGCCAACGAATTGGGTGTTGGCTGTAAAATAACTTCAGGTCCGGTTCTTGATAAGCCGGGAAGTTTAGCAGGATTGCTGACCAATCTTGAGGAAAATGATGTCCTCTTTATTGATGAAATCCATCGTCTTTCTCCTATTGTTGAGGAATATCTATATTCCGCAATGGAAGATTATAAGATCGATATTATGCTGGAAACCGGCCCGAATGCACGTTCTGTCCAAATCGGTCTTAATCCATTTACCTTAGTCGGTGCAACCACACGTTCCGGAATGCTGACTAAGCCGATGCTCGCAAGATTCGGAATCCAAAGCCGATTAGAATATTATACAATCGAACTTCTGGGGATGATCATCGAAAGAAGTGCAAGAGTTCTTGGTGTGACAATCTACGAAGATGCTGCCCTCGAAATTGCCAGAAGAAGCCGTGGAACACCAAGGATTGCCAACGCACTTCTGAGAAGAGTTCGTGACTTTGCCGAGATCAAAGGCAATGGCGAAATCGAAATCGAAATCACCAAGTTTGCATTGAACTCACTCAATGTTGATGAGTTTGGCCTGGATGATATGGACAACAAAATCATGCGTGTGATGATAGAAAATTTCCGTGGAAAACCTGTCGGAATTTCTGCTTTGGCAACATCTATCGGAGAAAATCCGGAAACTTTGGAAGAAGTCTATGAGCCATTTTTGATTCAGGAAGGTTTCATTATCAGAACACCACGAGGACGTGAAGTGACCGACAAAGCTTACAAACATTTAGGGGTCTCAAGACCGAAAAATCCGGGAGAATTGTTTTAAGATCTTATTCGAAATACATCATAAATGTTTATTCCTAAAATATACAAAAGCGAAGATCAGGAATTGATGAAAAAAATCATCAGTGAAAATGCGTTTGCGCTTTTAATTTCGGATAAACAAAGATTATCGGCAACACACTCCATGTTTTTGCTGAATGAAAAGGAAGATAATTTTTATGTTGAAACTCATATTTCTAAAGCAAATTTCCAAGCCAAGGTTTTGAAAGATGGTGATGAGGTTTTGTGCGATTTTTTGGGCGCACATTCTTATATTTCGTCGTCTTGGTATGAGAAAACCAATGTTTCTACCTGGAATTACGAAGCAGTTCAAATCCGTGGAAAAGTGAAATTGATGACCGATGAAGAATTATACCAGCATTTGACAAAACTGACTTTTAAGTTTGAAAAAATTCAGAAATGTCCCATGTTTGTGGAAACTATAGGTGAAGAGATGGTAAGAAAGGAAATGAAAGGCGCTTTCGGAATTAATATTTATCCGACAGAAATTTTTATTGCTAATAAACTAAGTCAAAACCGAAATGAATTTGATTTTGAAAATATTATTCTTAATTTAGGGCAATCAGATTCTGCCAACGAAAAAAAAATTGCAGAGCTGATGAAGAAAAATCGAAGTTTGATTTAACATTTGTTCAAAATATAAATATTTATGAAACTCTATCCAATCCAATGCGGGAAATTTAAACTGGACGGCGGCGCAATGTTTGGCGTAGTCCCGAAAACGCTTTGGGAAAAAACAAATCCGGCTGACGAAAAAAACCTCATCGAATTAGGAACGCGTTCTCTGCTTGTAGAAGATGGTAAAAAATTAATTCTAATCGATTGTGGACTTGGAGACAAGCAGGACGAAAAATTCTTCGGACATTATTCGCTCTGGGGAGATGATTCTTTGGATAGGAATTTGAAGAAATTCGGTTTTGTGAAGGATGATATTACAGATGTTTTTTTGACGCATCTTCATTTTGACCATTGTGGCGGTGCAGTAGAATGGAATGATGATAGAACAGGTTACAGACCGGCTTTCAAAAATGCACATTTCTGGACCAACCAAAATCATTGGAAATGGGCAACAGAACCAAATCCGAGAGAAAAAGCCAGCTTCCTGAAAGAAAATATTTTTCCTATTGAAGAAAGCGGACATTTGAATTTTTTACCATTACCATCTACAGGAAATTATGGCTTTGCGCCAGACTTGAAAATGGATGTGATTTTCGTGGACGGACATACGGAAAAGCAAATGCTGCCTGTTCTTCAATATCAGGAAAAAACAATTGTTTTTGCAGCCGATCTTATTCCGACGGCTGGTCATATTCCGCAGGTTTATGTGATGGGTTATGATACAAGACCGATGCTGACGATGGAAGAGAAAGGAAAATTCTTAAAACAATGCGTGGATAATGACTACCTTTTGTTTTTCGAACACGATGCACACAACGAACTGGCAAGTCTGAAGATGACAGAAAGAGGCGTGAAGCTGGATCAGACATTTAGTTTTAATGAAGTTTTTGGATATTAAATTATGGACATAAAAGATATAAATCAAAATCAGGAAGATATCCCTCCTCCCAGGATCATTGGTTTGACAGGCGGAATTGGTTCCGGAAAAACCTCAGTGGCAAAAATATTGGAACAAAAAGGCTTTCCAGTTTACTATTCGGACGATCGGGCAAAAAATATTGTCAATCAAGATCCTGAATTAAAGGATCACATCATTTCACTTTTGGGAGATGAAGCTTACTTAGACGGAATCTACAACAGAAAATATGTTGCCGGGAAAGTTTTCAATGATGCCGGACTTTTGGATCAACTGAATCATTTGATTCATCCAGCTGTTAAAATCGATTTTGAAAAATGGGTTTCTGCTCAGACTTCAGAATTTGTCTTTAAGGAAACAGCACTACTGTTTGAACTTAAACTGAATGAACAATGTTACAAATCCCTTTTGGTTACAGCAGATGATAATTTGAGAATCAAAAGAACGATGGACAGAGACGATAAAACTTACAGAGAAATAGAAACAATCATCCAAAAGCAAATGCCGGAAAAAGATAAGATCAAACTGGCAGATTATGTGATTTATAATAATTCTGACCGGGATGATCTCATAATCGAAACAGATCGCTTTCTAGATCAATTGGTTTAATTTCTTTCATTATTTAAAATAAAAATCCCCGAAAATTATTTCGGGGATTTCTTTTATTGATTTGAGATCTTAATCTTAATTCTTGATGAATTTAGTTTGAGATTTCTCACCGTTAGATTCTATTGATAAGATGTAAACACCTTTTGTCAATTTAGAAACATTTACTTTTCCGTCAGTAGTTCCTTGGTTTACCAATTGACCTCCAACGCTGTAGATTTCAAATTTGGTTTTAGAAGAAACATTAGAAATGTTGATCACATCGACTGCAGGATTTGGATAAACACTGATGTTGTTTTTCTTAACATCAGATACTGCAAGCGTTTCTGAAATTTTCACAGCGTAATCTTCTACTTCACCATAAGTGTATGCTGCACAAGGTCCTGTAGGAGCTGTAGAGTATCTCATGATAACTCTCATCCCAACCGTTTTATCACCAGTGTAAGCTGTCGCAGGAACTGCAAATGTTGCAGAAACTGTTGCTGTTGTACTGGCTGCGCTTGTCATAACTTTTTCAGAATCTTCATAGGTTCCGTTTCTGTTAAAATCAATCCAGACTGCAACTGCTTCGCTGTAAGTTGTTCCTGTCCAGGCTTTTGTAACTGCTACGGTATTTCCGGTAGATCCTTTAACTAACTGAGCTACTTTGGTATTATCTGCACTGTAGTTGGTATAATTACTAGCTCCGGAAGTATTCGTCATTACTGTACCACCGTTTGCAGGAGTTACTACAACTTTTGAAATATATTCATCTGTCGCATCAGTAGATGCAACTGTACAATATACAAGTCCTAATGTTTTGAAATTCTGAGTTGCATAAGAACCTGTAGTTCCACTACAAACTGCAGCAACTTCCACATTGTAATTTGTATCCTCTTCTAATGTGGTAATGGTATAAGTATTAGTCGAAAGATTGTTTACCTGAGTCCAGGTTGCATCGGTTGCTTTTTTATATCTTAAAGTATATGTTGCATTGGCGATAGCATCCCAGTCAACTTTTGCGCTTGTCTGTGTAATAGCAGAGGTTACTAAGCCGGCCGGAGCAGTTCCGTCACAGCTTACCATTGCAGAAACTGTTACTTTACCAACAGCGTAGAAAACGTTATCAATTGCAGATACTCTTATAGTAATAACAGTATTAGTAGGTATTCCTGTAAAGCTCAGGTTTTCTGTTCCGTCATTTGGAGTAGAAGCAGCAAGTACAGTCCAGGTCGTTCCGTTATCTGTAGTATAATCTATTTTAACATTAGTTACATTATAAGGAGCAGCAGTTGTTCCTACAGCGTCCCAAGTAAATGCACCCGGAGCATTATTATAAACCTTTGTTGAGTTTACTTTAAATGGTCCGGCAGCGCCAACAGTAATTACCTGAGAACCGATCTGAGTCTGTTGTTTTGTAACATCTGCATTATTGTCTCTTACCGTTACGCGGAAATTCAACGTTCTGGCAACATTAGATACAGCTTCCCAATCTGTTGCACTTGACAACGTACCAGCTAAAACATTACTTAGCTTAGGGAAGTATCTGTATGGTAAGGTTGTACTGTTAAGTGATCTGAACTTTGGACCAGCTGTATTATTTCCTGTTACAGTGGTAATAGCAGATGTAGCCACATCATATTCTTCCCAATTGTAAGTTAATGGATCACCCTCAGCATCAGTTGCTGAAGCTGTAAGAACAAATGCAGTTCCTTTAGGAATCGTTTTGTTAACTAATGCTGCTACAACTGGTGGGTTATTGGCAATTACTGTATTGACATCACAACTTTGTGCATTTGCATAAGTCTGAACCTGTTCTATACTTCTTACATGAAAATAAGCGTCGGAATGTGGTTGTACATCCGCACTTGTAATTCCTGCATATCCCATAATTGTAGAACCTGATCCCGGTTCCATCTGAGCTGAATTATTAGGTGAAGACTGGATGCCGTGTGAAAACGTGTGGTCTGCTCCAAACTGATGACCCATCTCGTGAGCAACATAATCGATATCGAAATTGTCACCTTCCGGTCCGCCTGTTCCAGGAGAAGTAAATCCTGATCCTTTTGATGTATCATCAGAAGTACTTGCTGGATTTCTACATACATTTCCTACGTCTCCTGCGCTACCTCCACCTCCGGATCTTCCGAATAAGTGTCCGATATCATAAGCTGCATTACCAATGACTGATGTCAAAGTTTTTTGAACTTCAAGATTCCATGCGCCGCCTGCTCCAGTTGCTGCATCTGAGTAAGGATCTGTAGAAGCGTTTGTATAAATTAATTGAGGTAAATCCAGAACATTCATGTGAATGGCAAAATCTTTTTCAAAAACACCATTCACTCTTGTCATAGTAGCATTGATAGCAGCTGCTGCCTGACTAACACCTCCAAAATAGGTGGTGTACTCTCCGGTTACTGAGATTGCCAGTCTGTAAGTTCTGTATTTCTTATCATTCGCTTTGCTGAAATCTGAAACATTATGGGTAAAGTCTGTCGAATTGGCCAAAGCTTCCATTTGCTTTTTACTCAACAAGGTTTCTGATGTCTGGCATTCGAAAGCTTTTCCTGATGAAGGTTTATTTGTTTTTGGGAAAACACCGTAAACCGTTTTTTCTTTGTTTTGAGGCTCGATGAATTCATATTTTCCATCTCTGAACATCATAGACTGTAAGTCATAAGGAGATACACTAAATCTCACATAAACCGTTGGGTCATCAACTTTTACTCCGGCATAAGAACCTAATTGATAACGGTCTGCCATAGCTTTTTCTACAACAGGTAGGCTATAGACGGCAAATTTTTCTATTTTACCATCCAGTGTAGGCAGATTAATGATGACAGGTTTACTGGTTTTTCCTGTTGGCTGAGCTTGAGAAAGCTGGGATCTAATAGCATTTAGGTCCAAAGAATAATAGTTTGTGACCTTCGTTTCACGCAATTTTTCTCCTTTCATAGAACTTTGACTCCATTGTGCGAAAACGGTAGTCATCATTCCGAATGAAAACAGAGTAGTAAAGATTTTCTTCATACTTTTAAATAATTTTAATTCAAATATAGTGGTTTTTTTGAGATTAAAACGCAAAAATGCGTCAGTTTTTCTGACGCATTTTCAATAATTATTTTAATGCTATAAATTAATTATAAAATTAAATTTATTTATTCGTGACCATCCTATATAAGAATAGTAATAGAACAGAACCTCCGATTGCTACTAAAAAGCTGGAAAAATTGAATCCGGTTACATCTACGCCCAAAAGCATAGAACCAAGCCAGCCTCCCAACATAGCACCTAAAATCCCGATAATAATTGTTACTACCCAACCTCCAGGGTCATTCCCAGGATGTATGGCTTTTGCGATTGCTCCGGCGATAAGACCGAAAATAATCCAAGTTAAAATACCCATAGTTTAAATTTTTTAATGTTAATAATGTAATTTGTTTATCTCTTTCTGAAGAATGAGTTTACAAATTCCATGCCATTAAAAATTTGGAGATCCTGCATTTTTTCGCCCACACCGATATATTTTACAGGGATTTGAAACTGATCGGATATGCCAATAACAACACCTCCTTTTGCCGTTCCGTCTAACTTTGTAACAGCCAGAGCAGTAACTTCTGTAGCCGCAGTAAATTGTTTTGCCTGCTCAAATGCATTCTGTCCGGTAGAACCATCTAAAACCAAAAGAACTTCGTGAGGTGCATCAGGGATTACCTTTTGCATCACTCGTTTTATCTTGGAAAGTTCGTTCATCAGGTTTATCTTGTTGTGTAATCTTCCTGCAGTATCAATGATGACAACATCGGCATCCTGAGCAACTGCTGACTGGACGGTATCGAATGCAACAGAAGCAGGATCAGATCCCATCTCTTGCTTTACAATCGGTACACCAACTCTCTCGCTCCAGATCACCAATTGATCTACCGCGGCAGCACGGAATGTGTCTGCAGCTCCTAAAACAACTTTTAATCCTTGTGATTTGAACTGATGAGCCAGTTTACCAATCGTGGTGGTCTTCCCAACACCATTCACACCTACAACCATTATCACATAAGGTTTTTTGCTTGTGTCGATGTTGTCTGTATCAAGATGTGGATTCTCCAATAAAAGTCCGGAGATCTCTTCACGCAGAATATCATCCAGTTCGCTTACATTCACATATTTGTCTCTTGCTACACGTTCCTCTATTCTTTTTATGATCTTGATTGTTGTTTCTGCGCCAACATCTGAGGCAATAAGAACTTCTTCAAGATCATCGAGGACTTCATCATCTACTGTATTTTTACCTACAACAGCTCTGGATATTTTATCAAAAAACCCCTGGCTGGATTTTTCCAATCCTTTGTCAAGTGTTTCTTTATCTTCTTTTTTGAATATTTTTTTAAACCAACTCATAGTTAGATTTTAGAATTTAGATTGTTAGAATTTAGACATTTATGAATGATTTTTGTTGTCCAAAATCCAGCATCAAATATAACAAAAAAACTACCCTGAAAAAGAGTAGTTTTCTATATTGTATTCGGTTGAATGATTATTTTTTAAGATAAGCTTCAACTTCGTCAGCGTTCATTACTTTTTCTTCAAAAACGTAAGCTTCTGATTTAGAAGACTTCACCATTTTGATAACTTTGGTCATTTTTTTTGATCCAGCACCACCTTGAAGTGTTGCTACTACTTTTTTTGCCATTGTAAAATATTTTTATAAATTACTTAATCTCTTTGTGAACAGTATATTTCTTAAGAACCGGATTGAATTTTTTAAGCTCCAATCTTTCTGTTGTGTTCTTTTTATTTTTTGTAGTAATGTATCTTGACATTCCTGCTACTCCGCTTTCTCTGTGCTCAGTACATTCTAGAATTACCTGAACTCTGTTACCTTTTTTAGCCATTACTTAGTAGTGTTTTTAATAAATCCGTTTCTAGTAGCTCTTTCAAGCGCTTCCTCTATACCAATCTTGTTGATAATTCTCAATCCGTGAGCAGTTACTTTTAAAGTAACGTGTTTATCCTGCTCAGGAAGAAAAAATTTCTTCTCTAGTAAATTAATTTCAAAACGTCTTTTCGTTTTGTTATTAGCGTGGGAAACATTGTTTCCTACCATTGCACGCTTACCTGTTATTTGGCAAATTCTTGACATATCTCGATGTTCTTTTGACTAATGAATATTTGAGAGTGCAAAATAAAGGAATATTTTCCGGATAGACAAATTATTTTGAAAATAATTCATAAAAAAACACACGTGAAATATTTGATAATTAATATTCCACGTGTGTCACTGTATATATATTCTAATCTTAATTTTCTATAAAGAATTTGACATTTTCCAGAGGATTTCCCGGCATTGCGACCTTCCCTTTGATAAGAATAGGGCATTGTATCAGTTCAGGATTTAAAGCTATTACTTCGAGAGCCTGCTCATCATTTACAGTTTCTGATTCCGAGAAATATTTTTTGTAAAGTTCTGTAGAATGTCTCAGAATTCTGCTAGGATTCTTATTCAGTTTTTTGAATAATGTTCTCAATTCAAAAAGACTAAGCGGATCTTTTTTGATATCAATAATCTGAAATTTGATATCATTCTCATCCAGATATTCCAAAATTGCTTTGGATTTTGGACAGCTGTTGTTGTGAATTACTTTTATCATGATGCTTTAAAATTAAAATTTGGCGATTTTATTCTTTGAGATTTGTACAATTATTTCGCCAAAAATAATTTAAAACAAACCGTTCAGCTCTGCATCAATTCTTTCTAATATATAACCAAAATCTTCTGGCTTTTCCACAAAATCAAGGTTGTCAACATCTATGATGAGAAGTTTTCCCTCTTTGTAATTTTCTATCCAGCTTTGATATTTGTTGTTTAGTTTTGACAGATAATCTATACTGATTCCGGCCTCATATTCTCTGCCTCTTTTGGAAATTTGTCTCACCAAAGTTGGCACATCTGCCCGAAGGTAGATTAGCAAATCCGGTGCCGAAACGAAGTCTTTCATCAAAGTAAAAACTGATAAATAATTCTTAAAATCTCGCTCGGAAAGGAGATTCATCTCAGCTAGATTTTCTGCAAAAATGTGAGCGTCTTCATAGATCGTTCTGTCCTGTATCACATTTTTTCCACTCTCGCGGATCTCCTTCACCTGTCGGAATCTGCTTCCCAGGAAGTAGATCTGAAGTGCAAAACTCCATTTTGACATATCGCCATAAAAATCATCCAGGTAAGGATTGTGATCTACATCTTCAAATTGTGCTTCCCAATTATAATGTTTTGACAACATTGTGGTAAGCGTAGTTTTTCCGGCACCAATATTTCCTGTAACAGCGATATGCATTCTTATTAATTAAATGATTAAAAAATTAAGAGATTAAAAAATTACAAATGATTTTCGAATCATCAATCTTTTAATTTGTAAAGATAAAGCTTGTCTTTTATGAGAGCCAAAAATCCGGCATTATTTTTATCCACAATTTTTGCGCTTTCATTTTTGAAGATTTCAGATAAAGTTTTTCCATCGAATTTTTTGATTGTCTGGCTTCCAAATATCAAAACATCATCGTTGATTCTGCGGAGTTTTCTCGCATTGTCAATGTCTGTAGAATAGAGTAGAGTCGCTTTTGTATTGTAAACCTCAAAAGTATTTTCTCGAAGAATATAAATCCTATTATTATAGACTAAAAAATCCTTCAGCGATTGCAGGTTGATGTTAAAAGGAAAAGAGCTGATCGTGGAATTGCTTCGGAAATTATATTGAATCAGCGTTTTGTTGCTTTCATCGATCATCCAGGCATATTGCAGATCTTCCGCGTAAACAGCTTTTATAAAGCCAAAAGTGGAACTGAGGTTTATTTTCTGAATCTCATTAAGGTTCTGATCCAGAAATTTGATTTCCTGAGCGTTTTCAGAAAACATTACGATATTAAGCGGATTGGTCACGCTTTGGATCTTATACGGAAAAGTCAGCATTACCTTGCCGAGCTGCGTTCCTACCGAATCATATTTAGTAAAACTAAGATCCTTATTTTTATATAAATATATGCTGCCATAATCATCACCTAAAAGTTCCTGTACATCCTTTGTCTGTAAAGAATCTAAACTGATTTTCTTCTGAGAAAAAAACAAGGTTGAACTTAATATTAATATGAGTCGTAATAATTTCAATAATGAGATTTAAAATTAATGTTCAATTGTTGAGGTCGGATTTTATTTTTTACCACCATTCAACGTAATAATAACATCTTTTGTAAAGGCTTTGTTTTGATTATAAATCGCATCGCAAATAGATGTTGAGACTGTGTAGTTCCCTTTTTCAACCAGGATGTAATTCTGCCCATTAGCAGGAACAGTGAGGTTATAGAATTTTTTTCCACTTATTTTTATAACGAGAATGCATTTCGCTTTGTTTACAAACTGGATGATTACTTCTTTTTTATTTGGGTCGTTGTTAAAAAGATTTGTAAGCATTGCAGCTGTATTTTTTGCCTGTTCAGACGGCTGGCCTTTTGCGGCAGTTGTCCCAACGGTAGATGTTTTTTCGATCTTTTTTTCCGTCATCTGGGTTATGGTCGGCTTTGCAATTTGGGAATTTCCTGCATATTTAAGAGACAAGGCTCTTTGTTTCAGTTCCGGGACGGCTGGATGATTGGGATTGTCCCGGATGAATTTTTCTACAACTGCTCTGTCTGTAGTTTTTTTGGCTTCAAAAACACTGACTTGTGAAAAAGCAATCATTGAAATCAGAAAAAATAAAAGTAAAAATAACTTCTTCATTATATAATATCTAAGGTGCGTTTTAATTTTAAACGTAAAAATAAATTAAATCTTGTGAAATTGTAAGAATTTTTAGTTAAATAAATATTTATATTATCAACTAAATTCCAAAAACATTCTCAGAATTGTATTTTATTTAACAATAATTAAGTGTATTATTTTTTTATAAAAATCACTATATTTGCACGCTGAAAACATGGGGGACGAAAATCAAAACAAATTAAATCAAAAATAATTTCATTATGTATACACCAGTAGCTGCAGATGTAGCAAAACTAAGAAACACAACAGGTGCAGGAATGATGGACTGCAAAAAAGCTTTAACAGAAGCTGAGGGAGATTTCGAAAAAGCAATTGATATCCTTAGAAAAAAAGGTCAGAAAGTTGCTGCTAACAGAGCGGACAGAGAATCTTCTGAAGGTGCAGTTATCGCAAGAGTAAACGAAGATAACACTCTTGGAGCTGTGATTTCTTTGAACTGCGAAACTGATTTCGTGGCGAAGAATGACTCTTTCGTAGAATTGGCTTACGAATTGGCTGAGCAGGCTCTAGCATATTCTAACAAAGAAGAATTTTTGGCTTCTGATTTCCACGGACAGACTGTTGCTGAAAAATTGATCCAGCAAACTGGAGTTATCGGAGAAAAAATCGAGATTGGTGCTTTTGAAAGCATTCAGGGTGCTTTTCTTGGAGCTTATATCCACGCCGGAAACAAAATTGCTGCAATCACTTCTCTTTCTGCAAAAGTAGATGGCGCTGATGAAGCTGCAAAATCTGTTTCTATGCAGGTAGCTGCCATGAACCCAATTGCTCTTGACGAGACTCAGGTTTCTCAGGAAACAATTGACAAAGAATTGGAAATCGAAAGAGAATTATTGGTAAAAGAAGGAAAACCTGCTAATATCATTGATAATATCCTGAAAGGTAAAATGCAGAGATTCTATAAAGACAATACTTTGGTACACCAGTCTTTCATCAAGGATGCTAACCAAACTGTTGCAGACTATGTAAAATCTGTAAACGGAGATCTTAAAGTAACAGGATTCGTAAGAGTTGCTCTTGCTTAATCTGATATCTTCATAAATAAATTATATCCTGCTGTAATTTTACGGCAGGATTTTTTATTTAACATAATATAATGAGTTTTTAAAAATAAAAATGAATTAAATTTGCACCTCTATTATGTTAAATGAAACATTATAAATTTTTCCGGTTTTTACTTTGTTGCGTAAGCTTGATTTTTATTAATTATTCTCAGGCTCAGAATATATCTGTAGATACAAGTTTGAATGCTCAGGATCTGGTAACCAAATTCATTGGTGCACAAAATGCAAGTTGTATTACTGTTTCAAATGTTTCAGTTTCCGGTTGGAATTTTGGAGGTACCGATCTCAGCTATGGCTATTTTGACAGAAACGGAAGTGTCTTTGATATTGATGAAGGTATTATATTATCCACAGGGAAAGCTTTAGAAGCAGCTGGTCCCAATGGTCCGTTGCAGAGCAATTATGATTCTAACTGGCAGGGTGATCAGGATTTAATCGCTATACTTACCCAATCCGGCCTGCCAACCGATAATATTCTGAATGCAACATCTTTAGAGTTTGATTTTGAATCTCTGCAAAGCGATAAGATCAGCTTTGATTATATGTTTTTATCAGAAGAATACAGACCTAGCAATTGCCAATATTCGGATGCATTTGCTTTTTTGATTAAGAAAGCAAATACTACAGATCCTTACCAGAATATCGCTCTTGTACCAGGAACTAATACGCCTGTAACATCTCTGTCAATAAATGGAGCAACTAATTGCCCTCGTAATATTGATTATTTTGGAGGTTTTAACGGTACTGTTAACTCAACTAATTTCAATGGACAAACCAAAGTCCTGAAAGCAATTACCACAGTTCAAAAAGGAGTAAAGTATCATATCAAATTGGTGATTGCAGATCACGGTGACTCCAGAGGACTTTATGATTCTGCAGTTTTTCTGAAAGCCGGTAGTTTTACTGGAAATATCAATATCGGAAATGATCTTACACTAGATAATGCTGATCCGCTTTGCAAAAATACACCGTACAGGATACAACCAAATCCGGCACTTAACGATCCATCTGCACAATATTTCTGGTTCAAAGACGGGCAGCCAATTACAGGTATTCCTCTAAGCCAAAGTTATTATGATGTGATAAATGATGAGGGCAATTTCAGTGTGAATGTAGTTTTAGGAAGTGGCTGCAGATTAGCAGGAAATGTCAAGATTGAGAAAGCACCGGTTGCTCAAATCGATAGTTCTCCGATATTGGTCTGTGACTATGATTTTAATGGCACTTATTCGGCTGTATTGTCAAATTTTGACAGGCAAATTGTCCGGAATTATGAACCTGGTGTTTTTAATGTTGAATATTCTCTAACCCCTTCTGGACCGGCACTTCCAGATTCAGAATTTGTTTTTACTCAAAATCCTCAGACTTTATATGCAAGGGTTGGAACTTACTCTTGTACTCCGGATATTTATCCTGTTCAGTTCTATTTTGGAACCAAACTTACAGTTAATTCTATTCCTGTTTATGATATTTGTGATGATGATATCAGCGGAAGCCAGGATTTTAATTTGGCAGATTATATATCATTAATTACCAATGAAACCGGTGTTACAGCAACTTACTTTGCGACAGAAGCGCAGGCAAGAGCAGGAGGCAATTCTACAATACCAAGTTTACAAACTATTAATTCCAATAAAACTTTTTACATAAGGATTGATAAGTCAGGAAATTGTCCTAATTATAAAGAGATAAAATTCAACTTCAAACAGCCAAAAAAATCTACAATACTTAAGGATCAGACCATCTGTAAAAATACAACTACAACACTGGATGCTGGATCCGGTTTTACAGCTTATGAATGGAACACGGGTGCAAAAACGCAATCTATTGCAAATGTTCCGGCGGGCGATTATTGGGTCAAATTAACATTCAATGGTTGTGTTTATCAGCAATTTGTAAAAGTATCAGAAGCAGAAGATCCCGTGATAGATAATATTTTGATCGAAGGCACTACGATTACCGTCTTGGCTTCCGGAGGTACCAAACCTTACAGATATGCTTTAGACAAAGGAGTTTATCAAACATCAAATATTTTTACCAATGTACAACTGGGAACTCATACGGTTTATGTTCAGGGCGCAGATGGTTGTTCCATTATTACTAAAGATTTTACATTAATCAATATTCAGAATGCCATCACTCCAAATAATGACGGGGTCAACGATTTTGTTGATTATTCTTCACTTTTAGGAAAATCAGAGCCAAGATTTGAAGTCTATGACAGATATGGCATATTAGTTTTTAAAGGGGATACTAATAATCAGTTTATCTGGAATGGGACATTCAACGGCAGGATATTGCCGACATCATCATATTGGTATATTTTGGAATGGAATGAATCTGTAAACACTAAAAGGACTCAACTATCGGGCTGGATACTATTAAAAAATAGAAATTAATAATATATCTTATACATTCCATTTTGTCTACATTTGCAAAAAACTAATTGCTTGATAGATGAAGAAAATTTTACTGCTCCTTTTTATACTTATTTGTTATACAAAGATATTTGCTCAGCTGGATACAGATCATTGGTTTGCCGCGATGTATGACGGGCAGATTAATTCAGGCCCATATCAATATCTATATCTTTCTACAGACGAGACCACGCCTTTTACTGTCGATGTTTATAGTAATAATAAACTTATAAACCGAACCACCATCAGCAAAGGAAATCCGGATTATCTGTTTATTCCCAGACAATTTCTTATTGTGAATAACAATAATAAAAATGCACTTTTTACACCCATAAATATGGGACTGAATGTAAAAGCAGAAAAACGATTCTATGCAAACCTGAGGATCGGGATGGAAAATCACGCAGAGATTGTTCCTTCCAAAGGTGCAGCAGCATTGGGAAAAGAATTTTATACGGTCGTTGCCCCATTAAGGATTAGCAGCACTGCACCTAATATTGATAATAGTGGTTTCCAGGCAAGTGTCATAGCGACAGAAGACAATACGACAGTTACTATTAATAAATTTAATAAACCCCTTACTTTTACAAATGGTACGACTTCCAATCCACCTCTTACTTTCAAACTTAATAAAGGACAATCCTATATTATAGATGGCAGAGGTATTATTACAGGTAACAGAGACGGTTTCATCGGGACTAAAATAGTGGCTGACAAGCCAATATCCATGACAAATGGTAATTTTAACGGGCAATATGTTGTGGGTGGCGACGGTTCTGATATCTTAATGGATCAATCGGTACCTGTACAGAATCTTGGAAACGAATTTGGGCTCATAAGCGGTATGGGAATCATTACCGGAACCGGTGATGATATTACAAATAATGGCATGGAAAGGGCTATCATTGTTGCCACGAAAAATAATACCAATATCTACATAAATAATTCTGGAACGCCCGTTAAAACGATCAATGAAGGAGAATATTACTTTGTTCCGGACACTTATTATGCAAAGAAAGATGCAGACCATTATAATCTTTCTATCAAAACATCGGAAAACGTTTATGTATACCAGGTTTTAGGTGGAGTTATTGGTAGTCCGGTAACCGGCAGTATGAATCTGATCCCACCTCTGGGCTGCTATCTTCCAAGGAAAATTGATGAAATAGGATTTGTAGATCAACTGAATCCTAATGGTGTTGCTACACTTACTGTGAAACTTAATATTATCGCAGAAAAAGGAGCAAAAGTCACCTTCAATGGCACTTATCTGAATCCTGCTATGGGATATGGACCCTTTGCTTTGGAAGGCAACAGCACTTGGGAAACTTATTCTGTTCCGGATGTTAAAGGAAATGTTACAGTAGAATCTGATAAAGCTGTCAATGTTGGTCTCGCAGGTGGTGACGGAAATGCTGTTGGATATGCCGGATATTTTGCCGGATTTTCTGCTGTTCCTTTTATTTCTAAAAAACAAGGCGTTTGTATCGGCGATGTGATATTGGAGTTACCATCAGGTTATGATTACTACCAGTGGTTTATAAGAAATGAAGTGACAGGACTTCCTGAGCCAATATCTGGTGCAACCACTTATTTTTATAAACCAACCAAACCCGGAGTTTATACTGTAGAAGTCAAGAGAAGTGTTTGTCCTAAGGTAACAACCCCGGAATTCAAATTGTTGAATTGTACAACAATTTCCACATTGAATGTAGCCAGCTGCAACAATTCTGTTTCGATAAATCCCACCCTTTCAAACAGTGGACAAGCGACAGATTGGAATAGCGTTAATGTAATTGAACAGCCTACAAAAGGGAATCTAAATATTGATAAAATAAATCAAATTTTTAATTACACACCTGTTTCAGGAGCTTCTGGAATTGATACTTTTAAATACAACGTTTGTGGCGTCTCTACACTTCCGGATTGCGAAGAGGTGAAGGTTACAGTCTATATCAATATCATTGCAAATGATGCCACACTTATCAAATGTAAAATAAATGCAACCCAGGCCCAGTTTGATCTGACCAAAGCAAACATTACAGCAGATCCTTCTGTCACTCAAAAAAAATATTACAAAACCCAGTTTGATGCAGATAATGACACAGGGCTTAATCTCATACCAACTGCAAGCCTTGACAAATATATCTCGGAAGAAGGTTTTGTTTATGTCAAATTAAAAAGTTCCGGCTGTGAGAAAGTAGTAAAAATAGAACTCAGATTTTTTCTGACGCCAGAATTATTTACTGATACTTACGAGGTTTGTGATTCCAAATTTGAAGGGAAAATAAATGTGGAATTGGATAAGCTCACAAATAGCTTTCTGAAAAATCATGCTTTTTTCAAAAATGTAAAATATTACAGTAATTCTTCTGCTACAACTGAGCTGCCAAATAATTGGTCATATTCTGCGAATACAGTAGTTTATATGAAAGTAGAATCGCCGGATGGGTGTACACCAACTATGTTCCCAATCACTTTTAAAATTGGCTCCAAAGTAAACGTTTACACACTTGCCGATACTACAGAAATCTGTGATGATGATTTTGACAATAAAAAGCTGGTACAAAATCTTGATGATTACAAAAAGATTTTTACAACAGATGCTGCAGTGACTTCAAAATTTTATATTAATAAGATTGATGCTCAAAATAACGCTTCTAATCATATTACAGAAATCCAGGTAAATAACCAGCAGTTATTGTACATAAGATTATTTGAAGCCGGTGTTTGTGACAGATTGGTAGAGCTTACTTTAAAAATCAAAATTCCCCAAAAATCTACTGTTTTATTAGATAAACAGATATGTCCGGAAAAAGTGACAACTTTGGATGCCGGCCAAGGTTTTTGGAAATATGATTGGTATAATGAGTTAGATACTACTAAATCACTGAGTAAAAATCAGACTTTGGAGAATATAGGATTAGGTAATTATTTTGTAATTCTGACGGCTTTCAACGGCTGTACATTTACCCAGAAAGTAAAGATAACTTCTGTAGAATTACCAGAGATTTCGGAAATACTAATTCAGAATAATACAGTGACAATCAAAGCGATAAAGGGTAATCCGCCTTATCTCTACAGCTTGGATGGGATCAATTATCAGGCTTCAAATGTCTTTACCAATGTATCGCCGGGTTACCACAAAGCTTATGTTGTTTCGAAAGACGATTGCAAACCTTATATAACAGAATTTACAATCATTGAAATTTATAACGTTCTCACTCCTAATGGTGATGGTTATAATGATGTTCTGAATATGTCACTTCTGGATACAAAAGTTGATGTCAAGTTTTATATTCATGACCCGAAACGGAGTAAGGCTCTTTGAAGGTAACAAAATCAATAAATTCATCTGGGATGGTAAACAAAACGGAAGAGCATTGCCTACATCTTCCTATTGGTATATTTTAGAATGGAAAGATTTCGCCTATTCTTCTCCGGTAAAATATACAGGCTGGATACTATTAAAAAATAGAAATTAAAAATACAAGTACTGCAATAAAAACCTTTTTTCTACATTTGTAATATATTGATTTGGTTACTACAATGAAGAAAATTTTACTATTCCTTTTTATTCTTGTCTTTTCGACAAAGATGTTTTCACAGCTGGACACGGAACATTGGTTTGCTCCTATGTTTGACAGAACGTCAAACGCTAATCAGATTCAGCGAATATATATGTCCACGAATGAGACTACACCGTTTAAAGTTGAGATTTATAATAATAATGTGGTTATAGGAACCGTAACTATCAGCAAAAATAATCCTCAGTTTTTTAATGTTACAAGAAGCATGATTATATCAAGACTTCAGTCTGACTTATTTAAACCTGTCAATAAAGGAATTTATCTTAAAGGCGAGAGATCTTTCTATGCAAGCTTAAGATTCTCTGTTGCCCAGCACGCAGAGATTCTTACTTCTAAAGGAACTGCAGGGCTTGGAACAGATTTCCGGGTAGCAATGGCACCTATAGCTGTCTATAATGGGATCCTCAATTTCATGACCAGCGTAATTGCTACAGAAAATAACACGACTGTTACTGTTTCGGGTTTCGACCCGAATGTTAAGTTCTCTGATGGGATTACCAGAACTCAGATTAGTTTTGTATTAAATAAAGGACAATCCTATATGATTGATGGAATAGGAGACGAAGATGGAAATGAAAAAGGTATTATTGGCGCAAAGATATCAGCCGACAAACCGATATCTATCACAAACGGAAACTTCAATGGTCAGTATGCCGGATCTTATCCCAATGCTTCTGATATATTAATGGATCAAGGCGTTCCGGAAGACAGACTTGGGAAAACATTTATCCTGGTCAAAGGAAATGGAGCCAATAGTTTCTTAGATGATTTTGGGACTACGACTACAATGGAAAAAGCAATCATTGTAGCCGTAAAAGATAATACCGAGATCTATCTCAATGATAATACAACACCATCAAAGATTTTGCAGACAGGAGAGTTTTTTGAAACACCTCCCGATAGTTATAAAGATCAAGGTTCCGGTCATTATAACCTGTATATTTCTTCCAACAATGATATTTATGTCTATCAGCTTTTGGCAGGAATAGAAAATGGTAATCCTCCTTCTAATTCAAACGGAGAAGCCACAGGTGGTTTTAATTATATTCCACCGTTGAGTTGTTATCTTCCTAAAAAAATTGATGAAATTGGACTCATAGACCAAAACCGGGTTTTTATAAGTAGTATTAATAGTTATCGGGATCAGATTCCTACAAAATTTAATATTATTACAGAAAGAGGTGCGTCTATCGATGTCAAAAGTAATGGTGTTTCTTTGGTTTTAAGTGCTTCAAACGGTCCGTTTGATGTTACAGGAAACAACAGCTGGGTTACTTATTCGATTCCTAATATCACGGGAAATGTTGCTGTAATTTCTAACAAAGCGGTTACTGCAGGAATTTCTGCAGGTGATGACGCTGTGGGATATGGTGGCTATTTCGCAGGTTTCTCCTTTATCCCGGCTATTATCAGGAAAGAAGGCGAGTGTGTCCCGGATGTAACTTTGGAGTTGGCAGAAGGTTTTGACTTTTACCAATGGATGAAAAAAAACCAAACTACAGGTTTGTACGAAGATATCGCAGGTGCAACGACAAATCTTTATAAACCTACAGAAGCAGGTTATTACAAAGCTAGAGTAAAACAAGGATCTTGTGCTGAGGTTATAACGGCAGAATTCAAATTTTTGAGTTGTTTAAGTTATACTTTACAATCATATCAGACCTGTAAGGATCTATTACTTACTCCTAAATTAACTTTAGGAAACCAGGGCGTTGTAGGAACTTCCATTGCCATAGTCAAACAGCCTGTAAAAGGTACTGTAACAATTGATCCGGTGGCAAAAACAATAAGTTACACTGCAAACCCCAACACATCAGGTCTTGACTCTTTCCGATACAAATTTATTGGAGATGATCCGGTAACACCTGAGTCAGAAGAGGTTTTGGTAAATATAAATATCAAAAATATCATAGCCAGTGATATTGTGTTTAAAGGCTGCAAAATCAACAACACAACGGGAGAATTCAATCTCACAAAAGCTAATGTAACGACAGATGCAACCGTAACGAGCAAGATTTTTTACAAGACTCAATTTGATGCGGATAATGATACAGGCCTTAATACCATCCCAACAGCTAGCCTCACAAATTATCAGTCGCCGGAAGGTTTTATATATGTCCGCTTAAACAATGGTTTTTGTCCCAAAACTGTAAAAATTGAGCTGAAATATGCTCCAATCCCGGAATTAATAAGCAATACCTATGAAGGCTGCGATTTGGACTTCAAAGGAGTGAAAGTAAATTTGAATCAGATTAAAGCACAGATTTTAAAGGATGCAGCATATTTTCCTGATGCCAATGTAAGTTTTTATCTGAATGGTGTTAAATTAAATAATAATTGGACATACTCATCTGACACAGTTGTTCAGATGGAAGTAAAATCACCAGACGGTTGTTCTACCGTAACATTTACAGTTAATTTTAAGGTAGGAGCCAGAATTTCTCTCATTAATTCAACTAATAATTACACTTTATGTGATCCAAATTTTGATGATTCTGAGAATGTAGATCTTAATAACTATAAAAACTTATTTTTATCAGCAGCCAACTTAGCGGATACTAACATCAAAACTTATTTTTACCTTTCTCTGATTGATGCTCAGGAAAATAAAAATGCATTACCTGCCGGAAATGTTGTTTTAACAAAAGATGTCAATTATTATTATCGTTTCGAAAAAGCCGGAATCTGTCCGAATGTTGCTGAACTTAAAATCACCTATACCAAAGGATTTGCTTCCACAACTTTACCGGCAATCAAAACAATTTGCGAAAATACAACCACACAATTAGATGCTGGCACTGCTCACAAATCTTATAAATGGTACAAAGAATCTGATCCGGCAACGGTTATTGGAACATTGGAAAAAATAACGCTTGGTCCTGGAAAATATTATGTCATACTAACCTCAGTTAAAGGCTGCGATTACAAACAGAATTTCGAAATCATTGCTTCCCCGAAAGCTTTATTAGATACGTCCAAATTTAATGCTACATTCTGTGATGATGATTTTGACGGTTTGATTAAAGTTAAATTCTCAACAGCCGTAACACCAACTATTTTGCTGAATAACAGCAGTCTTTATACCGTAACTTATTACAGTGGAAATACGATGTCGTCAGCACAATTGCTGCCGGACAACTGGACTTACAGTACCGATACTACGGTTTATGTAAAAGTGACATCACCATATTGTGTAGATGTTAACGGAACAATTAATTTCAAAATAGGAAAAAAAGTGCCGCTTCTTGGAGATGTTCAGACAGCAGAAGTTTGCGATGATGATCTGGATGGTAAAAAGCTGGTTCAGAATCTTGATTCTTTTGTCAGTTTATTCACAAATGATTCTACCGCTTCTGGGAAGTTCTATCTTAAAAAATCTGATGCCCAAACTAATGCTGCGAACAACATTACAGAAATTGATGTAACCAATCAGCAGACTTTATATGTTCGGTTATCCAATGCAACAGATTGTTCTGCACTTGGAGAATTGACAGTCAAAATCAAACTTCCTGTAAAATCTACTGTTTTGGCAGATCAAACGATATGTCCGGAGTCAACGACGGATGTAGATGCAGGTTCTGGTTTTATCAAATATGAATGGTTTAAAGAGTCAGATCCTGCAACTCCTATCGGTAATTCGCAGGTGATCAATATTGGACTTGGAAAATATTTCGTCATTCTAACGGCTCAAAACGGTTGTCCATACAAGCAGAATTTTGAAATAAAAGCTGCAGAATTACCAATTATAGAAAGTGTGGAAATCAATGGGAGCACCGTGAAGATAAATGCTAAAGGCGGTAAAATGCCATACAGATATGCCATTGACAATGGCAATTATCAGGATTCTAATATCTTCACAAATGTTTCTTCCGGCTTCCACAAGGCTTATGTGATCTCTGCCGACAATTGTGATCCGATAGAAAAGGAATTTTCAGTTATAGAAATTTATAATTTAATTTCACCTAATGGAGACGGCGTGAATGATGTTCTTGATATGTCCCTTCTGAAATCGAAAGTCAATCCGAAGCTTTATATTTATGACAGAGTTGGCAGAAAACTTTTTGAAGGTGGTACACAGAATAATTTTATCTGGGATGGCAAAAAAGATGGCAAAGTACTGTCTACCTCCAGCTATTGGTATATTATGGAATGGCAGGATTTCGATAATTCGGCTGTGATGAAATATACAGGCTGGATTCTCTTAAAGAATAGAAACTTAGACTAAAAAATTTATTTAACAATTATTTTCTAAAAAAGATCATAATTAAAGTTACTTAACAAAAAGCTGATAAAGTTTAATAAAATTTTAACCTTATCGGCTTTTTTTTCTAATGGTTGTACGTGCAATTCTCTATAAATTTGCCGGATTATTATGAAGAAGACATTTACAATTTTGCTATTGTTTTGTATAGCATCTGTTTACGGACAAATTTTGGAAGGAGAAATATTCATCAGAGATAAGTCCAGTCTTTATCTTAATCAGGTTTATGTAACCAATCTCAACGAACACAAAAGTGTTTTGGCGAATTACAATGGCGAGTTCAAAATCGCTGTAAAGGAAGGCGATGTTCTAAGATTTACTTCCATCGCTACGGAAAGAAAAGATGTGACGGTAACCGGGCAAATGCTTGGAATGAGGAAGAATTTTATCGAGTTGCAGATTGCTTATTACGAGATTCAGGAAGTGATTTTAAGTTCATTCAAGCCAACAGGTAATCTCCGAAGAGATGTGGCGATGCTGAAAGGTTCCGATAAGGCATTCGAGCTTAGAAAAATGATTGGACTTCCGGAGCCAAAAGGCGATGGAACCTCACCGCAGATTCCTGTTTTGTCATTTAATCAGGGTTTGAGTTTCAGTATAGACAGTATTTTTGATTTGATCTCAGGAGAAAAGAAAAAGAAAGAACGATACTACCAATACGAGAGAATGAGCAAGAATATCAAGAATCTTCAGGATTATTATGGTGATGATTATTTCATCAAAATGAAAATCCCGAAAGAACTGATCCCGAATTTCCTGCAATTCATCTATAGTTCAGATAATATTACAGACTATCTGGAAACCAACAATTATGAAGCTGCAAAAACTTATATCGAAAAATATCTTCCGATCTATCTCAGAAGATTACAGAATTCTCATTTGATGCAGGTAACTTCAGAAATTTCAAATTAAATTAATTAATTATCAAATTTTAAACAATATGTAATTATTCTATACAATTTAAAATAAATTGTATAGTTTTGTTGCGTTTTTAAGATTTAAAAACAACTTTAGAAAAAAATGGGTAAAAATAAAGCCGCAAGATTCAGAGAAAATATCATATTGCCAAACGTCATCCAGCCAACGCGCGACCAGGCAATTAATAATTTTGAATACAAAGGAAAATGGAATGAGTTTTTTGGAAATGACAAACCCATTGTTCTGGAGTTAGGATGCGGAAAAGGAGAGTATTCTGTAGGACTGGCAAAGGCGTTTCCTGAGAAAAACTTCATCGGGATCGATATCAAAGGTGCCAGATTCTGGTTTGGAGCCAAAGAAGCCATCGAATATGACCTGAAGAATGTTGCTTTCCTGAGAACTCAGATAGAATTGATAGATAATCTCTTTGCAGAGAATGAAGTTTCTGAAATCTGGATTACATTTCCGGATCCTCAGATCAAATACAGGAGGACGAAGCACAGGCTTACCAATCCGGAATTTTTAGCAAAGTACAGGCATATCCTGAAGCAGGACGGGATCATTCATCTCAAAACCGATTCCGAATATCTTCACGGTTATACCTTGGGACTTTTGCAGGGTTTGGGGCACGAGATTCTGACTGCCCATCACGACATTTACGGCGCTGCAGAATATCAGCCCGACACACCATTACTGAAAGATATTAGAACCTATTATGAGGAATTGTTCTCTTCCAAAGGAAAAACAATTACCTACATCAAATTCAAATTAAAAAATGAATAGATTTTTTTTATTTTTTTTAGGCATTTGTCTTGTGAGTTGCGCATCCAGCAATTCGGTTTCGCCATTATTAGGAGGAAAAGACTCAACGGTACTTTTGAACACAGATGTTATCGTCGAAAAGCCTCAATTAAAAATAGAAGACAAGGCTGTTACATTGCTCAATCAGTTATTCAATACCGATGCTGCCAATAAAAATATGGTTTTGATCATTAACAATGACTCGGATTGTGATTTCATAATGACTATTTCAGGAGGGAAAACTTACAGTGTTCCGGTAGCATCCAAAAAAACAGAAAGTATTGTTGTAGAGCAAGGCGAATATGTGATGCGGTCTGAGGTTTGCCAAAGCACATATCTGGCACGCAAGACACTGGCAGAAAATACGCAGCTGAATATCAAATACTCTCTAGTAACTACCAATACGGAAAATAAAAACCCCGAACTTAAATAATAAAAGCTTCCGATTTTGGAAGCTTTTTTATTGATATCAAGTGTCAATATTTATTTCACAGAAATCTCGTAGATCCTGCTCCAGTTTTTACCTGTTATCAGCATATTTTCCCCTTTGAACGCGATTCCGTTCAATACATCATCATTTCCTGTTGTGTTTTGTTTGCTGATGTTGGATAGATCAAGAATGCCGGTAACTTCGCCATTTTCCGGATTGATTTTCAGGATGATTGGTTTCTGCCAAACATTCGAATAGATAGATCCGTCGTGATATTCCAATTCATTTACCTGGTCATAACCTTCTTTGTCACTTGCAACAGAGATGTATCTTACAACTTCTGACGGATTTTCTGGATTCAGGAAATAGATATTTTTTGTACCATCGGAAACGATGAGGTTTTTTCCGTCATTCGTCATTCCCCAGCCTTCGCCGATTACATTTGGAAATTCAAATTCCTTTATCAGCTTCATGTCAGAATCGTAGATAAATCCTTTTTTGGATTGATAGGTCAATTGATAAATTTTGTTTCCAAATACTGTAATTCCTTCAGAAAAAATATCAGAAGGCTGTGGGACTTCCTTAATTGGCGTGGTACTTCCTAAAGTATATTTGACGAGTTTTGATTTACCCTTTAAGCCAACACTTTCATAAACTGTAT
The DNA here is from genome assembly GCF_042695135.1 of Epilithonimonas sp. UC225_85. Classification (GTDB taxonomy): domain Bacteria; phylum Bacteroidota; class Bacteroidia; order Flavobacteriales; family Weeksellaceae; genus Epilithonimonas. Next base: position 1,097,379 of record NZ_CP170547.1, read on the forward strand.
TGTCATGAAGCTCAAAACCTTCTGTAAAGTAATCTGTATTATGCGGATATTGATTGAGAACCTGATAAGACAACGTTCTTGCTTTGGCTTTTGCAAAAACATTGATCGTGGCGTCTTGCTGCAGAACTTCACCACTTTTTGTTTTGATGTTAAAAGTAACATCATTTTCGCCTAAGGTAAAGAACTTCGGATCTATAGTTAGATTGCTTGTCTCCTTGTCGCCAAAACTTACGGTAATTGCTTCTGCATAATCCAGAACATCTTGCGGCAATTGGAGTTTGTCTCCAAAATGATAACCTTTGTCCTGCTGGCTGAGGTTGTAATCATTCAGGGATGTCAGGATGTCTTTGTCCTTGTTGCAGCCTGCCAGTATCAGCAGAGCAAAAGCAGATGCTAAAAAAATCTTTTTCATTTAGAAATATTATTCGCCGGATTCTTCCGGATCTGTTTTAAAATTTGTTATTAAAAGTTTCAAATTCACTTAATGATTTTTAAGCTCTCCAACACACCAGCTCAATTGCTCTATGACTCAGAAACTTCGCCAAAAATACAAAATATGCAAACTAAGACCTCATAAATTTTTCTTAATTAAACATAAAAATGTAGTTTTGTAGATATTATGATTACGATAATTGCCGCAATAGGAAAAAATAATGCCTTAGGAAAAGACAATCAATTACTTTGGCGTCTTCCGAAAGATCTGAAACATTTCAAAACGCTTACAGAAAATCATCCCGTGGTTATGGGAAGAAAAACCTATGAAAGTATTGGTAAACCTTTGCCAAATCGTACGAATATCGTAGTCAGCAGGAAAGAAAACTGGTTTGCAGAAGATATTCTTATTGTATCGAAACTAAAAGAAGCTATCAAGTTTGCTAAAAAAATTGATGAAAATGTTTTTATCATCGGCGGCGGCGATATTTATAAACAAACCTTAGAACTGGCAGACAGGTTAGAAATAACGCTGGTTGACGAACACTTCGAAGCAGATACTTTTTTTCCGAAGATAGATCTGAGAATCTGGCAGAAAACAGACGAGGAGTTTCATCCAAAAGATGAAAAAAATAATCACGATTTCTATTTCCAAACCTACGAGAAAATCAATAAGGAATAAAGAATCTTGATTCTTAGATCTTTTGTCTTATAATTATGGATTACCCAAGTAAAGTTTTATCAAAAGCCGTAGAAGAGATATCTGGTTTGCCCGGCATCGGAAAAAAATCAGCGCTCCGGCTTGCATTGCATCTGCTTCGCCAGCCGGCATCGCAGGGTATTTCTTTGGGAACATCTATCCAGAATCTGGTGACGGATATCAAGTATTGCAAAGAGTGTCATAATTTTTCAGATTCAGACACTTGTGATATCTGTAATGACCACAAGCGAAATGAGGAATTGCTCTGTATAGTAGAAGATGTGAGAGATGTAATGGCAATAGAAAATACGGGCAAATACAAAGGCAAATACCTTGTTTTGGGAGGTAAGATTTCTCCAATGGAAGGTATTGGACCCAGCCAGCTGAGAATCGGGAGTATAGAAAAAAAATTAATGTCCGGCACAATAAAAGAGTTGATTTTTGCGTTAAGTGCTACTATGGAAGGTGATACTACAGCTTACTATATTTATAAAAAATTCAAAACTTTTCACGTATCATTTTCCAGCATTGCAAGAGGTATAGCTGTTGGCGACGAGTTGGAGTATGCAGATGAGATATCGCTCGGAAGATCTATAACGAATAGAACCATTTATAACGAAGCAGGCTGATGAAATTAAGCTTTATAATTGTTCATTATCAGGTAAAGGATTTGTTGAGAAACTGTATCCTTTCTATAAAAAAATATATTCAGGATTTGGAATATGAGATTATCGTAGTCGATAACAATTCTCCGGATTCGGAATGGAAAAACCTGATAAGTGAATTTCCTGATGTTAATTTTATAGCTTTAGACAAGAATTTCGGATTTTCTAAAGCCAATAATATCGGTGTAAAAGCATCAAAAGGAGAATATATTTATATCCTGAATCCGGATACTGAACTTGAAGGTTATTACTTTCAGGATATTCTGGATTTTGCAGATCATCAGGAAAAGTTTGGTGCCTTGGGCTTGAGAATGCACGACGCCCAGGGAAAATTTTTACCGGAAAGTAAAAGGTCTGTTCCTGCACTTATTAATTCCTTCGAAAAACTGTTTACAAAGCTGAGTAATGACTCCAAAACCTATTACAGAAATGATATTGGAGAATCGGAAATTGCAGAAGTAGAAGTCATGACCGGCGCCAATCTGTTGATGAAAAAATCTGTTTATGAGGAAGTCGGCGGGTTCGACGAACATTATTTTATGTATGGCGAAGACATCGATCTTTGTTATACCATTCTTAGAAAAGGTTACAAAAATTTTTATTACGGAAAAGCTTCAATCCTTCACTACAAAGGAGAAAGCACTGTGAAAGATAAAGTCTATCTCAACCGGTTTTTTGGCGCAATGGATATTTTTATCAACAAATATTACAAAAAACAAAAGCCTTTTCAATACATTCTGATGAAAATCGGCCTGAAATTCAAACATTTTATAGAAGCCAGAAAAATTAAAAATTAATCTTTTTTCTCTGTGTGAAGTGTAGATTCTTCTGCAAATCTTCTTAATTCCTGCATCTCATATTTAGCTTTTGACTGTCCAAATCTTGCCGCAGCATAAGTGAGCGCTATAAGTCCCAAAACTACAAAAGAACTTGGCAATGCCCAAGGATAATTATTGGTATTGATCTGTCTCTCAACATAAAATAATGTGAAGAAGGTCATCCACGCAATGGTGAACAGGAAATATAAAAACATGAAAAATGTCCAGACTGCAGAACTTGGACCAAAAATTCCGCGTATTACGGTTGCGTCGTTTTCTTTTTCTATTCTTAGTGCCAGATTTGGTTTCCAATAGCTTTCTTCCTCTGTTCTCACAAAAATAGTGGCTACTTCCTTGTTAATATTTCCGAAGAATTGATCGTGGTGTTTTTCCAGATAATCTCTCAAATTGGTCTCATATTGTTCCAAAGTAAGATCCGTGTATAATTTGAATCTGGGTCTGTTTCGTATGCTGTTCAAAGTCTCATTCATAAAATTAATGCTTATTCTTAATTCTTATTCCTCAATGTAGGGAATCGGATCTTCCAGCGTAAATTCAAATTTCATCGGAATACCATTTCGTTTGATTTCCAGATTTATTTTTTTACTGACGTTGGTCTTCAGGATCTGATGGATTTTATTGAGTGTCATTTCTTTGGCTTGTTTATTATCAATGGTGACAAGCTGGTCGTTTTTGATGATTCCTGCTTTTTGTGCGGGAGAATCTTTCCTTGTACCGGAAACTAAAAAATTTGGTTTCAGGGTGAATTTATATTGGAAACTGTCCGGGCTATTGTCTATGACGTTTATTTCGTTACCAGACGAATTTACTTTTGCTGTTTTCACCTGCACCTGTTCTTTTTCCCAAAGCAGTCCGTCCTGTTTTATTTCCAGCCCGCTGCCGTCTATCAGAAAAGGATCATCCAGATATCTGTTCGGTCTGAAATAAATTCTATTGTCTTGATAATCAAATATAACTGTAAATCTTCGAAGAATTTCGGAACCAATCGAACCTTTTCTGTCTTTGACCAGTTTCAGATGTTGGATAGAATATTCGTCTGGCATCGATGCGATCGGTTTATTAAGTTTAAAATCACCGATAGAAAGCGAATTGATCCGGCTTCTTTTTCCAAAAATATCACCACTGAAACCGCGTCCCAGAAAATCATCAATATTCGGTCTGTTATAAATAAAATCTTTTATCAATGCCGGGAAAAGCCATACAGAATCCGTATTTCCAAGATCCAAAAGCAGCTTTGAGCTTTGCTTGTCATGTTTCATTTCTATATCAGCATTCATGTAAGGTTTGTTGAACTCCACACTCATAGGGAAATTTTCATACCTGCTGACTTTTTTAGGAAACTTGGATTTGTCTTTGTAAATAGTCAATGTTTTTTTGATATAATTAATTTCTACCGGATGATTCTTGAAAAAATAATACCCGATAATGCCATTCACGGGAATTCCTATATCCTGAGAAATATTAAAATCCTCGTCCAAAACCAGAAATACAGTGTGAGACCTATCAACGAAGTTTTTTCCGATACTCACATTATTTTTAATCGATTTCAAAGCTTCAATACTTACCGTTTCTCCCAAACCCTTGAAGGTGATTTTCTCAATATTTTTAAAATCAACTTCTTTATTTTCCAGACTGAAAAGCAAGGTTTCAGAAATCCCGGAATCTAATAGAAAATTAAGTTCAATACCATTTACATTCATCGGAACGAAGATGAGGTTGTTAATCAGCTTGAATTTAATCACGGTTTTATCAACATTTTCAAGGACAAAACCATCCTGAGCCTTCGTGCAGACGCCAAATATTAAACTGAAGATGAACAAAAATTTCATAAGATTAAATTACATTAATTTTTAACAACTGCAATTTTTTGACAATATAATTTTATGGAATACCTATGTTAATCATAATTTATTTGGTAATTGCTTTAAAAAATGGAATGTTGTTTGATGTGTTTTTAAACATTATTGCAAAACGTTACTAATTGTTTAATTTAATCTCATTATTAGTTATGAAAAATCTATCAACTTTATTCGGAAAAGATAACTTGGACGAAATTGTTTTCGCCAATAGAAATAAAGCTTATGGCGCTTATGTTCTTAGAAATGAATATTCTAATCAGCTTACAAAAGCCCTGTTCGTTGGTGTTGCTTTTTTCGCATCATTATCGGTAATTCCGTTAATTATTTCGGCATTTTCATCTGATAAAATTATTGAAGTTATCAATACACCTGGTCCGGTTGTTCTTGATGATGTTGATACGCCAGATATAACCAAACCAACTCCTGCATCTACAGTTCCACAAGATGTTAAAACTGTTACAAATCCAATTTATACACCAGTTAGAAATCTTAAAAAAGATAAACCAATTCCGACAGTGGATGATTTAAAGGGTGCGGCTATCGGAGAAGAAACAAAAACGGGAAAGGAAACAACTATATCTTATGTCCCGCCGGTTGTAACTTCGGGTCCTCCAGCTGTTATTTCCACGCCTCCAGCTCAGCCGGCTGAAGATCCCAACAAGCTTATAAATCAGAATGAAGCTGATGTTGCAGCAGATTTCAAAGGCGGAATCAATGCTTTCCGTGAAAAAGTAGCTCAGAGTTTTGATACAGAATCTGTAGAAAATGGCGGAATGATATCCGCAGTTATTACATTCGTAGTAGAAAAAGACGGTAGCATTTCCAACTTAAAAATCAATGGTTCCAATTCCGATTTCAATTCCGAGGCAGAAAGAGCCGTGAAGTCTGTGAAAGCGAAATGGACACCTGCACAATTAAAAGGCAAAGCTGTAAGATCATCTTTCAGAATGCCTATTTCCATGAAAATTGAATAGTCTGAAAATCAGGACTATGTAAATATTAAACATCAAGTTTTTTATAATTATCCACATTTTGTAAGGAAATGTGGATAATTTTTTTATTTGTCAACCCGTTAATTAACAATACTTTAACGGCTTAGCGGGTTTTTCAAAACTTTATAAGTAGTAAAAAATCGTATTTTTGAAGATTAAATTAATGTTTATGGCAAAAATTATAGGTGTTGCAAATCAGAAAGGTGGTGTTGGGAAAACCACTACGGCTGTTAATCTGGCATCGGCTTTGGGCGTGTTGGAAAAGAGAATTCTCTTAATAGATGCGGATCCACAAGCTAATGCAAGTTCTGGTTTGGGTGTTGAAGAAATCAATTTTTCTACCTATCATCTATTGGAGCACAGTGCAGAAGCATCCAAATGTATTTTGCCTACAACTTCGCCAAACGTAGATATTATCCCGTCTCACATAGATTTGGTAGCTGCAGAAATAGAATTGGTAGACCGTGACAACCGAGAATATATGATGCGTGAAGCTTTGAAATCTATAAAAGACCAATACGATTATATCATCATCGATTGTGCACCGAGTTTAGGTTTGATTACTATCAATGCCTTGACCGCTGCAGATTCTGTAATTATCCCGATCCAATGTGAATATTTTGCTTTAGAGGGTCTGGGTAAATTATTGAATACCATCAAAAATGTTCAGAAAATTCATAATCCTAATCTGGATATAGAAGGCCTGCTTCTTACGATGTACGACAGCCGTTTGAGATTATCAAACCAGGTTGTAGAAGAAGTGAATTCCCATTTCCCGGAAATGGTTTTCGAAACGATTATCAGCAGAAATGTTAGATTAAGCGAAGCGCCAAGTTTTGGAGAAAGTATCCTGAGTTATGATGCAGAAAGTAAGGGCGCAATCCAATATATTCAGCTTGCAGAAGAAGTGCTGCTGAGAAACGAAAAATTAATTAAAAATTAGAAATGTTTTTGTTGATTTAATATCATCATTTATCATTTATCAATCATCATTTATAAAAAATGAAAGACAAAACAAGAGCAATGGGTCGTGGTTTAGGTGCAATTTTGAATGCCGAAAGCAAGACCAATATCAACTCCGCTTCGGATGAAGGTGCTAAAAATCTGGTAGGAAATATCGTGGAAATTTCTATCGAGGATATCTACCCGAACCCCAATCAGCCAAGAACTTATTTCGACGAAAAAGCACTGAATGACCTTGCCGAATCTATCAAAAGCTTAGGCATCATTCAGCCCATTACGCTTAGAAAAGACGGACAGAAATTCGAAATCATTTCCGGAGAAAGACGTTATCGCGCTTCCAAAATTGCCGGTCTGGAAACTATTCCGGCTTATATCCGATTGGTAAACGATCAGGAATTGCTGGAAATGGCTTTGGTGGAAAATATCCAAAGGGAAGATCTTGATCCCATCGAAGTGGCTTTGACATATCAAAGATTGTTGGACGAAGTTGGAATGACTCAGGAAAATCTTAGCCAGCGTGTTGGTAAAGAGAGAAGTACGATTACCAATAGCGTTCGTCTTTTAAAATTATCCCCGGATATTCAGAATGGGATCAGAAGCGGTCAGATCTCTGCAGGTCACGGGCGTGCAGTGATGGGACTAGATACAGACGAGAAACGCCAGATTCTTTTTGACAGGATCATCAAAGAACAACTGAACGTGAGACAGGCCGAACAATTGGCAGGCCTTATGAAAAATTCTCAGGATACAGAAAAAGTGGTGAAGCAGTCCATCGTTCCGAATCATTTCAAGAAAGCTCAGAAAACATTATCTGATATTTTGGATGTGAAAGTAGAAATTAAAACTTCTGCAAACGGGAAAAAAGGAAAAATCGTTTTAGATTTTAAAAACGAAGAAGAGCTGGAAAACATTCTTGCTCACATTAGATAGATGAAGAAATTAACCACCATTTTTTTGTTCTTTTCTTTTTGTTTAGGTTTTTCACAGGTAAATCCAAATGATACAATCCGTGTAGAAAATCATCCGAAAGATAGTATTCCTGCAGCGAAACCGTTTTCGGAAGCACAGGTGATACAGGATATCGATCAAAAAAATGCACCGCCAAAAGTCACCAAACTAAGCCCTTCAAAAGCGGGTTTGTATTCTGCAGTTTTGCCGGGATTGGGACAATTTTACAACAAAAAATACTGGAAGATTCCAATCGTTTGGGGTGCTGTCGGAACCGGAATTGGAATTGCCCTTTGGAATGACAAACAATACAAACGATACAGGAATGCCTTTGTAGCGGAGTTGAACGGACTGCCGCACGAGTTTTCAGGAATCAATGGGATTGATAAAACTGTTCTGGGAAATGCACAGGATAGTTCCAAAAGACAGCGTGATTATGCTATTGGGATTTCTGCTTTGATTTATATTCTAAACATTGTGGATGCCGTTGTAGATGCGCATCTATATGAAGGTCGTCACGATCCGGATCTGGCAATTACACCCACAATGATTAATGATCAGTTTGGCAACTCTTATGCAAAAACAGGAATAAGTTTTAGTTTTAAATTTTGAAGTAAATAATAGAACGTAAAAAAGATAGAAGTATAAAAATATTTTTCTCGCAGATCAATCTGATTTTGCAGATTAAATTAAAACAAAATCTGCTTAATCTGCCAAATCGGCGAGATTTTAATGCTTTAAAACAATAAAAAAGAAAATGAAAATAGCGTTAGTAGGTTATGGAAAAATGGGAAAGATAATCGATGAGATTTCCCAAAATCGTGGTCACGAAGTCGTGGCAAGATTGCGCGAAACGCCAACACCCGAAAACCTGAATAATCCGGATGTTGTTATAGAATTTTCTAACCCGGAAGTAGCTTTTGAAAATATAAAAACCTGTCTGGAAAATAAAATCCCAGTTATCTGCGGCACAACCGGCTGGCTGGATCAAAAGCCGGAAATCGAAAAAATCGCTCTAGAAAATAACACCGCATTCTTATACGGCTCTAATTTCAGCTTAGGCGTAAATCTTTTTTTTGCACTGAATGAAAATCTTGCTAAAATGATGAATAAATTCCCTGAATATAATTGTCAGCTGGAAGAGATCCATCACATTCACAAGTTAGATGCTCCAAGCGGAACTGCTATTTCCCTGGCAGAAGGAATTATTTCAAATTCAAACTTCGAAGCCTGGAAACTGGACGAAACCAAAGATAAGGAATTGGGAATTTTTGCGATCAGAGAAGATGAAGTTCCGGGAACTCACAGCATTTTTTACAGATCAGAAGTCGATGAGATCGAGATAAAACATACAGCTTACAACAGAAACGGATTTGCTTTGGGTGCAGTTATCGCAGCAGAATGGATCGTTGATAAAAAGGGTGTTTTCGCAATGAAAGATGTTTTAGACTTATAGTTTTATAGAATTAACTCTCCCTTTAGTTTTTTGGGAAAAATTAATTTCAATCTCAGCTCAATTATTTCTGTAACAAAAACAGCAGACCAAAAACTAATTATACAAATACAAAAGCTGGAAGCACTGTGCTGATAGCCAAAAGCGAAAAGCTATATTATGAATTACATCATTACTTATACCATTTATGTTCTCATCATCAGTGTATTGATGGGACTTACAACGTGGAAGTTATTCAAGAAAATGGGTTATAATCCATTATTTTCTTTTATTCCTTTTTACAATTATTTCATCATTTTAAAAGAAACAGACCATCCGAAATGGTGGGCAATTTTATCTTATCTGCCAATTGTTGGTCCGATTATGATGTCGGCTTTTCATATTTTTCTGATGAAAAAATTCGGGAAAAGAGGATTTGTAAACGGATTATTGACGGTGATTCTGCCATTCATTTTTATGGCGACTGTCAATTATAGCAAAGATCCGCAGGTAGAAACTGAAGAAGAAGAGGAGGAAGGCAAAAAGAAAGAAACATTCTTGGGGTCTGTGACATTTGCTATCGTTTTTGCAACGATTATTCACGCTTTTATCACGCAGCCTTTCGGGATTCCGACGGGATCTATGGAAAGAACACTTCTTGTCGGAGACTTTCTTTTTGTGAACAAATGGGCTTATGGTTACAGAATGCCGATGAGACCTGTAGCTTTACCATTTTTACAAGGAACAATTTTCGATACAGGACAAAAAGGAAACCCAAAAGATGACCCGAAATCTTACATTGATGCGGTGAAATTACCTTATTTGAGAATCCCTGGTTATGATGAAATCAAAAGATATGACATTGTAGTTTTCAATTATCCTCAGGATTCTGTTCACACAGCAATTGACAGAAAAGATCCTTATGTAAAGAGATGTATCGGGATTCCTGGTGATGTGATAGAATTCCGTGCAGGTCGATTATTTGTGAACAATGCTCCAGAAAAAATTCTTGGTGATGAGCAACAGCAGCATAAATATATAGTAAAAGCATCTAGTCAGTTAGATATTCCTTCTTTGTACAAGGCTTATGGATTTTTACCAGTTCAGGAATATCAACCGCAAACAGGTGGCGGTTTTATTTATGTATTCCAAGGCTTGACAGCTGATGTTGCAAAAGATTTCAAAAATATTCCGAATATAGAGGAAATCAAAGAAGATATTCTCGAAAAAGGGAAGAACGATATAGCTTATTTCCCTTTAAAAGATACTGGAGGAACAGTTTTGAGAGACGAAGCAGGGAATGCACTTTTATCAAAAAAAATAGATACTTCTAATTGTATTTATCCAATCAATAAATCTTGGAACCAAGATTTCTATGGACCGCTCAGAATTCCGAAAAAAGGAGACATTGTAAAATTGGATCAGGAATCATTGCCGATGTACAGATGGATCATTTCAGAATATGAGCATAATAAACTCGAAAACAAAAACGGGAAAATCTATGTCAACGGGCAGGAAACCAACCAATACACCATCAAACAGAATTATTATATGATGATTGGTGACAACCGCGATGCGTCTCTGGATGCCAGATTCTTCGGAGTCGTTCCGGAGGAGAATATCGTTGGTCGCCCAATGTTCACATGGTTAAGTGTTGAAGGATTATTCTCAGATGCGAGTTCTACTTATCAGGCACCTGGTAAAAGAATCCGTTGGGACAGGATGTTCAAAGCAACCAACACAGGAGAAGCCAATAAAACTTCGTATTGGTGGGTTGCCGTTCTGATTTTGGTGCTGTTTTTTGGATGGGATTTCTTTGCCAATATGTTCAAAAGAAAAAAGGAAGAAGATTAATATAATCAGGAGCTGATCCCGCTATCCACTATATCTTTTTTGTCATTGCGAACAACGTGACGCAATCTGTTGACCTTTCATCCCTCGCAATGACAAAAAAGGATGCCGTTTCTATCGGGGCTATGGGATTTGTCTTCCAAATAAAAATACAACACTTTGTCAAAGTTCCAAATCTTTGACAAAGTTTTTAGTTTAATAACTATCTAAGTTTTTAAAAGCTTTTTTATCTTTGCTGAGTTTTACACCTTTGCAAACATTAAAATCAGTTAATTCTGGAAAAATCTTTTGCGAACTTTGCGTTTAATTTTTCAGCAGATATCTAAGATTGCTTTTATAACAAGTATGAATAACAAGATTCTTTTACCCATATTTTATTTACCACCCATTTCATGGTTCTCAGTTTTTTTGGATCCCGAAAACGAAATTATTTTCGAACAATTTGAGAATTTTCCAAAACAAACCTATAGAAACCGCGCAGTAATCTATGGTGCAAACGGGAAATTACCACTCATCATCCCCATCAAGCATACGGGAAAAAGAGAGCTGAAAGATATCGAAATTTCTTTCACAGAAGACTGGCAGAAACTCCATTGGAAATCCATCAAAACAGCTTACCAAAGCACGCCTTACTTTGAGTATTATGAAGATAAACTGAAAAGTATTTTCGAAGAAAAAGTAGATTCATTAGTAGAATTTAATCTGAAAGCTTTGAAAGTCATTCTTAACATTCTTAAAACTGAAAAGGATTTTACGCTGACAGAAGAATATTTCCAAACACCTGAATCAGAAAATTACAGAGAGAAGTTTTCTGCCAAATCAGAGTCACAAACAGAAATGCCGGAATATTACCAAAGCTTTTCCGATAAAAACGGATTTTTAAAAGATCTTTCAATTTTGGATCTGATTTGTAACATCGGACCCGAAAGTCTGACATATATTAAAAATATCAAAATCAATTAATAATATTTAAATATGAAAAAAATATTGATAGCAGCTGCTTTTTATAGTGGATTTGCAATAATTGCAGCACAAACAGTTGCTCCGGAAAATGATAAGGATTTAAAAACGTGGTATCATAAAGATTACTCAACAACAAAAGTTTACGGTGTAAATACGGAAAATGCCTATAAATTCTTGGAATCTAAAGGTCTTAAACCAAAGACAGTTGTTGTAGGCGTTTTGGACAGCGGTGTAGAAGTGGATCATCCGGGATTGGCAAAAAATATGTGGAAAAATCCGAATGAAGTCCCAAACAACGGAAAAGATGATGACGGAAACGGATATATCGATGATGTTTACGGTTGGAATTTCTTAGGCGGAAAAAACGGCGACATCGATGTTGATAATATGGAAGTTACCCGTGTGGTAAAAAAATACAAACCAGTTTTCGAAGGCGATGATTCTGCAAAAAATAAGGAGAATCAAACCAAAATGCCGGAAGAATTTGCAATGTATATGAAGTCCAAAGAAATCTTCACCAAAAAAGGTGAGGAAGCAAAACAAAACCTTCAGCTTTATACAATGATCAACAACGCCATTCCTGATATGGTAAAATTGCTGAACGGGAAAAACCTTACCAAAGAAAATTTGGCAGGTATCAAACCTGCAAATCAGCAGGAAGCGATGGCAATGCAGGTTCTTTCTCAGGTTTCCAATGATCCGCAGATTGCCGGTAAATCTTCCGCTGAAGTAGAAAAATATCTGAAAGATCAGATGAAAGAAGCTTTGGATTATTTTACACCGCAAGCCGAGAAAGGTTTCAACCTGGATTTTGACCCGAGAGCATCTATCGTTGGTGATAATTACGATGATTATTCTGAAAAAAAATATGGTAACAATCATTACGAAGGTCCGGATGCAAAACACGGAACTCACGTTGCGGGAATCATCGCAGGCCTAGCAAACGGATCGGAAAACCAATACGGCGTTGCATCCAGAGTTGCGAAAATTATGACAGTAAGAGCCGTTCCGGATGGTGACGAAAGAGATAAAGATGTGGCAAATGCTGTTCGTTATGCAGTTGATAACGGTGCAAAAATCCTTAACATGAGTTTTGGGAAACCAGTTTCTCCTGGTAAAAACGTGGTTTGGGATGCTTTCAAATACGCAGAAAGCAAAGGGGTTCTTTTGGTGAAAGCAGCCGGAAATGAAAATGAAGATATTGCCGATCATCAATATTTTCCTACCAATTTCAAATCGCCAATGGATGAAAAACCTTTTATTAGCAATATGATTGTTGTAGGTGCCAATACTAATAACGCAGATGCATTAAAAGCAAGTTTTTCTAACTATGATGCGAAAATGGTGGATGTATTTGCACCTGGAGATAAAATCTATTCAACGGTTCCGGATGGTAAATACGAGTATTTGCAAGGGACATCTATGGCTTCTCCTGTAGTTGCGGGTTCTGCCGCAGTTTTGCTGGCTTACATGCCAAATCTAAAACCAGATCAAATCATAGAATCACTGGTTAAAACATCGAATGCAAATACTACTAACGGTTTTGATAAATTGTCAAGATCTGCAGGTGTTATAGATGTAGCAAAAGCTGCAGAATATGCTTATAATAATTTTTATAAGTCTAATGCGTCTTCAAAATCTACAAAAAAAGAGAAAAAACAAAAGCTTAACAAATCAATTGATAAGAGCAAGCTCTAGAAAAATAATCTTATAACTAAATAAAAAATCTGAGAATTTTCTCAGATTTTTTATTTTTTGCCTTTGGCATAATTTTTTATAATAACTTAGTATTAATTTTAAAACTATGAAACAATTATTTTTTTTAGGGGTGGTATCCGCAACTTTGCTGGTTACTTCTTGTGCTAGTAAGAGCGGCTTAAGCGCTGGCGAAGCACAAACTTTACGTTCTGACGTTATGAAACTTAAGGGTCAATGGGATATTAGTAATGTAGATTATAACAAAGAATTCAGTGTGAAACCTTTTGACGAAGGTGTTAGCATTAATTGTTTTGTTGGTAGTTCGTGGACTTTTATTCCTAATAATTATACAGGAACTTACACGTTGCACGGTAGTGCTGCTTGTCCGGAAAGAATCCAGAATATTACCTTCAGTGTAGATAAAACCGGTGTTGTTTCCATTAAAAAAGTTGGTGAAGGCGAAAAAGCAAAAAAAGTATCAGGAGGTTACAAACTTATGCTTGAAAATCCAACTGCAACCACTTTTACATTGGTACAGTCTGTGACGGCTGAAGGAAAACCAATGGATATCCGTTATAATTTTGTAAGAACCAAATAATCAATAAACCAAATAAAATGAAATTAAATAAATTAAATGTTGCTGCTTTTATGATCTCGGGATCTTTGTTATTGACAAGTTGTGAAGCAGTACAAAATGCCAACAATACTCAAAAAGGTGCGGCTATCGGTACAGCGGCAGGTGCAGTTCTTGGAGGTATTTTAGGGAACAACATAGGAAAAGGTGGTAATGCGCCGCTGGGTGCTGTTTTGGGTGGAGTAGTTGGTGGAGTTGCCGGTGGAGTTATTGGTAACAAAATGGATAAACAAGCCAAAGAGATTAAAGAAGTTTTACCTGGAGCAGAAGTGGAAAGAGTAGGAGAAGGTATCAAAGTGACATTGCACGAAAATACAGTTAATTTTGACTTCAACTCATCTACATTAACAAGTCTTGCAAAAACTAATCTTGATAAATTAGTCACAGTTTTGAAAAATAATCCTGATACCAATATTAATATCTATGGTTATACAGACAGTGTTGGTAGTGATTCTTATAATTTGAGTTTATCCGATAAAAGAGCTGCTGCAGTGAAAAGTTATTTTTCATCTGCCGGAGTATCTTCTACAAGATTATTCCCTCAGGGTATGGGAGAAGCTAATCCTGTTGCAACAAATGATACCGACGCTGGCAGAGCACAAAACAGACGGGTAGAATTTGCAATCACAGCAAATGAAAAAATGATTAATGATGCGGCTCAGGCTGGATCAAATTAATAATTATTTTATTTTCCAATAAATAGTAAACCGCAATTTGCGGTTTTTTTATTTTAATGCTACTTTTGTAAGAATATTGAAACAATTGATGAAAAACTATTTAAAATTAATAAGGGTAGAACAATGGGTTAAGAATTTATTTGTTTTTGCACCGTTATTTTTTTCAGGGAAGATCACAAATACTCATTTATTCTACGAGAGTATTTTTGCATTCTTGGTTTTCTCTTTTACGGCAAGTTCTATTTATATCATCAATGATTATTTTGATATAGAATCGGATAAAAGACATCCGGAAAAGAAAAACCGTCCTTTGGCATGCGGTGCTGTTTCAAAAAGAAAAGCAGAATTCTTATTTGCATTTTTAGTAATATTATCTATAGCTTCTGTCTTCATCGGGAATTATATTTTCCACACCAATTTTTGGAAATTTGGAGTCATCATAGGATTTTACTTTGTAATGAATCTTTTCTATACATTCAAGTTAAAACAAGTTGCAATTGTCGATATTTGTATCATTGCAATTGGTTTTGTTCTGAGAGTATTAGCAGGCGGGTATGTAACGGGAATTATAGTGACAAATTGGGCAATCCTACTAACTTTTGTTTTAGCACTTGTTTTGGCAATTGGAAAGAGAAGAGGAGAGTTAATCAATGCTCAGATCTCTGGAAAGACAAGAAAGGCACTTGATGGTTATAATGTTCAGTTTGCAGATATCGCGCTTTCTATCAGCTGTACTCTGGCAATTATTTGTTATTTGATGTTTACCTTGTCGCCGGAAGTTCAGGCCAGATTTCATCCGAGAGTTTTCTATACCGTTATTTTCGTGGTTTTTGCATTCTTAAGATATTTGCAGCAGACCTTAGTCTACAACAAAACCGAATCTCCAACCAAAATAGTTTACAAAGACCGATATATACAGATTACAATTGTCCTTTGGGTCATAGTTTTCCTGTTGCAGATCTATTTCAAAAAATAATATCGCTGGTCAAAAATAGATATGAGTTTGAAGAAATTAAGGCGATTAATTTTGATCTTTAAAAAAATAAGAAACAACAGATGAAACCGAATTTTATACAAAAAGTAACCAATTGGGGAAATTTTCCGGTTGTAGAAAAAGAAATGCGGTCAGATGATTCTGTTTCGAAGATTAAAAAGTTTGTAAAAGAAAATAACGAAGTTATTGCAAGAGGAAATGGCCGCTGTTATGGCGATGCTTCTCTTGGAGAACATATTTTTTCTACCAAAAGACTTAATAAATTTATCTCTTTTGACAGACTCAATGGCGTTATCGAATGCGAATCCGGTGTACTTTTGTCAGAAATTTTAGAAGTTTCTGTTCCGCAGGGTTACTTTCTTTATGTGACACCTGGAACCAAATATATTTCCGTGGGAGGCGCAATCGCTTCTGATGTTCACGGGAAAAACCACCACGCAGAAGGCTGCTTTTCAGAATATGTGATTGAATTTAAATTAATGGATGAAAATACCGAAGTCATTACTTGTTCACGCGAACAAAACTCAGACAAATTCTGGGCTACGATTGGCGGAATGGGACTTACCGGAATCATTCTCTCAGCTAAATTCAAACTGAAAAATATAGAAACTTCTTACATCCGACAAGAAAGCATCAAAGCAGAAAATCTGGATGAGGTTTTCCGATTGTTTGATGAAAGCGAGGATTGGACGTACAATGTGGCTTGGATCGATTGTTTTCAAAAAGGGAAAAACCTTGGACGTTCGATTTTAATGAGAGGCGAACACGCTTTGAAAGCCGAATTAACATCCAGCCTTCAAAAAAAATCTTTAAGACTGAAAGAAAAATTCAAACCGACTGTTCCGTTTTATTTTCCCGGATTTGTGCTTAATTCTTTAAGTATTAAGATTTTTAATTTCCTTTATTATAACAAACAGACAAAAAAGCAACTTAATAATTTTATAGATTATGAGACCTTTTTCTATCCTTTGGATGTTATCAATGATTGGAATAAAATCTACGGAAAAAACGGATTTATTCAATATCAGATGGTAATTCCAAAAGAAAACGGAAAAGAAGGAATGAAACAGATCCTTGAAACAATCGCCAGAAGCGGGAACGGTTCTTTCCTGGCTGTTTTGAAACTTTTCGGAAAGAATAATCCTAAGACCTATAATTCTTTTCCTGTCGAAGGTTACACGTTGGCTTTGGATTTCAAGGTTAATAAAGGATTAAGGAAATTAGTCGATCAACTCGACACAATTGTAGAGAATTTCGGCGGAAGAATTTATTTAACCAAAGACAGTATGAGCCGTTCATCTCTTACCAACTATCTTCAAAACGTTAACTCTCCGAAGTTTGTATCACTTCAGCATAAAAGAATTATTAGCAGAAATTAAACGCAAGTTGCGCAAAGATTGTATAATTCATTGAAATAATCGATTCGCAAAGATGCTTCGCTCACCAAAGAAAAACACAATAAAAAAATGAACGAAAATGAAATTTCTAAAATTATTTTTGATGCCGGGTTGAAAATTCATAGAAAAATTGGTACTGGACTTTATGAAAGGGTTTATGAAGAATGTCTATATTATGAGCTAAAGAAGTCAGGATTAAACGTTGAGCGACAAAAAAGTTTACAAATACAATATGAAGATTTGCTGATTCAAGATGCTTTTCGAGTTGATTTGTTAATTGAAGAAAAGGTTATTGTAGAATTGAAATCAGCCACAGAATCGGGACAGCATATTTTCGAAGCACAATTATTAAATTATTTGAGATTAGGAAAATATAAACTTGGAATGGTTCTGAACTTCAATCTTCCTTTTTTCAAAAATGGAGTAAGAAGAATTGTGAATGGTCTGTAAAAAAAATAATTAATCCTTGATGAGCGAAGCATCTTTGCGAATCGATTAGAAGGGATAAAAGGATAAAACTTTGCGCAACTTGCGTTTAAAAAAAATTAAATATGATCGTACTTGGTTCCAATTCCGAAGTTGCGCAGGCATTCGTAGAAGAATGTCTTGCAAAAGGCGAAAAATTCCCAACTATTTATTTGTTGAGTTCCAATCCGGGAACGACTGAGAAATTTGCAGACCATATTCAGGTGAAGTTTTTCCAGAACTCTGAGATTATTCTAATGGATCTGATGAATGAAATCGATTATAAAACCTTGGAAAACATCAATTCCGATATCTTATTTTGCGCTTCCGGGTTTCTTGGTTTGAGTACAGAAGACGGACTTTATGACGATGAAAATACGGAAAGAATTATTGATATCAATTATGCAAAATTAGTTCCTGTTCTTAATTTCTTTGCAAAGAAAATGGAATCCAGAAGAACCGGAACCATGATCGTTCTATCTTCTGTTGCAGGTGAAAGAGGAAGACAAAGCAATTTTATTTATGGCAGTGCAAAAGCAGCTTTGACAGCTTACTTAAGCGGATTGAGAAATTATCTCTTTGATAAAAAAGTTCACGTTTTGACTGTAAAACCGGGTTTTATGGATACCAAAATGACAGAGGGTTTACCACTGAATCCAACTCTTACAGCATCTCCGAAAAAAGCTGCTGAAGGAATTTATAAAGCTTATAAAAATAAAAAAGATGTGGCGTACGTTTTACCAATTTGGGCAGTCATAATGATGATTATCAGAAATATTCCTGAATTTATCTTTAAGAAATTAAAGCTGTAATAAGGTTTAAGGTAATAGAATTTAGGTAAATTTAATTCCTAACTACAACTTCAAACTTAATCCTTAAATCTGAAATATGAAAAAACTATATCTATTCGATTTTGACGGAACGCTCACTTACAAAGACACGATGTTTTTGTTTTTGAAGTTTTACAATCCTGCAAAATATTCGTTTCAATTTCTGAAACACGTTCCGCTTTTTATTTTATTAAAATTAAAATTGGCCAGTGCAGAAGCGGTAAAGAAAAGTTTCATCTCATCCATCTTAAAAGGAGAATCAAGATATCAAATTGAGAAGAAAGCAAAATTGTTTTTTGAAGAGAATTACTCAGGTCTGTTCAGGGAAAATGCTTTGGATTTTATTAATAATATCGACAGAGACAATACAGAATCTTACATTGTTTCGGCATCATTGGACGTTTGGGTAAAACCGTTTGCAGAGAAATTCAAGATGACATTGCTTTCCACTCAGGCAGAGTTCGAGAATGATGTTTTTACGGGAAGATTCGTAGGTAAAAATTGTAACAAGGAAGAAAAAGTCAATAGAATAAAAGCAGAAATCGGAGACAAAAAATTTGATAAGATCATAGCTTTCGGAGATACTTCAGGAGACAAAGCGATGTTTAAGTTTGCCAATGAATCGCATTACCGATTTTTTCACTAATTTAGTACCTTAATTTTCGAACTTTTTTCGGGCTTCAAATCTAATTAAAAATGGAAAGAATTTATCTGGATAATGCTGCAACTACGCCTCTCGACGATGAGGTGATAGACTGTATGGTCAATGTTTTAAGATTCAACTACGGCAATCCGTCGTCCACGCACAGCCTTGGACAGGAAGCCAAAACCGTTTTAGAAGAAGTGAGGCGAAAGATTGCAGA
Source organism: Epilithonimonas sp. UC225_85 (assembly GCF_042695135.1). Taxonomy (GTDB): domain Bacteria; phylum Bacteroidota; class Bacteroidia; order Flavobacteriales; family Weeksellaceae; genus Epilithonimonas. The sequence continues at coordinate 1,116,581 of NZ_CP170547.1, forward strand.
ATCTTTGAAAGTGACACCTGGAGAGATCGTTTTCACGTCTTGTGGAACAGAATCCAATAATATGATCATCAAATCTGCCGTTAATTATCTCGGCGTAGAGAGAATCATCACTTCTGCCTTGGAACACAAATGTGTTGCCGAAACCTGCCTTGAAATGAAAAAATTAAAAGGTGTGGAATTGGTTTACCTAAGACCGGATTCTAACGGAGATTTTGATTTAAATAAGCTAGAAGAGGTTCTTAAGTCCTCAGATAAAAAAACATTGGTAACATTGATGCACGCCAACAACGAGATTGGAAATATTCTTGACATCGAAAAAGTGGCGCATCTTTGCAAAGAAAATAATACACTTTTCCATTCAGATACGGTTCAGACAATGGCTCACATTGATTTGGATTTTTCTAAAATCCCGGTTGACTTTGCTTCTTGCAGCGCGCACAAATTCCACGGACCCAAAGGTTCTGGTTTTGCATTCGTGAGAAAATCTTCCGGATTGAAAGGAATCATCACTGGCGGACCACAAGAAAGAAGTCTGAGAGCCGGAACAGAAAACGTAACGGGGATCGCAGGTTTGGGCAAGGCTTGGGAAATATCTCAGGAAAAAATGGAAGATTATAAAAACCATATTCTTGATATTAAACATTATGCTATCCAGCAATTAAAAGAAAGAATCTCCGGAATCAAATTCAATGGCAGAAGTGCGGAAGATGAAAGTCTTTACACTGTTCTTAATGTATTACTTCCTTATAAAAACCCGTTGATTGGATTACAGCTGGATATGAAAGGTATTGCGATCTCTCAGGGAAGTGCCTGCAGTTCAGGAGCTTCAAAACCTTCAATGGTGTTGATGTCAGTTTTGTCAGAAGATGACTTGGATAATAAAACACCTTTGCGAGTGTCTTTCAGTCATTATACAAAAAAATCAGATATCGATGCTTTGGTAGATGCATTGGAAGAAATAGGGAGACAATTCGTTATAGAAAAAGCTGATAGTTTACATAGATAATCAACAGAAAAAATAGAATATATATTTTGTAAATTTGTACTACAAAATTAATTAAAGAACAAGAAATCATGGCAGTAGAAATTACAGATCAATCCTTTCAGGAAGCAGTATTAAATTCAGATAAACCGGTTTTAGTTGACTTTTGGGCAGCTTGGTGCGGACCTTGTAGAATGCTTGGACCAATTATCGAAGAGATTGCAAACGATTTTGAAGGTAAAGCAGTGGTAGGAAAAGTAGATGTTGACAACAATCAGCAGATCTCTGTAGATTACGGAATCAGAAATATCCCAACGGTTTTGATTTTCAAAAACGGTGAAGTAGTAGATAAAATAGTAGGCGTTTCGCCAAAAGAGGTAATCGCTGAAAAGCTGAATGCTTACTTATAAGAAATTAATATAATTGAAAATGAACGCTTTTCTTGTTGGAAGGCGTTTTTTTTAATTTAAAATTTGGAGATGTTAATTATTGTTGTATTTTTGCAACCACAATAAACGAAGATAGTTTTCTTAGTTGTTGTGAAAAGATCCGGTAGTTCAGCTGGTTAGAATGCCGCCCTGTCACGGCGGAGGTCGCGGGTTCGAGTCCCGTCCGGATCGCAAAAAGTTTATCAATTACTTTTCAAAAATTGATCCGGTAGTTCAGCTGGTTAGAATGCCGCCCTGTCACGGCGGAGGTCGCGGGTTCGAGTCCCGTCCGGATCGCAGACAGAGAGTTTCACAAAAAGTGAGACTCTTTTTTTTATGTATTACGTTTATATTTTATTTTCTGAAAGTTCAGATGTTTACTACAAAGGTTTTTCCGAAGATGTTGAGAAACGTTTGGAATATCATTTACATTCCAAGGGTAAATTTACTTCTGGAGTTGGTGATTGGGAAATCGTTTATGTGAAAGAATTTGCTAACAAAAAGGAAGCTTTGATTGAAGAGAAACGACTGAAGCGACTTAACAGGAAATCCATTGAAAAATTAATATACGGTTAGAATGCCGCCCTGTCATCTCGTCCGAAGACGAGACGGGTTCGAGTCCCGTCCGGATCGCAGACAGAGAGTTTCACAAAAAGTGAGACTCTTTTTTTATGTATTACGTTTATATTTTATTTTCTGAAAGTTCAGATGTTTACTACAAAGGTTTTTCCGAAGATGTTGAGAAATGTTTGGAGTATCACTTAGGTTCTGAAGGTAAAGAGTATGCGTTTAAAATCTGTCCGATCTAAATACAAAAACCTCTCAAAATTTGAAAGGTTTTTATCATTAATCAGTTTTAATCATTCTATTTCCAAGATCATTGCCGTTTTTGCAGGTACAATAATTGTATTTTCTATTTCAAATTCTTTATCTGAAATAATGTCTTTTACCTTTATTTGATTGGAGATAATCTCACTATATCGGTTCATATCCAATGTAACATTTTCGATATTTTTATTAAGAATAATCATGACTTTTTTCTGGTCATTATATCTGAAATAAACATAAACGTCATTTTGCTGTGGTGCATAATGCAGAAATTTTCCATTTGTAATTGCCGAATTATTTTTTCTCCAGTTCAGAAGTTTTGAAAAATAACGTTTCGCTTCTTTTTCTTCATCAGTTAATGCAGTCTCGCTGAATGCATTTTTTGTATCACCTTTCCATCCGCCATAGAAATCACTTCTCCTTTGTCCGTCGCTTCCTGGTTTATCATTGGTCATCAGGACTTCGGTTCCGTAGAAAAATTGCGGTATTCCGCGCATTGTCATATACATGGCAATCCCGAGTTTCCAATGTCCAAAATTTTTGTTGATCCTGGAATAGAATCTGTCCACATCGTGATTATCCGGAAAAATCAGCTGATCTTCCGGATGAGGAAAAAGATAATCCTGAGCTACACTTTGATACACATCACGCCAGCTAGAAAACCAGCTTTCTTTTCCGTTGAGTGCAGAAACGATATTATCATTAAGAGAAAAATCCATCATTGTCGGCAGGTAACATTGGTATCCATCTGTGTTTTTTTTATCAATCTGCCAGTAAGAAGTTTGTGCGGCATTTCTGGACATTTCTTCACCTGTGATATTCATTTTTGGATATTCCTCAAGAATGGTTTTTGTCCATTTTGCCAGAAAATCCTTGTCTGTGTAAGAGAATGTATCTTCTCTTAGCCCGGATAATCCTGCATATTCTATCCACCAGAGTGTATTTTGAATGAGATACTTTGCAACCAGAGGATTTCGCTGATTCAGGTCTGCCATATGTCCGTCAAACCAGCCGTCGGTATATTCTTTTCTGTCGATTTCTGTTGCGTAGATGTCTGTTATTGTTGATTTTAGATGGTTGGTTCTTAGTTTTGTATCAGGGAAGTTTAACCAGCTTTTTTCCGGCAGATCCTTTACAAAATAATATTCTGCACCGCAATGATTCAGAACTGCATCCCAAATAACGCCGATATTTCTTTTATGAGCTTCTTTGACCAGGTTTTTAAAATCGGCATTGCTTCCAAATCTTGGATCAATCTTGTAAAAATCTGTGGCAGCGTAACCGTGATAGGAATAGTTAGGTTGATTATTTTCAGTCAAAGGTGTGTTCCAGATTTGTGTAAATCCTAATGATTTTATGTAATCCAGATGATTCACAATTCCTTTGATATCGCCGCCGTGTCTCTTGTCTTCATCGGTTCTGTCAATCGTTTTTTCATTTAGAGAATTAAAAATATCATTCTTGGGATCACCATTGGCAAATCGATCCGGAAAGATTAAATAGATGGCATCTTTCTGAGTAAAACTGTCCCGATCTGCGCTGTTGGCGTCACGTTCCAGAATTTGGAAATTTTTGCTCAAAATGATTTTATTGTTTTTTCTGAAATCAATTTTCACATTTCCTGACTTTGCTGTAGAATTGATCTTAAGTGTCAAAAAAAGATAATTTTTATTTTCAACAGTTTCGGTTTTTAATATCTTGATATCAGGATAAGAAATCTCCGGACGCAGATCGGAAATATCCTTACCATAAATGAGCAGCGTAATAGTGTCATACTTCATCCCGACCCACCAATTTTCCGGTTCAATCCGCTCTATTTTCTGTGCAGAAACTGAAATTGAGAATAAGAATGTGATAATAATTAAAAATACTTTTTTCATAATTTAATTTTTTAATGAATGTTTTTATAGGTCGAGTGAACGTCAGAATAGTCTTTGATTGCTTTCCAATAATCATCAGGTGAGCTTGGTTTTGGTGTCCAGGTCGGGTCGGGAATGGTTTTCAGAGCTTCCTGCCAATGATCCTTAATCAAGGGAAGAAAAGCCTCATCAATCGTGCAATTAGAAAGTTGGTTGAGTGGTTTAAGGAAAATGTAGCCGTCCATAAAATCTGATAACCGGAAACCCTGATATCCCATAGAAAAGGAACTGTCATCACGGATGTTGCCCAACGGTGTCCCTGCCAAATCAAAACCTAATGGCATATTATTCTCTTGGAGCATTATTTTTTCTATGGCGCCATTCCCGGGACTTACAAAATAGGGGAGCTTGTTTGGATAATTGTATAATGGACGGTGCAGGATTATGGTAAAAGTTTTCTCTGGAAACTCTTTGTAGATGAGATTGCCGAAATAACCTTCTTCAAACCTTACAAATCCAGGAGATGTGTAATCATAAATCGAATTTCTGTATTTTGTAAATGCATGATTGAGACCTGTTAGAATCAATATTTTTTCATTTTTAGAAATAATCTCTTTCTTTACAATTAAAGTTCTGAAAGTTTCTGTGTTGCCTTTAGAAAATACTTTCTTCATATTTTCCGGCGTTTTCTGTCCGGAAAATGAAGACCAGTTATATTGATAACTTAGATTAATGATCCTGAATTTTTTAGCATTTTCTGGTAGGGTTTGGTTAAGTTTCCAGGCTGCTTTGTAGAGATCCATATATTCTTGATAAGCCCATCCGGAATTATAATCAAACATAATTTTTCTTATCCTGTTTTCATTATATTCTTTAGCATTGACTAAAGAGTCTACCTCTTCCTGATGTTCTGAGGCGCCAAATTCTACGCCTACATTATAAATTCCGTTTTTGTAAAGATGAGGAATCATCTGGTTTACAAATTCTACATTTTCCCGGACTCTGTGATCTTCGCCAAGAAAAATAATGTCGTTATTTTTAAATTTTGAGAGGACATAATCTTTAGGGTTTTGGTGCTTCTGTTTCAGATAATGGACGGATTCCTGAATTTCATTTTCTTGTTGTGCATTTGAAAACTGAACCAGAAAAAATGTGATAATGATTGTTTTAAATTTCATAACAGGCAAATTTTTGAGAATAGATTACACCGACAAAAATATCTGTCAAGGCTTATTAATACAAGGTTTTGGGACAGACAACTAATTAAAAGGGACAGAAAACATGGCACTGAAACAGAATACAAAATGTTTTGATATAAATGAATTAAATTTGAAAAAAAACTTTTTAAAGATGAACCTGATTTTTCTAACCTATCGCAAAAATCCCTTACTAAAACACTTTGTGTATTGGGTTTTGTTTGTCCTGTTTTGGGGATTTGTCTGGGGCTTGAGCGATTATGATTTTGGGAGAAATATCCTGATACAGATTAGTTGTCTGCCATCAAGGATGTTGTTGGTATATATCAGTTTGTATATTTTGATTCCAAGATATTTTGCAAAGAAAAAGTATTGGAAGTTTTTTCTTTTGTATATTCTCTTGGTTATGGTTATCAGTGTTGTTATCCAACGCCCATTGATGCTTTTCTATGTACAGCCAACCTATATGCCCGATTGGAATCATAGTAATTTTTTCGTGTCTTCTGAGATCATCAATACAGCTTTGGACATTAATATAGCTGCGATTCTTCCATTAGGTTATCAATTTTTGCACAGCTTTGAAACCCTTAGGGAAGATCATGAAAAATTAGCAGAACAGAACATCGGTCTTAATAAAACCAGAGAAATATCTATTGATCTGAAGATAGATAAGTCCATTCATAAAATTCTGATTAATGATATTGTTTACATTGAAAGTCAACGTAATAATATAAGAATCAAAATGAAAAATACAGAATTGGTTGTGCGACAGAATATATCGGCGATTCAGGCTATGCTTCCGGAAGAAAGATTTCTGCGGGTGCATCGCTCTTTCATCATTAATAAGAATAATATATCTTCATATTCTCCCAGCAAGGTTGAAGTTGGTAATGAAACTATTGTGATAGGCAGAAAATACAAAGAAGATGTGATGGAATTGTTAGGTTATTAAACAAAAAATCTCCTGATTCGGAGATTTTTTATTTTTGTTATGAATGAAAATCAGGATTTATCTTGAGATCATTCAGGTCCAACTGCATTTCCGCTTTTCTAATTTCTTCATCCTCATAATATTTTTCTTTCCTCATCTGGAAGATCTCGACTCTTTGTCTGTCATAGATTTCCTTTAATATCGTTTCGAATTTATCGATTTCCTGCGAAGTGCAATTGTTGCATTCCAGTAGATCTAATTGATTTTCGGTGTTCTCGGTTTCCATAGATATCTGCATCTGATAATTTCTCAACAGGTTGCTTTTTTTCAGGATATCGGTATAATTAGAATTAATGTGATTTAAGGCCAGTCTATTAAGTCTGATCTGTATCTGTGCTTCCTGTTGTTCCTGTGGCAAGACAACATCCAGCGGCGGGATATCCAGTTTTTTGACGATAAAAGGCAATGTAAGTCCCTGAACAACCAACGTTATGAAAATAACTATAAATGTGATGAATAAGATTAGGTTTCTATGAGGGAAAGCCGTTCCGTCCGGCAAAAGATAGGGAATAGAAAGAGCTGTTGCCAAAGAAACCACGCCTCGCATTCCTGCCCATCCAATTACAAGTGGACCTTTCCAGCCGGGATTCTGTTCTTTTCTTACAGATTTGAAAAGCCATCTTGGAACAAAAGCAGCCGGATATATCCATAAAAATCGGATGACAATAACAACAAAACTTATGATAACACCATATTTGATACCTTGAATCAGCGATGCTTCTTCCAGTTTATTAATAATTGAAGGAAGAGATAATCCGATTAAGATGAAAACCATAGCATTCATCACGAAAATGACCGTTGTCCAGACACCAAGCATATTAAGACGTGTATTGCCGTTTTTGAAGATCTCGTGAGATCTGTAAGAGATGAAAAGTCCACCTGTAACCACAGCCATTACTCCTGAAAAATGAAATTGTTCTGCGCCCAAATAAAGGATGTAAGGTGTCATTATTGTAAGTGCCGCATCAATTGCCGAAGTCGTGGGAAGAAAACGGTGGACCAGATACATCAATCCGCCACCAATTAATCCAAAGACAATTCCCATCCCTGCAACAAGAAAAAACTGCCCGACAGCCTCGTGCATAGAAAAACCCCCGGTCAAAATCGCAGCCAAAGCAAACCTGAATACAATAAGAGATGAAGCATCATTTACAAGACTCTCACCTTCCAAAATACTTACGATTCTTTTTGGGACTGGTAATCCTTTCAAAACGGTAGTTGCAGCAACAGCATCCGGCGGAGAAATAATGCCTCCTAAAAGAAATCCAAGTGCCAATGTAAATCCCGGAATCATAGCCCGAGAAAGATAAGCCACAATAACAGATGTTGCAAACACCAATCCAAATGCCAGCAAAGAAATAGGCCTTTTCCATTTCCAGAAGTCGTTCCAGGAGGTGTACCAGGCGGCTTCATATAAAAGAGGCGGGAGGAAGATCAGGAAAACCAATTCAGGATCCAGTTCTATCTCGGGGATGCCCGGTAATAAGCTGATAACCAATCCGGCGATAACCAAAAAAATGGGATAGGCGATTTTCATTTTCCGGGCAACCATTACCATCAGGAAAACGGAAAACAATAACGCCAGAATCAATAATAAGTTATGATGCATTGTATATAATCGTGATTAATTTTATTGTAAAAATATCATTCTATAAATTAAAATCCTAAATATTGACAGAATTAAATTATAAAGTAAATCCTATTGCCGGAATTTTAAATTAATACATTAATTATAAGTAAGTTATAGGCGTATTTGGTTAATAAGTTTTATTTTTAGGTTTTATAATTTAGAATGTCAAATTGTAACAAATTTCCCATTATCAATACATATAGAACAAATATTACTATCAAGAAATGAAAAAGATCTCACTTACAGCATTAATGTTAGCTTCTTTGGTAAGCACTGTTTCTGCTCAGAGCAAGCAACAGGCTCTGGAACTTAATCTTATGGATACTTCCGTTCGTCCGCAAGACGATTTCTATAACTATGTCAACGGAACCTGGATGAAAACTGCTAAAATTCCTGCGGATAAACCAAGCTGGGGTTCTTTCACGCAGTTGAGAGAAACTACGGATAATAATTCTCTTGTACTTTTGGACAACATTCTGAAAGAAAAATATGCAACAGGTACCGAAGGGCAGAAAATACAGGCGCTTTATGAGACTTATATGGATATGAACAAGCGTAATGCTGATGGTCTCAATCCCGTTAAAGCAGATCTTGCTAAAATTGATGGTATCAAAAATCTTGCAGACCTTCAAAAATATCTTGTTGATGCCACCAAAAGAGGCGACAATACTTTTTATGAATGGGGTGTAGATGGCGATCTTAAAGATTCTAAGATGAATGCCGTTTACTTAGGTGATGCATCTTTGGGTCTTGGAAGAGATTACTACCAAAAAGATTCTCCGAAGAATACAGAAACTATCGAGGAGTACAAAAAATATGTTGCACAGGTTCTTACAGAGATCGGATACAAAAATAGTACTGTAGTAGCAGGACAAATTGTTGATTTCGAAAAGAAAATGGCAAAAACACTTTTGACAAACGAGCAGATCCGTGATGCTACTTTACAATACAACCCGAAAACATTACTGGAATTAAAAGCATTGGTGAAAAATGTAGACCTTCCAAAATATCTTGCTGAGGTTGGCGTGAAAACAGACAAAGTGATTATCGGTGAGCTTGGTTATTATAAAAACCTTGATACATTCTTGACAGAGAAAAACATTCCTTTGATCAAGGATTATCTGAAATTTAATCTGGTATCAGGAAGTGCCGGTTACCTTAATCAGAAATTGGACGATATGAAGTTTGATTTCTACAGCAAATATCTGCAAGGCCAGAAAGAACAGAGAGCAATGAACAAAAGAGCTTTAGGTTTGATTAATGGTGTTGTAGGAGAGGCTTTTGGAAAGGTATATGTTGAGAAATATTTCACGCCGGAAGCTAAAGCGCAGATGCTTACTTATATCGATTATCTGAAGAAAAGTTTTGGTGTTCACATCAACGGTTTGACCTGGATGTCATCTACAACTAAACAGAAGGCTCTTGATAAGCTAAATAAATTTACAGTTAAGATCGCATACCCGGACAAATGGAAAGACTATTCTAAACTGAACCTTAAATCTGAAAAAGATGGCGGAACGCTATATTCTAACTTGGTCAATGTTTCCAACTGGCATTATGAAAAAGAATTAGAAAAAGTTGGTAAGCCGGTAGATAAAACAGAATGGGGGATGTCTCCGCAGACTGTCAATGCCTATTACAATCCGGTAAATAACGAGATCGTTTTCCCAGCAGCAATTCTTCAACCGCCTTTCTTCAACCCGAATGCTGATGCAGCTGTTAATTTTGGAGGAATTGGTGCGGTAATCGGTCACGAGATGACTCACGGTTTTGATGATAGCGGCGCTCAGTTCGATGGCGATGGTAATCTTACCGACTGGTGGACTGCCGAGGATAAAGCTAACTTTGAGAAAGCAACAAAAAGTTTGGCTTCTCAATATGACAAATATGAGCCTGCAAAAGATGTGAAGGTAAACGGAACATTCACGAACGGGGAAAATATTGCCGATCTTGGCGGTGTTAACATCGCTTATGACGCATTACAAATGTACCTGAAAGATAAAGGAGCTCCTGGTAAAATTGACGGATATACGCCGGATCAGAGATTCTTCCTTAGCTGGGCAACAGTTTGGAGAACTTTATCAACAGATAAGTATCTTAGCAATCAGGTAAAAACAGATCCGCATTCTCCCGGGTTCTTCAGAAGTTTCGGGCCTTTGGTTAATACAGAAGCATTCTACAAAGCTTTTGACCTGAAAGAAGGTGATAAGCTTTATAAAAAACCGGAAGAAAGAGTTAAAATCTGGTAAGATAAAATCAGATATCATAAATAAGTCCTGTGAATTTCGCAGGACTTTTTTTGGTGATTAAAATTTATTGATATTAATTATATAACTAATCATTAGGTTATTTCTGATTTTATAATCAATAATGTACAACACATAAATTGGCGAAATATTAAATGTTTTATGGAAGAAAAATCAGCTTTATTACTCTTCACTAAAGTATAAATATTACGGACAGAATATAAAAAAGCCCACTCAATTGAGTGGGCTTAATATTATTATAATTCTAAAGAATTATTTTTTGATCGCTTTGAAAGATTTTACACTTCCGTCTTCCATTTGAAGATTTACGATATATAAACCTGTTTTCAAGTTAGAAAGATTAAGTTCTGCTGAAGGAGCAAGAGTTTTAACCTGTCTTCCGGAGATGTCATTTACAGATACAGATTTAACACCTTTCACATCAGAGATCTTAAGAACATCTGTGAATGGGTTAGGATATACAGAGATGCTTGTGCTATCCAATAAAGTGTTTTTCTTTTTTAACTGATTTGTTAGCGGGAAACCTGTCTCATTAAAACTTGAACAAGTATCTGTGTTGCTAATATAAAATGAATGACTTTTCCCAGTTCCTGGTTCTAATAAAGTATTTGTTTCAAGTTTTATTCCTTTTTTTGCTTTGAAGTTAATATTGGAAGAGCCTGTAAAACTTTCATTCTGAATTTTAATATGTTCAGGAGAATTAACTAGCTCAAAATTCCATCTATTAAAATTTTTGTTTTCAATTAAAACTTCTCCTCCATTTGCAGGATTCATTTGCCAAGCCATTTTATTTGCCTTACCTGCGTCTAATCTACCTGCTCCTAAAAGTCCAGCAAAAGCTTGATTGAGTGGAATTTGATCTATATCTGCAGAAGTTAACTTTAGAATTGTTTCTGCTTCTAATGGAGAGAGACAATTGTTAGATGCAAATAAAAGAGATAATGCTCCTGAAACAATAGGCGCCGCAATTGATGTTCCCACAAAAGCTTGGGTAAAACATTCATCACAATCTGATCGGGGCATCGGAATTATATTACAAGCTGGTGCAACTATATCTACAGCATCATAATGTGAAAATGATTCTTCTTGTGTTGCATAATTATAGTAGTGAACATCTTTTACGTTTGTTGTAATTCCTGAATTAATTTCATTCAAATGTCCTACTCCGCTTACCGATATAACATTATCATAAGCTGCAGGATATACTTTATATGATGGTGAACCACATGGGTAGCTACCATTTCCAGCAGCTGCTACAAGAACTGTCCCATTATTATAAATTTCATTAATTGCTGTTTGGCTTTGAGGGATAGAACTACATGATTCTGCCCAACTCATATTTATAATCCTCGCTCCATTTGCAGACAATTTTTTAAGGCTATCCCAACTACTATCAGTTGTCACTAAAAGTCTATTGTTAAAGCCTATCGAAGATCCTCCAAAATTATTATCTGTTTTTGCACCTGCTAAGCCGGCAATCACATTTCCATGATGTCCTGGGTCAGTATTTGTTACAGTCTGGCCAGGTATGGTTGATATTTTATTCTCAAATTCTTTGTGAGTCAGACGAAAACCACTATCTGCAATACCAACAGTAATACTATCTCCTTTAGAATAATCCCAAGCCTCTCGTGCATTGATAAGATCCCAATGCGTATGCGCAAGATCATATGGCCACAAATAATAATCGTTAGGAGTATATAAAATATTTTTATAGTTTTCAACACTATATATTTTAGGCGTTTCCATTGTTTTTATTTCCAAAAATGGCTGATCTAAAATTTCAATTTTATTATAAGTAACAATATCGTTTTCATTTGAAGATATAAAATCGTTAAAATCAGTTACTGTTTTGAATTCTATAAGTGATGTATTTTTGAGAGATTCTGTTGTATATTCTGAGAAAGCTTCCTTATATTGTAAAACCTCTAACCTATGACTATTAAAGCTAATGATTTTTGTACTTTGATTTTGTCTTGTAATAACGGGCTTATTACTTGGATTGGCAAATTCTATATAGTACGTATATTTAATACTTTGGGAAGGAATAAAAATACAAAGCCATAATAAACCAAAAATAAAAATTTTTGTTTTCATACTTTTATTTTTTTATTATTGACTCCAATTGATTTATTTTCTTATTCTGCTCTATCAGATGTAATGTCAACTCTTCTACTTTTTTCAGAAGAAGAATGTTCATTTCTTTTAGTTCTATTCCATTTTTGATGGCCTCTTCTGTCGTTGGTACTTCTGGAAGGTGACCATTTATATTAATGTACTTTTCTACTTCCTGCAATGACATCAGTTTGTAATCTTTTGCAAAAACATAATCTGCCCAGCCATTTTCAGCTGCTATCTCTACTTTTACTTTTTCTGTTTTGATGCCGTCTTTTACGTATAATTTATAAGGATCAATTATGCATTCACCACCAAGATCTACGCAACCAATATCGGGCGTTGTATTTATAGTACCTATTGATATTTTACCGCTAATATTAATTCTCATTGCTTCGTTATTATCTACTTTAAAAACTAAAGATCTACTGTCTGTAGTACCAATAAAGTTGGGCCCTCCAACTGTTCCTGAATTTCCTGTTAAAGACCATTGTGCATTTGCAGATAATGTACATAGGATTCCCATTAGAATAATTATTTTTTTCATAGTATATAATTTATTTGTTTAATGATTCTCTAATTTATAACTTTATTTTTGGATGTAGTATATTAATTTTAACATAAAATTTAGTGATATTAATAATTAACAGATTGTTGATGTTGTATTTAATATGGATTCATAAAATCTAAATGAATTAATAAAGTATTAATAATAAAAAAGCCGCCTCGTTTTAAACGTGGCGGCTTGCATATTGAGATAATTCTAAAGAATTATTTTTTGATTGCTTTGAAAGATTTTACACTTCCGTCTTCCATTTGAAGATTTACGATATATAAACCTGTTTTCAAGTTAGAAAGGTTAAGCTCTGCAGAAGGAGCAAGAGTTTTAACCTGTCTTCCGGAGATATCATTTACAGAAACAGATTTAACACCTTTTACATCAGAGATCTTAAGAACATCTGTGAATGGATTAGGATATACAGAGATGCTGTTTTTGTTTACATCAGATACCGCTAATGCACTTTGATAATTGATTGTATAATCTTCTGCCTGACCGTTGATCATATTTGCACAAGCTGTCAATAGCGGCGTGTTAGGTGTAGTAGATGCCGTACTGCTAAAGTTGTATTTAATTCTCATGAATTTTTTTCCAAGGGAAGTTCCAGAAGGAATAGTAATGTTACCTGTCAAACTAACTGGATTAGTTGTTACACCTCCAATACTAACTTTTGTAGCAGCAGTATTAAAATACGCTTCTCCTACATCATCAAAATCACCATCGTTATTCCAGTCAATAAATACGGACATTGCCCATCCATTTGCTGTATTACCGTTAGTTGTACCTAAGATAGTCAATGGAACAGTAGTCACATTGTCTTTCACAACGAATTCTGTGGTTGTAAAGTCTTGATGAACAGGGAATGAACCAATAGTAGTAGCTGTTGGATCAGAAGTGTTTGTTGTTCCTGAGAAAGTTACAGATTTGATTGGTGCAATTGCAGTTGGCGCAGTAGATGTTAAAGGACCGCAATGTACAACAGATGAGTTTGTCATAAACATAATCTCCTGGCAACCTGTTGCATCTCCCTGGTCATTGGTAGCTACAATTTTTGCGTAGTAAGTTTTGTTAGGCTGAAGAGCAACATTTAATAATGTTGAGATTCCTACTACAGAAGTATTTACAACATCTGAACCGCCGGAAGTAGTCCCCACAGTGATTTTATATTGAGCAGCGTTTGGAACAACATTCCACGTCAAACCAACCGTTCCGGATGCAACTGTTGCACCGTTGGTAGGATTAGTAAATGCAGCACAGGCAGGAGGGGAAGTTACAACACTTTGAGCTACAGCTATGTCATCAATATAAAGTGTACCCACAGTTGATCCTGTTCTCGCCATCCAGCTTCCAACAGCATATGTTCTATTTGGGTCAAATGTTCCGGCAGGAATGGTAGCACTTACTGTACCGCACGTCGTAACTGCAGCTGCTGTAAGACTGACACCTGTCCCAACTGTAAAGATGGTATAGTTATTTGCATCTTCATTATATAATGCATAAGCAACATATAACGTTCCTGTAAGACCTGCCGATTTCTTATATTTTATGCTAAGATTCAAGGCTTGACCATTGTTGGTCTGTCCATTCATATCGCCTAATTCCAGAAGATCACCAAGCCAACCGGTTTGTGTAACGGTACTGCTGTAAGTTAATGCTCCTGAGGTAGTTCCACTACAAAAATTAGTAGTATCAAATGTACCGCCGCCAAATTGTAAAAGACCTGTAGGGTCTTCAAAATCTTGAGTGAAGTTAAGTTGGGCATTCACTCCAATACCTAATGCCAAAAGGCAAGAGAATAGAATTTTTTTCATAATATTATAAATTTATTAAAACTGATACGAATATAAAATAATTTTTCTTTTTAAAAAAGAATATTAACATTAAAAGCAGATAAAACTTACGATAATAAAAAAGCCGTCTCGTTTATTACGAGACGGCTTCATTATTTTAATAATTTATTTAAAATTATTTTTTAATTGCTTTGAAAGATTTTACGCTTCCATCTTCCATTTGAAGATTAACAATATACAATCCAGCTTTTAAGCTTGATAAGTTAAGTTCTGCAGATGGAGCAAGAGTTTTAACCTGTCTTCCAGACATATCGTTTACAGAAACAGATTTAACACCTTTTACATCAGAGATCTTAAGAACATCTGTAAATGGATTAGGATATACAGAGATACCTGCTTTGTTTACATCTGATACAGCCATTGTTGGACCAGAGATATTCAATGTGTAATCTTCAACCTCTCCGTAAGTAGATGTACCACAAGGAAGGGCATTATGACCTGTAGAAGAATCTGACATACGAACTCTCATACGAGTTGTTCCGGTAACTGCAGTTGTAGGGATAGTAATACTTCCTGTCCAAGGACCAACACCGATAGCTGATGTTAATACTAATTCTGTAGCATTATCAAAAACACCGTCTTTGTTATAATCGATCCATACTAAAGCAATATCAGTTGTCCATGCGTTTGCATTTCCTGTAGCTGTAAAGGTATAAGCATTACCTTTAGTTACATTACCAACAACTGAAGTGTAATCTGAATAACCAGTAAATACTGTAGAGCTGTTATTGATATCTGAGAAAGTTACGTTAGCAATTTTCTCAAAAGAAGTACTCGTATTAGTTGCACTTGCAGTACAATAAACTGCTGTACCTGTTGTGAAAGATGTTTCTGTACAACCTGTAGCGTCTCCGATACTGTTTGTAGGAACAACTTTTACATAGTAAGTTGTATTAGAAGCTAAAATAGGGCTATAAGTTGGTGCAGAAACTACAGTTCCGTTTGCAACATCTGTTCCTCCGGAAGTAGTTCCGATATAAAGTTTATATCCACTTGCTCCTTCAACACCAGCCCAAGTTAATACAGCTGGGTTTGGTGCAACATTGGTTGCGTTGTTAGCCGGCGTTGTAAGTGTTGCACATGCCGGTGCTGTAGTTGGGATAACAACATTAATAGTATAATCTTCTGTTTGACCATTACCCATAGCACCACAAGGATCAGATAATGCAGTAACTAAAGCAGTCGTAGAACTGTTGAAGTTATACTTGATTCTCATTCTTTTGGCTCCTGCAGTTGCAGTAGCCGGAACAGTGATGTTTCCACTTAAAACATTCGAAGCAATATTGTTTCCAATCAACGGTGCTGTTGTGAAATATTGCTCACTACTGTCGTTGAAATCACCATCGCCATTCCAGTCGATAAACGTAGTCATACCGAATCTGTTCCCTGCTGCTCCAGTACCTGTTACAGACAATGTATAAGTACTACCTACTGTAGCACTCAATACTGTACTTGTAAAATCTTCGTATGGAGGAAGTGATCCTGCTGTTGCTGTAGAAGTTTTGGTAACACCATTGAATGTAACCGAAGCAATTGGATAAACAGCCGTTGGTGCAGTAGTAGTTATTGGTCCACAATAAGCAATTGTGCTATTTGTTGTGAAACTGATTTCTGTACAACCCACAGCATCACCATTTAAGTTACTAGGAACAACTTTAGCATAATATGTGGTATTAGGTGATAAACTAACATTAAGTGTTGTACCCGCAACTACAGTATTTAAAAAGTTAGAAGCACCGGAAGTTGTTCCAATTGTTAATTTGTAATTCACCGCAGTTGGTACACTTGACCAAGCAAATGCTGCATTTCCTGCAGAAATAGTAGAAGCTGCAACTGGTGAAGTGAATGTTGAACAAGATGCTGGAACTGTAGTTACTACATCTTGTACTAAGGAGATGTCATCTACAAAGATGTTACCAGTACCACTGGTTCTTGTAGTCCACACCCCAATACCTGCAACCTGACCAGGCTGTATTGCTCCTGCCGGAACGTAAGCATCTAAAGCTGTTGTATTACAAGTAGTAATTGCAGCTGTAGTTAAGGTTTGAGCAGTTCCGATTGGGTAAATAGTCCATAAAGCCGTACCAGCATCATAAATAAAGTAAGCAAGACTTACTGTACCAACGATTCCAGCGCCTTTTTTATAGTTAGCTTTTACGTGAATCTGCTGGCCGTTTCCGGTTTGTCCAATTTGGCTAACATCTACCATGTAACCGGTAGAAGTAGTGGTTGAGCTTAATGCAAGCTGACCACCATAAACACCATTACATAATGCAGCAGCTACTCTGGTACCACCTCCAAACTGTTTGTAAATAGTTGTGTTGTACGCAGGATCTTCAAAATCTCCCGTGTAGGTGTACTGTGCGCTTGCACCAATACCTAGTGCTAAACAGCACGATAGTAAAAATTTCTTCATAATTATTTAATTGTTTTAAACGTAAAACAAATCTAATGATTATTTTCAATAAATTGAAGATACTGATGCAAAAAAAATATTTATATTGAAGTATTATAATAAAATACATAATAGCTATCGTATTTTACAAAAAAAACCGCCTTAAAAAGGCGGCTAAATAATAATATTAGTTTAAAATTTATTTTTTAATTACTTTGAAAGATTTTACGCTTCCATCTTCCATATTAAGATTGACAATATATAATCCAGCTTTAAGGTTAGATACGTTAAGTTCTGCAAATGGAGCAAGAGTTTTAACTTGTCTTCCTGACATATCGTTTACGGAAACAGATTTAACACCTTTTACATCAGAGATCTTAAGTACGTCTGTAAATGGATTAGGATATACTGAGATGCCTGTTTTGTTCACATCCGTTACGGCCAATGTAGGAACAATAATATTTAAAGTATAATCTTCTGCTTGTCCGTATCCGGCAGTTCCACTGGTTGCGGCAGTTGTTGTTCCACTGGAATAACAAGGGCTAAGCGCAAATGAAGTAGTTCCGTAATTTTTCTTGATTCTCATTCTTGTATTTCCTAAAGTTGCTGTAGCAGGAATAGTAATGCTTCCTGTTATAGTTTTGCCGTCTGCTCCGGTAGAATTTGTTAAAGCTACCGCTGTTCCGGCAGTTCCAAAGAATGTTTCACCAGAGTCTGCAAAATCACCATCTTTATTCCAGTCAGCAAAAACTAAGAATCTATCTGTGAAATTACCTCCCGTGTTTCCTTGGAATGTTATAGTATATGCTTTTCCTTGTTCTACTGTTGCAACTTTAGCAGTGTAATCTTCGTGAGATACTGTGGAAGTAGCTGCGGAAGCATTGGTCATATCAGAAAAAGCAACAGATGTAATAGCTTCTATACCACTGCTATATGTCAAACTACCATTACAATATGGAGAAAGTGGGTTTACCTTAGTTGTAAAATTGTAAATTGATGTACAAGCAGTTGACGACCCTGCAGAATTAACTGCAACTAATCTCCAGTAATACTGTGTGCCAGCTAAAAGAGCATTACTTGTTGCAGTACTAAAAGTAGCGGTAGGATTTACATAGTTTCCTATTTTGGTAGTTGGATTCGTAGTTGTGTCCATATATAGTTCATAATATGACACCGGTCCGCCTCCTGTAGGAGCTGTCCAATTTAAGGTAATAGCTGCGTTGTCCAGATTGGTAGCGTTATCTGCCGGCGTAGAAGGGCTTGGGCAGTTAGGGGCCACGGTTGGTGGAGTATCATTTACAACATTGTCAAACAATAATCTGAACATGTCAGCAGAAGTAGCGTGGAAACCAACATAGATGGTTTGACCTACATAAGGTGTAAGGTCAATAACAACCTGTGTCCAGGCATTTGGAGCCGGACCATTAGTTTTAAGGAATGTTGTAAAAGCTGCAGCTGTTGCGGTTGTAGTTGAAACTTTGACATCATAGTTTTCTACATAAGCAGGATCTTGATTTTTAACAAAAAAAGTTAATCTGTCATTTACCCCAGCAGTAACTGTAATCGATGGTGTCACCAGATAATCATCGTGAGCAACAGCGTCATAATTGATCTGCGCTGCATTTGGAGAGGTCAATACAGATCCCGGAGCTCCTGGTCCAAAAATGAATGTTGATGTACCGCCACCGTTTAAAACTGTCCAGCCGGCTGGAGCTGTTGTACCTGCGTCAAAATTTTCGGAGAATTGTGCATTAGCACCAACTCCAAGTGCTAATAAGCACGATAGTAAAATTTTCTTCATAATTGTATTAAAATATTTCAACAAAAATAATATAATTTTTGAAATAATAGCAATTTTTAATCAATAATTGTTATTAAATTTAATTTATAATATAATTATAGCGTATAATTTTCTTATTTTTATTTTAAATTGAGATTTCATAAGTATTTATATTTAATAATTATTTAGTCAGAATCAAATTATGTTGGTTTATGTAAAAAAATAATGTCATTTTTTGATGGATTTTAAAATTGTTATTTTGAATATGAAATACATTTGAGTTTTTATCTGTTTGAAAGGTTACAATTAATTCATAAAAAAAGCCAACTCAAATCTGAGTTGGCTTTCTTATGTTCTTTAATAAAGATTATTTTTTGATGAATTTTTTTACTGTTGTGGTTCCATTCTCTAATTGTAACTCTAACAAGTATACTCCTTTTTCAAGATTGGAAACATTAATTTTGTTCAAATCCGAATTTGAAATATTCACATTTTTACCGGATGCATCTACAAGTTTAACAGTTTTAATTTTAGAGTCAGCTTCTATGTTGATATATTCTGTTGCAGGATTAGGATAGATTTTGATTTTCACACCACCTGTCGCAGATACATCGCTTACAGCCAATGTGGCAGCGCTCACAGCACTCGCAACATAGTTATCAAAGCCTGCTGTTAAAGCACCACCACCAGTGTAAAGATCTACTTCTGTTGGCGCCTTGCCTACCGTCCCGGCAAATGGACCATACATTGTTGTACCGATTTTCACTTTAATCTCTCCGGTTACACTATTGTAATACATCACAATTGGCGTCCATGTGTTATTTGCAACACCGGTTGCTAATGGTTCTGTAACTGTTGCTGTATCGCCATCTGGTGTGTATGTTAAACCAAATGCTTTAGCAACATGGTCATATAAAACAGAACCAATCATAAAGTAAGCTGTTCCGTCTGCATAAAGTTGGAAAGAAGAGGCAGCAGTAGCAGCGGCAGTTGTACCCGTGTAAAAGTCACTGGAAATAACAGCAACATCGTTTCCTGATGTTCTATTTACCCAAGGTGTTGTTAAAAAGGCATCTTTGTATAACCACATACTTGCAGTAGTTGTTCTGGGAAGACTTAATGACCTTCCATAAGTCGCAACAGTTATTTCTGCAACTTTTGCCTGCGCAGCAGCACCGCCATCTCTGGACCAGCCACCTTGCGTTCCAAGATTCCCAATCGTATAACTGTTGAAGTTATCAGAATCTAATGTTTGTGAAAATGCTGCAGTCGATAATAATGCCGCAGTAAAAAGTAATGTTCTCTTCATAATTGTTTATTTTAATAAAATTTATTCAAAAATAATAAATATAATGCAATAAAAAAACAAAAAGAGTAATTTATTTTATGTTTATTTTGATAATTTAACTATTTATGTGTTGTTTTCTATAAAGTGTTATCTGGAATATTATTACTTGCATGATGTTGTTAGTAATAAAAACTACTATATTAAAATCTAATTCAGGAAAACTTCATAGTTATTAATCTGGTGAATGACTTCCAAAAGGTCTTCATTAATATTAATATGATGCTTCATCGATACAACTTCCAAAACCGATTGGTCTTCGGGATTCTTTATAAAGAAATTAAGTTTTTGCTCGCCTTGGTTCTGAATCAGTTTTTCTTTAAAGAAATCAATATCTGTTTTGCGTAAAGAATCTAAAGGAACTACAATAGACAAACTCTTTGCAAATCTGTCAAAGGCTTCTTTCAGTTCCAGAACTTCATTCACATTGACAAATACACGTCCGTCTTTTCCTTGTGAGAATTTAATTTTCATAATCACAAACCGTTGCACCTCCAATTTGTCCTTTAGTCGCATGTAATCACGATCGCCCAATCGGAAAGAGTAGGAGCCTGTGTAATCTTCCAGCATTACAAATGCTACTTTTTCTCCGCTTCGGAAACCATCTGCCACACGATATTCTGTGATCAAGCCGGCAACTGTATATTCTTTTGTGTTATCTTTTTCATTCTGACGGTCTTTCCAACTTTTCTTTTCTTCAAAAAGTTCTGGTGCTTTTGCAGGAAATGCCAGGTCTTTGAAAGCCTCTACTTCATCCAGATTCAGGAAATTGAAATTTCCCTTTGGTTCTGCTTTTTTTCCGGATTCTTCGATGATTTCATCTTCCAATCCCACTTCGTCAGAAACAATGATATCTGGAACGTCTTCGTCAGGCGTACTATCTGCTTCAAGAATTGGAATTACCTCATCCAAAACAGGAATGTCATCTTTTTTCTCATCAAGGATCGCTTTTTTAGAAAGAACACCCTGCATGAATTTGAACTGATATTTGAACTCGTCCAAAGGATGCGCCGACAAATAGAACCCGATGATTTCTTTTTCTTTGTTGAGCTTATGCATATTCGGCCATTCTGCGCAAGGCAAAAGTTTTGGTTGCTCGATCTGAACTTCCTCGGCGAAATCTGCAAAAAGAGAATTTTCCATCTCATTTTTGCTGTCCTGGAAACTCTGTCCGTAACGCGAAAGTCTTTCGATATTAGTTCTTCCGGAGGCATCAATATCGAAATATTGTCCACGGTGATAGGTGTCCAGTTCGTCAAAAGCGCCTGCAGTAACCAAGCTTTCCGCCACTCTTTTATTCACTTGCGCAGGCGGAATCCTTTCAAAAAAGTCATAGATGTTTTTAAATCTTCCGTTTTGTCTGATTAAAGCAATTGCTTCACTCGGACCTTCGCCGATTCCTTTGATAGCACCTAATCCAAATCGAATCTGTCCTTTCTCATTTACAGAGAATTTATACTGAGATTCATTCACATCAGGTCCTAAAACGTCCACACCAATCGCTTTGCAATCTTCCATAAACATTGTGATAGAAGCGGTGTTATTAATATTATTACTCATCACACTTGCCATATATTCGGCAGGATAATTGGCTTTCAGATAAGCGGTTTGATAAGCGATCCAGGCGTAACAAGTCGAGTGGGATTTGTTAAAAGCATATTCTGCAAAGGCTTTCCAGTCATTCCAGATTTTCTCCAATCTTTCCTCATCAAGGTTATTTTTCCTTCCGCCTTCTATGAATTTCGGGTACATTTTGTTCAGAACTTCGATCTGTTTTTTACCCATCGCTTTTCTCAAAGTATCGGCTTCACCTTTGGTAAAGTTGGCCAGTTTCTGAGACAAAAGCATTACCTGCTCCTGATAAACCGTGATTCCATAAGTTTCCTCAAGATATTCCTTAGTTTCCGGTAAATCGTAGATGATCTCTTCGGTTCCATGTTTTCTATTAATGAAATTCGGGATATATTTAATAGGCCCCGGACGATACAATGCGTTCATTGCAATCAAATCGGCGAAAACGGTTGGTTTCAGTTCCCGCATATATTTTTGCATTCCAGGACTCTCGTATTGGAAAATCCCGATTGTTCTTCCTTCTTTAAATAGTTGATATGTTTTTGCGTCATCGAGTGGAATTTCATCCGGATCGATATCAATTTCGTGGCGTTCTTTTATGAGCTTTACGGCATCTTTGATAATGGTCAAAGTCCTTAATCCAAGAAAATCCATTTTCAGAAGACCCGCATTTTCCGCTACCGAGTTATCAAACTGAGAAACCAAAATATCAGCATCTTTCGCAGCAATCGTAATTGGAACCAAATTACTAACTGGTTCCGGCGTGATGATCACACCACAAGCGTGGATCCCTGTATTTCGGATACAGCCTTCCATTTTTTTAGCACTTTCCAAAACCGAAAATCTGGAATCATCTGAGTTTGCAAGAATATATTTCATTTCATCAACCAATTGTTGATCTTCCGGTTTCAGCTTGTCATATTTTGAAAGCGCTTTTGCAATGTTCATTCCAGGACTTGGCGGGATCAATTTTGCAATCATATTGGTTTCCGGAATTGAAAGATCTAAAACCCGACCTGCATCCTTAATCGCCGATTTTCCTCCCAAAACAGAATAAGTGATGATCTGGGCGACCTGCTCCTGACCATATTTATCAACCACCCATTTGATAACTTTATCCCGTCCTTCATCATCAAAATCTATATCGATATCCGGCATAGAGACCCTTTCCGGATTAAGAAATCTCTCAAAAAGGAGATCATATTTAATGGGGTCAACATTGGTAATTTTAATACAGTAAGCAACAGCAGATCCGGCTGCCGATCCACGACCTGGACCAACCGAAACGCCCATGTTTCTGGCTTCATTACAAAAATCCTGAACGATCAAAAAGTAGCCAGGATAACC
This sequence comes from Epilithonimonas sp. UC225_85, assembly GCF_042695135.1. GTDB lineage: Bacteria > Bacteroidota > Bacteroidia > Flavobacteriales > Weeksellaceae > Epilithonimonas. Next base: position 1,139,725 of record NZ_CP170547.1, read on the forward strand.
TGTATTAGCAATAACTTCCAGCTCAAAGTCCAGACGTTCCTGTATTTCTGGTGTGATCTCGGGATAGCGTTTTTTTGCGCCTTCATAGGTCAAATGTCTGAGATAGGCCATTTCGCCGCGTTTTCCACCATCATTCTCATCTTCCGGATCTAAAAATTCTTCCGGAATATCAAACTTCGGAAGCAAGACATCACGCTTCAAAGTGTAAGGTTTGAACTTCGCCAAAAATTCCTCATAAGCTTCGAAAGCGTCCGGATAGGCAAGGAAAGCTTCTTTTAATTCATCTTGGTTTTTGATGTAATATTCGTTGGTAGTCAAGCCTTTTCTCTTTCCAAAACCCTTTCCAATCGGAGTTGACAGTTTTTCGCCATCTTTGATGCAACCCAAAATATCCTGGATATTCGCATCGTCTTTATTAGTGTAAAAAGTCTCGTTCTGAGCCAGGATTTTCACATTGTATTTATCAGCAAACTGAAGCAGAACTTCATTCAAATGCTCTTCCTCAGGCAGTTTATGATTCTGGATCTGAACATAAAAATCATCACCAAATTCCTCTTTCCACCATTGGAATAATTCTTCACCTTTTTGTTCCCCGATATTTAAAATCGTATTAGGAATGTCACCATTAATTCCAGAAGTTAGTGCGATCAGTCCTTCTTTATATTGAGAAATTAACTCGCGGCTGATCCTCGGAACGCCGAAATAAAATCCTTTTTGAAAACCAATACTTGAAAGTTTGATGAGGTTTTTATAACCGTTAAAATCTTTTGCCAGCAAAACCATTTGTGTCCGTCTGTCCGGATCATCTTTGGTAAACTGCTTTTGCTCGTATCGGTTTGATATGAAAAATTCACAGCCAACAATGGGGATTAGCTGATCTGTATTAGGCTCCTCTTCATTGAAAGCTTCTCCTTTTTCTTCGGCTTCCTGTTTTTTAGCCAGATATTCCTTATGTTTTTTGATGCGCCCGGCATTGGTGTCTTCCACTGCAGAAACGAATTTGAAGGCACCCATCATATTTCCGATATCCACCATTCCAACAGCGGAATAATTCTCTTCGGTTGCTTTTTTGATGAGGTCGTTGATGTTGGTGGTCGCCGTCAAAGTCGAGAAAACACTGTGATTATCGAAATGGAAATATTTCCCCAGATCAATTTCATCAATGCTTCCAAAATCGGTTTGTTTTTTCTTATTGTTAAAGCTCGCAACCTGTCTTCTGATGACGATTCCGAAAGGTCTGATCGGATTCGGATTAAAAGTTTGAAATTCTTTTAATTGAGTTTCAGAGATTTTTAGGATGTCAGTTGGAATCACGCCGATCCTCATCATTTCGAAGAAAACCTGAGCCGTTGCGTTGACGTCGGCTGCTGCGTTGTGAGCCTCATCAAATTTGTGTCCGTATAGTTTTTCGTAAAGTTCCTCCAGCTTCGGCGATTTATATTTTCCGTTTCGTCCGCCTGCCAACTGACAGTAATCTGTTCCCAGGATCATCGTGTCAGCTTTTGGTTTTTCCTGGAGATTATCTGTGATTTGTTTTCGGAAAAATTCTGCACCAACGATATTGTAATCGAATTCCACATTGTGTCCGGAAACGACTCTTACGTTTTCCAAAGCCTTAGAAAATTCAACCAAAACTTCTTGTAAATCACGACCTTCCTCATTAGCTATTTTAGTTGTAATGCCGTGGATTCTCGCTGCATTAAATGGGATATCATAACCTTCCGGTTTGATGATGTAATCCTGGTTTTCGATCAAATTCCCGTTATCATCATGAATCTGCCATGCAATCTGAACCATTCTTGGCCAATTGTCTGAATCTGAGAGTGGTGCGTTGAAATTTTTAGGTAAACCGGTGGTTTCTGTATCGAAAACTAAGTACATCTACATTGTAATTTGGTGTAAAGTTAAGGTTTTAAACAGACAAATAAAATGCTTTAGAAGTCCGATTTTGTTAATTCTTCATAAAAAAGTTAATCCTGGTTAAATGTATTTTGGCAGTCCTAATTAAATTTATTTTTGATGAAAAATTAGCCCTTGAGAATATTTTTATTTTCTTTTATTCTACTCATTTCACAACATTTTTATTCTCAACAAATAATTGGAAAAATCGTGTCCGATTCTGTTGTGGTAAATCAGGTTTTGGTAATTAATATCAGTTCTCAGGAAAAAAAATATTCCAATTCTTATGGTGAATTCTCGATTAATGCAAATATCGGAGATGAAATTCGATTTATCAAAGATGGTTACGAGAGGAAAAATATTGTTGTCAAAAATCAGGAAAATTTAATGGTTAATTTAATAAAAACTGTTATTGAAATTGAGGAAGTCGAGGTTAAAAGAAAACTGACTGGCAATCTTGCAACAGACTCAAAATTATTAAATGAAAGTAAGAAAAAGGTTGCTCTTAATAACGACCTGAAAGTCTATTTTAAAACGAAATCCAGTGAAGAATTAATGAATCCAAGACAAGGCGAATTTGTACAGCCGGTTGGACAGGGTATCACTTTTGGAAAGATTGATAACAAATGGACGTTGTCAGATCTTGCAGAATGGATCAGGGAAAATATGACGGATGATTATTTCCGATCATTAGGACTCAATTCTCAGGAAATTAATTCTTTTATTTTCTATTCTCTTCAAAGCTTTGGAACAAGAAACATTCTAAAATATGGCTATTGCACTGGCGAAGATATTGGGAATTTGAAACTCCATTTTGAAATTTCATTTAAAAAATTCAGAAATAAATAGTTATCGATTTTAAAACTGGTATGAAATAAGTATTTTTTTATCTTTGTAAAAATATTTCTGATGAAAAAAATATTTATTATAAGCGGTTTCTTTTGTCTTTATTTTTCTAATGCTCAAGAATTTAAAAAACAAAGACTGAATAACGAGAAGAAATTGGATCAATATTTCCTTAAAAATAATGATCGATATTCTGAAAAAGAAAAAGAAAATCTTAAAAAAAATCTGGCTGGTTTTGCTGGAGAAATTCCGCTTTTTTATTCTATCGAAGAAACCAGTGCCAATGCTACAGCCAATATAGATGAGCTACAGGCAGGAACTGTTTCCGGTATCTCATCACCTGTTACAGGAAACGGCGTCAAGATCACTATTTTTGATGCAGGGAGAATCCAGGATACACACGAGCAATTCACAACCGGCAGAGCCGTGAATAAAGAAGCTTCAACAGAGGCCAAACATTATCATGGAACCAACGTCAATAGTCTTCTCATAGGAAATGGTTTGGCGACAGGAAATTTCACACAAAGCAGTGTTGCTTATCCAAAAGCCAATGCCAAAGGGATTTTGCCTCAGGGAACTACTGATAATTATATGTTTGCAACAACAGCTTTGGGGAATAATTATCAGAAACTTGCGACTCTGCCAGATCTTAATATTTCTAATCACTCTTATGGCGTCAATGTCGGTTGGCAGCTTTCCGGCACCAATACTTACTATTGGATTGGAAATTATGAATTGAATCATCAGGACACCTATTCGGGGGCTTATTATGAGAATGATTATAATTTTGATAAGATCGTCTATTCTCAACCTCAACAGATTATAGTTAAATCAACGGGTAATTATTACGGCGTTGGACCATCTGCGGGTTCTACAAAATATAAATACAATACGGCTACCAGCAGCTGGGTTCTTTTTGCGGCCGGTGATGAGATTCCACCAGCAAATTGCAGCCAGGGATATAACTGTATCGGTTACGGCTCATTAGCGAAAAATATTATCGTTGTTGGTGCTGTTAATCAGTTACCGGGAAATCATAAATACACACAATCGACAGATGTGGTAAAAGGCAGTTTCAGCAGTGCAGGTCCAAGAAAAGATGGTGCTGTGAAACCAGATCTTACTGCAGTTGGTGTTGATATGATTATGGCCAATTATACGACTGCAAATCCCAATGCAACCAATTTATATGTCCTGAATTACGGAACTTCTTATGCGGCACCAATAGTTACAGGAATTGCCGGAGCACTTACTCAGATCCAAAGAAACATCTCCGGAAACAGTAGTTTTATTTTTAAAGCTGATGAGATGAAAGCTCTATTGACACATACTGCAAACGAAGCAGGAAGACCAGGTCCGGATGTGTGGTACGGCTGGGGATTGGTAGATGCAAAAAAAGCGGCTCAGGTTTTAGTTAATAAATTAAATGAAGACGCTTATTTCGAAAGAAGCAATCTGCAATCCGGAGTCAGCTTTACCAAAGAAATCAAAGCAACGGCAACAGAACCTTTAAAAGTCAGTATTTCTTGGGTAGATCCTGCAATTGCATTTTTTACAAGTGATATAGATCTTCAGCAAAATCATAGTTCAAGAATTGTGAATGACCTCGATCTCAGAGTAGTGGAGGTGGGATCCGGAACTGTTTATTATCCTTGGAAACTTGATGTCAGCGATCCGAATGCAAATGCAACGAAAGGTGACAACACGGTTGATAATGTCGAACAGATCGTGATTGATAATCCAACGGCAGATGCAATCTACAGAATAGAGGTCAGCAATAAAAATTCTTTGGTAGATCAGGATGGAAACCCGGCAACACAGGATTTTGCCTGGGTAGCAACAGGAACCAAAAAGAGAACATTGGCTTCTGATAATATGATTAAAGATGAAATCAAGGTCTATCCAACACGAACTAAAGATCTCATAACAATTGAAGCTCCGTCCGAAGTAGAAAGAGTTGCTGTTTTTGATATGAACGGGAAATTAATCTTGGAAAACTCCAAAGCTTCAAAATCACAGACGATTAGTTTAGGTAAATTCCCAAGTTCAGTTTACATTCTTACTGTAAAAACAAAATCAGGAACTGTATCTAAGAAAATTATTAAAGAGTAAAAAACTTTAAAGCCATAACATAAAAAAAGACACCAATTTGGTGTCTTTTTATTTTTATAAAATCTGAAATTATATTGTAGATAATCTCATTGTATTTGTTTTTCCGCCGTTGTGAACAGGCATTGCGTTTAGGTTGACAACATAATCGCCTTGTTCTACAAAACCATAATTATGAGTCAGCATATTAACCTGGATCACAGTTTCATCGGTAGATTTTTCCATATCATAATAGAACGCTCTTACACCCCAAAGCAGATTCAGCATTGTGATAACACGTTTATTATTACTGAAAACAATGATGTGGGAAGATGGTCTGTGTGCAGAAATCTGGAAAGCTGTGTAACCAGAAGCGGTCAAAGTGATAATAGCCTCGGCTCCGGTAGATTTTGCAACATCTACTGCAGAACGACAAACTTTATCAGTAATGAAACGTTCATCAACACAATTGATTTTTTCTTCGATCACGTGATTCAGTTTTGAGTAAAGTGGCGTTTTCTCTATGTTTTTTACAATTTTTGCCATATTACTTACAACCTCTACAGGATATTTCCCAACAGATGTTTCTCCGGAAAGCATTACTGCATCAGCACCGTCCAGTACAGAGTTGGCAACATCATTTACTTCTGCTCTTGTAGGCGTCAGGATATTGATCATCGTCTCCATCATCTGTGTTGCGATGATAACTGGTTTAGCGTATAATCTTGCTTTGTTTACAAGATTTTTCTGGATCACCGGCACCTGCTCCATAGGAACTTCTACACCAAGATCTCCTCTTGCAACCATAAGACAGTCACATTCCATCAGGATTTCATCAATATTTTTAACACCTTCAGGCTTTTCAATTTTTGCAATGATAGGCGTTTTGGTTTTATTGGTTGGATGTTTCGCCATCAATTCTTTCAGGTCGATAATATCCTGAGCGTGACGAACAAATGATAATGCGATCCAGTCAAATTCGTGATCTAACATGAAATTAGCATCCTCAATATCCTTTTCTGTAAGAGCAGGAAGAGAAACGTTTGTATTAGGAAGATTTACACCTTTTTTAGAACTTAAAGGTCCGCCTTGTATTGTTTTTGCTTTTACTGTATCTACGTTATTGGTTTCGATAACTTCAAAAACCAATTTACCATCATCAATAAGGATTCTTTCACCAACTTTTACATCTTGAGGAAACTGCTGATAAGTCATATAAACTTTGGTAGCGTCACCTTCCAGTTTTTCATTTGTGAAAGTCAGGATGTCTCCAGGATTAAGGAAAGATCCTTCTTTTACAACACCAACTCTTAATTTTGGACCTTGAAGATCTCCCAGGATCGATACAGAGTATCCATATTCTTTGTTGATTTCACGGATTATGTCAACATTTCTCTTTACCAAATCGTAATCGGCGTGTGAGAAGTTTATTCTAAATACATCAACACCAGCTTGGATCATTTGGATCATCGTTTCCTTACTGGAAGAAGCCGGACCTAGTGTTGCAATAATTTTTGTTTTCTTAAGGTTTTTATTCATAATATTGAATTAATTGATAAAGTTCTTCTTCAGAACTCAATGGATATTCCTGAATTTGAAATACGAAATTTTCCGGAAGCAAAATTAACGAAAAATCTCCAAACATATCGGATTTACTTAAAATGTAATCTGCATCTTGGTGTACATTTAGTAAAAACTTAACATTTGATTCATCTGAAAAAAGCTGATTTTGTTCTTTTTTCTTGATTGAGAGAATTGATTTGTTGGAAATGAAATTATAACAGTTTTTAGTAAAACGATCATAAGCCTGATAACGGGAAAAAAAATAGTCAAAATAATCACCTTCGATTTTAATATCTTCGATTCTTGTAAAATCAAAAAGATTCATTTCATTGATGATAAAAAACAATTCGTGTTCCGGGATTGGTTTTGCCAGTCTAATCAATCCTATGGAGATCTCTGTATGATCTTCTTCGAGTTTAAGATATTGTTTTTTGACTTTCAATGATATTTTCCTTTTTACTCAAGACATAAAAAGCTCTTTGAGCCGCTTTTTCTTCTGCTTTCTTTTTAGAAGTTTCTACTGCATTAGCAATTCTTTCATTGTGAAGCCAAACGTGACAGCGGAAGACTGTGACTTTATTTGGCTGAAACTCTTCGCAGGTTTCATACTTGATAGGAATCTTTTTCTTTTGACTCCATTCCAGCAAAAGACCTTTGTAACTGATGATTTTATTTTCCAGTTTATTGATGGTAGAAGGCGTAAGAATCCTGTCCAAAACTATTTTCTTACAAAATTCATAATCAATATCCAGATAGAGCGCACCAATCAAAGCTTCCAAAAGATTCCCAGAGATGTTTTCACTAAGGATGGTCTGGCTTGTATCAGCTTGCAAAAGAGAACTTAATTTAAGATCTTCTCCTAGTTTATTAAGGTTTTTCCTGTTGACAATCTTGGATTTCATCTGCGTGAGAAATCCTTCGTTTTCATTCGGGTAGGTTTGAAAAAGATGACAAGAAATAATGGTTCCTAAAACAGAATCCCCTAAAAACTCTAGACGTTCGTAATTTTTTTTATTCGTGCTTTTTGAAGAAGACTTTAAAGAAAAAGCTTCTTTAAAAATTTCCAGATCGTGGATGTTATAGCCAACGATATTAGAAATGTTTTTGCGAAAAAGAATATCTTTTTCCGAAAGTTTTTGTGCTCTGTTTTTAGGAAGGAATTTAGAAAAATAATTTTTCAACTCCATAAAAACATATTATATTTTTTTGAAAAGAACGCAGGCATTATGACCTCCAAAACCAAAAGTATTACTCATAGCGATGTCAACCGTTTTTTCAACCGCATTATTGAATGTGAAATTCAGTCGTGGGTCAATGTTTTCGTCGTCTGTAAAATGATTGATCGTTGGCGGAACAATACCGTGAATAATTGTGTGTAATGCAGCAATTGCTTCAATAACTCCCGCCGCTCCCAGAAGGTGGCCTGTCATCGATTTTGTAGAATTGATCTGAATATCAAAAGCGTGTTCTCCGAATAATTTTGCAATTGCATTAGATTCTGCGATGTCTCCCAGTGGAGTAGATGTACCATGCATATTGATATGATCTACTTCATCGGCAGTTACACCGGCATCTTCCAGGCAATTTTTCATTACCAGATAGGCGCCAAGTCCTTCAGGGTGAGGGGCTGTCATGTGATAAGCATCAGCACTCATTCCGCCACCGGACAATTCTGCATAGATTGTTGCACCTCGTTTTTTTGCGTGTTCGTATTCTTCAAGAATGATACATCCTGCGCCTTCGCCTAAAACAAATCCATCTCTGTCTTTGTCAAAAGGCCTTGAAGCTGTTTTTGGGTCATCATTTCTTGTAGAAAGTGCGTGCATTGCGTTGAAACCTCCCATTCCGCTGGCTGTTACAGCAGCTTCTGACCCTCCGCAAACAATAACATCTGCTTTGCCTAAGTTAATAAGCATTTTAGCATCGATCAAAGCATTGGCAGAAGAAGCACAGGCAGAAACGGTTGTGTAATTAGGTCCGTGGAAACCATATTCTATAGAAATATTTCCAGGCGTAATGTCCGCAATCATTTTTGGAATAAAGAAAGGATTGAATCTTGGAATGTTGTTGGAAGCTGCCCAACCCAAAACTTCTTGTTCAAAAGTTTCCAGTCCGCCGATTCCGGATCCCCAGATAACACCAACGCGGTTTTTATCAACATTGTCTTCAATAAGTCTGCCGTGAGCAATAGCTTCTCTTGCGGCAATCTGCCCAAACTGAGAGTTTCTATCCATCTTTTTTGCTTCTTTTTTATCGAAATAATTAAGAGCATCAAAGTTTTTTACTTCGCAGGCAAATTTAGTTTTGAAATTAGTGGAATCAAAAAGAGTAATCGGGGCAGCGCCACTTGCACCTATTTTAATGCTTTCCCAGTATTCTTTAGCGTTATTTCCAACGGGTGTAATAGCGCCGAAGCCGGTTACAACTACTCTCTTTAATTCCATAAATTTTTTTGTCTTGAATAAATATTATTTATTTACAACTTCTTCGATGTAAGCAATAGCGTGACCAACAGTTGTAATTTTTTCTGCTTGATCATCTGGGATCTGGATGTTGAATTCTTTTTCGAACTCCATGATAAGTTCAACAGTATCCAAAGAATCAGCTCCCAAATCGTTTGTGAAGCTAGCTTCTGGAGTCACTTCTGTTTCTTCAACGTCAAGCTTATCAGCGATGATAGCTTTTACTCTTGATGCAATGTCTGACATAGTATTTTATTTTTAATTATGTTAATTTGGTGCAAATATATAAAAATTCAAATCATTTCAATTTTTTTTTGCTTTTTTAGACTGTTTATAAATCTATTCTTTTTATAATCATATCGTTAGATTAACTCTTAGTGCATCCATAATTTTTGTTTATTTTTGCCTCATATTATTTATGATATTATGGAACACATTCCTGACAATGATGATGATCTGTTTACAGGAAAAGATCATACTCCTTTAAGATCAGATGCTTTTGATCTGAAACCGGAAGAAAAGATCAAGAAAATTGAACAGCTTTTTGGAGAGATTATGCACACTTTGGGTCTTGATATGATGGATGATTCTCTTAAAGATTCTCCTAAGCGTGTTGCGAAAATGTATGTAAACGAGATTTTTGGAGGATTGCTTCCGGAAAATAAACCTGGTATCTCAACATTTAAAAATCAATATAAGTACCGTCAGATGCTTGTTGAGAAAGATATCACAGTCTATTCTTTCTGCGAGCATCATTTCCTGCCGATTATTGGGAAAGCGCACGTGGCTTATATTTCCAGCGGAGAAGTCATTGGTTTGTCAAAGATCAACAGAATAGTGGATTATTATGCGAAACGTCCGCAGGTTCAGGAGCGATTGACAATGCAGATTGTTGACGCTTTGAAAGAAGCTTTAGGAACTCAGAATGTAGCTTGCATCATAGATGCAAAACACCTTTGCGTGAATTGCCGGGGAATAAAAGATACCGCCAGTTCCACAATTACAGCAGAATTGAGTGGGATTTTCAGAACGAATCCGATTACTCGTCAAGAATTCTTACACTATGTAGGAAGCCATGCGAAGTTTGATTAATTTAATCTTAAAATGATAAAAAATGAATTACAACATATCTTTTCAGGACAGGGCGAAGTTAAGTATCGAGCTGTTATCAAAACAAATCATCAGTTACCTTGCAGGAAGCGAAAAATCAGGTGGAAAGATTGAAAGAGGCAAGTGCCTCATCATTGGCTAGAAAGTCACATAAAGTTTAATTATCAATTAAAAAATATGAAAGCAATGAATGATGAAAATTTTACAATTAACTTAGAAAGATATAAAATAGCAATTGAAGCAAGACATAAATTAAATGATGATTTTCATAAATGGATGACTTTTTATTATGTAGCTAATGGAGCAATTTTAATTTCTTTAAATGCAGTTTATCAAAAAAATATTGTCGACAATGATAGTTTATTATTGTTGTCACTTTTAGGGATAATTACAAGTATATTATGGAATTTTTCGTGTAAAGGTTATTACTATTGGTCTTCGAATTGGATAAAATTAATAAAGAAATTTGAAAAGGAAGTTTATGGTGATAAACTAGTGTACGGTTTTTTTTCAAACGAAGTTAAAGAAGGAGAGAAATTAATTTTTTATCCATTTGCGTCTAAAAATATATCGACACCAAAACTAACAATGTTATTCTCTTTGATTTCAATTATTAGCTGGACTTCTTATTCGGTTTACATAGTTGAAGAAATTTGGTGTAAAATTTTATTAATTGTTATTGTTCTATTAATCTATTTCATTCTCCCAATTTTTGTTAAAAGCAGAAAGGATGGTCAACATCAATTAGTGTGATTTTCAATCCATAAATTAAAGCAATGAACTTAAAAATATACAACTCGCTGTCAGGCGAAAAAGAAGTTTTCAAACCAATATTAGAAGGTAATATCGGGATGTACGTTTGTGGACCAACGGTTTACAGCAATGTGCATTTGGGAAATGTGAGAACTTTTTTGTCCTTCGATTTTATTTACAGAAGTCTTCAATTTCTGGGATATAAAGTTCGTTATGTCAGAAATATCACGGATGCAGGGCACTTGACAGATGATGGCGATATCAACAACGACAGATTCATCAAGCAATCCAGACTGGAAAAACTGGAACCAATGGAAATCGTACAAAAATACACGGTCGATTTTCATGAAGTTTTGAAGAAATTCAATCTGCTTCCGCCAACGATTGAACCAACTGCAACCGGTCACATCATCGAACAATTGGAGCTGACGAAACTTTTGGTTGAAAAAGGTTTTGCTTACGAAAGTAATGGTTCAGTCTATTTTGATGTTCTGGAATATAATGCGAGAGGACTCAATTATGGAGAACTTTCCCGGAGAAATATCGAAGAATTATTCGCCAATACAAGAGATCTTGACGGACAATTTGAGAAAAAAAATCCTCAGGATTTTGCCCTTTGGAAAAAAGCGTCGCCGGAACATATTATGAAATGGCCGTCACCTTGGGGAGAAGGTTTCCCAGGCTGGCATCTCGAATGTACGGCAATGAGCACCAAATATCTTGGCGACCAATTCGATATTCACGGTGGTGGAATGGATTTGAAATTTCCGCATCACGAATGTGAAATCGCCCAGGGAAAAGCTTGCAACGGCGTAGAACCGGTAAAATATTGGATGCACGCCAATATGCTGACAATGAACGGCCAAAGAATGAGCAAATCAACCGGAAATTATATTCTTCCCATGGAATTGATTACCGGAAATAATGATTTCTTTGAAAAAGCTTTTCACCCAAGTGTGTTGAGATTCTGTTTTTTACAGGCGCATTACAGAAGTGTGTTGGATATTTCCAATGATGCAATGTTGGCGAGCGAAAAAGGCTTCAACCGATTGATGGAAGCCGTTAAAATGCTTAATACACAAGTTCCAACAGAAGGCGTAGAAACATCATCTTTTGATTATAAAAACTGGAAAGAGAAAGTTTTGGAAGCTTTGTCAGACGATTTCAATAGTCCGATTTTGATTTCCCATTTATTTGAAGCCGTGAAGTTTATTTCAGCTTCGAAACTTGGAAAGGAAAGTATTTCGACCAATGATTATGAAGATTTGAAACAATTCCTGAACGCCATCGTTTTCGATGTTTTAGGATTGGAAATCATCGAAGAATCAAATAATGACAAGCTTGACCAGACTTTACAGGTTTTAATCGACTTGAGAAATCAAGCCAGAAAATCCAAGAATTGGGAACTTTCTGATCAGATTCGCGATCAGCTTCTGGAAAAAGGAATCGAACTGAAGGATGGTAGAGATGGGACAACGTATGTTTTAAATTGATTTTTTATTAATTGAGAATAATTTGCGGAAAATTATTAACTTAGCTAATAAATCATAAATTTAAAACGATGAATAAAAAATTATCTACTTTACTACTACTGGGTTTTGGTACATTGTCTTTTGCTCAGCAAGATATTTTAGCACTCACAGGAAAAGAAACTGCAAATATTATTTTTCAGGATTTCCGGGCTTTGGATTCCCAAAAAGGTATTACTGAAAATATCCTTTTATCTGCCAAAGATGAACCAAAAATCTATTCTGAAAAATGGAACAAAGAAATTTTTGAGGATAAAAAATCCAATGCAAATGCCTTGGCAAATCAAATGGCGACATTAGCCGTTGATGGAAGGGGAAAATTGGTTTATATGCCAATGTTTTCTTCCAATATCTATGTTTTTGATCCTCAAACTAAAAATATTGCGCTGGTAGAAAATGTTCTTTCTAATCCCACAGCTTGTGATACGGGTTCTCAGTTTTCCAGAATGACAATCGGCAAAGATGGAAATGTGTATGCGCTCTCCAATTCTGGCTCTCAGCTTCTGAAAATTTTCTACAAAGATGGGAAGTATGCAGTGACAGATCTTGGAATTGTAAAAGATAGTTCCGGAAATGGTGACAATCTTCTAAGCAAAATGCAAACTGGCTTCGGTGGTGATATGATTGCTGATGACGACAATAACTTTTATATTTTTTCGGCTTCCGGAAATCTCTTTAAATTAATAACCAAGGAATTGAAGGCTCAGTTCATTGGGAAAATAAAAGGATTGGATAGCAATTTTTCTGTAAACGGTGCTGCTGTCAATAAAAATGGAGAGGTTATCCTGGCGAGTGCAAAAGGAGGCGTTTTGCATACGTTCAACTTGGAAACTTTGCAGGCAGAACCATTAGCAAGAAAGATCGATATGCCTGTCTATGATTTAGGAAGTTCATATGTTTTGAAAAACAAAAAGAACCTGGTAGGAATTAATAAAAACGATATCTATCCTACAAAAGTGTCCGAAGGTTTTGTAAATATTAGAATCACAGATTCTCAAAAAGGAAACGCACAGGTTAAAATTTATAATACAGCGGGAACTATTGTTCTCAATAAAAAAATTGCTGATATAAGTAATTCTGAGAACAAGATAGAACTTGGAAATCTAATTTCTGGTGTTTATATCGTAAATGTAGAATCTGAAAATGGAAAAAGCATCATTTCCAAAAAAATAATTGTAGAATAATCTATAAGAATCTTAAATATTTAGAAATACGGTTAACGAAAGTTAAACCGTATTTTTTGTTTCAATAAAGACTTATTTTTGAATTAAAATTAACAGCCTTTTGAAGAAATTTCTATTTGTTTATTTTCTTTGTATTTCAGGTTTTGTCTTATCTCAGACGATTTCCGGAGTTGTGGTTACTGAGGAATCGGCACGCCTTCCAAAAACTCTCGTCATTAATATAACTTCCGAACAAAAAATCTGGAGTAATGACATGGGTGAGTTTTCCATCAATGCAAAAATTGGTGATGAGATCAGATTCGTGAAAGAAAACTATGAGCGTGAGAGAGTGATTGTTAAAAATAATTATTTCCTGACAGTAAGATTAATAAAAATGCCTTTGGAAATAGAAGAAGTGAAAATTTCTAATATTAAAATAACCGGAGATATTAATAATGATGCCAGCCGGTTGAAGACCAGAGATTCCAAAGAGGAACTCCGGCAAGCCATCGGGCTGCCAAAAGCACCGGAAAAATCCAGGGAAAAACCTGCAGACGCAGTTGATGATGTATTGATGCCTTTCCTTAGAATTCCGCCTGCGGTTAATATCCAAGGGATTTATGATGTTGTCAGCGGAAAATCTAAGAAGATGAAGCGGCTTTACAAATACGAAGACACGCAGGATGATATCAAATGGATAAGAAGTAAAATTGAAAATAATTATTTCACAGAAGCAGGAATCCCAACGGATAAAATCAATGACTTTATCTTGTTTTCTTTGCAGGATTCGAGTGTTGCACGTTATGCAAAAGCTAAAAATACAACCGGATTAATAACTGCTCTGGAGCAGCAAATCCCGGTTTTTCTAAAAAGAATTACGGAAAAATGATTTTTTTGCAGGAATATTATTTATAATTCAATATTTCGTTAAATTGCGTCAATATTAATAGACCTTAATAATGAAACTATACTTTAGTATTAATTTTGGAACAAAAGTTGGCCAACGGCTCGTTTTGCGCCTATACGACGAGAAAAACGACCATCGAGATTACAACTTAGAATATTCCGAAAATAATAACTGGACCACAGAAATTGATTATTTTTCAAAATCAATTCAGTACAAATACCTTTTGGTGAGCGAACAGGGAGATGTTTTGGATGAAGAAATTCCGTCACATCACCTCAATCTTCCAAATAGCTTCAAAGAATTTGTCATTTTTGATAACTGGAATCTCAAAAATTTCCCGGAAAATTATTTAACCAACAAAATTCTTCACAATCGTCTCCAAGGCTTCAAACCGGAGAAATTGTCGGTTGTAAAAAAACAAACCCATCTTTTTCGAATAGAAGCACCTCTTTACAATCCAAACTGGACTTTGGTTTTGATTGGGAATGTAGATGCCTTGGGAAACTGGAATGCTGAAAAAGCAGTTAAGCTCAAAGAAACCGATTACGGCGTTTGGGAAACTGGCGTTGAGATCCCGACACATCAAACCGTTCTTTACAAATATGCCATTAAGGACAAAAATACGGGACAACTATTTTACATAGAACCAGGAGAAAATCGTTGGGTTTTCGGAAATCCGACTAAGGATATTTTGTATGTAAAAGCAGATCATTATTTCAAATTCAATAATGAAACGCTTTGGCATTCGGCAGGTGTTGCTGTTCCTGTTTTCTCTTTAAGATCGGACGATGGCTTCGGTGTTGGCGAGTTTTCTGACATCAAAAAACTGGGAGATTGGGCCAATGACGCCAAGCTTTCTGTGATCCAGATCCTGCCGATTAATGATACAACTGCCAATTATACCTGGACGGATTCTTATCCTTATGCAGCTATTTCGGTTTATGCGCTTCATCCGCAATATCTTTCTATTGAGAAACTGGAATATACTTTACCGAACGATCTTGTAAAAGACTATCAGTCGAAAAAAGCAGAACTTAATGCTCTGAGTTTGATTGATTATGAACAGATGATCTCCGGAAAATGGAAATTTGCAACGGCGGTTTTCGAGGAGAATCAGGAAGCTATTCTTAAGGATAAAAACTTCAAGAAATTCATTAAGGATAATGAAGAATGGCTGATGCCGTACGCCGCTTTTTGTTTGTTGAGAGACAAATATAAAACGCCAAACTTCTACGACTGGAAAACGCATAAGAAATTTGTTGCCGGAAAAGTTGCAACTTTATATTCGCCAAAACATAAGGAGTATTCTGCGATTATGCTTCACGCGTGGGTTCAGTATCAGTTGCATTTGCAATTGCAGGACGCTGTGGAATATTTGCATAAACTGGGACTTTCCGTAAAAGGGGATTTGCCAATCGGGATCTACAGATATTCTGTAGAAGCGTGGACGGAACCAGAACTTTTCGGGATGGATTTCCAGGCCGGAGCACCACCGGATCAGTTTTCAGATTTGGGTCAAAACTGGGAATTCCCGACTTATAACTGGGAAGTGATGAAGGCTGACGGTTACCAATGGTGGAAAAAACGTTTCAAAGTTTTGGAGCAATATTTTGATGCCATGAGAATCGATCATATTCTTGGATTCTTTAGAATCTGGAGAATGCCGATTTCAGCAACTCAGGGATTATTGGGGTATTTTTATCCGGCAGTTCCTGTGACAGAAAGGGAGTTTTCTGACAGACAGATTCCTTTCAATTACGATCGTTATACCAAACCTTTTGTGAATGACCCGATTCTTTGGAAAACTTTCGGAGAAATTAAAGAAAAAGTACAGAATCATTTCTTCGATAATCATCATAATGGCATTTATACTTTTAAATCAGAATTTGATACGCAGAGAAAATTAACCGATTATTTCAAAAAAGAACCATGGGATTGGGCAGAAGAAAAGCTGATTTCGTTGGCTGGAAATGTTTTGTTTTTGACTGAAGAAACAGAGAATGGAGTAGTTTATCATCCAAGATTTAATATTTCTAAAACTTCGTCTTATAAATATCTTCCGGATTGGGAAAAAGCCAAGCTGAGCGATGTTTACAATGACTATTTCTTCAAGCGTCAGGATGGACTTTGGTACCAAAAAGCGATGGAAAAATTACCGGCTTTACTGAATTCTACAACGATGTTGATTTGTGGTGAAGATTTAGGGTTAGTTCCGGATTCGGTGCCTGTTGTGATGGACAAACTGGCAATCACCGCTTTGAAAGTTCAGAGAATGCCTTCCGACAATATTCCTTGGTATGATCCAAAAAATGCCAGCTACCTAAACGTGGTTACAGCGTCTTCTCATGACAGTTCTACCTTGAGACAATGGTGGCACGAGGACAGAAATCTGACTCAAAAATATTTTAATCAACAATTAGGGCAATACGGAACGGCACCTTGGGATCTTTCTCCCGAGTTATCAGAAATGATTATGAAGCAGCATCTTTATACAGAAGCAATGCTGGCGATCTTCCCGATCCAGGAATTTTTGGCAACAGATCAGAATCTGATGAACCCCGATATGGATGAGGAAAGAATCAATAATCCTGCAGTTTTCCCACATTATTGGCGATACAGAATGCATCTGAAGCTGGAAGATTTAAAAGACCAGACGCAATTCAGTCAGAAAATTGCCGGTTGGATAGAAGGAAGCGGACGATATTAAATTCAGTGAAAAATGATATAATTAAAACCTTTCAGATTAATTTCTGGAAGGTTTTTTATGTTTAATAATGAAAATTATTGTATTGATTATCAGTTGTTAATATTGATTTAATATTAGATTTTAATATATTAATTAATTGGACTTTAACTTTTATTCTTATCCAATATCCAAAAGATAGAAAAAGACATTTCGAAAGAACTTTGTTTTTCTGTTAATTTTTAAAATAAAAGAAAATGAAATCAATGATTCACGAATACCAAAATAAAAATATCTTAACAATGAGTAAAAAGATATTTTTAACACTCGCTATTATTTTTGGAGGATTAATTTCTGCACAAGATTATTACGATACTTATCCACAGGAATATAACGGATACGAATATTATGACAATTCTTATGACTATCCGGAAGATTATTATTACAATTACCCAACAGACTATTACCCGGATCAGTATTATCAGGGATATTACAATGATTATAGAAACGCAGTTTATGCTGTGAACTGGGATCAGTTCTTTTTTCAAAATCGTTTGAGTCCTTTCCAGATCAATCAGATAATAATGCTTAATAATCGTTTTGCTTCTTATGAAGCCTGGAATTCTTACTACAGATGGAATCCGGACAGATGGTATTACGACAGATTTTATGCTTTGCAAAATATTCTGGGACCGAGAGTTTTTGTGGTTTACCAAAATGTTTATTTCCGAGGAGCAAGTCCTTTTGTATATTACAGAAACCGTTGTGTCAATTTCTATGCAAGACGTTATCCCGTGAGACCGATTTACAGAAATGTGAATATTAATATTTATAAAGTAAACCGGGGAAATTTCCGAGAAGGATTTAGAAATCCGGGAAGAAATCAAGGGATGATAGATTCACCGAGAAATAATGGAGGTTTTCGCAATCAACCGCCAAGAAGCGGAGCGAATGGAAATAATATGGGAGTAAGAAGTCCGCAAAATGATGGCGTAAGAAATCCGCAGAACGGAGGAATCAGACCAAATGAAAACGGAGGATTCAGAAACCCGGAAGGTATCAGGGATAATAATTTTGGAGGGACAAGAAGTGGAAATGATAATATCAGAACACAGCCTTCTCCAAATATTAACTCTGGAGGAATTAGAAATCAAAACAACAGCATAAGACAAAATCAAAATTCTGAACGCAAGATTGAAAACAGAAGTAATAATCAAAGAAATTCTGCTCCAAGATCTGAAAGTAACGGCAGGTCTTCCGGAACAAGATTTACTTCAAGATAAATTTTAACAAACTTTATTATTTATAATTTTAACCTGGATTAAAATTTGACATCAAACTAACAGATTAATAAAAATCAAAACAAATATAAAATCGAAATCAAAATGAAAAAATTAATTTTAAGCGCAGCATTTCTTGGACTAGGTGTTTTTGGATTTGCACAGCAAACAGCAAAAGTGGATATGGAACAGAAAAAAGCTGAACATATGCAAAAATTGAAGCAGGAACTTAATCTTACAGATGCTCAGGTAGCGCAACTAAAAGCATTACACGAGTCAAAAGCAGCTGAAAGAAAACAGGATATGTCTACTAAAAAACAAGACAGAATGCAGAAAATGAAGGAGAATGAAGCGGAAATGCAGAAAATCCTGACACCAGAGCAGTACAAAAAATTCCAGGATTTGAAGGCTAAAAAAATGGCTGAAAGAAAAGAAAAATTTCAGGACAGAAAAAAAGCTGACGGAACATTAGTTAAGTAAGTTATTATTTAGTGATTAATTTCAGAGAGAGTAGTTATTTTTTAACTACTCTTTTTTTTATATTTGGAAAAAAATAAATAATTATGGTAAGCGAAGCGATTATAAATCTTATAAATGAGCAAATCACCAAAGAACAATACGCAGCACAACTCTATCTATCTATGAGTGCATGGTTCTATGCACAGGATCTGGAAGGTATCGGGAACTATTTCCGCGTACAGTCAAAAGAAGAACTAATGCATGCGGATAAAATGTTTGATTACATCAATGATGTCGGCGGAAAAATCATCCTGAATGAAATTCCAAAACCACCACACGAATTTTCGAATGCCCAGGAAATCTTTGAAAAAGCCCTGGATCACGAGAGACTGGTAACAAAAAGCATCTTCAATATCGTAAAAACTGCGAATGACGAAAGTGATTTTGCAACCACAAGTTTCCTGCAATGGTTCATTAATGAACAGGTGGAAGAGGAGTCCAGCGCTTCGCTTTTGGTTACCAAAATCAAAATGGTAAAAGATAACCCTTCCGCTTTGTATCTTTTCGATCAGGAATTGGCTCAAAGAGTATTTGTTCCGGCAGCCAATTGATATTTTTGAATGATGAAAAAACTAATAACCCTATTGGTGATGGTATCGGTAAAGATGCTGTCACAAAACTATGCGATCTCAGAGATCCCGGAAGAATTTAAAAAAGATGCAAATGCTGTTGTCCGTAATTATTCTTCGGAATATATTATAAAAGCTCAGGATGATATGGAAATCAAAGAAAAGAAGGTAATTTCTATATTAAATAAAGCAGCAGATAAATTTGCTTATGTCTATATACCCTATGACAAAACCACCAGAGTTTCGGATATAAAAATTCGGATTTTGGATGAAAACGGTAAACAGGTCAAGACTTATTCTAAAAGTGATATGAATGATATTGGTCAATCCAAAGACTCTTATCTATACACAGATTACAGAAGTTTTTTTCTGAATATTAACCAGCCAGGTTATCCATATACAATAGAAGTATCCTACACGACAAAAACATCGGACACCGCTTTTCTGCCTGTATTACAGCCATATATGTCGGATAATGTTTCTATAGAAAACTGGAGTGTGGATTTCAAGAATGAATCCGGCATCAAACTTCGTAAAAAAATTACAGAAACTTCATTTGGAAAGGCTGAGATCTCAGAAAGTGATAATTCTCTTAAAGCCCAATACAAAAATATTCCTGCCTACAAGGAAGAAAATTATGCTCCGGATCCCGAAACTATCTTTCCAAAAATAGAATTTGCTTTAGATAAGGTTTGTCTGAAAGGGCAATGCAGCGATTTTTCCGATTGGCAAAGCTTCGCAGGCTGGTATAACAAACTTTTGGAGCCAGTTTCTATTGTAACCCCGGAAATCCAGGCGGAAGTAAATTCTCTGAATCTATCAGGAACGGTTTCTGAAAAAGTTCAGCGGATCTACCAGTATATGCAGAGCAAAACGAGATATGTTTATGTAGGTGTGGGAATTGGGGGCTGGCAGCCGATGATTGCCGATGATGTCAGGAAAAAAGGCTATGGCGACTGCAAAGCTCTCACCAACTATATGCGTGTTCTTCTAAAAGCAGCAGGGATTCCTTCCTATTATTCGGTGATCTATATGGATAAAACACCGAAGATATTTGATAAAAATTTTCCGAAGATGGATGGTAATCACGTCATTCTGTATGTGCCAACCGAAAACGGAAATATCTGGCTGGAAAATACATCACAGAAAATCGCTTTTGACCACTTGGGTTATCGTACAATGGACAGAAATGTGGTGATGGTAAAAGACGGCAGTATAGAAATTAAAGATACTCCAAAATCATTGGCAGAGAATAATAAAGAAATTTTGAGGATTAAAGCCAATATCTCTGCCGATAATACACTGGACGTCACATCTTCATTTTCTTATCTTGGTGGTGTCTATGATATGATTATGCCATTGGTCTCATTGACGCCGATTGAACAGAAAGATGCTTTGAAACACCGCTATGAAAATCTACAGTTCGCTTCTATGGATATTAATAATTTGAATAATGACAGGAAAGATGCTAAGATCAATTTTGATCTTAATTTTAAAGCTGCTAATTATTCCAAATCATTAGGTTCTGATATCTATTTCCGTGCGCTTCCTTTTTCGGATTCCGATTTTTATTTGGAAAGTGCTGATAGGAAATTTCCTGTAGAAATCCCTTTTGGATTCACAGATGATTATGAAATAGAATATACAATACCAAAAGATTATAAATTTTCCGAAATCCCACTGACAAAAAGTTTAGTTACAGAATACGGAAATTATTCTATTGACTTCTCTAGGGTTGAAGATAAAATTATCATCAAAAGAAAATTCATCTTGAACAAAGGAGTCGTGCCACTTGATAAAATCAAAAATTATATTGATTTCCGAAAACAAATTAATAAAATTGATGCTACCAAAATCTTAATAACCAAACTATAATAAAACAGATGAAAACAAAAATTTTACAATTAATTTTAACTTGCCTCATTCTGCCGATTTTTGCGCAGCAATATAAATTTTTAGATCCGCCAAAATTGGATATTGAAGATCTCAAACTTAGTTCTTACGCCAAAAATCCTTCCGAAGCGGCCGAAGTGATCTATAAATCTTATCATTATTATATATCAGATGGAGATTTGAATCTGGATGTCATCAGCAGGGTGAAGATCTATAAAAAAGACGACGCCAAAAAATTTCTGGAAGAAGAAATCTATACCCGTATCGGTAAAAATCATAACGAAGAAAAAGTAACTTCTCTAAAGGTAAATACTTATAATCTGGAAAACGGGAAAATCGTGACAACAGCTGTTGAAAAAAATTCTAAATACCAGTCCAAAGAATCTAAAAACTATACGGTAACAAAATTTGCTTTCGAGAACGTAAAAGACGGCTCTATTGTAGAGTTCAAATACACTGTCCTTTCTCCTTTTATATATGTTATTCCCAGAGTAATGATTGAGGATGAAGTGCCTATTCGCTATTTTGAATATGTTTTTGATACGCCCAAAACTTATGGATATAATGTAAATTATAAAGGAGGTTTAACACCATTTGTAAGAGATATAAGCGAGAAAAAAATATATGGCGGAGATTATCAAACCTATCGTTTTGCTTATAAAGATATTTCAGCTTACAGAGATGAAAAGTATGTGAATAATATAGATAATTACAGGACATCCGTCCGATTTGAACTCAACTCTACAGACTTTCCTCTTAATAGCAATTACTATGGGATGAGTGGAGGTTTCAAATCTTATGGTGTTACCTGGAAAGATATCCAGAAACAATTATATGAGGATGAGAATTTTGGAGATGAATTGAAAAGAAGTAATCTTGTAAAAGACTTACTTCCTCAGGATATTAAATCAATAAAGAATGATAAAGAAAAAGCAGCAGCAATTTTGAAATTCACTCAAAATAAATATACTTGGAATGGAGAATATTCTGCCTTTACAGATCAGGGTATCAAAAATCTTATCAATACAAAATCCGGGAACTCTGCAGAAATTAATCTGTTATTAATTCTGTTGATGAGAAGTGCGGGTCTGGAGGCAGAACCTGTATTGTTATCTACTGTAGGAAAAGGACTTTTGACATCATACTCTCCAAGTGTAACAACATTTAATGATGTTTTAGCGATGATAAATTTTGAAGAAAAACCAGTGTTATACGATGCGACTTCTAAAATGAGTTTGCCTAACATTATTCGTCCCGCTGCGCTCAATTACTTTGGATATGTCATGACAAAAACAGATGCCAAGCAAATCAATATATTTTGTCCCGAGAAAAGCACCACTTATCTCACCGTAGATGCAAAACTCAGCCCAGACGGTAATTTTGCAGGTTCTTTTTCGGATAAGGATACAAAGTTGTATGCGATGATGAACAACGAAAGTTATAATGAAGACAAAGACGCTTACCAAAAAACATCTTACAAAGACCGGTATGCTTTTCCTTTCACAAATATCAAAACTGAAGTGCTGGATAACAATGATTTCCAGACCAGCTTTGATTTTGATTCTGATACTTTTGTAGACGGAATCGGAGGTAAATTAGTATTCAATCCACTCTTGTTTTTATATAATAAATCTCACGAGTTTGATCAAACTGAAGAGAGACGCTCGCCTATTGAACTGATGACAGGTTATGATAAAATCAAAAAAGTGACCATTACTCTGCCGGACGGTTATGCTTTCGAAAATGTCCCGAAATCCAAAAAATTCAGGACAGAGGACAACGCTTTACAATATGTTTATAAAGTGACACAGGAAGGCAACAAATTAACGGTTGAGACCACAACGACAGTTGAAGATCCCGTTTACCCAAAGGAATATTATCCGGCATTCAAGCAGATCTTCGATAATATTACAAAAATGGAAGGCCAGGTAGTGACGGCTGTGAAGAAATAATAAATTAAAATCCCGGGCATTATTTCCCGGGATTTTTTGTCTATAATCTATTAATATATTTTCTCAAAATCTAAATATAAATAATGTCCGTTTTTACAACCTTTTCTCCAAAATCTTCCAATTTGGATTTGTAAAGATCAACCTGCCTCCGGTCTTTTTCTTTCTCGGCGCCTGTTTTAAAATCTACAATAATGAAGCCTTCTTTTGTCTTGATTAATCTATCCGGACGATAAGTTTTAGAAGTTCCATCCTCTACGGAGAGCATCTCCCGTTCATTGATTATTTTCAGATTGTCTTCAAAATAATCTGAGTAATTTTCATTTTTCAGAACATTTTCAATTCTTTCCAAAATTGATGTTTTCTCTTCGCCCGTAATAGTTCCTTCCAGAAGATAAGAATTCAGAACTTTCAGAACATCTTTTTTAGTTTTGATTTTGGATAAGATCTCGTGCGTGAAAATCCCCATCCGGACATGCGCCACACGATTCTGATAACTCTTGGATGAGGTTGCAATTTCTATGTTTGATGCTTTCTCAGTTTTCTGAGAGATAGAATGTATGCTCTCAGAAAGATATTCGTTTTTCTCTTTTCGCTTTTGTTTTTTTAATGATTCTGATGAGGTTTCATAAACATCAAATGAATCTAGATTTTCACCATTTTCTACCGGTTGGAATTGTGCAACGAAATCAAATATTTCCAAATAATTAGTCGTTTTATTCGGTTTTTCGAGATAGAAAAAAAGCTGTTCCACAGGTCGGGTTGTCGCAACGTATTGGATACAGAAACGGTCGATTTTGTTACGGTAAGAATTAATCAGATTAAAACCCGCCATTTCTTCATCATACCTTTCCAGCTCCGGCGAAAACTGATTTAGGATCACCGTTTTCAGTTCATCTTCACTTCCAAGATCAAACCATTCCGAGAATTTTTTGTCGCTGTTCTCATTTCTCATCGGGATAAAGACGATTGGGAATTCCAGACCTTTCGCTTTGTGAATCGTCATAATTTGGATTGCATCTACATTCTCACTCGCCTGAATACTGATTTTCGACGCTTCATCATCCCAATATTTTAGGAATTCTTTCAATGTAGCACCTGTATTTTGCGTGTAATTGTGAAGCATTTCCAGAAAATTCAAAAGGAAATCGGTTTCCTTACCTTCAACCGAGAATTCGTGGACGTAATATTCAATGAAATTATAAAGATTAAGTTGTGGAATGTCTTTCTGAATCAGCGTTACATTATATTTTTCATTAATGAAATCTTCAATGTCTTTCTTATTTTCGAACTTCAAAATCTCTTTAATTTCGCAAGTGAAATCCGTCATTATAATTCTGCCCGAAACATTCAGGAAATACATCATTTTTACCAAAAACTGACGGTTTTTTGGAACGAGATTCCATTTCAGAAATTCGATCAACGCTTTTATAGTAAAGGCTAAATCGAGTGTCAGACCTTTCTCGGAAATCGTTTTGATGTATGTTTCTTTTCCTTTATATTTGACTTTCAGATTTCCCAGTAATTGAGAATAATTGAAAATATCCGAATTTCCTCTGCAAAGAATCGTAATATCAGAAAAGGCAAAACCATTATCCAGACTTTCCTGAATGTCATTCTGCATTTTCTCGACCGTTTCTTCATAAAAAATATCCTTGGTTGAGTTTTCCAAAAAATGAATTTTCACGCGCCCTTCCAACTGAGATTTCGATTCCTGAAGTGCACTTTCTCCGAAGATTTTTTGATGTTCATTATTCAGATCACCGGACATAAAATCGTATAATCTGTTATTAAAATCGACAATGTTTTTCGCACTTCGCCAATTAAAAATCAGGTTTTCGGATATTGCAAATTTTGGTGTGATTTCTTTCTGGTTAATGATATCCAGCATCAGTTCACTTTCGCCGCCGCGGAATCTGTAGATGCTTTGTTTAGGATCGCCAACGATAGTGAAACTCGTGTCGTCAGACGTAACGCTGTTGTCCCGAAGCGGCAAAAAATTCTGCCATTGCATTGATGATGTATCCTGAAACTCATCAAAGAAATAATGCTGAAACTGAGTTCCAACTTTCTCGTAAATGAAAGCTGAAGGCTCATTCCTGAGATTTTCATTAATCAAAATATTGAATTTCGAAAGCAAAACCAAATCATTTTCTTCCTCAATTTCCAGCAGCTTTTTCTGAATATCGGCATTCACTTTCAAAGGGAGAATGGCTTGCAGAATTTTTTCTTTTTTCTGAGAATTGATATAAAGGTCGATGATCTCTCGCCGCCAGGAAATCAATTGTGGTAAAATATCCTCAATATCACTTTGCTTATGTTTTCCTTTTGTAGAAGCGCCTTTCAGGAAGGTTTCCAGTTTTGAATCTTCGGAAGTGGTTGGAAAAGGAAATTTCTTATCCTTGATTTTATGAAACTCCAGAATGTTCTGGAAAAATCCGCCGATGCCACTTTTTCCGCTTGCAAAATCCTCAATTTCTATATCTCTGCTTTTGATCAGATCTAGAGCTTTCTTTGCAATGTCAAGAGATTCTGACTTGAGATTTTTAATAGTTTCTCTGAGTTCTGTTTTCTTGTTTTCATAAGCTTCCCATTCAAATTCTTTGTTGGCCTGAAGCGGCTGATAATGGACATCGCTCACGAATTTCTTCGCCGAATTATAAAGAGTTTGGTTGAGGTTCACACGCTCATTATTATCCAGATTATAATTGATGTAATCCATAAAAGCGTCCGAAACGGTTTCATCTTCGCCAATTTCGTCCAGCATTTTGTCAACTGCTTCTATCAGATAAGGTTCCGGCTGTATTTCCAGATTGAAATTCTGAGCCAACCCCAATTCATAAGAAAAACTCTTTACCAGTCGGGAATTGAACTTGTCAATAGTTCCGATATTAAGCGTGGAGTAGTGGTGTAAGATATAATCAAGAACCTTCTGAGAACGGTGATTAAGGTCGTCGAGTGTAATTCTATAGCCTTGTTTCGCCAGTTCTTCCTGTATATTTTTAAGATCCTGATTTTCGGAATAATTATCTTTTACAAACTCGCCGAGATAAAAAAGAATTCTTTCCTTCATTTCTTTGGCCGCTTTGTTGGTGAAAGTCAATGCCAAAATTGTCCGGATAGCATCAGATTGATTCGGGAATCTGAGACAGATCATCAGTAAACTCTGAACCAAACGGTAAGTTTTGCCAGAGCCGGCAGAAGCGTTGATGACGGTATATGAGTTTTGCATAATCACAAAGATAAAAGAATTAACACACAAGAATCAATGCAAAAGTATTAATCTTCTGGCCAGTCCGACGATCTTTAAATTGTATTGAAGACTCTATAATCCTCAAATTCTATCAATCTCCAATTCAATCTCAACATCGTAATCCAGCCGAAAGGATCTCCTATGATGAATAGTTGGCCCGAATTTTTTCAAAGCTTTCTGATGAACCTTGGTACAATATCCAAAATTGGTGTTCCAGCCGTATTCAGGAAACTCGTCGTGGAGTTTTATCATCAGATTGTCCCGGTAGTTTTTTGCGATAATGGAAGCTGCGGCTATCGAAAGATATTTGCTGTCGCCCTTGATGATGCAATGGTGTGGCGTATAATTATAAGGATGAAAGCGATTGCCGTCTACCAAAATTAATTCCGGTTTGTTTTTCAATTGATCCAATGCCAGATGCATTGCGTGGATACTGGCGTTCAGGATGTTATGCTGATCGATAAATTCCGGAGAAAGTTCTGCTATGGCAAAATCTACAGCATTTTCCCGGATGTAGAGATCGAGATTCTGTCTAGTTTTAAAATTTAACGTTTTAGAATCGTTAACTAAATTTTGCTTAAAATTTTTATTTACAATTACGGCAGCTGCGACCACAGGCCCAGACAGACAACCTCGTCCGACTTCATCGCAGCCTGCTTCTAGAAGTGATTCTGAAAAGTTTTGTAGTAGGGGCATAATAAAATATCATTGTCAAAGTTATGTAAATAGTAAACTTTACATAATATAATTAACAAATTTTTAACAAATTGTGTTGTATATATTAATAAAGTTTTGCATTTTTGTTTATTGAAAAATTTGATTTGATATGAAAAAATTAACAACAAGCGTGTTAGCAGTGGTTCTTTCGTCGTCTTTTGCAGTAGTTTCTGCACAAACGGTACAGGATTCTGCGAAGACACAAGATATCGAGGGCGTTGTAGTGACGGCTTTAGGTATCAAGAGAGAAAAAAAATCTTTGGGTTATGCCTCTCAAGAGATCAAAGCGAGTGCTTTATCAGACGGAACTACAAATACTGGTAACATTGCTGCCCAGTTATCCGGAAAAGTCGCTGGTCTTAATGTGACTACTAATACCAACTTTGGTGGTTCTGCTAACTTAGTTATTAGAGGTATCAAAGGAGTTGGTGGAGGTAATCCATTAATTGTTATTGACGGATCACCCGTTAATAATAACTCAACTTTTGGTTCTTCTGTAAATAATCCTGGTGCGGCTACTGATTATGGTAATGCTCTATCAGACATCAACCAAGATGATATAGAATCCATTAACGTTCTAAAAGGTGCCGCAGCTTCTGCGCTCTATGGAGAAAGAGGTATTAACGGGGTTATCGTTATTGTTACCAAAAATGGTAAGGGTAAAGATGATGGATCTTGGGGTGTAACTTTATCATCGACTGTTCAAGCAGGATTTATTGATAAAAGTACTTTCCCTAAATATCAAACTAAGTATGGTGCAGGATATGATCCATCATTTACTGCTTCTGCTGCAGATGGAACACCATATGCTAACTTTGAGGATGATGCTTCTTGGGGACCCGCATTTGATCCCAATAAATTGGTTTATCAATGGGATTCTTATGATCCAAGTTCACCAAATTTTGGAAAAGCAACACCTTGGGTAGCTGCGAAAAATGGACCTATTGAATTTTTTAATACTCCTGTGACTTATACTAATACAGTTTCATTGGAGAAAGGTCAGAAAGGTAAAAATATCTTATTTACGTATGATAATATGACGGCTGATGGTTTGATGCCTAATTCTCATATTGCAAAAAATACATTATCATTAAAAGTAAATTATGATTTAACTGAAAAGTTACATTCATCATTCTATACTACACTGACACTTCAGGATACAAGAGGTAGAAATACTACTGGTTATAATGATAACATAGTTGGTGGCTTCAGACAATGGTGGCAAACCAACGTAGATGTGAAAGATCTACAACGTGCATACCAATATGGTGTTAAAAATGCAACGTCTGCTAATAACTATGGTAACGTAACTTGGAATAGAACAAACGCTGCTAATGGTATGCCAAAATACTGGAACAATCCATATTTCCAAGCTAATGAAAGCTATGTTTCAGATAACAGATACAGAAGTTTCAGTTACGGACAGTTGGTTTATGATTTTAACAAAAATTTCAGTGTAACCGGAAAAGTATCATATGATAGATCTAATCTGTCCATAGAGAATAGATTAGCTGTAGGTATGCTTGAACAAGCTTTTGGGGCATCAGGTAACACGGTGACTTCAGGATATTCAAGACAGGATATTATTCAGACAGAAACCAATTACGATGCATATTTGAACTACAAATTTGATGTTACAGATAATATCAATGTAAGCGGGATTGCTGGAGGTAATATCAGAAGAAATTACTATAATTCGATTTATGCTTCTACAGAAGGAGGATTAGTAGTTCCAGGTATTTATGCTGTAAGTAATTCAATTTTAGCACCATTGGCTCCAAAAGAAGATTTGCAGATTACCCAGACTAATAGCTTCTATGCAACTGCATCAGTTGATTTTTATAAAATTTTCTATTTAGATGGTACTTTTAGACGTGATCAAAGTTCCACACTTCCATCGAGTGATAATACATACTATTACCCATCAGTTACAGGATCATTCATCGCTTCAGAACTAATTAAAGCAGACTGGTTAAGTTTTTGGAAGATAAGAGGTAATTACGCTGAGGTTGGTGGAACTGCTCCAATATATTCTTTGATTAATACTTATACAGCTGCTGGAGTTTTCAATAATGGGGAATCTGGTGTAGGACTTTATAATTCTGTAGTTACTAATAATAACCCTAAGCTTAAGCCACAAAGGTCGAAAGAGTTTGAAGTAGGAACAGAGGTTCACTTCTTAAAGGATAGAATTACTCTTGATCTTGCTTATTACAAGACTAAAACTATCGATCAGATTATTGCTCTGCCAGTATCATCCGGTACAGGATATACAACCCAATATATTAATGCAGGACAGATAGACAATAAAGGTTATGAGGTAAGTTTAGGATTGGTTCCTTTCAAAACTCCAAATTTCACTTGGAATATGGATATCAACTGGTCTAAAAATGAGAACAAAGTAGTAGCTTTAGCTGGAGATTCTAAAAATTACTTATTACAAAGTTTCCAAGGAGGTGTAACTATGAATGCAACTATTGGTGAATCTTGGGGTACACTAATTGGATCTGATTATGTTTACCTTAATGGTGAAAAAGTAGTAAATGCTACTACAGGTAGATATCTTCGAGAAAATAACAAAGTTATCGGTAATGCTACTCCAGATTGGATCGGAGGTGTGAGGAACAGTTTTAATTACAAAGGGATTTCATTAAGTTTCCTAATTGATGTAAGACATGGCGGAGATATCTTCTCTTTAGATCAATATTATGGACTAGCAACAGGATTGTATGAGGGTACAGAAAATTACAGAGAAAGTGGTACAGTTTGGGAGGGTGTGAATCCTAATGGACAAACTAATACAACTGTAACAGCTAATCCTTCTGCATTTGGTTCATTGGATGGTTACTCTCGTATGCCAGCTAAAAGATTTGTTTATGATGGTTCTTACATAAAATTAAGAGAAGCTAGTATCGGTTATTCTTTACCAAAATCATTACTTTTTGGAACTTTTGTGAACGAAGCTAAAGTGTCAATCGTAGGTAGAAACTTATGGATCATCCATAAAAACTTACCAGGTGCTGATCCGGAAGCTATGGTAGGTGGTGGTAACCGTTCTTACGGTTATTCTATTGGATCGCTTCCAACAACTCGAGATATTGGTGTAAACGTAACATTAAAATTCTAAATTAAAAAAAAATGAAAAAGATATTTAATATATTAACAATTGGTGTTGTAGCTGCAATGAGCTTAACATCATGTGAAAGAGACTTGACATCTCTGAATGTCGATCCGAAGCACCCATCAATCTTGCCATCTCAAAATCTATTGGCAATAGGGTTGCAGCAATCTTCATATTATATGTTTACAGGAAGTGTAAATTTTAATAATTATAGATTTTTTACTCAACAGTGGGCACAAACTACCTATACAGATGAAACAACTTATAATCTAGTTACTAGGAATCAGCCAAGAAATCATTTTAACAGAATGTATGTTTACTCAATAAACAACTACAAAACTGCTAAAACTAATCTCGAAAATGAAGCAAATACTCCAGCAGTAAAGGCTAATAAACTAGCTTCTTTAGAAATTTCTGAAATTTTTGTATGGGAAAATGTTGTTGATACTTTTGGTGATGTACCTTATACTGAGGCTTTCAAGCCCAATGAAGAAATATATTCACCAAAATATGATGATGCTAAACAAATCTATGTGAGCTTGTTAAGTAGAATTGATGCGGCAATAGCTACAATTAATGAGTCTAGTGAGGGATATACTGACGGAGGAGATATTGTTTACACAGGAGATATGACAAAATGGAAGCATTTTGCAAATTCTATCAAGTTAAGATTAGCGATGAACTTGGCAGATGTTGATCCTGCGTTGTCAAAATCTGCTGCAGAATCTGCAATTGCTAGTGGCGTAATTTCCAGCGAAGACGAATCTTACGTATTCAAATTTGATGGTGGTACATTTGTAAATCCAAATATTGATGATTTAGGTGCTAGAAATGACTATGTTCCGTCGGAACTTGTTATTAATACTATGAATGCTAATAACGATCCAAGACGTGCAACTTGGTTTACACAAAAAAATGGCGCTTATGTTGGGGGCAAATTTGGAGAACTTAACCCATTTGCAAATTATTCTCATATGAGTAGTTCTTTTAATGCTGGTGACGCTCCAGCTAACTTACTTAGCTATGTTGAAGTTTTGTTTTTGAAATCTGAAGCAGCTGCAAGAGGTTATTCTGTTGGTGGAACTGCAGTTAGTTTTTATAATGACGCTTTAGCTGCATCTATGTCAGAAAATTCGGTTTCTGCGGCAGATTCTGCGGCTTATATAGCTGCTCATCCATACAATGCTGCTAATTGGAAACAATCAATTGGAGTAGAAGCTTGGGTAGCAATGTTCAATAGAGGGTTTGCAGCTTGGAATTTCTCTAGAAGATTGGATTATCCAGTTTTTGTAAACCCAGCTAATTCTCAACTGACCGGTGTTCCTGTAAGAATGCCATATTCTGATCAAGAATATGTTTTGAACGGACCAAACGTTAATGCTGCTGCTACTAAAATTGGTGGCGATAAAGCAACAACGAAATTGTTCTGGGATAAAAATTAATAAATCAATTTTTATAATAAAAAGAGATTGCTTAAGCAATCTCTTTTTTTTTTTATTTGTATTTTTGAGTATGTTTTTTAGAATAATAATTTTCTGTTTTATTTTCTCCAACATTTTTGCTAAGGCACAATTAGATTTGGAGCATTGGTTTCCGCCATACTTTAGAACCTCCCCTTACGATATTACACAACTAAGTATATATATATCTACTGATAAAGACAACAGTTTTCCTGTAAAGATTTATAATAATAATGTACTTATATCAACAGTTGCAGTTTCCAAAAATTCTCCTATAGAATTTCCAGTTCCAGCAATTTCAATGCTTGAAGCCAGTACTCCTTTAAGAGTAATGAAACCAACGACAATGGGGATACATCTTTCAGGAGAAAAAAGTTTCTATGCAAGTCTTAGGTTAGCAGGTTGTAGAGTAGGTTGTAAGAGCGAGATAATTGCATCAAAAGGGAAAACAGCTTTGGGAAAAGAATTTTTTATAGTGACAGATCAGATTATACTTTATGGAAATAATCCCGCCGGAATGTTATACCAAACCTCGGTAATGGCAACTCAGGATAATACGAAGATTAAGATATCTAATTATAATTCTAATCTGGTATTTATTAATGGAGACAATAGTGATGAATTGAGTATTACTCTGAACAAAGATGAGTCATATATTATAGTTGCTCGTAAACAGGATAATCCTAATCCGCCAAATATTCTGGATGATTGGGATCCTAATCTCATTGGAGCAAAAGTTACGTCTGATAAACCAATCATTGTTAACAATGGAAATTTCATTAGTCAGGATATAGGAGAAAGTGGTGGTGGTGGAGTTAATATGGATCAGAGCGTTCCTATCGATAAGATTGGAAAGGAGTATTTTCTGGTCAATGGGATGACCAAGACAGAAACTGCAATGGAAA
Source organism: Epilithonimonas sp. UC225_85 (assembly GCF_042695135.1). GTDB lineage: Bacteria > Bacteroidota > Bacteroidia > Flavobacteriales > Weeksellaceae > Epilithonimonas. Next base: position 1,172,394 of record NZ_CP170547.1, read on the forward strand.
AATCAATAATTGTTGCCACAAAAAATAACACACAGATCTTTTTTAATAATGAGCAACAACCTTTTGTAACCCTCAATGCTGGCGAACATTTTATCGGGCCTTATGGAAAGCAAAGATATTTGGATGGCAATCAGCCTTCATTTAAAAATCCACAAAATATAATTATTCCGACACGCGGGATATATATTAAATCTTCTGAACCCGTTTATGTATATCAACTAATAGGTGGGTTTAACTTTTTGATACAAGGTCCCAGTCCCGATTTTACACAAATTACCAGTGGAATGACATTTTCTTATCCATTGGATAAAGATTACTTCCCAAAACCACAACAAAATCTTAAAAATATTATTCATATCCCATCTGTAGAAAGATTAGGGAGTTTTGTAGCACAATCAAAATTATCAATTAAGACATCTATAGGTGCGAATATAAAAGTAAATGGAACTGCGATGACAAATCCATCACCTATGATTGGTAAAGATGGCTGGGGATATTATACGATAGTTCCAATCTCCGGAGATGTAGAAATCGAATCAGATAAAGATCTTAATGTAGATCTTGTTGGAGGTTTTCAATTTGCGGGCTATGCTAGTAGTTACACCGGTTTTTCTAATGATCCTTATATATTAGTTAATGGTAACTGTATTCAGGAAGGTGTTTTTTTAAAATTAAGTAACAAGGATTTTATTACATTTCAATGGCAGTTAAATGGAGTAGATATTACAGGAGCTACAAGTTTTGAATATCAACCTATCTTACAAGGAAATTATCAATGTGTTGTGACATATTTAGGATTCAGTTTTACTACAACTCCTGTTTTTATTCCCAATTGTCCTTACAATATCTATGATGTTAATGTTGGGAATGTTTGCCATAATTTCGAGATAGATACCAAGTTTACTATGCCAGGTCATGTGTTTTCAAAATTAGAGTTACTGACACAGCCAAATAACGGAACGGCTCAAATTATCAATAGAAAAGTAATTGTAAAAATGAATGATTCTTTTGCAGGAACTGATAGATTAATATATAAATTGACAGCAACAGATGGATATTATGAAGTTTATAAGGCCAATTTTAATGTCCTTCCAAATCCTATTGCTGATGTAAAATCAGAACTCCAGCCAAAATCATATTTAGACGATACATATTATTTTGACCTTTATAGTGCTATAAATAATGAGAATAATGAAACTTTTGAATTCTATCCGGGATTATCAGATGCAGAAAATAATACCAATCAGATAAAGGATCTTTTGTCCAATTATTCATCAACACTTACTGAAATTTATGTAAAAATAACCAATCAATATAATTGCTACGTCATAAAGAAAATTGTACTTATAAGACCGCCGGTTGTTCCAGATTCTGTTACATTACCCAATGCATTTTCCCCAAATAATGATGGTGTAAATGATATTTGGGATTATTCCTTACTTAATGCTTTCCAGGATCTTGACCTTAAAATATATGACAGATATGGTAAATTGGTTTATACACATACCAGAGAATTCTCCTGGAATGGAAAAGTGAGTAACATATTGTTACCTTCTGATTCTTATTGGGTGATTTATTCTTATACGAGCAAAGGGGTAAGAGTTTCAAATAAAACGATGTGGCTTCTTTTGAAAAACAGATAAATTAAATTATTAAAAAATAAAAGCTCCATTTTGATCATCAAAATGGAGCTTTTACTTTTATAAAAAGTAATCCTACTTCCCAAACAATCCGCCGCCCATTCCTGGCATATTCGGCATTTTGCTCATCATTTGCATCATTTGTTTGCCTTGAGGACCTTGCATCATTTTCATCATTTTTCCCATTTGGTCAAATTGTTTCATCAATGCATTTACGTCTTCCAATTTTCTTCCTGCACCTTTCGCAATTCTCTGTTTTCTTGAAACATTTATGATAGAAGGTTTTCTTCTTTCGTCAGGCGTCATAGAATGGATGATTGCTTCGATGTGTTTGAAGGCATCATCATTGATGTCCACATCTTTGATTGCTTTTCCAACGCCTGGAATCATTCCCATTAGATCCTTCATATTACCCATCTTCTTAATTTGGTTGATTTGTTTCAGAAAATCATCAAAACCAAATTCATTCTTCGCAATCTTCTTATGAAGTTTTTTCGCTTCCTCTTCATCAAATTGTTCCTGAGCTCTTTCCACCAAGGAAACAACATCTCCCATTCCGAGGATTCTGTCTGCCATCCTTTCCGGATAGAAAAGATCCAGGGCTTCCATTTTTTCTCCAGTTGAGATAAATTTGATTGGCTTCTCAACCACAGAACGGATCGTCAAAGCGGCTCCACCTCGCGTATCACCATCCAATTTTGTAAGCACAACACCGTCGAAGTTCAGAACATCATTGAAGGTCTTCGCCGTATTCACCGCATCCTGACCCGTCATAGAATCTACAACGAACAAGGTCTCATTCGGTTGGATCGTGCTATGAACAGACTTGATCTCTATCATCATCTGCTCATCAATTGCCAAACGTCCAGCCGTATCCACAATCACCGTATCAAAACCATTTGATTTTGCATAGTTGATCGCGTTCGATGCGATAGAAGTTGGATTTTTATTTTCAAGTTCTGTATAAACTTCAACATTGATCTGTCCGCCCAAAACTTTTAACTGATCGATTGCCGCCGGTCTGTAAACATCACAAGCTACCAAAAGTGGTTTTTTGCTTCGTTTTTGCTTCAGATAATTAGCCAATTTTCCAGAGAAAGTCGTTTTTCCGGAACCTTGAAGTCCAGCAATTAGAATAACACTTGGTTTCCCCGAAAGGTTGATGCCTTCCTGGCTTCCACCCATCAATTCCACCAACTCGTCGTGAACGATTTTCGTCATCAATTGTCCCGGAGTCAAAGACGTCAGAACGTTTTGTCCCAGCGCTTTATCTTGCACGCGTTTCGTCAGATCCTTTGCAACTTTGTAGTTCACATCGGCATCTACGAGTGCACGTCGGATTTCTTTTACAGTTTCTGCAACGTTGATCTCGGAGATCTTTCCGCGGCCGGAAATATTATGAAGCGCCTTATCTAGCTTATCTTGTAAACTGTTGAACATAACTTATGTAATATATTAAGGTTGCAAAAATAAGAAAATTTAAGCAAAGGAAATAGTTTCAGACATCACTTATCGATCATCATTTATTATTTATTTTATTTGACTCCGTCGAACCTGAAGGTTTGGGCAGCTTTATCCGTCTTCCGCTCCCAATCTTTTTTGCAGACGATTTCCCTTTAATAAAACCCGAGTCCACGCAAAAAAGGATTTCCGCTCAAGCCGGGCTGCAGATTCAACATAGGATAGGATTCTGACTTAAAACCCAATTTTGTCATCCGTAAGAATCTAAACTCTTGAGATTGACGTCTTCGAACCACTTCGTTAGGTTTACTACAGAATGACAAAGTTTGCTTTATTGCTTTGTTGAGCAATGCGCCTTTGCGCGAACCTTAAAATATTTTCAATAATGGGAAAAAAAAACTTTGTGGACTTTGCGTTCAAAATCCAAAGAAGGAATTTTGTAAAATGTAAGTCTATGAAGTTTAAGTTATCCAGAATGTTTACTTTTGCAAAAATCAAATTTTGGGAGATAAGCAGAATGATAATTCAAATGCATTGCGGAAATATGGGAAATATTCTTCCGTAGTTTTCCAGATGTTATTCATCATCGGGATTTCATTTTGGGGTGGACATCAGTTGGATTTGTACTTCGAAACCGGCTCCAATGTTTTGGTTTTAGTGATCGGACTCAGTGGACTTTGTCTTTCATTATACACCACTTTGAAAAGACTAGAAATTTTAAATAAAGAAGAAAATGAAGAACAAAAGTAATATCGTTATCAGTGTTGTGTTTTTCCTGACATTCATTATACATTTCGCAATTTGGAAGTTTATTTTCCATCTGGATGAAGTCACGATTATCAAGTTTTACCTCTTCTTAAGTGTGATTTTTATGATGATGATCACCTTGCTTTTGATCATCAACAGAACCTTTCCCCAGTTTGTAGGAATGTCTGTTATAGGACTCATTTTAGTAAAGTTCGGATTGATGTATCTGATCAAGAATAAGCTTCATTTTGAGGCGATTCCGAATTTCAAATTCCATTTTATTATTCCATATTTTATTCTGACTGCGTTGCTTACCTATTATGCAATACAGTTAATTAATTATGACAAAAAACAGTAAATTAATTCTTCAAAAGAGAAAAAATAGTCTATTTTTGCAAAACGAAAAAAAAATCTATCGATGCTAAAGAAAACAGCAATTTTATTTTACAGTTTATTCTTATTTACAACGGCTTTCGCACAACACGAAACTGTTGAAAATCAGCACGGTAAACATGTAACTGAAACGCCTGCACTTTCTGAAAAAGATGAGAGAGCAAATGTAGTTAAAGAATTTGTGGATCATCACATTTTGGATGCTCACGACGTTGCATTGATGGTAAAAGATGGTCACCACATCGGTTTTCCATTGCCGGTTATTATTTATGACGAAGGTTTTCATACGTTCATGAGTAATACGGAAGGTGTAGATGGTCACGAATTTATCCACGGTTCTCCAGTCGAAAGCGACGGTAAATTCTACACGCTTCATCACGAAAAAATCTACAGAACAGATTCTAAAGGAACTTTGACTCTGGATAAAAATCATCATCCAACTGAAAAAAGAGTTTTAGATTTATCAATCACAAAAAGTGTTTTGGTGATTTTCTTAGTAGCGGTTTTGATGCTGATTATCTTCGGAGGAATGGCGAGGTCTTACAAGAAATCCCTAGTGCCTTCAGGTGCTGCAAAATTCCTTGAGCCTTTGATTATTTTCGTAAGAGACGATATTGCTATTCCAAACATCGGTCATAAGTACAAGAGATTTATGGGTTATCTGTTAACTGTATTTTTCTTTATCTTATTCCTGAATGTTTTAGGTTTAATGCCTTTCGGAATCAACGTTACTGGTAACATTGCGATTACTTTCTTCTTGGCAATTTTAACCTATTTGATCACAACTTTCTCAGGGTCGAAAGATTACTGGAAACATATCTTCTGGATGCCGGGTGTTCCTGTTCCAATGAAGTTTATTATGATGCCGATCGAATTGCTGGGAACTTTGACAAAACCATTTGCATTGATGATTCGTCTTTTTGCGAATATGACAGCAGGTCACATCGTTGTAATGACGTTGATCGGGTCAATTTATATTTTTGAGAACTGGATCGCAGGTGTTGCATTTCCATTCCTGACTTTGGTTATTTATTTACTGGAAGTATTAGTGGCATTTTTGCAGGCTTATATTTTCACAATGCTTTCCGCTTTGTTTATCGGGATGGCAGTAGAAGAACATGAGCACGATCACGCTCATTAATTAAATTAGAAAAAACAATTTTTAAATTATATACATTATGGAAATTCCTAGAATTATTGGTGCAGGTCTTATTGTACTAGGTGTAGGTATCGGTCTTGGAAAAATTGGTGCTGCTGCTCTTGAAGCAATCGCTAGACAACCAGAGCAATCTGGAAAGATCCAAACTGCTATGCTTATTGCTGCTGCACTTGTAGAAGGTGTTGCTTTCGCTGCGTTGTTCGCATCATAAGCCAAAAAAACAAACATTGTTACAGCGGTTGGCTGTAGCAATGTTTTATATTTAAAAATTTTCAAAAAAATTAATCTAACGATATAATGGAATTACTTCATCAGTTTTCATCAGGATTGTTTATCATCCAGTCCATCATTTTTTTAGTATTGCTTTTCTTATTAGGAAAGTTTGCCTGGAAACCAATTCTTAAATCAATAGACGAGAGAGAAACATCTATCATCGATGCTCTTAATCAGGCTAAATTGGCGAAGCAGGAAATGGCTCAGTTGAAAGAAGATAACGAAAGAATCCTTCGTGAAGCCAGAGCTGAAAGAGATGGTATATTGAAAGAAGCCAGAGATATGAAAGATAAAATCGTAAATCAGGCTAAAGACAGTGCTAAAATTGAAGGCGAAAAAATGATCGAAGCAGCCAGACAATCTATCCAGACTGAGAAAAATGCTGCAATGGCAGATATCAAAACTCAGATCGGAACTTTGTCTGTGAGCATCGCTGAAAATATTCTTAAAGAGAAATTGAACAACGATGGTGCTCAAAACGCTTTGGTAGAAAATATTCTTAACAAATCTAACCTTAACTAATCAGGATGTTAACATCTAAAGTAGCTAAAAGATACGCTCAGGGTCTATTGGATTTCACTCAGGAGTCTGGTAACACAGATGCTGTTTTCGGTGAGATGAAGGATATTGTGAAAATAATGTCTTCTTCCAAAGAACTGAATCAGTTTGTGAATACGCCTATCATTGATGCAAAAAAGAAAGAAGCAATCGCTTTGGAGATCTTCAAAGATTTCTCTCAGGTTTCTAAGAACATCATCAGACTGGTCATCAAGCAAGGCAGAGAATCTCAGCTTAGAAATATTGCTCAGGAATTCATCAATAAAGTAGAAGACATCAAAGGTACTCAACGTATCTCTTTGGTAACAGCTTCGCCTTTATCACAAGAAAATATTCAGAAGATCATTACGGATTCCAAAATGGTAAACGTTTCTAGCTATGACTTGGAAACGATTGTAAAACCAGAGATCCTAGGAGGTTATATCCTGAGAGTGGGAGATCAGCAGATCGACGCATCAGTAAGAACAAAACTGAGCAATATCAAAAAAGAATTTCAACTTAATTAAGAAAAAACAACCATATAATGGCAGAAATAAATCCGGCAGAAGTATCAGCGATACTGAAGCAGCAATTAGCAAATTTCGATACTCAATCTAACGTAGAAGAAGTTGGTACTGTTCTTACGATAGGGGATGGTATTGCTCGTGTTTACGGTTTAGAAAACGTACAGTACGGAGAATTGGTAAGATTCCAGGCTGGAGTTGAAGGTATCGTTCTTAACCTTGAAGAAGATAATGTTGGGGTTGCACTTCTTGGTGAATCCAAATTGGTAAAAGAAGGTGATACTGTAAAAAGAACAAACAGAATCTCTTCTATCAAAGTGGGTGAAGGAATGCTTGGTAGAGTTGTAGATACTCTAGGCAATCCTATCGACGGTAAAGGACCTATCACTGGTGAGCTTTACGAAATGCCATTGGAAAGAAAAGCGCCGGGAGTTATCTTCCGTCAGCCGGTAACAGAACCACTTCAAACTGGTATCGTTGCTATCGACTCTATGATTCCTGTTGGAAGAGGACAAAGAGAGTTGATCATTGGTGACAGACAAACTGGTAAAACAGTTGTGGCTATTGATACCATTATCAATCAAAGAGAATTTTATGATGCTGGGCAACCAGTATATTGTATATATGTTGCAATTGGGCAAAAAGCTTCAACTGTAGCACAGATCGTTAAAACATTAGAGGACAAAGGTGCTTTGGCTTACACGGTAATTGTTGCGGCTAACGCTTCTGATCCGGTTCCAATGCAGGTTTATTCTGCAATGGCTGGTGCATCTATCGGAGAATTCTTCAGAGACTCTGGTCGTGCGGCTTTGATCGTTTATGATGATCTTTCAAAACAAGCGGTTGCTTACCGTGAGCTTTCTTTACTATTGAGAAGACCACCGGGACGTGAGGCTTATCCAGGAGACGTTTTCTACCTTCACTCAAGATTGTTGGAAAGAGCGGCAAAAATTATCAAAGACGATACAATTGCGGCTCAGATGAATGACTTGCCAGAATCTTTAAGACCATTGGTAAAAGGTGGCGGATCTCTTACGGCACTTCCAATTATCGAAACTCAGGCTGGTGACGTTTCTGCGTATATCCCGACTAACGTAATCTCGATTACAGATGGTCAGATCTTCCTAGAGACAGACCTTTTCAACTCAGGTGTTCGTCCTGCGATCAACGTTGGTATCTCTGTATCCAGAGTTGGTGGTAATGCACAGATCAAATCAATGAAAAAAGTTTCTGGTACACTTAAGTTAGACCAGGCTCAATATAAAGAATTGGAAGCGTTTGCTAAATTCGGTTCTGATTTGGATGCTGCTACTATGGCAGTGATCTCAAAAGGAGAAAGAAACGTGGAGCTTTTGAAGCAGCCAGTTAACTCTCCACTTCCGGTAGAAAATCAAGTAGCGATGATCTACGCAGGAACTGAGAATCTATTGAGAAATATTCCTATCAGAAAGGTAAAAGAATTCCAGGTAGAATATGTGGATTTCTTGAAAAACAAACATCCAGAAGTAATGGCAGCTCTTAAATCCGGAAAAATTGATGATCAATTGACTGGCGTTTTAAAACAAGTAGCGACAGAACTTTCTGCGAAATACAATTAAAAATTAGTTGATGGTTTTTGGTTGATAGTTGACAGAATTTTCTCAAACTAACAACCAACAACCGACAACCAACAACTAAATATAATATGGCAAACTTAAAAGAAATACGAGGCAGGATTACATCTATATCTTCTACGATGCAGATCACAAGCGCTATGAAAATGGTTTCCGCTGCGAAACTAAAGAAAGCGCAAGATGCGATCGTAATGCTAAGACCTTATTCTGAAAAACTTCAGGAGATCATACAGAATGTAAGTGCGGCGTCTGATGCAGAGAACATCTCGGAATTTGCACTGGAAAGAGAAGTCAAAAAAGTACTTTTCATCACCGTGACTTCCAACAGAGGTTTGGCTGGCGCTTTTAACTCATCTGTGATCAAAGAACTTAATATCCAGTTTTCAGCAAACGAAAATGTAGAGATAGAAGTTTTGACAGTAGGTAAAAAAGCTTTCGATGCTGTTAGAAAAAACAAAACTGTTTACGAAAACCACAGTTCACTTTTCGACAATCTTTCTTTCGATCACGTTTCCAATATGACGGAGAAAGTAATGTCGGACTTCAAAGCGGGAAAATTTGATAAAGTCTATGTTGTTTACAACAAGTTTATCAATGCAGCAACGCAAGAAGTAGTGACAGAGCAGGTTTTGCCAATTTCATCAGCTTCAGAAGAGAAAACAGTTTCAGAGATCAATGTAGATTACATCTTCGAACCTGGCAGAAAAGAAATTCTAGACGTATTGATTCCAAAATCAATCAAGACTCAGGTTTTCAAAGCTATTCTGGATTCTGTAGCTTCAGAGCACGGTGCAAGGATGACAGCAATGCACAAAGCGACCGACAATGCAGACGCACTTAGAAGTGATCTCAAGATCTTCTACAACAAAGCAAGACAGGCAGCCATCACCAATGAGATATTAGAAATTGTTTCCGGAGCAGAAGCGCTCAAGAACAGTTAATAAAGATAAAGTTAAAGTTAGTAGTTAGTTATAAAAAGCATTGAGGGTCAAACTTCAGTGCTTTTTATTATTTAGGGCAGTTTGTATTTAATCATTTGGGCAGCTATTTGACATTCGTCGAAACCTATTTATTGTTTTTTTATGGCAGCTTTTCCGCCTTCCGCTCCCAATCTTTTTTGCTCACGATTTGTCATTAATAGAAACCGAGTACAAGCAAAAAAGGATTTCCGCTCAAGTCGGGCTGTGGATTCTAGATTAAATCACGATTTTTCATAAGACATAATTTTGTCATTCCGTAGGAATCTCAACATCATACAATTCTGGGTTTTTCTAACTTCTAAAAGCTCACTTCTAACATCTAAATTGAAGTTAAAAAAAATATCTATCTTTGCACAGATTGTATATACAACATTAAATGGACCCCGATAGTTTAATCAAACTTCTCATTGCATTATTTTTAGTTCTTCTAAATGGCTTCTTTGTAGCCGCCGAATTCTCAATAGTAAAAGTACGTTATTCCCAAATCCAGGTAAAAGCCGCTGAGGGAAACACAATGGCCAAAAAAGCCGAAAACATCATCAAAAACCTTGATGCTTATCTCTCTGCAACACAGTTGGGGATCACGCTTGCTTCTCTTGCTTTAGGTTGGGTGGGAGAGAGCGCTCTGCATCACATCATAGAAGCCACGTTTCATTCTTTGAATATAGAATTGGCAGCAACTACGGTGACTACTATTTCGGTTGTCTGTAGTTTCTTGCTGATCACGATTATGCACATCGTCTTTGGAGAATTGGTTCCCAAATCAATTGCAATCAGAAAATCAGAGGCGACAACACTTTTCATCGCTTATCCACTGCATTTATTCTATAATATCTTCAGACCGTTTATCTGGTTGATGAACTCATTATCGAATTCATTCCTGAAATTAATCAAAATATTCCCGGCTTCGGAACACGATATTCACTCAACGGAAGAATTGCAATTATTGGTAAAACAATCTGCGGACAGTGGCGAAATTGAAGAAGAAAATTACGAGATCATAAAAAATGCATTCGATTTTACAGATCACAATGCAAAGCAGATTATGATTACGAGACAGAATATATCGTCTATTGATATCAATGATGAGCCGGAAGATATCATCAATCAGATTATGGATAGCGGCTATTCGCGAATCCCGGTTTACGAAGGTTCTATCGATAACATCATCGGAATTTTCTATACAAAAGAGATCATCAGAGAATATATCAAAAGTAAAGGTCAGGTTTCCCACGAGAGTCTGAGAGGCTTTATGAGAGAGGCATTCTTCGTAGTTGGAAGTAAAAAAATATCCGATCTTCTGAAAGTTTTCCAACTGAAAAAGCAACATCTTGCAATCGTCATTGATGAATTCGGAGGGACTGAAGGAATTATTACACTTGAAGATATTCTGGAAGAATTGGTAGGAGAGATCCAGGACGAGGAAGACGAAGAAGAGAAAATTGTAGATAAAGTGGGTGACAATATCTATTGGGTAAAAGCAACTCAGCCATTGGACGAGATCAACGAGCAGCTTCCAAGAAAAATACCGCCGTCTGAAGAGGGAGAATATAACACGCTTGCAGGATTTATTCTGAATGAACTACAGGATATTCCAGAAGAAAATCAGGAGTTCGATTATGGTAACTACCATTTTAAAATCCTTAAAATGCAGAACAAAAGTGTAGAATTAGTCGAGCTTTTGTACAACAAACCATTTGTAGAAGATATAACTGACGAAATCACTGAATAATAAAACTTTATTAAGATGAAAATCTATAATAATAAATCTTATGATGAGCCAAAACGCCAGTACGAAGAGGATGTACTGGTTTTGGAACAGGAAGATGAAGTGTATAAAATAGTACTTCATAATGATGATGTCAACACCTTCGATTATGTGATTATGTGCTTGATAGAAATTTGTGAACATACTTTAGAACAAGCAGAGCAATGCACGATGCTGGTTCATTACAAAGGGAAATGCACTGTAAAAACAGGATCATTAGAAAAACTAAAACCGATGCATCAGGCATTGCTTGATAAGGGTCTTAGTTCCGAAATAGTATAAAATAAAACGATTGCTTTTGTGATCGTTTTTTGTTTTATTGAAATCTGTAATTTGCTTCCGGTAATGTATTTTTTTTCAAAAATTCTTCATATTCCGGAGAGAGAATCGCCCTTCCATAAGTGTTTTTTCCGGACATTCCGCCCAATCTGATCTTGTCTTTACCGTATTTCAGATTAAGCTTATCAATGGCTTTCATAATAGGAATGTGTTTCGCATCATCATCTTTTTCAAAAAGATTAATCAGCCTTTCATTGTCCGGAACAAAATCCGAAACCATCACACCCGCTTTTTTGTAATGAAATCCTTCCTTATAAATAGCCTCAAAAATCGAATGGGCAAACTTAGCTAATACAATGGATGAACTGCTGGGATTTGGTAGGATGATAGAAAATCCATCTTTATATTCCCCTAATTCTTTTCGAAATCGGTTGGTTTGAATGAAAACGCTTATCACTTTGCAACAGGAATTCTGTTTCCTTAATTTCTCGGCGCAATAGATGGCAAAAGTTTCCACACGTTCTGCCAATTCTTCTTTGTTAGAGATCATTTTCATGAAGCTTCTACTTACCATAATGGATTTTTTATCAGAAGGCTGATCCAGTTCCAATTGTGGAATTCCTTTAAATTCATTAATCATTCTGATTCCCTGAATTCCCATTATCTTCCGCACCCAGATTTCCGGCTTTTGTAAAAGATCCCAAGCTTTATGAACGCCGTTATCCCGCATTTTTGCGCCTAATTTTCTCCCGATTCCCCAGACATTCTGGATATCTAATTCTTTTAGTGCTGTTTCTATTTTTTCTTTAGAATCCATTATATAAACGCCCTCAGGATATTTCTCAGTTTCTTTTTTTACAATGTGATTGGCAATTTTGCACAAGGTTTTGGTGGGAGCTAATCCGATGCTTACTGGAATTTTATGTTGATGTTCAATGTCTTTTTTGATGTTACAGCAATATTCATATAGATCAAAATACCTGAAGCCCTGAAAATCAAGAAACAATTCATCGATGCTGTAAACTTCATACTTCATCACATAATTCTTCGCAATTCTCATTACTTCCTGACTATAAAAATTATACAGTTCGAACTTTGCAGAAAATACTTTTACGTCATTTGCTGCAAAAAGATCTTTATACTTGAAGGCCGGTGCAGCCATTGGAATTCCTAAAGCTTTTGCTTCATTACTCCTGGAAATGACACAGCCATCATTATTAGAAAGTACGACAACAGGCTTCTCTTTAAACTCTGGCTTTAAAGCTCTTTCGCAGGAAACAAAGAAGTTGTTGCAGTCGAGTAGTGCGTACATATTATGATTTAAAAGATGAAATATCTTGATGTCAAAGTTAGTTACATTTTAAAACAAAATGATTATATTTGTTGTTACAAATTATAACAATGTCAGTTTTTTCAGATAACATCAGGTTTTTAAGAGCTAAGAAGATGACAACTCAACAGGAGTTGGCAGATACATTAATCATCACCAGATCGCGGTACGTTTCTTATGAAGACGGACGCTCCGAACCGCCGTATGATGTTCTCATTACAATGTCTAAGTTTTTTCATATCAGCATTGATTTGCTTTTAACAGTGGACATTAGAAAATATCCTTTGGAAGCAATGATCAATCTTCCGGATAACAGAATTGTGCTTCCGGTAGTGGTAGATCAACTGGGAAACAACAGCATCGAAATTATTCCTCAAAAAGCTTCAATGGGCTACCTCTCTGGTTACAGCGACCCAGAATATATAGAAAGTCTTCAAAGAATCTCGTTGCCATTTCTTACGAATGGAAAATATAGAGCTTTCCCTGCACAGGGCGATTCTATGCCGCCTTTCAAGGATGGTTCTTTCATCATTGGGAAATATGTTGAAGATATTGAGGATCTGAAGGTCAACAAAAGCTACATTTTCGTCACCCTGAATGATGGGATTTCCTACAAACGATTCAAAGCTCAAAAGAAAAAATCTATCGAGGTTGCAGCGGACAATTCTTTTTATAAACCTTATGAGATTCCGTTGGGCGATATCTTGGAAATCTGGCAATATGCATCGGGGATTTTTCCGGAAGATTTTGAACCGGATAACTTTGATAATTATAATCTGAAGGATATGTTCTCGGAATTAAGAAAAGATATTCAGGATCTTGATAATAAGGTGTCCAAACTAAAATAAATTTTAAAATATTCAAATACTTATATGCAACTCAGTTTATTTGATGCAGGCGATTATTATCAGTTTCCGGTAGAACTACTGGATTACACCGAACACTTTTTATCTGAAGACCGTGCAACCGCACTTGAAAAGATATTAATAGAAACCGTACCCTGGAAACAAGGGATACAAAAAATGTATGATAAGGAAGTTTTGACGCCGCGTCTTACTGCCTGGTATGGCGATGATGATAAGTCTTATCATTTGGGAGGCAATCAATTTAGTGTTAATGCCTGGACACCGGAACTTTTAGGCTTGAGATATAAAATCCAAAAATTGACGGGTTACAAGTTTAATTCTGTATTGCTCAATTTCTATAGAGACGGGAACGATTCTGTGGCCTGGCATCGGGATAAGGAGAGTGAATTGGGAAATCGTCCTGTCATTGCTTCTGTCAGTCTTGGACAGAGGAGGAATTTTGATTTTAGAAAAAAGGATGATCACCAAAATAAATATAGCCTGCCGCTGCCACACGGTTCTCTTCTCATAATGAAAGGAGATCTACAGATAAATTGGGAACATCGGATTGCCAAATCAATGAGACCAATGAAACCGCGTATTAATCTGACTTTTCGTCAAATCCGTGAATTATAATTGTAGCTTCTTTGAAAAATTATGATCATAATTAAGGTCTAATTTTTATTTTTTTTTATTAAATAAGTACTTTTTTAACATTAAAAGTAATAATTCAGCTAAAAATTATTATTTTGCAAATGAATTTAAAAAATACTTATGAATTTAAAAATCAACTTTTTAGTTGCGGGTTTTGCATTGACATTTTCTACGATGTATGCTCAGACAACAACCCTTGAATCGAAAGCAAAAGACTGGATTACAAAAAATGCCAATAAGATCGGGACAACTTCCCACGACGAATTTAATTTTAAATCTTCAAGAAAAAGTTTATCAGGAGAGACACTAAGATTTCAGCAGGAAATCAACGGAATTCCGGTTTATGAAGGCGATGTTGCAATTCATTTTAATAAGTTGGGAGAAGTAACATTTGCTACAGAAGTTCCTGTCTCAAAAAAATTAAAACAAATCAACACAATCCCAACATATAGCAAGACCGATGCTTTTGAAAAAGCTAAAACCGGAGCTAAAATTTCCGGTGAGATTACCTATCAGGAAAATAATCTTTACGTATTTGTAACAGAAGAAGGAGAAACAAAACTGGTTCACAGAGTCGTTATCAATTCTTATGAGACGCCTGGAGATTGGGAAATAATGGTAGATGCACACTCCGGAGAGATCATTAGAATCCTGGATATTGCCAATTATCATAAAGACAAACCAAAGAAAAAAAATCCGGATAAACAGGCTGAAGTTAAAGCCGCGGGAACAGCTTATATCTTCAATCCGGATCCTTTGTCAGTAGCTCATGTGGCTTATGGCGGAAATTATGTAGATAACAATGACGCCACCAATGCAAGCTTAGATGCAGCCAGAAGTTTGGTGTCATTACCGGATATTACTTTTTCGAATGGAACATACAGTTTGAAAAGCAAATATGTACAGGTTGCCGATTTTGAATCACCGGCGACAGGTCTTTTTTCTCAGGCTTCTCCGGATTTCTTATTCAATAGAAATGATCAGGGCTTCGAGGCAGTGAATGCCTTCTATCACTTGGACAGAAGTATGGCTTATATTAATGAAACATTAGGAATTGTCTGCAAATCAACCTTGAACAATGGCGTTTTACTTTTTGATCCACACGGACTGAGCGGCGATGACAACTCACATTTCCTTCCGAGTACACAGAGACTGGCGTTTGGAGAAGGTTGTGTGGATGATGCAGAAGATGCAGATGTGGTTTTGCACGAGTTTGGGCACGCAATCCATTATTGGATCACGGGTAACAAATCTTCTTCTTCCCAAGGTTTAGGCGAAGGTTCCGGAGATTACTGGGCGATGTCTTATAGCAGAAGTCTTAATCAATGGTCAGCTTCTGAACCTCAGTACAACTGGATGTTCAGCTGGGATGGTCATAACGAATGCTGGGATGGCCGCGTAACCAACTATGCACCAAAATATCCTACAAGCACAATCAATAATTCTTCTTATATCCATATCAATGGACAGATCTGGGCTACTTCCCTGATGAGAATCTATAACAGAATTGGCAAAGAGAAAACTGATCGTATTTTCCTGGAAGGTCTTAGCCTGACGAACTCTTCTTCGACCCAGCAGACCGCTGCTGTTGCGGTAAGACAATCTGCTATTGATATGGTCGGAACTTTCGGATTCACCTGTGATGATGTCGCTATTATTACCGAAGAATTGACAACTTCCGGTTACACACTTCCTGCTTATCAATGTGTCAATCTGGCTGTAGCAGATGTTAATAAAAATTCAGTGACTGTTTATCCAAATCCTGCGACCGACAATTTAACCGTTTCGATGGATTTCAAAAAGACGGAAACAGTAGAGATCTACAGCTTGGAAGGCAGAAAGATTTCTGAAGCTAATATTAATGCCAACAATAATGTCATCAATGTTTCTAAACTCAGCAAAGGTGTTTATCTGTTGAAAATTAAAGGAACAGATGTTGTGGAGAAATTCATTAAGAAGTAATTTCTTAGATCGTTTCAACAACTAACCATATAAGATTCAAACAGCAGCGGACGAAATTGTCGCTGCTGTTTTTTATTTATTTTCTTGGCAATATTTTAAAAGATATAAGCCTTTTGCAAAAAACCTCCGTATGTTTTGATAAAAAGACACGGAGGTTTTCATTAAAAGGTACGGAGGTTTTCATCAAAAGGTACGTGCTTTTTGGGGTGTCCTCGCAAACGTCCTGTCCATCGGCTTTGCAGAAGGTCGTTTTTTTGCTTTTTTAAGTGATAAAAACCAATGATATTTTCAGATAAAATCAATAAAAAAACCCGACTGAATTTCAATCGGGTTTTTTGTTTTTTAAAATTTCACATTCAATATTTTCTCTTCGCCGTTGCGTTTTACAGTCACCGAATGTTCCTCCCCGGAATTGATCTTGGAAAGACAATCCATATAAGAATAGACTTCCTTCACTTCACATTTTCCGATTTTGGTAAGGACATCGCCTTGTTCTATTCCTGCATTGGCAGCCGGTCTACCGTCCATCACACCATCAATCGTCATCCCATCTTTGCTGTCTGCATAGCTTGGCATGATTCCCAAAGTCACTTTATACTTAGGAACTGCTTTCGTTGTAGAGATCTTGGTTTTAACAAACGGAATTTCCTTCTCATCAGACAACGCATTTGCCAGGTTGAATATATAATTAGTAATCACTTTTTCTCCCGGATAATTGATCTTATCGGCATCATCACTCGGTTTGTGATAATCCGTATGAGTCCCTGTAAACAGGAATAAAACAGGAATATCTTTCAGATAAAAAGAAGTGTGGTCGCTTGGTCCTACACCGGATTCGTCCAACGCCAGATTGATACCCGCAGGTTTGTATTTCTTCACCAGATCCGGAAGGATAGGAGAGGTTCCAACGCCGCCAACTGTGAGGTCTTTGTCTTTGTTAAGTCTCCCAACCATATCCATATTGATCATAAAAACAGTGTTGGGATATTTTGTTTTGATGGTTTCTGCCAGTTTTTTAGAACCCATCAAACCGTCTTCTTCACCTGAGAATAATGCGAAAACGTAATTGACTTTTTCTTTGGTTTTGTTTTGAGAGAATAATCTTGCCAATTCCAGGACTGCCGCTGATCCGGAAGCATTATCATCAGCACCGTTGTGGATTTGTCCTTCGGAGTTTGCAAGTGTAGAATTATGATGTTCATTAAGTCCTAAATGATCGTAATGAGCGCCGATCACAATTGTTTTTTCTGCTTTGTTGTCGAGAACTGCGATCACGTTTTTGCCTTTGACTTGTGTTGAAGACTTATCATCGTGGGGATTCAGTTTTACATCATATTCAAAATTCTGGATAAAATCTTTTCCTTCGTAAGGCTTCAATCCTAACTTTTTGAATTCTGCAGAAAGATAATTTGCCGCTTTTGTTTCACCTTCAGAACCTGCCAGTCTTCCTTTCAGTTCATCCGAAGCAAGATATGAAATGTGCTTTTTCAGTTGATCTTCATTTACCAGCTCTGCCGGATCATTATCTATCCAATCTGCGATGAAAACATTAGTTTCGTGTTGTTTTTCACCTTGTCTGTTACTTGCAAAAACTAATTTTTTCCCGTCCGGAGAAAACATAGCGAATGCATTGAACTCACTTTCATAAGTGATCTGCTGTAGGTTTTTCCCGTCAAGATCGATCATATATAACTGGAAATCATACCCTCTTGTCGAATGATAATTAGAAGAGAAAATGATTTTCTTGTCAGATGGATGAAAATACGGCGCCCAGTTGGCTTTACCCAAATTGGTAATTTGTTTCAGATCCGAGCCGTCAATATTCATGGTATAGATTTCCATCGCCGTTGGCGCCACCAGGTTTTCTGCAAGCAGTTCTTTATAATCTTTGATTTCTTCTTCAGTCTTCGGACGGGAAGACCGGAAAACCAGCTTCTTGCTGTCGTGAGAGAAAAAAGCGCCACCGTCATAACCCAGGCCACGAGTCAGCTGTTTCAGATTTTTTCCATCGATATCCATAATCCAGATTTCCAGATCTCCGCTTCTCGTGGACGTAAAAGCTATCTTTTTTCCGTCCGGCGAAACCACTGCTTCGGCATCATAACCTTTAGAATCTGTGAGTTGTTTTGTAATATTGCCATTAAGATCAGCTTCATAAATCTCGAAATCAGAGTACACCGGCCACAGGTATTTCCCATCTTTTCTAGGTGCAGGTTTTGGCGGACAAGCTTCGGAACTTTTGTGCGTTGAGGCATAGATGATATGTTTTCCATCCGGCATAAAGAAGGAACAGGTTGTTCTTCCTTTGCCTGTAGAAACCATTTTCAGGTTAGATTCTGCCGGTTTTTGAGTTAGGTCATAAAGGAAGATCTGGTCACACTGCGCTCCAATTGCGGGATTCGTTACCTGCATGGTCAGCATTTTGCTGTTTGGAGAGAAATAAGCTTCGGCATTGTCGCCACCAAATGTCAGTTTGGTAATGTTTTTCAGGTTCTTTTCCTGAGCGAAATATAATGTGGAAATCCCAAGTAATGAGAGTGTCGAAAGTTGCTTTAATTTGGATTTTGATAAAAACATAAAGTCTGATTTTTATTGAGAACAAATCTAATCTTTTTGATAATGATAAAAAAATAAGCCTCAAGGATAAGGCTTATGATTTTTGTTATGGTAGATTTTCAATTTATTCTATAATGATTTTCCTTGTGGTTTTTTCATTATCCATAGCTATGGTTCCAAGATAAACGCCGGGTTTCAAATGTGAAATGTCAATCCTGCTTATATTTTCTTTATTAATTAAAATCTGGCTTCCGCTCATATCTGTCATTTCAAATGTAAAAACTTTGGAAGTATCAGATATTTTCAAATTCAAAATATTGTTTGCCGGATTTGGATAAAACTCTACAGATTCCAAAACTTTTGAAGTTGAAATGTCTTCTACGGCCAAAGTTGTAGTAGAAGCAACAGCAAAATGCTGAATGGCACCAACCGCCGCTTTGCCCACATTATAAACATAGACTGGATCCATATTCACATAAAGATCATTTGCAGTATGAACATAAGGATTATTATAACCACCTTCATATTCCCAGAACCCCGTGATGATCTCGCCATTCTGCTGAAAAGGAACATAATCTGTACTTTCTGCCGGATCAAAATCAACACCAAGTGGAGAGTATAACGTGGTGCAGTTCGCTAATTCCTGAACCACTAATGCAGCTGCAGCATTATTACTTGTGGGAGAACTTTGATCTTTATCACAATAGATTTTCGTATTTGCTTTTGTTGCCAATCCACCAACCTGATCCAGGTTTACAACCACTTTGATATCCATTTTCGGACTGGTTCCGTTTACGATTTGGGAAACATATCTGGAACTCCCAAGAAGTCCTTGTTCTTCACCGGAAAAATGGATAAACTTGATAGAATAATCTGTTGGGATATCTTTGAGAATACGGGCAAGTTCCAGAATAATAGAAGTTCCGCTTCCGTTGTCATTAGTTCCCGGACCATTGATAGAATCAAAATGTCCACAGACTATTACAAACTTATTAGGATAGAGCGTTCCGGTTTTGGTTACGATTAAGTTTTTGGAAGTATATCCGTTGCTGGTCCAGGATTGTTCCTGAAAATTCGCTGTTGTGTAACCAAAAGAAGTGTATTTATTTTTGATCCAGTTAAAAGCGTTTGTGTTCTGAGCGGTTCCCGTTCTTTTGACACCCAAAGCTTCAAACTCCTGAAGATAAGTATTGACATTGGATTGAGAAACTTTGTTGGCTCTGTCCTGATAAGCCTGGATGAAAGTCTGAGCATTTGTAAGTTGAACGAGTGTCAGAAAAATAAATAAACGGATAGATTTTTTAATCATTAATGATAATTTTAGCAAAAATAAAAAAATCCCGAGATAATTCTCAGGATTTTATATTGATAACAAAGATTTGTAATTATTTTACTAAGTCTACAACAGCTTTGAAAGCTTCTGGATGATTCATTGCAAGATCTGCAAGAACTTTTCTGTTTAGCTCGATGTTGTTTTTCTTAAGACCTCCTATTAATTGAGAATAAGTAAGTCCGTGTTCTCTTGCACCAGCGTTGATACGCATCACCCAAAGGCTTCTGAAACTTCTTTTTTTCTCTTTTCTACCACGGTAAGCATATTGCATTGCTTTTTCTACCGCATTTTTTGCTACAGTCCAAACGTTCTTTCTTCTACCGAAAAAACCTTTAGCCTTTTTTAATACTTTTTTTCTACGCGCTCTGGACGCTACAGAATTTACTGATCTTGGCATAATTTAAATTGTTTTTTTGAAAAGGGCGGTAATTTTCATTACTCTTAGGTGCACCGTTTCAGGGTTAATTGTTGAATTGTTCTAATTCTTATAAACCGAAATGATTTATAAAAACTACTTTAACGCTAATTGACGTAGTACACTTTTCTTGTCCACTTCTGCAACATAAGAAGTTTGCGTAAGATTTCTCTTTTGCTTAGTTTCTTTTTTCGTCAAGATGTGGCTTTTGAAAGCACCTTTTCTTTTGATCTTTCCGGTTCCGGTAAGAGCAAAACGCTTTTTAGCACCTGATTTCGTTTTTAATTTTGGCATTGTTTTGCTTTTTATATTTTGTTATCAATATCTATTTTCATTATCCTAAACGTATTCAGGAATAATAGTTTGCAAAATTACAAAAAAATTATGAAACTAAGACATTAAAAATCTGCACACATTGGATGTATGCAGATTAATTTTATAATGTACTAGAATTTTATGCTTCAATAAACTCCAAAAGATCTTTATTCATAGTAGCTGCTTCTGTGGTTGGCATTCCGTGAGGGAAACCCGGATACGTTTTTATCGTTCCGTTTTTCAGTAATTTGATTGATTTCAAAGCGGCATTTTGATAAGGAACGATCTGGTCATCTTCTCCGTGCAATACCAAAACCGGAATATCAACATTTTTCAAGTCTTCTCGGAAATCAGTCTCAGAAAACGCTTTGATGCCGTCGTAATGAGCCACGATCCCACCCATCATTCCTTGTCTCCACCAGTTTCTCTGGATGCCTTCTTTCACATCAGCGCCTTCTCTGTTGTAGCCGTAGAAAGGGAAAGTCAAATCGATATAAAACTGCTGTCTGTTGTTAAGGGTCTGATCTCTGATGCCGTCAAAAACTGACATCGGAACACCATCGGGATTGCTGTCGCTTGCTACCATAATCGGCGGAACGGCGCTGATCAATACTGCTTTTTTAGCTCTTCCGTTCGCATATTTGTTAACATAACGGATCACTTCTCCACCACCTGTTGAGTGTCCGATATGGACAACATCCTTCAGGTCAAGGAATTCTACCAATTCTGCAGCATCTGCAGCATACTGTTCAATGGTGTGACCGTAGATATCCTGACTAGAACGTCCGTGTCCTCTTCTGTCGTGTGTCACCACTCTGTAGCCTTTTTGCAGGAAGAAGATTACCTGTGCATCCCAATCGTCTGATGATAAGGGCCATCCGTGGTGAAACATCAATGTTGGTCCTTGTCCCTGATCTTTGTAAAAAATCTCTGTTCCGTCTTTTAATTTTAGTGTGCTCATCGTTTTTACTTTTTAATGTTAGTGATTAATTTATTTTATAATTATTTTTCTGTCCTAATTCTTTAGCAAATGTAGCACGAGAAAATTTAACGAATCTTAACCTAAGTTAAAATCTTTCAAAAGATTAAAAATAAAAAAAACCTCAAAAACTAATTTGAGGTTCTATATAAAAATTGATGTGGTCAATATTATTTTGCAGGCTTCTTAGGGCTCATCATCATAATCATTCTTTTTCCTTCAAGCTTAGGAAGCTGATCTACTTTGCCAACGTGCTCCAGATCCTGAGCCAATTTCAAAAGAAGAATTTCTCCCTGATCTTTGAAAATGATAGAACGTCCTTTGAAGAAAACATAAGTTTTCAGTTTAGAGCCTTCTTCCAGGAATTTTTCAGCGTGCTTTTTCTTGAAGTCATAATCGTGATCATCAGTCTGAGGACCAAATCTGATCTCTTTTACAACTACTTTTACCTGCTTCGCTTTTAGTTCTTTGGTTTTTTTCTTTTGCTCGTACAAGAATTTTTTATAATCAAGGATACGAGAAATGTAAGGCTCTGCTTTATCAGAAATCACTACAAGATCCAACTCTTGCTCTCTTGCAATTTCTAAAGCTTTTGATAAAGGATAAACTCCGGGTTCCACATTGTCACCAACAAGGCGCACCTCGTTAGCACGGATCTTACCGTTGATTTGATGGAGGTCTTCTTGGACTGGACGTCTCATCGGGCCTCTGCTGTTGTTTCTTTTTAGTGCTATGGTTTTAAATTTTAAAATTAATAATTTGTTGTCAGCTTATTGGTTTGCTCCTAATTCAAATGCCGGTTTTGCCTGCTCTTTAAAGTAAGAGATGAATGCATCTAATGTCATTTCTCCCAAATCACCTTCGCCTCTTCTTCTTACAGAAATCGTACCGTTATTTTCTTCGTTCTCACCTACAATAAGCATAAATGGTAACTTTTTCATTTCGGCATCACGGATTTTTTTACCCGTTTTTTCGTTTCTGTCGTCTATCAATCCGCAAATATCGTGAATTTCCAATGATTCTGAAACTTTTTTTGCATAATCTGAATATTTTTCACTGATCGGCAAAATAGTGAACTGTTCCGGACTCAGCCAAAGTGGGAAATCACCCGCTGTATTTTCAATTAATATCGCAATGAAACGTTCCATAGAACCAAATGGCGCTCTGTGGATCATCACTGGTCTGTGCTTCTCGTTGTCACTTCCGTTGTACCAAAGGTCAAATCTTTCCGGTAAATTATAATCTACCTGGATTGTTCCCAGCTGCCAGCTTCTTCCCAAAGCATCTTTCACCATAAAGTCAAGCTTCGGACCATAGAAAGCGGCTTCGCCATATTCAGTTACGGTTTTCAGACCTTTTGCTTTTGCAGCAGTTACGATGGCGTTTTCTGCTTTTTCCCAGTTCTCATCGGAACCAATATATTTTTCTCTGTTTTCGGGATCTCTCAATGAAATTTGAGCTGTGAAATCAGCAAATCCAAGTGAACCAAAAACGTAAAGTACAAGGTCAATTACCTTTTCAAATTCCTGTAATAACTGGTCTGGCGTACAGAAAAGGTGCGCATCATCCTGAGTGAATCCACGAACTCTTGTCAAGCCGTGCAATTCTCCGGATTGCTCATATCTGTAAACCGTTCCGAATTCCGCATAACGTTTTGGTAAATCTTTGTAAGACCATTGCTGGGCTTTGTAGATCTCGCAGTGGTGAGGGCAGTTCATTGGTTTTAATAAAAATTCTTCACCTTCATTTGGTGTTTTAATTGGCTGAAAGCTGTCAGCACCATATTTGTCCCAATGCCCGGAAGTCACATATAATTCCTTTGATCCGATGTGTGGAGAAATCACGAATTCATAGCCTTGTTTTTTCTGAGCTTTGGAAAGGAATTCTTCTAATTTTTTTCTAAGCGCAGCGCCTTTTGGCAACCAAAGTGGAAGTCCGGCACCAACTTTTTCTGAGAATGCAAAAATCCCAAGTTCTTTCCCTAATTTTCTGTGATCTCTTCTTTTCGCTTCTTCCAGTCTTTCAAGATATTCAGTTAATTCTTTTTGTTTAGGGAAGGAGATTCCGTAAACTCTGGTCAGCTGTGGATTTTTCTCATCGCCTCTCCAGTAAGCTCCGGCTGCATTTAATATTTTTACAGCTTTTACGATTCCTGTGGAAGGGATATGTCCGCCTCTACAAAGGTCTGTGAAGTTGTCGTGTGTTACAAAAGTAATTTCGCCATCAGGCAGATTTTCAATCAATTCAGTTTTGAAAGGATTGTCTGCATATTCTTTTAATGCGTCAGCTTTGGAAACTTCACGAAGATTGAAGGTCGAATTTTTCTTAGCATTTTCTAAGATTTTCTTTTCCAGTTTTTCGAAGTCTTTTTCAGACAAAGGTTCTTCTCCGAAATCTACATCATAGTAGAATCCGTTAGCGATTGCAGGTCCAATTGTTAGCTTAGCTTCCGGATAAAATTCCATAATAGCCTGAGCAAGCAAGTGGGCAGAAGAATGCCAGAATGCTTTTTTTCCCATATCGTCATTCCACGTCAGTAGTTGCAAGGTAGAATCCTCCGTTATCGTGGTGTCTACTTCTGTCTGTTTTCCGTTTACGACGGCAGAAATGGTGTTTCTTGCCAAACCGTCACTGATACTTTGTGCAACTTGTAGTGGAGTAACTGCTCCTTCATATTCTCTGATGCTGCCATCAGGAAGAGTAATTTTTAGCATTATGACTGAAATTTTTAGGATGCAAAAATAGTGATTTTTTAGAGAAAAAACCGGATTTATTTTAGCTTAACTTTCTCTTTTATAATCTCGATGACGTCCACATTTCTGACTTTCGATTTTACCCAGCCGTGGATGTCGATATAGACGAGCGTTCTTTTGTCGTATCGGTTTTTCTCCGATTCTTGCAGATGTTTTTCGAATTCCTTAAAAGTCGAAAGTTGTGCATTAGAATTTTGGTCATTGATTTTCTTAAAGAAATCGACGATTTTAAAATGTAATTCGCCAGGATTTTTCATCTTCTTCACAAACTTAATCGTGCTCTTCACAAAGTCATCGTAATCATCATCAAAGCCTGCTTCAAATTTCGCCATCAAAATCAAAATCCGCGTGTGGAAAAGCAAATCCTCCTGAATATTTCCTTTTGAATTAATAATATTCAAACCATATTTGATGGTGTTTGTATATTGTTTACTGCCAAAATACATCGATGCAATTTTCAAATAAAGAATGAGAAAATGATGTTCATCTATCTTGTCGCGGTGTTTTTCCATTTTTAATTCCAGTTCAGGAATCATCTTTGTGCCACCGAAAAAATCGCCTTTGATGAAATAAAGATTCATTTTGGTATTATAATAATTAAGGAAAATCAACGATTGCGAATTCTCATTATGAATAAAAGTATCCGATTTTACAACGCGACTGAACTTCTCAAAACTTTCTTCAATCCTTTTAATATTGCCGTACAGAAACAAAATTTTGAACAGATAAGTATTTCCTTTGATGTACCAAACCGGATGATTTTTTATCATTTCTGGGTTATTGTGGAACAATTCTACCCATTGATAAGCATATTTTAAAGTGTATTTATAATCCTGTAAAAGCTGATTTTTCCAAACGTGCGCTTTGAAATACCAAAGTTTCTCCGTGAAATTAAGTTTATTAAGGTCAATCTTTTTGACTTTCTTATCAAACAAATCAAGGATTTTATCTCGGTCTTCATCATTTTTGATGTAACCATGTGTCAGCATTTCGCTGTATAATTTCAAAGACAAATTGGAAAGTTGAGTGGCGTAACTATTTTGTTTATTGATTTCAGTCGATTGCAAAATCAATTCATCTGCACGTCCATCAATACTTCTTGTAATGAATTGAGATTCAATTACTTTTTCGAGTTCAATGATTTCGGAAGCAATGCTTTTTTCGTCTAAATCTAATGCAGATTGTTTCGCTTTGTCGAGGATTTTTAAAGCTTGTTTGTACAAACCTTTTTGATAAAGAATCGTTGCAAAATCAAGTTGTTCCCGCAATTGGATTCTGCTGTTTTGATGACTTGGATTCAGTCTCAGACTTACCAGGATTTGTTTATAAAGATGCGCTTTGAGATTTGAAAGTTGCTGTTTCGACGATATTTTTTTATCAATAATAATCTCCTCGTTATACTCTTTCATTTTGTCCAATTCAGAAAAAAGTAAAAGAAATTTGGCATCGACATTAATTCCAAGTCGGTTCACGTACAACTTAAATTGACGCTTTTCCGACGTCGAAAGTGACTTAATTAAAACAAATAAAAAATCTTTCTGTAATTCTGACATTGTAAATTTAAAATATATAAATAACTGATAATTAATTTATTATCGATTATTTTAAAGGAGTCGAATATTGTATTTTTTGGAAAGTATCAATCAGATATAATAAATCAAATTCTACTTTTGAATATCAAAATTAGGTAAAAAACTTTATTATGAATCCGGAAAAAATTGAAATTTTTGATACGACGTTGAGAGATGGTGAGCAGGTTCCCGGATGTAAACTCAATACTGAACAAAAAATAATTATAGCCGAGAAACTCGATTTTCTTGGCGTTGATATTATAGAAGCTGGCTTTCCAATTTCCAGTCCAGGCGATTTCCAGTCTGTACAGGAAATTTCAAAAATCGTAAAATATGCGAAAGTTTGTGGACTGACGAGAGCCAACAAAAAAGATATTGAAGTCGCTGCAGAAGCTTTGAAATATGCAAAAAGACCAAGAATCCACACAGGAATTGGGACATCTGATTCACATATCAGATTCAAATTCAATTCGACAAGAGAGCAGGTTTTGGAACGAGCAATTGAAGCGGTGAAATATGCTAAAAATTTTGTTGATGATGTCGAGTTCTATGCAGAAGATGCAGGCAGAACTGATAATGATTTCCTTGCTAAAGTCTGTGAAGAAGTCATCAAAGCCGGCGCAACGGTTCTTAATATTCCTGATACCACTGGTTATTGTCTGCCGGAAGAATACGGACGAAAAATAAAATACCTAAGAGAAAACGTAAAAGATATCGACAAAGCGATTCTTTCTTGCCACTGTCACAACGATCTTGGAATGGCAACCGCAAATTCAATTTCAGGAATTATCAACGGTGCGAGACAAATCGAATGTACCATCAACGGACTTGGCGAACGTGCCGGAAATACAGCTTTGGAAGAGGTTGTGATGATTATCAAGCAACATCCAAATCTTAATTTTCATACTGATATTAATTCTAAAATGCTGAACGAAATGAGTTATCTGGTTTCAGAAATGATGGGAATGCCGGTTCAGCCAAACAAGGCAATCGTTGGTGCAAACGCCTTTGCGCACAGCTCCGGAATTCATCAGGATGGCGTCATCAAAAACAGGGAAACTTACGAAATCATCGACCCGAGAGAAGTCGGAATCGATGAATCTTCTATTGTTTTGACGGCGAGAAGCGGACGTTCTGCTTTGGCTTATCGATTCAAGAATATAGGTTTTGATGTGACAAAAGTGGAACTGGACTTTTTGTATCAGGAGTTTTTGAAAATTGCCGATACCAAAAAAGAAGTTAATAATGATGATTTAAGCTTTATGATGAAATCATTTAATCAAAAAATTGGATAGAAAATGAGCCAAAGCAAAACACTATTTGATAAAGTTTGGGACGCACACGTTGTAGAAACCGTTCCAAATGGGCCTCAAGTGATTTACATAGATAAACATTTGATTCACGAAGTGACGAGTCCGCAAGCGTTTGCGGAATTGGAAGCGAGAGGTTTGGAAGTTTTTCGTCCAAATCAGATTGTGGCGACTGCCGACCACAACGTTCCTACTTTGGGACAGGAATTGCCCATCAGAGATGAATTATCGAGAACGCAAGTTCAGCAACTGACAGAAAATTGCGACAAAAATAACATCGAGTTGTACGGACTTGGTCATCAATATCAAGGCATTGTTCACATCATTGCGCCCGAGTTGGGAATCACACAACCGGGAATGAGCATTGTTTGTGGAGACAGTCATACTTCCACGCACGGCGCTTTTGGAGCAATCGCTTTCGGAATTGGAACAAGTCAGGTGGCTCAGGTTTTTGCGAGTCAGTGTTTATTGATGAACAAACCAAAATCGATGCGGGTTTCTGTCAACGGAAAACTGAATAAAGATGTTCAGCCGAAAGATGTGATTCTTTATATTATTTCGAAAGTCGGAACCGATTCCGGAACCGGATATTTCTGTGAATATGCAGGAACCGTCTTCGAAGAAATGTCTATGGAAGGCCGAATGACTGTCTGCAATATGAGCATCGAAATGGGAGCGAGAGGCGGAATGATTGCGCCGGACGAAACCACTTTCGACTATGTGAAAGATAAAACCTTCGCACCAAAAGGAGAAGAATGGACTGAAAAAGTAGACTATTGGAAAACCTTAAAGTCCGATTCTGACGCCGTTTTTGATAAAGAATTTGAATTCTCGGCAGAAGATATCCAACCAATGATAACTTACGGAACCAATCCCGGAATGGGAATTTCTATCGATTCCAAAATCCCGACAGCTCAAAACGAATCCGAAGAAAAAGCTTTGAAATATATGGGACTGAATGCCGGACAATCCACGTCAGACATCAAAGTGAATTACGTTTTCATCGGAAGTTGCACTAATGCTAGAATTGAGGATTTCCGTTCTGCTGCAGATTATGTGAAAGGAAAGCAAAAAGCTGAAAATATTATCGCTTGGCTTGTTCCTGGTTCACAAAAAGTAGCGAAACAAATTTATGATGAAGGATTGGATAAGGTTTTCAATGATGCAGGTTTCCAAATCCGTCAACCAGGATGTTCAGCTTGTCTGGCAATGAATGACGACAAAATCCCAGAAGGCGAATATTGTGTTTCCACTTCCAACAGAAACTTCGAAGGCCGACAAGGTCAAGGTGCAAGAACACTTTTAGCAAGTCCATTAACCGCTGCGAAAGTTGCTGTGGAAGGCAGAATTTCTGCTTTTGAAAATTTGAATTAATTATAATCTGGAATTTTAAACATCGAATTAGAAGTATGCAAAAATTAGTTTTAATAAAATCTCAGGCCGTTCCGTTACCGAGCGAAAATATAGATACAGACCAGATTATTCCGGCGCGTTTCCTTAAAAGTATCAGTAAGGAAGGTTTCGGTGAAAATCTTTTCAAAGATTGGCGGTATAATGTTCATACGAATGAACCAAATCCAGATTTCGTTTTAAATAATCCGAAATATTCAGGCGAAATTCTGGTTGCAGGAAATAACTTTGGATGCGGAAGCAGCAGAGAACATGCAGCCTGGTCGCTGACAGACTATGGTTTTAAAGTGGTTGTATCGAGTTATTTTGCTGATATTTTCAAAGGCAATGCACTTAACAACGGACTTCTTCCAGTGAAAGTTTCGGAAGTTTATCTGAAAGATTTAATGGAAACCATCACGGAAAATCCTTCAATTCAAATTATAGTGAACGTAGAAAAACAAACTATTTCTTTCAATGAGAAAACAGAAAGTTTTGAATTGGATTCTTACAAAAAAATATGCCTGATGAACGGCTACGACGATATTGATTTTTTAACGAGCAAAAAAGAAGCGATTCAGAAATTTGAACTAAAAACACAGAAAGTGTATGAGCAAGAATTATAAAATAGCAGTTTTGCCAGGCGATGGCATCGGTCCGGAAGTGACCAACGAAAGTGTAAAGATTTTGAAGGTCATCGGTGAAGCTTTTCAATACAATTTCCAATTCGATTATGGCGTGATGGGAGCAGAAGCGATTTATCAAACTGGAAATCCTTTGCCAGATGAGACTTTGGAATTATGCAAAAACTCCGACGCTGTTTTGTTCGGTGCAATCGGTGACCCTACTTTTGATAATAATCCTGATGCGAAAGTACGCCCAGAGCAAGGTTTGCTTAAATTAAGAAAAGAATTGGGATTATTTGCGAACATCAGACCAATCAAAACTTATGCTTCATTAATCAAAAAAAGTCCTTTGAAAAGAGAAATTGTCGAAGGAACGGATATTCAGATCTATCGTGAATTGATTAGCGGAATTTATTTTGGAGAAAAATTCACCGAAGAAAATGGCGATTACGCTTACGATGTCTGCAAATATTCAAAAGAAGAAATTACAGAAATTGCTCATCTGGCTTTTCAAGACGCACAGAAAAGAAAGAAAAAACTGACCTTGATCGACAAAGCTAACGTTCTCGACACATCCAGACTTTGGAGAAAAATCGTGAAGGAAATTGCTTTGGAATATCCGGATGTCAAAGTGGATTTTATGTTTGTCGACAACGCCGCGATGCAAATGATTCTTAATCCAAAACAGTTTGATGTCATCCTAACAGAAAATATGTTCGGCGATATTATTTCTGATGAAGCCAGCGTGATTGGTGGTTCAATTGGACTGTTGCCTTCTGCATCAATTGGAAGTAATAACGCACTTTTCGAACCAATCCACGGTTCTTATCCGCAAGCCAAAGGAAAAGGTATTGCCAATCCAATCGCTTCTATCCTGAGTGCAGCAATGATGCTTGACCATTTGGAATTGACCCAAGCGGCGAACAAACTGAGAGAAAGCGTGGAAAATGCCATCGAAAGCAGATATGTGACGATTGACCTGAATCCTGATATCAATTACTCGACCAGTGAAGTAGGGGATTTTATTGCGGATTATATTCGTTTTTCGGAAAGGTCATATTACAACCACGAGAATGTTCAACTGGGAAAATCTACGATTGTCTAAAAAAATGAGAGCCGAAATTAGTTCGGCTCTCATTCAGTAAAATATAAAATTAAAATTCATTCGTTTTAGTCTTTTTTGCCTTGCGAATCCATCTCGTCTGACATTCCTTTTTCCGGTCTGTAGGCTGCACTTCTCTCGTCTGTGAAGTAAAGGTCATTTTTTGCTTTTGCAATGATTCTTGCTTTTTTAGATTCAGAAATCGGATATTCGTGGTGTTTGTCGGCATATTTTCCAGCCAGATAATCTCTTGTTTTTTCTTCTACATCTATGGCGCCATTCTCATCAAGAATAGTTTTTGCAGCGTTTGCGTCATCTTCTGTCTCTGCATATACGGTAATTGTATTGCTGTTGATGCTGGCATATTCATAGCGGTCTGTCTCTATTTCATTTCTGTCAAAAAGCCAGTCGAAGAAACCTCTGTTGTCTTTGGTTTCAACATTTTCTAAGGCTTCGATCTCTGAATTGGCGAGGGAATAATCGTATAATCCTGCGTCTTCCAGTTTTGTAATGACGTCTCTGCTTTCTTTTTCATTTGGGAAAATCCCGATAATCGTGTAAGACATAATAATTTTTTTTGTGATTAAACTTAGTTGTCTTGCTAAAACAAAAATTGTGGCAGAAAGAGGGTAAGTATGAATTTTAACGTTATTTTAAGATTCTGAGCAGTTTAATGAAAAACCCTTTCAGTTTTTTTGAAAGGGTTCTGAGTTATTTTTTTAAGAATTTAAGAACACAGAATTGCAGCAGCCCGGCCTGAACGGAACTCCTTTTTTGCATGTCCAAACTTCAATTTATTGAAAAATGCCTGCAAAAAAAGAGTGGGAGTGGAGGACGGAATAGCTGCCCAAAATTATTTGAACTTTGTAATCCCTAAACCATCTATTTCATCAGCGATCCTTTTTTCGTGGTGGTGATGTGGTTTTCTGTCGTTTGTAAAAAATAGATTATTTTTTGCCTTGGCAATGATTTTGGCGTTAATGCTATCAGAAACCGAATATCTCTGAAGAGCGTCTGCGTGATTTTCAAACATATAGTCTCTGGCTTTCTCTTCAACATTGACCGCGCCATTGTTGTCCAGGATATCTCTCACGATGTGTGCGTCTTGCTCTGTTTTCAGATGAACGGTGATCGTGTTGTGATCGATACTTGCGTATTCAAAACGGGCTCTGTCGAGATGATTATCATCAAATAACCAATTCCAAAACCCATTTTTCTTCTCAATATCTACATTTTGCAAAATCTCCTGATGAGAATGAGACAGATTGTAGTCATTGTAACCTGCGTTTTCCAATTTTAAAAGGACTTTATCGGCTTCCGTCTGAGTGGGAAAAAGCCCTACAACAATATAAGACATAACTGTTATATTTTGGTGAAACGAAATTTAAAGAACACTTTCAAATCAAATTTACCAGAACTTGATCTTCAATGTTAAATATACGTTAATTTTATTAAATAAATAAGCCTTTCAAAATAAATTGAAAGGCTTATTGAATTTTTCGCAAAGAAAGTTATTTTTCTATGTTGTCTGTTTTTCCGTCCTTGTTCACTTCCGAGCTTTTTTCTATGTCTTTTTTTTCAATATCAGGCGGATTCTTTTTATCAGAAGCGGCAGGAATATCGCGGAAATCTTGCGTTTGTTTTTTCTGTTCAGAAGAATTTGTGTTTTCTTGTTTTTTATCTGGTTCCATAACGATGTTTTTTATAATTCGGTTGAAGGGAAAGTATTGGTCTTATCTTCGATAGAATAATGCAATGCCTTTGCCAAAACGAAAATATCGTTCAGATTATCTTTCAATTGTTTTTTACTTTGTTGTTTCAGGCTTTCCTGATTCACGCTTTTTGCCATATTTTTCTTGGCAGATTCCATAATCCCGTTGATGTCTTTCTGAGTGAATCTGTTGATAGCATAGTCATCCATAAAATGAATTTTCACATCCGGGAAAATTTTAATTTCCGGCTGAGGAAGTTCATTGATAATAACCTTTTTATTAATGGTGTCAACATCGATTTTCATTTTTTTCAAATCGTAAGAAACCTGTGCTTTTGCTGTGGTGTAGAGTACCATTTCACGAGGCAGAATGTCAAATCCGGCAATGTTTGCGGCTGAACTTTTGTGTGTCTGGAAACTGGAAAAATCCTGTTCCAGAACCACCATTTTGTTCATTTTCTGGATCTGATTGGTGATCAGATAATAATCCTGATTGATAAGTGCTACATCTTCTTTTTTGTTGCAGCTTCTCCAGGAGAGAAATATAAAAACCGTAAGAATGATCCCGAAAATAAAAGAAAGTATGCCTGTGTATTTTGTCATTGATTTTGAATTTGTCAGCAATATTTAAATTATTAAATGCACTTCGACAAGCTCAGTGTGACATATTTTAAAACGATACGCTTTGTCAGTCTGAGGCTCTCGAAGACTATTCTATTTAAATAAACCTGAATTATTATCTTTTTTCAAAATGTTAAGCAAATCTTTCTCCAAAAATCCTGTTTCCGGCATTTCTGTGATTCTTCCAATCTCTTTTCCATATTTTTTCACAATGATTGTAGGAACTCTTGAGATATTATAAAGTCCTTCTTCACCAGACGGAGATTCCTTTTTACGGTTCACTGCGATGATCTGCATTTTGTCAGGATTGTACTTTACAGTTTCTAGAATTTTTATCAGTCTTGGGAACTCTCTGTGGCTGTCTTCGCACCAGCTTCCAACAAAAACTACCAGGCTGTAGCTGTTCAGTCTTTCTTTTTTCAGTTCTGCCAAAGTCGGCTGATCGATTTGGTAGCGGTTATATTCTTCATCAAACCAGGTTTTGTAAGGCTCTTTTCGGAACTGGTCAAGCGTTTGGGTTCCCAAAAGCATTTTGCCGTCGTTTTTAGAATCTACTTCACGATTTACGATCACGCGTTCTGCGCAAGAAGTAATGAACATTAAAGCAAGAAAACCAAATAATATCGAAATTTTTTTCATCCTGAGTTTTTATTTTAA
Source organism: Epilithonimonas sp. UC225_85 (assembly GCF_042695135.1). GTDB lineage: Bacteria > Bacteroidota > Bacteroidia > Flavobacteriales > Weeksellaceae > Epilithonimonas. The sequence continues at coordinate 1,205,897 of NZ_CP170547.1, forward strand.
AAGTGAAGCCAGATCGGCAGCAGAGTAATATTTGTTTTTCAAAACTTTGTTGTCTGCAACGCGGTGGACATTATATTTGTCGCCGGATTTTTCATAGTAGGCATCGGTTCCTTTAGCTTTGTAAAATTCTACTGTTTCCTGAGCCTGAATTTCGTTATCACAAGCTTTGGACATATTAGAACGCTGAACTTCATTGAATAATTCTACAAATTTCTCTCCCAATCCAAATTCCAAAACGGCACCGCTCAAAACATATTGTAGATCGCAAAGTGCATCTGCAACTTCCGTAAGATCATTGTCTTCTATTGCTTTCTTCAGCTCGTCCAATTCTTCCTGTAAAAGGCTTACTCTCAATGCTGCTCGTTCTTTTGAAGGAAACTGAGGGGTGTCAAGAATTGGTGCATTGAAGGTTTTGTGAAATTCGGCAACCTGATTCAGGCTATCTAACTTTTCCATGTTTTTCTAAAATTTTAACAAATATAAAAAATGCCATCCTTAAAGACAGCATTTATTTTTATTAACCACAAAAGTCACAAAAGAAATTAATTAAATTGAAAAAAGAATCAATTCAAAAAATATATAATTTGAAGTCATTACTTTTTTAAGCTTTGAAAAAACTTAAACTTTTATGCCTTTTATGGTTTTAAATTACTTCAATCGTTCCAAAACACCTTTTCGTTTCACTATATTTTTATAATCCCATTGGATGTCTTTGGATTTCTCCAGCCAGCGTTTCAAATCTTCTTTATTGATTTCGGTCAAATCATTATAAAAGATCGAAGCATCTTGAAATTTTCCGCCTTCTACATTCAGTTTTTCTTCATTAAAAGATTTTCCGCTCCAAAACATAAGACGAATGCCTTTTTTCTGTTTGCTATAACCAACGATCGGATTTCCATCGAGGAACCAAACCGGATGTGCGTGCCAGATTTTGTTGTCTGCTTCGGGAAGATATATGCATATTTCTTCGGAAAGAATTATTGCAATCTTTTCGTCTTCTGTTTCTAATTTTTGGTTATATGAAATGATTTCCGGATGCATTAAAGTAATGAAAGTAATGATGAACTAAAAATTATCGTCTGCCGTAGGTCCGTATAATCCCGGAACTTTATTTCCTGTAGAACGCAGATATATGATTAATTCACCTCTGTGATGGTACAGATGATTGAATAAAAAACTACGGATAACCTGAATTTTTGGCATTGGCGAGAAAAGAGTATTTCCGTTCATTTCCATCTTCCACTCGTTGAAATAATTATTTTCTTCCGAGTTTTCAATCACTTTTTCAGCTTTTGCAACATTCTCTTCAAATTTGGCTAGAATATTCTCTGCTCTGGAAACATCTCCTTTGTCGTAATGATAAGATCCCATATCAAAAACATCCTGATTGAAAGTAGATTCATACCAATTGTAAATTTCAGCAATGTGAGATGCTAATTGCGCTGTAGTCCAGCTTTTTTCAGATGGTTTCCAGTCAAGTGCGTTGTCAGGAATTGCTCTTAAAAGTTTTCTTGTGCTTTCTGCCTCGTGCAAAAATTCACCTAAAAGTGCTTGTTTAATCATTTGTGTTTAAAATTTAAAGGGTTAAAATTAACTTGTTATATCTCTTCCGATGACCAATCTCTGGATCTCGGATGTTCCTTCGCCAATCGTACATAATTTAGAGTCTCTGTAGAATTTCTCTGCCGGAAAATCTTTTGTGTAGCCGTAACCTCCAAAGATCTGCAATGCATTGTTAGAAATTCTTACGCAAGCTTCGGAAGCAAATAGCTTTGCCATTGCGCCTTCGCGAGTCATTTTCTGTTTTGCGTTTTTAAGATCAGAAGCTCTTCTGATCAATAATTCTGAAGCATCGATTTCTGTTGCCATATCGGCTAGCATAAAATTAACAGCCTGGAAATTTGAAATTGCCTTCCCGAACTGATGTCTTTCCTGAGCATATTTAAGAGCGGCTTTGTAGGCACCCCTTGCAATTCCTAAACTCAATGCCGCGATAGAAATACGGCCGCCGTCAAGGATTTTCATCGCTTGTTTGAAACCGCTTCCAACTTCTCCTAATCTGTGAGAATCCGGAACGCGAACGCTGTCCATAATTAGTTCTGCAGTTTCAGAGGCACGCATTCCCAGCTTATTTTCTTTTTTACCGGATGAGAATCCAGTCATTCCTTTTTCTAAAACAAAAGCTGTGGAATTATTTTTTGCTCCAACTTCCCCTGTTCTTGTCATTACCACTGCAATATCGCCGGAAATGGCGTGCGTAATGAAGTTTTTTGCACCGCTGATAATCCAGTCGTCACCATCCCTTACAGCTGTTGTAGACATTCCTCCAGAGTCGGAACCTGTATTATGTTCCGTCAATCCCCAAGCGCCAATTACCTTTCCGGAAGCCAATTGCGGGATCCATCTTTGTCTCTGTTCCTCATTCCCGAATTCATAAATATGATTGGTGCAAAGTGAATTATGTGCTGCCAATGACAATCCGATGGATGGATCTACTTGAGAAATCTCGTCCAAAATGGTCACATATTCCTGATAACCAAGACCGGAACCGCCATATTCCTCAGGAATTACAATTCCCATAAAGCCTAATTCTCCCAATTGATGGAAGAGTTCTTTTGGGAAAGTTTGGCTCTCGTCCCAATCCATAATGTTTGGGCGAATATTTTTTTCAGCAAAATCTTTTGCCGTTTCAGCTATCATTTTTAAGTTGTCCATAGTGGCAGTTTCCATACTTTTATCTTTGTTGCCAAATATAGAAAAATTAGGTTAAGGATAAATTATTTTTAAAAATTGATTTTTATGCTTTACAAATCGAGGTTTTCATTATTTTAGCATAGAATTTTTTCACAATGAATCCAAAGCTAAAAACCCTTTTATTCTTTCTCGTTGGAGCTTTTGCCGGAATATCGATGATGTATCTGATCACGAATTACAGAATTGAAAGAAGGAATGAATATTCTAAAGAAGCAGGAAGTCGAATGTCAGAAGTTCCCAAATCCGAAAGTCAGGCAGACATAGAATCTGATTCAAAAAACTCTTTTGATAAGAATTCGATTGAGAAATTAACAAATGAAAAAGCTGTTATCAATTTTGTAAAATCCAATCACAAACTACCGGATTTTTATATCACAAAAGCTGAAGCTAAAAACAAAGGCTGGATCCCATCAAAAGGAAATCTTTGCGAAGTTTTAGCAGGAAAAGCAATTGGCGGCGACAAATTCAGTAACCGAGAAAAGTCACTACCAAAAGGCGAACAATATTACGAAGCAGACGTGAATTATAATTGCGGAAACCGTGGTGCAGACCGAATTATTTTCACTAAAAGTGGTGATGTCTGGCTTACGGAAGACCATTATAAAAGTTTTGAGAAGAAATAGTTGGAATTCTCACTAATAATGGGAAGACTTCGTAAACTTAGCTGGCAGTTTTGTCATCCTGAGGCTCTCGAAGGATATATAAAAATAATTATCAATAATAATTTATGAAAGAAATATTAATCGATTTTGCAAACATCGGAGATTACGAAGATTTTTATGAACAGTTAAAATCAAAAGTAGAATTGCCAGAACATTTTGGGGATAATCTGGATGCTCTTTCGGATGTAATCTCGGGTGGTTTGGAATTGCCTCTTCATTTAGAATTTGTAAATATGAGCGTGGATCAACTGGAAACTTTTGAAGATCTTTTGACAACTTTGGAAGATGTGGAAGACGAAGTGGAAGATTTTACCTTCAGTTATTACCTTGAACAATACGAAGATGATGATGAATAATACAAGAAAAGCAACGATTGACGACCTTTCTCAATTAGCGCAACTATTTGATGAATATAGAATGTTCTATCACAAAACTTCGGATATTACAGGCGCTGAGCAATTCATTTCCGAAAGATTAGAAAGTAAAGATTCAGAGATTTTTGTGGTTGAAGAAGATGGGAAACTAGGTGGTTTTGTACAGCTTTATCCCTTGTTTTCATCCACGAGAATGAAACGTTATTGGCTTTTGAATGATCTTTATGTGAATCCGGAATTTCGTGGAAAAGCTTATTCCAAAGCGTTGATTGAGGAGGCAAAAGAACTTTGCAGAAAATCAGACTCCTGCGGAATGTATCTCGAAACGGGCAAAGAAAATATGATTGGCAATCAATTGTATCCAAGCGCGGGTTTTAAAAAATACGATGAAGTCAATTTCTACGAATGGGAGATTTAAAAATCAAGAAAAAGTAAAAAGAATCAAGTTTGAGAAACCTTCGATAGCTTAAGTCTTATAACTAAAAAACTATTTAACTGAATAACTTAATTATGACCGATTTCGAAAAATATATACAACGTTATCTAGACCTTGTTCCATCAGAAAATTGGATCGAGGAACTGAAAAATTCAGGCAAACAGACTTTGGAGATTTATGAAAAACTTTCCGAAGAACAGGCCAACTTTGCTTATGCCGAAGGAAAATGGACTCTGAAAACGCTTCTACAACACCTCATCGATACCGAAAAGGTTTTTGCTTATCGTGCCATGCGATTTTCCAGAAAAGACCAATCCTTGGTTTCCGGTTTTGATGAAGAAAGTTGGGCAGATAATTCTTATGCTGACATACGAACTTTGAAAAGTCTGATCAAAGAATATAAGCTGACAAGAAAACTGACATTGATGTTTTTCCGAAAATTACCAGTCGAAGCGTTTCAACTCATTGGAATAGTAAATGGGAATGAAATAAAAGTCGAGACAATTGGAAGATTAACAATCGGTCACAACCTTCATCATCTTAATATTATCAAGGAAAGATATTTGACTGGTATGATTTAATTAGCGATGTAATAGAAGTAGTTTTTATTAATTTTATCAGATTTCATAATTTCAAATAAAAAATTATCTTCCTCCATTTTTTCTTTTGGACTAAAATAAAATCCATATGAATTGTCAGTGAAACCATCAACTAAATAAAAAATTCCTGACTCGGTTTTTAGTGCTGAATAAATATTCAGTTCAATTAGAGATTCTAATATGTTTTTTTGTAGAGAAGTAAATTTATAATTTTTAATAGTTTCAGTTTTATTTGAAATCGGGAATGGAGATTTGTTAGGGACTGTATATTTCCAAAAGACATTATTTTCTTTAAAGAAATCGTCAATTCTTTGAATTGATTTTTGATTTAAAAATATTTTATTCTGACTTTTTTAGAATAAGATTAGACAGTTTGTCAAATTTTTTACTATTTGTTTTTAAGTAATCTGTTAATTCATCTTGCTTTTGTGAGCCAGTATTTAGAAATACATTTGGCTTCCTCATAGCTTCTTCAATACTTAGCTTGTAATAATTTGAAAATGCTCCCCAGAAAAAATTAGGAATTTCACTTGCAGAATGAACTTTATCCATTGCATACACCTTTTCAAATTTTAGAGGTCTAATATCCCATTTGGAAAATGGTTTTGAACATTCCAAAAATGTTTCTAAGTATATTGAGTCTTTTTCGATTGTTTGAGATAAATATTCAAAAATCTGCGCATCAAATTTTTCAGTTTTGTTGGGAATTTCTTGTCCAAAACCGTAATTAGATAAAATTAATAAAAGAATAAGAAAAATATACTTTTTCATCATTGTGTTATTTTTTTTTGTTTTACTTCTTCCTCGTCAAATACTTTCTTCCAGGAATAAACAACAACAAAGCACCGATCACAAACATTGATAATCTGGAAAGAAAATCGCCGCTTTTTGTATAAAATGTTTCGTGGTCGATGAGGTTTACTTTTGCCACCAAAGCGCCTTTAGAACCGTAAGGCAGATCATCCACAATGTCGCCTCGTGAATTGATATGCGCACTTGTTCCACTATTCGCAGCTCTTGCAATTTCGCGTCGGGTTTCTATGGCGCGTAATTTTGCGTAATATAATAATTGCTTATGTCCCTGAGAATAGCCCCACCAGGAATCGTTGGTTACGATCGTGAGAAGATTTGCGCCTTTTTTTACGTAACCTGTCACGAATTCTCCATAAATACTTTCGTAACAAATAATTGGCGCAATAACTGATTTGTTGTAAGGGTTTGCGAACACTTTTCGTTCTTTGGAAACGCCGAGAGAACGCGTTGTTCCGCCAAGATCCAGCATCACATTTCCTAAAATAGGTTTGAAGAAATTGATATAAGGGAAGATCTCGACGCCGGGAACCAGCATTGCTTTGTGATAAACTTCCGGCTGGTGATTTGGGATGATTTGAATGGCCGAATTATATTCGTCAACCCAAATGCCTTGTCTATCGAGATAACTGGCTGTAACTGGTTTCTCTTCATTATTTTTGTAAACATAATAGCTGGAAATCCCACCTGTGAAAACTGATTTCGGGTGTTGGGAAAGGAATGCTTTTATATTATTAATGAGCAGACTATTATTAAAACCTCTTTCACTGATAGAACCTGGTCCGGGCAAAGAGGTTTCAGGAGAAAGATAGAGATCGATATTTTGATTTCCTTTTCTGCTTTTCAAAACCGAATTTTCGGTAGCTAGTTTGAGCAAGTCGCTTTCAATCATCAAACTGTCTTTCTGATACTTTTCGTTATAAGGATCCAAAGCCGGCTGAAGCATTGTCACATTCAGAGTACCAATAGTTTTTGGCGTATAATTATAATATTTAACCAAAGAAATCAACATTGGCAAAATGATAAAACCTGCCAACATCGATACATTTTTGATAAGTGGTTTTCTTTTTCGTCCGGCTTCCCAGATTCTAAGAGTATAAAAAGCCAAAACGTTGCAGATTAAGATCCAGAAACTTCCGCCAGTTGTACCAAAAGTATCATACCATTGGATGAATTGATGATATTCTGCAAAAACATTTCCGAGATTCAGCCAAGGCCAGGTAAATTCCCAAACGAGGTGCAGCTTCTCAAACGTCATCCAGATCACTACAAAAAATACCAAACCGAAGTATGTTCCCTGACTTCTTTTATAGATATGATAAAAGTGGAAAATGATCGACATAAAAAAGGCATTCGTAAGAACAGGAAAGAGAACTGCCAAAAGCGAATTGCTGCCATCCGGAAGTTTGGAATTGTAAAGCCAGCCTGTCGTAACGGCATTCCAGACAACAAAAGTGAGATAGGACAAACCAAATATTGCTAAGCTTTTCTTTTTTATGTTGCTGAATTTCTGAATATTATGCTCCATCATTAACAAAGGAACAAATGCAAAAAATATAAAAAACGGAATCCCGTAAGTCGGCCACGAAATGGCGAGCAAAACTCCGGAAATTAGAGCTAATAGAAGGTTTTTCATTATTAATTTACTTTTAGTTTAAGAAAATATTTTCTTTCTAATAAAATAAAATCCAGCACTCAAAATTCCCAAAATTCCTAATGGTAAAAGCAAGTTGATCCATTGCCATTTCGACCGTTCTTCATCCACTCTTTCTCTGTCGAGTAATCTTATTTCGATGGTTCTGTTGCGGAGTTCCATCAGATTGCTGTCGTCGAGAAGATAATCTAATGCATTTCTCAGGAACTGCGCATTTCCGTAATGTTCTTTGGTAAGCAGATCTTCGCCCAAAGGGAGCGGTTTTCCTTTCCAGATTTGATTTCTTGCAATATCACCATCAGCAATTACCAGCATTTTATTTTCCGGACTTTGAGCTTTGAAACCAGGATAAGCATTTTTCTCGCTTCTTGTTGCATAAGCTGAGGTGAATTTTCCTTCCAGTGCTACAGCGAAAATTTTTGGTTGAGTAGGACGTTCCATCTCTCCGATGCTGTCTGCACGAACGATTTCGGAAAGTGCAACGTAATTTGGAACCGTTTTGCTAATCGTTCTTTCACTCGATTCAAAAAGAACTCTGGTTTTGATGTTTTTTCTTCCCAAAGTATCAATAGAAGTGGGGAATTCAAACTTCACAGGATTGATATTTTTGGTGATAGGATTCTTAGTTTCCGCAATTCCCAACGGGAAATAAGGCCAGAGAAAACTGCTGTACTGCGGATTTCCGGCCACTTCGCCAGAAACGATTCTGATCAAAGCAGATTTTTTCATATCCTTCGTCAAAGCAGGATTGATCCTTAGTCCATAATTGAACATAAAATCTGTCAGATTAAGGTCAATTGGATAAGCCATTATCTTTTTCGCCTGGAAAAGTGTGTCCATTTCGGCGTTTACGGCATCGATCATCCAAAGGGTTTTTCCGCCGTTCATAATATACTGATCCAGAATTACCTTTTCATTATCGGTAAAGGCTTTTCTCGGTTTTGCTATGACGATTGCATCCATTTGTTTCAACTTTGGAACGTCTGCCAGAGAAAGTTCGGTTTTGTTTTCCGGAATTATCGGTCCAATGTTATAATTTTCCATTGCAACATTCAAAAAGCCCTGAAACTCATCCGGACTTAGTTCTTGCTGATTGACCAAAAATCCGACATTTTTCGCTGTTTCTTCCGTCATTCCCTTGATTGTGGAAGCAAAATTGTATTCCAGATTTTCTATCGATTTGTTAAGCTGAGTACTTGCGTCAATTCCGGATTGCTGAACGATAAGCGGAACCGCCGTTCCATAACCGTTATATTTGATTGCAGCATAAGGAAACATCACGATTTCCGAAACTTTTCCGTCCTTCATATCCGGAAGAATAGACGGCTGCATTCCCATTCCTGCCAAAGTATCCTGCGGAATTTTCTCTGCAATCGGATCCCGGAATTTATAGTCAATTTTTGGATTGATCTTGCGGAACTCGTCCAGCATAAATTTGGTTTCGTTCTGCAGCTGTTTGAAAGAAGCCGGAAAATCGCCGTCCAGATAAACCTCGATGGTCATTGGTTTCTTCACATTCTCCAAAACTTTGATGGTAGAATCCGAAAGTGTATATCGTTTTTCAGCCGTCAGGTCAAAGCGTTTGTAAACCAATCCGCTCATTCCGATGATCAGAAGAACCGCTATAATAATAAGTGTGATTTTATTTTTTTTATTCATCTTACATATTTTGACAGTTGTTAGTTGTCAGTTGATGGATTTAATATTTTATCTTTTTACTCTTTCCTACTTCTTTTTCCAGACAAACCAGCTTGCCAAACCTAATCCTAAGAATATAACAAACAGGAAATAGAAAACATCTCTCGTATCAATCTGTCCTCTTGTGAATGCTAAGAAATGCTGATAAAATCCAATGTTCTGCAAGATGTAATCTGCACTTCCCAATAATTTATAACTCGCCAATTGCTCGATCCCGAAATATGAGATGAAACAAATAAAAATACCAGATAGGTAAGCTGTGATTTGATTTGATGAAAATGATGATGCCAGGATTCCAACTGCGGAAAAAGCAGCAATTAGAATGATTAATCCAATATAACTTCCGAAAGTCATGCTTCCATCGATATTGCCTTCCGGAACACCCAAAACGTAAACCGTGTAATAATAAACCAACGAGGGCAACAGACACAAAATCCCAACCAGCCAAACGGATAGAAATTTTCCTATAACAATATCTGTAATTTTCACTGGTTGAGAAAATAGCCAGAACAAAGTTCCGGATTGTTGTTCCTCGGCCAAAGTTTTCATACTGATGGCGGGAATAATGAAAATAAAAAGCCACGGCGAAAGCACGAAAAAACTTTGTATCGTTGCACTTCCGATATCGAAAATATTAAAATCATTCTCGAAGAAGAAAAGGAATAATGCTGATATAACGCTGAAAGCAGCGATGATGATCCACGCGCTCCAGTTTCCGAAAAAATTCCAAAGTTCTTTTTTGAATATTGCGATCATAATTTAGTTGTCAGTTGATGGTTTAGAGTTGATAGTTTTTGATTCTTCATCTTGTCAGGCTGAGGTTTTCGATGCTTTGACGTTTGTCAGGCTGAGGCTCTCGAAGCCTTTTTTTATTCTTGATTCCTCCGCCTTGATTCTTTTGTCTTATTTCTATTAACAAGTTTTACGATAGAGGTTATCAGAATCACAATTCCGAAAAATCCTAAAAGCAGCTGCCACCAATATTCAATAACGTAATATTTTAAGATTACTGTAAAAACGACCGCAAATAAAATAAAGGTTGCAATCTCGTTGAATTGTCTTAGTTTGATGTTGCTTGTCAGTAAAATACTGCCGTTCAGTTTTTTGAGTTCTTTTACTTTTTTCCAGCACCAGAAATGGTAAATTCCCAATCCGACCAAAAAAGTCAGTTTCAAATGAAACCAAGGCGTTTTCATTAATCCGGAATTCAGAAAAATCATTGTCAGTCCGCTAAGTAACATCAGAATTCCGGCAGGAACAGTAATGATATTCCAAAGCCTGACTGCCATAAAAATATATTGATTTCTGAGAATCTGCTGTTTTACTTCATCAAATTCATCCGTATCCTTGTAGTAAACAAAAAGTCTTACCAGATAGAAAATCCCGGCAAAATAACTTACCATAAAAATAATGTGAATCGCTTTGATAACGGAATACAGCATTGCGGAATTTTTTTGCAAATATACTTCTTATTGATAGAAGATAAAACAAAGAATTAAAAGATGATGTTTTGATTAATTGATGTTAAAATTGAAATAATTTTACTGATTTTCACTAAAAAATGTTTATTTTGTAAGAAATTAGAAAATATTTATGAAAAGAAAATTACAACTATTATTTGCAATTTTTCTGGGATTTTTAGGTTTTGCCCAAACCCTGAGACCCGTAGCTAAAGAAGTTGCAGATTCCCACGCAAAAAAGGTCAGTTTTGAGAAATTCAATCTGTTTACTTTGGAAACATCAGAAAAACAGGCAACTTTCCAGCAAGCTGCGAGAGATGCAAAAGCTTTGAAGCTCAATGCGTCTCAATTGGCAAAAATCATCAGCCAAAAACCTCAGGCGCTTGAGCTGACTTATCCTTTTGAAAATGGAGAGATGACGGTAGAATTGGTAAAAGTGGATATTTTCTCACTTGATTTCAATGTTTATACGGATAAAGGAAAGGTTTCAAATTATACGCCAGGTGTTTATTACAGAGGAATTATCAAAGGAGATGTGACTTCTGTAGCTGTATTTAGTTTTTTTGATAATGATGTTGTAGGAATTGCTTCCGTAAAAGATGGCAGCAATATTGTGCTTGGAAAAGGCATTAACTCCGAAGATTTTGTTGTGTATGACGACAGCAAGCTAAAGGGCGTTAACTCCTTCGTTTGCAGTACAGATGAACTGATGCAAAATCAAAAGCAGAAAATCTCCTTTGATCCAAATGCAAAAGCACCTTTGGTAACGACAAACTGTGTAAGATTGTATTATGAAGTGTGTAATAAGCCTTATAAAAATAATGGTTCTAATGTTACTACAACTACCAATTGGATCACAGCTGTGCATAACAATATCAATACTTTATATGTCAATGATGGTGTGAAAATGTCGCTTAAAACCATTTTTATCTGGACAACAGCCGATCCTTACACCGGAGATTATAATTCTAATCTGGCGGCATTCAGTGCAAACAGACCGACATTTGATGGTGATCTTGCGCACTTGATCAATGCACCATCTACAACCAGTGTTGCTTATCTTAATTCACTCTGTACAACTTATAAACATGCCTATTCTGGGATAGATCAGAGTTATTCCAATGTTTCTACCTATTCCTGGACAATCGAGGCTATGACGCATGAGATGGGGCATTCCCTGGGTTCACCTCATACTCATGCCTGCGCCTGGAACGGAAATAATACAGCAATAGATGGCTGCGGACCGACTGCCGGCTACGACGAAGGCTGCTCGGGACCGCTTCCTACAAAAGGAACTATTATGAGTTATTGCCATTTGCTTTCAAATGTGGGGATTAGTTTTGCCAATGGATTTGGCGCTCAGCCGTCAGCATTGATCAGAGCAAATGTAGATACGAAAGCTTGTCTGGGAACAGATTGTGTGACTACCTGTGCAATTACTGTTTCGTCGGTCGCCATCAGCAATATCAGTAAAACCGGATTTTCTGCTACAATTTCAGATAATACATCAACGAGCTGGAAGTACAGAATTACGAAAATGGACGGGACGATCGTAAAATCCGGGACTACTTCTACAAAAGCATTCACAGTCACAGGATTGACATCAAATACTTATTATAGATTGTTGGTTGGAACATCTTGTGCTTTGGAAAATGCCTTCCAGACCAGTGATATGTTTTTGACCAATGATGACTGGTGTGGTAAAACATTTACGGATTCCGGAGGATCTGCAGGAAATTATTCTGATGCGGAGAATTTTGTTAAAACATTCTATCCGGACTCTGCAGGACAAAAATTGAAGTTAACATTCAGCAGTTTCAACATCGAGCAGGATTATGATTATATGACCATTAAAAACGGACCAAGTACATCATCTCCAAGTTTCGCCGGTGCGACTGATTTGACGGGAAGTCTCAATCTGGGTTCTTATACATCTACAGATCCAACAGGAGCGATTACCATTATTTTTACTTCAGACTCTGGTTATACAGAAGCTGGCTGGGTCGCAAATTTCTCTTGTGCGGCATTAGGTGTTTCTGATATTAATAAAGATAATGCGATTTCAATTTCTCCAAATCCTGTTAAGAATAATTTCAAGATTGATGGATCGGGGAAAATCGAATCCGTGACGGTTTTTGATGCTTCCGGTAAACTTATTAAAGATTTTGATAAAGATTCGGATTCAGTGTCTAAAAACAGTTATGATGTTTCAAAGCTGAAAACAGGTAATTATGTTATAATGATCAAAACAGACAAAGAAACCTTAAGTAAAAAACTAATTAAGGAATAAAAATTCAGCATTAATTAAAAATAGCCAAAAAATTATTTTTGGCTATTTTTTTTGAATAAAAATTGAATAACTAAAATATTTGTAAAATAATTTTTTGTTTTTGAAGAATAAAAATTGATTTGTCAATAATATTTACATTATTATAAAATAGTTAAAATTTTGTTTTTAAAACGAAATTTGAAAAAAAAATGCTTTTTTTGTATTATAAATTTAATTATATGATTATGAAGAGAGTTTTACAACTACTATTTTCAGTATGCGTTGTTATTTTTGGATTTTCACAAAATCTAAAACCAATTGCCCAGAAAGTAGCAGATCAAAAATCAAAAAACAGGAGTTTTGTGAAGTTTAGCCCCTTTACAAGAGACGTTGCTTCTAAAAATGCCAATCTATATAGTAGTGAGGCATCGGATGTAACAGTAATGCAGTTGAAACCGTCGGAATTACAAACTATTGTGAATGAAAAACCGGAGGCAATGGAGCTTACTTTTCCTTTTGAAGGAAGAGAACTAACCGTAGAATTGGTAAAGAATAATATTCTTACAAACGATTTCGAGGTAGAAACAGACAAAGGAATCAGAGCCTATACGCCGGGCGTTTATTATCAGGGTATTATAAAAGGAGATAACAGTTCTGTTGTTGCTTTCAGCTTTTTTGATAATGATGTAGTGGGAGTTGCATCTACAAATGAATTGGGAAATGTTGTTTTAGGTAAAACAAAAAATTCTCAGGATTTTGTTTCTTACAGTGACTATAAATTGAAATCCAAAAACCCTTTTTCTTGCGGCGCAGATCAGCTTCCGGAAAATGCAGCAAAAAAGATTTCTTTCGATCCTAATAAAAAAACAAGCAATAAACTTACTGCAAATTGTGTAAGAGTCTACTTTGAAGTAGGTTATGGACCTTATACTCAGAATGGTTCTAATACAACTACGACAACCAACTGGGTAACTGCATTATTTAATAATATAAAGACTTTATATGATAATGAAAGTGTGAAAATGGCCATAAGTTCTATTTATATCTGGACGGCTACGGATCCATACTCGGGTCAGCCAGGGACTATTTTAAGTCAGTTCAGAACAACCAGAACAACTTTCAATGGAGATATTGCACAGTTGCTGAGAAATCCGGCAACGACGAGTGTTGCTTATGTAGATGCCTTATGCGGAACTTACAGATATTCATATTGTGGTGTAAACAGCCAGAATGTTGCTGTTCCGACTTACTCCTGGAATATCGAAGCTATGACGCACGAGATGGGACATAATCTAGGTTCTCCACATACACACGCTTGTGCCTGGAACGGAAACAATACAGCAATTGACGGTTGCGGACCGGCATCCGGAAACGACGAAGGTTGTACAGGACCACTTCCTACGACTACAAAAGGAACTATTATGAGTTATTGCCATTTGGTAAGTTCTGTTGGAATCAGCTTTGCAAATGGTTTTGGTCCTCAGCCTGGAGACCTTATCAGACAAACGATAGACACTTATGCTTGTATGAGTGGAGATTGTTCCAAAGCTTGTGATGTGACTTTAACTAATATGACAGTTACCAATGTTACAAATACAGGTGCTACAGTTACAATTACAGATAATACATCTACTTCGTGGAAATACAGAGTTTCAACAATGGATGGAACGATTGTGAAGTCCGGGACAACAAACACAAAAGTTTTTAATATTACAGATCTTTCGGCTAATGCATTTTACAAAGTAGAAGTGGGAACAGATTGTTCTCCTTTATACCAAAGATCATTGGTTATTTTAACAGGTGACAATTGGTGTGGTAAAACAGTTACAGATACCGGAGGAGAAAATGGAAACTACTCAAATAATGAGAGCTGGACAAAAACATTCTATCCAAATGATCCTTCTCAGAAACTGAAAATTACTTTTACTGATTTTAATATCAATGCCGGTGATTACATCATCGTAAGAAATGGTTTATCAACAGGAGTTCCTTTCCAAGGTACAATCAGTGGAAATACTTTACCACCTGCCTTTGAATCTACACACGCAACAGGAGCTATTACCATTACTTTTAAATCCAGTACTGGCGCAACTGCTTCTGGTTTCAAAGCTAACTTCAGCTGTACAACTCTTGCAGTAGAGGATGTGGTAAATTCTAGAGATATTTCATTGTCTCCAAATCCGGTTAAGAATCAATTCACTTTGACAGGAATTTCAAAAATAAAAGCGGTTGAAGTCTATGATATCTCAGGAAAATTGGTAAAACAATTTGAAGCAGAAAGTTTATCTAAAAATACATTCGATGTTTCCAGACTTAAAACAGGAAACTATGTTGTAAAGATCAAAACAGACAATGACAGTTTTAGTAAAAAACTGATCAAGCAATAATAATCTTTAACAGATTAAGTATAAAACCGACAGCAATGTCGGTTTTTTTTATTCAAATTCTACATAGATCTTTTCGCCTGTGCTCATTCCGAAAAGAGAAGAAGCACCATTCAAGACGCTGCCTTTATAAATGGTAATTTCCAGCAGATCTGCATCATTGAAAATGACCGAAGATTTCCCGTGGAATTCCTGTTCCCTTTCCCAGTTGGTAACCACATCGGTATATTGATCCAATATTTTTGATAAGACGATATTCCGGAATTTAACTGTAAAGTTTTCAGAGATCGAAGCGTATTTTTCAAAAAACTTCCGGCTGATATTGGAAACCACGTTCCCAAAATTATCAATATACATTACCTCACCGATAATCATTTTTTCTGCTTCATTATAGATTGCCCTAGGGAAAGAGATATCTTTTATGGTTTTAATTTTCCGGCCGATCACTTCCGGCAGCCCGCCTTTGTAAAGATGCATTGCTGCAGGAACAAAAATCTCCGTTGCAGGAAAAATCACCTTATCATCAAAACGATTATTCAATGTGATTTCATAAACAGCTTCCGGTTTTATATCGAAAAACATCAGATTTGTGATTCCGTTATCGGCAGAGATGAAATAATGGCCATCAATTTTAGCGATAATATTCTTCCTCGATTTGTGATAAAAGCTATCAACAGCAATGATGTGAATGCTGCCTTCGGGAAAAAATTTGTAAGCATTTCGGACGATGTAAGCCGTTTGCAAAAGGTTATAGGCCGTAATATTATGGGTGATGTCAACTACCTTTACTTCTTCGCTCCAGCTTAGGATTTTACCTTTCATACTTGCAACACGATGGTCCACAAGTCCGTAATCTGAAGTGAGGGTGATAACTGACATATTCTGATATTTGTTGCAAATTTAATATAATTCAATTTTTAAAGGCTAATATCATATCAAATCTATTCATATATTTGTTAGACTAACCACTAATATGATATATGTTCGAAATAAATTATGAACTTGAAGGTATAAACACCAAAACATTTTATGGTGTTCAGAATCAAAATTTCAATCTGATAAAATCCAGTTTTCCGACACTCAAGATCACAGGAAGGGACAATTTTGTCTTCGCAATGGGAAACAGAGAGACTCTGGACTTGCTGAAGAAAAAACTCGATGATGTCTCGGATTACATTTCCAAACACAATTCTCTCGAAGTAAAACAATTAGAATCACTTCTGAAACTTAAGGACGATTCCGAAAAACAATTGGTCTTTGATCAGGATATCATTGTAAAAGGTGTAAACGGGAAAGTCATCAAAGCAAAAACCACCAATCTTAAAAAACTGGTAAAAGTTTCTGAGAAAAAAGATATGGTCTTTGCCATCGGTCCGGCAGGAACTGGAAAAACTTATACAAGCGTTGCGCTTGCCGTTCGAGCACTTCGCGATAAGGAAGTCAAAAGGATCATTTTGACAAGGCCGGCCGTAGAAGCTGGTGAAAGTCTCGGTTTTCTTCCCGGCGATCTTAAGGAAAAGTTGGATCCGTATATGCAGCCGCTTTATGATGCTTTGAGAGATATGATCCCGCATGAAAAGCTGGAAGGTTATATGGAAAAAAGAATCATAGAAGTAGCACCTTTGGCATTTATGAGAGGAAGAACGCTGGATGAGGCTTTTGTAATTCTTGATGAAGCTCAGAATACGACTCACTCTCAAATGAAAATGTTCCTCACCAGAATGGGAATGAATGCAAAATTCATCATTACAGGAGATCCAAGCCAGATCGATTTGCCGAAAAATCAACAGTCCGGACTCAAAGAATCTATGACGATTCTGAAAGACGTGGAAGAAATCGGATTCGTTCACCTTACCGAAGAAGATGTGGTAAGACACCCTGTGGTGAAAAAGATCATTATGGCTTACAATAGTATCGAGAGAAAATAGAATTTCTGATTGGTACAAATCTTGGTAGTAATAAAATGAAAATTTAATTTTATAAACTATGAAAAAGATTTTTTTAGCCGCTGCTATTGCCATTTTTGGCTTTACACAGGCACAGGAAGGATTTAAATTAGGTGCTCATATCGGTGCGCCTACAACTGGCAATTCTGACTTTACGTTAGGATTGGATGCTGCTTACAGGTGGAATCTTGCAAAAGGTTTTGATTTAGGCGTTGCAACAGGATATTCCCATTTTATAGGTAAGAGTTATGATTATCCTGGAGGAAGTATCAAAGGTGATGATTTTGGATTTATTCCTGTAGCTGTTTCCGGTAAATATTCATTTAGTGGTGCGCCGATAGCTGTTGGTTTAGATTTAGGTTATGGTATTTCTACAAATGATAATGTAAACGGTGGTTTATATGCGGTTCCAAAATTCATGTATAATATCTCTGCAGGAGAATTATATATAGGATACCAAAGCATTTCCGGGAAATATGACAGAGGATACTACAATGATCATCCTGGTATCGGTGACGAAACTGTGGGTGCTGTGATCGTAGGTTTTAATTTCAATCTGAAATAAACTTCTTTATTAAATAAATAAAACTCCGGTAGAAATGCCGGAGTTTTTTGTTTTTATATTTTTAGGTATTAAAAATTGTTAATTATTCTCTGTTCTGATTTCTTATGTTGTCTTCAACTTGGATTAACTAATAAAAAATCTGTATTTTCGCAACCAAAGTAAATCTTATATAAATGAGTAAATCTATCGAAGAGTTGAAAAGCCTTTCAACGCAGATCAGAAGGGACATTCTAAGAATGGTTCACGCTGTAAACAGCGGTCATCCAGGAGGTTCTCTTGGCTGCACAGAATATTTCGTAGCACTTTATGGGGAAGTTTTGAACTACAAATTACCTTTTACAATGGAAGGTAAGAACGAGGATCTTTTCTTCCTTTCCAACGGGCATATTTCGCCGGTGTTTTATAGTACTTTGGCAAGATTCGGATTTTTTCCGGTTGCAGAACTGGCAACTTTCAGAAAACTGAATTCAAGATTACAAGGCCACCCAACAACACACGAAGGTCTGCCAGGAATCAGAGTAGCATCAGGATCTTTGGGTCAAGGTCTTTCTGTGGCTTTAGGTGCAGCTCAAGGCAAAAAGCTAGATGGAGATGATTCTTTAGTTTACACACTTCACGGCGATGGCGAGTTGCAGGAAGGTCAAAATTGGGAAGCGTTTATGTATGGCGCAGCCAAAAAAGTAGATAACATCATCGCAACCATAGATTATAACGGAAGACAAATCGACGGTGATACAGATGTTGTATTATCATTAGGAGATTTGAGAGGAAAATTAGAAGCATTCGGTTGGTTGGTTCTGGAAGAAAAAAACGGTAACGATCTGGAAGCGGTTATTGGAATCCTTAACAAAGCGAAATCAGAAACCGGAAACGGAAAACCTGTAGCAATTCTACTTCATACAGAAATGGGAAGCGGGATAGATTATATGATGGGAAGTCATTCCTGGCACGGAAAAGCGCCGAATGACGAGCAGTTGGACACCGCTTTCAAACAATTATATCTTGAAGCACCAGCTGATTATTAATCTGTTACAACTACAATCAAAATGAAATATACATACACAGAAAAAAAAGATACACGTTCTGGCTTCGGAGCTGGTTTGGCAGAATTGGCTGATACCAACCCAAATGTTGTCGCACTTTGCGCGGATTTGATAGGCTCTCTGAAGATGGAAAAATTTATTGAAAAAGCACCGGAGAGATTTTTCCAGACTGGTATTGCAGAAGCGAATATGATGGGCTTGGCAGCTGGACTTACCATCAACGGGAAGATTCCTTTCGCCGGGACTTTTGCCAACTTTGCAACATCCAGAGTTTATGACCAGATCCGTCAATCGATTGCTTATTCCAATAAAAATGTAAAAATTGCAGCTTCCCACGCAGGCGTAACTTTAGGGGAAGATGGCGCAACACACCAGGTTTTGGAAGATATCGGAATGATGAAAATGCTTCCGGGGATGACGGTTATCAATCCTTGCGATTACAACCAGACCAAAGCGGCAACTTTAGCCGCAGCAGCACACGAAGGTTCTGTTTATCTTAGATTTGGCCGTCCTGTGGTTCCGGTTTTCATTCCCGAAGATATGCCTTTCGAGATTGGAAAAGGAATTTTGCTGCAGGAAGGAACAGACGTTACAATTGTTGCAACCGGACACTTGGTTTGGGAATCTTTACTGGCAGCGGACGAGTTGGAGAAAGAAGGCATCTCTTGTGAGATCATCAATATACACACGATCAAACCTTTGGATGAAGAGATTATCTTGAAATCTGTAGAAAAAACAGGCAAAATTGTTTCCGCAGAAGAGCACAATTTCCTTGGCGGATTGGGCGAATCAATCGCCGGAGTTTTAGCCAGAAGAAGACCAACACCTCAGGAATTTGTGGCCGTTCACGATACTTTCGGAGAATCAGGAACGCCTGCAGAACTGATGAAAAAATATCAGATCGATGCAGAAGCTGTCATAAAAGCAGTAAAGAGAATCATCGACAGAACAAAATAATTGATTCATTATCCATACAAAATCCACCTTTCCCGGTGGATTTTTTGTTTGCAGAATTTTTAGAAGCCTAATCCCGCCTCGTCCTTAGACGAGATTGCAATCTTTTTTGCAGACCATTCCAGATAAAAAGAACCGAAGACCAGGCAAAAAAGGATTTCCACTGCAATCGGGGCTATGGGTTTTGTCATCCAAATAAAATTTTTCAGATCGGTTGAACATTCTAAAAAATCTGCGAGAGGAATTTTTTTGATAACCAATTTTGTCGAAGTTGACTTATAAGTTTAAAAGATTAGAATTAATTAAATATTCGTGTGCTTTGTGTTCAAATATTTTCTACTAAACAAAAACTTAAGTAATTTTGAAAATGCTTCAGATCCCGGAACATAAAATCCCAATTATCGAAATTGAAACCGATTTTGATATCAAGATTTTTATCAAAAGAGAAGACCTTATCCATCCAAAAATTTCCGGAAACAAATTCTGGAAGCTCTTCTTCAATGTCAATCAATATCTGGAATCAAAACCTGAAAAACCTTTGCTGATTACTTTTGGCGGCGCGTTTTCCAATCATATTGCGTCGGTTTCTGCTTTCGGGAAAGAGTTTGAAATCCCGACAATCGGGATCATCCGAGGAAACGAACTGGAAAATAACTGGCAGGAAAATCCAACACTTTCCGAAGCCTCAAAAAACGGAATGCAGTTTCATTTTGTATCAAGAGAAGATTATCAGAATAAAGAAGAACTAGCCGAAGAATTTTCAAAGAAATATCCAGATTCCCTGATAATTCCGGAAGGTGGAAGTAATGAATCGGCGGTTGAAGGTGTCCAGTATATGCTTGGAAATGACACCAAAGATTTTGATTATCTTTGCACGGCTGTTGGAACCGGCGGAACAATTGCGGGAATTTCCAGGTTTGCAGAAGATCACCAGAAGGTTTTGGGCATAAAAGTGGTAAGAGATGATTCCCTGGAAAAAACCATTGTAGAGTGGAGTAGGAAAGACAATTTTGAATTAAAAGAAGCCGATGAAAACCGCTACGGTAAAATATCGGATGAGAATGTCCGTTTTATAAATTGGTTCTTTGAGGAATATCAGGTTCCGCTGGATCCGATCTATACAGGGAAAATGATGCAGACTATTTTTGAACTGGCAGAAAAAGAATTTTTCCCAAAAAGTTCGAAGATATTGGCATTTCATACCGGAGGATTGCAAGGCATAAAAGGAGCGAATCTCTTGCTAAAAAATAAAGGAAGAGATTTGATTAATTTTGAAAAATTTCTATTTTGAGATAAGTTTCAAAATAGATAGAAACCATAGCCCCGATAGTAGCGGCATCCTTTTTTGTCTTTACGGAAAGGTTCTATTAATGATAAAACCTTGAAGACAAAAAAGATATAGCGGATAGCGGGATTAAGCTCCTGAAAAAATTAAAATATTTTGTAAAAAATAAATATGAGAAAGTTATTAGTGATTGGTTTTGTAAGTGTTTTAGGATTTGTAAAAGCACAAACCTGGAAAACGGAAGACCAGTACATCCAGAAATTTGCACCGTATGCAGTGGAAGAAATGGAGAAATATAAGATCCCGGCGAGTATTACTCTTGCGCAGGGACTTTTAGAAACCGGAGGCGGACAAAGTATTCTTGCACAACAGGGAAGAAACCATTTCGGGATCAAATGCAAGGAAGACTGGACGGGGAAAACGATGAAATATACGGATGATGCTCCAAATGAATGTTTCCGGGTTTATGATGATCCAAAGCAATCCTATGAAGACCATTCGGTTTTCCTGGCAACCAGAAAATATTACACAAAACTTTTTGACCTGGATCCAAAAGATTACAGAGCCTGGGCACACGGTCTGAAAAAAGCAGGTTATGCAACCAATCCGAGGTATGCTTATATTCTGATCGATAAGATTGAGAAATACAAACTGTATGAGTTTGACAATACAAGTAAAGATCAGGTCTATTATGCAATCCTGAAAATGTATCCCGGACTGAATAATGATGCAGTTTTTATGGCTCAGCTTGGTCAGGAAAAACAGAATGATAAAGTGACGCCGCCAACCATAAAAGTGGATTATACACAAGGTTCGTACGCAAAGCAGCAAAGTCAGATTTCTGAAATCGTAGATTCTAAAACAAAAGCAGCACTTCTGAAAAATATCCTCGTGAAAAATCATCCGAACGATGGTTTGAAATTTTTTGTAATGCCAGTGGATGCCGATATTTCTGAAATTTCGAAAAAATTCGGGATCAGCGAAAAGCGTCTGATGAAGTACAACGAATTGGAAAGTCCTAAACTGGCAAAGAATGATATCATCTTCCTGGAAGGTAAAAATTCATCTGGAAATACGGCAACTTACAAAGCCGGGATCGGTGAGACAATGCACGATATTGCTCAGAAATTTGGTGTAAAACTGAAAAAATTATATTCTAAAAACAGAATGGACGCGGGGCAAGAACCAAAAGCAGGACAACTGATTTATCTGCAAAGCAAAAAACCGAGATCTTAGAGTTTAAAAACTAGATGTTAGAAATTAGATATTAACTATCAACCACCACCAACAACTATCAACTAAAATGTTATATCAAAGAAGTTCAGCGCTTTTTGAAGAAGCGTACAAATATATTCCGGGCGGTGTGAATTCGCCGGTTCGTGCCTTCAAATCTGTGGGTGGCGTTCCACTTTTTATGAAATCTGCGAAAGGTGCTTATCTCACAGACGAAGACGACAGAACTTACATCGATTACATCAATTCCTGGGGACCTGCCATTTTGGGACATACCCATCCAGAAGTTTTGGAAGCTCTGAAATCTCAGGCTGAGAAAGGATTTTCTTTCGGAACACCAACGGAACTGGAAACGGAAATTGCAAAATATATCGTAGAAAACGTCCCGAATATCGACCAGATCAGAATGGTTTCTTCCGGAACCGAAGCTTGTATGAGTGCGATTCGCCTGGCAAGAGGTTATACAGGAAGAGAAAAGATCATCAAGTTCGAAGGCTGCTACCACGGACACTCAGATTCGTTTTTGATTCAGGCGGGAAGTGGCGCTGCAACATTTGGAAGCCCCAATTCTCCGGGTGTAACGCAGGGGACAGCAAAAGATACTTTGCTTGCAGAATACAATAATTTTGAACAGGTTGAAGATCTTTTCAAATCTAATCCTGAGCAGATCGCTGCGATCATTGTAGAACCAATTGCCGGAAATATGGGCTGCATTTTGCCGGAAAATAACTTCCTTCAGAATCTTAGAAAAATCTGTGATGAGAATGGAACGGTATTGATCTTTGATGAGGTGATGACCGGTTTCCGATTGGCATTTGGCGGTGCTCAGGAATTATTGAACGTGAAAGCTGATTTGGTAACTTTCGGAAAAGTAATTGGCGGCGGATTGCCGGTTGGTGCTTTTGCGGGACGAAACGAGATTATGAATTATCTTTCGCCGAGAGGAAATGTTTACCAGGCCGGAACTCTGAGCGGGAATCCTTTAGCAATGAGAGCAGGACTCAAAACTCTACAATTGATAAAACAAGATCCGGATTTCTACAAAAAATTAGATAAAACAACGGAAACCTTAGATTTTGAAATTGGTAAAATCCTGAACGAAAAAGGAATCAAACACAGAATCAACAGAAAAGGAAGTATGATGTCGATTTTTTTCAACGTCGCTTCTGTAAGCAATTTTAATGAAGTTAATAATTCTGATATCGGGATATTTAATAACTTATTTCATCAGGTTTTGGAGCAAGGAATTTATCTTCCGCCAAGTGGGTATGAAACCTGGTTTATTTCGTCTGCCATCGGCGATACGGAGATTGATAAA